>CAZAYY010000017.1:0-87285 GCA_964489525.1 uncultured Anaerolineales bacterium
GCAGACGCCTTCTTGTTATTGACTTCTACCAAAACGCGACTTTGAGAAAGCCATAACCTCCCCTTCACAACCCGTTCCCACCCGGCCTGAAGTGGAGTATACTTCCTTCTTGTTGTAAACAAATGTTCTGTTATTTTGCCCCCGTTCTTTTTGGGGCTTTTAATCTTAACCAAGGAAGGCTGATTTGACTTCATACGCGATCAAAACGGAGCAACTCGGGCGTGTATATAAGATTCGGGGAGGTAAAAAAAAGGAGGCCAAAACCCTGGTGGCGCTGGATAACGTCACCCTGGAAGTGACGCGCGGCGAGCTGTTTGGACTGCTGGGTCCGAATGGCGCCGGAAAAACCACCCTGATTAAGATTCTAACCACCCTGCTGGCTCCCACCAGCGGGCAGGCCCTGGTGGCCGGGTATGACGTGGCGCGCGAGCCCAACCTGGTGCGGCCGCGCATTAACATGGTTTCCGGCGGCGAATCCTCCGGCTACGGGCTGTTGACTGTGCGCGAAAACCTGTGGATGTTTTCGCAGTTTTATGGCATTCCCTCCAAATTGGCCAACCAACGTATCAGCGAACTGCTGTCCGTAGTGGGTCTTTCAGACCGGGCCAACACCAAATCGTCCGACCTTTCTACCGGGCTGCGCCAGAAGATGAACATTGTGCGCGGCTTTATGACGGACCCGGATGTGCTCTTTCTGGATGAACCCACCCTGGGGTTGGATGTTGGCGCTTCACGCGAGGTGCGCGACTTTATCCGCCAGTGGATGGACAAAAACCACGACCGCAGCCTGCTGCTCACCACCCACTACATGGTGGAAGCCGATGAACTGTGCGACCGGGTGGCCATCATCAACCAGGGGCGGGTGCTTGCCTGCGACGCTCCATCAGCCCTCAAACAAAAATTACAGCGCGAAGCCCTCTTTCGCCTGGAAGTTGGCCCCCTGAACGGGCTGGGGTTGGATCAGGTGGAAACCATTCCCGGTGTGCGCCGCCTGTCCAGCCGCCCGCGCGAAAATGGGCAAATGCTGGAGCTGGTTTTAGCTGAGGAGAATATCCTGGGCAGTGTTATTACGCTCTTGAGCGCCCACCAGGTGCAAATTCGGAATTTCCAAAAACGCGAAGCCACCCTGGAAGATGTGTTTGTAGACCTGGTGGGCAAACGCATGGAGGAGGTAGAACAGCATGGCGCTGGATGAGCGGCTTCCCAAAAACACCGGGGTAAAACTGTTTTTTCAAACCGTGATTGCCCGGGCTTACCCCCGGATTGTGGGCCAGCAGCGCGAAAAATCGTGGATATTTTTCGATGGCATTCTGCCGCTGCTTAGCGTGGCTTCCTATGTGTTTGTCTATCGCGCCATCCAGGCGCCGGAAGAGTACGTCGGGTTTGTGGTCATGGGTGGGGCCATGACCGCCTTCTGGCTCAATGTGCTCTGGAGCATGTCCAGCCAGCTCTATTGGGAAAAGGAAACCGGCAACCTGGGCCTGTACATCATGGCGCCAAACTCCATGATGGCCATTCTGTTGGGCATGGCGTTGGGCGGTATGCTCGCCACCATGCTGCGGGCGCTGGTGATCCTCACCCTGGGCAGCCTGCTCTTCCAGGTCACTTTCGCAGTGTCCAGTTTTGCCCAGCTCTTTGCGGTTTTCGCTCTGACCATGACCGCCCTGTACGGGATGGGAATGATGTTTGCCTCGGTCTTCTTGCTGCTCAGCCGCGAAGCCTGGCACCTTTCGAACCTGGCGCAAGAGCCAGTTTACCTGGTTTCCGGGTTTTATTTTCCAATTAAGAGCTTTAATTTTTGGATCGCCGCTTCGGCCTCGCTCATCCCGCTGACGCTGGGCCTGGACGCCATGCGCCAGCTCAGTTTTCCGGGCGGGCCAGCCCTGGGGTTTTTAAATGTGCAGTTGGAGATCGCTGTGTTGGTGGCGCTGTGTTTTGTCTTCCTGGCCGCCGCCCGGTCGCTGCTGCAGTATATGGAGCGGCTGGCCATTCGCGAAGGCCGCATCACCGAAAGCCGCCGCTAGGATAAGGACGCTCACCCATGAAAATCTCGACAATGCCCCAACAATCCGAAGCCCTGCGCTCTTTTCGCATGGCGGCCTGGCTGGGTTGGCAGGTTGAATCCAACTGGACCGACCCGTTTTTGTTTGCGATCTACTCCGTTGTCAAGCCCATTTCCAGCGCCGCCATCCTGGTGGTGATGTATTCGATCATCACATCGGCCAACTTTGCCTCGCCCATCTTCCCGTATATCTACCTGGGCAATGCCTTTTATATTTACGTGGGGGCGATTATGAGCGGCATTTCGTACACCATTTTGGACGACCGCGAACACTACCGCACGCTGAAGTATATGTATGTGGCCCCGCTCAACATGCCCTTCTACCTGCTGGGGCGTGGGGTGGCCAAGTTCCTTGTGGCCACCATTTCGGTGTTTATCACCGTCTCTTTTGGGGTATTGTTCTTAAAGGTACCGCTGAACCCGCTGGCGGTGGATTGGCCTTTGTTTCTGCTGGCCATGATCCTGGGGGTGGCCATGCTGGCAACCATGGGGCTGATCCTGGCGGGAATCACGATGATGATTGCCAACCACCATTGGGTGTTGGGGGAAGCGGTTGCGGGTGCGCTGTACCTGTTCAGCGGCGCCATCTTTCCGCTGGATGTGCTGCCCGCTTTCATCCGCCCGGTGGGGTTCTTAATGCCCATTACCTATTGGCTGGAGTTGGTGCGGCGGGCGCTGGTGGGTGAGGTGGCGCAGGCTTTCCCCACGCTGGCCGGGTTTAGCAACGCCGAGCTGTTAGGGATTTTGGTGGGGCTTTCGACCCTGTTTGGGTTCATCTCTATTTTTGTCTTCCGGCGCTGTGAACACATTGCCCGCGAAAAGGGGCTGATTGACCAGGTGACGAATTACTAAACAAAAAGACCCCGAAGGGCTGCCTTCGGGGTCTTTTTGTTTCTAATACTGGACCCATAATTTCGACTTACGGGTAAAGCATAGCCAGGTAGGGGGTGCCAATGACCAGGAAAGTGACCAGGTAAATGGCGCCAAACACCAGGCCGAGTACCCAGAAATCTTTTCTTTCCACAAATCCACTGCCAAAATACACCGGGGACGGGCCGGTTGCATATGGGGTGAGGATGCCCATGATCAGCGGTAAGAGGGGCTTCCAAAGTTGGTTGAGTTTCATGGTGTGCTCCTTTTTGAAATATTTTTGCAGGGTTATGCACTGGGGCAACCACACCCAGGGCACAACAGGGACATTGTGATTTGTGTCACAAGCAGGTGGAACACAGAATACTCATTTTTTCAAGCGCTTGATGAAAAATCCTGTCACCTGACACTATGAAAACAGTGTCAGGTGACACTGGATGAAAAGCCAGGATGAATATAAGATTAATAAAACATGAGGTTTTTCTGGGAAAACCACCTAAATCTGTGGCCCCTAAAAATCCACATCTAGTTGATTGCAAATTTAATCCATAAATGAGGAGTATGAAGTATGAAAACAAAATATTACCTTATCCCAATTGTTATCTTGGTGGTAGCACTACTGGTGGGATGTGCAGGAGCGGAGGGAGCAGTGGGGCCTGCAGGGCCTCAAGGCCCCGCCGGACCCACAGGCGCTAAGGGTGACACGGGCCCCGCAGGGCCTGCCGGACCCGCAGGCCCGCAAGGCGAACCTGGACCCGCCGGTGAAGTTGCCTCAATTTTCCCAACGTATGCGGGAGATGCGGCCTGTGCCGAATGTCACCAGGAAATTTTTGACAAATACATGATGTCCGGGCATCCCTGGAAATTGAATAAAGTAGCTGGCGCCGCTCCTGATTACCCATTTACCACCTTACCCAACCTTCCAACCGGATACGCCTGGGACGATATTTTGTTCGTCATTGGCGGCTATGCCTGGAAAGCCCGTTTTGTGGATCAACAAGGGTATATCATCACGGACGAGCCATGGAAAACAGGCAACACCGATTACCTCAACCAGTGGAATTTTGCCAACTCGATCGTAGGTAAAGACGCAGGCTGGGTCAAGTACAGTTCTGGTGCAGAAAAGAAGCCCTACGATTGCGGCTCTTGCCACACAACCAGCTATAGCCCCGAAGGCAACATGTATGACCTACCCGGGTTGGTAGGCACCTGGCAGCAAGAAGGGATTCGCTGTGAAGAATGCCACGGTTGGGGCAGCCTGCATATTCAGAACCCGCAGGCAATTCCAATGGCAGTCGAGCGCGATTCAGAGCTGTGTGGGAAATGTCACCGACGCGACAATGTCGAAGCGGTCAATGCAAAAGGTGGCTTTATTGAACACCACGAACAATACGAAGAACTATACCAAAGCAAACACATCACCATCGAATGCGTCATCTGCCACGATCCACACACCGGCGTCATGCAGCTGCGCCAGGCCAATCTGCCTACAACCCGGACCACATGTGAAAATTGCCACTACGACCAGGCAAAAACGGTCGCAGTTGAACCTCATGCCATGAGCCAGATCGAATGCATTTCTTGCCACATGCCTCGCATTACCAAAACAGCCTGGGGTGATGCTACCAAGTTCACGGGTGACATCCGCACACACTTGATGGCCATTGACGCCACCCAATTAACCACCTTCTCGGAGGATGGTAGCAAACTGCTTACCGGGCAAGTAGGGCTGGATTGGGCGTGCAAACACTGCCACATTCCTGGCACACCATTTGAGAAAACGGACGAAGAGCTGCTCGCGGCTGCAAAGGGATATCACACCCCGGTTGAGCCTTAAAGTTTTCCGTTCTTAACAATAAAAGGCTTTGGGAACAGTACTGTTCCCAAAGCCTTTTTGTCTTTATTTTTTAGCTGTTTTTTCCCGGTTAAATATCCCATTTTGAACACTATACACAGCCAGTTCAATGCGATTATTGAGGTGCAGCTTCTCTAAAATGTTGCTCACGTAATTGCGAACGGTTTTCTCCTGCAAGTTTAAAAGCTGCCCAATCTCCAGGTTTGTCTTGCCACGGGTTACTTCCATCAAAACATCCATTTCTCGTTCAGATAAGTCTCGAAATGCATTTTCTTGAAGCTTTTCTTCCAGGTTTCGTACATGAACCAACAACCTGGCCGCAATGGCCGGGTCCAACAAGGTTTCTCCTCGCACTGCTGCCCGAATGGCCAGAAGCAAGTCCATATTACGGACCTGCTTAAGCACATAGCCAATAGCGCCAGCACGAATGGCCTGGATTACAAGCTGGTCATCAGTATATGAAGTCAGGATAATCACCCGTATATCTGGAAAATGCTGTTTTATTAATCGAGTTGCCTCAATGCCAGATTGGCCTGGCAACCGGATGTCCATGAGAACCACCTCTGGTTGATTTTTATCAATCGCTTCAAGGACTTCGTTCGCATTTCCTGCCTGGGCAACCACTTCCATATCTTCTTGATCGTTGATTAAACCCGTCAACCCCCACCGGACAATCTCATGATCATCTACCAACATCACCCGGATTTTGTTCAAGCTTCTTCCTCCAAAGGAAAACTTAATACCAACCTTGTCCCCTTGTCGCTTTGGCTTTCAATGACCAGGGTGCCATCCAACAAACGCGCTCTGTCATGCATGTTGCGAATGCCAAAGCCTGGGGGAGTGTTGATCGGGATTCCAACGCCGTCATCATACAGTTCAATGGATATAACGTTATTCAAACAGCTAACTTTTAGATCCACAGTACGGGCTTTAGAATGCCGGATGACGTTCGCCAATGCTTCGCGAAAAAGGGAGAGGACATGGTATGTTTTTCCAGATGAAACCACTGGCAAGGTGGCTGAGTCCAGGTTCAAAGAAAACTTCATCGAATGTTCCCAATAAGGGTCCTGGATCAGTTGTTTTAGTTCTACCCACAAATCTTGAGGTTGATCCTGATTGGCCATACTGATGAGGCTTTGACGTAAATCGAGCAGGGTAGCGTCCAGTATAGAAGCAGCCTTGCCCAAGCGTTGGGCAATTTCAGAGCTGGGCGGAGCCAGGCGCAAAGCAGAATCTACCGCCAGCCCAGCAGAGTACACAGATTGAATGGCGCCATCGTGAAGATCACGAGCCAACCGCTCTCGCTCTGCAGATAATATAACTTTTTTTTCAGTTTGTTCAAGATAGCGGGTGTATTCCACGTCAAATATTTCAAGCGCCCGGATCGTTGCAATCGTAAGTACAAGACCAATCATTGAGCGGAAAACGCGCACCGGAACCCCTAAAGCCAGGCTGAAAACCTGGGTATTTAAGATGCTGCCCGGAAAAAAGGAAACCGGTGGCGGAATTAACCCACTCAAAAAGGCGTACAATAATAAAGCTGCGCTTACCACATATAACATTTGGGTAATCACTGGCAAGTTAAGCGGCTTGATGTTCTTTCGAGTATATTCAAAAAGGCCAAACGAAGCCACAAGCCCGGCTGGAAAAGATATCAAATACCGTGCAAGCGCATTACTTATATTGCGCCACGCTTCTTGAGTCGGGTTGGCGGACATCAAAATCACAAAAATGGTCAGAAGCCATCCCCCCCATATAATCCAAGGGACATTACCTAACCATCTGGCCTTTTCTGAAAACCGCAGGAAAGACCAGCCAAATTTAAACAGACATGTAAATGAGAGAGAAAGCAATAACAATTGAATACCCGTGGAAAACCACAAAAAAGACGGGTCGAACAATGGGGCTTGAAGAGGGATAAACAGTTCTCCCCACTCATAAACTCCATGAATCAGGCCAAAGCCAGCCATCCACTTGAGGTAGCGAGCCAATTCCAACCGCGAGTGACTGTGGGTTTGGAGCGCCAGGGATAACCCCAGGCTAAAGAAAACCAGCCCATAAATGAACAGCGTAATATCCCGGTTGATTTCCAAAAATACGATTATTTGAGACATAATCGTATTTTACTGGAAAAACAAGGATAATCTCTGATCTCTTTCCATCCCTGGGGAGTTTCTTTGAAGACATGACAACCCAGGTCAAGCAGCCGGCGAAGACCGGTGATATCATCAGGGTATATGGTGAGCAAAATGGACCGTTGGGACAATATTAACGCCGTCGAACGAATGCAATCCTTCATCGAGGCGCATCTACAAGAACCCATCACGCTGCACATGCTGGCCAACGCTGCAGGATATTCGCCCTGGCATGCCGCGAAAATCTTCAAGGCGCTGACTGGTAAAAGTCCTTTCGAATACATCCGGGCTTTGCGCCTGTCGCGCGCGGCGCTGAGACTGGGTGAGGAAGATATTCGGGTTGTGGATGTCGCCCTGGACTTTGTGTTCGATTCCCACGAGGGGTTTACCCGGGCATTTTCAAAAGAATTCGGCATAACCCCGCAGCAGTTTTCCCGCAGCAAACCGCCCGTCAAACTGTTCATGCCTTACCATGTTCGAGCCTATTTTCTTGCCCTGCAAAAAGGAGCGTATCCAATGTCTGAAAACTTAAAAACCAACACAATTTTTGTCCAGGTGGTCGAGCGCCCGGCTCGCAAGCTGATTCTGAAGCGCGGCATCAACGCCCGCGATTACTACGCCTACTGTGAAGAGGTGGACTGCGAAATTTGGGATGTGCTGTGCGGCATCCAGCAGGCCCTCTACGAACCAGTGGGCATGTGGCTTCCCGAAAACCTGCGCACACCCGGCACGTCCGAATACGTCCAGGGGGTAGAAATGCCGCTGGATTACACCGGACCGGTGCCTGAAGGCCTTGAGATGATTGAACTGCCGCCCTGCAAAATGATGATCTTCCAGGGCCAGCCCTACGACGATGCCCACTTTGAAGAAGCGATTGGCAGCGTTTGGGAAACGTTAAAAACCTTCAACCCGAACCTGTACGGCTTTGAATATGCCGACGAAGACGGCCCACGCTTCCAGCTGGAACCCCAGGGCTACCGCGGCTACATCGAAGGCCGCCCTGTCCGCCCGCTGGCCCGCTAAATATCCCTACGAGTTCGCCTTACGGGGCGGGGACGAACCCCGCCCCGGTAAACTCTGCTTGATTTCTGTGTGTTCCCCTGGGAAGCCCCCTTCTTTTATTTGAAATTCTTACCCCATACTTTTTAGATTTCGCGGTATGGCGCCAACCAGCCAGGGAATGGGCAAAAAACAGCATTCAGGCTATAATCCAAGATAGGATTAGAGGTGATCTGACTGCACACAAACGCTGTGCGGCCTACCTGGCCCACACGAACGGATGAGCCCTCACCTCCTTGGCCGTTCAGAGCTATTTGATCGATAAGGAGGCTTGTGATGCGGATTTCCTTTTTCCTGTTACTGGTGCTAACCTTGTTCGGCCTGCCTGCTTGCAGCCAAACGCCAGCCGCTTCGGACACCAGCCAGAATCTCCCCCCAGCAGTTCCAACCAGCAGCCCGATCAGCCAACCCACAGCCGTTCTGCCAACCCCTGCGCCAGACCCCACTCCAATTCCGCTGGGGGGCGGCGAATATTGGGCTGCCTCGACCTATCGCGAAGCCAATGGACGGGATACCGCCTTCATCATCCGCCCCTTGTCCGGGGCTGCGCCCGAAGTCATCTTTCGGAGCGAAGCTGGCTATTTCCTGCATTCTTTCCGCTGGTCGCCCGATGGGCAGTACCTGGTTTTCACGGATCGAAACGAAAGCAGCACCCGCTCGTTCTATCTCTATAATCGCACCAACCGCCAAATCCAGACGATTGATTTGCTGCAAATGACAGGCGCACCGGGGTTTGTGCAAAGGATTGCCTGGTCGCCTGACCCCCAATCCGGGCAGTTGGCTTTTAATTTGTGCAACTCATCAATGATGAACTGCCAGACCTGGCTGGCAGATATCTTCCAGGGCAAGGCGAGTCAGATCAATATCGAAAATGAATTTTGGTCTTGGGGGCCTGGCGGCAAATATATGATCTTTGAAAGCCGGGAGGAAACCACCCGCTTTGACATCCAAATGATGACCGGCGAAAAGGTGGCCTGGCCCACCCAAAGCCAACAGTTTGGCTCACTGGCGGTCCGCCTTTTGGTTTTTGGCTTCTTCCCCGAACTTGGTGGTTTTTTGACTTCGCAGAACAATGGTGACCAAACGCGCTCTTACATTTTGTTTTCAGAAGATGGCAGCCAGGAAAGACTGCTTTTCCAGACAAACCCGGAATGGAGGAGAGATCTTATCCTTCTCCCGCTGCTTTCACCCGACGGGAGCCGACTCGCCCTTAATTTTACAGACGGAACCGATGAAACCGTTATTGTGACCGGAAGCCTGGATCAACTGCCCTTTCCAATTCCTGCAGAGCCGGCCCCCACTGACGACCTGGTGCTGATCTGGTCGCCGGATAGTACGGTGTATGTCACCCGAATCCTGCTCTCGCCCGAAGGGCCATTCAGCCTGGGCTTCTACGACGCCCAAACAGGCGAACTGGTCCACACCTACCAGCCCCCGCCGCCCTTCGACCTGCGCCTGTGGGCCGATTCTTCATGGGGCCGGCTGGGCGCTTTCCAGACGCATTCGTACTTCGATTCCATCTGGATTCCGTAACTACACTGGCACGGCGGCCCTGGAACTCACCCTATTTTTTTACGGGAACCCGAACCATGAAAGCTTACACCGACCTCACGGAACGCGGCCAGGCACGGCGGCTTCGCCCACTGGCACTGAACGCCCTGGCGCAATACGACCTGCCCGTAGCGCGCCTGCGCCTGATTACCAACAGCTTCAACGGCATTTTCCGGCTGGACACCCGCGGCGGCGATAAATTTGTTCTGCGCATCACCTGGCCGCCCGGCGGACACACCCGCGACCATGTAACCGCCGAGATGGATTGGCTGGCCGCTTTGGCGCGCGACACCCTCCTGCACGTACCTCGCCCGTTGGCGGCGCGCGATGGCGCTTTTATCGTGGAGGCCAGCGCCCCAGGTGTGCCAGAGCCGCGCCTGTGCCAGGTTTTCTCCTGGGTGCCCGGGGTGAACCTGGCCAAACATATCACCCCGGCCAACCTGTTCAAACTGGGGGCGCTGATGGCCGGGCTGCACCAGCACGCCCTGGCCTACCGCCCGGACCCCAACCTGGATCTGCTGCGCTTCAACCGGGTCATTCCTTTTAGCGAACCGCTGCTGCTGTTCGAGCCGGAACACGCCGCCCTGATGCCCCCGGCCCGACGGGCGCTTTTCCAGGAGGCCTGGGCCAGGGCGCAGGACGCGATTGACCGGCTAACGGCTTCGGGTGAGCCCATGCGCATTTTACACGGCGACCTGCACCAGTGGAACGTGCGCTGGTTCCGCGGCCAGCTTTTCCCAATTGACTTTGAAGATTTGATCTGGGGCTGGCCGGTGCAGGATATTGGCGTTTCGCTCTACTATTTTATCGGCCGGGAAGACTACCCGGCCCTGCGGGCTGCTTTCCAGGCTGGCTATGAAAGCATTGCCCCCTGGCCAGAGCACACTCCCGGCGAGGTGAACGCCTTCATCTGCGCCAGGGCTTTGATGATGGTCAATTTTGTGCTTAGCGACCCCAACGCCTATTGGAAAACCGAAGCCCCACCATTTTTCGAACGGGTGGAAGGCCGGCTGCGAAACCTGGCTTGACGCTTTTTTTGTGCTATAATCCCTGCACCATTGGAGAGGTGCCTGAGCGGTTGAAAGGGGCGGTCTCGAAAACCGTTGTGGTTCTTTGGATCACCGTGGGTTCGAATCCCACCCTCTCCGCTGATAATAAAAAGAGCCTGAACAGGCTCTTTTTTGTTTTATTTTTTCCCGGCGCCGATTGCCGAATCTATCAAAATAAACGCTAACCCTTTTTCTGATATTTGGATACAATTTGCCTAACAACGCACCCAACCCCCATGTTCCCCCTTTCCCGGAAAGAAGTTGGGATGGAATACGGTTGAGCCGTTATCCATTGGATAAATTATTGATAGATCTATAGGGTATGCACGATGAACTACACCGAGCTTTTCCAAACCTACCTGCGCCACTATGGCAATAAAGACCTGGAAGCCATTAGCGCCATGTATGCGGACGATATCCACCTGCGCGATTGGAATATCTCTGTGCATGGCAAGGCTGCTGTGATGGCTGAAACCGCCAAAAACTTCGCTGAGGCCCAAACTTTAGCCGTCATGGTGATGGCGCTGTATGAAAACGCCAACACTGTCGCCGGGGAAGTCTATATCCATGTGAACGGGTTGGATCTGTATGTGGTGGACATTATGAAATTTGATGCGAATGGCAAAATCACCGCCATCCGTTCGTACAAAGGCAGGGGCGGGTAATCCTTCTCCGGGGAAGGAATTGCGCAAGACAGGGGCTGCTAGAGGTTAAAGCGGATGTTGAGAATGTCGCCATCCTGGACGACATACTCTTTGCCTTCCAGGCGCAGTTTGCCGGTGGAGCGCGCCTGGGCCAGGCTGCCAGATTGGATCATATCGTCGTAAGTAATGACTTCGGCCCGGATGAAGCCCTTCTGCAGGTCGCTGTGAATCACCCCGGCGGCTTCGGGGGCTAAGGCTCCCCGGCGCACGGTCCAGGCCCGGACTTCGTCTTCCCCCACAGTAAAGAAAGACATCAGCCCCAACAGGTCATACGAAAGCTGGATCATGCGGAACAGGCCCAACTCCTGGATGCCGTATTCTTCCATGAACATGGCGGCTTCATCCGGTTCAAGCTGGGCCAGTTCCATCTCCAGTTTACCCTGCAGCCCGACGACAGCGCTGTGGTGGGGCAGTTGGATATCCGGCGCAACCTGGTTTTCGCTCAGGTTGAACACAGTCATAATTGGCTTGAGGGTTAAGAAGCCAAAGCTGGAAATCAGGCGGCGGTCTTCCGCCGAAAATTCTGCCTGGCGCAAGGGGGTTTCTTCCGAGAGGATTGCATGCAGGCGCTGAAAAACTTCCATCTCCCGCTCCACCTGGGCTTTGTTGGCGCCGCCTTTGCCTTTTTCGGCGTTCAGGCGTTCCAGCTTGCGCTCCACGGCCACCAGGTCGTTGAGCAGCAGTTCGCCATCCACCGACTGGATATCGCGCAGCGGGTTGATGCTGCCGGCCGGGTGGGGCACCAGTTCATTTTCAAAGCAGCGCACCACGTGCAAAAAGCCGTCCATCTGGTTGAGTTGGTTGAGCAGCGGGCCGGAAAAGCCGCTTTTGGCACCATCCATCCCGGCAATATCGGCATAGGTTTTTTTGGCATAAATGGTTTTCTTGGGTTTAAACATGGCCGATAGGCGGTCCACGCGTTCATCCGGGACATCCACCACAGCCGTATTGACTTCAAAACGACCACCGCCAGTTGTGGTGGGCTTGTTGCCCCGGGTCAGGGCGTTAAATATGGTTGTTTTCCCGGATTGGGGCAGACCAATAATTCCAATTCGCATGGCAAATTCCTTTGTGATTTTCTAAGCGCTTTGTGACCTGGCTCTTTCAGGTAAAGGCCTGGGAATTATAGCACAAGATGCCCGGCGGGTCTTGCGCCCACAGGTGTAGTGACGATTTCAATCGTCCTGTGCTGCTGCGAAGGGGTGAAATCACAAACACCTGCCGCTCAACCTTTATAAATTTTCGTGCTTTCGCTCTGCTTGAAAATGGATATAATTAAATTTAGATGGCGATTCCTGGAACTCCTTCTATTGATAATACTTCCCCTGTGCCCGAATCGAACCGGGTTGCCCTGTTGGCGCGCCTGTTGGATTCTGTTCGCCAGCTTGCCGAAACCCGCACCCTGGACCCGCTTTTAGTCAAGGCCATGGAAGCAGCCCTGGCGCTGTTTGGCGCCGAGGCTGGCTATTTAATTCTGCTCACCCCCCAAAACACGCTCGACTTTCGGGTGAAACGCACCGTGGGCAAGCGCGACATTTTGCAGCCCCAAGAGCAGATCAGCCAGACGATTCTGACTCGGGTGATTCTCGGCCAGGAGAGCCTGGTGATTGCAGATGCATTCCAGGAAACGGCTTACCAGGACATGGACAGCGTTTTTGAACTGCAAATCCGTTCTGTGATGACCACCCCGCTGATTGCCCATGGCAAAACCCTTGGGGCGCTTTATGTTGAAAACCGCTCGATGGCCGGTGTGTTTAAGGAGACCGACCTGCCGGTTTTTAAGCTGTTTGCCAGCCAGGTTGCGGTTTCAATTCAGAACGCCATGCTCAACGAGCAGCTTGAAGCGCTGGTGGCCAAGCGCACGGCTGCGTTGTCACAAAGCAATTTTGAGCTGGAACAGCGCATCCGCCAACTTCAGATGTTTGCCCGCTCCCTGGCCCACGATATTAAAACCCCGCTGGGGGTGATCATTGGCTATGCAGATTTGTTGAACGAATATGGAGACAACCTGGCGCAAAACGAAAAGAGCCAATATACCCATGCCATTATCTCCAGTGCCGATAAAGTGAACCAGATTATCCAGGGGCTGCTGTTGTTCGCCAGCGTGGTAGACATGGAAAAGGTTCCGGTTGGCCCGATGAAAATGGACGAAGTGGTGAATGGTGCGGTTGTGCAGCTTCAGCACATGATCAAAAACAACAATGCTGGCCTGGACATGCGGCCTGATTGGCCGGTGGTGCTCGGCTTTTCAACCTGGGTGGAACAGGTTTGGGTGAACCTGATCAGCAACGCCATCAAATATGGTGGAAATCCGCCCATGATTGGATTAGGGTGGGAGCGACTGCCTTCCGGGCAAATTCAATTCTGGGTTAAGGATAATGGTCCCGGCATTTCCCCCGAAGAGCAAGAAAGGCTGTTTTCTCCGTTTGTCCGGCTTGAAACCGAAAAACGCCCGGGGCATGGCCTGGGGTTAAACATCATCCGCAACATCATTGACCGGCTGAACGGGTCAGTGGGGGTAAAAAGCACCCCGGGTGAAGGCAGCCTGTTTTATTTTACGCTGGACGAAGCACCCGCATAAATTGCCACAATCTCCTGAAAAATCAAAACGGGCTGCCAGTTTTGGCAGCCCGTTTTCATACATACAAACAGCGGGTTACAACCAGCCGCGCAGTTCCATGGCTTCGACCACGCTTTGAATGGCCACCATGTAGGCCGCATCGCGCATAAAGACCTGCTGGTCTTCGGCCATTTTGAGAACCTTATTGAAGGCACGGGTCATGCTGGTGTCGAGGCGGTTGAGCACTTCTTCATGTCCCCAGTAGTAGTTCATCTGGTTTTGGACACCTTCAAAGTACGAAGTCGTCACACCACCGGCGTTGCAGAGGAAGTCGGGGATGACGAACACGTTGTTTTGCTTGAAGAAAACGTCGGCTTCGGGGGTGGTGGGTCCGTTGGCGCCTTCGGCGACAATTTTCACCCGGTCTTTGATCATCTTGATGGTTTCGGCGTTGACCTGTCCTTCCAAGGCACCAGGGATGAGCACATCCACATCTTTGGCAATCCAGGCTTCGGGGTCTTCGATGGTGTAGCCAGCTTCTTTGGCTTTGGCTTTGTCAATCGTGCCGTATTTGTCGGTAATCGTCATCAGGAAGCGGGGGTTAATCCCATCTTCTTTGCTGACGGTATAAGGGGCTTTGTCATCCCGGTCCCAATAGGATACGGCGACCACTTTGCCTTTGAGTTGTTCGGTAAACCCGATTGCAGCATACTGGCTGACATTGCCAAAGCCCTGGATGGAGGCAGTGGCTTTTTCGGAATCAATCTTCAGGTATTTCATGGCTTCGCGCACGGTGTAGATCACGCCAAAACCGGTGGCTTCGGTGCGGCCCAAGGACCCGCCGCCGCCGACGGGTTTGCCGGTGATCACGCCGGGGGTATATTCGCCCACAATGCTGGAATATTCATCCATCATCCAGCCCATCATCTGCGGGTTGGTGCCAACATCCGGGGCGGGGACGTCTTGCAGGGGGCCAATGTTGCGCCACATCTGGCGAATCCAACCCCGGCACAGGTTTTCCTGTTCATTGCGGCTGAGGGTCGCAGGGTTGACTGGAACGCCGCCTTTACCGCCGCCCAGGGGGATATCGGCTACGGCGCATTTCCAGGTCATCCACATGGCCAGGGCGCGCACCGTGTCCTGAGTTTCGGAGGGGTGGAAACGCAGGCCGCCTTTGGCCGGACCGCGGGCATCGTTGTGCTGCACTCGGTAGCCGGTGTACATTTTCATTGTGCCGTCATCCATCCGCACCGGGATCTGGAACTTGAATTCCCGGCTGGGCCAGCGCAGCGTTTCACGGACATATGGGTCGAGGTTGAGCAAGTCGGCCACACCATCAAATTGGCGTTGGGCCATTTCAAAAGCGTTGATTAATTCTGACATGGTTGTCTCCTGAAGGTTGTTAAAGGTTGATCATAGAACGCTCCTGATTGCGTTCTATTTACCTAATTGTATATAATGCTGGCAGACAACGCAAGCAACCCAAGGGGGCAAATGGCTTTTTGTGACAATTGTCACGGGTGAAACCGGGACAGAACCGCGTGTTTAAAGGTCCGCCCGTATTTTTTCCAGGGCTTGCTGGAGCAGGTTTCGAACCAGGTCGGGGTTGGCCTGGCCCTGGGCTTTGCGCATCACCTGCCCGAAGAAGAAATTGGCCAGGGCTTCTTTGCCCGCCAGGTAAGCCTGGACCTGCTGGGGGTTTTCGGCCAGAGCAGACGCAACCCACCCGGCAACTACCCCCTCATCGGAAACCTGGCGCAGCCCCTGGGACTGGACAATGGTTTCGGGGTCGGCACCCGACTGGAACATTTCGACGAGGACACGGGCGGCGGTTGGCCCGTTGATTTCACCCACAGCCAGCAGGCGCAGCAGCCGGGCCAGCCCGTGGGGAGAGACCGGCGAGTTTTCAATGTCAAGGCCTGCCTGGTTGAGCAGGGCAAACAAATCGCCTGTCAGCCAGTTGGCAGCCAGCTTGGGGTCGAGTGGGCTGCCACCGACAGCGGCCGCAGATAGAATGGCTTCAAAAAAATGGGCAGCGGGTTGTTCGGCAGCCAGAACACCGGCATCGTAGCGGCTGATGCCGGGCATGGCCTCAAACCGGGCGCGCTTTTCGGCGGGCAGTTCGGGCAGGCTGGCTCGAACCCGCCCAATCCAGGCATCATCTACCACCAGCGGCGGCAGGTCGGGTTCGGGGAAGTAGCGGTAATCGTTGGCTTCTTCTTTGCTGCGTTGGGGGGTGGTGGCCTGGCGGGCTTCGTCCCAACCCACCGTTTCTTGAACCACCTGCCCACCGGCGCGAATCACCCCGGCCTGGCGGTTGATTTCATAGGCCACAGCCCTTTCCAGGGCGCGGAAGCTGTTCAGATTTTTCACTTCGGTTCGGGTACCCAGGGGGGCTTCATCACCGGGAGTGGTTCTGCGCTCGCGAATAGAGATGTTCGGCTCGATGCGCAGCACCCCTTTCTGCATGTCGCCAGAGTTCACCCCCAGGTAGCGCAGCAGTGAACGCAGTTCCTGGGCGTACACCCGCACCTCTTCGGGTGTGCGCAGGTCTGGCTCTGTGACGATTTCCAGCAGGGGCACACCAGCCCGGTTGAGATCCACCAGCGAGTAGGCTGTGCCAGCCTGGGAGGGCGCTGCATTTCCACTCACAGCAGACGGCTGACCGGGGCGAACATGGGTAGATTTCCCTGTGTCTTCTTCCAGGTGCACCCGGCGAATGCGAATCACCTTCTCGCCCTGGCTGGTGACAATTTTCAAGCGGCCGCGCACAGCCAGTGGGTGTTGGTACTGCGAAATCTGGTAGCCCTTGGGCAGGTCGGGGTAAAAATAGTTTTTGCGCTCAAAGATACTGGTATGGGCAATTTCACAGCCAAGAGCCAGCGCCACCCGCAGGGCATATTCCACCGCCTGGCGGTTAACCACTGGCAAAACACCGGGCATGCCTGCACAAACCGGGCAAACCGCACTGTTGGGTGCGGCTTCAAGCACATCCACCACCGGGCAGGCGCAGAACATTTTGGACTGCGTTTCCAACTCGGCGTGGACTTCCAGGCCGATGACTGCTTCAAATTCCATACAGCAATCAGCCGTGGCGCTGCATAAAACGGTGAAGCCGGTTCAGGGCTTCTTCAATTTTTTCGTAGGCGGTGGCATACGAACAGCGCACATAGCCTTCGCCACCCAGCCCAAAAGCAGACCCGGGAACACAGGCCACTTTTTCTTCTTTGAGCAGCAGTTCCGAAAAGGTCTCGTCGTCCATCCCGGCTGCGGTGATGTTGGGGAAGGCATAAAAAGCGCCCTGGGGTTCAAAGGTGGTCAGTCCCAATTCGTTCAGCCCGGAGACAATGAGCTTACGGCGGCGGTCATATTCGGCGGTCATCTCCAACACATGTTCTTCGCCCAACTGCAAAGCAGCCAGGGCGGCATCCTGGGAAACGGTTGGGGCAGACATGATGGTGTATTGGTGCACCCGCAGCATGCCGCGCAGCAAATCGGCATGGGCGGCGGCATAGCCCACCCGCCAGCCGGTCATGGCATAGTCTTTGGAAAAGCCGCCCAGCAAAATCGTCCGGTCGCGCATGCCGGGCAGGGCCGGAAAGCTTTGGTGGGGAATGCCATACACCAGCCGGTCGTAAATTTCATCGGAAATCACCAGCAGATCGTGCTTTTCGGCAATCCGGCCAATCTCCAAAAGAACTTCACGGCTGGCAACTGCACCCGTGGGGTTGTTGGGGTAGCCAATGAAAATGGCTTTGGTGCGGGGGGTGATGGCGGCCTCAATTTCGGCCGGGTCGGGCTGGAAGTTGTTCTCCACCCGGCTGGGCACTTCAACAGCAACCCCACCCGCCAGAACCACCTCGGCCTGGTAGGCCACAAAACAAGGCGTGGGGATAATGACTTCGTCGCCCACTTCCAGAATGGCCGTGAGGGCCAGGTAAAGGGCTTCGGAAACACCCACGGTGATGACGATTTCGGTGCGAGGGTCATATTGAAGACCATAAAGCCGGGAAAGGTTTTCGCTGACGGCTTCGCGCAGTTCTAAGATGCCGGCGTTGGAGGTGTAGTGGGTATGTCCCTTTTGCAGCGAGCGCACACCAGCCTCTAAAATGGGTTGGGGTGTGGTGAAATCTGGCTCGCCAATGCCGAGCGAGATGACATCTTTCATGGTGGCCACGATGTCGAAAAACTTGCGAATTCCGGAAGGTTTCAGGCCAGCCACGCGCTGGGTTAAAAAGCGGCTAGGGTTGGTAAATACGCCATTCGTCATACAATTCTCCATAAAAAAGTTCAAAAACCTGGCCATCTGTGGTGCGCACCCGGAACCGTTTGGCACCGGGAATTCGCCAGGCGGCTTCAATTTGTCCGATTTCCAGGCGTACCCCCTGCCAGACCAAAGCAACCGGTCGCTCAGCATATTCATAGCCAGAGTGGCATTCTACAAGATTACCAGGTTTGCTCATCGGGCTTTCTCGGAAAGCGTTTTATGATCTTCGCACAGCAGCAGCGGTGTGGGAAAAGCAAAGGGGCTGTGGTTCGAGCTGGTTAATACCATTATACCTACTCAATCCGGATATCACGCTGAAAAAGGCCTGAATCCCCGGCGGGGCTGGTTATTGATGGCCCAAGACCGGGTGCGGTTCGTAGGGAGCTTCCAAAGCAGCCAGCGCTTCGCCGGTGAGGCTGACATCCAGGGCAGCCACCGCCTGTTCCAGCTGGTCCAGGGTGCGGGCGCCGATGATGGGCGCAGTGATGCCGGGTTTATGCAGCATCCAGGCCAGGGCAATTTGCGCAGGGGCCGCGCCATGCTGCGCCGCCAGGGTTTTGACCACATCCACCACAGCCCAATCGGAATCGCGGTAATACATCTGGTGGGCATAGGCGTCGCTGCGCGCCCGGATGGTGTCGCCGCTTTTTTCACGGGTGCGGTTGCCGGCCAGGAAGCCGCGCGCCAGCGGGCTCCAGGGAATAATGCCCACCCCTTCTTCCCGGCAGAGGGGAATCATTTCGCGCTCTTCTTCGCGGTAAACCAGGTTGTAGTGATTTTGCATGGAAACAAAGCGGCTCCAGCCGTGGGCGCTGGCAAGGTGCAGCGCCCGAGAAAACTGGTAGGCCCACATGCTGGAAGCGCCCAGGTAGCGCACCTTGCCCGCCCGAACCAGGTCGTTGAGGGCTTCAAGGGTTTCCTCTATGGGCGTTTTGGAATCCCAGCGGTGAATCTGGTAAAGGTCAATATAATCGGTGCCCAGGCGGCGCAGCGAATCGTCCACGGCCTGGAAGATGTGCTTCCGCGAAAGGCCGCCCTGGTTGGGTTTATCATTCATGGGGAAAAATACCTTGCTGGCAATCACCACTTCGTCGCGCCGGGCATACTCGCGCAGGGCTTTCCCGGTGATTTCTTCACTGACGCCGAGGGAATACATATCGGCCGTATCATAAAAGTTGATGCCCAGCTCCACCGCCCGGCGAATGATGGGCAGGCTGTCGGCCTCATCCAGCGTATAGGGGCGCCAGCTGGACGAGCCGTAGCTCATCATTCCCAGGCAAATGCGAGAAACCTGCAGACCCGTTTTTCCAAGATTTGTAAACAGCATAGAACAACACCTCCAAAAGTCGGATAACGCCAGTTATCCACATTTATCCACAGAATTATGCGAATTATACACACCCTCAGCGCCCAAACAGCCTCAAAAAGGCAGTTTGGGAAAGCGGGTATGCCAGTCTGTAGCAAGCTGATAAGCGTGGGCAGCATGAAAAAGCAGGTCTTCGCGGTAATGCGGACCCATGAGCTGCATGCCCACTGGCAGCCCGGCGGCGTCGAACCCCACCGGGAAGCTCAACCCCGGAACGCCTGCCAGGTTGGCCGGCAAGGTGAACACATCTTCGAGGTACATGGAAAGCGGGTCGTCGCCGTGCCCGCCAATGGGAAACGCCGTGGTTGGGGCAACCGGGGCGGCGATCACATCCACACTGGAAAAGGCCTGGTCGTAATCCTGCTTAATCAGCGTGCGCACTTTTTGGGCCTGGCCGTAATAGGCTTCGTAATACCCGGCAGAGAGGGCATAGGTACCCAACATAATGCGCCGCTTGACCTCAGCCCCAAAAAGCTGGCCGCGGGTACCGCTGATTAACTCGGCCAGGCTTTGGGCTTCGGCCCGCGGCCCATAGCGAATGCCATCGTAGCGCGCCAGGTTGGCCGAGGCCTCGGCGGGGGCTAATAGATAGTAGACCGGCAGGGCAAATTCGGTGTGTGGCAGGTGAATCGGCACCGCCTGGGCACCCAGCGAAACCAAAACCTCAATGGCCGCCTTAACTGCCTGCTCCACTTCACCCTGCATGCCTTCGATAAAAAATTCTGCCGGTACACCAACCCGCAGCCCGTTCAAGTTGGGCTCAATAGACCAGTTAAGTGGAGAAACCGGTAAATCCATGCTGGTTGCATCCAACGGGTCTGGCCCGGCCATGCTGCGGAAGATCAGTTCGGCATCGGGAATGGAGCGAGAAAACACACCCACGCAATCCAGGGAAGAGCCATAAGCCACCAGTCCGTAGCGCGACACCCGTCCATAGGTTGGCTTCAAGCCAACCACGCCGCAAAAAGAAGCGGGTTGGCGAACGCTGCCCCCGGTGTCGGTGCCCAGGCCCGCCAGCGAAAAACCAGCCGCAACGGCTGCCGCACTGCCGCCGCTGGACCCTCCTGGCACCCGATCCAGGTTCCAGGGGTTGTGGGTCACGCCATAGGCGGAGTTCTCGGTGGAAGAGCCCATGGCAAACTCGTCTGTGTTGGTTTTGCCCAAGACCACCACCCCGGCATCTAACAACCGCTGGACAGCGGTGGCCGTGAAGGGCGGCACAAAATTTTCCAAAATTCGCGAGCCGCAGGTCAGGCGCAGCCCCTCCAGTGCCAGCACATCTTTAACCACAATGGGTATGCCCAAAAGCGCAGGGGGTTGGGTGCCTTGCCGGGCGTTTTTCCGCCATGCTGCAAACTGCTGGTCGGCCCGGTGGGACTGGGCAAGGGCTTCTTCTGGGGCAAAGGTGATAAAGGCATGGATCGCAGGTTCATGGGCGGTAACCTGCTCCAGGCAGGCGCGGGTCAATTCTTCGGCAGAAAATTCCCCGCGGCGCAGGCTGGCTGCAGCCTGGGTAACGGTCAGCTGGTGGAGGGGTGGGGTGGCCAAGTGCTACTCCAAAATGGGGGGAACCCGGAACTGCCCCGCTTCGTGATCGGGTGCGTTGCGCAGTAAATCTGAAAGCAGCAGGCCAGGGCGGGACGCATCTTCCCGCAGAACGGTGCGCTCCGGTAAGACACTGGATGTAGAGGAAATTCCAGCAACGTCCAGGCTTTGCAGCCGGGCGGCGTAGTCCAAAATGGCAGAAAGTTGGGTGCGGTAGCGAGATTTTTCAGCTTCGCTCAGGGTCAGCCGGGCCAGGCGGGCAATATGTTCAACTTCTTCAATGGTCAGCATTAGGCGATTATAACACCACATTAATGATGACGTAGGGGAGCCAAAAAAAACGCCCCTTACCAGGGGCGTCCAAAGCGTTCTTCTTTCCAGACATCGGCCTGGTTGTGATACCCGGCCTGCTCCCAAAAACCGGGGCGGTCGGTTTCGGTAAATTCCAGGCCGCGAATCCACTTGGCACCCTTCCAAAGGTAGACATCTTTCAAATCGGTCCGGCCAGGAATGGCACCCGCAACCCCGCGCAGTGGGTAGCCGTGGTCGGGGGTCAGCGGCTCACCGTTAAAGTGCGTCGCCAGGATAAAGTTGTCCTGCAAATAGGCTTCAAGGGGCAAATTGGTGGTATACCCATATTCGGCATGCTGGACAATGAAGCGGGCCGAAGGCAGGGGCTTCACCAGGCCTGCATCCATCAGCGTTTTGATAGACACCCCTTCCCACAACGTGTCGAACTTACTCCAGCGGGTCACGCAGTGCAGGTCCAGGGTAACCTGGGTTCGGGGCAGCTGGTTGAATTCTTCCCAGGTCCAGCGGACAGGTTGTTCCACCGCACCCCACACCCGGAAATCCCAGGTGGCCGGGTCGAAGCGGGGAACCGGGCCGTAATGCAGCACGGGAAACTTCTGGGTGAGTGATTGGCCAGGGGGCAGCCGTCCCTGGGAAGATACATTTTGCTCCTGCTCTTTTCGATTCTTGAAACTGCTGAACATGGCGGCTCCTTTTACTGCGCTGAATGATTCTTTTTGCAATTATAATCATTCCATGCCATCAGCAGGATGAAAATCATTTAATCTTATGCTGTGCAGGCACAACAGGTGACCCTTTGGTTGGAGGTAGCGATGCACATGGACCTGCCCACTTTACTGCAACATTCGCCCATTCCCACGCCAGACCCTATGTACTTGCGCGATGTGATGGTGGGTGAAATTTTCAAGGCATTTGGGGCCAATCCCACCGGGTGGCTGCGCCAGCGGTTCGGACATTGGTTTCACAAACCCACCGCATCCTTTGCCCAGATTGGAACTACCTTTGACCGCCTTTGTGCCGGGCCAGGCATTGTGGCCGCCGCTCGTTGGGCATTAAGCCAGTGGGCCAGCACGCTGGCGTTCAATGGGCACAGGCCTGCCCCTTCGGAGGGGGGGCTGCTGGTGGTGTCCAACCATCCTGGTGTGTATGATGCGCTGTGCATTGCCAGCCTGCTGGGCCGCAGTGATTTAAGAATTTTTGCCGGAGATATCCCTTTCCTCCAAAACCTGCCCAACGCCTGCCGTCACTTCATTTTTTCATCGGCCAACAGCCACCAAAAAATGACCACCATCCGCCAATCTATCCGCCACCTGGAAAGCGGGGGGGCACTGCTGATTTACCCAAGCGGCAGTATTGACCCCGACCCGGCGGTTTTGCCTGGCGCTGGGGCCAGCCTGGAAGCCTGGTCGGGCAGCATTCCCATCATGCTGCGTAAAGCACCATTCGCCAACGTCCAGGTAGCCATTGTTAGCCATGTGTTGGAAAGAAAATACGCATTCCACCTGCTCAGCCGGCTGCGCAAAAAACGCAATGACCGCCAGCGGGTTTCGGAGTTTTTACAGGTGCTGCACCAGCTGGTTCACCCCAAAAAGTTGATGGTTCGACCCAGGGTGTCGTTTGCCCGGCCGCTGCTGGCTTCTATGCTGCCCGATCGAAAAGATGGCGCAGCCGTTTTGGAAACCCTGGTTTCACGGGCAAAAGCACTGCTGGCAGAACATGCTTCCCTACCCGACCATTTCTGGCAGGTGCAGCCTTTGGAAGAGGCGCTGCCAGAAATGGATAGTTAAGCAGCGCGGCTCTTTCAGCATATCAGGGCAGGGTAAAGCTGTCTCCTGGTTTGAGCAAGTGCCCCTGGGTGATGGTTTCTTTTTCTACGCGGGCAATCCAGGCTGCGGCGTCCTGTGCAATCAGCGGCCAGGTGTTGTAGTGGGCGGGAATGACATGCTTGGGTTCAATCATTTTAACGGCCCGTAAAGCGTCATCGGGACCCATCGTGAAGTTGTCACCAATCGGCAGCACGGCCAGGTCAATCCCTTCCTCGCCAATCAGCTTCATTCCGCTGAAAAGCCCGGTATCGCAGGCCAGGTAAACCTTCCGGTTCCCTTTGGTGGTTAGCAAAAAGCCGGCAGGCATACCCCCGTACGATCCGTCCGGCAAGCCCGAACCATGAATTGCCTGGGTTAATTTCAAGTAGCCAAAGGGGTGGTTGAACCCGCCCCCAATATGCTGGGCGTGGGCATTGACGCCTTGAGCCCCCAGCCAGTTGGCAATTTCAAAATTGGAGATCACCAGGGCTCCAGTTCGCTTGGCAATTTTAACCGCATCGGCAACATGGTCGCCGTGGCCATGGCTGACCAGGATGAAATTGGCCTGGACCGCTGCGGCGGTGATGCTGGCGCTGGGGTTGTCTTCCAGAAATGGGTCTACCAGGATGTGGTAGCCGGATGTTTCCAGCCCAAACGTGCCGTGTCCATACCAGGTGAATTTAAGTCCCATGAAAGCACCTCCTGTCCATGATTGGGTATCGTCCCTTTGCCCCGGCCCCGCTGGGTTTTGTTGGGCTGAGGCTGTTTTCAATTTTTATTATAACGGGTTTTTGGCAGCTTCTCGCCTGTCCCCTTGGCTCAGATTCCTCCGGCTGCGCCGTTCGGAGTAACACGCGGGGGATTTAACAGGGATGGACAGGATTAACGGGATGGAGGAGGGAGATTTTTTTGTCAATTAGTGGCGAGTTCGAAGAATTTTGGACTCCCACGGCATGCCGTAGGGGCAGGTCGCCATGCGGCGGAAGGGGTTTAGATGAACCTTGCTCCATTGCGGCGAAGGGATTGCCGAACTCACCCGCAGACCTGCCCGTGGCCGCAATCCCCCACCAGGCCGAGCGGGCGGTCAGGGTTTGGCCGGGCAGGATGGATGTAGGCGATTTTTGCGGATGGTTTCTGTTTCCCCATCAACCGATTAATCCACACTTTTTATATTGTATATGTATATTAAAAGTAATGGTAGTAGAGCCTGTGGATATGTGGATAACCCATGTAGAAGCTTAAAATCACACCATGTTTGTGCCTTGCCCATGCAGCTCATCCATATATAGGGCGGCGGGGGTGAAAAGTTATCCCCAGATTTCCGCGCAAAAAATGGGGATAGTTCGAATACTTTTTGGACGCCGTTTATACCCATTAATCTATTTTCCATCTATAGGTTTTAGCCTTTTATCTACCCCCATATATAGCGCCTGGGGCACAGGGCTATTCCGTCGGTTTTTAAAAAGTTTTCCCCAGTGAACCTCGGTTTTCCACAGTTTTCCCAGGGTTATCCACAGGCAGGGACGTTTTTTGTCCGGGTGGGTGGTTTGGGGTACCCCTATATGTGGAAAGGGGGTGGCAGGGAGGGCCCGGTTGAAACCGGGACTACAGGGGAGTGGCCCACGGAGAGCGATTGAATTGCCTGCGTAATGGAGTATAATACTCCTTACCAAACTTTCGAAATGTTCACATTCTTCGTGAAGTAACAGGAGTAAAAAAATGACCGCACAGGCACCCACCTATACCCAAACCCGTTGGAGTCTTACTGACCTTTTCCCCTCTGCCGACAGCCCTGAAATGCAGTCCGCATTCACTTCGCTGGAGGCCAAGGTGGCTGCGTTTGAAGGTCGCCGCTCGGACCTGACCCCCGATATTTCTGAAGACAGGTTCCATGAGATCATTAAAGAAATGGAAACCATCACCATGGATGGCTACCGGATTTATGGTTTTTCCAACTTGTGGTTTTCGGAAGACACTCAGAACCAAAAAGCCCAGATGCAGGTGGGCAAAGTTCGCCAGTTTTTTGCGGGCATTCAAAACCGCACCCTTTTCTTTTCGCTCTGGTGGAAAGCCCTGGACGATGAGAACGCTGCCCGTTTGATGGCCAACGCCGGCGATTATCGCTACTGGCTGCAGGAGATGCGCAACTTTAAGCCGCACACCCTGGCCGAAGCGGAAGAGAAAATCATTAACATCAAAGACGTCACCGGTTCGCAAGCCCTGATTACCCTGTACGACACCATTACCAACCGGTATGTCTTCAAAGTAGAAGTGGATGGAGAAGTAAAAGAGCTGACGCGCGGCCAGTTGATGGCCCTGGTCTACAGCCCGGATGCCGACCTGCGCGCCCGGGCCTACCAGGAACTTTACCGGGTGTATACCGCTGAAGCGCCCATCCTGGGGCAGATTTACCAATCGGTAGTACGCGATTGGCGCAATGAAAATGTAGATCTGCGGAAGTTCTCCAGTCCCATTTCGGTGCGCAACCTGTATAACGACATTGCAGATGAGGCGATTGAAACCCTGCTGGCGGTCACCCGGCAAAATGCCGGCATTTTCCAGCGCTTCTTTAAACTCAAGGCCCGCCTGATCGGCATGGAGAAACTGCGCCGCTACGACATCTATGCCCCGGTTACCCAGGCGAAGAAGGCCTATGAGTACAGCGCCGCAGCCCAAATGGTTTTTGATTCCTTTGAGAAGTTCCATCCCGATTTTGCCGCACTGGCTCGCAAAGTGTTCGCATCCGGCCATGTGGACAGCGAAGTGCGCAAGGGCAAACAAAGCGGTGCCTTCTGCGCCAGCCTGGCCCCCGGGTTGGAACCCTGGGTGTTGCTGAACTACCAGGGCCAGGCGGGGGATGTATCCACCATGGCGCACGAACTGGGCCATGCCATCCACGCTCTGCTGGCCGGGCACCTGCCCATCTTCACTTATCATTCTGCACTGCCCCTGGCTGAAACGGCCTCCACTTTCGGCGAAATGCTGCTGATTGACACGCTGCTCGCCACCGAAAAGGATGCTGATGTGCGCCGCGACATTCTCTTCCAGCAGGTCAGCGATGCCTACGCAACCATCATGCGCCAGGCCTTCTTTGCCATGTTTGAAAAAGAAGCCCATGAAATGATTGCCAAAGATGCTTCGCTGGAAGATATCAACAAGATGTATTTCGAGAACCTGAAGACCCAGTTTGGCGATGCGGTTGAAATTGGCGAAGAATTCCACAGTGAATGGGTGAGCATTCCGCACTTCTACCACACACCCTTCTATGTATACGCCTATGCATTTGGTCAACTGCTGGTGCTCTCCCTCTACCAGCAGTACCAGGCTGAAGGCCAGGCTTTTGTTCCAAAATTAATGGGCATTCTGTCTGCGGGCGGCTCGGCTTCCCCCCATGAAATCCTCGAAAAAGCGGGGATTGATATCCGCAGTGCGGCTTTCTGGCAGGGCGGCTTCGATGTGATTGACCGCCTGGTCACCGAACTGGAAGCTCTGCCCGCTGCTTAGCAGGTGCGCCCCATGGCCGAACAGCCCCTGCTTACCACCCATATTGTTCAGCCAGATGAAACCTTAACCGATATTGCTCAGCGCTATTACGGTAGTGCTGAGCAATATCTTTGGTTGTATTCCGTCAACCGTGAAGTGATTGGAGATGACCCCGACACGCTGGATGCCGGGATCGAACTGATTATCCCGGAAATTTCGAGCATTCGCTTTGTGGCCGACCATGTGGTCCAGCCAGGCGAAACCCTCAGCGCCATAGCCCTGCAGTATTACGAAGTTGAAGCCGAGTACATGCGGATTTATGAAGCCAACAAGCACATCATTGGCGACAGCCCCAATTTTTTGCGGGTGGGGCAGGTTTTAAAAATCCCCAGCTTTTACCTGGCAAAACTGGTCACCACCCATACCGTCCAGCCTGGGGATACTTTAATTGGCATCGCCCAAAAATATTACGGCGACCCCGGTTTTTACCTGCGGATTCACGCTGCCAACGAAGATGTTATCGGCCCAGACCCTGGCGCAATTCAGGTTGGCCAGGTCTTGAAACTTCCCTGACCCTTTTCGCCGTTATTCCACTACGTCGTCTTCTTCGTGAAGCTCTTCTTCCGGTTCACGGCGGTCGAGCATTTGCATGCTGCGCAGCATCACCTTGGTGATATAGCGGGTTTCTCCCTCGTGCTCATACCGGTCGGTGCGCAGACGCCCTTCAAGGTAGATCAAACTGCCTTTGTGCAGGTACTGCTGGCAAATTTCACCCTGGCGGCCCCAGGCTTCAATGTTAAACCAGTCTGTGGCTTCCCTGGCAGAACCATCGGCCGCTTTCCAGCGCCGCGATACCGCCAGGCTGAAGTGGGTAATTTTGTCTCCTTTGGGGGTATAGCGCACTTCGGGATCGCGCCCCAGGTAGCCCATTAACTCAACTCGATTTAAACCAGGCATTTCTAAACCTCCGGGGGTAGTATGTTCCGGTATGGAAACCGGGAAATCAGGAAGATAACGAAGGCTGCTCTCTGCGGCGCCTTTGGCCTGGCAGCCAGGCTACTTTAATTTTCGGGGATGATGGCATTTGTGTCAAGTAACTTCCCTGCCCAATTCCGGTTTTTCTCTGTTCCTGCAGGTTGCCGCCCTGTGAATTTACTGGTATCCTACAAGCATGTATATTGCCGTTGAAGGTGTGATTGGTGTCGGAAAGACCACCCTGGTGCGCATGCTGCAGCAGCCGTTTAATGCCCAGGTGCTGCTGGAAGTGTTTGAAGAGAACCCCTTCCTGGCGCGCTTTTACGCCGAACGAGATCGGTTCGCCTTCCAAACGCAGATCTTCTTTTTGCTCAGCCGCTACCACCAGCAAAACCGCGAAGTTCCCACCATCCTGGCTCGCCAGCAAAACCTGATTGCGGATTATACCTTTGCCAAGGACGCCATTTTTGCCAGCATCAACCTGGCCGGGGATGAATTGGAAATGTACCAGCGCGTTCACGATGCGCTGGCCGAGAAAATTCCCACGCCCGATTTGCTGGTCTACCTGCAGGCCGATACCCCTGTGCTCATGCGCAGGATTGCACAACGCGACCGCCCCTATGAGCGCAACATGGACCCTGCCTATATCTCCGAACTGAACGATGCCTATGAGCGCTTTTTTGCAGTCGAGCGCGGCTACCCGGTCTTAAAGATTGAAACCGAAGCGCTCGATTTTGTGCGCTACCCGGCAGATTACCAGTGGATTGAAAACCGCATTCGCCAGGCCCTGCAGCTTCCGCCGTACCAACCCGAGCTGCTGCCTCCCGATTGACTTTTTTGGCAGAGGAATTTATGACCATCACCCGCCAGTCCTTGATGAAATTGGTTGAAGAAAAGGTGGAGCAGTCTGTTCGCTCCACCCATGATTTGATTGCCGTATTCCTGTGTGGTTCGCTCAACCAGGACCAGGGTGAACTGGCCCTGGGGGGCGCGGCGGATGTGGACCTGGTGTTTGTGCATGATTTTGAACCGGCCCACGAGCGCGAGTTTGTTCCGCTCAACCCGGATATCCACATGGATATCCTCCACCATTCGCGCACCCGCTATCGCCAGCCGCGCGAGCTGCGCCTGGACCCCTACCAGGGCTATATGGTGTACTACGGAAAAATTATGCACGACCCACGCCACCTGCTGGATTTTGCCCAGGCCGGGGTGCGCGACCGGTTTTTCCGGGCCGATACGGTTGTGCAGCGGGCAGAGCGTGCCTTAAGCCAGGCACGCCAGTTGGCTTCCCCTTTATTCGCCAGCCCGGGCCGGTATTCCCCTGAGGGGGTCCATGTTTTCTTCACGTCCCTTTCCGAAACGGTTGAAACGGCTGCCGTGCTGGCCGGCCAACCCCTGACCACCCGCCGCATGCTGGCCGAACTCCCCCAACGGGCCCAGGCTGTGGACGCGCCAGGCTTGGTGGCAGGTTTTGCAGGTTTGTTTGGCGCAGGCGCAGTGGATGCTGTCACCGCCCGTTCGTGGATTGCCGGGTGGGAGCAGGCCTTCAGCGCAATAACCGAGCTGGATTACGCCCCGCCCACCTTCCACCCCTGCCGCAGCGCCTATTATCGAAAAGCCGCCGAGCATTTCCTTTCCGCCGGGCAGGTGGGTGCGGCCATCTGGCCACTGATCAAAACCTGGACGGACGCCGCCCGTTTTTTCCCGCCGGATGACCCGATTGTCGAAACCTGGTATATGGTGATGGACCGCCTGGGACTGGGAGAAGAAATGTTTCCCGCCAAAATTCAAGGGCTGGCCGCTTACCAGGAAACCATGGCCGAAACCATCGCCCGCTGGGCACAGAAAAAAGGCTTGTAAAGCGACCGGTTTCCCATTTTCCCGGTTGGGGTGTGTGTGTGGTTACGCCTCTTTTTCTTTTGCGGCCGGCAGCGTAACCACAAGGGCTGCCCCTTTCCCTGTGCCTTCGCTTTCCGCCCAAATGCGCCCTTTGTGCAGGGTGACCAATCCCCTGGCGATGGAAAGCCCCAATCCCAATCCACCCTGGTGCCGCACCAGGTGACTTTCCACCTGGTAAAACTCGTCAAAAATGGCTTCCAGTTCCCCCGGTGGGATGCCGATCCCGTTGTCGCGCACCCGTACCCAGACCTGCTCATGTTCCGTGCGAATATCCAGGTGAATTTCACCCTGGTTTGGGGTGAAGCGGATGGCGTTGCTGAACAGGTTGACAAACACCAGTTTGAGCTTTTCCGGGTCGGCCATCACATAAGCCGGGTTTTTGCCCTGGATGAACACCCGGTGACCTTTGAGTTCGATGGCCGAGCGCACTTCTTCCAGGGCTTCGCGTAAAACGCTTTGAATGGAAACCAACCGCAGGGCCATTTCCAGCGAGCCCAGGCGCATCAGGTTCATGTTGGTCATGTCTTCAATCAGGGTGCGCATGTGCATGGCCGAGGCCAACACCCGTTCGGCGTGGTCAGACAGCTCGCCCTGGGTTTCTTCTTTGAGAAAACTGGCATACCCCAGGATGATGCCCAGCGGGGTGCGCAGTTCATGCGAGGCAATGGCCATAAAATCCGACTTGAGCTTGTCGGCACGTTCCAGTTCTTCGTTGGCTTTCTGCAAGGCCTGCAGCAGCGTGGCGTTGTGGATGGCTACCGCCGCCTGTGAGGCAATAATCGAGAGCAGACGGGTGTCTTTTTCGGTAAATGTGCCGTGTTCTTTGTTCAGGGCTTCGAGCACCCCCGTGACTTTGTCGCGCATCACCATGGGCACACCCAGCAGCGAACGGGTTTGAAAAGCGACCTGTTTGCCCACCTTGGCAAAGTGACGCGGGTCTTGCGCCACGTCATTGATCAACAGGGGCTGGTTTTGGGTGAAGATGGCCCCGGCCAGGCTGCCCTCCAGCGGCACGGGTATTTTGGCCAGTTCGTCCGGGTTCGAGCCGGTGGCGGCGGTGAACAAGAGCTGCCCGGTTTTTTCATCGTAGAGCATAATGGAGGCGGCCTCGCACGCCAGTACATCGGTGGCCGTCTGCAGGATGGATTCGAGCAGGCGGGTGATATCCTGGGTGCTGTTCAGTTTCAGGCTGATCTCCAGCAGCCGGCCAAGCTGTTGGACCATCAGGTTTGCGCTGTCAGATTGTGCGTGGGGTTGTTTTGTGGGGTTGGGTGTCATGGCGGCCGGGAAGGGGGGTGGATCGGTTTCTCTTCAAGTGTAGCGGTTTCTGGGCTTTTTGTCTATCCCGAATTGGGGTGGGCCTATGGCATGTCCCTGCTTTACGTGTCATCCCGAACGGCACAGCCCGAGGAATCTGCGGGAAAGGTTTCCGGTCGCCGCCAGGGCTGCGGGCTGTACGCGCAAGGGCAGGTCTGAGGGTGAATTCGGCAATTCCTGCGCCGCAAATGGGCAAGGTTTACCCAAACCCACTCCGCCCCATGGCGACTTGCCCCTACTTGACAAAAAAAGCTCCCTCCGCCATCCTGTCTATCCTGTCCATCCCTGTTTTTTTGTTAACAGGGATGGACAGGATCATCAAATTGACGTCATCTCACAAATAATAGAAATTATGTTCTATATAACTCCATCCCCCTGTTAACCCACAGCGCCGGCAAAACGGAGGGCTTTGCCGGCCCTGGAAGCGTTCGAGATGGGAATGCCCTGCGGCTAAGAATCGCTGTAGCGCGATTCGTCCGCCAGGCGGCGCAGTTTTTCTTCATCGGTTTCTGCTTTTGCCGGCGTGGCTGTTCCTTCAGACGTCAGGCGGGCTTCGGCGGCCAGCAGTTCAGTCGGGCTGGCGGCGCGCACAATCGCCCATTTGCCGCAGTGGGGGCAGCGCTCCAGTTTGCCAAAGACCATGTTGGGGGCCAGCACACTGCGTGAGAACGGCAGGGCACAGCGCGTACACACCGCCCCGCCTGCCAGGCCATACTGGCCGGGGGTGAACTTCTTGCCCCGCGAAAAGAGCAGCGGGAGGGCAACCCCCAGCACGGTGATGCCGCCCACAACCGCCAGCAGCGGGATGATCAGGTCCATGGTGGCCTGCCCTGCCTCTTCTGAGGTCAAAAAAGTGACTACAAACTCCCTGCCGGTCAGTGTGGTTCCGTCCGGCATGCGCCCGACGGCGGTCAGGGTGTGGATGCCGGGTGGATACGCATCGGTGCTGAACTGGTAGCGGAACGGCGCTTCGGTGTCGGTGGACACGACAACCCCATCCACCATGAAGTCCACCGCAGCCAGGGCGGCAGGGCCGCTGGCTTTGATCGAAAAGGTGCCCTGGATGTTGTTGCCGCCGCCGTAGCCAAAATCGCGGCTCAGGCTGACGGTGAACCCTTCACTTTGGGCGCTGGCTGTGCTGAAGAGCAGCGCACCCAGCAAAACGGACACGAATAGTGCAAAGATGTTTTTTTTCATAGGGGACTTTCCTTATTTCCAGCGGGTAAGGATGGTTTCGCGTTGGAAAAGCTGGATGGCAAAAGTGAGCATCAGCGCATCCAACAAAACCACGCCCAACGCAATCCAAACCAGCGTGGTCTGATTAATAAAAATAAATCCGCTCAGTTGGGCAATCATGAACCCCACCACGGGCAGCACCAGCAGCGCAGAAATTTGCTCGGCCACCCGCGGGTCGCTGGTGCGCGACGAGACCATGATCGCCAGGCTGACTGAGGTGACCGCCAGCAGCGGGCCAACCGCAAACACGGCCAGCAGCCAGATCGGGTTGAGAAATTTTTGCAGCACCGGGGCAGGGATATCCATCAGCAAGGCGCCGATGAGATACACCAGGAACGAAAGCCAGGTTACCACCAGCGCCGGGATAATGGCGGCCAGGGCTTTGCCGCCCAGCAGTTCCAGGGTGGTGATCGGGGTGGCCAGCACCGGCTCCAGGGTGCGGGTGGTTTTTTCGCCCACAATGCTGTACGAGGCGATGGTTCCGGGGATAATCACCGGCATCATCATAAACAGCATGATGAACTGGGTGAGCAAGATGTACTGCCCGCATTGGAAGTCGGTCAGCCCGGTGCACAGTTCGGCCATGCCCTGGCCCATCCCCGAACCCGAGGTGGCCAGCGAACTCATATCGCCCGACTCCATCCCGGCCGAGTTCATCTGCCAGAGAATCACCAGCGGCAGAGCGGTGAACATCAGGGGCATAAACGAGATGGCAAACAGCACCATTTTGTTTTTAAAAACTTCCCCCCACTCTTTACGGATAATGGCCATTACTTTTTTCACTGCGAGCCTCCCGGGTTGGATTTGACCAACTGCAAATAGACATCTTCAAGCGAACGGCGCACCTCGCCCACGAACTGGATATCTGCGCCAGCGGCCACCAGTGCCCGGATAATTTCGGGGTTCTCCTTTTCCGGGTTATCCACCTGGACGAGCAGCTTGTTCTCCAGCGCCTGGGCGGATTGGACAGTTTTTAACTCACTGGCGGCGCTTTGAAAGCCGGCAGCCGGAGCGCCCAGGTGAAAAACCACCGTGCGCCCGAAAAGCTGCTTGCGCAGTGCGGCAGGGGTGTCCAGCGCCAGCAGGCTGGACTGGATAATGGCCACCCGGTCGCACAGGCGGTCGGCCTCGTCCAGGTTGTGGGTGCACAGCACAATCGTACGGCCCAGGGATTTCAGGTCGGCCACAAACGAGCGCACCAGGCGCGACATTTCCGGGTCGAGGCCGCTGGTGGGTTCATCCAGGAAAAGGATTTTTGGCTCGTGGAGCATGGCCCGGGCGATGGCCAGCTTCTGGCGCATCCCTTTGGAGAAAGTCCCCACCGATTCGTGGCGGCGGTCCCACAGGCCGAGCATGCGCAGGTATTTTTCCACCTGGGCCGCGGGGTTTTCAATGTCATACAGCACCGCGAAAAAGCCCAGGTTGCGCTCGGCGCTCAATCCGTCGTACAGGCCGGGTGACTCGGTCAAAATGCCAACATTGCGGCGGATTTCCCGGTCGGCTTTCCCCAACTCGTGCCCGGCGATGACGGCACTGCCGCCGGTGGGGCGAATCAGGGCGCTGAGCATGCGCACGGTGGTGGTTTTACCCGCGCCGTTTGGCCCCAGGAAGCCAAACACCTCCCCCTGGTTCATGGTGAAGCTGATGTGGTTCACGGCAGTGTTTTTGCCAAAGACCTTCGTCAGCCCCGAGACTTGCAGCATGGGCTGCGTGGGCGGTGAGTTATTCAACATAGCGGCTGTCCTCCAAATCATCGAAAGAAAGGGTTTGCTGCCCGGGTGGCGGGGAAACCAGGCCAGGTTCCAAAACAGGCGGGATGGGCTCGGGCAGCGCAGGGGCGATATCCTGGCTCTTTTTGAACGCCCAAATGGCCGCCAGGCTTGCCAGCCCGGCCAGCAGAATGAACGCCTCAGTGAGGTACACTCCCCAGGTCTGTACCCCAAAGACGGCAATGGCATTCAGCAGGGTATGCACCAGGATGGCCAGCCCAAGCCAGGCCGGCTGGCGCTGGCGAATGGCCTGCAGCACCATCAGCGCCAAAGCCATGTGCAGCGGAACCGTCCCCGCCCGTTCGACCACGGCCAGGAACGCATCGTACCAGCGAGACTGCCAGAAAGCCTCGATTTGCGCCTGGGCTGTGGCCAGCTGCTCCACCGGAACCACGCTGGCCAGGTCCACACTGCGCAGGGCCGCGATTTGAATGACGGTAAACAGCGAAAGCCCCCCCAGGATAATCGCCTCGATTCCGCCGTGCCCGGCGCCGAACATCAACGCAGGCCGCCAGGACCGCACCTGTTTTTGCCAGAAGCGATAGACCAGGTAGCGTGCACACTCCTCGAACACCCCGGCAGAAAGGCCCAGCGCCAACCCCAACGCCAGCAGACCCCAGCTTCCGGGCAGAGGTTGAAGGCCGCTTTTCTGCAGCAGCGGGTTGAGCACCCAAAGATTGAAGGGAATATGAAAAACTTGCGACCCAATGAAAGTCGCCGCACCAACGGCGTACAGCCCCCAATCCGCCTGGTATTTCCGGGCAATCACCACCCCCGCCCCAAGGCCAATTCCAATCATCAGGAACGGCGCCAGAAAAAACAAAAATAAAGTCATGTCCTTGGTTCCTTGTTTCACGTGAAACAAACCAGGCCTTTTTCCCGGATTGTTTCACGTGAAACATAGGCTGCTGCCTGTGTTGTCAGGATTTGATTATACTGTATACGTAAAAAGAGGGCAGTCGGTTCCAGGGGCGTCCAGCCTGGGACATCGGAAATGTCGCTGCGAGCCCCGCAGGGGGCGAAGCAACCCCCCACCAGGACGGGCGGGTCTGCGGGTGGGCGAGGAAAGTTTTGACGGATGGGGTTGCGCCGGGCTGGTAGTGACCTCCGCAACGCTGCGACCCGCCCCTACATGGTGAATCGTAGAACAAAAATTCTACATAAACCTCCGCCTTTCCTGGCTGAGATTAACCATCTTCTGAACTTATCCCCCGCCCTGCGTGGTAGAATTTCATTAAAATTATGGATAAAAAATGTCCAGGAATGGTTCCAGGAAGCCAGGCATCTGGCGAGTTTTTTCCCTGTCACCAACCGGACTGGAGGTACAAAAAATGGAACAACAAACTGCTTCGTTTACGGTTAAGAAAGGCCTTGCCCAGATGCTCAAGGGCGGGGTGATTATGGATGTGGTCACTGCCGAACACGCCCGCATTGCCGAGGATGCGGGGGCTGTGGCGGTGATGGCGCTTGAGCGCGTTCCGGCGGATATTCGCGCCTACGGCGGCGTGGCCCGCATGAGCGACCCCGGCCTGATTGAGGAGATTATCAACGCGGTCACCATTCCCGTGATGGCCAAGGCCCGCATCGGTCACTTTGTCGAGGCACAAATCCTTGAGGCCATTGGCGTGGATTACATTGACGAGTCCGAAGTACTCACCCCGGCGGACGAGGAATATCACATCAACAAGCACCTGTTCAAAGTGCCGTTTGTATGCGGGGCTCGTAACCTGGGTGAAGCTATGCGCCGGATTGGCGAAGGCGCCGCGATGATTCGCACCAAGGGCGAAGCCGGCACGGGCGATGTGGTCGAGGCCGTTCGCCACGCCCGTTCGGTCATCGGTGAAATTCGCCGGCTGCAGAACATGCCCGATGAAGAGCTGATGACCTATGCCAAGAACCTGGGAGCCCCGTACGAGCTGGTGGTGGAAACCAAGAAGCTGGGCCGCCTGCCGGTGGTCAACTTCGCCGCGGGCGGCGTGGCCACCCCGGCGGATGCGGCGCTGATGATGCAGTTGGGCGTGGATGGGGTCTTTGTCGGTTCCGGCATTTTCAAATCTGGCGACCCTGCCCTGCGCGCCGCTGCGATTGTCAAAGCCGTCACGCACTACAACGACCCGGCCATCCTGGCCCAGGTGAGCAAAAACCTGGGCGAACCCATGGTCGGGCGGCAGGTTTCTGCCATTCCCGATGCCGAGCTGATTGCTCAACGCGGTTGGTAATATGCGCATTGGTGTGCTGGCCCTGCAGGGCGACTTTGCCGAACATATCACCATGCTGACCCGCCTGGGTGTAGAAACCCGCGAGGTGCGCCTGCCCGCCCACCTGGAAGGGCTGGACGGGCTGGTGATGCCCGGCGGGGAGTCTACCACCTTTGGGAAACTGGCCGTGGCCTACCACCTGATGGAGCCGCTGGCCGCTTTTGGCCGTGAGCGCCCGGTCTGGGGCACCTGCGCCGGGGCGATTTTCCTTTCCAAGGATGCCCGGCGCAGCCAGCCGCTGTTGGGGTTGATGGATATCGTGGTCGAGCGCAACGCTTTTGGCCGCCAGGTGGACAGTTTTGAAATTGACCTGGATGTCCCGGCCCTGGCCAGCCTGGGCGAAACCCCCGTCCGCCCATACCACGCCATTTTTATCCGGGCGCCGCTGATTGAATCGGTTTCTGGTTCTGCCCAGGTGCTGGCGGCTTTGCCGGATGGCCGGATTGTGGCCGCCCGTCAGGGGCATTTGCTGGCCACTTCGTTTCACCCGGAGCTGACCGCCGATGATCGTTTTCACCGCTACTTTTTACAGATGGTGCATGGCTGATCTTTCTTTTTTACGGGCGGCGCATGGTTCGAGCCTTTGACTGGCGCGATTTGCCGCGGCTCCACCGCTCCCGCAGCGCCTGCCTGTGGTTGGACAACGCCCTGGCGCTGACCCAATGGCAGGTCCAGGCGCCGTTGGGTGCGCTGTTGGCTTACCTGGGGCCCGCCACCGGGCTGTTCACCCTGGTGGCCGAGAGCGACCCGCCCGGCAAGGAAATGGTCATCGGGCAGGCCTACCATGCCGCCGAAACCACCTCTGCTCACCTGCTGTTTGTCACCCCCGCCCACGCCGTAGATTCGCCTGCGCTGGCCCGCCTGCTGGACCACCTGGCCGCCCAGGCCGGGCAGCGCGGCGCACAAAACCTGCTGGCCGAGGTGGATGAAACCCTGCCCATTTTCGAGGTCTTGCGCCGGGCCGGGTTCGCCATTTTCTCCCGCCAGCGCATCTGGCTGCTGCCAGACCTGCCGCCTGTGCCTGCCGCGGCCGTGGACTGGCGCCCGGTTCGCCCGCAGGATGAGTTTGCCATCCGCACCCTGTACGGGTCCATTGTGCCCCCGCTGGTCCAGCAGGCTGAAAGCCCGCCCTGGGAGCGGTTGGAGGGGTTCGTTTTGGTCGAAAATGGCGACTTGCTCGGCTTTGTCCAACTGCTGGGCGGGCCGCGTGGGGTTCTGGCGCTTCCGGTGATTCACCCCTCCCTCGAAAAAACCACCGGAAAACTGGCCAGCCTGTTTGCCAACCTGCCCAACCAGGGCAAGCGCCCGGTGTATGTGGTGGTGCGCTCGCACCAGGGCTGGCTGGAAAGCGCCATGGAAGACCTGAACGCCGCCAGCAGCCCCCTGCAGGCCGTGATGGTCAAACGCCTGGCCATCTCCCAAAAAGCGGCATTATCGCTTAAAATACCCACAACGGTCCACACCTCCGGGTTGGAAGGGGTAAATTAGTTCTTTCCGCAAGAGGTTAACCTTCTTGCGATGATGATGAGAATGGTATGTCACAAAATAAAATTACCGATAATTTAGACGCTTTGCTGTCTTTGCTGCCGCCCGAAATTGCAGGCCAGGCGCTTAAGCACGGCGAGAAAAATAATTTGCTCGAAATCATCCTGGATATGGGCCGCCCGCCTTCCGCCCGTTTCACCACCGGAGAATTTCAACTACGCGATGCCGAAGTGACCCGTGCCGATATTGACTTTGTTGCAGAAAAGGTGGGCAGCTTTGACGAAGATAACCGCGCCGGGATTGAGCGCACCCTGCACCGCATTTCCGCCATCCGCAACCGCCAGGGCGACATTGTGGGCCTGACCTGCCGCATCGGCCGGGCTGTCTATGGCACCCTTGAAATTATTGAAGACCTGGTGTCCGAGGGCAAAAGCGTGCTGCTGTTGGGCCGCCCGGGTGTGGGTAAAACCACCCTGCTGCGCGAAGCCGCCCGTGTCCTGGCTGAGAAAAACCGGGTGGTGATCGTGGACACCTCCAACGAAATTGGCGGCGGGGGCGATGTGCCCCACCCGGCAGTAGGCCGGGCGCGCCGCATGCAGGTGGCCACCCCCTCCCTGCAGCATGAAGTGATGATCGAAGCGGTCGAAAATCACAGCCCCGAAGTGATTGTGATTGACGAAATTGGCCGGGCGCTCGAAGCCCAGGCTGCCCGCACCATTGCCGAGCGCGGGGTGCAGTTGGTGGGCACTGCCCACGGCAACACGCTCGACAACCTGCTGCTCAACCCCACCCTTTCCGACCTGGTGGGCGGCATCGAGTCCGTCACCCTTTCAGATGAAGAGGCCCGCCGGCGCGGCACCCAAAAAACCGTGCTCGAGCGCCGTTCCCCGCCCACTTTTCACATCCTGATTGAAATCCAAACGCGCGACCGGCTTGTAGTCCATCGCGACGTGGCGGCAGCGGTGGATGCCCTCCTGCGCGGTGTGGTGATTCCCCCGGAAATTCGGGTTCGGGCGGCCGATGGCAGCATCCACGTGGAAAAAGCCCCGCCCCCGCCCCCATCGGTGCGCGACCCACAGGGCCTGCGCCGCCAGTCGGGCAGTGCCGGCGGCTTTGGCCCGCCGCAGCGCAGCCAGCGACCCGCTCCCCAAAAAACGGATGCATACCCCACCGGCGATGATGACGAGGAAGATTACGGGGATGACGAGGATGAAGGCGAAGACTACCCCGCCTACCAGCGCTCCAGCGCCGCACAATCTAACCTTCCCACGATCCGGGTTTATCCGTACGGCGTGGCCCGCAACCGCCTTGGTCAGGCTGCCCGTCGCCTGCGTGTGCCGATTGAGATTGTCAAAGACCCGCGCGAAGCCGAAATCATGGTCACCTTGCAGGCCAATTACCGCAAACGCCAGCGCACCATCCAGGATGCTGAAGCGCGCGGTATGCCGCTGTATGTGCTGCGGGCCAACACCGTCCGCCAGATGGAGCGCTTCCTAAGCGAGCTGTTTAACCTGTCCACGACTCCGATTGATAATGATGATGAAAACCAGGTGCTTTCTGCCACCCGTTCGGCGATTGAAGCCGTGCTGAACGGCGAGCGTTGGGTGGAGCTGCCCCCTGCTTCTTCCTACATCCGGCGGCTGCAGCACCAGCTGGCCCGTGAATCGCAGTTAGTTTCCCACTCGTACGGCAAAGATCCCTACCGGCGGGTGCGCATTTTCCGCGAGCCGGTACGCTAGATCAGCCATGTTCATCACCTTTGAAGGGCCGGAAGGCAGCGGCAAAACCTCCCAGATGCGCATCCTGGCGGGCCACCTGGCCAGCCAGGGCTGGAAAGTGCTGGCCACGCGTGAGCCAGGCGGCACGGCCATCGGCGACCAGGTGCGCAAGGTGCTGGTGGACCACGCCAACACCGCCATGCATCCCCGCACCGAAATTTTGCTCTTCCTGGCCGGGCGCGCCCAACATGTGGAGGAACTCATCCGCCCGCACCTGGCCAAGGGCGGGCTGGTGCTGTGCGACCGCTACCGCGACTCCACCCTGGCCTACCAGGGCTACGGCCACGGGCTGGACGTGCCCCAGCTGGACGCCCTCAACGATTTCGCCACCGGCGGCCTGAAGCCAGACCTGACCCTGTTAATGGATTTGGATGTGGAAATTGGCCTGCAGCGCCGCTCGAAAGGCGGCGGCTGGAACCGGCTGGACGCCTACCAGGTCGCGTTTCACCAGCGCGTCCGTCAGGGCTACCTGGCCCTGGCCGCCCAGGAACCCCAGCGCTGGCGGGTGGTGGATGCCTCTGCCCCACTGGAGCAGGTGCAGGCTGAACTGCGCCGGGTAATTGGCGAAGCCCTCGCTGCACGGCCAACCTAGTCATTAAAAATCTTCAATATCCCCGCCACCCATCATGCTGCCAGGGCCATCATCCAACCCTGCGCCCAAGTCGGGCATGGCTTCCTCAATTTCTTCGGGCGACTGGCCTTTTTCGAGCCGGCTGACGACTTCGTCAAACTCGGGGCCCAGGTCTTCCCCGGCCTCGCGGCTCATCTGGCGCATCATTTTGCCCAGGGCTTTGGGGTCTTCTTCCAACCCATCCAGGCCTTCCATCCCATCCATGGCGCTGAAATCATCCGCAAGCGAATCGGCCGAGCGCGAAAAACGCACCCGGTTCATGAGCTGGGCCAGGTTTTTCCCCTGGCAGTACGGGCACTGCGCTTCGCCCTGGTCGTACTGGGTGTAGGTTAAGAAGATGCGAAAGCGTTTTTTGCAATCCTGGCAGGCAAATCCGTAGCGCGGCATAGCAAGAACTCCATCAAAAAAATCATCTTCCTTCCCCCCTTCCCGCCGGGAAGGGGGGACAGAGGGGGGATGGGAGATTACCTCTTTTTTTTGCTATTATATCGCGCAGGTTGGGTATAATTTTGGCCAAAGGAGACTTAACCATGGCGCATTACAAGCTGGCTTTATTGGGTTTTGGCAACGTGGGCCGGGCTTTGGCCCGTTTGCTGCTGCAAAAACGCGCAGACCTGGAAGAACAATATGACATTACCTTTTCGGTGACGGGCATCGGCACAGGCCGGCATGGCTTTGCGGTCCACCCGCAGGGGTTGGACCTGGAAACCGCCCTGCAGCGGGTGGAGGCGGGCGAATCGCTGGCCGGGTTGTCGGCGCAGCCGGTGGCGGATGCTTTTGACTTTATCCGGCGCTGCGAGGCCGATGTGCTGTTTGAAAATACGCCCGTCAACTATACGGATGGCGAACCGGCAGTGGCTCATTTGCAGGCCGCCCTGGAGCTGGGCATGCACGCCGCCACGGCCAACAAGGGGCCGGTGGTGCATGCCCACCGCCGCCTGACCAACCTGGCAAAAGCCAACGGTGTCAAATTTTATTTTGAGTCCACGGTGATGGATGGTATGCCGGTCTTTTCGCTGTTTCGCGGGTCGCTGCCAGCAGCCCGGCTGAAGGCTTTCCGCGGGGTGTTTAACTCCACCACCAACCTGATTCTCAGCCGGATGGAGTCTGGCGAGTCTTTTGACGCTGCGGTGCGCTATGCCCAGGAAATTGGCATTGCCGAAACCGACCCCAGCGGCGATATTGACGGCTGGGACGCGTCCATTAAAGTGGCTGCTCTGGCCACCGTGTTGATGGACACCCCGCTTAAACCCGCCGAAGTGGACCGCACCGGCATTCGCCATATCACCCCGGAAGATGTCGCGCTCGCCGCCAGCGCCGGAAAGCGCTACAAGCTGGTTTGTTCGGCCTGGCGCACAGAAGAAGGCATTGCGGCAAAGGTAGCCCCCGAATTGGTGGATGCCAGCTCCCCGCTGTACGGGGTGACGGGCACCAGTTCAATTGTCCAGTTTGAGACGGATGTGTTGGGGCTGCTGACCGTGTTGGAGAACAACCCTGGCCCGGCGCAAACCGCCTACGGGCTGCTGGCCGACTTTGTCAACGCCGTGCGGGGTTTCTGAATCAGGGAACCCAGCGGGGCGAATGGGCGTTGATGACCAGCCGGATGGGCTGCTGCGCGCCTTCGGTGGCGAGCAGCCAGATTTCGGGCGGGTCGCTCAGGGTAGATTCGTTAAAGCGGACGAAGGCCAGCCATTGGCTGCTTGGGCTCCAGGCCAATGATGTGTGGTGGTAGAGCGGGTCGCTCGTCAGGGGGCGGGGGCTGCGCCCATCGGCATCTACCAGCCAAATCTGCGAGCCGCGCGTCCAGCGGGCATCCAGGTATTTGTGGGCAAAAGCAACGGACAGGCCATTGGGCGCATACACCGGGGCGAGCGCCTGCCGGTCAGCCGACTGCAGGCCGCTGCCAGCGCCCAGCCCAGATACCGCCGGAGGGATTTTGGCCAGGTCAAACAAAGCCAGGCGGCTGGCCGCGCCGGTGGTGATTTCCCCGGCCAGGAAAGCGGTTCCATCTGGCGACCAGGTGCCGGGTTCGCCAGTCTGGTTTGGCACAAATTCTCTTTGCCCGGTTTGGGGGTCGAGCAAGGTATAGCCATTCAGGTCCTGGGAATAAACCGCCAGCCAACCCGTGTTCGACCAGGCCGGATGGCGTGCGTTCTTAAACAAAACCTGCGGGGGCTCACTGCCCACAATTTGCCAGATTTCAAACGTAGTGGTGTTTTCAAACGCAAGCCGGCGGGTTTCGCCCGGGGCAGCCACAGGGGCCAGGCAGGCGGCCAGCGGGCAGCGGGTCAGTTCGGTTTCCTCCCCGGTCAGGCGGTTCAGCTCGATGAGGACGGTTCCGCCATCCGGGTCGGGGGTGGCGTAGTAGATTGCGCTGCCATCCGGGTTTACCGAATAGTCCAGCACCCCAAGCGCTGCATCCACCAACTGTGCGGTCTGGCCGCTGATCGGGTCCAGGGCGTAAAGCTGGCTCACCTGCCCGGCCTGGGGATAGGCAGGCCAGAGGTAAGCCAGCATTTGCCCGGCCACATTAAACTGGAAGGAAAGCGGCTGGGCCAGGCGCAGCACAAACCGCGACCGGGCCTGCTGCGAAAGGCTGACCCGGATGGTTTCCCCGGCAGGCCAGGGTTGTTGGGGGGTGAAGAACAGGGTGGTGCCATCCCAGGTGAGCAGCCCTGGGATGGGGGTCTCTCCGTCCTCGCGGGTGACCGTTAGGGCTTCTTGCACCGAGCCGGGGTTCATGGTTTTTGTAAATCCAATTTGAATTGGGCTTAACCCGGGCAGGACAACCGACCCGTTCGCCGGGGCTTCAACCGCAGCGGTGGGGCGTTCGGCTTGCAGCCGCTGAAACACCCAGATTCCCCCTGTGATCAGCAGGAGAATCAGCAGCAGCCAGGTAAGAATCCGGCGGAAGGGGATTGTACGGGGTAGAATGTCCATTTATGATAGGAATTATATCCCGCCTGTTTTTTTTACAATAGTTTGGTATGATGCAAAGCAAGAAATCGAGTAACTGGTCAGCCCCACCGCCGTCTTCCTTCCCCCCTTCCCAGCGGGATGGGGGGATACAGGGGGGATGGGTGAGCAGCTGCGCAATTGGTGTTCTTGAGGTTGTTAAGGACCTGTGAAAGAATTCGGTCTTGCTGGTTAATTGGAGTTGAATGAACAAACCCGCATTTTATGCACACATCCGAACGCTGCGCACATGGGCGCTGCTGCTTGGTTGGCTGCTGACCTGGGTTATGCTGGCCGGGCTGTTTAACGGGGCTGTTCCCCAAACAGCTCAGGCGCAGGATGCAGACCCAGGCGGTGGAACCCCGGCCAGCCTGGATGCCGTGCTGGTGGTGAAGGTGTTTTTTTCCGGGGAAGAGGAACTGCGCACCCTGGCGGCCCGCCTGGATGTTTGGGAAGTCCGCCGCGATGAAGGCTATATCATCGCCGGAATGCAGCCGCAAGAGTTCAACCTGCTCTCGGCGCAAGGATACCGCCTGGAGCTAGACGAAGCGCAAACCGAACTGCTCAACCGCCCATTGGAATACCTGCCCCAGCAGGTTTCTGGCATACCGGGCTTTCCGTGCTACCGCACCGTGGTCGAGACCTTTTCGGGTGCCCAGGGGCTGGCCAACACCTACCCCACCCTGGCCGAGTGGCTGGACATTGGCAACTCGTGGGAAAAGAACAGCGGCCTGGGGGGCTGGGATATCTGGGTGCTGCGCCTGACCAACGAAGCCATTGGCGGCGACAAACCGAAGCTGATGATCGTCACCGGCCTGCATGCCCGCGAATACACCCCGCCCGAACTGGCCATGCGTTTTGCGGAATACCTGCTGAACAACTACGGGGTGGACCCCGATGTGACCTGGATGCTTGACAGCCACGAGGTGCATCTGGTGCTGCATGCCAACCCGGATGGCCGGATAAAGGCAGAAACCGGGCTTTTATGGCGAAAAAACACCAACAACAACTTCTGTGCCAACACAGATTCGCGCGGGGTGGATTTAAACCGCAATTTTTCTTTCCAGTGGGGCTGCTGCGGCGGATCGAGCGGCACCCCTTGCAATTATGAATACCGAGGTCCTTCACCGGCCTCGGAACCGGAAACCCAGGCGATCCAGAATTATGTGCGCAGCCTGTTCCCCGACGAGCGCCCCGAAGACCTGTTCACCCCCGCCCCGGCGGATAAGCCGGGTATCTTTCTGGACATTCACAGCTACGGCAAGCTGATTCTTTGGCCGTGGGGGTTTACCCCTGGGCTGCCGCCCAACAACGCTGCCCTGGTCAACCTGGGCTACCGCTTTGCGTTCTTCAATGGCTATATCCCGGTTCAGGCCATCCAGCTTTACCCGACCGATGGTGCAACGGACGATTTTGCCTATGGCGATGTGGGCGTTGCGGCCTACACCTTCGAGTTAGGAACCAACTTCTTTGAGCTGTGCAGCTATTTTGAAGGGACGATTATGCCGCAAAACCGCCCGGCGCTGCTGTATGCCCTGCGGGCGGCGCGCACCCCATACCAGGCTCCTTTTGGGCCGGATACGCTGTCCATCACCCTTCCGGCAGGGCGCTTTGTCCAGGCCGGGCAGCCGCTCAGCCTGGCCGCCACAGCCAACGACACCCGCTACGCCACAGCCGCTCGCCCGCCGGTGGGGGTAACAGGTGCAGAAGCATATACCGGCGTTCCCCCCTGGAATGGGGGAACCCCCACCGCCCTGTCGGCGCAGGATGGCGCTTTTGGCGGCAGCATTGAAAACATTCAAGGGTCAGCCAGCACAGCCGGTCTTTCCAGTGGTAAGCATTTGGTTTACCTGCGGTCGCGCGACGAAAGTTATTGGGGTCCGCCCTACGCCGCTTTTTTCTACATCTATGACCAGTATACGCTGCAGAAAACCGTGAACAAAACGGCAGTTTTGTTGGGCGATGAATTGGAATATACCCTTACCTTCACCCTGCAGATGGGCGGCAGCCACACCGGCTCCTTTTCTTTCAGTGACCCGCTGCCGCCGGAGACCAGCCTGGTCCCTGGCTCGGTGCTTCTCAACGGCAGCCCGGCGCCGGAATTGTTCAACTCCGATCAAAACGTGATTGAGGAAGCCCTGCCGCTCACCTTTTCGGGCAGCACCCAGGTGGTGATCCAGTATAAAGTACTGGTTGCCCAGGCCCTGCCGGATGCGGTCATTACCACCCAGGCGCAGGCCAATGTTGTTCTCAATACCTATACCATGCCCACCCTTTCAGCCCAAACCAACACCCCGTTCCTGGCCGACCTGGCTTTTGAAAAACATGTGTCCGACCCGGAGCCCAGTGCCGGGCAGGTATTCACCTATACCCTGTCGGTGCTGAACCAGGGCGGCTTTACGGCGGAAAGCGTTGAGGTGGTGGACGATTTGCCGGCTGGCCTGGCGCTGGTCAGTGCCCCGGAGTGCATGGTGGATGCCGGCGTTTTGCGCTGCCCGTTGGGCACCCTGCTGCCCGGGCAATCGGCCTTGCGTGAGGCGGTGGTGACTGGCAGTGCGGGCTGGTATACCAATACAGCCACGGTGGTTTCAACCCTGGTTGAGCCAGACGAAGCCAACAACACCGCCTCGGTTGCGGTGCATGTGGTGGATGATGAGGATGGAGACGGAATTCTCGATCATATTGAAAACGGCGCCCCCAACAACGGGGACGCCAACCAGGATGGTATTCCCGATGCACAGCAGCCCAATGTTGCCTCGCTGCCCGCTGCAAATGGCACCTACCTGACCCTGGAAACCGCCTCCCCGGCTGCATTTAACCACGTGGCGGCTGCGGGCGGGTTGTGGTTCGCTGCCAACTCTGCCTTGCTGACCCCTTACGGCATGCTGCAATTTGCACTGCTGCCCGAATTGGCCCTGGAACGCGAGGTGACTCCCACCCTGCAGGTGACCCTTACGGTGCACTGCCAGGGCTGCGCTTTCGCGGCGTATTGGTCTCTGCTGGATGACCAGGGCGAGTGGGGTGCTTTGCCGTATGATGGCGGGGTTGGGGCGCTGCTGGCGGATAACCAGGCCCTGCTTTTCTTGCAAGATGGCGCCCCAGGGGATTGGGACGGAGCCGCCAATGGGCAGGTTCAACACACCGGCGCCCTGGTGATTCAGGCCTACAGGATCTGGATGCCCATCATTGGCAGGTAGCGAATGAATTGCAAAACGTTTACGAATTGCTCAGCCCCACCCCCCTTCCCAGCGGGAAGGGGGGACAGCGGGGGGATGGGTGACTCCCTACTTTTTTTGGAGAAGGTTTTTATATGTCCATGATTAAAAGTTGGAAATTTTGGTTGGGGCTCGCCATCAGTGCATTTTTCTTGTGGATTTCGCTGCGCGGCTTGAAACTGCAAGAGGTTTGGGAGGTTTTTAAATCTGCCAATTACTGGTGGCTGCTGCCTGCAGTGGGGGTCTATTTTATCGGGGTCTGGGTGCGGGCCTGGCGCTGGCATTATTTGCTCTCGCCCATTAAGCCCATCCCGACCCGGGTGATGTTCCCAATTGTGACCATTGGCTACATGGGCAACAACATCTTCCCGGCCCGGGCCGGCGAAGTGCTGCGGGCGGTGGTGCTGCGCCGGGATGAAGGGGTTCCGATATCCGCCTCCCTGGCCACCATCATCGTGGAGCGCATTTTTGATGGCGTGGTCATGCTGGCTTTTGTGTTTCTCAACTTCCCCCGCTTGGCCGGGTTAAGCGGCAGTTCGGGGTTTGTGGGCAGCATCGAACAGGTTGCCATTTGGGGGGCGGTCATTTTTGCTGCTGCCCTGGGAGGCTTTGTGGCGGCGGCCATGTTCCCGGCTTTCACCACCCGGGTGAGCGAATGGTTCATCATCCGGCTGATGCCCAAGCGCCTGCACGCACCGCTGCTTGGGCTTGCCGGGCGCTTTTTAGAGGGCCTGGCTTCGCTGCGCTCACCCTTTAGCTCGCTCATGGTGTTCTTCACCTCTGTGTTTATCTGGCTGCTTGAAACTGCCAAGTATTGGTTTGTGATGCATGCGTTTTCGTTCAATGTAAGCTGGTTCATCTTGATGCTGATGAACGGCATCGTCAATCTCGCCACCACCATCCCCTCTGCCCCCGGGTACGTGGGGACTTTTGATGCGCCGGGCATTGAAGTGCTGGCCGCTGCCGGGGTAGACCGGGCCATGGCCGCCGGCTATACCCTGCTGCTGCATGCCGCGCTCTGGTTTCCCATCACGCTCCTGGGGGCCTATTACTACCTGTTCAAAGCTGGGATAAAATGGCAAGATGCCCTGGCAGCCGCAGAAAAAAGCCAATCGGAAGCGGAAGGGCAGGCGCCCAAGTAAGGAAAATATCCATGAAAGAGACCAAAACCACCCAACCCTCTCACCCACTTCCCCCCCATTTTTTGCTGCCTTTCCGCCCGGCGGCCAACCCCGCCGCAGTGGTTGTGTTGGGCAGCCTGCGCGTCACCCTGCTGACCGGGCGGCTGCTGCGCCTGGAATATTCCCCCTCCGGCGTGTTTGAAGACCGCCCAAGCCAGGCCTTCTGGTTTCGCGAGCAGCCGGTTCCGCCATTCACCGTGCGCAGTGTGCAGGGCGGTTTGCCGGGCGAGGCCCAAGAGGGCGGGCTTGCCGGGCAGTATACCGACCTTGTTGAGATTGAAACCGATTTTTTGCGCCTCCGCTATGCGGTTGGGGTGCCGCTGGATGCCATTCCATCCCCCCTCGAAGTGCTGGTCAAAACCACCGGCGTGGCCTGGCGCTGCGGCCTGCGCGACACGGGCAACCTCAAAGGCACTTACCGCACCCTGGATACCGTGGATGGGCATGTGCCCCTCGAACCGGGTCTGCTGTCGCGGGATGGTTGGTCCGTTGTGGATGACAGCAGCTCGCTGGTGTTTAACGAGCATGGCTGGCTGGTGCCGAGGCAGACGCAGCCAGGAACCAGCGATTTGTATTTCTTCGGTTACGGCCGCGCCTACCAGGACTGCCTGGCCGATTTTCGCGCAGTGGCCGGCCCCGCCGCCCTTGTTCCTCGCTGGATTTTGGGCAACTGGTGGAGCCGCTACTGGGAATATTCTCAAGATGACATCGTGCGCCTGATTGCGGAATTCCAGGAAAACGAGGTGCCGCTTTCTGTGTTTATTATTGACATGGATTGGCACATCACCCGCACGGGCAACGCCTCTTCGGGTTGGACAGGCTACACCTGGAATAAGGCGCTGTTCCCCAACCCAAAAGCCCTCATCCAGCATATTCACCAGCAAGGGCTGCGCACCGCGCTGAACCTGCATCCGGCCGAGGGCGTCCACCCGCACGAGGCGCAGTATCCGGCCTTTGCCCGCCAGATGGGCATAGACCCCACCACCCAACAGCCCATCCCCTTCGACCTGGCTTCACCGCGCTTTGCCAACGCCTATTTCGACCTGCTCCACCACCCCTATGAAAAAGAGGGGGTGGATTTTTGGTGGATAGATTGGCAGCAGGGCACCCTCTCTGCTTTACCCGGCCTGGACCCGCTCTGGTGGTTGAACCATTTGCACTTCTACGACCTGGGGCGCAGCCCCGAAAAACGCCCCTTTGTGTTTTCGCGTTGGGGTGGGCTGGGTAACCACCGCTACCCGATTGGTTTTTCTGGCGACACAATTGTCTCCTGGCAGTCTTTGGCTTTCCAGCCCTACTACACCGCCACCGCCGCCAACGTGGGCTACACCTGGTGGAGCCACGACATCGGCGGCCATTTTGGCGGCGTGGAAGACCCGGAACTCTACCTGCGCTGGGTGCAGTATGGCTTATTCAGCCCCATTCTGCGCCTGCACAGCACCAAAAACCCCTTCCATGAGCGGCGTCCCTTTGCCTATGACGCCGAAACCAGCCAGCTGGCTCGCCACGCCATGCAGCTTCGCCATGCCTTAATCCCTTACCTGTACAGCATGGCCTGGCGCGACCATCACCACGCCGAAGCCCCCATCCGCCCGCTGTACCACCTGGCCCCCGACAGCGAACCCGCCTACCATTATCCGCAGGTCTATACCTTTGGCAGCGAACTGCTGGCTGCACCTTTCACCAGCCCGCGCGACCCCCACACCCGGCTCTCCCGCCAACCCATCTGGCTGCCGCAGGGGGATTGGTTTGACTTTTTCAGCGGGGCGCATTACGAACCCGGCCACCACGTGGTATATGGCGGCTTGGACACCATCCCGGTGTTTGCCCGGGCGGGTGCCATTGTCCCCCTGGCGCCCCTGCCTTCCTGGGGCGGGTTGGAAAACCCACCGCACCTGCGCCTGCACATCTTCCCTGGCGCCGATAACCGCTTTGAATTGTACGAAGATGACGGAAAAAGTGCGCAGTATGCCCAGGGGCGCTATGCACTCACCCCCTACACCCTGCATTGGGAAAACAGCAGCCTGACCTTCACCATCGAACCCGCCCAGGGCGATGGATCGGTTTGCCCGCCTGTGCGCACATACGAACTGCGCTTCCATGCCCTGCAAAGCCCCAGCCAGGTGGTCCTGCGCCTGAATGGGGTCAAGCGCCAGCTTCCCAAGGATTTTTACGCCCACGACGCGGCCACACATACCCTGACCATCCCGGTTCCCTTCGAGCTTTCTCCAAAAGACAGCCTGGTTATCAGCATCCAGGGCCAGGGCGAGCAGCCGCTGATGGCCCGGCCTGGCCGCGTGCTGCCCGTTTGCCAGGCGTTGGTGGCCGGTTTTGCCCTGGAAACGGGCACAAAAGCCCAAATTTACCGCAGTCTGCCCGAATTAATTGCAGACCCTACCCTGCTGGCTCGTTTTCGCCCGGCCCTGAAAGACAGCCAGCTGCGGGCTTTGCTGGAAACCATCACCCGCGCCGGGGTAGACCGCACCTCTGTTACCGGAGACGATGTTTTGTTGATGTGGAACAACCACGCCAGCCAGCATCTTCACCCGGTTTATTACCAGCTCGCCGTCAACCAGCTGCGCTGGCCTTACACCTTTCGGGAGCGCGATTACCTGGAAGGCGGGGCGCTGCCCGCGTTTAAAGCCTATCCCGTTCAGGAGACTTTCCTGGCCAACCCCTGGCGCATGGAGGTAGATTATTTTTCCACCCTGCGGCTGACCCTGAAAAGCGGAGATCGGTAGGAGAAAAATCCATGAAAAACCCCGCACTTTCTCAAAAACAAAACCGCCTTTTTGGCCTTGGCCTGATTTTTATCGGCCTGTTGGTGCTTGCTGTGGCGGTTGTGCTCAGCTTGCCGCCCGCTGAAGACACGGCGCCGGCTGTTCTGCCTGCCGACCTGCCGCAGTTCTCTTCCGTTACCCCTGCCCGGGTGAATTTTGCCGCCCCCGAAATCGCGCTGACCGGCCTGAATGGCAAACCTGATGCGCTTTCCGAGTACCGCAACCAGGTGGTGCTGGTGAATAACTGGGCGGTTTGGTGCCCGCCGTGCAAGGTGGAAATGCCCCATTTGCAGGCCTACTACGAAACCCACAAGAAACAGGGTTTTGTCATTGTAGGCATCGAATCGGGCAGCTCAAAAGCCCAGGTACAGGAGTTTGTGTCCCAGGCAGGCCTGACGTTTCCCATCTGGCTCGACCCGGGTGAACAGGTCATCCAGGCGTTTAATAATTACAACCTGCCCAGCTCTTACCTTGTGGATCAGAACGGGCAGGTTGTGTTGGCCTGGACGGGGGCCATTTCCGTAGAAATGCTGGAGCGTTATGTAACGCCTTACCTGGCCGATTGAGGTCTGCTCCAGGATTTGGCGGTGAACCGCTTCACCAGCTCTGCACCAATGGCTGGAATGGCAATCAGCGGCAGCAGCACCATCCAATGCTCCCAACCCAGGGGGTAGGTTTTAAAGATGGGCTGGAAGAAGGGCACATATACCACCATGAGCAGCAGCAGAAAAGAAATGCTGGTGGCAATGTTCATCAGCTTATTGGTGAACGGCCCAATTTTGAGCAGCGGGTAGCGTTCGGAACGCACCACAAAAGCCAGGGGCAATTCGGCCAGCGCCAGCGCCAGGAACGCCATCGTGCGGGCAATGGTGATGTCTTCCGGGTATTGGTTTAACCCGACCAGGTAAGCCGTCAGCGTGACGGCGGTCAGAAAAATGGTCTGGGTGAAAATGCCGGTGCGCATGGGCTTGTTGATAATCGGCTCGTGGGATGGCCGGGGCGGGATGTCCATCACATCCGGGTCGCCTTTTTCCACGCCCAGCGCCAGGGCCGGGGCGCCATCCGTCACCAGGTTGAGCCAGAGCAGTTGGATGGCTTCCAACGGGTGGGGTTTGCCAATCAGCACCATCAGAAAGATGCTGAAAATTTCAGCCAGGTTGCACGACAGCAGATAATAGACAAACTTGCGGATGTTGCCATAAATGACGCGCCCCTGTTCGATGGCAGCCACAATGCTGGCGTAGTTGTCATCGGTCAGCACCATGTCGGCGGTTTCCTTGGCCACATCTGTGCCGGTAATGCCCATGGCCACACCGATATCGGCGCGTTTAAGTGCGGGTGCGTCGTTAATGCCGTCCCCGGTCATGGCAACCACCTCACCGTTATCGCGCAGGGCCTGGACAATCCGCACTTTGTGTTCGGGGGAAACCCGGGCAAACACGCTGGCCTCTCTTAAAATCACCCGGCGCAGTTCTTCATCGCTCATTTCGTTGAGTTCAGCGCCGGTAATCACCCGCTGGCCAGGGGTGGCCAGGCCAATGGATTCGGCAATGGCCTGGGCGGTGCGCGGGTAATCGCCCGTGATCATCACAGTTTTGATGCCAGCCCGGCGGGCTTTCTGCAGGGCCAGGGCAACTTCGTCGCGTGGTGGGTCAATCATTCCAATCAGGCCGGCAAAAATCAAATCCTGTTCAACAATTTCCGGCTCAAGCGTTTCCGGCAGGTTGGGAGCGGTGCGGTATGCTACGGCCAAAACCCGCAGAGCTTTGGCCGTCATGGCCTCGTTTGCATCCAGGATGGCGGTTCGCATGGGGTCATCCAACGGTGCGGGTTGGTCGTCCATTTTTTGATAGTGCGTGCACAGCGCCAGGACAACATCCGGTGCGCCTTTGATGACAATCGCTTTCTGCCCTGAAAACCGTTCGTTGAAGGGGGAAATATCACTTTCGGAAGGCTGGGCCAGTTCATGAAACGTAACCATCCGTTTACGGGCAGAATCGAAGGGAATTTCCTGCACGCGCGGGAACGAGTCGAGCAGCGAATCTTTAAGGCCGCCTACTTTGGCGGCAGCCACCAGCAGCGCCCCCTCGGTGGGGTCGCCCACAATGCGCACCCTGGGCACATCTCCAGTTTCTTGCGCCGTTTCCAAAACGGCATCATTGTTCAAGGCTCCCGCCCAAAGTGCCGTCAGCGCAGCAGGGTAGTCCGCCAGGTTAACGGCCTGGCCATCCACCTGGAATTCGCCATTAAGCTCGTAGCCGGTGCCGGTGATGTCGAAGGCCTGGTTGTCCACCCACATGCGGGTGACGGTCATTTTGTTTTGGGTCAGGGTGCCGGTTTTGTCGGAACCGATCACTGTGGCCGAGCCGAGCGTTTCTACGGAAGACAACCGGCGGATGAGCGCATTGCGCTGGATCATTTCGCGCATCCCCAAAGCCAGGGCAATGGTCACCACGGCAGGCAGGCCTTCAGGCACAGCCGCAATCGCCAGGCTGATGGCCACAATGAACATCTCCAGCGGGTGACCTTCCCGGATCCAGCCAAGCACAAATACAATCGAACAGAGCGCCAGGGCGGCATAGCCCAGGGTGTGCCCCAGGCTGTCCAGCCGCTTTTGCAGGGGGGTGGGTTCCTGCACCACCGCTTGCAGCATCTCGGCAATCAGCCCAATTTGGGTGCGCATCCCGGTGCTGACCACAATCCCGCTGCCGCGGCCGTAGTTCACCATGGTGCCCATGAAAGCAGTGTTCTTGCGGTCTCCCAGCGGAATATCTTTCTTGTGGCGTTGGGTGGCATCTTTTTGCACAGGCACCGATTCCCCCGTCAGGGCGGCTTCGTCCACCCGCAGGTTGACCGCCTCCAACAGGCGAACGTCTGCCGGAATGAAATTTCCCGCCTCCAGGATCACAATATCACCCGGCACAAGCAGGTCCGCCGGGACCGTCAGCCGCCGGCTCTCGCGCACCACCAGGGCATCGGGCGCCGCCAGCTTGCGCAGGGCGGCCAGGGCGCGTTCGGCGCGCCGTTCCTGCACCACGCCCAGGATGGCGTTGAGCAGCACAATCAGCATGATGGCAATCGCCTCAGCCCAGTCACCAACAACCGCCGAGATAGCCGCTGCAGCAATCAGCAGCCAGACAATGAAGTTGTTGAACTGATCCCAAAGCATTTGCCAGATCGTGGTGGGCGGGGCTTCGCGCAGGTGGTTCGGGCCATACACCTCCAACCGGCGGCGGGCTTCGATTTCAGTCAGGCCGGATTGTTGAGGGGTGTTCAGAATGTCGAGAACTTCATTAATGGCAAGGTCGTGGAAGGTTTCAGGGGTGCCGTTGGCTGCAGGGCTGTCGGTTTTTGGGGGTTTCATAAAAGCCAGCTTTCTATAGGTTCAAGGAATGGATCCAATGGAGCATGGATAGTAAAAAAACAACCTCCTCGCCCCCAAAAGAGAGGAGAAGGCAGATTCTTTACGCTTTTCTTCTTAAGTATAGCCCATTATTTTTTGAGCAGTTCCCAAATTTTGTGGGGAATTGCGGTCACGGGCAAGGGCAGGTCTGGGGGTGAGCTCGACAACCCCCTTGACGCACAGGGTGCGGATTCACCCAAACCCCCTCCGGCGCATGGCGACCTACCCCTACGCCGTGCCGTGGGGGCCAAAACCCTCCGGTAGGGGCGGGTCGCTGCGCAGCGGAGGCCAATCCCAAACCATAGCAATCCCATCCGGCGCAATCTACCCTGCCCACCCACAGACCCGCCCGTCCTGGTGGTGCAAGCCTGAGACGCCAGGCATCCCTGCGTGTCATCCGAAATGTACGTGATGAATCTTGCCTGCCGAGGGCGAAAGATTTCTCAGTCGCTGCACTCGCCGTCAGTGAGGGTTTGAAAAGACACCCAGTGCGAAGACTTATTTTACCCCCCGATTTTGTGGGATATTCCTGTTTAAGGGTTCTTTTGCGTGCTATAATTTTTCCTTGCAAAAAACAACAGTTCAGGAGCAAATTTCATGACCCAAACCAAAATTCAAGCCCCGGCCCATGGCAGCAAAATTTCCATTCAGAATGGCAAACTGCAGGTGCCGGATAACCCGATCGTTCCTTTTATTGAAGGAGATGGCACCGGGCGCGATATCTGGCGCGCCTCTGTGCGTGTGTTAGACGCTGCGGTTCAAAAAGCCTACCATGGCCAGCGCAAAATTGCCTGGATGGAAGTCTATGCGGGTGAAAAAGCGTTTAACTTGTTCAACAACTGGCTGCCCGATGAAACCGTTGCGGCGTTTAGTGAGTACCTTGTTGGCATCAAAGGCCCCCTGACTACACCCATTGGCGGCGGCATGCGTTCCTTAAATGTGGCGCTGCGCAAAGCCCTCGATTTGTATGTCTGCCTGCGCCCGGTGCGCTGGTTCCAGGGAGTGCCTTCGCCGGTGCTTCGCCCGGGTGAGGTCGATATGGTCGTGTTCCGGGAAAACACCGAAGACATCTACACCGGGATTGAGTTTGAAAACGGCACCGAAGAAAACAGCAAGTTCAAAGCCCTGCTCAAAGAAGCCTTCCCGAAAGAATATGCCAAAATTCGCTTCCCAGATACCGCCGGAATTGGTCTGAAACCCGTTTCGGTGGAAGGCACCGAACGCCTGGTGCGGGCTGCCATCCAATATGCCCTCGACAACCGCCGTAAGAACGTCACCCTGGTGCACAAGGGCAACATTATGAAATACACCGAAGGCGCCTTTATGAAGTGGGGCTATGCCCTGGCCGAGCGCGAATTTGGCGACCGGGTGTATACCTGGGCAGAATGGAACCGCACCAAGGATGCCGAAGGCGAAGACGCGGCCAACGCCCAGCAAAAAGCCGCCCTGGCTGCCGGCAGGCTTCTGATCAAAGATGTGATTGCCGATATCGTCTTCCAGCAGACCATCACCCGCGCCAGCGACTTCGACGTGCTGGCGACCATGAACCTGAACGGCGACTACCTGTCCGACGCCCTGGCCGCCCAGGTGGGTGGGATTGGCATCGCCCCCGGTGGGAACATCAACTATGTCACCGGCCATGCGGTTTTTGAAGCCACTCACGGCACTGCCCCCAAGTATGCCGACCTGGATGTGGTCAACCCCAGTTCGGTGATTCTGTCCGGCGAGATGATGCTTCGCTACATGGGTTGGAGCGCCGCTGCGGATTTGATTATCAAGTCCATGGAGACCACCATTTCCGCTAAGACGGTGACGTACGATTTTCACCGCCTGATGGAAGGCGCGGCCAAGCTCAAATGCTCTGAGTTTGGCGATGCCCTGATTCACAACATGGGCTAGGCCCCCGCCTTTTTTTGTTACCCCAGGTGACAGCCGGCTTACTGCTGGCTGTCATTTTTTTAATATGGCAATAGATTCCTCACGGCTGCACCGTTCGGAAGGACACGCGGGCTTTACAGGAATGAACAGGATGAACAGGATGGATGGGAGCGGGTGGCTTCGTGTCGCCTGAAGAAGAACACCCCCCAACGTGTCGTTTCGAACCGTCACTGACGGCGAGCGAAGCGACTGAGAAACCTTTGCCCTCGGCGGGAAAGATTCCGAACGGCACAGCCGTTCGGAAGGACACACGGTACGGACGGGCGGGTCTGCGGCTGGGCTGAACGGCTCGCCTATTTATTTTTTGCAGACATGAACGCGACCAAACCCAGGATGCAGATGACCATAACCCCCAGGCCGCCAACGAAACCCCAGCTGGCCGGGTGGGCCCAATCGAATTCTTGCCGGGCCCGGAAGGCCGAGAGCAAGATCAAAAGAATGGAAAAGCTCTGGGTTTGCAGCATAATCCTGGCTGCACTCCAGCGCCGGTCCATGGCGACGCTGATCCCAACAACCCCCGGCAGGGCAAACATGGCCCCCATCACACGTGCGGTCAGAGGGGTTAATGTCCAGGGCCAAAGTTCAATCATCGCATCAGGCTGCAAGAAAAGAAATAGGCTGATCAACAGGGTGATGATTCCAAACGCCCCCATGACCAGGCGGACCGGGTATGGAATGATGGCATCTGGTGCGTCCAATTCCCCCGAATCCTGGCTCCGGTTGCGCAGCCAAACCACCAGGATGACAAAGGGTGTTGTGAAATACAGCCCGGCCCACGCAAAAAACGAGATGTGTTGTTGATTGAAGCGATCCCAGTGGAGCACTGTCGCAATCCCCAAGAAGAGCACAAAAACATTCGTGGGTAAGAACCCAACTTTGATCTGGTGCCATTTTTTACTGAGCAGCACATTTGTGAAGAAATAAATGCCGCCTGCATAGGTTGCCCCCAACATCATGGCCGACATGGTTGGCTGAATTTTCCAGGCGAACAAGGCTTCAGTTTGGCCGGGAAAGATGAATAAGATCACAAAAGCCGCTGTGAGAAAGGGGATCACAAGCGCTGCAACCCAACGGGTTTCGGGCAAAATTTGGTTTGGGATGTTGTGTTTGTTCATGGGATTCTCCTCAGGCGAAGAAGTATACACCGGTTTTGCCGGATGGAGATAAACCAGTTCAGGGATCGCCTCCACAGCGCGGCGGCCCGCCCCCACCGTAGGGTTTTGGATACCCACAGCCTGCCTTAAGGACAGGTCGCCATGCGGTAGGAAATTAATCTCTCGGCTGCAAAAAATGGAACCAGCAGACGGCTCCTGGCTACTGGCTCCTGGCTGAAATCTAACAGCAAATGAGTCTAATTTAACTTTTAACGAACAAGTGTATAATTGCCTAATCTCGCTCACATCATCGAAAACGGAGGTTAAATGTCTACATTTATTGCCAACCTGAAGACGACGCTGAATGGCTACGTCTCGTACCGGGGGAGAGAGGGGCACCTGAGCTTTGTGCTCCACCGCCTGACAGGGCTTGGTACGCTGCTTTTCCTGATTATTCATATCATTGATACCTCTTGGGCCTATTTTGCACCTCAATGGTACGACCATGCAATTGAACTCTACACCTCAGTTCCTTATATGATTGGTGAAATTGGGTTGGTGTTTTGCGTGGTATTCCATGGCGTGAACGGCCTGCGCGTGGCCTATTATGACCTGGTCAAGCCCTCCGCCTGGAACATTACCACCCAGCGTACCTCGGTGCGCTGGACACTCGGCATCAGCATTGTGCTCTGGCTGCCTGCTGCAGCCATCATGGGCTACAACTTGCTGCACTACACTCTGGGCTGGATCTAAAAAGGCAGGTACCCGATGACTACTGAAACTCGTCCTATTCGAACGGTTGTCCCTCCGAAAAATTTAGAAACCACTGCCTGGAAGTGGATGCGCTACAGCGGTGTGCTGCTGGTGCCGCTGGTCTGGATTCATGTGATCATTAAAGATGTCGTGGTGGGTGTGCACGGCATTGTGGAGCAGGGCGGCCATATATATGTGCTTGCCCGCTGGAGCGAACCGCTCTGGATTACCTACGACATTCTGCTGCTCGGATTCACGTTTGCTCACGGGGTAAACGGCCTGCGCAATGTGTTGAACGACTTTATCCACGAACCCCGCCAACAGCGCATCCTGGGTTGGGTGCTGTTTGTTTTTTGGCTGGTTATCACTGCAGTTGGGGGCGGCGCCATTGTGTTGGCTGCCCTTCGCTTCCTGTCCACACTGTAATTCAAAAGGAAAAAACACCTTATGCCGAAAATTCACGAATACGAAGTTGTCATTGTTGGCGCGGGCGGCGCAGGCCTGATGGCCGGGTTGTATGCTTCTCGAGGCGCCAAAACAGCCGTACTCAGCAAACTGTACCCGACCCGCTCGCACACCGGTGCGGCGCAAGGCGGAGTTGGCGCTGCTCTCGGCAACATTGAAGAAGACCACCCCGAATGGCACACCTTCGACACCGTCAAAGGCACCGATTACCTGGGCGACCAGGACGCCATTGAGTTTATGTGCAATGAGGCAGTTCCAGTGGTCTATGAACTGGAACACATGGGCTTGCCGTTCTCACGCACGCCGGATGGGCGGATTGCCCAACGTCCCTTTGGCGGCCACACCAACAACATTACCAAGAAACCGGTCCGGCGGGCCTGCTATGCAGCCGACCGCACCGGGCACATGATTTTGCAAACGCTTTACCAGAACTGTATTAAGAACAACGTCACGTTTTTTGATGAGTACCATGTTTTAGATGTGCTGATTGAAAACGGCGCGGCGGCTGGTGTGGTAGCTCTCGAACTTGCTACTGGAGAATTGCATATCTTTCGCGCCAAGTCGGTGGTTTTCGCCACAGGCGGGCACGGGCGGGTCTGGTCCATCACCTCGAACGCCTACGCCTACACCGGTGATGGCATTGCCATGACCATGCGCAGGGGCATTCCCGCCCAGGATATGGAGTTTTTCCAGTTTCACCCCACCGGCATTTTCAAGCTGGGTATTTTGATTACCGAAGGCGTGCGCGGCGAAGGCGGCGTATTGGTCAATGGGCGCGGCGAGCGCTTCATGGAAAAATATGCCCCCACTGTTAAAGATTTAGCCTCGCGCGACGTCGTCAGCCGGGCGATTCACATGGAAATTACAGAAGGCCGGGGCATTAACGGCCGGCCCTACCTGCACCTGGATGTAACCCCCGAAACGGTGAATAAATTCGCCGCTGTGGATGGCCGCACTTTCCCCGATGGCTCCCCCTACCGGGTGACGGGCGAAGAAATTCTCTCCAAGCTGCCAGATATCGTGGATTTCTGCCGCACGTACCTGGGTGTGGACCCGATTAAAGAACCGATGCCCATCCAGCCCACAGCGCACTATGCCATGGGCGGCATTCCAACCGATAAATTCGGGCGGGTGGTGATGGATGAGCACAACACCATACTGCCTGGCCTGTACGCTGCCGGGGAATGTGCCTGTGTTTCCGTGCACGGCGCTAACCGCCTCGGAACCAACTCCCTGCTCGACCTGCTGGTGTTTGGCAAATATTCCGGGTTGAACGCCGCCGAATATGCCAAAGGCGCGCCCATGCAGCCGCTGCCCGCCAGCGCCGCCGATTTTGCCCGTTCACAGCTGGAGAAAATTTTGAACAGCAAGGGGACCGAGCGCATCACCGACATTGCCACCGAAATGAAAGATGTGATGATGGATAACGTGGGCATTTTCCGCACAGCTGAGGGTATGCAAAAAGCGCTCGACAAAGTGCGCGAACTGCGCCAGCGCTATGAGAATGTCCGGGTGGATGACCATGGCAAGCAGTACAACACCGATGTGCTCAACGCCTGGGAATTGGGCAACCTGCTTGAGATTGCCGAGGTGACCACCGTTTCGGCCCTGGCCCGTACGGAAAGCCGTGGTGCCCATGCCCGGGGCGATTACCCCAAGCGCGACGATGCCCAGTGGATGCGCCACACCCTGGCCTGGCCCAAAGCCGATGGGGTGGAGCTGAAATACAAACCAGTCGTCATCACCAAATACGAGCCCAAAGAGCGGGTTTACTAGGAGAACACATCATGCAAAAACAAGCCGTTACGCTCAAAATTTTCCGGTACAACCCGGAGCAAGACAAAAAGCCCCACTACGAGTTCTACCAGGTGGAAGCCGAGCCAACCGACCGGGTGTTGGATTTATTGGAATACGTCAAGGGCTATATGGATGGCACACTCACCTTCCGGCGCTCCTGCGCCCATGGGGTGTGCGGCTCGGACGCCATGCGCATCAATGGGCGCAACATGTTGGCCTGCAAGGTCCTGGTCAAAGACCTGGGCGCAGGCCAGATTACGGTGGAGCCGCTGATTGGGTTAAAGGTGAAGAAAGACCTGCTCGTGGACATGGAACCGTTCTTTGAAAGCTACCGCTCGGTCATGCCCTATTTTGTCAATGACAACCCGCCTGAAGATGGCAAAGAACACCGCCAAAGTATTGCTGCCCGCGAGCGCTTTGACGACACCACCAAGTGCATCATGTGTGCCGCCTGCACAACTTCTTGCCCGTCTTTCTGGTCGAACGACCAGTATGTCGGGCCGGCGGCCATTGTCAACGCCCACCGCTTTATCTTTGATGACCGCGACCAGGCCGCGGGCGAGCGCCTGGAAATCCTCAACGAGCAAATGGGCGTCTGGCGCTGCCGCACCGCCTTCAACTGCACAGAGGCCTGCCCGCGTGAGATTCACATTACCCAGGCCATTGCTGAAGTTAAGCGTGCCATCCAAACTGGCCGCCTGGAGTAACCCCTTCTGGGTTAATTTCCCGCCCCGGTGCACCTCTGCACCGGGGTGTTTCTTTTGTATACCCTGATTGGCGCAGATGGAGCCCCACCCCCAACCCAGTCCCAGGCTTTGGGGCGGGGAGAGGGACATGGGGATGGGGAATGGGATGAAATCACAACATTTGAGTGCTCCCGAGGTTTGCTACTTGACGATATGGAGCATCATGGTATAGTACTTCATTGCTGCATGCTTTTTTACTGAAATGGTGAAAATTAAAAAAATCGGCTCGAGGCAATCGCCCTCAAGCCGGTTTTTTTTTCGATCCCAAAAATCGATAGGAGCATCAAATTCAAGCAAGAAATGCAAACAGGAAATTCCATGGAAAATAAAATCAATTCACGATATCTCATTTTAGCATTGGCGATGGTGGCGCTATGCCTGTGCCTGAGCCTTGTGGCGATTGGCGGGTGGCTCCTCTATCCGAAACTTGTCAGCGCAACGGTTGAAGCTGAGGACGACCTGGCTTCACAGGTAGAGCAGACTGTGGTCGCCCAGGTTGCTGCCCTGCAGTCCACCACCGATGCGGGTACCGCCCTGGCGGTACAGGTGGAGCAAACTGTGGCTGCTCAGATTGCGGCACTTCAGGGAACTGCAACACCTACAACGGCTGCGGCGGCACCTAAGGCCCCTGCCGCCTCTCCGACTCCCACGACTGTTGCCGCTGCGCCTAACGCACCTGCTGCCCCCTCACCCACAACAATTGCCCCCTCACCCACAAAAGTGGCCCCTTCGCCCACGACCGCTGCTCCCTCACCGACATCGATTCCCCCTTCGCCGACAACGGTTCCTCCCTCGCCCACGACCGCTGCTCCCTCACTGACGCAGTTAGAAAAGACCAGCTGGCAGGTTGACTTCGCCTACATCGGCGGCAGCTTCCGTCTGCAGGTGTCCTTTACCCAGACTGGTGGTGTGCTTAGTGGCTCGAATCGCGATAACAACGCCGAGGTGGACATCATCACGAATGGAACGGTGACGGGCAACAACGTCGAGGTTACCTTCACGATGACGAACGGCGGCAGCCCGCGCGGCAGCGTTACGTGTACTGGGGTAATCGCAGGTTCACCTCAGACAATTTCTGGCTCGTTCACAGCCCCCAGCGAACTCGGCGTTGGTAGCACTTCCGGGAATTGCTCCTTCCGCTAAGACCATACTGGCGCGCTGAAACGAATATAGGGCTGGCACAAAATATGGTTTAATGGAGATGGAGACCGTCAAAACCCATGACCATTATTAACCTACTCACCGAATTTCCTCAAAAGCCCAAAGTTCTTGTGGTGGATGACGATTGGTTGAACCGGGAACTGATCCAGGCTTACCTGGCCAACGCTGGCTGCGAGGTTACCGCACTTGGGGATGGGTTGGAAGCCTGGCAGGCGATCCAGGCGGGGTACGACCCCGACCTGGTGGTTTCAGATGTGCAGATGCCTGGGATGGATGGGTTTGCCCTCACCCAAAAAATCAAGCAGGAACTGCTGCCCCGCTTTATCCCGGTGGTGATTGTGACCGCGCTGGATATGGAGGAAGAGAAACTGCGCGCCATCCAATTGGGGGCAGACGATTTTATTACCAAACCGTTTAATGCCGTCATGCTGCTCACCCGGGTGCGCTCTTTACTGCGCCTCAAGCGCTTGCATGTCGAACTGGAAGCCCGCAACCATCTCTTGCGCAAAGCGCTCAACCGCTATGTGGATGAAGAAGTGGCCGATATCATCCTGGAAGACCCGGAACGCCGGATGAAACTGGGTGGGGAAAGCTGCCAGGCTGCGGTTTTGTTTGCCGATTTACGCGGCTTTACGTCTTTTACCGAAAATCACCCTGCTGGGCATGTGGTGGAAACGCTCAACCGGATTTTTACGGAACTTTCCAGTGTGATTTTTGAAACCAGCGGCACATTCGACAAGTACCTGGGCGATGCCATCATGGCTTTTTATGGTGCGCCGGTGGCCCGGGAGGATGATGTCCGCCGGGCGCTCGTGTGCGCATTGGAAATGCAGCGCCGCTTTGCAGCGCTGCAGCAAAACGGCCTGGCCGCTGGTTTGCGCGGCCTGGGCGTTGGCGTTCATTTTGGCGAACTGATAGTAGGCAACATTGGCTCAGAACGGGTGATGGATTACACCGTTATTGGCGATACAGTCAACATCGCCCGGCGGCTGCAAGAGGCGGCTAACCCCGGGGAGGTTTTGGTCAGTGAAGCCGTGTTGGCGCAGGTTCCCGGGGCAGTGGCTGTGCCGCTGCCGCCCAGGTTGTTGGAAGGAAAAACCGCACCTTTCCCTGTCTTTGCGCTGCAGTCGGTCTGAATGGGGGTGGTTTGGCCGCACTTACCCGCAGGACGGCGCTGGGCAGAGGATTGCGTTTTGTTGCAAACTGGCTCAGTACCAGACAAGCCACATCACCGTTGAAACCAGCAGCCCCCAAATCACGCCCCCCGCAGCTTCCAGCGGGGTGTGTCCCAACACCTCTTTCAACCGCTTTTCCTGCATTTCCTTGATTGGGTGTCCCGAAGCCAGGTCGTTGATAAAGGCGTTAATTAGCGCGGCGTGCCTGCCGGCCTGGCGGCGGATGCCCGTGGCATCGTAAATCACCACCACAGCCACCACAAAAGCCAGGGCAAACTCCCCTGTATCAAAACCGTAGGTCAGGCCAATGATGTGCGCCATTGCGGTCACCAGAGTGGAGTGCGAGCTGGGCATGCCGCCCGTGCTGAGCAGAATGGCCCAATTCAGCTTGCCGGTGCGTAAAAATTCCAACGGCAGTTTAAGAATCTGCGCCAGCGCCCAGGCGATGACTGCAATCAGCAAAAGTTTGTTTTGAAAAATGTCCAAGATGTTCATTCCACATTTTCCAGGTCAGCTAACCCGTCTGCAGTTAACTTTTTAACGCGCAGGGAGGCCTTTTCAAGCAGGTCTGTGCAGCGCTGGGCCAGGCGTTGGCCGCGCTCGTATAGGCGGATGGATTCTTCCAGTGGGTGGTCTTCATTTTCTAGGGCATACAAAACGGCTTCCAGTTCAGCAAGCGCCTGTTCGTAACTCAGTTCGTCAATTTCCAGGTTCTTTTTAGGTGACATGAGGTTTTCCTGAAAGAAAAGGTTTTTTATTTCTCTTTTTTCTGTAAATACACCCGAATCGGGGCGTTTTCCGTAAAAACTTGTTCTGCCGTGGCGTTGAGTTGTTCCCAGGTGAAGCTGGTGCGCCGCAGGTATCCCTCAATTTTTTCGGTCAGGTAGCTGGTGTCGGCATCGTGCATGTAAATTTCTTTGGCACGGTTGGCAATTACAGCCGCGAAAAGCATGGCCAGGAAAAAACCAGAGCCGACATACACAAAAACCGAAGCCAGGCTGACCCGGCTGAAAAAGTAGGAGAGCACAAGGATAAGGGTTACGGGAACGGCCATCACTGCGCTCCCCAGCAAAAGGGCGTTGCCAAAAGCCTGCCCGGCAATGTTGATATTACGGGTGAGCAGGTCGTCGTTAAATTCGGTGACCGCTTCGCGCAGCATCTGGCGTTCCTGGTTGTTCAGCAAATCTAATGGGCCGGGTTCAGTCATGGGGAGAGTCCTCCAAAGGGGTAGCCGTAAATTGACCATCTGCAACCCGAACATGCAAACGCTGTCCGGGCTGCACCTGGGACGTGGAGCGCACGACCTGGCCGTTCACAGTGGTCACCAGGGCAAAGCCGCGCCCCAGAATGCCCAGCGGGTTAAGCGCTGGGAGGCGCTCCAGCAGAGCCTGGTGGCGCAGGCTTTTCATCGCCAGCCGGGTTTGAATGGCTTTATCCAGCCGGTAGGCCAGTTCGTCCATGCGCTGTTGGTGCGACTGCACCCTGGCATGGGGTGCCTGCACCCGCAGGCGGGTGGCAGCCTGGGCCAGCTGCCAACGCTGGTCGTCGAGCAGTGCCGCGGAGGCTGAAACCAGGCGGGCAGCCAGGGCTTTCACCTGTGTGTGCAGTTCCAGCCGGTCGGGGGTCACCAGTTCGGCGGCGGCAGTTGGGGTGGGGGCGCGCTGGTCGGCGGCGAAGTCGGCCAGGGTGAAGTCGGTTTCGTGGCCGATGCCGGTGACAACCGGAACCGGGCAGGCTGCAACAGCCCGCACCAGGGTTTCATCGTTGAAAGCGGCCAGGTCTTCTACTGAACCGCCGCCGCGGGCCAAAATAATTACGTCCGGAGCAGCCTGGTGCAGCAGTTGGATCAAGCCGCGCACAATTTCTGCTGGTGCCTGTTCACCCTGCACCAGGGTCGGTGCAACAACCACTTCAGCCAGGGGGTAGCGCCGCCGGATGGTGTTAAGCATGTCCTGGATGGCAGCCCCGGTGAGGGAAGTCACAATCCCAATTTGCCGGGGCAGCGCGGGCAGCGAGCGCTTGCGTTCCGGGTCAAAAAGGCCTTCGGCTTCCAGCAGGGCTTTCAGTCGTAAAAATTCCAGGTATTGGGCGCCTTCACCTTCGTGCCGGATGATATCTGCATATAGCTGGTATTGCCCCCCCGCTTCGTAGATGCCCAACTGCCCATGGACTTCAACTTCATCACCATCCCGTGGAATAAAGCGCTGGCGTGCCATGGAAGATCGCCACATCACACAGCGCAGGGAACTGTGGGTGTCTTTCAGGGTGAAGTACAGGTGTCCCGATTTTGGGGCAGAAAGGTTTGAAACCTCGCCGCGCACCCAGACATCCCTTAAGTTGTGGTCAGACTCCAGCAGCTCGCGCAGGTACTGGGTCAGGTCGGTAACCGACCACGAGGTGGGCCGTTGGGGTTGGAAGAGACTTAGCTGCGCCATACAAAAAAGGATACACCGGTTAAGGGACGATGTCAATCAAAGACAATCAGAATTTTTTGCAGATTTGCCCAACCCAATGCAATCGGTGCTAAAATACACCTGATGCAGCACTTATGGTCCCCCTGGCGTATGACATATATTACCGGAGAAACGAAAGAAGAAGGCTGCGTGTTCTGCAATTTGTTGCAGCGCAGCGATGGGCAAGACAACCTGGTGGTTCACCGGGGTGAAAGTGCTTTTGTCATGCTCAATCGCTTCCCGTATACCAGCGGGCATGTCATGGTTCTCCCCTACGCACACCAGAGCACCCTGGATGCACTAACCCCCGCCACCCGGGCAGAGATGATGGAGCTTGCCACCCGTGTCACCCTTGTGTTAGGCCGGGTGTATCGGGCCCAGGGGTTTAACATTGGCATTAACCAGGGGGATGCAGCCGGGGCCGGGATTGCGCCCCATATCCATTTGCATATTGTGCCGCGCTGGAGCGGTGATACCAATTTTATGACCGCAATTGGCAGCACCCGGGTCTTACCCGAAGCTCTTGAAGACAGCTGGCAGCGCATCAAAGAGGCCTGGGAGGCAGGTTAGGCAAGCCATGTTTCGCAGCCATTTGATTATGAAAATGCTTGCGTTGGCCTGGCTTGGGTTATTGATTGCCAACCTGTGTGGGTTGGCCCAGGTTGTGCAAAACCCTGATTCCCTCACCCAGCCGCCTCAATCCCCCGGTGAGCAAACCTCGGTTAACCAGGCTCCGCTGGATGATTGGCTCGAAGTGTTTTTTACGATTCCAGACCCCAACGCAACCCGCGGCGGGCCAGATGGTGCGCTGGCTGCCGCCATCGACCAGGCCCAAACCAGCGTAGATATGGCTGCATATGACCTGAACCTGTGGAGCGTGCGCGATGCTTTGCTTGCAGCCCACCAGCGTGGGGTGCGAGTAAGGTTGGTGACCGAATCCGAAAACGACACCCGGGAAGTTTCCCAACTGGAGCAGGTAGGCATCCCCGTTGTGCGAGACAACGGCGAAGGACTGATGCATCATAAATTTACCGTCATTGATGGGCAGGAAGTCTGGACAGGCAGCATGAACTACACCCTGGGTGGAGCCTACCGCAACCATGAAAATCTGCTCCGGCTGCGCTCCCCCGAATTGGCTGCGCTGTATACGATTGAATTTGAAGAGATGTATACGAACCGCCGTTTTGGTGAAAGGTCGCTGGCCAACACACCCGCACATATCTTAGAGATCAATGGTGTCCTTGTGGAAGTCTATTTCTCGCCGGATGACGGTGTGGCTGGGCGGCTGGTTGAGCTGCTGGAAGGTGCACAAGAAAGCATTGTGTTCATGGCCTTTTCTTTCACCAATGACGACCTGGCTGACGCCATTTTAGACCAGGCCGCAGCAGGGATCACTATCGCCGGGGTGATGGATGCGGGGCAAATCGGCAGCAACACCGGTGGAGATTTTGAACGGTTCACCGCTGCCGGGCTGGATGTTTTCTCAGATGCCAGCGCAGGCGCAATGCACCACAAAGTGTTGGTGATTGATGAAAGAATTGTGGTGACTGGTTCGTACAATTTCTCGCGCAGCGCGGAGACACGCAACGATGAAAACGTGGTCATTATCGATCATCCAGAAATTGCCAACCTTTTCCTAGAAGAATTTCAACAGTTGGCATCTCAAGCCAACCCATAATCGTAAAAGGAGATGCACATGATGGACACAAAGGGAAAATTTTACCTGGGAAAACAAACCGCCTCCCCTGGCCAGGGTTCCCAGGACGGAGTGCCTGTGCTGTATAAACCGGACGACCTGATGACGCACGCCGTGGTTGTTGGCATGACGGGTTCCGGAAAAACCGGCCTGTGTGTTTCTATGCTCGAAGAGGCGGCTTTGAACAACCTGCCAGCCATCATGATTGACCCAAAAGGCGATATCACCAATCTGCTGCTCCACTTCCCCGACCTTTTGCCGCAAGATTTTCAACCCTGGGTCAATGCCGACGAAGCCCGGCGGGAGGGCATTTCGGTCGAGCAGGCGGCCGAGACCATTGCTGCTCGCTGGCGCAAAGGCCTGGAAGAATGGGAAATTACCCCGGATCGGATGCGTGCCTTGCAAAATGCCGTTCACTTTTCCATTTACACCCCGGGTTCGGAAGCTGGGCTGCCCATCAGCATCCTGGCCTCTCTAAAAGTTCCTGAAATCCCCTGGGCTGAAAACGCAGAAATTTTGCGCGAACGCATTTCGGGCACGGTGACTGCCCTCCTCGGTTTGGTGGGTATGGAAGAAGTGGACCCGGTGCGCTCACGCGAACACATTTTGCTTTCAAATATTTTTGAAAATGCCTGGAGCAAAGGCAAAGACCTGCAGTTAGACGACCTGATTTTGCAGGTGCAAACCCCGCCTTTCCAGAAGCTGGGTATTTTCGACATCAACCAGTTCTTCCCAGAGAAAGACCGCTTTGGCCTGGCCATGCTGCTGAACAACATCCTGGCTTCACCGGGTTTTCAAAGTTGGATCCAGGGCGAGCCGTTGGACATTCCCAGCCTGTTGTTTGCGCCGGATGGCTGCCCCCGCCACACTGTCTTTTATATTGCCCACCTGAGCGATACCGAGCGCATGTTCTTTGTCACGCTGCTCTATTCTTCCATCGAAACCTGGATGCGCACGCAGAGCGGCACAACCAGCCTGCGCGCCCTGGTGTATTTCGATGAAATCTTTGGCTACCTGCCGCCCTCGCGCAACCCACCTTCCAAAACACCCATTTTGCGCATGCTCAAACAAGCCCGTGCCTTTGGGGTTGGGCTTGTCCTGGTCACCCAAAACCCGGTAGACCTGGATTATAAAGCCCTGGCCAATGCTGGGTCGTGGTTCATTGGCAAACTGCAAACCGAACGCGATAAACAGCGCCTTTTGGATGGCCTGGAAGGGGCCGCTGCGGGCAGTATGGACCGTGGAGAATACAACGACCTGCTGTCCAACCTGGGCAAGCGGGTTTTCTTGTTGCATAATGTCCACGCTTCCCGCCCGATTTTGTTCCAAACCCGTTGGGCCATGAACTACCTGGCTGGTCCGCTTTCCCGCCCGCAAATTGTGGAGCTCAACCGCCTGAAAGGTGTTGAAAAAGTTTCGCAAATTTCCACCCGTCCCGCTGCCTCCACCCCCGCTGCTCCGGCTGTGGGTGGATATGCCGCCCCATCCCCCGCCCCGGTTACCGGGCATGTGCAGCCGGTTGTGCAAGAGCATGGGTTAAAAACCCGCCCGGCGATCCCTGCAGGGGTAGATGAATATTTCCTGCCCAACAACCTGACGCTCAGCCAGGCCGCCCGCCAGGCCAGGCGCTCACTGCCTGCAGATGCCTCGCAGGCAGCTATTCTGTACCGTCCGGTTCTGCTGGCCCAGGCCCAAATCCGCTATGCCAACCGAAAATACAACCTGGACACCCTCCAACCTATGACGGTTTTGATTGAAGAACCCGACCCGCGTGGGCTGATTCAGTGGGAAGAGTACGAAGCCCCGCTGGTGGACCGGCGCACCCTGGACCGTGGCCCGGTGCCGCAGGCTCGCTTTACCACCCTCACCGCACCCTTTACCGAGCCAAAGGCCATGAACTCCCTGCGAACTGCCTTTGTGGATTGGCTTTTCCGCACGGCCACGGTGACTGTCCGGGCGCACACCCAATTGGGTGTTTTTGCCGGGCCAGAGGTTTCGCAGGCCGATTTCCGCAGGCAGTGCAGCGAAGCCGCCCGCACCCAACGCGCCGCTGAAATTGATAAGATTACCCAGGCTTATGCCCGAAAATTGACCCCGCTGAGCAACCGCCTGGATCGCGAAATTCGCAAACTCGAAGAAAACAAAGTTGAGCTGCAAGAGCGCAAGATGGAAGAATATGGCACCCATGCTGAAAATTTGTTAGGCTTGTTTTCCGGGCGCAAACGCCGCCTGAGCACTTCGCTTTCCAAGCGCCGTATGACCCAACAAACCAAGGTCGAGATGGATCAGTTGGAGATTACTATCAAAAATCTTGAATCCGAAATTGCCGACCTGCAGAAGGAGAGCAAGCTGGAAATTGAGGCTGCCGAAGCCCGGTGGGTGGACATTGTGGATAACGTTGAAGAGATTGAAATCCGTCCGCTGAAGAAAGATATCTTGCCCGAATTTTTTGGCCTGGCCTGGTTCCCTTATTTGCTCGTCGCAGCCAATGAAGGGCAAATGGAGCTGCCGGGTTATGCTGTTTTTGAGCAGGCTGAAGGTTAAGGATGGGCAATTGGCTCTCCCCAAGCCTGGTGCTGCTGGCGGTTGGCCTTTATGGTGGGCTGCATTCTTTCCTGGCTTCTTTTTTCAGCAAAGCCTGGGCTCGCCAAAAGTTTGGACCGGCTGCTGACAGGTATTACCGGCTGGTGTTCAATCTGGTTGGGTTGGTTACCCTGCTGCCTGTGCTGGCATTGGTGCTTTTTCTGCCAGACCAGCCGCTGTATCGCTTCCCCACTCCCTGGGATTGGTTGGGATATGCCCTGCAGGCAGGGGGTGTGGTGATGTTGGTTGCCGGGGTTTTGCATACCGATGCCTGGGCGTTTCTGGGGCTGCGCCAGCTTACCACAGCCGACCCAACCGCCCCAGAACGCCTGGTGGTGCACGGTTTGTATTCCTGGGTGCGCCATCCTTTGTATACCGCCGGGCTGCTTTTCATGTGGGGGACGCCAGCCATGTCTGCCAACCTGTTTGCGGCTTACCTTGGCCTTTCCATTTACCTGTATATTGGGGCGGTGTTTGAAGAGCGCAAACTGCTGCGGGTGTTTGGCCAGGAGTACGCGGCATACCGGGCACGGGTGCCCATGCTGATTCCTGGCATAAAGTTCGGGGCAAAGCCGTGATGTTAGATTTCAAGCCCGATGTGCTGCTGCAGGCGCAAATTCGCCAGTTGGTAAAAGAAGACCTTCCAGGATTAGAATGGGAAGGGGAATATATCCATTTTCGACGCTTGTTTCAGGATGCTTACCGCCTGGCAAGGATGGGCAATGCAGTGCTTTGGGTGGCCACCCTGCCAGGTGCGGCGGAGGAGGGGGAGCGGATGATTGGCCAGGTTTTTGTGCAGCTAAACAGCGCCAGCCTGCACCTTGCCGATGGCTATTCGCGGGCCTACCTTTATTCCTTTCGCGTCCGGCCCGAACTTCGCAGCCTTGGCCTGGGCAGCCTGATTTTGGAAACCGCCGAAAAAGATGTTTTTAATCGCGGTTTTTCGAAAACCCTGCTGAACTGCGGCAAAGACAATCCAAACGCCCGTCGTTTTTATGAACGCCATGGCTACCGGGTGGTAGGTTCAGAACCCGGGGAATGGTCTTATTTCGACCACGAGGGTGTGCGCCGTTTTGTCAGTGAGCCAGCCTGGCGCATGGAAAAACAATTGCGCTAATTTCAAGGCCAGGCAGCCTCAGTCAATCTTCGTGTTCAGCGGGGGATAGCTTGTCTGCCCCAGGCAGCATATTCGCCAGTTGTTCCGGTTTGTGAATCAGGATGGGCAGGTGCTGCGAACAAATCCAGGACGATTGCCCGCGAAATAATACGGTAAGCAAAGGAACGATTTCACTGGTTTGTCCACAGGCCAGGCATCGGGGGGTTTCAGGTTTCATTGGTATGCTCCAAAATAATTGTGGTTGTCTTTTCCACCCGACCTTCTGGGCGGCAGTAACAGGCATAAGGCGGGGGTCACGCAAGTTTACTGTACTTCAATAAGAATGTAAAGCACGCCAGGATATCCCCACCCTGTCCCCGGTCTCCGGTCCTCCGTCTCCCATTTTCCCATGATACAATTCTCCCCGGTTTGTTTGCGGTTTTACTGCGGTTATCCGCATGTTTACCCGAGTTATCCACAGTTTTTGTGCAGTTATCCACAGGTCATACGTTCTGTGTGGAAAAAATATGGAAATTAACCTGGCTCAACTGATCATTGGCGCTGCCTTGGGTGTTTTGGTAGCCCTGGCAGCCTGGAAAGCCCATACCCTCACCCCCAGCGGTGCGGTTGCTGCGGCGGTTACCGGCGGCCTGCTGTTTGGCCTGGGCGGCTGGAAATGGGCGCTGCTGTTGTTGGCGTTTTTTATTTCTTCCAGCGGTCTCTCCAAAACTTTCAAGCGCCAAAAACAGGGTTTGAACGAAAAGTTTTCCAAAGGCTCGCAGCGCGACTGGGCGCAGGTGTTCGCCAATGGCGGTGTGGGTGCGCTGCTGGTCTTGGTGCACACTGCGCTGCCTGAGGCAGATTGGCCCTGGTTGGCCTATGCAGGTACACTGGCAGCGGTCAACGCCGACACCTGGGCCACAGAGCTGGGTGTGCTCAGCCGCAGCCAGCCCCGCCTGGTCACCAACTTCAGGCTGGTTGAAAGAGGGGTTTCGGGGGCCATCAGCCTGGAAGGTTCGCTGGCCGCCCTGGCCGGGGCGGGGTTCATTGGCCTATTGGGGTTGGTTGGGGTTGAGCCAGGGCTGCGCCTGGGGGCGTTTGTGCTGGTTGCCCTGGCAGGCTTTGGTGCGGCGTTGTTGGATTCTTACCTTGGGGCAACCATCCAGGCGATTTTTCACTGCCCGGCATGCGACAAAGAGACCGAACGCCACCCGCTGCATACCTGCGGTTCGGCCACCACCCTGCTGCGCGGCTGGCGTTGGTTTGACAATGACGTGGTCAATGTCGCCGCCGCCCTGGCTGGGGCGTTGGTGGCAGCATTGGGTTGGTTGGTTTTCTAACCAGCCAGCGGATGGCTTGCGGGCACAGGCAAGGGCAGGGCTGTGCAGTGATTCGCCCTATTTCAAATAACGCAAAAAGCGCTCTGGGCTCGCCAAAAATTCGCGTGTCAGGCGCACATGCTCCAGAGAATCGTAAGCCGCTGGGTGGATCGGGGGCTCGTCAAAACTCCAGATGACTGCGCCCGGAAAAGCCATCAGAATCGGGGAATGGGTGGCAATGATAAACTGGGCATCTTGCCCGGTCATGTCTGCAAGCAGCGCTAAAAAACTCAACTGGCGCAGTGGGGAGAGAGCCGCTTCGGGTTCGTCCAGCAAATACAGCCCGCCGGGCACAAACCGTGCCTGGAAAAAGGCCAGGTAGCTTTCTCCATGCGAACGCCCATCCAAACCGCCCGCTCCATACGAATCGCGCAGGGCGCTCAGCTCGCGAGCATAGGGCATTTTGGCCATGCTGCGGGCCAGGTCGGAGCGGCCTTGGTATTCTTCATCTACATGCTTCAGGTCATCGTGCAGTTCACTTTGAACACGGTTCACCTGGCGCACATAACCGAAAAAATCTTCTGCCCGCAGGAAAAACCCTTTGCGGGTGCGCAGTCGCCAGGTGAGCTTCATGGCAGCTGCCAGGCTGCGGGCATGGGCCAGGCTGGGGTCGGTCTGGATATTTTCACTGCCCACGGTGATCGAGCCTGCGGCACAGGCCAGCGCTTCCAGTAAGGTGGATTTTCCAGACCCATTTTCGCCCACCAAAAACGTGATTGGACTGGTAAACTCCAGCGGCTGCCAGTGTTGGATGATGGGCAGGTTGAACGGGAAGCGGTTGTCCGGGGCTGCGGCGGTTTTCAGCGCCTGGGCGGTGAGTGTGATGGAGCGCAGGTGGATGGTCATTGTTGGGCTGCTGCGGGGCTGCGGGCATACTCCCCAGGCAGGTGGGGGTTCGGCGGCTCAGGGCTGCAGCAGTTCATCATATTTGGCGCGCACAGTTTGAATATCCTGCCACATCAGCGCCTTGGGCGAGCCGGGGGCGCGGGAGGGATTGCGCAGCAGATAGGCGGGGTGGAACACGGGCATCAGCCAGCGGCCTTGCCAGTCGAACCACTGGCCGCGCAGTTTGGTGATGCCCGATTGTTGCAGCAGCGATTCGACCGCCGCGTTGCCTGAAAGCAAGATGATCACCGGGTCAATCAGCCGGATGATTTCAAGCAGGTACGGTTTGTAATATTCAATTTCTTCGGGGGTGGGCTTGCGCAGGGGTTTGCCATCGTCGCCTGGTGGCAGCCGGAAAACCGAGTTGGTGATAAAAACATCTTTTTCCGGGTCAAACTGGGCAGCCTGCAGAATTTGGTCCAGCAGTTGGCCAGAGCGCCCGACAAAGGGTTTGCCTTGCCGGTTTTCTTCTGTGCCGGGTGCTTCGCCCACGATCATCAGGCGGGCGGCCGGGCTGCCCCGGTAGATGACCATGTTAGTCCCGGCTGCGTGGAGCGGGTCATCGGTCATGGCTTTCATGTGGCTCACTAGCGCATCCAGGGTTGCAAACCAGCTTGGTTTTTGTGAAAACAAATCTAACTGCATCCGTGTGCCTCCGCAAGAGGAATTGCTTAAATTGTATCACCAGAACCAGAAAGAAAAAAACCGCCGGTTTATAACCGGCGGTCTACAACATAGTGGGCTAGGTCGGCAAGCGCCTGGCGCTCGGTGGAGGGCGGGAATGTGCGCAGGATTCCCTGGGCGCGCTCGATGTATTCCTGGGCTTCAGCCAGGGATTTCTCAATGGCACCGCTGCTGCGAATGGCGCTCACCAGCCGGGCATGGGTCTGGTCGGAATAGCCGCTGCGCTCAATGGCGGCGAGCATATCAGAGTCGGTTGGGTTTTCTTCAAAGTAATAGAGGGCAGGCAGGGTAATCAGGCCCTGGCGCAGGTCATTGGCAACCGGTTTGCCAACCTTGGCCTGCTCGCCGGTATAGTCAAGAATGTCGTCCATAATCTGAAAAGCCATGCCCAGTTCGTACCCCAGGCGAATGGACTGGGCGCGTACCCCTGGGCTAACCGGGCTGAGCACAGCCGCAGCGCCTGTGGCCAGTTCGAACATCGAAGCGGTTTTGGCGTAAATGCGTTGGTAGTAATCTTCCCGGCTGGCGATACCCCGGCTGGTGAAATATTGGTTGATTTCTCCGTTGACGATGGTGGTCAGCGTTTCAGCAAACATCTGCATCACTTTGACCGAGTCGGTATCGGCGGCCAGCTTGGCAGCGCGAGCAAAGACGAAATCGCCGGTCAGAACCGTGGCGGCGGGGGTCCACATGGCGTTGATGGTGGCCATGCCCCGGCGCAGCAGGGCGCCGTCAATCAGGTCGTCGTGGACGAGGGTTGCAGTGTGCAGCAGTTCGATGGCTGCGGCCAGCGTGATCAGTTTTTCCGAGCTGCCGCCCAGGATTTTCCCGGTGAGCAAGGCTACCATCGGGCGGACGCGCTTGCCGCCAGCCGTGATGATATGCTCGAAAGCGGCCGCCAGGTCGGGATGGTGGCCAATGCCCTGGTCGCGCATTTGTTTTTCAACCAGCCTGAGCTGATCTTCCACCAGGGAATGAAAAGTCAGTGTAGAAACGTTCATGTCACCTTTTGCCTGTTTAAGATTCACGTTTTGCGTTCACGGGCAGGCTGAGCAAACTGCGCAGCGCCTCGCCTTTCCTGGCGAGGCTGATGATCGCGGCCAGGGGCAGTTCGTGAACCTGCTCGTACACTTTGTCCATGGTATTAAAAAAATCGTACATTTGTTTGACTTTTTCTTTGGCGGTTGGGTCTTCATCTGCGTCAAATTTCAAATCTTCCATGATGTCGTGCAGCATGCGCAGGGTTGGGTCCAGTTCGCGGCGTTTGCGCTCGTCCAGCACAATCCGGAACATTTCCCAGACATCGTTGATGGTTTCAAAGTAGTCGCGCCGGTCGCCAAAGACATGCACAACGCGCACAATGCCCCAACTTTGCAGTTCACGCAAACCCGTGCTGACCGTGGAACGGGCCACAGCCAGCAGGCTGCTGATGTCGTCTGCAGTGAGAGGGACAGGGGCAATGTACACCAGCGCGTGGATTTGCGCCACGGTGCGGTTGATGCCCCAGCGGGTGCCCATTTCTCCCCAGTGCATGATGAAATTTTGCATGGCCGGGGTGAGTTTGATATGCGTTGCGGTTTTTTCGGTTATTTCGGACATTTCCGAAAATTGTATACAAAAAAAGCCCTGGCGTCAAGTAGTGTTAAGGATTTTTTCATGGAACTGCTGAACAGTTCTCTCCCCCACATCAAAGCCTGGGACGAGAGCAGAGCAGTACCTTTTTCTCGTTTATTTTTTCAGGGCAAAATAATTTTCGTATGTGCGCAGCAGGGACATAGGTTCGGGCATCTGGCTGGAAAGATACACCGATTTCAGGGTGGGGTAATCCACTGGAATCCGGCGCAGGCGGTAATCTAACACACCGTCTGCATAATCGAGCAGCAAGTATTCTGCCCAGGGAAGTGCCAAGGGACCTTCTTCTTCAAAGGGGTTTGTGAGAAACGGCAGGCCCACACTGCCTGCGTTGAGGAAAACATGCCCCATGTGTTGGCGCATCATGAACACATGGGTGTGTCCTCCCACCATGATGGGAGCACTGTGTTCATGCAAAACTTCGTCGAGCAGGGCGGGGCCGGATGAGGCGAACAGGTTTTCCTGGTTAGACCGAGGGGTTCCGTGGTAGCACAAGATGGACAGGCTGGAGTCGAGCGAGAGGGAGTAGATGGGTTGAAATGAACGGATGAAATCCAGGTCGGATGAGCTGAGCTGCCTGGCGAACCAATCTGAAACCCAGTGTAGAGAGGGCTGGGAAGATGGGTTGAGGATATAGTCATCGTGGTTGCCGCGAATGCAAACACACCCCAGCCGGCGCAGCCGGGTGATGGTTTCTTTGGGTTGGGGGCCCAGCGTTGCGGCATCGCCCAGGAAGACGATCTCGTCAACGTTTAACCGATTGATGTCTTTGATAATTTTTTCAAAGGCATAATCGTTGCCATGGATGTCAGAAATAAATGCAATGCGCATGTGTAGATATTATCATTTATTGAGATCATTAACAGGCACTACCAAGTTTAACATAGATTTGCGATAATGATGAGAAGGTCTCTGGAGAGGTGCGCGCAAATGTTGTTGGAATTTGTGGTTCTCACTTTCCAACCCCCCCAACCCCGCCCCAGGCTTTGGGGCGGGGAGTAGAAAAGGGGGATGGGGGATGGATGCAGTAACAACAATTGCGTGCTCCCTCTGGAGCAGGTCAATAATTCCCCATCCCGGGTGGGGCAGCTATTGGCCTGGTTTATTGGGTGAGCTGCGCAGCCGTTCAAACAGCGGCAGCACGGGCAAAAGCATACTGGCAGAAGTCAGCAAAGCTGCCCGCAGCGAGCGCAGGCTGCCGACCAACCCCACCACCGGCCCGCCCATCATTTGCCCCAGGGCGTCGGTCTGGCTGGCAGCCGATAGTACCGTGGCCCGTACATGCGAGGGCAGGTATTGGTTGATCCAGGCCGATTGAATGGGGCCAATGGTTGCCCGCAGCGAGTTGAACAGCAGCAGGCAAACCAGGGCTGCCGCAAAATTCCCGGTGAGGGCGAACCCGGCCAGGCAGAGGATCATGCCCAGGTAGGCAGCCTGCAAGATGCGCACCAGCCGGTTAGTTTGGGAAATGTGCAGTTTTCGGCGAGCCAGTTCGGTCAGCCCCAGGGACAAAAGCTGCCCTGAAGCCCGAATCAGGCCAAACCAAACCGTGATTTCAAAGATGCTCGGCAGGGTGAAGTTTTCGAGCACGTGGGCAGTCCAAAGCCGGTCGTATCCTTCGCTGTACAGGCCAACAAACAGGAAAATGCTGAAAAATGCCAGGAGAGATGGTTGGCCGCGCACCAGTTGGGCCGCCTGCACCACAGTCTGGCGCAAGGCTCCCCAGGTTTGGCGTTCGCGGTTTGGGTTGGGCGCGAATTGGGTTTCTGGCATTTTCAGCGCCAGCCAGAGTGCGGTGGCGATGTGCAGCACCCCGCCAAACAAAATGGGAATGTTCAGCCCAAGGCTCCCCAGCGCCACGCTGAGCGGGATGCCTAACAGCGACCCCAGTGTGGCAGACTGGCTGCCGCGCAGCAGCACCGGGGCGACATGGGCTGCCCCAACTTCATCGGTAACCCAGGCCTCGTGGGCGCCGCTGGTGAAGGTCCATCCCAACCCCCATACCACCTGGGCCAGCAGCACCGCAGCAAACAGCGGGATGCTGCCTTCAATGAGGAAGCCCAGCCCAATCAGGGCGGTTCCGATGATGACCGACAGCCTGCGGCTGACCGTGTCGGCCAGGATGCCGGTGGGGATTTCGAACAAAAAGGCGGTGACTTCCAGCGTGGTGCCCACCAACACCAACTGAAGCGGGTCCAGTCCCACGGTTTTGACCAGGTATACCTGGCTGAGGGTAAAAACACTGCTGCGGCCAAGCCCGTTGAGAAAAAGGTTCGCCTGGTATACCTGTGGTGCGGTTAGAGACATGCGGATTTCCTGCTGGGGAATTTATCTTACGGTAAAAAGACCCCTCTGGCCGGGTTGTTCGGGCAGACCAAAAAATGGAGGCGAAAGGGGTTATTTTTCGTCGGACTTCATGGCCAGGTCGAGAGCCTGGCGCAGGGAACGGGCTTCCAACACCTCAAGCCCGCCTGGCCAGGGTTCGGTTTTTCGGAAGCGGCGCGGGACGATGGCGGTTTTGAAGCCCAGGTTGGCGGCTTCGCGCAGCCTGGCGGGCATTTGCCCCACCGAGCGCAGTTCGCCTGAAAGCCCAATCTCACCAATCAAGACCGTATCTACCCGCAAGGGGCGGTCGTTCATGGAAGAGGTGATTGCGGCAGCGACGGCCAGGTCTACCGCGGGTTCATTGACCTTAAGCCCACCCACGATGTTTACAAAGACATCCTGCTCGCCCAGGCGCAGCCCCACCCGGCGGGTGAGCACGGCCACATTGAGCAGCAGCCGGTTGATATCAATCCCGTTGGGGGTGCGGCGCGGGTTTCCAAAAGAGGTTGGGCTGGTTAGCCCCTGGACTTCCACCAGCAGTGGACGGGTGCCTTCCATCGTAACGGCAATGGCCGAACCTGGGGCGTTAATCAGCCTTTCGGCCAGGAAGGCTTCGGATGGGTTCGTCACTTCTACCATGCCGCGTTCACGCATTTCGAACACACCCACTTCCGAAGTGGCCCCAAACCGGTTCTTTACAGAACGCAGCAAGCGGTAAGATTGGAAGCGATCCCCTTCCAGGTAGAGCACCGTGTCTACAATGTGCTCCAACACACGCGGCCCGGCAATTGCCCCCTCTTTGGTGACATGGCCGATGATGAACACGGCAATGCCGGACGATTTGGCCAGCTCGCGCAGCCGGGCGGCGCTCTCGCGCACCTGGGTGACCGAACCAGCCGAGGAATCTACCTCGGAGAGATAAACGGTTTGGATGGAGTCTACAATCAGGAGCTGCGGTCGCACTTCCTGAACATGCTCCAGGATGGTATTTAAGTTGGTTTCAGTGACCAGCAGCAGATCTTCCGGAAGTTCAGGGGTAGGTTTGCCGTCTTCCCGCTCCAGGCGCACGGCGCGCATTTTGATCTGGCGTTCAGATTCTTCTCCGGAAACATATAAAACCACCCCTTCAGCGGCCATTTCCATGGCCATTTGCAGCAGCAGGGTGCTTTTTCCAATGCCAGGGTCACCGCCAATCAGCACAATCGAGCCGGGCACAATCCCGCCGCCCAACACCCGGGCAAATTCACCAATGGGCAGCGGCAGGCGTTCTTCGGCATCGCCGCCAATTTCGCGCAGTCGCTGAGGTTGAGAGCGCCCGCTGAGGCCGCGCGGGGTGGATGGCCGGGCTTCAGGGGTTTCTTCAACCACCTGTTCTTCCATGCTGTTCCAGGCCTGGCAGCGCGGGCACCGGCCAAAAAACCGGGCTGCCCGGTAGCTGCACTCTTTGCATACATATTGGACTTTTGTTTTTGCCATGATGGTGTGGGTTTATTCAATCTCGTGGGTAGAATGGAGTTCGGGGTAATACACTTCGTTAAATCCCAGCCCTTGCAGACGTTCCATCAGTGGGTTGGCGCCGCGCGCTTCGCCGTGCACCAGGAAAACTTTCTTGACCCGCTCCTGGGTGTGTTGGGCATATTCTGTGAGCAGGTTTTGCCCGGCGTGGGCAGAAAAACCGCCAACAGTCACTACTTTGCAGCGCCGGTAGAACATCTCACCAAAGATTTTGATATTTTTTTCCTGGTCTGCCAGCCTGCGCCCCAGGGTATAGGGGGCCTGCCACGAGCAGATCATGACCGTGCTGGCCGGGTTTTCAATATTGTGTTTCAGATGGTGCAGCACCCGCCCGCTTTCCATCATGCCGGAGGCGGAAATGATAATCATCGGGTCTTTACGGGCGTTGAGCGCTTTCGAATCTTCCACGTCGCTGACATAGGTCAGGTGGTCAAACCCCAGGATGGCCTGGCGGCGTTGGTTGGACATGAATGCATGGGCTTCTAAGTCGAACAAGGCGGTGTGGTTGCGGAAAACTTTGGTCACTTCCACGGCCAATGGGCTGTCCACGAATACGGGCAGTTTAGGAATGTCGCCGTGGGCTTCCATTTCCTGGAGCCAGTAGACCAGTTCCTGGGTGCGCCCCACAGCAAAGGCAGGGATGATGAGTTTGCCGCTGCGTTTGGCAGTTTCATTGACCACACCCACCACTTCCGCATAGGCTTGTTCGGGGTCGCGGTGGGCTTTATCACCGTAGGTGCATTCCATCAGCAGGTAATCGGCGTTTTCTGGCAAAACCGGGTCGCGCAGCAGCGGTTTTTTAAACCGCCCGATATCCCCGGAAAACCACAGCCGGAATTTTCGCCCGCCTTCATCAATGTCGAGCACAATGGCTGCCGAGCCAAGGATGTGCCCCGCCTCCACAAACCGGGCGACCACGCCAGGGATGGGTTCGAAGGGTGTGTCATATTCTATGGGTTGGAAATATTGGCGGACAGCCTGGGCATCCTCGATGGTGTAGAGCGGCTCTACCAGCGGTTTGCCCTGTTTGGCCAGTTTTTTATTCAGGTAGGCAGCATCCGCTTCGTGAATTTTTCCGGAATCACACATCATCAGGTGGGCAATTTCAGCAGTGGCGGGGGTGGCAAAGATTGGGCCGCTGTACCCATTCAGCACCAGGTGGGGCAGGTTACCGCAGTGGTCCACGTGGGCATGGGATAGCACAACGGCATCTATGTTTGAGGCTGAATATGGCAAACGGCGGTTGCGCTCGTAGGTTTCAGCGCGCCGCCCCTGGAACATCCCACATTCCAGGAGGAGTCGTTTCCCATTGATTTCCAGCAGGTGTTGAGAGCCGGTAACGGTTTGGGCTGCGCCGTGAAAGTGGATTTTCATGAGGTTTCTCCGGGTGCCATAAAGCAGGCGGAAGATCAACTTGTTTTATGGTTGTGGAGCGCTGCGTGAATTTCAGCGCCAAAATGTTCCAACCGCCAGGGGATAGACTGCATCAGCTCGGCCAGGGCGGCGGGGGTGGTAGGGTTGGACTGCACAATTTCAACCATCACTTCTTTTGGGAGTACCACGCCAGAATCCACCTTCATCTTTTCGGCCGTGTGTTTGCGCCAGGTACGCAGGGCCTCCAGGCGAGCCAGGTAGTCCTGGTCGGGGCGTTGGGTTTTGGGTGGGCGCAGTGGGGGCGACTGTGACCCCCGCCGGACTGCGGCCAGCAGCCCTTGGGCATGGCGCTGGCGTTGGCTGGGGCTCATTCCTGGAACTGAGCGCAGGTCTTCTTCGCTGCGTGGGGCTGAACGGGCAATGTGAATCAGGGTGCTGTCTCCGATCACTTTAAACCACGGACGGTCCAGCCGGCGGGCCATCGTGTCGCGATACAGGCAAAGCTGCTGCAAAATTGCGGCTTCGGGTGGGGTCAGGTCGTAGCTGCCGTTTACCCGCCAGCACATCAGTCCATTTTCAGGCACAGGGGTGGGGGTAAAAAGGCACAGCCGATCAAAGTCTTCGGCGGCGATGGGCCAGCGCCCGTTCTTTTTAAGTTCGGGTTTCAGGTGGCTGCGCAGGGGAATCAGGTAGTGGGTGTCGAAACGGGCATAGTTGAGCAAGTCCGCCGAAAGTGGGCGTTCGCCCCAATTGGCCCGTTGGTATTTTTTGTTCAAGGTGACATTGAACAGGTTTTCCAGAATCGGGCCAAGGCCAATTTTTTCCCAACCCAGGGTGCGGGCGGCAATCATCGTGTCGAACAGGTTGGCAAAGCGGAAGCCAAAATCGCGCTGCAAGCACAGAATGTCATATTCAGCGGCGTGAAAAACCTTTTCGATATCCGGGTTGGCAAAAATGGGTCCGAGCGGGCTTAAATCAGGTAGGGCAAGCGGGTCTACCAAATAGTCCTGGGTAGGGGTTGAAAATTGAACCAGGCAAACTTGCTCCTGATAGGCATGCAGGCTGTTGGATTCGGTATCTACCGCGATGATGGGTTCTTTGGCCAGGGACTGTGCCAGGGTGTGCAGTTCGTCAGGCCGGGTAACCAGTGTGGGTTTGGTGAGTTGAGAGGCAATCACACTTTTATTATACGTGAAAAATTTCAATTTCAATACCTTGACCGATTTTGAAGTTTGGTTATAATTCAAACGCTGAATTTTGAAAAACGGTGCCCCCCTTTTAATGGATACTCCCTCTGAAACAACACGCGAATTATACCTGCTGGAGCAAATTGAACGCGACCCGGATGTAAACCAGGCCACCCTGGCCGATTTGCTGGGAGTGGCAGTTGGAACCGTGAACTGGCATTTGAAGCGCATGGTGGCGAAGGGTTATGTTAAGGTCAAGCGTGCCCAACGCCGCAAGCTGCGCTATATCATTACCCCGGAAGGATTGGCCTTCCGCGCCCGGTTGACCATTGATTTTATTGAACAGTCTTTTTTGCTTTACCGGCGGGTTCGCGCCCGGGTGGGCGACCATTTAAAAACCGTGCGAGATGCCGGTCACAGCAGTGTATATATTCGCGGCGAAGGAGATATTGCCGATATTATCCGGCTGACCTGCCTCGAGCAGGGGATTAACGGGCTGCCAGTTCCCGAAGCCCCCAACCGCCCCCTGGCTTTGCCGGTGTTGGCAGTGGAGGGTTTGGGGGTGGCGCTCGAAATGCTGCCCGTGGAGCCCCGTCCCACCCCGCCTGAAGAAAAACCAATTTTGGCACGTAAAATCACCCCAACATCCCATGTATCCATCTCACAGGAGCAACCGAAATGAACGATCAAAATTTTTGGCTTGAGCATCCCCGGGTTTGTGTAACCGGCGGCGGCGGATTTTTGGGCTCTTTTGTCCAGGAAGCCTTACGCCGGCGCGGGGTGACCGACATTTTTATCCCCACGATTGAAAAATACGACCTGCGTACATTAGATGGAATCCAGCGGATGCTGGATGATGCCCGCCCGGATGTCATCATCCACCTGGCTGCTCTGGCGGGTGGCATCGGTGCCAACCGCGCCCGCCCGGCCGAGTTTTTCTATGATAACTTGATGATGGGTGTGCCGCTGATGCATGAAGCCTGGCGCAGTAATGTGAAGAAATTTGTGGCGATTGGGACGATTTGCGCCTATCCCAAGTTCACGCCCATTCCGTTTAAAGAAGAAAACCTATGGGAAGGATACCCGGAAGAAACTAACGCCCCCTACGGGCTTGCCAAGAAAATGCTGCTGGTTCAGGCCCAGGCTTACCGCCAGCAGTATGGCTACAACGCAATTTATTTGCTGCCGGTCAACCTGTATGGACCGCGCGATAATTTTGACCTGGAAACGTCGCATGTCATCCCGGCGCTGATTCGCAAATGCATTGAAGCCCAGGAGAAAAACACGGGGCAGATTGTGCTGTGGGGCGACGGCTCGCCCACCCGTGAATTTTTATATGTGCGCGACGCTGCCGAGGGCATTGTGGCCGCTGCCGAACGCTACAACGACAGCGAACCCGTTAACCTGGGCTCTGGCCAGGAGATCAGCATTAAAGACCTGGCTGACCTGATTGCCCGCCTGACTGGGTTCACCGGTGAGATTGTTTGGGACACCAACAAACCCAATGGCCAGCCCCGCCGCGCCCTGGACACCTCACGCGCCGCCGATTTCTTTGGCTGGCGTGCTGCCACTTCATTTGAAGACGGCCTCAAAGAAACCATCGCCTGGTACCGCCACCACAAATCATAAATCACAAATCAGAATTCTTAAATCTTAAGTCTTAAATCCCAATTTCCCCATGTCCCTCCAACCCCCTTCTGCCCGTCCAATTGTCCCACCCCTGGTGCTCACACCGTCCACTGGCTGGTCGGCTTTGAATTTAAAAGATCTCTGGCGCTACCGCGAGCTGATGTTTTTCCTCACCTGGCGCGATGTTAAGGTGCGCTATAAGCAAACTGCGCTGGGTGTTGCCTGGGCGGTTCTGCGCCCACTCATCCAAATGGTGGTCTTCAGCCTGATTTTTGGCGGCATCGCCCAACTGGATTCAGAGGGCTACCCCTACGCCATCTTTACTTATGCTGCGCTGCTGCCCTGGCAGCTTTTTTCAATGACCCTTAACGAAGCGGGCCGTTCGATGGTTTCGAACCGGCACATGATCACCAAAATCTACTTTCCCCGGCTGGTCATTCCCTTTTCGTCTTTGCTCAGCAGCCTGGTGGATTTTGCCGTGGCCTTTGTCATTTTGGGCTTTCTAATGGTTTACTTTAAAACGCCTCTGACGCCCGCCATTTGGACCCTGCCGCTGTTTTTGCTGTTGGCCATGGTGGCTTCCCTGGGGGTCAGCCTGTGGCTGGCGGCCATGAATGTTCACTATCGTGATGTGGGCTACGCCCTGCCCTTTGTCATCGAAGTGTGGAAATATATCACCCCGGTGGCCTACTCAGCGGCTTATATTTCGGAACGATGGCAGCTGTTATATTCGATTAACCCGATGGCTGGGGTGGTACAGGGCTTTCGCTGGGCGCTGCTGGGCATCCCGCTCGACCCGGCTTCGATTCAATCCATCTGGATTTCGACCATTGTTTCTGTGTTGGTGTTGGTTTCTGGCCTTTTTTATTTCCGCCGGATGGAACGCACCTTTGCGGATGTGGTGTGAGCATGGCTGTGCCTGTGTTGAACCGCCTTTCTTCTCCCACCGACCCTGAGATTGCCATCCGGGTTGAGAACCTGGCCAAGGAATACCGCCTGGGCAGCGCCCCAGATGCATACCAGACGCTGCGCGATGTACTCGTGGATGTGGTCAAAGCGCCATTCCGGCGCAAAACTGGCGATGCCAGCCCAACGCTTTGGGCGCTGCAGGATGTTAACTTTGAACTGCGCCGCGGCCAGGTGTTGGGAATCATCGGACGCAACGGGGCTGGCAAATCTACCCTGTTGAAAATTTTGTCGCGCATCACCGAGCCAACCCGCGGCCGGGTGGAAATTCACGGGCGGGTTGGGGCGCTGCTCGAAGTGGGCACGGGCTTCCACCCGGAACTGACCGGGCGCGAGAACATTTACCTCAACGGCGCCATCCTGGGGATGAAGCGTTTTGAAATCGAGAACAAATTTGACGAAATTGTGGATTTTTCCGGCGTCGAGAAGTTTATCGACACCCCAGTGAAACGTTATTCCAGCGGGATGTACCTGCGCCTGGCTTTTTCAGTTGCGGCGCATCTCGAACCGGAAATCCTGGTGGTAGACGAAGTGCTGGCCGTGGGCGATGCCGAATTTCAGCGCAAGTGCATTGGCAAGATGTCCAGCGTGGCCAGTGAAGGCCGCACGGTGCTGTTTGTCAGCCACACAATGTCGGCCATTTTGCGCCTGACAGAGCAAACCATTGTGCTCGATCAGGGGCGGGTGGCTTTCCAGGCACCTTCCGCTGAAGCTGTAGATTTTTATCTTTCCCAAAACGTTTCGCAAAGCGGCGAACGGGTGTGGGAAAATCCCCAAACGGAGCGCCCCTTCCGCCCCCTGGCGGTGCGGGTGGTATCGGTGCAGGGGCATGTGGTAGACACAGTGCGCTCGATTGAGCCGGTTCAAATTGAAATGGAGTACGAACTGGCCGAGCCGGTTCAGGGGCTGCGGGTGGGCGTGTTTCTGAATACCGCTCGCGGTGAGCCTGTGATGACCTCATTCGACACGGATGCGCCGGAAATGTTTGAAGCCCACGCAGCCCGTCCGGCGGGCAGGTATACCAGCCGCTGCACCATCCCGGCTGATTTTCTGAACGATGGCCGCTACACCATTGGCGTCAACGCCAGTGCCTACCGGGTTAAGCGCTATTTCCAGGATGAACAGGCGCTGAGTTTCAGCGTGGATGCAACCGGCGCGCCTGGTTCGCAGTGGATCGAACACCGCCCCGGCTTTGTGCGCCCGCGTTTGGCCTGGGAAGTGGTGCCCGCCCATCCAAACAGCAGGAGTTAGCAGGTGGTGGAAATGGAAAACGAACGCAAGCTGACGGATTCGATTAAAACCCTGTTTGGCGAGATTCCCTACCTGGCGGAGTGGTTCTGGTACCTGCGCCAGCGCGATATGCCCACTACGGTGATGATGGACCTGCAGCGGCTGCGTGCCGCTTTGCCGGGCTGGGTATTGGAGTTAACCCAATCGGGCCATGCCCGCCCCAATCGTCAGCCCAGAAAGATTGCGCTCTTTGCCCAGGGGCGCGATTGGTTGGAGTACATGACTTTGGTCGGGCTGGCCTATGCGGGGAATGGGGATGAAGTTGCCCTGACCTACCTGCCCTACGATCATTGGAAACGTTCGAACAACGCTTTCGACCTGCGCCGCCAGAATGTCTACATTCGCGAGAGTCTGCGCCCGGTAAAACCCTTCATGAAGGTCGTTTCGCTTTGGAACATGGCCGCAGCCCGCCGCACCCAGCTTCCGTCCGATTTGCAGGCAGCCATAGACCGGCGGGCTTATTACGATGTTCAATACACCACTTCACTCGAACGGGTGGATAAAAACAGCGAACTTTACCGCCTGCGCATGGAACGCAACACCTCTTCCGCTCGCCAAATTTACGCCTGGCTCATCCAACTCACCCCGAAACCGGATGTAGTCATTGTTCCCAACGGCAGTGTGATGGAATATGGGGTTTTTTACGAGGTGTGCAAATACCTGGATGTTCCGGTGGTCACCTTTGAATTTGGCGAGCAAAACCACCGCATCTGGATTGCCCAGAACGATGACAGCATGCTGCAAAAAACCGATGATTTGTGGCGGGCCCGCGGTCAGATCCCCCTGACGAACCAGGAAACCGCCCGCGTTCGAGATATGTTTGCCTCGCGCCAGGGTGCCAAACTCTGGGAGACTTTTTCGTGGCAGTGGCAGGGCGCACCCATCCAGGGCGAAACCGCCGTCCGACGCGACCTCAACCTGGACAACCGGCCCCTGGCTTTCATTGCGACCAACGTGATGGGCGACAGCCTGACCTTGCGCCGCGAAGTGTTCACCGAGATCATTCCCTGGCTTGAGAAAACCATCCTGTATTTTAAAAACCACCCTGAATTCCAGGCGGTCATTCGCATTCATCCGGGTGAACTGATGCAGGGGTGGGGGGTCTCGGTGTACACCGTGCTTACCGAAATTTTCCCCACACTGCCCGAAAACATCCGCCTGATTCCCAACGATGCAAAAGTCAATTCTTATGACCTGGCGGCGATTGCCGACCTGGGGCTGGTATACACCACCACGATGGGTATGGAGATTGCCATGAGCGGCCGCCCTGTGATGGTGGTGGGCAATACCCATTATCGGGGTAAGGGGTTTACCCTGGACCCGCAAAATTGGGATGCGTATTTTTCCCTCTTAGAAAGTGTGCTGCGTTCGCCGGAGGCTTTTAAACCCACCCACGAGCAGGTAGAACTCGCCTGGCGCTACGCCTACCGCTTCTTTTTTGAATATCCCCTGCCTTTCCCCTGGCACCTGTGGTATTTTTGGGCGGATATGGGCGGCCCCGACAAGCCCTATTCGCTGTACAGTGTGCTGACGCCCGAAGGGTGGGAGCAGTTCGAAATTACATTTGATTACCTGGCAGGCAGACCCATTGATTGGGCAAACCCGCTCTAATGATCCATTATCCAGTTTTGAAGGAGAGAGCATGAATTGGAAAGGCAAATCCATCCTGGTTACCGGCGGCACCGGTTCTTTTGGTAAGAAGTTTATTGAAATCTTGCTGCGCGAATATCAGCCGTCTCGCCTGATTGTCTACAGCCGGGACGAGCTGAAGCAGCACGAGATGCGGGTCCATGGCTTTGAGCATGAAAGCCTGCGCTATTTCATTGGGGATGTGCGCGACCTGCCCCGCCTGACCCGCGCCATGCATGGGGTGGATATTGTGGTCCACGCTGCGGCGCTCAAGCAGGTTCCTGCCTGTGAATACAACCCCATGGAAGCCATCAAGACCAATATT
>CAZAYY010000018.1:0-83222 GCA_964489525.1 uncultured Anaerolineales bacterium
CAAACCTCAGGATGTCTTCATCACTGTATTCCACGCCATCAATGGTGCCGTTGGCGGAGGAGCTGATATAGAAGAACGGGCCGGCAGGCGGGAGCGGCGGGGCAGTTTGCAGTTCGTAAGCGCCCAGGTCGATGGTGGTAAACATGATCCGCGGGTTGCCATCCAGGTCGGTGGGTTCGGTGTTGAAAGCGTTGTTGCCTTTCTCCCGCGCCGGGGAGGTGTTCTGCAAGTGGTAATCGCCGGCGGTGGTCGGGGCGTTTGCCGTGGGTTCAGGGGCGATAAACAGCGGGTCGACCGAATCCAGGTTTCCCCCACCGTCTGTGCCACAGCCGGTCATATCAGCCGGGCAGCCCTCCACCAGGCTGTTGGCGAAAGTTGCGGTGCTGCTTATATCATTGTAGACCTGCAATCCATCCGGAGATTCGTTGCCCCACAGAATGCTGTTTTGAATGAACGGGCTGCTGTTGTCGTAGTTAAACATCCCTCCACCGGAATTCGCCAGGTTGCCGGAAAAAGTGACGTTGGTCAGCGTTGGGCTGCTGGTGTAGTTTAACATCCCACCGCCATATAAAACCACCCAGTTGCCGGAAAAGATAACATTAACCAGCGTTGGGCTGCTGGTTTCATTCAACATGCCGCCCCCCCAAGTAGCCTGGTTGCTGGAGAAGGTGGTGTTGATCAGGGTCAGGTCGCTGTTTTCGAAATTGTACATGCCGCCACCATAAGATCCCTGATTGCCGGAGAAGGTGACATGGGTCAGCAATGGGCTGCTTTCCTGGTTATAGATGCCGCCGCCATAGGCCGCATGGTTTTTAGAAAAGAGGACATGGGTCAGCGTCGGATCGCTGACAACGTTGATCATACCCCCGCCTTTGCCCTGGTAGTCTGCCCGGTTGCCAGAGAAGGTGACGTGGGTCAGCGTCGGGCTGCTACCGTAGTTGACCATCCCGCCGCCAAAGTAGGTGGCCAGGTTACTGGAGAATGTGATGTTGGTCAGTATCGGGCTGCTGAACAAGTTATACATCCCGCCGCCAGATTCGGCTGCATGGTTGCCAGAAAGGATGAGGTTGGTCAGCGTCGGGCTTCCAGTGTTGTTATTCATCCCTGCACCGCGGCTATCCGCAGAACCACCAAACGCCAACCCGCCGGTGATGGTGAAGCCATCCAGCACGGCAGTGCTGTCTGTGCCGCTGCCGGTGACAACGTGGTAGGCGTTGTCCCCAACGGTATCGCTATACACTTCCGAGATGAAGTTATTGTCCGTGTTCGCATCGTTTTGGTCCAGGTCGCCGCTCAGGATAGTGACGTTGGCGGCCCAATCGCGCTGGGTGCGCAGGGTTTCGGTGGCGGCAAAACCGCCGTAAATGGCAACACCGTTTTCGAGTTTGAAGGTACTGGTCACCACATCGCTGGTTTGCCCGGCGCCTTCGTCCGGGTAATACACCCCTTCAGCCACCCAGATTTCACAGTCGTCCGTCACTGCCAGGGCATCTTGCAGGGTCGGGAAGGCATCAGTCCAAGATTGGCCGTTTTCTGCACCGGTGGCGTCCTGGTCGACATACAAAATGCCACCTGCCGGGCAGGTGAGCGGCTGCCACTCATAGGCTCCCAGGTCAATGGTGGTATTGAAAATGCGCGGGCTGCCGTCCAGGTCGGTGAGGGTGCTGTTGTAGCTGTTTTCTCCCACATCCTTCGCTGGGGACCTATCCTGCAGCCGGTAGTCACCCGCGGTGGTCGGGGCGCTGCTGGCTGCAATCGGATTAACGAAGCGCGGGTCATTCAACGGGTTCGTCCCATCCAGGTTGCCGCCGCCATCGTCGCCGCAGGTTGGGTCATAGGTCGCGCTCGGCATACAGTCCTGCACCAGGCTGAATCGAAACAACGGAATTGAGGAGCTGTAATTCCATATCTGCGAGCCATTTGGAGACTCATTGCCCCAAAAAATGCTGTTCTGAACAAGCAGGCTGCCAAAATTGTCATTGACCAACCCACCCCCGTAAGAACCGGCCTGATTGCCCGAAAAGGTGACATTCGTCAAAGTAACGTTGCTGTAGTTTGCGGTGTACATCCCACCCCCCATGTAGCCCGTCTTATTGCCTGAGACGAGAACATTGGTCAGCGTCGGGTGGCAATAATCAATATTGAAAATCGCACCTGCGTAGGAAGTGGCCTGGTTGCCAAAGAAAACAACGTTGGTCAGAATGGGGCTGGAATGGTTTTTATTGAACATTCCACCGCCCCCATAGTCTGACTGGTTATTAGAGAAGGTGCCATCCGTCAGGATGGGGCTGCTGTAATTCAGGTTATGCATCCCGCCGCCGCCAGAAGTGGCCTTGTTGTTCGTAAATATGACGTTGGTGAGTGTCGGGCTGCTCTCGAAGTTGTGCATTCCACCACCTTTTTGGGCAGCCTTGTTATTCGTGAAGGTGAGATTGGCAAGCGTTGGACTGCCGTAGGAGTTAATCATCCCACCCCCGCAGGTGTCGGTACAGGGGTCTGTAAAATTACCACTGGCAAGACCTGCGGTGATGATGAAACCATCCAACACGGTGGTGCTGCCTGTGCCGCTGCCGGTGACGACGTGATAGGCGTTAAAGTTGATTAGGGCGCCGCCTCCATCGTTTTTATCCAGGTCACCGCTCAGGATGGTGGGGTTTGCCTGCCAATCGCGCGTGCCGCCGCCGGTCGGGTAGCCGCCGTAGATTTTCACACCATTAACCAGCTGGAAAGTGCTTAAGCGGTTATTATCGGTCCTGCCAGCGCCTTCATCGGGGTAGTACACACCAGCAGCCACCCAGATTTCGGTGCAGTTGAGATTCGCCAGCGCATCTTGCAGATACTGATAAGACGTTCCCCAACTGGTGCCGTCGCCGCCAGGCGCAGCGCTGGCATCCACATGACATATCGGGCTGGCTACCGCTTGTACGCCCATCGGGGCCAGCAGCAACCCGCCCAAAGCCAGGGCTAATACAAACGCAAATACAATTTTTTGAAGTGAAAGTTGAATGATTTTCATTTTATCCGCTCCTGAAATAAGAAAAATGGGAATTTCGCCTGATGAGGCAGGTGACAAAAATAAACATGGGCCTACTTTTGATGGTCATCGTGCTCTTCTTTCTGTGGGTTTGAACCTGGAACCGGTTTGGCCCAAACAGCCGGTATGGTTTGCGACAGGCAGGTTTCGATGAGGTGTGCCAAATCCTGCCCATCCTGTACATTGGATCGCTCTCCGGTAAGAACCATCACCTGAGAACTATCGGCGTCAACGCCCAACAGCACCAGCGAGGGCTGTTCGAGCAGCAAGGGCAGCAAAACGTCGGGGGCAGTGGCGAGACGGTCGAAAATAATCAGGGCTGGCTTCAAAGCCAGGAGCTGGGCAGGCGCATCCGAGACATCCTTCCACACAATTTCCAGCGCCGGGTTTTGCCGCAGGATGGTCTCAATGCCGAGCATAAACACAGATTTGTTGTACAAGACAATGGGGCTGCACATAGCGTCACCGAAATTAGCGTACACCATGCCGGCAGGCTGTGCCATCCCACGCAGGGATAAAAAAAGTCTAGTCTCGATCACTGCGAGACTAGACTTCAGATGAGAAAAATTGTGAAAACCGGGCGCGATTAATCCTCTTTCACCCACCCGGCCCGGCGGGCATAGGCGATTGCCTGTTCGCGATTTTTGAGGTGCAGGCGCCGCAGAACATCTCCCATATGGTACTTGATGGTATGTTCGCTTAAACTCAACACTTGGCCAATCTCTTTGTAAGTGAGGCCTTGCACCACGAGGGCCAGGATTTGGTGTTCGCGGGCCGTCAGGCTGGGGGGCGATTCAGCAGCAGTGTCACCAGTGTGACGGGACAGCGCCGCGAACTCTTGAAGCACCCTGGCAGCCAACGCACCGGGGAGGGCTGCCTCTCCCCTTTCCAGGCCATTGAGCAGCGCGAAGAAAGGTTCGCCTTCAAGGCTTTTTAGCAAGTAGCCTACCGCACCGCTTTTGATTGCCTCGAATAAGTCATGGTCTTCCTCGGATGTCGTCAGCATGACAATCTTGATATCTGGCAATTCCGCTTTGATCAGGCGTGTGGCGGTCAACCCATCACAGCGCGGCATCCGAATATCCATGAGGATTACATCAGGGCGGAGGGCACGCGCCTGTTCCAGCGCCTGCACGCCATCATGAGCGACACCGGCGATGGTAAAGCCGCGCGCGCTGAGTAAATTTTTCAAACCTTCCAAAAACAAAGCATGGTCATCAACGAGCAGAATTTTCATCAGTCTTTCCCGGTATTTGAACCACAACCCGTGCCCCCTGCCCAGGTGCAGATTGGATTTCAAGCAGTGCGTTCGCATCTTCCGCGCGTTTCTGCATGATAAACAGTCCGAGGTGTTCCTTCTCACTCAGCATTGTACCTGGTACAAACCCCACCCCATCGTCCTCAACCACAACCCGGACAGAATCATTTTCGGTAAACAGGCCAATGCTGACCCAGGTTGCATGGGCGTGTTTGTGGATGTTGGTGAGAGCTTCCTGGATGATGTGGAAAAGTTGTGTTTGTACATGCGGACTGAAAGCATCTACACAGGCAGAAGCACACGGCGTCGTGTTAAGCTCGGTTTTCAGCCCATGTGTAGCGCTAAAATGCTCCAGGTGCGTTTGCAATTGGGGGATGAAATGCGTCCCAACCGGGGTAGGACTGCGCAAGTCCGCAATCAGGTCTCGCACCTGGGCATTGCCCTGGCGGGCAACCGCCGCCAAACGCAGCAAGTGGTCATCGGCCAGGGTAATGTTCCGGGCAACCAACAACTCGTGGGTGGCCTGGGCTTGCACGTTGAGAAATGCCAGGGTCTGTGCCAGGTCATCATGCAGATCGCGTGCCAGGTGTTCACGTTCTTGCATAGCCATCAGCGCGTTTTGCTGTTCCAGGATTTTTGCCTGGGCTTGTTTTTGTTCGGTGATTTCCCGCAGCATCACCAGGCTGCCTGCTTCCAACCCACGGAAATCTTTTAAGGGTGTTGCTGCCAGCGTGTAATAGCGGCGTTCAGGCCCGGAATCCCGGTGAAACTCCAATTCGCCTTCACCAGGCTCGAGCAAAAATGCCTCAGGAACCATGGGCAGCCAATCGATGATCGCCTGCCCAACGGTCTGGCTAGCAGTGGTACCCAGGATGCGCTCGGCAGCAGGGTTCAGACTGACGATCCGCAGTTGTGGGTTCAAGATGACCACGCCTACATGTAATTGATCTACGATCGTCTGGCGAGCAAGCGAAACTGGATCAAAAATGCGGAAACCAAATAAGGCAATCGCATATGCCAGGTAAGGCCAGATAAGCAAGGGCGAAATCAATGCGATGTCATTTTGCCCGAGAATTGTTCTGGCAGCTGTTATCGCCATATACACTGCCACCATGGCCATAATCAGGACCGGCCACCGATGCTGCTTTGAATGGGTAAACAGCCAGGCAAAGACGGCCAGGTTGATCAGCGTCAGGACCAGAGAATAAACCACCACAACCCTGGCAGCAAAACTGGTTGGCAGCGACCCAATATCGCTTACCTGAACGATAGCCAGACCTAAGAAGAAGAAGACGCAAAACAAAGGAATAATGGACAACAAAGCCAGGTTGCGGCGAGTCAGCCAACGCCCTGGCCAGGCATACTCAACAACGAAACAGGTGATGGCGGTCGTTGCGGGCGCTGTCCAGGCAAGATGGAAACTGGACCAAAACACTTTAAGTTTTGGAGGGACGGCCAGGAAATCTATGAGGGGGTCAGTAATCACCAGAACCGTGAAAAGGCAACCAAACATTAAAGGGAGTGCCCCCGGCAGACTCCTTCGGTACCAGCTGTATATTGCCAGAATCAATAAAAGAGCGATTGTGGCCAGCAACTGCCAAATGGAAGTTGTATCACTCATTAAATTGATTCTACACTGAATGGCCGAAAAAAACCTCTGGTTTGGCTGCTCAATTGCTGGCGTATCCCGCCTGAGGCGGTGCTAAACGGCCCGTTTTTATTTGCCGGGTGGGTTGTTCATCAACCACATATACCCGTCTTCCAGGCTCGCCGGGGCTGGTTCGGCGGCAGCGGGGACAGCGTCTGGCGCACCCAAGACACGGTACTGAACACCATCTTGCAGTTGAAGGGTCGAAACAATGGTAAGGCCGGGGCCAGGGCGTTCGCCGTTGGAGACCTTGATATGCCAGACATGCTGCTGGGCCGATTGAATCAGGCTTCTGGGGCTGCCACGGTACAGCACCTGCCCCTTTTGGATAACAGCCAGGTCGTTGCAGCTTTGGCCAATGTCTTCAACAATGTGGGTAGAAAGAATCACGGTGCAGCGGGAGGCCGTATCCACCAATATATTGCGAAAGCGGATGCGCTCTTCGGGGTCCAGCCCGGCTGTAGGTTCATCCACAATGATCAGCCTGGGGCTGCCTAACAACGCCTGGGCAATTCCCACCCGGCGCTTCATGCCGCCAGAATACGTCTTAAGCCGCCGGTTGGCCACATCGCTCAGCCGAACCAGTTCGAGGAGTTCCTCAATTTGTTTGCGCCGCGCCGGGGCTTCATTCAACCCTTTCAATACGGCGATATAGTCTAAAAACTCCCTGGCGTTCAGGTTGGGGTACAGGCCCAATTCCTGCGGCAGGTAGCCCAACATGGCTTTGACCGCCTGGCGGCCAGCAGGGGTGTGCAAATCGTGACCAAAAACCTGCAGGGCACCGCTGGTGGGCTGCAAAATACCCGCCAGAATGCGCATCAGCGTGGTTTTTCCAGCCCCATTTGGCCCCAACAGGCCGAACATTCCCGGCCCAATGTCCAGAGATATTCCGCGTAAAGCCTGGATGCCGCCGGCGTAAGTCTTGGTCAGTTGGTGAATGGTAATCAGGGATTGGGTATTCATGCGTTTTCCTTCAGATTCCGAAAGGGGTTTCATTTGGTGAACCGCCAGGCAAACAACCCGGCCACCACCAGTTCGAACAGCCCAGCCAATAAGGTAAGCCAACTCGATGAAGCCGATGCACCTTGGGCAGTCTCAATTAACGACCCCGGCACGGGGGGCAGGAACCGCCCAACCAGGTAAGGGCGCGCCGGGTTTAACAGATCCCACAGGGTGGGATTCGCCCCTGAAGCAGTGTCGACAAAAAGCAGCAGCAGCAAAACCAGGGTCAGAATGGCAAAACCACTGCCCACAAAATATGCCTGTTTGCGGTTGGGCAGTGGAGCGCACAACAGCGTCGCCAGCCCGGCATTCAACAGAATAATGGCACCTCCCCCAACCACCCAACTGCGCAGATAAGCAGCCGGTGAAAAATAGCCCAAAAATCCCCACCAGATGAACAAAGTCAGCAGCATGGCCACCAACACAGCGGCAAACAGCGCCAGCCAGACTCCCATCAGCTTCCCGGCCAGGTAAACCCAGGTGGGCACAGGCAGGCCATCAAGAATACCCTTTACCTGTTCCTGCCGGTCGCGCGGCAGGGCTTCTGCAGCCAAAATGGGCGCCAGGATCACCATAATCAACGCTGCTGGCATCCAGGCGATGGTGCTGGCGGCTTCCCCTACCTGTGCCCGAATTTCACCCGGGGATATGTCAACCCCAGCAGCCAGGCCAGGCTCAACCATTTCGGTATTGACCTGCCTGGTTTGAGCGGCAAACAAGGCCGGTAAGACCATGAGCGACAGGCAAAAGACCAGCATCCCGCGCTGGCGCCAATATAACAAGACTTCTGTTCGAGCAATCGCAAAAATCTGGCGTATGAACATGGGTTATTCCTTTTCGGCTTCAACAAGATGGGCTGAGTGGTTCAAAATGGCCAGGCTGCCCAGGGTGAACCAGGCCCAGGCCAGGTTGGCATATGCCCCATTCAACGGAATGTACACCTGAATTGGCCAGAGGAAAGGCCAGCGCGCTACCACCGGGCCCGTCATGAACACCATTCCAGCCCAAAGCACAATAATGAATGCCATACCCAAAGCGGGTTGGCGGCTGCTGGCCGTAACGAGAAAGGCAGCACCCGTGAAAAACAGGAAAGGTGGGATCCACGCAGCCCATTGATGGGTTTCCAAATCTTCCAAGCGCACAGCCAGCCCCAGGTTCGCCACCAGCGCCAGAACCGCATAAGGCAGCACCAACAACAGCCAGCGCTCCCAAACCAACCAACGAAGCGGACGCGGGACAGCAGCCAGGATTTCTGCTGGGGGTTCATCGGCCGGAGCATAGAGAAATGCAGCCTGGCAGGCTGCAAACAGCGGCAGCAGGGTGCGAATCACTTCCCCAGGTGCAAATTGGGGCAAATCGGGCACACCCTCCAGCGTTTGAAAGAGGACAAGCGGCAGAAGGACAGCGGCAGCGACTGCAGGCACCCACCAGGAAAAAAGCCGCAGTGTACCTGCCCAGGCCAACCGCCAGGGCCGCGGGGCTGCAGGCAGCGCCAGGTGCAGCAGCCTCCAGGCTGGAAAAGCCAGCCAAAGGGTGAGCGCAGCCACTGCACCGCGCACAACCCATTCCACAATCTCCAGGTCTACGCTGAAATCAAAATCGAACAGCAGGTGGTACGTCAGCCAGCCAGCGCCAACCAGAATGGCCAGGCCAAACCCATTGCGCAAAAACCAACCAGCGAAGCGGAAAAACCAAGAACTTTTTTGCATAGGGCAGATTCAGGAAAGGTTAACCGCCAGGTGTTTCTCACGCCCGGCTTCCCAGAGCGCCCAGGTTCCCAGCAGAATCGCCGCCAGGAATAACCAGGGCTGTAATGCAGGGTCGAGCAGGTTGGGCAAACGCTGCATGAAGGCCGGGGCGCCGGGCGCCTGGAAGAAATGCAGCGCCTGGTAACCCCAAAGCGCCAGGCTGGCAAGGGTTCCCACCTGGGCATCGTCAGCCAGCGTGGTGAAAAGCAGCGCAAGGGTGGAGAGCAGCGTCATCGGCCCCAACCATGCAGCCAACAGCACGCCCAACGAACCCATTTGCACCAGGCCAAAAACACCTGCAGCCCAAACCAGCCCGCTGGCAGCCAGCGCACCAACCAGATTGAATGCAAAAACCAACGCCATGCGAGCCAGCAAGACCTTCCGCAGGGCAACCGGGGTGGCTGCCTCCAGCTCGCGAGCGGGGTCGTCGGCTGGACTATAGATCGAAGCCATGCTCAGGGCAGCAGCCACAGGCGCGAGCAAAACCACAAAAAAGCCAGGCTGAGCGCCAGGCAGGTAGGCATCTCCAGCCGCAGGCAGGGCCAGCGACACCAGCGCACCCAGGGCCTGCACCACGGCAGAAGCAGCCCAAATTTCTTGCCGGACGACATATCGCTGGGCATAAAGCAGGTTGAGCACCCCCTCCAAAGCCACAGCCCTGGGTGATTTCACCGGCAGTGCGTCCGGAGGAGAGATATTCTGCCAGGACTGCTGCCCCTGTAGGGCAGCCAAAAGCCGGGCCTTTTCAGTTTCCGTGGGTTTTGGAGCCACCCAGGCGGAAAGGCGATTCACCACTGGCAGCAAATCGGCCGCATCTTCGGGGCTTTCGAGGTCTGCAGCCAGTTTGAACAGGTTCTCATCCTCTGAAGCAGGCTCAGGAAAATGGGTCATTGGCCTGTCTCCTCGCGGTACATCCACCGCTTTAAAGTTTGCAGACCCAGGCTCAGCCGGGATTTTACCGTTCCAATTGGAATATCCAGGGCCTCGGCGATCTCGGCCAAACTGAGGTCCTGGTAATAACGCAGTACAACAACCTCCAACTGGTGGGCAGGCAGGCGCTGCAAAACCACCGCCACCTGGCGGGCGTTTTCGGCGTTTTCCAGGGCTTCTTCTGGGCCGCCAGGGGCAGCCCCATAAATTCCGCTCTCTTCGAGCAGGGCTTCGGTGCGGCGCTGGTCGGCACTTTTATAATGGTCGCGGACGAGGTTGGAAGCAATAGCATACAACCACGGCTTAAAAGCCTGGCCAGGGCGGAATTGGCCTACCCCACGCAGTACACGCAAGAAACTCTCCTGAACCAGGTCTTCCGCCAATAAGCGGTTGCCCCCCGTCATGCGGTAGAGGTATCCCAAAAGAGGGCTGTGATGGCGTTCAACCAGCACTGCCAGCGCAGTACGGCTGCCCTGCCGAATTTCTGCCAGCAGGTTTTCATCGGATAGGACGATTTCTTGGGGCTTTTGAGACGACTGCATGCAGCCTGATTGTAATCCAGCCCGGCCTTCCTGGGGCGGTTGGAAGCGTGTCCAAATTTCGTTTAAATTTCCTGCTGCCATGTGCATATCCCTGTTACGAGATTCTCCCAAAAAGGTTCACATGAATTTGACGTTTCAGGTAAGATAGGGACAACCCGCACCCAAGCAAGGATTTCACGATGGATGAAAGCACCGCCCTGATCCCTGTTTTTGTCTACGGCACGCTGCGCCCTCCGCAGCCTGGCGCGCCGCCAGATGACAGCCGCTATTACTTTAAAGTTGTCCAACACATCCAGCGCAGCCAACCAGCCGTGCTGCACCAGGCAGTTTTGTACCACCTGGACACCTACCCGGCTGCCCGGCCTGGCGCGGGCAGGCTGCAGGGCGATATCCTCTGGGTGCAGCCCGCCGCCCTGCCCATCATGGACCGGATTGAAGGCCACCCCCTGTTTTTCGAGCGCGCCGGGGTGCAGGTTGAGGTGGAAGACGGCAGCCAAATCCAGGCCTGGATCTACTGGGCGCCAGCCGACCTGGTCCGGGGCGCGCCGAGGATTGTAAGCGGAAACTGGTTCGAGCGGGAAGCACTGGAAATGCTGCCCGAACCCAACCCTTTCAACGCTGCTGCGCTGAATCCAGCAGCAGAAGAAATGGGTGGGCTGCCAGAAGTCCTGGCGTGCCTGGCGGCCGCCCCGCTGGCCTGGCTGAGCTTTACCCAAAGCCAGGGGCGGGTGTTTACACTGCCGGTTTTTCACCTCTGGCTGCGCGGAAAAATTTTTGTATGTGCCGTTCTGCCCGATACCCCTGGCGGAGAAATGTCGCTCTCGGCTTTGCTCGATTACCCCAATGTCGCCCTGGCGCACCCCGACCCCCAATCGCCCATCCTGGTGGAAGGCTGGGCTACATCGGGCGCAGGCCGGGCTGCGGAGGTGATGCCCCGGCTGCAAGCGCGCTACCCCCAGGCCGGGCTGAACCCACTGACCCACCGCCTGTACGAAATTACGCCGCTGCTGCTCAGTGCCTGGAAAAACCACAGCGCCAGGCAGGTTTGGGACCGCCTGGCGCTGCGCGAAATGGATGGGGGGTAAAGCCGTTTAGCGCCCCACGGTGTGCAGCAAAATCAGGTTGGAGGGGCGCATTTCACTGATGGGAAAGCCGCAAATCAACACCACCTGCTGCCCAGGCTGGATGGATGTTTCGGAAAGCAAGGCGGCTTCAACATGGGCCAGCATGGTTTCCATGGTTTCGGCTTTGGGAATCAGGTGGGGTGAAACACCCCAATACATGTTAATCCGTTGAAATGCAGCCGCATTGGGGGTAAAAGCAATCACCGGAACCCCGGGGCGGGTTTTCGAAACCTGCAATGTGGTCCGGCCGCTCTTGGAAAACACGGCAATCGCGGCCACGTTGCGGTCGTGGGCCAGTTCGCTGGCCGCCCGTGCCAGGTAGAGGGCATCATCCCGGTTGACCTGAACGCCGTTATAGTGGGCAGCGTCTGCCCCGAGGCCTTTCCAATGCCCCCAGCGCTCCAGGTTTTCTTCTGCCCGAATCACAATGGCCGCCATCATCTCCACCGCTTTAACCGGGTACTTTCCGGCAGCAGTCTCCCCAGACAGCATCACCGCATCCGTACCATCAAAAATAGCATTGGCCACATCGGAAGCTTCGGCGCGGGTCGGGCGCGGGTATTCCATCATCGATTCCAGCATCTGGGTGGCAGTGATCACAATCTTCGCGTGGCGGTTGGCGCATTCGATGATGCGCTTTTGGGCAATCGGCACCTCTTCCGGGGACATCTCCACGCCCAGGTCACCGCGGGCAACCATGACCCCATCGGCAATTTGCACAATGGCTTCCAGGTTATCCAGCGCTTCGGGGCGTTCCAGCTTGGCAATCACCGGGATGTCCATGCGCTCCGGCTGCAAGCGGGCAATGGCCATCCGCACCCGCGCAACATCTTCCGGGGTGCGCACAAACGAGATGGCAATCGCATCCACCCCCTGGGAAAGGCCAAAAGCCAGATCTTCCTCATCTTTTTCCGTGAAACCCGGGATATCCAGCTTTGCGCCGGGTAGGTTGACCCCTTTATGCGATTTCAACAAACCGCCCTGGATGACTTCTGCCCCAACCCGGCTGCCCTGCACGGAACGCACCTGTAGTTCCATCTGGCCATCGGCCAGCAAAATGCGCGCACCCGGCCGGGTAAAGCGCGGCATATCCGGAAAATCTACGGGGATATATTCCGGGCTGGGGCCGGGACGCGGCTCTGGCGCCGCCATTTCTTCCGGAGTGTTCGCCACTAAAACCACAAGTTCCCCCGGAACCAACATAACCCCCTCCGGCCCGAGGTCTGCCGTGCGAATTTTTGGCCCTTGCAGGTCTTGTAAAATGGTTAAAGGTACACCCAGGCGATTAGAAAGGTGGCGCAGGTCGGCAATGGACGCGGCGTGGTCGGCATAGGTGCCGTGGGAGAAATTCAGGCGGGCAACGTTCATTCCGGCCTGAATCAGGTTATGCAGGGTTTGCTTATCCCGGCTGCTTGGGCCTATGGTGGCTACAATTTTTGTCCGGCGTTTCATGCTCAGCCTCTCTTGGTTGGGTGAAAACCCAGCCCATATCGAACGGATTTTTGACAGGATCGGCGGGTTAACAATGGCTATGCGGGGTGTTTTGCAAGCAGTTCCACCAGGATGGCCTTTTGGGCGTGCAGGCGGTTTTCAGCCTGTGGGAAGAGCCGGGAATGCGGGCCATCGGCCACCTCATCGGTGATTTCATGATTGCGGTGGGCAGGCAGGCAGTGCAGCACAATGCAGTCAGGCCGGGCTTCGCCCACCAGAGCGGCGTTTACCTGGTAAGGTGGGAAAACCTTTTCGCGCCGGGCGGCTTCTTCCTCCTGGCCCATGCTGGTCCAGGTGTCGGTGTAGATTACATGGGCGTCTTTGACGGCGGCGTGCGGGTCGCGCAAGAATGCCAATCGGCTGCCGCTCTCAGCCGCAAACTCGCGTCCAAGCAGCACCGCCCGTTCGGTCATATCAAACCCTTCCGGGCTGGCAATGGTGAAGTTTGCACCCAGTTTTGCGCATATGTGCATCAGCGATGTGGAAACATTGTTGCCATCGCCCACGTAGGTAACATTCAGCCCTTTGAGGCTGCCAAATTCTTCCTGAATGGTGAGGGCATCGGCCATACCCTGGCAGGGGTGGTTGTAATCGCTCAGGCCATTAATCACCGGCACACTGGCCCAGTGCGCCAGCTCCAGCACATGTTGGTGGTCAAAAACACGGGCCATGATGCCATCCACATAACCAGAAAGCACGCGGGCTACATCGGCAATGGATTCACGCTTGCCCAGGCCAATTTCTGCCGGGGAAAGGTATAGGGCATCGCCGCCGACATGGCGCATGGCCATATCAAACGAAACACGGGTGCGCAGGCTGGGTTTTTGAAAAACCATGGCCAGCGTTTTGCCGGCCAGGATGGCCGGGTTTCCGCAGGTTTTGTAATCTTGCTTGAGCCGGATGGCCAGGTCGAGCAGGTTTTGTAGCACCGCGGGGGAATGATGGGCAATTTCTAAAAAATGCTGCATGGGAAAACTCCTCAACTCCTGATCGGGATATGGACCCACCCACCACACCACACGCGAGTGCCCTTTTCTGGCAAACTGGCTGGTAGGGGTAAGCCCTTGATTTTCGATTCTGCTTAATTGTACCGCCAGCTCGATTTCCGGGCAATTGATTTTCGTTAACGGGTGCGCACAAAAGTTGTCAGAACCTGCGGTTCTCAATCTCCAACCCCACCCCCAACCCCGCCCCAGGCTTTGGGGCGGGGAGAAGATAAGGGATTGGTCACAGGGTGGATAGGTGCGTAGTTACAAAACCACTTTTGTTGTACAATGCAGGTATGGAAACCACATCCGAGCGCAAAATCATCATGGTGGTCGAGCACGAGCCAGAAGCTGCTGAATCCCTGGGGTCAATGTTGGATGCGGCTGGCTTCGAGCCGGTTCCTGTGGTCAGCTTCCGCCAGGCAGTGGCTTTAATACCCACCACCAGGGTCGATTTGCTGCTGGTCAACCTGGAGATTATTGAATCAGAAATGCCCCACGGCAGCAAAGCCGGGGAGTGGCTGCAATCCACTCGCAAAGCCCACCCAGAACTGGCCATTGTCTTGATGGTGGATACCAACCTGCCCGGAGCAGACCCTGGCAGCCACCTGCGCCGGGCACTGCAGGTGGGGGCCGACCGGGTTGCGCTCAAACCCTTCGAAACCCCCACCGAACTCAGCCAAATTCTTCAGCGAGCACTATCTGAAAAAGAAGCACACCGTGAAGCCACCCGGCTGCAAACGCTCCGCCCGCTGCTGCAAATTAGTGCCAGCCTGTTCACCGAAACCCGGCCCGATGCTCTGATGGAACGGGTGCTGGACCTGGCATTGGACCACCTGAACTGCGAACACGCCGGGTTTTACCACCGCCTGGCCGATGAAACCGAGTTAAGACTTGTGGCCAGGCGCGGCAGGCCGTTGGCTGGCGAGAAATCCAATCCATCCGGCGGCCCATTAGGGCAAACAGATGCCTGGAACACCCCCATCAAAATTCTGCGGGACGATGCCGCCGAATACCCGGGCCTGGCTGAACAAATGGACGCCCTGGGGCTCGGTTCGCTGATGTGTGCCCCTGCAGGCAGATCCAAAACCGGCCGGTCTGCAGAAGCCCTTCCCGGCAGTGAAACCAACGGGGTGCTGCTGGTGGCCCGCAGTGCGTCCAACCCACCCTTTGGGGAGGCAGACCTGGAAATGTTTGTGCTTCTGGCCCACAATGCGGCTGCGGCATTGACCAATGCCGAACTCTATGCTGACCTGGCCGATTCAATTCTCCGGCTGGAAGAATCCCAACGCGCCCTGGTTCAAGCCGAAAAAATGGCCGCCATCGGACGGATGACCGCCAGCATTGCCCACGAGGTAAACAACCCCCTTCAAGCCATGCGCAACTGCCTGGCCCTGGCTGGGCGGAAAGATGTTTCGCCCAAAAAAAGTGAAGAGTACCTGGACATGGCCCGTGACGAACTGGAGCGCCTGCTGAAAACCATGCGGCAGATGCTGAACTTTTACCGTCCCAGCGCCGTGAACCGCGATCAGACCACCCTGGCCGAGCTTCTGGCAGCCGGGTTGGCCCTGCTTGAAAACCAGATCGCCCGGCAGGGGATTCACCTGGACCTGCGCCTGGAACCTGACCTGCCACCCGTTTTTGTGGTCAGCAACCAAATCCAACAAGTCATTCTTAACGTTATTTTGAACGCCATGGATGCCATGCCGGGGGGTGGTCAGCTCATCATCCTGGGGCGCATGGTTCCCCAACCGGCCGGGCGGCGCACAAAACGGCAAAAAGGCGCGGCAACCCAAACGGCAGAACCCAAACCCCAATACCTGGAGGTTTTTTTCCAGGACACCGGGCCAGGCCTGACCGCTGAAATCGAGAAAAACATCTTTGAACCCTACACCAGCACCAAAGAAAAAGGCACCGGGTTGGGCCTCTCGATCAGCTATAATATTTTGCAGGCCCATGGCGGCGCTTTAGAGGTTTGCCCACCACTGACTGGCATCACCCCCACTCCAACCAGGCTGGGTGCATGTTTTCGGATGACGCTGCCCGTAAAGCTACCGCAAAGCAAAGCGCTTGCCAGCGAAGGATTCCGAGCAACCCCATAACTCAAGAGGTCAAACCAGGCAGCCCATGATGAAAAATAAAATCCTGATTGTAGATGATGATGACAGCATCCGAAAAACCCTGGCCGATTTTTTGCAGCTCGAGGGGTTTGTGGTTACGGCGGTAGATAACGGAGAAACCGCCATCGAACTGCTCGATGAATCGTACTTTGACATCATGTTGTTGGACATTCTCATGCCAGGGATAAGCGGCATGGACGTGATGCGCCACTCCATTAAAACCGCTCCGGGGGTGCAAATCATCCTTCTCACCGGGCACGGGTCGTTAGAATCGGCCATCGAGGCGCTGCGCGCGGGCGCTCACGATTTCATCACCAAACCTTTCACATTTGAAGAAGTCCTGGCCAGCATTCGCAAAGCCCTGGCACGCCGCGACGAACAAATCAACCGCCGCAAACTGCTGCAGCAGTTGGGCCAATCGCTGCAAGCGCTGCGCAGCGCCGAAGGTTTTTACCCACAAAGCGCCGAATCGGCTGGCACCGTGCAGATTCTCGAAGGCATCTGGTTCGATTTCAACCGGCGTGAAATTTCCGACGGCACCCAAACCGTGCAGCTTACACCAACCGAGGCGAAATTAATTCGAACTTTATTGGAGTTTGAAGGCAAGCTGATGACCCACCGCGAGTTGGTGATGATGGTTCAGGGATACAACAGCACCGACCTGGAAGCAGCCGATATTTTACGCCCGCTCGTCAGCCGCGTGCGGCGCAAATTATTAGCCTTCCCCAATGGCGCAAATTGGATTGTCAACGTGCGGGGCACAGGCTATTTGTTTGACCCCAACGGAACCCAGGCCGAGTAGCCCTCAAGGAAGCAGGTTTAGCCATCGCGCTGGTTTCAGGTGAATAATTCCTGGGGAAGATAATCGCTGCGGTTGGTATACACGATATCCACATAGGGCGGAATGAAATCGATCCGGCTGATGGCCGCGTTTTGGAGCACAAACCAACAGTTTTCTGGGTGCTGGCCGGTCTCAGGTGATAAAGGGCTGCCGAGCAGCGTGTGCATGAAAATCGCGTAAAAACCGCCATGGCTGACAAAGGCCACCCGGTCATCCGTGCTGCCGTGCCGCTCCAACAAAGAAGCCAAAACCCGGGCTGCACGCGCCGGAACTGCCTGCATTGGCTCTGCCGGGCGCGCCCACCAACCCTCTTCACCAAAATTGTCGGGTAGTTTCAGGTTAGGGTAGTTTTGTTCATAAAATGAGCGCGGCTGGCCGGCCAAACCGATATAATCCTCGGATTCAGCATGTTTCAAATAGACCCCGCGCCTTTCGTGCAAGTCAAACCAAACCTCGGGGGCAATGCCCAACGCATCCCCCAGGCACGATGCCGTATCTACCGCCCGCCGGAACAGGCTGGTATAGATATGCGTCAGGCCAAAACCCTGGTGGTTCCCACGGTCCCAGGTGTTGGCGGCTTCCAGGGGGGGGAAACTGGCCAGGTAATTCGCCAGGCAGCGCGCCTGCTGCCAACCGGTGTCGGTTAACAGCGGGTCGGCTTTGCGGCCTACCGATGAACCTGTGGTGTGATACAGGTAATTATTTTCAGATTGAGCGTGTCGAATAAAATATAGCTGCATTTTTTTGATACAATTAACATAACTGCTCACCCGGTTAGGCTGGGCAGCCACCCATTAACTTGCTGTCCGGTTTTCAGAGCAGCATACCTCAAAATCAGGAGTAAAGGATATGAGCAGTGAAATGACCTCTGTTAGCACCCCGCCGCGTTGGGATTTATCCAACATCTATGCGGGTTTGGACACTGACGCATTCGCGCAGGACTTTGAGAAGTATAAACAACTTCTCTCCGATTTGGAAGGCTACGCCGAGAAACACAATATTCGCAAAACTGAAGGCCCGGCAGAAACGGACCCAGCCGCCTTTGCAGCCGTCTTGGGCGGGTTGGTCAACCAGATCAACCAGCTTTACGAATTGGGTTCAACCATGCGGGCATATATTTCTTCGTTTATTACAACCGATTCTTATAACACCACAGCCAAGCGTTGGATGTCCCAGTTTGAGCAGCAATCGGTGCGCATGCAAAAAATTGGCACACGCATGGAGGGCTGGGTTGGACAGCACCAGGAATTGCTGCCCGCTGCCCTGCCGCTGAACAGCACCCTGCTTGCCCATGCTTTTGCCATTGAAGAGATTGCCGAAAACAGCAAATACCTGATGAGCGAAGCGGAAGAATCGCTGGCGGCTGAACTGGCCCCCAGTGGGCCAAATGCCTGGGGCCGCCTGCAGGGCAACCTGGTTTCCCAGGCCAAAACACCTTTCGAACGCAACGGAAAAACCGAAACCCTGCCCGTAACCGCCATTATCAACCTGCGCAACGATCCAAATGAAGACGTGCGCCGGCGTGGCTATGAAGCGGAGATGCAGGTCTGGGAAAACCTGCGCGAGCCGCTGGCCGCCGCCATGAACGGGATTAAAGGCGCTGTAAACACCCTCAACGCACGCCGAAAACGAGAAGATGCCCTGCACGAATCCATCGAATCGGCCCGGATTGATCGCGCCACTCTTGAAGCCATGCTTGGGGCCATGGAAGATTCCTTCCCGATGTTCCGCAAATATTTCCAGGCCAAAGCCCGCCGCCTGGGCAAAGAAAAACTGGCCTGGTGGGACCTGTTCGCCCCGGTGGGCAAAGTTGAAACCACCTACACCTATCCCCAGGCCACCGAGTTTATCCTGCGGCATTTCGGGGTCTTTGCCCCAGAGCTGGCGGCTTTTGCCAAAAAAGCCTTCGACCACAACTGGGTTGACGCCGAAATGCGCGATGGCAAACGCGCTGGCGCATTTTGCATGGGCTTGAAGTCTGCCAAAGAATCTCGCATCCTGCTTAACTTCGATGGCTCGCTGGACACCGTGTTCACCCTGGCCCACGAGCTTGGCCACGGATTCCACAACGAATGCCTGAAGAACAAAACCTCAATGCAGTCCATCACCCCGATGACGCTGGCAGAGACGGCCTCGATTATGTGCGAAACCATTGTGACCAACGCCGCGATTGCCGAGGCGGCCAACCCCGAAGAAGAACTGGCCATTTTGGAAACTTCACTGATCAGCGACAGCCAGGTGATTGTGGACATTTTCTCGCGCTACCTGTTTGAAAAAGAAGTTTTCGAACGCCGCGCTCAGGCCGAACTTTCTGCGGATGACCTGTGCAGCATCATGGAAAAAGCCCAAAAAGCCACCTATGGCGAGGGACTGGATGAACGCTACCTGCACAAGTACATGTGGACCTGGAAACCCCACTACTACTCTGCCTGGCTCTCGTTCTACAACTATCCATATGCCTTCGGCTTGCTGTTTGGGCTGGGCCTGTATAACGTCTACAAACAGCGCGGCGCTGAATTCGTGGAAGACTATAAAAACCTGCTGGCCAGCACAGGTGAAGGCACTGCCGCCGACCTGGCCGCCCGCTTTGGAATTTACATCCGCTCGCGCAGCTTCTGGGAAGGCAGCCTGGCCGTAATTGGCGAGCGCATCGAGCGCTACCTGGCTTTGTAATCTCCGAACACACCCCCCATCCCTCTCCAGAGGAGATTTTCGTTCATGGCCACCAGGCGGGTTAGACCCGTAGGGTGGCCATGAACTTTAACTGCCCGCCAAAACATTCATCGCATGGTAGACTATTGAAAACCTTTGCTTGGAGCACACATGATCAGTGCGATTGTCGTTTCTTCGCTGTACATCGCAGCCCAAATTCTGTCGGATATCACCAGCCTGCGCATTATTACCATCGCTGGTTTTTCGATTGATGGCGGAACGTTTATCTACCCGATTACGTTTACGCTGCGTGATATGGTACACAAGGTCGCCGGGGCTTCGGCGGCGCGTGCCCTGATTTTCACCGCGGCCGGGGTAAACGCCTTCATGGCGCTGCTGTTTTGGGTGGTATCCCTTTTGCCACCAGACATGCAGGTGGGCCCACAGGCGGAATTTGCGGTGGTTCTTTCCCCGGTCTGGCGCATCGTTACTGCCTCGATTTTAGCAGAAGTGGTCAGTGAACTGATTGATACCGAAATGTACCGGTTTTGGGTCGAACGGGTCACCCGGCGCTATCAATGGCTGCGGGTGCTGGTGAGCAACAGCGTGGCCGTTCCGGTAGACAGCCTTTTGTTTGCCTGGCTGGCCTTCGGTGGGGTTTTCCCGGCCGTCGTCGTTTGGTCTATCGTGGCCAGCAATATCATCATCAAAGGCCTGACCACCCTGGTCGGGATGCCTGCCATTTACCTGGTGCGCGATCCCAAAACACCCCCCTACAACCAGGGACAGCCATGAGCCAACCAGCCTACGAAACCGCCACCCTCTCCAGGCGCACCGCCATCGTCCGCACGCTGGGCTATTTTGGCGCTTTCTTCATTCTCGGCGCAGGCATTACCTCCCTGGGGCCAACCATCCCCGCCCTTGCAGACCATCTCGGTGTAGATTTGAATGCCCTGAAGGGGATTGTCTCTGTGCGTTCGCTGGGCTATCTGAGCGGGTCTTTGCTGGCCGGGTGGCTGTATGACCGTTATCCGGGTCACCGTGTCCTGGCCCTGGCTGTTGGGCTCATTTTTGCAAGCATGCTGATTTTACCTGCCGCGCCAGGGGTGTTCTGGCTGACCATCGTTTTTTTGGGGTTGGGCACGGCTTTTGGCGCCCTGGATGTGGGCAGCAACATCCTCATGAGCCGGACCCATGGCCCAAAAAGCGGCCAATTTCTGGCGAGTATGTTCTTCTTCGCCGGGTTGGGCAGCACCCTGGCCCCGCTTTTTCTGGCCTGGGCACTGGAAATCGGGGGAATTCCCCTGGGCTACCAGGGGCTGGCCTGGGTGGCGCTGCCAGTCATTTTTTGGATCTGGTTTTCAGGCAGCCCGGCCCGCCCAACCAGCCCAACCGGAGAAAAGCCCCCGAAAGCCCCTGGGGCACTGCTGGCGTTGGTGGGCGTGCTCTTTTTTGTTTTCGTCGGCCTGGAAGTTTCTTACGGGTCCTGGCTGTATACCTATACAATCAACATCCTGGGCGAAAACGCCTCGAGCAGCCTGGCAGCAGCCCGGGTAACCTCGGCTTTCTGGCTGTCCATCACCGTGGGCAGGCTGGCGGGAATCTTCCTGGCGCTCAAGTTTTCTTCCAAAGCCATTGTGCGCGCCGAAATTGGGGGGGCTGTGTTAAGCCTGGGGCTGCTGCTTTTGGGGCCAGCGTTTGGCCTGCCCACCGGATGGGTGCTTTGGGTGGGTTCGCTTGGGTTGGGGCTGTCCCTGGCTTCGATTTATCCAAACACCTTCGCGCTGATCAGCCGGCGCCTGCCCATTACCGGGAGTACCGCAGGCCGGCTGTGGGCAGCCGGAAGCTTTGGTGCAATTCTGCTGCCCTGGCTGGCCGGGGAAAGCCTGCTGAGGGCAGGGCCTGGTTCCCTGGTCGGAGTTTTGTTTGCGGCGGCGCTGGTCAGCCTGGGGGCGTTTGGTTTGCTGGTGGTTCGCCTGGAACAGGCAGCCTGAGACTTATTTCCAGCGCCGAACGACATCGGCCTGCCAGCGGGCCTCAGGCCAGCCAGTGGCACCCCGGGCCTGCTGCACAACAGACAGGTAATTGAGAACCACATCACTTTCAAACCCAAGCGCCCGTAAAACACAGCCCAACACAGTGCCGGTTCGCCCGCGGCCAGCCCAACAGTGAATCACCACACCCTGGCTACGCTCTAAAGCGTCCTGGGTGGCCTGCACTGCGCCGCCAATCAGCAGCAGCTCGCTTTCGGGGTCGGTAGGGTCTTCGCCATGTTCGAGATCTTCCAGACGGGCTGAGTAGAGCACCCGCAGCGGGGCGGGTTCGTAACTGGGGTTCGATTCGCGCAGGTTGACCACGTAATGGTAGCCCTGGTCGTAAAGCGCCTGCCAGGGGGTCCAATCGCCCGGTTTGCGCATGCCCGCCAGGCAGGCCGGAGCCGCCAGCACCGGGTAAATATCTTCAGGAACCACCGCCCCAGGAATCACCGGCATTCCCTCCACCGGCAGCAGGCCGTAGGTGACGGTTGGGCGCCTGGCGGCCTTTTTCATTCCGGCTCCTGGCGTTGGCGTTTCACCTCACGATAATAAGCAATCAGCCCAATTGTCGAGGTGTCATGCCCAGGGGCGGGTTGGAAGTCCTCATCATCCAGGGGTTTTTGCAGGTCCACCAACACATTTTTGGCGAGCTGTTTTCCCAACTCCACACCCATCTGGTCAAAAGAATTGATATCCCAAATGGCGCCCTGGGTGAATATTTTGTGTTCATACAGGGCCACCAACAGACCCAGCGTGAAGGGAGTGAGCTTGGGGTAAAAGAAAGTGTTGGTCGGACGGTTGCCAACAAACGTTTTGGCCTGTGCCAGGCGCTCCAGGGCTTCCCCCTGGTAACCCGCAGCCGCGAGTTCTGCGCGGGCTTCTTCCGGGGTGCGCCCGCGCATTAAGGCTTCCGTTTGCGCCAAAAAATTAGACAGCAGCAGGGTTTGGTGTTCGCCCAGGGGACTTTGGCTTTCTACTGCGGCCAGGAAGTCGCACGGAACCAGCCGGGTTCCCTGGTGAATCAGCTGGTAGAAAGCATGTTGGCCGTTTGTCCCCGGCTGGCCCCAAATGATTGGCCCGGTGGCATAATCCACCCATTCGCCGGTGTGGGTGACCTGTTTGCCACTGCTCTCCATATCTCCCTGCTGCAATAAAGCCGGGAATTCGGCCAGGTACTGGTCGTAGGGCAGGATGGCATAGGATTCTGCCTGGAAGAAATTGCTGTACCAGATGCCCAAGAGGCCCATAATGACCGGGACATTGTGTTCAAAAGGCGCTGCGCGGAAGTGCAGGTCGGCATGGTGTGCCCCTTCCAGCAAGGATTCAAAATGGTCCATCCCCACTGCCAGGGCAATGGAAAGGCCAATGGCCGACCAGAGTGAATAGCGCCCCCCTACCCAATCCCAAAACTCAAACATATTTTCCGGGTCAATCCCAAAGCGGGTGACTTCGGCTGTGTTGGTAGACATGGCCACAAAATGGCGGCGAACAATGGCATCCGCCGGTGCATTGCTGTTTGAAAGCAGGTGATCCAAAAGCCATTGGCGAGCCGAAAACGCGTTGGCCATAGTTTCCTGAGTGGTGAACGTTTTCGAAGCCACCAGGAAAAGGGTGGTTTCAGGGTTCACCTGCTTGAGGGTTTCAACCAGGTGGGCGCCATCCACATTCGAAACAAAAAAGGTGCGCAGGTTTGGATGGGTGTAGGGCTGCAGCGCCTGGACAACCATTTTAGGCCCCAGGTCGGAACCGCCAATGCCAATGTTCACAACGCTTTCAATGGTTCTGCCGGTAAAACCAGTCCATTCCCCACTGCGCACAGCCTCGCTGAAACGGCGCATCTTATGCAAAACCCGGTTGACATCCGGCATGACATCCACCCCATCCACATAGACCGGGTAGTTCGAGCGGTTGCGCAAGGCGGTGTGCAGCACAGCCCGTTGTTCGGTGGTGTTAATTTTCTGGCCGCTGAACATCGCTTCAATTTTTTCAGGCAGGTTGGCCTGCATGGCCAGGTCGAACAGCAGGCGCATTGTTTTTTCGGTAATGCGGTTTTTGGAAAAATCAAACAGCACTTCCCCCACAATGGTAGAAAACTTACCGAAACGTCCGGCGTCTGCAGCAAACAAATCGCGCATATGAACACTGGCCATTTCCGCGTGGTGTTGGGCCAGGGCTTTCCAGGCGGGCAGTTGGGTGAGTGTGGGCATGGGCTGTCTCCGTTAATAAATTCCTATCTGGATTTTATCACGGAGTAGGAAGCAGGGTTTGGTAAAAAGCAGGCCACCATTCCACCCCCTCCGGCAATGCTATAAGCGATAAGCTACAGCCTACAGCCTGCAGCCTAGAGCCTAGAGCCTACAAGCTACTTTTGCCGGTATGGCGCGGAATCAGGGATAAAGAGCGACTGCCCGAAATCGGACACCCCGAACTCGGCGATTTTTTCCTGGGTGCGCACAGAAATCAGCCAATCTACAAAGAGGCCAGCCAATTCTGCCTGGAGGTTGGGGTTTTTATCGGGGTTGACAACAATGACCCCATAGGGATTAAACAGGGCAGGGTCGCCCTCCACCAACACCACCAGGTCCAGGCCACTTTTGGTGCGGGAAAGGTAGGTTGCCCGGTCGCTGAGGGTGTAGGCCTGCTGTTCGGCAGCCATGGTCAGCACTTCGCCCATCCCCTGCCCGGCGGAAATATACCAATCGCCTGCTGGCTCAATGCCTGCCTTACTCCAAATGGATTTTTCTTTGCTGTGCGTGCCGGAGTTATCGCCACGCGAGATGAACATTACACCTTGCTGTGACAGAAGGGAAAAGGCCTCTGCGGCGGTAGCGGAGCCCTGGATGCCTGCCGGATCGCTGGCCGGGCCGAGAACCACAAAGTCGTTGTACATCACATCCTCGCGGCGAATGCCATGCCCTTTGGCCATGAAATCGTCCTCGCTGGCGCGAGCATGCACCAACAACACGTCGGCATTGCCATCCATGCCCAACTGCAGCGCCTGTCCCGTTCCCACCGCGATCACATTCACAGTGACGTTATACATCTCCTCAAAATCCGGCAAAATGACATCCAATAAACCGGAATCATCGGTGCTGGTGGTTGTGGCCAGGGTCAATGTTTTCCCAGCATATTCGCTGGCCGTGGGGGCCTGGGCCGCCTCATCAGGTGAGGTGGTGCAGCCCTGCAAACCTGCAAGCAAAACAAAAACAAGCAAGAAAAAACGAACCGACTTCATATGCAAACACTCCTAATAAATCATATCTCCACGCAAAAAAGCACCTGTGCGTGGATCTTGAGGACGGTTGAAAAAGGCTTCAACCGGTGCTGCCTCGACGATGCCGCCATCCAACAAGAAAGCCACATGCCCGGCCATCCGGCGGGCCTGGAAGACATTATGGGTCACCATGACAACCGTAGTGCCATAGTCCTGGTTCATCTGCCGGACAATCCTCTCAATCAGACCCACGTTGAAAGGGTCGAGATTGGCGGTAGGCTCATCTAAAAGCAGGACTTCAGGCCGCAAAACCATCGCCCGGGCGAGGGCCACGCGTTGGGCTTCGCCGCCAGAGAGGGTGCGTGCCCGAACGTGAGCCAGTTTTTCCAGGCCCACCTGGGCGAGTACATCCATGACCAAATCATCATAATTTTGCTGTCGGCGCAGCTTCAAACCATACACCACATTCTCAAACACACTGCCGTTCAACAAAACCGGCCTTTGAAAAACCGTGGTAACCTCCCGGCGGTGTGCCAGGGGCATCTCGGCGGCAAGGCTAAATTCTGCGCCTTGATAGAACACACTGCCCCGGGTGGGTTTTTCTAAAAAGTTGAGCAGGCGCAGGAGCGTAGACTTTCCCGACCCGCTCGGCCCGACGAGGGCGAATATTTGCCCCTGTTCCATGGATAGCTCAGATATATTTAAAACCTGGCGAACGCCATATACCTTTACAAGGTTGCGTACGGAAAACAGGTTACTCATCCAACCACCGCCCCTGGACCCGCAGCACAACCAGGTTCGTTATAAAAGTAATTGCCAGCAGCAGGGCGCCCAGGCCAAGGGCCAGGGCAAATTCACCTTTGCGGGTTTCGAGGACAATTGCCGTCGTCAGCACCCGGGTCTGCCCGGCAATGTTGCCGCCCACCAGCATCACTGCTCCCACCTCAGAGATAATCGCGCCAAACCCGGCTACAATCGCTGCAATCACCCCCACCCGTGCATCTTGCAGCACTGCCCAGGCCGCCTGGCGCGGCGTTGCCCCTAATGAAAGCATCTGCAGGCGCAGTGCCGGGTCTACCCCCATGACTGCCGCCATGGTGAAACCAGCCACCAGCGGGAAAGAGATAATGGTTTGGGCAGCAATCATGGCTGCCGGTGTGAAAAGTTGGGGAATCCAGGACAGGTTGAGCGAACCCAATGGGCCAGAACGGGAAAGCAAAATATATACAAACAGCCCCACCACCACCGGCGGCAGGCCCATACCGGTATAGAGCAGGGCAATCAGCAGCTTACGCCCGATAAACCGCTTAAGGCCGATATAAACGCCAAGCGGCACGCCGGTAAGCGTGCTGAGCAGCAGCGCAGCCCCCGATACTCGCAGGGATAAATTGACAATTTCAGAAAGTTCAGCAAACAAGCAGCAGCAACCTCAGATTGTATACTTGTACAGGCACAAGTATACTACAAAGGTGCGCTTAACCTACCCAGGTGAGACGCCCAATTTCACCCAAATCATAGCCGGGCATCGCATTGGCCAGGGCGGCCGCCTGGGGACTGTGAACAACCTGTACAAGCCGGCTCACAGCGAGCGTATCAAAAATTTTCGCAGGAATCACCAAATCGTAGCGCTCACGAGTGAGTTGGATGAAATCCAGCCCAAATTCTGCGGCGGCAAACGCCACCCCAATGCCCAAATCCGCTTTGCCCTCGGCCACCAGGCGCGCCACCTCGGTATGGGTGTTTTTTTCGCTCACCTGGCAGTTTAACAGGTTGAGGTGAACTCCCAGGCGGGCCAAGGCTGCATCCATCCAAACCCGCGTTCCAGACCCGGGTTGGCGGCTGGCCAGGCGCATACCCTGCCGGTTGACATCCTTCAGCCCTTGAACACCCGCCGGGTTTCCTGGCGGCAGCATCAGACCCAACCGCCGGTGGGCCAGGGTCAGCAGGGCAACCGGCATACCGGGAAAAAAACGGCGGACAAAAGGCAGGTTGTAAGTGTCGCTTTCCTCATCCCAAAGATGAATCCCGGCCACATCGGCTTCCCCTTTCACCAAAGCCACCAACCCGCCCAGGCTGCCAGAAAAAGCCAGGGAAAGCGTGCAGCCTGGGGCAGTCTCGGCAAACAGGCGGGTGAGGCGCACCAAAAACGGGTCGTGGCTGCCTGCAAAGCGCAGCGTTTCAGGGTTGAGCCCCTGCGCAGGTGGGTTTAGCTGGGCGGTGCGCCAACGCTCCATGGCCTGGTAGAGCGCGCTGTCAACATCCCCCAGTGAATAACCCGCCGATAACATTTCCAGCATAAAGGCTTCGGCCCGGTTCACCAGCGCAGCCTGGCGCAGCGGGGCGGCGTTTTGCGCCGGTTCGGGCGGCGTTTCGGCCACGTGGGTGCCCTGGCCGCTGCGGCTGGTCAGAATGCCCTGCTGGACCAAAACCTGGTACGCTCGCTGGACGGTGCCAATGGTGCAGTTCCACTCCCTGGCCAGCTCGCGCAGCGGGGGCAGGCGGTCTCCGGGGTGCAGGGTTCCGGCAAGAATATCCTGGCGGATTTTCTCTGCAATCTGGCGATACAAAAAAAGATCATCCATAACAGACCTCCTCAATCGTGAGCGCCGGGTGTCTCAAAACCGCTCAAACTGCCGCTGGCAAAACCGCATCCCAATTTTGAGGCCAGTTTTCCAGCAGGCTGCGGGCAGCCTGGATGATTGCCTGGTTGACCGCCGCAGGCGCCGGGTCGCGCGCCAGTAAATCTTCTGCTGCAAGCGGCGGCGCAATGGCAACCTGGATGCGGTTGCGCTGGTAACCTGGCCAGAGCAGCTGCAAACCACCCCCGGAAAGTTCGCGATCCTGGGCAGAACGGCGCAGCCGGGTGAGTGGGTGGTCAAACGCGGCCGGGTTGACCACACCCGCCACCATCACCACCACAATTTGCAAACCCGGCACAAGCCGGGCAAACAACGCCACTGATTCAGACCAGTTCTGCAAAGATTCCACAGCCCCGGGCCGGTAAAGCGGGTCGGGTTCAATCTGGCCGGCGGGAAAGGTAAGCGCCGCCCCCCCCCGGCGCAGGTAGCTGGCCGCCGCACGGGTAACCCCGGCTCGCGCTCCCACATCATCAGGCAGCATAAAAAGCCGGGCCGCTGTGTTGGGCAGCGCCTGCAAAAATGGACGCTGCAGGGCAATCACGCGTAAATCTGTGCGAGGGATAGCCGAAAACAGCGCAACCGTGTCGGCCATGCCGGGGTGGTTGGACAGGAACAACACCGGCCCGTTCGACGGCACGGCAGCCGCGCCGGAAACCCCCACCCCGCCGGTGTAGCGCTGGCAAAGCAGCCTGCCGCCCGCCTGGAGTTCGCCAGCGCCCACGGCCTGGTCGAACTTTACCATCTCATGCGCAAAGTTCACCGCTGCCGGGCGCGCCAGGGCGCGCAGCAGCCCGCGCCCAACCCGTACCCCGGTCAGCCCCCAGGCGTTCATCAGGTCATCAATATTGATTTCGGTCAGGGTGTGCACCGCATCCATCGCTCCAATTGTAACCCTAAAAATTGGATATTTGTACTGGGGTCACCCCACCCGGATTGTGCCATGCCTGCGGGGGAGCACGGTTGAAACCGTGACGACAAAGGGAAGGAGATTCAAGCCAGGAGGGCTGAAACGATTATAGGGATTCCCAGTGGTTTTCCCAAGCCCGTAGGGCTGGCATTATGGACCTGGCAAGGCAGGCGGGTTCCAGGCGTATGGTTTCCATCCACCTCTCATTCAAGGTGCGGTATACTCATCAATGAGGAATCGCTATGGTGCGTAAAAAACTAACGATTAAAAACGGCGTGATCGCCCTGCTTGTGAGTGCCGGGGTTCTCATTTCCCTGTTCTTTGGGCTTCGGGTCTTAGGTGCGGTGCGCCACCTGCACGGGATGGGGTTCAAAAGCCCCCCATCTCCAGACCAAACCATCATCCGCGGTTGGATGACGGTTCCTTTTATTGCCAACAACTTTCACATTGCAGAGCAAGATTTGTTCGCTGAATTAGGCGTCCCTGCCGAAGGAAACCAACACAAAAGCCTGGCAGACCTCAACAAACAATATGCCCCAGAAGAACCCGGCCTGTTTGTCGCAAAGATCCAAACCCTCATTCAACAACAAAAAGACACCAGAGAACTGGATAGACCGAAACTATGAGCGGGTTGTCTGATATCCTGCTGACAGGATTGCTGAGCTACGGCGGGCCGTTGTTCGCAGCAATTTTGTTTGTCGCCGCCATGGGCGCCCCGCTGCCCGCCACGGTGTTGGTCATTGCCACCGGGGCGTTCACCCGGCTGGGCATGCTCAACGGGTTGGGGATTTTGGTTTGGGGGCTGGTTTTTGTCGTGCTGGGCGACGTGGTCAGTTTTGGGTTGGGGCGCTTTGCCAGCAAATGGGTGGAGCAACGCTGGGGCGGCTCACCCCGCTGGCTGCGAGCCCAAACCAACTTTGCCCGCAACGGCGGCATGGCCATCTACATGACCCGCTGGCTGATTACCGTCATTGCCGCCCCCACCAACATGGTGGCCGGGGGCAGCGGGTTTAAGTTCTCGCGTTTCTTGTTTTATTCATTTACAGGCGAATCCACCTGGCTTTTGCTGTACGGCGGGTTGGGCTACCTGGCCGGCAGCCAGTGGGAAGCCGTCAACGAAGCCGCCAGCGATTTCTCCGGGCTGACGCTGGGGGCGGTCATCCTGGCCGTGGGGCTGTATTACGGCATTCGCTCGTGGCGCACCCAGGTCAAGCGCAAAAAAGAAGCGCGGGTGCTGCTGTTCGACGAAGAGGATTAGGGGGCAGGGGGTGTCTGATCCGGCCCCTGCTCCGCTTCCCCCGCCTCCAGGCGGGTTTGCAGTTCGGCAATCTGGCCATCGCGGGTTTGAATGGCGCCGAGCAGGCGGGCCTGCTCGGCGTGAAGTTCGCGGTTTTCCTGCTTCATAATGGCAAACTGGACCGCGCTGGACTTGCCCATGAAGCGGCCTACGGTCAGTTCCAGCAGCAGCACGGTCTGGTAGGCAATCACCCCAATCAGCACCACCCACCAGGCCTGGACAATGACGGCGGTGATGATGCTCATCACGAACACCAACCAACCGTAGGGGTTGAAAAAGATCCAGAGGAAGCGTTCTTTCATTGTTCCGCCGAAATTGCGTTGTAAATGCGCTCAATCTGGTTGGGGTCGCCGGTAAAGGTCAGGCCGTTGGTGCGGTTGGCAATGCGCAGCAGCAGGTCTTTGTCGGCTTCTGCGCCGTAGGCAATCGTGAAAATTTTGACGCCTTCCACGTCTTCGCCGCTGGGCAGGCATTGGAACATCTGGTTTTGGGTGCGGGTGCTGGAGGTGTCGGCGCCATCCGAAAGCAGCACAATGCCGTACAGCCGGCGCTCGTTGTTGGCCTGGTCTTCGGCCTGCAGGCGGCTGACTAGGTCGGTGGCTTCACAAACCGAGTCGTAGAGCGGGGTGTTGCCCCTGGCAAACAGGCCGCGCAGGGTTTGGGAGAGTTCTTCGCCCACATCGCCAGCCAGGCCGCCCTGGTTGAGCTGCACCACCCGGGTGCTGTCGTATACCAGGACATAGACTTCATCGCGCGGGTCGAGCCGGCTGACAAAGTTGGCCGAACTTTCGGTGGCGTTCTTAATTTTTTCGCCATCCATGCTGCCAGAGGTGTCGAGCACAATCACCACGGTGGCTTTTTTCTTGGTTTCAAAGAAAATATCCTGGATGGCTTCGGCCACTTCGGCCGATGGGCTGGCCAGGGAGGGCACCTGGGCAGTGGTGACGCGCGGGTCGGTGCCGTTTTCCAGGGAGAGCGGGGCGCGCAGCGGTAGAGAGGAATCGCGCGGGCGCAGGTAGTAGGTGACGGCAGCCTCTTGCTGTTCGCGCTGGAAGATGAAATCGCGAAACAGGGCCGCGCCTTCGGCCTGTTTTTCACTCACCCAATCGGTCTCTAAAATGCAGTAGGGGTGTTCGCTCCAAAATGTGCCCCCGGCCGGGAAGATAAAAACCAGCGGGAAGCGCAGGTCCTGGCCTTGCTCGGCGTTCACTTTCAAAACGGCGGCTTCACTGGAGTTGATGGCGTGCAGGTAGTTCGGGCCGCGACGGGCCATCAGGTTAATCAGGGTGACGTTTTGGATGCCGTAGTGGTAGGTGTGTTCTTCGACATAGCGGAAGGCTTCGATCACCTCATCGGAATAGACTTCATCCACACTCAGCCCGCTGGTAACCCCCAGGGTGGAATAGACCAGGGCGGTCATAAGTTGCAGGCCGACGTTGGAATAGGTCGGGTGGGTGTGGCCAAATTTAAACTGGCCCCATTCCGGGTGGCCCAGGCTGGCCCAGCCATCCGGGTTGGCCGCCAGGGCTACGATATCGTCCCAGCGAATCGGCTTATCCGGCCAGCCCAGGGCTTCGGCCATCGGCCGCCACATGGCGAACCCGGTGGGAGCATACACCGTGGTGGGGCAGGCATCGCCCGTCAAGGGTTTGCCGGTGCGGTCGCGCCAGACCTGGTTTGCGCCTTCCACCCAACTGGCGTCGCCGGGGCTCCAAACCGTGGGGGTGGATTTGCCATCCAAAATATCCTGCTGCGAACCGCCGGAGGTGACATGTTTAACCGTGGCAAACACCACTTCGCCCGATTTCAGGGTGATGCCGCGCTGGTTGAAGGCTTCGACCATGGCATCCATCCAATCTTCCTTCGTGTTTGAAGAAGAGATTTCAATGGCCACAGAGCCAGCAGGCGCCAGTGGGGCGCTGGTTGTGGTGCCGGTGCCCGTGGTGATGGGTCCCCGTTCGCTCAGGAACTCGCGCGCCAGCAGGGTTCCGGCAATGATGCAGCCAAAAATAACCACTGCAACCACCACGATGATTGCGCCCCAGGGGATTTTGCTTTTTTCAGAGTACATGTTTGCCTTCCTTTGTCGTGTGTAATGCTTATGGGTGCGCGGCAACCACCAGTCGAAAGCCTAAAAATGGGAAGAAATAGGCTGCCGGGTAGCCGCGCCGGTAGGATGTGCGTGCCGCAAAAGCGGTGTCGTTGAAGGAACCGCCGCGCGCCACGCGCAAATCGGCGCCATAGAAAAGTTCATGCGGAAGCGGGCTGTAGGCGCTTGCTGTCCATTCCTGGACGTTGCCAGCCATATCGTAAATCCCAAACGGGCTGAGGTCGGCCACAACGCGCCCGGCGGTCATGGTGCGTCCGTGCTCCTGTTCGACGGTGTTGGCGCTGCGCGGGGTAAAGTCATCGCCCCAGGGGAAGGGGCGGGTGTCGTTGCCGCGGGCTGCGCGCTCCCATTCGGTTTCATGGGGCAAACGAACAGGCATTTCTTTGGCTGCCGCCAACCAGGCACAGTAGGCCTGGGCTTCGTACCAGGTCACTCCGGTGACAGGATGGTCGAAAAAGGTGAGCTGCTGCTTCCAACCATCCGGAACGCTGCGGTCGCGGCGGCCAAAACCTTCCGCCTTACCCTGCCGCCAATTCCAGCCAGCCTCCCCCCACCATTTGGGCTGGTCGGCCCCGCCTGCTTGCAAAAAGACCTGGTACTGGCTGACCGTTACCGCTACATGGGCAATTTGAAACTCACGCACCTGAACGGTGCGCGGCGGGTGTTCGCGCGGGTGAAAGCGGCTGCCCATCCGGACCAGGCCGCTGGGTATCCGCTTTAACAGGCCAATCGAGGCACGCGAGGTGTAATCAAACATCTGTCCTCACAGGTTGGTGGTAACCGGGTGCTTTCAACTGCCCATATTATACAGAACAATTGCCCCCAGGTGCACAACAAATATGGGCAATTCGCCAGTTCGGGGTGTGTGGCTGCCTGGAACATCTCAACCCTAACCCAACCAGGGCGGGGAGGGGGGCTTTAGGCTGTAAGCTTTAGGCTGTAGGCTGTAAGCCAGGAGCCCGGAGCCGGGAGCGGGGGGCTTAACAGGGATGGACAGGATGGGGGAGGGCGGGAGAAGAGGGAAAATTTTAAATGTTAAATGATAAATTGGGGACGCTGCGCGGGGCGGGCATTTTGTAGTGACGACTTCAGTCGTTCTTGTGTCGTTTCGAGCGAGCGCAGCGAGCGAGAAATCTTGGCCGCGATTGAGGAAAGGTCCCTCCGGCTGCGCGGTTCGGGACGACATGAGGGGAGAGGAGCCAGTCAGCCGGGAGTCGGGAGACTGGAGCCTGGGGACGGGCGTCACTGGATAACGTGAACTTGATTATCCTGTATATCCTGTCCATCTTGTTAAGAAAAAAACAGGGATAGACAGGATGGACAGGATAGGGAATGGGCCTGGGTCGCCATGCGGCAAGGGGTTGCTTCGCTTCGCTCGCAGCGACATGGCGGGGGGATGGGCCTGTGTGGCGTACCTTTTTGGACAGCCCCACCTGGGAATAGGAAGGGCGCGAGTGAGGTCGTGATTACCGGGGGAGAGGGAAGGAAGGTGACAGTCACCTTGGAGGTTACTGTCACCAGATCAAATGTGACTTCAGTCGTGCTGGGCTTGTTTCACGCCCGTAGGGCTGAAATGATTACAGGAAGCCCTGGCATTGCTTTTTATAAAAAAGCCCCATCTCCAGGATGGGGCTTTTGAGGAATAAACGCCAGAGGATTAGACAGGCCAGTCGCGCAGCATGCGCTCGGTTTCTTCGGAATGGCCCATTTCGTCGCCAATCATTTCTTCCAGCTTGATGCTGAGGCCCTTGTCGCCAAACGCAGCAGCTTCTTCAGCCCGTTTGGTGTAGCCTTTACCGGCCTGAAGTTCGGCGGCCAGGATGTTTTGCAGCATCTCCTTGTTGGAGGTTGCCGCCGGCACCGGGGCGGGGACAGTGGTGGGTTCGCCGCCGAGGGCCACAATTTTGTTGGCCAGGAACTGGGCGTGAAGCTGCTCATCGGCCACTTCCTGGAGGAAGAAGGCGGTGAGCTGTGGGCGGTAAGGGCCAGTGGCTTTGGCCGCGTAGGTAATGTATTGAATGATGGCACTGAATTCGTTGGCCAGGTCTTCATTCAGGTGTTTGATCAGGGTTTGCTTGTCCATTATTTTGCTCCTTGCTGATGGTTTCTGTTTTTCATTGCACACTCGGACGACAAATCCGGTGTAACCTGTAGATACTTTTATTATAGCAGGGTTGGTCTGTTTTTCTGCTTCAATGTGAATAATTTCACACGAAACTCACATAAGCCCATTCTCGCAAAGCCATTACTTTCCTTTCATCCTACGGGTGGTATAATTCGCTTCGTTTGCAGTGAAATTGCACGCGTGTTATGATTTAAGATTAAAGAGCCGTTATCTGTCCAAACACGCGGCCTGCACAGCGAACACAACCGTTTTATCAAGCAGCCGGCGGCTGGTTGGCCCCGGTAACATACGGGCAGCATTTCAAACAACCCGTATCACCATCAAACAGGAGCCTTGCCTTGGCGTTTAACCCTTTAAAATGGCTTTTAGGCCTTTTCTCACTCGACATCGGGATTGACCTGGGAACGGCCAACACCCTGGTCAATGTGCGCGGCAAGGGGATTGTCATCAACGAACCCTCCTGGGTGGTGATTAATAAGCGCACCCGCCAGCCGCTCTCGGTCGGCTTGCAGGCCAAAGAAATGGTTGGCCGCACCCCCATAGATATGCTCGCCGTCCGCCCCTTACGCGATGGGGTGATTTCCGAATTTGAAATCACCGAAGCCATGCTGCAGTACTTCATCGGAAAAACCCACGAACAAACCCTGGTGCCCATTCCCAGCCCGCGTGTGGTGATTGGCATTCCGGTTGTACGAACGTGGAAAAGCGCGCCGTATACGACGCCGCCATGTCGGCGGGCGCCCGCGAAACCTACCTGATTCACGAGCCCAAAGCCGCCGCCCTGGGTGCTGGTCTGCCCATTGCCGAAGTGCGCGGCACCATGGTGGTGGATATTGGCGGCGGCACCTCCGAAGTCGCCGTGATGTCCATGGGCGGCGTGGTCGTTTCTCGCTCGCTGCGCGTGGCAGGCGACGAAATGGACGAAGATATCATGCAGTATGTGCGCAACAAGTACAACCTGCTGATTGGCGAACGGATGGCCGAAGAACTCAAAATGAAAATTGGCTCTGCCCACCCCCTGCCCCAGGAACTTACCATGCTGGTGCGCGGCCGCAACCTGGTCACAGGCCTGCCCGATTCCATTGAAGTCTCTTCCGTAGAAATTCGCGAGGCCATCTCTGGCTCGGTGCAAACCATTGTGGACACCATCAAAGATTCCCTGGACGAGACCCCGCCCGAAATCGTTGCCGACCTGATGGAAGCAGGCATCTGCCTGGCGGGCGGCGGCGCCCTGCTCAAGGGGCTGGCAGACCGGCTGAGCAGTGAACTGCATGTGCGTGTCTGGGTGGCAGAAGACCCACTCACCTGTGTGGCGCGCGGTGCAGGCATTATCCTGGAAGAAGGGTTGGACAAACTTGGCCACCTTTTGGAGCAGCTTGACGAAAACCTCTAATTTTCGCCAGCCGCTCCCCAACAACCTGGGACCCCACCCGGCCTGGATTCACACCAGCCAGGCCTGAAAGGTTCTCCCCGGCCCCCCCTGAACCCGATGAACACCCGGCGAAAATTCCCTTACAGCACCCTGGTCTGGACGCTCATCAGCGTCGGCCTGCTCACGCTGGCCATTGGCGGCTACCTCAACCCACTGCTCAACATTGCCCTCACTCCCTTTGTCCAGGCCCAAACCTGGCTGGCAACCCGCTACGAGGTGGTCAGCAACTTCATCACGGCCCCGCGCGATGTTGCCGAACTAAACCAGCGCAACCAGGAACTGACTGCCGAAAACGCCCGCCTGCGTTCGCAAATTGTCGATCTTCAGCAGCAAAGCGACCAACTGCGCCAGCTTTCGGCCCTGCTCGATTTCGCCCGGGCCAACCCCGTGTATGAATACACCGCCGCAACCGTCATCGGGCGCGACCCCAGCCCATTCTTAAAATATGTCATCATCAACACCGGCTCCGATAACGATGTCCGCCGCGGCATGGCCGCAGTCACCGACCAGGGGCTGGTCGGGCGGGTGGATGCTGTCAACGCCAGTGCTGCCCGGATTCAGCTCATTACCGATGCCGCCTCGGTGGTCAATGTCCGCCTCGAAAAATCCGGCGCCGAAGCCGTGCTAAAAGGCAGCCTGACCGGTGACCTGGTGTTGGACCTGATTCCCCAGGATGTCAATGTTGAACCAGGAGAACTGGTCTTTACTTCAGGCCTGGGCGGGCAGTATCCCCCCAACATTCTCATCGGCCAGGTGGTCAGTGTGCGGTCGCGTTCCTTTGATCTATTCCAAACCGCTTCCATCCAACCTTTGGTAGACTTTTCCGACCTCAGCATCGTCCTGATTATTCGCAATTTTCGCCCGGTGGACATTTCTCCCCTGGTGCCTTCCCCCTGACCCAGGCAGCCCACCATGCCCATCCTTGCAGGCGTTCTCACCCTCAGCCTCCTCCTGATTGTGCAATCGGCTGTCACCATGCACGCCCTACTGCTTGAAGGCGCAGTGGACCTGGTTCTGGTGGCTGTCATCAGCTGGTCGCTGATTGAGCACGTCCGTTCCCCCTGGATTTGGGCCATCATCGCGGGCGGGCTGATGGCGCTCACCTCGGCAGTGCCGCCCTGGGCGCCGGTCAGCGGGTTTTTGCTTGTCACCGGCTGGGGCATGCTCCTGCGGCGGCGCACCTGGCAAATTCCTCTCATCGCGCTCCTGGTGGCCACCGTTACCGGCACACTGCTCTACCAGGGCATCACCTACCTGGCTTTGCGCATTTCCGGCTGGCCGCTGCCTCTGGGCGAAACCTTTGCCCTGGTCACCCTGCCTGCTGTGCTGCTCAACCTGCTGGCAGCCTTGCCCATTCGCGGCCTGGTCAACGAAATTGCCAATTGGGTTTACCCGGATTTGGAGGATATTTAACCTGTAAGGAGGCGGCATGAAGAAAAAACTGCGCGGCATCAAACGCAGCGACATCCAACTCGATTTTGACCTCTACCGGGTGAAAGTTCCCATCCGGGGTTTATCGGGCGCCTTCCTGAGCGTGCTGGATCTGCATCCCGAAGGGGCCGAGAAAACCATCCTCTTTATCCATGGCTACGCCGGAATCTTAGATTCCTGGGAACACCAGATTAACCACTTCGTCCGGCGTTTTCGGGTGGTGGCGCTCGACCTGCGCGGCCACGGCCAGAGCGACGCCCCCTACACTCGCTATACCATGGACGAAATGGTCAGCGATTTACACGCCGTGGTCGAAACCCTGCACCTGCCCGAAAAATTTTCGCTGGTTGGACATTCTTTCGGCGGCTCGATTGCGGTGGAATATGCCAACGCCCACCCGGAGCGGCTGGAAAACCTGGTGCTGCTCGCCACTGCCGGGGAATACCCCTTGCCCTGGTTTGCAAAAATCCTGATGCGCCTGCCGCTGGATCTCTTTCGTCCTTTCTGGCGTTTTCGCCGCCGCTGGGATGCCGAGCTGCACGTGCTCAAACAGATGATGCTGAACAACATGAGCCGCTGGCAGGGCTGGCCATTGCTGCGCAGCCTGGCGCTGCCCACCCTCGTTCTGACCGGCGAGCGCGACAACTACTTTCCCCGCCGGGTTTTTACCGGGGTGGCCCAGGTCATTCCCAACGCCGAGGTGATTGATGTTGGCTCTGCCAGGCATAAAATCCAACTCGAACGCCACAAGGCGGTCAACCGGGCCATTGAACGGTTCATTGAAGGGGACGCCCAACGTTCCTGGCGGGGCGGCGCTGCCCAACCCGACCCACTGGCCGGGCGAATTTGGCTGAAGAATTACAGCAAAGAAACACCCCCCAGCATTCCCATCCCCAGGCGCCCGCTGCACACGCTGCTGGAAAGCGCCGCTGGCTGGCTTCCCAACCACACTGCCCTGGTTTTTTACAACCGCAAATATACCTACCGCCAGCTGATCCAATCGGTGAACCAGTTCGCCAACGTGCTGCACGGCATGGGCGTGCGGCCCGGCGACCGGGTCATTCTGGCCCTGCCCAACATGCCCCAAATGGTCATCGCCTACTATGCCACCCTTCGCATCGGGGCGGTGGTGGTTTTGCCCAACCCGGACGCCAACGCCCGCCAGATTGTCCGGCAGGCCCAACACACCCAGGCCAAAGTCATGATCACCCTGAACAGCTTCAGCGAACTGGCCGGGCTGATTAAAAAGCACACGGCGGTTGAACACCTGATTTTTGCCGATATTCGCTCAGAAATTTCGGCACGCCTGTACAAAAAACTGATCTATCGCTGGGAGTCACCTGAATATGACCCTGGCGATGATGAACGCGCCGAACTGTTGGGCCAATCCATGGCGGATCTGATGGCAGATGCCCCCGTGACTCCGCCCGAAGTGGGCAGCATTTTGCCCAATCAGTTGGCGGCCATCATCTTCACCAGCGGCACTACCGAAAGCCCCAAAGGGGTCTGCCTGACTCATACCAACCTGGTCGCGAATGCCCTGCAAACTCGCCACTGGGTTCCCGAAATGCGCTATGGCCAGGAAACCTTCCTGGCCTGCATCCCCCTGCTGCACAGCTACGGCATGACCAACGCCATGAACATTCCCATCGCCCTCGGGGCCACCATTGTGCTGCTGCCCGTTTTCGATGTGGAAGATGTGCTGGCACACATCAAACGCCACAAACCTACCCTCTTTCCCGGCGTGCCAGCCATGTACACCGCCTTAAACCTGGCACCCAACGTGCGCGATTTTGGCCTGGATTCGATTAAAGCCTGCATCAGCGGTGCCGCCCCCCTGCCGATTGAAGTTCAGGAAGCCTTCGAAAAACTGAGCCGCGGCCGGCTTGTGGAAGGCTATGGACTCACCGAGGCATCTCCGGTCACGCACGCTAACCCGGTTTTTGGGCTGCGGAAAACCGGCTCGATTGGTGTTCCCATTCCCAATACCGAAGCCAAAATTGTGGACCTGGTTTCTCGCCAGGACCTGCCCCCAGGGAAAATTGGCGAGCTTCTGGTGCGCGGTCCGCAGGTGATGGCAGGGTATTGGCAGCCAGGGGGTGAACTAGACCGCTCAGCCATGGATGCCGAGGGCTGGCTGAACACAGGCGATGTGGCCGTGATGGACACCGACGGCTATTTTCAAATTATCAGCCGCAAACAGGATACGATTATCTTCGGCGAATATAACGTCTACCCGCGCGATGTGGAAGAAGTTCTTTACGAAAACCCCAAGGTGATGGAAGTGGCTGTGGTGGGGGTTGGCGTCAGCAGCGCCCCGGGGCAGCCCGGCGAGAAACGGATTAAGGCCTTTGTGGTGCCTCGCCCTGGGGTGAATTTAACCAAGGAAGAGTTATTGGACCTGTGCCGCAAACGATTGCAGCCCTACGCCATGCCCTGGGAAATTGAATTTCGGGACGAACTGCCGAAATCATTTGTGGGCAAGGTGCTGCGCCGGCTGCTGGTGCAGCCCGAATCCACCTAGCGCCTGCCGCCCCGCACCGGGGCAGCAATTTCCACCTGCACTTCGAGTTGGGAAAGGGTATAAAACTGGTAACCCTGTGCGCGCAAGGTTGGCAAAACGCGCGATAACACATCCAGGGTGTGCCAGCGGTCGTCGGTACCATCGTGGAGCAGGATAATGGAACCCGGAAAGGTGTTGCCAAGCACATAGTTGACAATAAATGGCACATTTGACACCTGAGCATCGTACGGGTAAACCGACCCAATCACACAGCGGTAGGCATGTTTACGGGCTGCTGCCAACATTCGGCGGTTATACCAACCGGAACCCGGGCGCACCCAACGCACCGGGGCATATGTCTCTAAAACTGCGTGCGTTTCCAATAATTGGCGTTCGAACTCGGCAGGGGTAAGTTGGATGCTGGGCTGGTCAAACATCAGGTGATTGCCAATCTCATGTCCCTCGGCCACAATCCGCTCCACCAGTTCAGGATATCGCAAAGCCCGTTCCCCAATCAAGAAAAAAGTCGCTTTAACATTTGACCAGGCTAACAAATCCAAAATTTGGGGGGTAATTTCTGGGTGAGGTCCATCGTCAATCGTCAGCCCAATTTTTCTCTCTTCGGTCTCAAAGGCGAATAATGCATCGCTGTGGGTATTGCGCTCCACCCAGCGCATCCAAAAGCGCGGCCTAAAAAACAAAACAGCAGCCACCAGGCTGCTCAACCCCAAAAAATATGGCACAAGTTTCCGCATGGGGAAATCGTACCACAATCCGACAGGGCGGGTAAAGTGGGTGTTCAGGGGAGATATGTCGGTTATGCGTCAGAATCTTCCAGGTCTTTCACCAACACCAGGGCTTCCCCCACGCCAACTTCTTCTCCATTCTCAAAGCAAAGCCGGAGCGCCAGGTTAACAAGCTGTTTATCCGGGCGCAGCCGCACCACTTCCACCTGGGCTATGTAATCCAGGTTGTATTCAATTATCCAAACCCTGGCAAATTTATATTTGAGCCAATTGGTGCCGCGCCCGGGAAGTTTTGTGCCCAGTAAATTGGAAAACACACTGCCAATGAGCGGGTATGGAACCACTGGAAAAACGGGCGTGTGGTGTTCGGGGTGCCTGTCTCCGGTTAAGGCTTCGTATCGGTCCAGGTTGGCATGCGAAAATCGCACGGCCATGGCAGCTGTTTGCCCCAATGCCAGGCGCCCCATTTGGGCCGGGCCGGAAAAGATGGGGGGTGCAATTGGGTCCGGGCGCGGCTTGCCTTCCACTTCACCTGCGTATTCTACCGACTGCAGGCCGCAGCGCCCTTCCATCACCACCTCGCCTGCGGGGTTGACCACGGTGCTGTCCACATAGGCAATCGTTGCTGAGGGATGGTCGGGGTTTTGGTAGCCCACCACTTCCAGGTGAAACGTCATCAATTCGTGGGTGTATGTGGGTTGCAAAAAGGTAAGCTGGCAGCTGTTCAGGAAGTAGTAGGGAGAAAAACTGGTCAGGCCCTTGGATAAAACGCCAAACAACAGCATGCCATGCGCCACCGTTCTACCAAAGCGGGTGCGGGCGGCGAAAAGCGGGTCTACATGAATCGGGTTGTCATCGCCCGAAAAACGAGCGAAATCATCAAAATCTTGCTGGGTGAAAACCCGTTCAACCGTGCGTTTTTCGCCCAGGTGGAGTGGGGTGGGTTTCATGGCTGTTCAGAAATCTCAGCGTCCAAACTGTTCGCGCAGTTCGCGCTTGAGCACTTTCCCGGCAGCTGTGCGCGGCAGGGCGTCCACAAACACCACTGACTTAGGGATTTTATAACGAGCCAACTTGCCCTCACAAAATGCCAGCAGGTCCGCTTCTGCCAGGCTGTGACCGGGTTTCACCACCACAACAGCCCGGCCTACTTCCTGCCATTTGGGGTGGGGAACGCCAATTACGGCTGCCTCAGCCACGGCGGGGTGGTGGTAGAGTACATTTTCCACCTCTGCCGGGTAGACATTTTCGCCGCCAGAGATAAACATATCCTTCCATCGGTCTACAATGTAGTAAAAACCATCTTCATCATAACGGGCCGCGTCACCCGAGTGCAGCCAGCCGCCCCGCAGGGCTTCGGCCGTGGCTTCCGGGCGGTTCCAATAGCCCGTGGTGACATTGCCGCCGCGGATGCACAGCTCGCCCACTTCGCCGGGACCCATGCGCTGGCCGTGCTGGTCCATAATACAGACATCGGTATGCAGCACGGGTTTGCCCACCGAACCGGCTTTGGCCAGGGCGTGGGGTTGATCGATCAGAAAAACGGTCGGGCCGGTTTCGGTCATGCCAAATCCCTGCTGGATGAGGATGCCTTTTTGGGCGAACTGCTGAACCAGGGAAGGCGGCAGCGCAGAACCGCCGCTGGCCCAACTGCGTACGCTCGAAAGATCGTAGCGATCAAAGTCTGGATATTGGGCGAGCGCCAGGTAAATTGAGGGCACCAGCAGCAGCACGGTCACCTTCCACTCGGCAATCAGGCGCAGCAGGACCGCAGGATCGAAAGCCCGCATCACCACCAGGGTGCCGCCAGTGTGAAACACCGGGCCGGCATACAGACCAAGCCCACCCGCATGGAAGGCGGGCAGCACATTGATATTCACATCCTGGGACGACAGGTCAATTGCCTGGCCCATGCCCACCGCATTGTAAAAGAAATTACCATAAGTTACCTGGGCGCCTTTGGGTTTTCCGGTGGTGCCGGAAGTGTACAAAATTGCCCAGGTATCTTCATAGCGCAGGAGGGGTGCAGTCACACCAGCGGGGTCTCCGGCGGCGATGGCGTTCTCATAAGAAGTTTCGCCTGCCAGGGCAGAAGGCCCCATGACGATAAAATGCTCACAGTTAATGACAGGCTGGAGGGTTTGCACCGCACCCGCAAATTCCGGCTCATAGAGCAGCAGGCGCGGGCTGCAGTCGTTGAGGATATATTCCAGTTCAGGAGGAGCCAGCCGCCAATTTAAGGTATTCAAGATGGCACCCATCTTGCTGCAGGCAAAAAGCACTTCGTAATAATCTGAGCTGTTTTGTGCCAGGATGGAAACCCGCTCGCCAGGTTGAATGCCCAATTGATGAACAAAAAAGTGGGCAAGCCGGTTGGCGCGTTCGTTAAACTCAAAGTAAGTGAGCTGCCGCCCACTGAACGCGTCTACCACCGCCATTTTTTGCGGGGTGCGTTCGGCGTGGCGCTGGATCCAATCAAAATGGTACATATCTTTCCTCTTGCTACATGGTTTTGTAAAACTCCACCATACTTTTCTGCGTGTCGGGATGCAAAATTTGGGCAACAAATCGCCGCCGTTCTTCTTCCAGGTGTTGGATGGCTTCTTCGTAAGCCAGCAAGCGTTTGATGTGGCGCACCGAACCGGGGTGCATCCTGGCAATGCTGCGAGCCGTGTCCATGGCCTGGCTTTCCAGTTCTTCCGCCGGAACGAGGTGCTGTGCCAGGCCCCAATCTACGGCCTGCCGGGCTGTAATGGTCAGGTTTTCCATCAGCACAGCCCGCGCCCGGGATGCGCCAATGATGCGGGGCAGCAGGCTGGTCCAACCACCATCGGGACTAAAACCGACCACACTGTAATACGGGGTGAAACTGGCATCCGGGCTGACCAGCACCACATCCGAGGACAACACCAGGCCCATCGAACCACCGGTCACAATGCCGTGTACAGCCGTCACAACCGGGATGGGCAGCAGCTGCAGCGCCAGGATCGAACGGTTGAGCAGCCCCAACAGGGCGCGCGAGTAATTTTCAATATCCGCCAGGTGGTCCACAAAGCCTTTCATGTCGCCGCCGGTAGAAAAATTTTTGCCATTGGCGCGCACAACCACAGCAGAGGCCTGTTGAGAGGTTTCAATCTTCTCTAATACCGCCAGAAATTCTTCGAGGATTTCAGGCACCAGGCTGTTGTGACGCTCAGGCCGGTTGAGGGTTACTGTCGCAATCTGGTCTTGCCAGGTTAAAAGCACAAGAGGTTCCATATTCTTTCCTTTGCCAGTTGAATGGCTCATGCAGGTTCAAACGCCAGGACGGTTTTTGCCTGTGGTTCTCCACCTGGGGCTGCACCATTTCGCTCGATAAATGCTACTTTAAGCGGTGCACCCACGGTAATCGATGTGGGTTTTTTGGGATCCACGCCCACAATTTGGGCGCTGACCATGGGGCCTTCTGCCAGGCGGACGATTCCCGAGCAGTAGGGGTTTTCCCGGTTGTAGCCTGCTGCAATCATCGCCTTGGGGCCAATGGTGATGATGGTGTAAGCAACCAGGCTGCCTTCGCCACTCAGGGGAATCCATTCCATTTTTTCAGAACCACAGGCTGTGCAAATCGGGCGAGGAGGGGCAAACAGTTCACCGCAGGCTTCGCAGCGGCTGCCCATCAGGCGGTGTTCTGCCAGGTGTTTTTCAAATGCGCTGTTGGTAAATGGGTTTTCGTACATGGTTTTATCTCCGCTCAAAAATGTGAACCACACAGGTCTGGCCGGTGCCGCCCACGTTGTGGGTCAGGGCCAGGGAGGGTTGGCCCTGCACCTGGCGCTCGCCGGCAGTGCCGCGCAGCTGCTTCCACACCTCAATCACCTGCCCGGTGCCCGAAGCCCCCACCGGGTGACCTTTGGATTTTAAGCCGCCCGAAGTGTTCACCGGGTGAGGCCCATTGCGGCTGGTCAGGCCTTCTTCGGCGGCAATGTGTCCCTGGCCAGGGGCAAAGAAACCCAAATCTTCGGTAGCAATAATTTCGGCCACGGTGAAACAGTCGTGAACTTCGGCAAGTTTTACATCCCCAGGCTGCACGCCGGCCATTTCATAGGCCTGGCGGGCGGCTTCGCGAGCCGAGCGCAAAACCGTCAGGTCGGCGCGGTCGTGCAGGGCCACGTCGCTGGCCTGACCGCTGCCAATGATGTACAACGGGTCATCGGTAAAGCGGCGGGCAATCTCTTCACTCACCAGTAAAACCGCCGCCGCCCCATCGGATATGGGCGAGCAGTCGAACAACCGCAGCGGCCAGGCGATGGTCGGGTTGGCCCGGTCGTCGTGCATAAAGGCCATTTCATCTTCCCAGGTGGGCAGGGGCTGGCCCTTGGCTTTGGCCTTGGCAATCCGCTGGTCCATTACCTGGCGAATGGTCTGGCCAAACTGGGCTTTGTCGTTCAGGGCGCCGTTATCGTGGTTTTTGATCCCCACCTTTAGAAAGGCTTCGGGGCTGGCGCCATAGCGGGCCATGTAGGCGGTGGCGATGGCCGCATAAAACCCTGGGAAGGTGAAGCCCGCCGGGATTTCATAAAGCACATCGCCAGCTGTGGCCAGGGTGTCGGTGACATCTGCGGTGGGCAGGTCGGTCATTTTTTCAATGCCGCCCACCAGAACCATATCATACGCTCCGGAAGCCACGGCCAGCAGCCCCTGGCGCAGCGCCACGCCGCCGCTGGCGCAGGCATCTTCCACCCGCGTGGCAGCCCGCGGCGAAAGGCCGGTCCAGTCGGCCATGATGGGGGCAACATGCGCCTGGCCTTCAAACAGGTCACTGCTGAAATTGCCAATGTACAGGGCTTCGATATCCTTGGGGTCGAGGCCCTTATCTACAGAAGCCCGCATTTCGTGAAATGCTTCGACAAACAAGTCGCGGCTCGATTTTCCAGGGAAAGCACCAAAACGGCTCATCCCCGCGCCTACCACCGCCACGCCGCGCGCCAGGCGGTTTTTTCCATTCTTTTGATTGAGCATACAACAACCTCCAAAAAACGCTACTACACTCAGGCGGCAGCACCCGGCCGCTCTCGGGTTTTGCACCCTGCTTCAGAAATCCAAAGAGGGCTTAATGGCTTCGCCGGGCTGGCTCGCCTGTTTATTTTGCGCCAAGAAAGGCGTGAAAGGCGGCGTTAAATTCACCCGGCTGTTCAATGTGCGGGCTGTGGGCGGCTTCTGCCACCACGTATTCCTGGAAAGCGCCGCCCGCAGCCTGGTATTTTTCAAAAACGGTGCGCGTCTGGATGAGCATGGGCTGGGGCGGGTAGACATCATCCCCCGGCCAGCCAGGCACAAAGCCCAACTTGCCCAGGGCGCCAAAGTCGAACATCGAATTATCGGCCACAATCATGTCGGCGCCGCCGCGCACCCACAGGATGGGCGGCTTCGGGCTGGCTGCCACCAGGGCGGCCGCGTCCCCTTTGTCGTATTTGGGTGACCAGGCATTAACCGGCCCCTTAACCCCAGGCGCAACGTTTGGCCAGTTTGCAGAGGGGGTGAAATCGCCAGGGTAGGCTTCCGGGCCGGTGCGCTCCATCAACGAAGCGGTCAAAAAATCTTCTTCGCGGGCAGCCCGGAACGGGGCTTTGTAATAAAAGGTATTAATCACATTGCGGGGCGAGTTCGGGTCGTCGGCACTGCGGTCGCCGGCCTGGATGCGCTGGACAAAGACCGGGTTGACCACACCGCCGCCCGAACCGGCAAAGTCTGCGTAGCAGGGTGTGCCGTCCGGGCCTTTGGTGCCGCCGAAGCCGTAGGGGGAAACCGGGCAAACCAGGGTGGCCGAGAGCACTTTTTCAGGGTAATCGGCAATAAAGCGATAAATGATGCCTGCGCCCATAGACCAGCCCACCAAATGGGCCTTTTCGATGCCCAGGGCTTCAAAGAGCGCCTTAACGTCTTCCGACCAAACGGAAACGCCCTGGGTGGAATCAACGGGGGCATCCTCCGTCCAGCCGTAGCCGCGCAGGTCGGGGGCAATGCCGCGATAAGCGGCGGGCAGGGCGAGCATGGTTTCTTCCCAATACAGCGCCGCCGAAAAATTGCCATGCAGAAAGACCACCGGAATGCCATTGGCCGGGCCTGAAAAATAGACGTGCTGCTGAATGGTTTTGGTGGCCACCATCTGGGTGGTGATGCCGGGGAGAGGGGCAGGTTTTGCAGTCATTTTTTTCTCCTTCAGGTTTACTTATGAAAACATCGCTCTTAATTCACGTTTGAGGATTTTGCCCATGCTCGAAAGCGGCAGGGCGTCCAAAAAAGTCACGCTGCGCGGCACTTTGTAGCGCGCCAGGTGGTTTTGCATAAAAGCCAAAAGTTCTTCTTCGGTGGCGATTTGGCCTGGTTTGAGCACCACGCAGGCCTTACCTACCTCGCCCCACCTCGGGTCGGGCAGGCCAACCACTGCGCACATGTGCACAGCCGGGTGGCGGTAGAGCACCTGCTCAATTTCCACCGGGTAAACGTTCTCGCCGCCAGAGATGAACATATCCTTTTTGCGATCCATGACATAAAAATACCAGTTTTCGTCATAGCGCACGATATCGCCCGTGTGAAACCAGCCCTCAGCGTCTTTGACGGCTGCGCTGGCTTCAGGATTGTTGTAGTAACCTGAACTGCCGCTGGGGCCTTTAAGCAGCAGTTCGCCCTGTTCGTTCGGCCCCACTGGTTGGTTGTTTTCATCCACCACGCGCACATCCACAAAGAAATTCGGGCGGCCAATGCTGCCTGCTTTGCGAATGGCGTCTTCGGCAGGCAGGGCAAACAAGCCCGGGCCAAATTCGGTCATTCCAAAACCCTGCTTAAAGCGGATGCCCTTTTCGCGGGCATACTGCTCCACCAGGGGAACGGGCAACGGTGCGCCACCGGCGGTACAAAAACGCAGGCTGCTCAGGTTTGCCGTAGACCAGTTAGGCGCCTGGGTGAGCATCTGGTACATGGTGGGCACACCCGCAAAAACGGTCACACCCTCGCGTTCAATCAACTCCAACACCTGGGCCGGGTCAAACTGGCGGGTCAGAATGGTGGTGTTGCCCAAAATAGCCTGGGAAGAACAATAGGTAAACAACCCACCCGCATGAAACAGCGGGAAGACACACAGATAAATATCGTTATGGGTCAGGTCATGGATGATCGTATTGAGTACGTTCCAAGATATCTGCCGGTGGCTGACCATGGCGGCCTTGGGCAGGCCGGTGGTGCCGCCGGTAAACAGCAGGCAGGCGATATCTTCTTCCACCAGGCTATCACAGGTGACCGGGGTGTCTGGCATGGCGTCGCGCTCGGCGGCCAGCAGCCGGCTGCCCGGAACCCCTTCCCCTTCGATATGTAAATAGTGCCCAATGGCATACGGCTCACCCCGGATGTCGGCCTGGATGGTGGCAACCGTATCTTTGAAATCATCCGAATAAATCAGTACCCTGGGGGTGGTAGATTCGAGTACCCCGACCTGCTCGCGCCAGTGCAGCCGCCAGTTCAACGCCGTGTGAATTGCGCCCAGTTTGCCACAGGCGTAGAGCAGGTCAAGATGTTCAATTCCATCCCGGGCTAAAATTGCCACCCGGTCGCCTTTTTGGATATTCGCCCGGGTTCTCAGCCAGTTGGCCAGCTGGTTCACCCGCCGGTTCCATTCTTTGTACGTCAGGCGCAGCTCGGGGGTTTTCCCCGAGTCGATAATTGCCAAACGGTCCGGCGAGTAAATCTCGCGCCGGCCCAGGGTATCGCCAATATACATACCGCCACCTCCTGAGTGGAGCGTCCACCGGCCAGGGCAAAGCCCACGGGCCGGTGGACGCATTTTTTAGCCAACCCAGCGCCAGACTGAGGAAGCCATGGTAATGCCGCCTCCGCTGGCACAGAACAACACAATCTCACCGGGCCGCGGACCTTTGCCTTGCGCCAGGGCGTCATCCAGCGCCATGATGACGCAGGGCGAACCCGTGTAGCCCCATTTGTGCATCACCCAATGGGTTTTTTCAATCGGCTGCTTCAGCAGATCCATCATAAATTCAATGGTGCGCAGGTTGAGCTGGGTAAAGTAGTAGTGATCTACATCATCAAACGTCAGGCCTGCTTTGCCAAGTGCACCCTGCATCAATTTAGGCCAATATTCGGTGTTGAAGGTTTTAGGAAATTTCTTAACAAACTCGACTTTAGGGGGCCCAAACTGCGCCAGGTTTTCGGGAGTGCAGGGGCGGTAGGTGCCGCCAGTATAGATTCCAAGCGCATCATGAAAGGAACCCACCGAAAGTAGGTTGCTGGCCAAAAAGCCGGGGGCATCGCCCACACCCAAAACCACCGCCCCAGCGCCATCGGCAAACAGGTTGGCGGTTTTCTTGTCGCTGAAGTCCAGGTAGCGGCTCATGCCATAGCCGCCCGCAACCAGGATGTACTGCATGCCGGGTTCGGTCATCAGGTAGCGGGCTCCCTGGTCGAGAGCGGTTACCCAACCCGCACAGGCGCTGTTGACATCGTAACAACCTGCCCGGTCTGCGCCCAGCTTATGCTGGACCACCACCGAAGTGCTGGGGGAGAGGTAATCGGGGGTATCGGTGGAGACGATGATTAAATCCAGGTCGGCAGGGGTGATTCCGGCTCGCTCCAGCGCCACACGGGAAGCCGCCGTGATTAAATCCGACGTGGTTTGGTCGGGTACCATCCAGCGGCGTTCGCGAATGCCCACGTTGTCCAGCAGCCACTGGCTGGTGGATTCACCCATCAGGGCGTCTACCTCGGCATTGGTGACAACCCGCTCAGGAACATAGCTGCCTGTTGCAAGAATTCGCGGGCTGCGGCTCATGTTACGTCCCTACCACAATGCCGCCATCCACGCGCAGCACTTCACCGGTAATAAAGCTGGCTTCGTCTGAGGCCAGGAAGAGGTAGGCGTTGGCAATATCGCGTGGTTCGCCCAGGCGGCCCAGCGGAGTGCGGGCGCGCATGCCATCCAGCACCTTTTCGGGCATGGCGGTAACCATTTCGGTTGCCGTGAAGCCCGGCGCAATTGCGCATACGCGCACGTTGAAACGTCCGAGTTCCCGCGCCCACACCTTGGTCATGCCGATCACGCCGGCTTTGGTGGCCACATAGTTGGTCTGGCCAAAGTTGCCATCCAGGCCCACGATGGAGGTGGCGTTGAGAATGACGCCGCCGTTCTGGCGCATCATGTGTGGGGCCACGGCCTGGGTGCAGTTAAACACGCCCTTCAAATTGACGGCAATCACAAAGTCCCATTCTTCTTCGGACATTTGCTTGACGACTTCGCCATCTTTCATTTTGACCAGCTGACCATCGCGCAGCACACCGGCGTTGTTGACCAGGATATCAATCCGGCCGTAGCGAGCGATAACCGCATCCACCCATTCCTGGACAGACTGGCGGCTGCGCACATCCACGTGGTAATAGCTGGCATCCGGCCCAAGTTCGGGCAGCAGGGCATTGCCCGCGGCGTCGTTCACATCGCAAATCACCACTTTTGCGCCTTCTTCTGCGAAGCGCAGGGCGGTGGCTTTGCCAATCCCGGCGGCGCCACCTGTTACAAGTGCAATTTTGTTATTGAGTCGCATACGATTTCTCCTTGAAGTGAAAGTTTTTTTATCCTGGGCCCCACTGCACACAGGTTGCCCCCCAGACGTAACCAATTCCGGCGCCGACCATCATCATCAGGTCGCCATCTTTCAACCTGCCTTGCTTAAGGCCTTCAATGATATTGATAATTGTATCCTGCTCGCCAATGTGGCCATAGGCAGCGTTATACACACCTTGTTCTTCGCTCAACCCCAGCCGCTGAAGCATATCTTTGTATCCGGAAGGTTTAATCAGGACCATGTTCAAAAAACCAACATCCTGGCGGGTATGGCCGCTTTTGCGCAGGGCTTCGTCAATGCAAAACATCCAGTTATCCATCGAAACCGCATTCAGCCGGTCTTTCATGGCTTCGGGTTCGAGCAGGTCAAAACAAAAAAGACTGCTGCGCACCGCTTCATCCGTGGGGAACTGCATGGTTCCGCTGGCCGGAACCAGGACATGGCGGCTCATCGAGCCATCAGTCATCAAATGGGTGCCCAAAACGTGGTTGCGCGGGTAATTTTTGCGCAGCAAAAGCGCCCCACCCCCGGCAGAAATATTGAACAAGAAAGAGGTTCGCGGGTTTTTCAGGTTAATCAGGTCGCCAATCCGGTAGCCGCCGGCAATCATCACCGTGTTGATATCCGGGTCAGAGCGCATCATGTCTTTGGCCAGCTTGAGGGCAGCAACCGTGGTGCAGCAGCGCATGTGGATATCCACTGCCCAGGCGTTCGTGGCGCCAATTTCGTAGGCCAGGTCAATCCCAGAAGTCCAGAGCAGGTATTCGCGCCATTCTTCGGTCGTGCAAATCAGCAGGTCAATTTCCTTGGGATTAATGTCGGTTTTGGCGAGACAGTCTTTGGCGGCCTGGACGGCCATCCAGTTGGGGTGTTCGTCGGGACGGGCAGTGGTTTTGCTTTCAATACCCAGCTTTTCGCGCACCACCCATTCGGGCATGCCGCTTTGTTCAGCAATGGCTGCGGCAGTCATCCGCCCTTCGGGCAGGTACATTCCGGCGCTGACAATTCCCACAGGGGGCGCATCCATGGCCTGAGAACGGCTTCCTGGCAGCATGCTTATGACTCCGCTGGCTGGACGGGCGGCACAGCAGCCACACTGCCCGGCAAAACCACAAATGTCTGGATGAAAGCCACCGCTTCTACCCAGTTGAGAAAATTCCGTTCCTGGTTGGTTTGAATATGCCGCACCGCCACCCTGCCGGGCTGCTGGTATTCATCGCCTTTTTCAAGATTGCTTCCGCCAGGAATGATCCGGATCACAAATGAATGGATGTTATAAGTTTCGTCCATAGCCGCTTCCACCATAATCCGAACCGGCTTTTCGCCGGACAGTTATAGGATAGCACAGGGCAGGTACAAGCGGGTTACAGCGCCACCAAGGGGGAGCACGCAAATGTTGTTATTGCATCCATTCCCCATCCCCCGCCCCAAAGCCTGGGGCGGGGTTGGGGGTGGGGTTGGAAAGTGAGAACCGCAAATTCTAACAACATTTGCGCGCACCTCGCCAAGGTCACCTTGAAGCCATCCGGCACAAACCGCCTGACCCACTGTCCCCCCGGGCGGCTTGCAAGCATGGGTCAGGAGGTTGCTTCGTTATCTGCGCTGACACAAAACCGAGGTCGGGTTGGGCCTAACGTTCAAGCTGCGTAAGCTGTTTATACAGGGCCTGGGTCTCTGGCGCGGGGGCAACGTCAAGTTCCTCTTGCAGGATTTTGCGGCAGCGTTGGTAAGCCCGGGCTGCCTGGCCGAAATCTCCCAGGGCTGCGTAAGCCTGCATCAGGTGGCGGTAGGCTCGTTCCCAGCAGTTATCAAAAGAGAGAATCCGCTGGCTGAGGTGAATCACCTCGTCGTAGCGTTTTTGGGCCAGGTAGGTCTCGCAAAGCAAATCGGCTGTTTGCAAAAACAACACAGCCAGGCGTTCGCGTTCAGCGGCAGCCCAGGTATCGTAGCGGGCTTCCGGAAGGTATTCGCCCTGGTACAGGGCAACCGCCCGCTCACAGGCTGCAATGCCAGCATTGTTAAGCGGCTGGCCGGGCGACTGGCGTTGGGCCTTTTCTGCATCCTGGCAGGCCTGTGTGAACGCGGCAGCATCCACCACCATATCTGAATGCAGCCGCAGGCTGTACATGCTGCCCTCCCGCCGCACAAAGGTAGATTCAGTCCCTGGCGGGCGGTTCGGATCAAGCACCTGGAAGAGCGCGTTCAGCGACACCTTAAAATTGCGCTGGGCAGCAGATGGGTCGGCCTCGGGCCAGAGGTACTCGCAAAATTGCTCGCGCTCCAGCGCCGAATCCCGAAAAGTGAGCAAAAGCTGGAACAACTGGCGGGCCTTCTCGCGCCGCCACCCCCCGGCAGGCACCGGACGCGGCCCAAGCCAAACCTGAAAACTACCCAGGGTTTGCACCCGAAGCTGGTAGCCCGGGTGCTGACTGATTCCAGACAGGCCCAGCTGATGTAAAACCCGATCCACAAAGGCAGGTTCCAACCCCTCATCGCGCGCCAGGACCAACATAGGAACCCAGAGGCGCTCATCCGGCGGGCCCAGGCAGGTGGGGCGAGTGAACAAAAAATCATATTCTTGCTGGCTGCACACGGCCAGGGTTTCAGCCAGCAGCTTGAGCAGCCCGGGGCGTTCGCGCCCGCTCACCCGGCTGGCCGGGTTCACCAGGTCGAGGCACAACCACAGCCGGCTCACCGAAAGCCCAAAGGGATCGCTGCACTCTTGAAATCCTCGGGCGGCCTGCTCCAACCACGAAACTGCCGTTTCAGACCGGCCAGCCAGCACAAAAGCAGCACCCATCGTCAGGCGAGAAATGGAGGCAATCCACTCATCCCCGGCCAGGCTGGCAATGGCAATCGCCTCCTGGGCCATTTGGAGGGCTTTATTCAAGTCACCTGGAACCACCTCGCCGCCAGCCGATAATGCGGGGTAGCCATACGCCCGGCTTAACCCCCAGCAAGCCTCCACCCGCAGCCGCTGGATGGCAATGGCCTGGCTGAGTTCGAGGGCTTTTTCAAACTGCTGGCGTGCTTCGGCTGGCCGGGCGGGTGCATGGGGGCCGCTGGTTTGGGGCAGCAGCAAAAGGGCATGCCCCTGGCGAATGTGCCCCACGGCCGTCACAAAAGGCGAATGCAGGGCCTGGCCACGGCGAGTGCCTTCCAGGGCGGCCTCATAAGCCAGCCGGGCTTCTCCCTGGAACGCATAGATGATGGAAAGCAGCAGCTGGGTTTCGCGATGGGCGCGCGGCGTCTGGATGGGCTGGCGGCGCTCCTGTTCGGCCTGGGCTTCCAGGCGCTGGCGGGCTTCGGCCAGGCGGCCTGTGCGCAGCAGCACCCGCATGGTTAGCTGTGTATCCGAGGGCCCCTCCAGGCGCAGCGATTCTGCCTGGCGGCGGAGCTGGTCGGCTTCCTGCACTTTTCCGGCGTTCAGCTTGTTTTCGGCCAGCAGTTCAAAAAGCCGGGCCTGGGACTCGCGATCGCTGATGCCATCGCTAATGCGCAGCGAGGCCTGTAAAAGCTCCTCGGCCCGGCTGGGGTTAACCGTGTCCAGGTAAATGCGAACCTGGCCGCGCAGCGCCCGGGCCACCCCCTCCAACTGGCCGCGCTCGCGCCAGAGCGCCTCGGCCTGCTGGTACCAACCCAATGCCTCTTGAAAGCGGCTGTGCAGGCGGGCTAAATCGCCCAGGTAGGTGAGCAGAATGGGATAGCCCGCCAGGATGAGGGGGGGGAGCGTGTCGAGGTAGGCAGCCAGTGTATCCAACCGGCCCGCCGAAAGCAGGGCAGCCCCATGCTGCACCAGCTGTTCGGCTGCGCTGGCATGGTCGCCGGCTTGCAACAGGTGATAGATGGCCGCATCGGGGTTGCTCTTGCCCTGGTAATAACTGGCCGCCTGCTTATGCCAGCCAATACATTCTTCCCGAGCGGCTCGCTGGCGCAAAAACTCCTGGAACACCGACTGGTAGCGCAGGGTTTGGGTGGCCGCGTTTTCCACCACGAAGAGTTCTTCGCGGCGCAAATAGGCCAGCATTTCAGCCGCGGTGACCGCGGCTGCCGGACGGATCGGGGCAATTCCCCCAGGTGAAGGCGAAGCCACCGGCCCCAAGGCAGCGCAGGCTTCTGGGTCCAGGTTGAGCAAAGTGGCCGAGCGTTTTAGAAATTCCTGGACATCTTCCGGCTGGCGGCCCAACACATCCTCAGCCAGGATACTGAACAGGCTTTCCAGCGAAGCCCCCTGACGCGAGATGGCTTCGTCCACCGAAACAACCGCACCACTGCGCAAACTCTGCCAGATGAGATGCAGCGCAGCTGCCCAGCCTTCGGTGGCCGCATACAGGCTTTCCACCTCTTCCTGGCTGACTTCGTAGCCAAAAACCTGGGTAAAGAGTTCGCCAATTTCGGCCGGGTTAAAGGCCAAAGTGAGTTGAGAAACCGTGAGCACTTCGCCCCGCGCCCGCCAGCGCGGCAGGCTGGGCAGCTTCAGCGGAGGCCGAGCCGCCAGCAAAAGGTGCAAGCCAGAAGGCGCCCGGCCCACCAGCCGGTCAACCACCTGGGCAATTTCGGGAATGGCTGCGGAGAGATGGGCATCGTCAATCACCAACAAAACCCGGTCTCCTGGGCTGTTATTCGCCAGGTACTGCCCAATCGCATTCAGGTATTGGTCCAGCGCATCGAACACCGGCACTGGCCCGCGGGTGCCATCCCAGCTTTCCAGCCAGGCCAACGGCAGGTTGGGAACACCCGGCAGTGCCCTTTCAGTTGCATGACATAGGTGCAGCAAAAAGGTAACCGCGTCGGTATCTTCTTCTCCGGCCTGGTACCACAGCGTGGGGCTGTGTGACTGGACCCATTCACTCAACGCAGTGGATTTTCCATATCCAGCACCCGCCACCAACAGGGTTACCCGGTGGTTAAACGCCTCGCTGAGGGCCTGGCTCACTCGCTGGCGCGGCAGCGTGCGCGGGCTTTGGCGTGGGGGGCTAATTTTCGTCAACAAGATTTGCGGCAGGCTCATCCAATGGCTCCTGAAGGATTCTCAGCCCATACAATAACCCAGATCCGTCTTGTGAAACATGGGACAATTGTCCCGTCTTTTACAGGACAATTGGGGCTTGTAACCATACCCAAATTTCTGTATGATAAACGATAACACTTTTTTAAATTTTGTGTAAAGGGTAAATTTCCACAACCACCCCGAAGGCAAATTAGCGCCCATCGGTTTTGTTTGTGCACCTGTTTTTTACCCAATTGCTTCCTCTGATGAGGCACACCATGCCCGAGTCTGGATCGCCCTTCATACAGTCGCTAATGGAAAAACTCCATAAGTATATGGCGCCTGAAGACTGTGCCCATGTGTACCACGCCTACGAAGTGTCTGCAAGAGCACACGCCGGGCGCAAACGCGAATCGGGCGAGCCATTCATCACCCATCCGATTGCCACTGCCTCGATTCTTGCCGACATGTGCATGGACCGGCCCACCATTATGGCCGCTTTACTGCACGATGTTTTAGAAGACGAACCGATCACCTTTGAGCAGCTGAAAGACATTTTCGGCATCGAAGTTTCCAACCTGGTCAAGGGTGTCACCAAGTTAAAAGAAAAAGCCGAAGAAGCCTCTAAAGCCCCGCTTGAGCAGGTTTCGGGCGAAGCCGACCACCTGCCCCGGGGCTGGCAGATTTCGGACCTCAACCTTAAGAACCTGCTGCAGGCCACATCCTACGATGTCCGGGTTGTGTTGATCAAGCTGGCCGACCGGCTGCACAACATGCGCACCCTGGAATATAAACAAAAAGAATCCAGCCGGATCAACAAAGCCCGGGAAACCCTTTTCTTATACGTGCCCATCGCCACCCGCCTCGGCATCTGGTGGCTGAAAACAGAGCTGGAAAACCTCTCCCTTAAAACCCAATATCCCCAACTGGCCGAAAACCTCAAAAAGAACCTTGAAAAAATCAACCAGGAACAGGCGGCCATCTTCCAAAGCATTTCGCCCTTGCTGACTGAAAAACTGGCTCAATCGGGGATCCATGCCCGCCTGGAGCGCGTCGCGCCCCAGGTTTACGAATTGTACTCCCGGGCCAAAATGCAAGGCCGCCCGGCAGAACAAATCCGGATGCCCCTGGTGGTTTGCATCATCGCCCAAACGGTCGAAGACTGCTATACGGCTGTCAAAGGCGTTCATGAACTCTGGCAGTACATCCCCGGCAGTTTTGACGACTACATCTTCACCCCGAAAGAAAAATACTACCGTTCGCTGCACACAACCGTGGTAGGCCCAGGCGGACTGCCATTAAAAGCACGCTTCCGCTCACACCAGATGCACGAAGAAGCCCAATTTGGCGTGTTCGCCTATTGGCGCTTTGCCGAGGGAATGAAGTCTTTTTCCCGCCGTGCATCTAAAGACGATTGGGCAGGCGTCATCCGCCCCTGGAGCCGACAGGCTCAAAGCCCTGCCGACTTTATCAAATCACTTGGCTCCGAAGTTTTGTTGGGACGGGTGCAGGTATTTAGCCCCAAAGGCAAGGTGTTCAGCCTGCCGCCCAATGCCACCCCGATTGACCTGGCCTACGCCATCCACTCCGATATCGGCGATACCTGCTGTGGGGCGCGGGTAAACGACCACCTGGTCACCCTGGACACCCGCCTGAAAAATGGCGACCGGGTAGACATTATCACCGTGGATAACACCGTTCCCCAACTTCACTGGCTCGACCCCCACCTGGAGCTGGCCAACACGGCCCATGCTCGCGGGCAAATTAAGCGCTGGTTCCGGCGCAAAACCCCTGCCGAACATATGGAAATTGGACGGGGGGCTTTGCTCAAAGAGCTGGATCTTTTGGGCATCACCCAATTTTCAGGCGAATATTCCCTCAAAAAAATCGCCCGGGTGTTCGGCCTGCGCGAGGAAGAAAGACTGTTTGAAAAAATTGGCTCGGCCCATTTGCTGCCCCACACCATCGCCGAAACCTTGCTCAACCGGGAATATCACCAGAAGCCCATCCCCGGCAAAGTGTTCGAACCCATCTCGCGGCCTACAAAAACCTGGCTTGAAGGCGGCCAGGTTTTTGGCACGGGCAAATATCCCTCCCACCTTGCTGACTGCTGCCGCCCCAGGCCGGGCGACCCGATCATTGGCCTCTTCCTCACCAGCAGGAACACTGCCCGGGTTCTCGCCAGCGAAGATCTTGTGATGATTCACCGTGCCGACTGCCCCCAGGGCCTGCGCGATGCAGAAACCTACCGCACCCTTCAAGTTACCTGGGAGCCCAATCCACCCACAACGTTCACCACCAATCTTGCCGTCATCGCCATTGAAAGAAGCGGCCTGCTGCAAGAGATTTCATCCATCCTCTTCCATTCGCAAATCAACATCCTGCAAATTCAGGCGACTACCGATGGCGAAAAACGTAATGCCAGCCTCCAGGCCCTGCTGGAGGTGGAAAAAGTGTCTCAACTTGTGTGCATTCTGCACCGGGTGAACCACCTGCGCAATGTCATCCATGTCCAACGGATCATTGCGCAGGATGTTTAAAGCGGGCTCAGCCGCCCAGGCTGTCGTTATCCACAGGGTTGCAAATCACGCACAGTTCCTCTGGGCCAACAATCGCCAGGTTATATTCTGCAAACAATTCTTCTTTATGGGTTTTACAAACGTAAAACTCGCGCGGCCAGTTTAAATAGCGCTGTCGAACCGGCTCTGGGGTGGGTGTCTTTTCTTCAGGTTTGTGTTCGGTCATGTTTGTTCTCCTTTATGCATGCTAAGGGTACGGCTCACCCGGGCGCGGATGGATTTTACCTGCCGGGCTTTTCATAGGCAGATTTCTTCAACTCGGCAATGTAGGGCAGCGTGCGGTATTGGTCGGCATAATCCAACCCATACCCCACCACCCAGACATCCGGAATTTCAAAACCCAGGTAATCCAGGTGAACGTCCATTGAGCGGCGGCTCTTGCGCACCAGGGCAGCTGTGCGCAGAGAAGCCGGGTGGCGGCCCTGCAGGGTGTGGTGCAGGTACGCCAGGGTATGGCCGGAATCCACAATATCTTCCACCAGGAGCACATGCTTACCCATGGTCGGCTCACGCAAATCCATAATAAAGCGCACCTCGCCCGAAGAATGAGCAGACTTCCCGTAGCTGGTTACGGCAATAAAATCTACCGAGCGGGGAATTTCCAGGCGGCGCGCCAGGTCCGAAAGGAACATAAACGCCCCCTTCAAAACGCCAATCATCACCAGGTTGTCCACACTGGCATAATCTCGGCTGATTTGCGCCGCCAGTTCGCCCACCCGCTTTTGGATTTGGTCTTCGGTGAGCAATACACGTTCGATATCCGCAGGAATTTGAGACATAAGCATCCCTCGCAGTTGAATTTACCCAAAAACTGGGCTGTCTTAATTATCCACCGAATCTGGATTCAAGAAAAGTGGTTTTTATGATGAAAAAGGCCAGCGTGGTATGCTGGCCTTTCAGGTTGGCTGAGGGCAAAGGAGTCGAACCTCTACATATGGATCCAGAGTCCACTGTCCTACCATTAGACGAGCCCTCAATGTTTAGCGCGAGGTATTTTACCACCTGCAGGGCGATTCGTCAAAGGGTTGGGTGAATGAAAATTTGGGGAGGGGAGGAAGTGAGAAATGAGAAATGAGAAATGAGAAATTTTAAATGCTAAATGTTAAATGTTAAATTGGGGACGCTGCGCGGGGCGGGCATTTTGTAGTGACGACTTCAGTCGTTCTTGTGTCGTTTCGAACCGTCATTGACGGCAAGCGCAGCGAGGGAGAAATCTTTTGCCCCATTGGGAAAAAGGTCCCCCCGGCTGCGCCGTTCGGGACGACACGGGGGGAGAAGCCCGGTACCCGGGCTACGCCCCCGAAAGCAAAGCTACCGCTCTGCGCAGCCGGGCCAATACCTTCTCCCGCCCTATGATCACCATGCTTTCAAACAAAGGCGGGCTGACCGTTTGCCCGGTAACCGCCACGCGCAGCACGCCAAACACCTGCCCGGGCTTCAAGCCCAGCGCCTCAGCCAGCAGGCGCAGCGGCTCTTCGGCGGCTTCGTGGCTGAACTCCGGCAGGGTTTCGAGCAGCGCCAGGCTGCGCCGGGCAATTTCGAGCGCTTCGGCGGGGGTGGATTTCTTCGGCACCAGGTCTTCCAGGGCCGGCTGAACGTCCTCTTTAAAGAAAAAGGCCGCAAACGCCAGGGCTTCATCCAGGGTGGGAATGCGCTCCTGGATGATGGGCGCAATCTGCTCCAGGGTGGCCAGGTCGGCGTTGATGCCAGCCTGGGTAAAAAAGGGCTGGATGCGCCGGGCCAGTTCTTGCGGCGGCAAAGAGCGGATGTGCAGCCCGTTGAAATGGTCGAACTTGGTAAAGTTAATCGCCGCCGGGGAGGGGTTGAGCTTGTCCAGGCTGAATTTCTCAATCAAATCCTGCATGGTAAAGAACTCGGTTTTATCGTCGTAGCTCCAGCCCATCAGGGCAATCCAGTTCACCGCGGCCTCAGGCACATAGCCCAGCCCAGCCAGGTCGGTCAGAAAGATGGACTGCCCGCTGGCGGCCATGGCTGCACTGTCGCGCTTGCTCATTTTGCCCTGCCCACTCGGTTTGAGAAATACCGAAAGGTGCACCCACTCCGGCTGCTGCCAGCCAAAAGCGTTGTAGATGTGAACATGCAGCGGGAAAGTGGCCAGCCACTCTTCCCCCCGGAACACATGAGTGATTTTCATCAGGTGATCATCCACCACCACTGCCAGGTGGTAGAGCGCCAGCCCATCCGACTTGACCAGGATGTAGTCATCCAGGTAGCGGTTCTCCACAGTGATATCGCCCCTCAAATAATCCCGGGCGGTGACGCTGCCTTCCTGGGGCATTTTGAAGCGAATGACATTGGATTCCCCGGCGGCGTGGCGGGCAGCCGCGGTTTGCGGGTCCAGGCTGCGGCAGTGGCCATCGTAGCGCATGGGCTGCTTGTTGGCCTGTTGGGCCTTGCGCACCTCATCCAGGCGTTCCGGCGTGCAAAAACAGCGGTAGGCATGCCCGCCATCCAGAAGCTGTTGGGCGTAGTGCAGGTAAATCTCTTTGCGCTCCGACTGGCGGTAAGAGCCGTACGGGCCGCCAATGTCAAAGCCCTCATCCCACTGAATGCCCAGCCAGTGCAGCCCGTCAATAATCTCCTGCTCGGTTTCCGGCTGGTAGCGCTTGCGGTCGGTATCTTCCAGCCGCAAAATAAACTGCCCGCCCGTCTGCCGGGCCAGCAAATAGTTATACAACGCCGTCCGCCCACCGCCAATATGCAGGCGGCCGGTGGGAGAAGGCGCAAAGCGCACACGTGCCGGGGTTGGGAAATCGCTCATCTTCAAATCCTCAGAAAATAAGACGCCCACCATGGGCGTCCTGGGCAAAGTTTCAAGCGAATTATAACAGATCGGGGGAGCAAGCAGCCGGGCTGTTGCCCCCCCGTGTCGTCCCGAACGCCGGTCAAGATTTCTCCCTCGCTGCGCTCGCTCGAAACGACACAAGAACGACTGAAGTCGTCACTACAAAACGCCCGCCCCGCGCAGCGTCCCCAATTTAACATTTAACATTTAAAATTTTCATTTCCTCCCGGCTCCTGGCTACAGGCTACAGGCTCCTGGCTTGCAGCCTAAAGCCTACAGCCTCCAGCCTAAAGCCTAAAGCTCTCCCCCCTCCCCGCCATCCACAACTTGGTATAATAAGCGGATGTGAATTCTGAACCAGGCCAAGGAGTAATCGCCATGCGTGACAACCCTGTTGAAAACGAAACCACCCCCGGCAGCGAAAAGTCCCGCGATTTTATTCGCGAGATTATTGACGAGCACAACCGCACCGGCCGCTTCGTCGGGCGAGTGCACACCCGCTTTCCACCCGAACCCAACGGCTACCTGCACATTGGCCACGCCAAGTCCATCAACCTGAACTACGGGCTGGCCAAAGAGTTCGGCGGGAAGATGAACCTGCGCTTCGACGACACCAACCCGACCAAGGAAGAGCAGGAATATGTGGATTCGATCATCCAGGATGTGCGCTGGCTGGGCGCCGATTGGGAAGACCGCCTGTTTTACGCCTCGGATTATTTTGACCAGCTGTACGAATGGGCGGTTAAACTGATTAAAGATGGCAAGGCCTACGTGGACGACCTGACCGCCGACGAGATTCGCGCCTACCGCGGCACCCTCACCGAACCCGGCAAAGACAGCCCCTACCGCACCCGCACGGTGGAAGAAAACCTGGACCTGTTTGAGCGGATGCGCGCCGGCGAATTCCCCAACGGGGCGCGGGTGCTGCGCGCCAAGATTGACATGGCCTCGCCCAACATCAACTTCCGCGACCCCGTTCTCTACCGCATTTTGCACGCCGAACACCACCGCACCGGCGACAAGTGGTGCATCTACCCGATGTACGACTTCACCCACGGCCAGTCCGATTCGATTGAAGGCATCACCCACTCCATCTGCACGCTCGAATTTGAAAACAACCGCCCGTTGTACGATTGGTTCATCCAGAACCTGGGCATCTACGCCCCCCAGCAAATTGAATTTGCCAAGCTCAGCCTGACCTACACCGTGTTGAGCAAGCGCCGCCTGATCCAGCTTGTGCAGGAAAAGCACGTGCGCGGCTGGGACGACCCGCGCATGCCCACCATTGCCGGGCTGCGCCGCCGGGGCGTCACCCCCGAAGCCCTGCGCACCTTCTGCGAGGCCATCGGCGTGGCCAAACGCGACAGCACGGTGGATATCGCCCTGCTGGAGCACCACATCCGCCAGGACCTGAACAAGCGCGCCCCGCGTGTGATGGGCATTCTGCGCCCGCTCAAGGTCGTCCTGACCAATTACCCGGAAGACCAGGTGGAATATATGGACGCCATCAACAACCCGGAAGATGAAAGCATGGGGACCCGCCAGATTCCCTTCAGCCGCGAGCTGTACATTGAGCAGGACGACTTTATGGAAGACGCCCCCAAGAAGTTCTTCCGGCTGACGGTGGGCAGCGAAGTGCGCCTGCGCTATGGCTACTTTATCAAGTGTGAGAGCGTCGTCAAAGACGCCGAGGGCAATATCGTCGAACTGCGCTGCACCTACGACCCGGCCACCCGGGGCGGCTATGCCCCGGACGGGCGCAAGGTTAAGGGCACCATCCACTGGGTCTCAGCCCGCCATGCCCTGCCCGCCGAAGTGCGCCTGTACGACCGGCTCTACACCGTGGAAGACCCGATGAACGGCGAAGAAGGCAAAACCTACCTGGATTACCTCAACCCGAATTCGTTGGAAGTGCTGGAAAACAGCAGGGTTGAACCGTCGCTGGCCGCCGCCAAGGTGCTGGACTTCTTCCAGTTCGAGCGCATGGGCTACTTCAACCTCGACCCCGACAGCCAGCCAGGTAAACTGGTTTTCAACCGCACCGTGACGCTTAAGGATACCTGGGCGAAGATTGCAGGGAGCGCGGGCGAATAACCAGCGCCAGGCTAAAAACCAACAGCCCCACAAGAGAGAGAACTGCACCAACCCTGAACGATTGGGGTTGGTATTCCCAACGCACCGCGTGGCTGCCCGCGGGTAGATACACACCCCGAAAAGCATGGTTGACCACCAGCGCTTCGGCGGGCTGGCCGTTCACTTCGACGTTCCACCCCTGGCTGTATACCTCGCTCATCACCAAAACCCCGCCAACCGGGGTTTCCACGGATAGTATCAATTCGTCCGCCCGGTACTGCTGCCAGGCCACCGTCCCGGGCGCAGATGGCTGCGCTCCAGGCGGAACGGCCAGCGGCTTTTCAAGCAGGGCCGTGCTGGAAAAATCGAAATCGCCCCCCACCAGGCGCTCCACCCGGCGGGCCGGGTCTGGCTCCACTTCTACCGTATAGACCATGAAAGTCCGCGGCAGGGCGGTGGTGTTTTCATACACATACAGCCCATCCAGGGTGAAGACCTCTTTGAAGCGCGGGTCTTCCAGCGGCTCGCGACGGAACAGGTATTTGACGTTCATCCAATCCAAGAGAGGAAAGTCCGGCTGCCAGAACTGCTGGTAGCCCCGCCCACCCTGGGCGTTGTAGAGGGCTTTATAGGCCTGGTTGGGCGGGTGGTCGTAGCCGCCCACATCGAAAAAGCCGAAGACTGTCGCGTAGTTAAATCCAAAGCGGTAATACTCCGGGGCAATCCGGTAGAGCGAGGTGTCTTTCTGCAGGCTGGCAATCGGGGTGGTCAGCGGGTAGACCAGCGATTCGGGCATGGATGCGTTGTACGGGCGGCCCACCACCAAAAGCTGGAGCATGACAGCGGCCAACACCCCTGGCGCGGCCCATTTACGCAGCCCTGGCCAGCGAACCATGCCCCAAAAGAAAACCGGCAGCAAGCCATACCCGGCCACGGTGACCAGGGTGCCTGGTTTGCGCAGCGAAAAAATGCGGTACTGCCAGTGGTCCAAAAAGGTCCAGGGTTCCACCGGGTCAAACCACAGGCGGTAATACTTGTACGAATAAAAAGCCAGCGCAAATGCCAGCCCCACACCCAGCACAGAGCCAACCGCCAGCCAGAAGCGCCGGTGGCGGGCGGGTTCTTGCAGGGCATTTTGCAGCGCATCCAGGCCAAACCCGGCCAGGGCGGCACCAAACAGCGCCAGGTACCACTTCAAGCGGGTGTTGTTCACCACGCTCAACCCGGGCAGGTAGTTAATCCCCTCGATCCCCGGCAGGCGCAGCGCCAGGGCCAGCATGCCCAACGCCAGCCCCGCCAAAAGCCATTTGCGTTTGGCATGCTCATCGCGCACAAACAATGCCCCCGCCGCCAGGGCCATGGGCAAAGCCCCAAAATACAGGGTTTGTTCCAGGTAATTTTGGAAGCTGTCAAACGGCCACCAGTAGTTGGTGTTCCCGGGGTTGCCGAAAAAATCGGGGTACCACAGGGTTGCCAGGGTGATGACGTTGTAGGTCCAGTCTGGGGTGTAAAAAACCGAGTCCGGGTTCATCGAGCGCGAGCGTGAGTAGGGGTTTTCGGCCAGGTAGCCGGCAAAGGGCAGCCAGTGGGCTGCGCTGAGCAGCAGGGCCAGAAAGACCCCCGCCAGGAGCGGAAGCCCAAGCCGGATTCGCCTGGCCCAGGTTTCAGGGGTCATCAGCAGCCTGCCTGCCGAATACAACCCAACCGCCATCAAATTGTGAGCGGCAGTTTCGATGTGCCCGGCTGTGATCGAGAGTGCCAGGCTGGCGGCCAACACCAGAACCCCCGTTTTTTTATACCGCTCCGTGAGCACCAGTTCACACCCGACCATACCCCAGGGCAGCCAGCTCAGCCCCACCCCGTGTGGGTATCCGAAACTGGTTACCATCGTGCCCGAAATGGCAAAAGTCACCCCGGCCAGCAGCGCCCCGCCTTGCTTCACCCCCAACAGGCGCGCCCAGAAGTACATCCCCAGCCCGGCTGCGACCAGTGAAAGCAGGGTGCGAATGGTGAGCATCCAGGCGGGTGAGACCAGGTACAGCAGCCAGGTTACCGGGTAAAGCAAGGCCGACTGGGAGTTGGCCAACAGGGGTTGGCCGGCATAAAAATAGGGGTTCCAAAGGGGAAAGCGGCCGGTTTCTTGCAGCTCGCGCCAGGCCACTGCGGAATAGGGGTAAAACTGAAAGGTCTGGTCGGCCGTCAGGAAGTTGCGGGGGAACTGCCACCCCTCCGGGACCACCTCGGCAAACATCGGGTCTTGAAAAAGCTGGTCGGCAGGGACCAACACCTCTCCCCTGAAAAAAACCCCCGGAAAAAGCACCAGCAGGCAAACCAGCAAAACCGCCCCTATGGCCATCCAATCTTTCCAGCGGGGCAGCGGCTGCATCTAAAACTCCAAACTCTTATGCCGCATGATCACGCTTTCGACCAGGCCCACCCCCAGCAGCACCGAAACCAGGCTACTGCCACCGTAGCTGATGAAGGGCAAAGGCAGCCCGGTAACCGGAATGAGGTTCAGGTTCATGGCGACATTAACAATCGTATGAAAGAAGATAAAGGTTGCCACCCCATAACAAATTAACCCCCCATAGGTGTCGCGCGCCAGGCGCGCGGCGCGCAAACAGCGCCAGATAATAAATCCCAACATGACCAAAACGAACACGGCGCCAAAAAACCCCAGCTCTTCTGAAAGCGCAGAGAAAATAAAGTCGGTGTGGCGCACTTTCAAAAAGCGCAGCTGCACCTGGCTGCCCTGGCCGTAGCCCTCGCCAAACAACCCGCCAGAGCCGATGCTGACCAGGGCCTGGTTGACGTTATAGGTGTTGCCATAGCGCGCTTCCGGGTCGGGAAACAAAAACGTAACCACCCGCTCTTTTTGATAGTCTTCTAAAAACGGGAAACCAATCGCAATCACCAAAACCCCTGCGCCTGCAAACATCATCAGGTGTTTCATTTGCAAACCTGCCGCCCAAAGCATGGCAAACCAGATGACCATCAACGTGATGGACACGCTCAGGCTGGGCTGCAAAAACACCAGGATGACAAACCCCAGGGTGGGCACCAGGCTGCCGGCAATCCAGCGCAAATCGTGCGGGTGGTCCTGCTTTCGCGAAAAATAATCGGCCAGGATCAGAATGAGGGCGATTTTCGAAAGTTCAGAAGGTTGGATGAGGATGAAACCGGCGTTCAGCCAGCGAGCCGCGCCGCCCTGGACCTCGCCAATGATGGTAATCAGGGCCAGCATAACAAACACCACTACGTACAGCACCCGGCTGACCGCGTTCCACAGGCGGTAATCGAGCGAGGCGGTGATCATCGCGATAACAAAGCCAGCCGAGGCAAATAAAATTTGGCGGGGGAAGTTTTCGAGCAGTTCTTCATTTCCTGCCATGGCCGAGCGAACCATGGCAATCCCGAAAACCGTCAGGATTGCCACCGCCCCTAAAAGCCAAAAATCAAAATGCCGCCAGGATTCGCGCTGCATCGTTCGAGAAACTACCTGTGCCGTTTTGAGGCTTGTTTTAAGGGAATATCGGCAATCAGGCGCTGGCCACGGCCTTCGTGGCTCATTTCCAGGCGCACAGCTGCCGGGTCAATCTCCACATGGCGGGAAATGACGCTGATGATTTCATCGCGCAGGCTTTCGAGCAGGCCGGGGGAAAGGTCGGTCCGGTCATGGATTAAGACCAGTTGGAGCCGTTCCTTGGCTGCACTGGCGCTTTTTTTGTTTCTTCCGGTAAGCTGGTCGAAAAGATTTTTCATCTTATTGTTTCCCTCCCAGGCCAATCAGGCGTGAAAGCCGGCCAAAGAAACCATCTTTGCTTTCCAGGTCCATGAAGGGCACCTGCTCACCTTGCAGCCGGCGGGCAATGTTGCGAAAAGCCTGCCCGGCCCGGCTTTTGGGATCCAGTGCGACAGGGGTGCCCCGGTTGCTGGCCATCACCACGCTTTCATCTTCGGGGACGATGCCCAGCAGTTCGATAGAGAGCAAATCGAGCACATCTTCAGGGGCGAGCATCTCCTGGCGTTTGACCATGGCCGGGTTGAGGCGGTTGAGCACCAGCCGGGCGGGGCCTTTTTCTTCGGCTTCAATCAGGCCGATGATGCGGTCGGCATCGCGCACGGCGGACACTTCGGGGTTGGTGACCACCACCACAATATCTGCCGGGGCCACTGCGTTGCGAAAGCCACGCTCAATCCCGGCGGGGGAGTCAATCAAAATAAAATCATGGTCAGTGCGCAGTTCATCGGCCAGGCGCACCATGTCGCTGGGGGAAAGGGCCATTTTGTCGCGAGTTTGGGCTGCGGGAATTAGGTACAGGCCGGGCAGATGTTTGTCGCGAATCATGGCCTGGCGCAGGCGGCAGCGCCCTTCTACCACGTCTACAATATCGTAAACGATCCGGTTTTCCAGGCCAAGGATTAAGTCGAGGTTGCGCAGGCCGATATCGGCATCAATACACACAACCTTTTTTTCTGCGGCAGCCAGGGCTACGGCAAGGTTGGCAGTGGCGGTTGTTTTCCCAACTCCGCCTTTGCCAGAGGTAACGGTGATGACTTTTGCACTCATAGTTTTCCTTTCGTATCCCAGGGTTCTGCAATCAATTTTCCATCGCGCATGCTGGCAACTTCCGGCCGGGGTTTCCCAAATCGGCGCGGCAGGGTGGCAATTTCACCCGCCAGGCGCAGTTGGGTGGGGACCAGTTCCAAAGCACACACCACGGCAGTCTCATCTCCATAGGCTCCGGCATGAACCATGCCGCGCAGCCGCCCCCAAACCACCACGCTGCCGCCAGCGATGATTTCGGCACCGGCGTTGACATCACCCAGAATGGTGACATAGCCGGGCGTTTCAAGCTTGAAGCCAGAGCGCAGGGTGCGCTGGATGAACAGCCCCTGTTCGCCCTGCAGGGTTGTATCCAACCGGCGGGTGACCCGCTCCGGGCGCGGGGTGGGCAGACGAGTGCCCAGGCCTAGGGTTTGGGCAGTGGTTTCGGTTTTCTCCGAAGAGCTGATGACCGCCTTGAGGGCGATATCCATCTCAGCCAGCAGGTCGCGCAGCTTGCCCAGTTCGGATGCGTTTAAGGCATGACTGCCCACATCCAGGGAAAGCTGGGCGCCTTTCAGAAAACCCTGTTGGTTTTTAAAGTAATCTAACAGGTTTTGGCGAGCCGCGTGCCAGCTTTCGGCGCTCAACTGAATCAGAATGCCGTCTTTAATACCCTTAACTTTTATGCCGCTGTCTACTTTCGGGTTGTCCATTTGATTTTAAATTCGCAGCCACTTGGCCTCGCCCCCCAGGATAGGTGAGCAGGTGCTCAAATTATAGCATAGCCCGCCAGGGCACAACCTGGCGCTACTGGTCAAGGTTTTTAATTTCGAAATAGGCATCCAAAATCGAGCGCACAATTGGCCCGGCCACGCTGGCGCCTTCGTTGCCATTATAGACAAAAACCACCACGGCCACTTCAGGGTCTTCATACGGAGCGTACCCCAACGTCCAGGCGTGGGTTGGCCAGTTGCCATACGAGCACAGGTTCTTTTCCTGGGCAAACGGGTCGCAGTATTCGGCTGTGCCGGTTTTTCCGGCAGCCGCAATAGCGAAATTGGCAAACTGGTCTTTCAAGGTACCCACAACCACAGCCTGGCGCATGCCCTGCTGGACAGACTCAATCACTTCGGGGCGCACGGTCTTGTAGCCGCCGGTTGGTTGGCATCCACCCGAACCCGCTACATACTGCACATACTCTTTGACCACAGCGTCGGTGGTCAGGTCGTGAATCATGGTGGGCACAAACGGCTGAACCACGTTGCCCTCGCCATCTACCACTTCTCGAATAATCGTGGGCTTCATCAGCTTGCCATCATTGGCAATCGTGGCCGCCGACATGAGCACCTGCAGCGGCGTGACGAGAACATAGCCCTGGCCCACGCCGGCAATGTAGGTGTCGCCAGTAGACCAGTTTTCTCCCTGCGTGACACGCTTCCAGCGGGGGTCGGGCAGCAGTCCGTCGGATTCACCGGGTAGTTCAATGCCCAACACCTGGCCATAGCCCAGCGCTTCGGCGTAGGCCTGCAGGCGGCAGATGCCCAACCCTTCAGGCACTTCGGTGCCGAATCCGCCGGCAACTTTGTAGAAATAGACGTTGCTGGAATTGGCAATGGCATCCACAAAGGCAATCTGGCCAAAGCCTGCCCGGTTCCAGTCTACAAACTCCTGCGGCTCGCGCCCGAAATCGGCCGCGAAAAATTTCTGCTCCAGGAAAATACTTCCTGGGGCATCCAGTTCCTGGTCAACGGCAATCACGTTTTCATTCAAACCACCCACAGCCGTCACCAGCTTGAACACCGACCCCGGAGGATGCTCGGCCGTGATGGCGTGGTTCAAAAAGGGCCGGGCCAGGTCAGACATCAACTGCTCATAATAATACAGCGAGACCCCGCGCACAAAGCGGTTGTTTTCATAAGTCGGCAGCGAAACCAGCCCCAAAATTTCGCCCGTTTTGGGGTTAATGGCAATGGCCACCGCGTTGAGCGAAAGAATCCTGCCTAAAAAGTTGTTCCAACCGGCCAGTTCGCGCCGCAAGATGGCATCCATCGCCGCCTGCAGGCGCATATCAATCGTCAGGCGCAGGTTCAGCCCTGGCTGTTCGGGGGTAAATTCAAGCACGCGCAGTTCTTGCCCGGCAGAATCGCGTTCAATAGTGCGGATGCCGTTTGAACCGGCCAACAGATCCTGGTAGGTGAATTCCAAACCGGCATAGCCCACCCGGTCGCGATCGGTCACAAAGCCGCGGGCTTCAAAGTCGGCCTGGCGGTTGGCCGGAATGGGTCCCAGGAAGCCAATGATAGTTGAGGTCACTTCGCCAGTGGGATATTCGCGAATGCGGTTCACCTCGATGCCCACCCCGGGCCAATCCACCGATTTTTGTTGGATAATCATGGCCATTTCGCGGTCAATGTCGCAAGCAACCTGAACCGGGCGGTAGGGGGCCGTGGTTTCGCCGTACAAAACAATCTGGGTAATGCCATGCTCCGAGACACAGGGTGAAAAGGGAGTTTCCGGGCTGATTTCACCCAGGTTGATGGGTACCCCAATCATTTGCGAGAGCTGCCGGAAAACCTCCTGGGCTGAGCCTGGGTCTTCGGGTAAATTGGCCGGTGTGATCACCACATTAAAAGAAGCGATATTGGTTGCCAGAATCAGCCCATTGCGATCGTAAATATTTCCACGCGGCGCGGGGATATTAATGGAAGTGGTGCGGTTCTCTAAAGCTTCTGCGCGGTACTGGTTTCCCTGCAAAATCTGGTATTGAAACAGGCGAAAGGTGAATATAAGGAAAACCAACACCATCACAGCAACAAAGGCGGTTATCCGGCGGGATTCAACAGTGTTATGGCTGGGTTTAGCAATTGTCATAACGCAAAGTATACCGGATTGGGATGAGAAGAACATAAAAGAGTGCCCCTTCTAATCACGGTTTCAATAGTGCTCCCCGCCCCAACGGGGGGGTATGATTATCGAATCCGGATCCGCCAGATTGCCAATGCCGTAGGCATGGCATGATCTACCCCCTGCCGGATCACCCACATTGTGCCAGCCCTACGGGCTTGAATGCTCCCCATGTAGTTACGGTTTCAGTCGTACTCCCCCAGGTTGTGTAACCCGCCGGTAACCGGCCAATGTTAAAGTAAGGTTATTGGCAAGCCTTGTGCCTGTGGTGTGTATTTAAGGCCAGGGCAAAACTTCAAGGAGCGATGTATGCACGCAGCAAACTTGCTCAGCAAACGGGCAGAACTCACCCCCAACCGGGAAGCCCTGGTAGACCTGGAAACAGGCCGGCGCTATACCTACGCGGAGCTCAACCAGCGCACCAACCGCCTGGCAAACTTCATGCGCACCCGCTACGGCATTCAAAAAGGAGACCGGGTTTGCATCCTGGCGCAAAACAGCATCGTTTATTTGGATTTGTTTTACGGCCTTGCCAAATTGGGGGCCATTTTTGCGCCGCTGAACTGGCGCCTGACTGCGAATGAATTGGAATACATCGTCAACGATCTGCAGCCAAAAGCCATCATCGTTGCCGGGGAATTTGTAAGCGTGTTCAATGAACTGCGCAAGCGTGCCCCAATTCCACACGTCATCGGCATGGAAAAAGCAGCCCTGGTGGGCGTGCCTGCCTATGAGTTAGAAGTCGCCAGTGCTTCCGATGCCGAGCCGCCCCTGCCTGCCCTGGACGATGATGACACCTACTGCATTTTATACACCTCCGGCACGACAGGTTACCCCAAGGGCGCCATGCTGCCTCACCGCCAGATTCTCTGGAACTGCATCAACACCGTTATCAGCTGGGGGTTGGGTGAAAATGACATCTCCCCCATCTTTACCCCGCTCTTCCATGCAGGCGGGTTGTTTGCCTTCCTCACCCCCGTGCTGTACGCTGGCGGCAAAATCATCCTGGCCCGAAAATTTGACCCGGATGAATCGCTGCGCGCCATTGTCAGCGAAAAATGCACCGTGATTTTGGGCGTACCCACCCTGTTCAACCTCTGGGACAAATCCCCTGTGTTTGCCGCAGCCAATTTCAGCCATGTCCGCTTCTTCATCAGCGGCGGTGCACCCTGCCCACGCGAAGTCATGGAACACTGGCGGGCGGCCAAGGGCACCGTCTTTCGGCAGGGCTACGGCCTGACAGAGGTTGGCCCCAACTGCTTCAGCATGACCGATGAAGAATCCGTCCCCAAAACCGGTTCGGTGGGCAAGCCCATTTTCCACAGCCAGATGCGCCTGGTGAACCCCGAAACTGGCAAAGACACCCCAATTGGCGAGGCAGGCGAACTGCTCATCCACGGCCCGCATGTCACCACCGGTTATTGGCGCAACCCCGAGGCCACCGCCCAATCCATCCAGGGTGGCTGGTTCCACACCGGCGACATGGCTCGTAAAGATGAAGACGGCTTTTACTACATCATTGGCCGCTACAAAGATATGATCAAAAGCGGCGGAGAAAACGTTTATGCGGCTGAGGTTGAAAGCGTTTTTCGCGATCACCCTGCCGTGGCCGAATGCGCCCTGATTGGCGCACCCGACCCAAAATGGGGCGAAATTGGCGTGATGGTCACGGTGCTCAAACCCGGTGCAGCGGCCACCGAAGGCGAACTCCTTGAAGCCTGCAACAACCGGATTGCCCGTTTTAAAATCCCGAAAAAAGTAATCTTTGCCGATGCCCTGCCTTACTCACCTTATGGCAAAGTGCTAAAAATTGACCTCAAGAACCATTATTTTGGGAAAACGCCAGCCAGTTAACCCTGGCTTACCCACCCGGCGTTTCTAAAGGAGATCCCATGCCCGTCCCAACATCAGATGGAATTACCGCAAAAATAATCGCAACCAGCCGGCTCACCACCCGGGTGCTGTTTTCTGGCCCGGAAAGCGGCCCCGCCGTTTTGTTCTTGCATGGCAATGTGTCATCCGCAACCTGGTGGGAGGAAACCATGCTGGCCCTGCCAACAGGCTGGCGCGGCATTGCCCCCGACCAGCGCAGTTTTGGCGATGCCGACCCCGCCAAAAAAATTGACGCCACTCGCGGCATGGGTGACCTTTCGGACGATGCCGCCGCCCTGCTCGACACCCTGGGTATTGAAAAAGCCCATGTTGTTGGCAATTCCCTGGGCGGCATGGTCACCTGGCAGATGATGAAAGACCACCCCCACCGCCTGCTCAGTGTCACCGTGGTAGACCCCGGTTCCCCTTACGGCTTTGGCGCAACCAAGGACCTTGCTGGAACCCCCTGCAACCCGGACGATGCCGGTTCGGGCGGCGGGCTCTCTAACCCGGAACTCATCCGGCGATTAGCCGCAGGCGACACCACCACCGAAAGCCCGTTCTCCCCTCGTTCTGCTCTGCGGACGGTGTTGGTAAAGCCACCATTTATCTCCCCCCGGGAAGATGCCCTGGTCGCCTCGATGAACTCCACCCACATCGGGCCGGAAGATGTTCCCGGTGATTCCACCCAGTCCCCCCACTGGCCGCATATGGCCCCAGGGCTGTGGGGACCGACGAACGCAACCTCACCCAGGTATCAAAAAAATATCCAAAAAATCATTGAATGCCCCAGCCGCCCGCCCGTTCTGTGGGTGCGCGGCAGCCACGACATGGCCGTCTCAGACACCGCCGCTTCCTGCCCCGGCTTCCTGGGTAAAATTGGCCTGCTGCCCGGCTGGCCGGGCGAAGCCCTTTACCCGCCCCAGCCCATGGTCGGCCAGACCCGCGCCGTACTGGAGCAGTACGCCGCGGCTGGCGGGGATTACGAAGAATTTGTCGTCCAGGATGCCGGGCACGTGCCCTTCCTGGAAAAGCCCGAGGTGTTTAACCCCGTTTTCCACAAACACCTGGCTCGTTCGAATGCCGAGAAATAACCAGTGCAGATAGTTATTGAGCCTGAAAAGCAAGGAGGTGCTGCCTTAAGAACCATCAGAATTAATTATCCATCGAGTTGAAACCTTTGTCGCTTTAAAAAACGACTGTTTATCAATATCAGGAGATTTGTTATGAAAACCATCCGTACGATTTTGTTCTTTGTGATTGCCATGGCGCTTGTGCTGGCGGCCTGCTCGCCCCCGGCCACCGCAACTGTGGCACCCGAACCCACCCAAGCGCCGGCTCCAACCCAGGCGCCCGCCCCAACCCAGGCCGCTCAGCCCACCGAACCCGCCCGGTTTGCCTGCGCTGAACCCATCAAGGTCGGCCTGATTACCGACGGCTCAGGCGGGCTTGCCATTTACGGCGTCCACATCCTGCGCAGCTTTATGCTCGGCATGGAATATGGCACCGGCGCCCCCGGCAGCGCGGGTGAGGTTTTTGCCCTGGCCAACGGCAACACAAACACCTTCATGCTCGACGACTGTGAAATCGAAGTGATTGTCGGCGACGACCAGTCCAACCCCGAAACCACCGCCACCATTGCCCGTGAGATGATCGAAGTCGAACAGGTGGATGTGCTGGTTGGCACGGTGAGCTCCGGCGCCACCGCCACCCTGCAGGGCATCGCCGCTGAAAACAAAATCCCCCTCATTGTGGCCCCGGCTGCCGCCAACGACATCACCGGTGTCAACTTCAATGAATACACCTTCCGCACCAGCCGCAACAACTACCAGGACGCCATGAACCTGTGCGTCTACCTGCCCACGGTGTACGACACCTTCGTCCAGATTGCTCCCGACTACAGCTTCGGTTGGGGCGGCGCTGCGGCCTTCCGCGACGCCTGCACCGTTAACGGCGGTACCTTTGTGGCTCCCGATATCTTTGCCCCCGCCACCACCACCGACTTCACCCCCTACATGGAGCAAATCCTGGCCTCCGGCGCTGAGTCGTGGATCGTCACCTGGGCTGGCGGCGGCTTTGTTGCCATGATGCAGGCCGCAACCGACCTGGGCGTCACCGATGCCATGGCCCTTGGCTCTTCTTACGTAGACAACGTGGTCATGCCCGCCTTCTTCTCCAACGCCATCGGCTCCACCAGCGGCATCCTCTACCACTACACTTCCCCGCAGAACCCAATCAACGACTGGCTGGTCACCAACACCAAAGCCCGCTACGGCGTGCCCCCCGACCTGTTCGATGCCGACGGCATGAACGCTGCCCTGATGCTGCTTGAAACCATCAAGGCGACCGAAGGCGACACTGCCAGCGATAAAATGCTGGCCGCCATGGAAGGCCTGACCTTTGAAGGCCCGAAGGGCACCATCTTCATCCGCCCCGAAGACCATGTGGCCATCCAGGATATGTACATCGTCAAACTGCTCAACGTCACCGACCCCGATTTCAAATACTTTGAAACCGTCACCACCACCCGGCCCGAACCGCCCTGCCTGCTCCCTGAAGCCCTCAAGGACCGCTGCGGCACCCTGCCTTACAGCAGCCTGACCGGCGCTCCCGTTGTTGCCGGCCCGCAGCCGCTCACCTGCACCGAACCGATCAAGGTCGGCCTGATTACCGACGGCTCGGGCGCGCTGGCCATTTACGGCGTCCACATCCTGCGCAGCTTCATGCTTGGCATGGAATACCTGGCTGGCGCCCCTGGCAGCGCGGGTGAGGTTTTTGCCCTGGCCAACGGCAACACAAACACCTTCAAAGTTCAAAACTGCGAAATCGAAGTGATTGTCGGCGACGACCAGTCCAACCCCGAAACCACCGCCACCATTGCCCGTGAGATGATCGAAGTCGAACAGGTGGATGTGCTGGTTGGCACGGTGAGCTCCGGCGCCACCGCCACCCTGCAGGGCATCGCCGCTGAAAACAAAATCCCCCTCATTGTGGCCCCGGCTGCCGCCAACGACATCACCGGTGTCAACTTCAATGAATACACCTTCCGCACCAGCCGCAACAACTACCAGGACGCCATGAACCTGTGCGTCTACCTGCCCACGGTGTACGACACCTTCGTCCAGATTGCTCCCGACTACAGCTTCGGTTGGGGCGGCGCTGCGGCCTTCCGCGACGCCTGCACCGTTAACGGCGGTACCTTTGTGGCTCCCGATATCTTTGCCCCCGCCACCACCACCGACTTCACCCCCTACATGGAGCAAATCCTGGCCTCCGGCGCTGAGTCGTGGATCGTCACCTGGGCTGGCGGCGGCTTTGTTGCCATGATGCAGGCCGCAACCGACCTGGGCGTCACCGATGCCATGGCCCTTGGCTCTTCTTACGTAGACAACGTGGTCATGCCCGCCTTCTTCTCCAACGCCATCGGCTCCACCAGCGGCATCCTCTACCACTACACTTCCCCGCAGAACCCAATCAACGACTGGCTGGTCACCAACACCAAAGCCCGCTACGGCGTGCCCCCCGACCTGTTCGATGCCGACGGCATGAACGCTGCCCTGATGCTGCTTGAAACCATCAAGGCGACCGAAGGCGACACTGCCAGCGATAAAATGCTGGCCGCCATGGAAGGCCTGACCTTTGAAGGCCCGAAGGGCACCATCTTCATCCGCCCCGAAGACCATGTGGCCATCCAGGATATGTACATCGTCAAACTGCTCAACGTCACCGACCCCGATTTCAAATACTTTGAAACCGTCACCACCACCCGGCCCGAACCGCCCTGCCTGCTCCCTGAAGCCCTCAAGGACCGCTGTGGCGACGTGCCCTACGGAAGCCTGACCGGTAAATAGTTTTTGGTTCCTCCAAACCGGGGGCGGCGCGTGCGCCGCCCCCGGTCGTTCAAACCAACCCGGCGCAGCATACACCTGGAGTTTGGCACAAACACCAGCGTTGTAATCAACGCCAACACCCTCCTTACAAGGAGAAATGCGATGACCGAAGCTCCTCCCATCCTGGCTACTGAAAACCTGCGCAAACAGTTTGGCGCGCTTGTCGCCGTGGACAACGTCACCATGCAGGTTCGCCCCAACACCATTCATTCGATTATCGGCCCCAACGGCGCTGGCAAAACCACCTTTTTTAACGTGGTCAGCGGCAACCTGCCTGCGACCAGCGGCAAGGTTTTTTTCAAAGGCCAGGAAATTACCAACCTGCCGCTGCACCGCACCGCCCACCTGGGTATTGGCCGTTCGTTCCAAATCACCAACATCTTCCCCAACCTGACTGTTTTGGAAAATATTCGCCTGGCCTGCCAGGCCCTGGGGAAAGATAATTTCAAATTATTCAGCAATTATCGTCATTTCAAACAATACGAAGCCCGCGCCTGGGAGGTTATCCAGCGCGTTGGGTTGGAACGCGAAGCCTATACCCTCGGGCGAACGCTGCCCCATGGAAGCCAGCGAAAATTAGAGCTGGGCATCATCCTGGCCCCTAACCCTGAAGTCCTGCTGTTGGACGAACCCACCGCAGGGATGGCCGCCGAACAAGTACCCGAACTGATTGCCCTGATTCGCGACATTCAGCAGGCGGGGCAGAAAACCGTGGTGCTGGTGGAGCACAACATGAATGTTGTCATGAGTATTTCCGACACGATCACCGTCATGCACCAGGGCCGGGTGTTGGCAGAAGGCACCCCATCTGCCATTGCAGCCAACAGCGAGGTCCAAACTGCCTACCTGGGCGGCTTATATGGCGACCTTTCCACCCAAACCGCCTCCTGAACCCCACCCGCCTGGAGAAAACCATGCAAAGCCAATTCCTCCTCGAAGTTCAAGATATCCACACCTTCATCGGCCAGTTCCATATTTTGGAAGGGGTAACGGTGCAGGTCGCTCCTGGTGAAATTGTCGCACTATTGGGGCGCAACGGAGCGGGCAAAACCACCACGCTCAAAAGCATTTTAGGGCTGACGCCCCCCCGACAGGGAAAAGTCTTATTCAATGGACTGCCCATCCAGGGCCGGCGCAGTTTCGACATCGCCGCTCTTGGGATTGGTTTCGTCCCCGAACACCGGGCCATCTTCCGCGACCTGTCTGTCCTTGAAAACCTGAAAATTGCCGAGCGCAAGAAGGGCGACCTCAACCGCAAGGAAGATTTGATTTTCTCCCTCTTCCCCGACCTGAAACGGCTGATCAAACTTCCCGGCAACCACCTTTCCGGTGGGCAGCAGCAAATGCTGGCTGTAGCCCGGGCGCTTGTCCCGGATAATCAGCTTCTGCTGATTGACGAACCCAGCGAAGGCCTGGCACCTGTCATTATCGAACAGATGATGGCCGCCATTCGCCAGCTTTCCACCCAAAGCACCATTTTGCTGGTGGAGCAAAATTTTGTGGTCGCCAGCCAGCTCGCAAAGAAATACGTGATCATCGAAGAAGGCCGTTCGGTCCAATCGGGCCTGATGGCCGACCTGGTCCAGGACACGGCAACCATCCAACGCTACCTGGGCGCTGCCTGAGGAGAACCCCATGAACCAATGGCTAGATCGTTTCCGCAAAAATCGCACCCTTTATATGACCCTGGGGGTCATGCTCATTCTCTTCCTGATGGCCATAGGCGGCATGACCACCGAAGAATGGACGGTCACCCTGCTGCGCAGCCTGTCTGTCGGCGCGCTCACCTTCCTGGTAGCCTCTGGCTTTTCGATTATTTTTGGCCTGATGGACGTACTCAACCTCGCCCACGGCACCTTGTTCATGGTCGGCGCCTACATCGGTTGGACGGTTTTTGTCCGCCCAGATACGTTTGTAGATCTGCTCACCCCTGCAGCACTGATCCTTGCAGGCATTGTGCTGCGCCCACTCTGGCAGCAGCTGTTGGGCAAAGTTCCCGGCCTGGGCAGCCGTCCATCTGACCCCAAAACAGGCTGGCTGGCAAAGCTGGCACCCTGGGTCATTTTGGGCCTGGGAGCAGTGCTCATCTATTTCAACCTGAGGAATTACCCGATCACCCTGTGGGACGTATCCTTGTTTGCTGAAAGTCCGGGCACCTATGCCTTTAACGCCACCCAGGGCAACTACATCATCCCCACACCCAAGTTGTTCACCACGAACCCTTACCTGGTGTTGGTGGGGCTAATCCTGGGAAGCGTGGTCTTTGGGCTGGGCCTGGCCGCCTTCAGCCTGGGCCAACCGGGAACATCTGCTGATAATGGGACAAGCCTGCGCACTCCCCTGGCTGCAGGCAGCGGGCTGCTGGCCCTGGGGTTAGCCTCCTTTTTCTTCCACGGCGGCCTGACGGATTGGCTGGTGGGCCTGGATCGCACCGCGCTTTTCTTCCTGGCGGTGCTTACTGCCTTCCTCAGTGGGTTTGGCCTGGGAATGCTGATCGAAACCGCCCTCATCCGGCCGCTGTATGCCCGCCCGGTTTATCAAATTTTGATGACCCTGGGCATCAGCCTGGTGGGCATTGAAATTGTGCGGGCCATCTGGGGCCGCCCTGAGTTCACCATGCCGAAGCCCGACCTCTTCACCACTACAGGCGAAATTTGCGCCACCACCAATGTTTTCACCGCCCTGGCCAACCGCTGCTCCACTTTCCTGATGTTTGGGGGCAGGGTGCGCACCTACAACGAAATCTTCATCCCGTTTGTTGGGTTGGCCGTTCTCATTGCCGTCTGGCTGCTGCTGCAGCGCACCCGCCTGGGCATGATCATCCGGGCCGGTGTGCAAGACAGCCAGATGGTCGAAGCCCTTGGCATTAACGTACGCCAGGTATTTACCCTGGTGTTCGGCCTCGGTGTGGGCCTGGCTGCCCTGGGGGGTGTTTTTGCCGGGCCTTCGATTGGCCTCTCCAACACCATGGGCGAAGTCTTCCTGATCAATGCCCTGATTGCCCTGGCCATCGGCGGCCTGACCAGCTTCCCCGGTGCAGCGGTTGGCTCCATCCTGGTCGGGCTCATCCAGCAGTTCATCATCAAATACGGGCAAATTGGCATCAACCTGCCTTTCCTGGACGAACCTTTCAAACCGACCCCGCCGCTGGTTCCCGCTTCCACGGTCTTGTTAATGGTCTTTATTTTGCTGGTCATGCCCAATGGCTTGCTGGGCCGCAAGGAGTAAATCCATGAGCGTCAACCCAACCACCCCAACACCCACCTCGCTCACCCAGTGGCTGAAAAACCATTGGGGCGGGCCAACCATCATCCTGCTGCTTTTCCTCTTCCCGTTCCTGGTCGCCATCTTCACCGGCCAATCCCCCGCCGATGTGATGGCCAACGCAGATGGCCAATCGAAATTCCTGATGGGCCTGCTGATTGAAGTGTTCATCCTGGGCATTTACGCCCTGAGTTTTGACCTGATTTTTGGCATCACCGGCATGCTCTCTTTCGGCCATTCCATGTTCTTCGCCGTTGGGGCTTACTTGACCGGCATCATGCTCAAAAGCTTTGGCTGGGACCTGCTGCCCACCCTCGGGCTGGTGGTGCTTGCGGGGGTGGGCCAGGCACTGCTGTTTGGTATGGTGCTGCCGCGAGTCAAAGGCATCACTTTTGCCCTGGTCACCCTGGGTATGGGCGCCGTCTTCCATATCATCATACAATCCCGCGAGCTGGGCCCCTATACCGGTGCCGATGTCGGCCTGCAGGGCGTGGTCAGCCCCGAATACCTTAACGCCTCCACGGACCGCCTGAAGTTCTACCTGGTCAGCCTCGTTTTCATGCTGCTGGTCTACTACCTCTACCAGCGCTTTGTCAACTCGCCCACAGGGCGGGTGTGCATTGCCATTCGCGAAAACGAAAACCGGGCGCAGATGATTGGCTTCAACACTTTCTACTTCAAACTGGCGGCCCTGACCATCTCGTCCATCACCGCTGCCCTGGCCGGAACACTGCACACCCTCTTCCAACCCATCGTCAGCCCCAACACAGCCGGGTTAGGCTTTACCATTGCCGCCTTGCTCATTTTACTGCTCGGTGGAATTGGCACACTCAGCGGAGCGTTGGTGGGCGCAGCCATCTACCGCATTTTGGCTTTTAGCCTGGATAAATATTTTGGCGAAAACTCCTTTTTTATCCTCGGCATCGTCTACATCCTGCTCGTCCTCTACCTGCCCTACGGCCTGATTGGCACCTGGCGCCTCAAATCCCCCCAAATCAAAGCCGGCCGCGAGCGCCTGGCCAAACTCTTTGGCCTGCCCTGACCCACCTTTCCCCCCAAAGGTGACAGTCACCCTGGAGGTGACTGTCACCTACTCAGAGGCAATTGATCTTCTCCCCCCGCCCCAAAGCCTGGGGCGAGGCAGAGAATGGGCGACCTGGCGTTCCAGGCGAGGTTTAAACCGCCTGGAACGCCAGGTCGCCATCTGAATTCCCGCCTTCCCGGCGGGAAGGCGGGACACAGGGGGGATGGGCGGTACGTTTCCTAAAAAAAACCCTCCCCATTAATTCATTTTTAACGTTATAATATGCGCAACTTCTTACCGTGCGGCAAAACCGCTTGTTTTTGCATGCCGCATGACCTTTCGAAAGGCTGGTATCATGGACCCAAGATTAGAAAAACTGGCAAAAGTATTGGTGGGTTACTCCGCAGACGTAAAACCTGGCAACTGGGTGCTCATTCGCGCCGGGGTCGAATCCCTGCCGCTGACCAACCTGGTTGTCGGCGAGGTTCTCCGACTCGGCGCCAATCCCTCCGTCCTCTTTACATCGGACGAAATTGACGAAACCATCCTGCGCACCGCCAACGGTGACCAGCTCGCCTGGATTTCCCCGATAGACCAGCTCTACTACGACACCGCCGACGTGCTCATCACCATCCGCTCGTCCAACAACACCCGCTCGCTGACGGGAGTGGACCCCAAGAAACAAACCATCCAGCAGAACGCCCGCCGCCACCTGCAGCAAACCTTTATGCAGCGCGCCGCCCGCAAAGACCTGCACTGGACCCTCACCCAATACCCCTGCCCGGCCTACGCCCAGGAAGCCGACATGAGCCTGCACGAATACGAAGACTTCATCTACGGCGCCACCTTCTGCGACCAGCCGGACCCTGTGGCCAAATGGCTCGAAGTCCACGCCGTCCAGCAGCGCATGGTGGACTGGCTCAAAGGCAAAGACAAAGTCGTCGTCAAAGGCCCCAACGTAGACCTGACCCTCTCGATCAAAGATCGGGTATTTGTCAACTCCTCCGGCAAGCAAAACATGCCCAGCGGCGAAATCTTCACCGGACCGGTGGAAGACTCGGTCAACGGCTGGGTGCGCTTCACCTACCCCGCCCTGCGCGGCGGCCGCGAGGTGGACGGCGTCGAACTCCACTTCCGCAACGGCAAAGTCTCCAAAGCCCAGGCCCGCAAAAACGAAAGCTACCTCATCAGCCAGATCAACAGCGACCCCGGCGCCAGCTACCTGGGCGAATTCGCCATCGGCACCAACTTTGGCATCCAGCGCTTCACCAAAAACATCCTCTTCGACGAAAAAATCGGCGGCACCATGCACATGGCCCTCGGCGCTGGCTACCCCGAAACCGGCAGCAAAAATGTCTCCGGCCTGCACTGGGATTTCATCTGCGATATGCGCACCGACAGCGAAATCGTCATAGATGGCGAACTTTTCTACCAGAACGGCGAATTCAAGATCTGATTTACCAAAACCCTATCCCAAAACACCTGGTAGGGGCACGAAATTTCGTGCCCCTACTTCTTTCAGGCTTCCCTGCCCCGGCTGGTTGCACACGGGGAGACGACATTCCTACCCTCCCAAACCCTGAGACCTAAACCCTGCGCTCGCTCATGCTGGCCACTGATTTCTCCACCAGTTCGCGCAGCACAATCGGGTCCACATCTTTCAGCTTCTTCAAATACAAACAGGCCTTACCAGTCTTATACTTTCCCAACCGGGACAAAATTTCTTGCGATTGGTCAAACCCGGTCATCACATATAGGGTCAGGTCTTGCTTGCGGGGCGAAAACCCGGTGACGAACCACTCTTTCCGCTCCCCATCGCGATGGGAATACCAGTACCGGCCAAACCCTATGATGCTGCTGCCCCACATCCTGGGCTCCTCACCAGTTACCTCGCGCATCAATTGTAATACTGTCAGGCAGTCCTCCCGGCGCACCCCCTCCGCAGCCCGTTCCAGAAAAACCATCACATCCTCATCCGTTTCTTTGGTCTTTAATTCAGCCATGGGAATCTCCTCCAGGGTAAATATCCTCCACAATTGTACACCGGATCCCCATCCCCCATTCCCCTGAGGACACCGCGAACCAGCCCCCAATTCAACATTTGAAATTTCCAATTTCCCGTCCCCGATCCTGTTCATCCCGTCCATCCCTGGCAAAAACCATTTCTCCCCGCCCCTGGCTCCCGGCCTACAGCCAACAGCCTGCAGCCCACGCCTTCCACAATTTCCAAAATTCCAATTTCCAAATTTCCCCTCAATTTAACATTTAAAATTTTCCCTTTCTTCCCCCATCCTGTCCATCCGGTCCATCCCTGTTCACCCTCCCATTTCTTTGACGGGCACGACATGTCGTGCCCCTACTCGTCCCATTCATGTAATCCGTGTCCCAGGTTTCTCCCTCGCTTCGCTCGCCGCCAGTGACGGTTCGAAACGACCCAAAAACGACTGAAGTCGTTACTACACAATACCCGCTCCTGGCTCCCGGCCTAAAGCTTAAAGCTTAAAGCCTAAACCCTCCCGCCTCCCTCCCCCGTAGTATAATCAACCCTGCTGCGTTTCCTAAAAAACATCCCGCCGTAAGGCGTTAATTTAGAAGGAGTGAACATGCTTCAGGACTTTTTCAATGCGCAAAGCACCCTGCGCACATCCACCAACACCTACACCATCTATCGCCTGGACGCCCTCGAAAAGGCCGGCCTGGTTGCCCGCCTGGACCGGCTGCCCTTCTCCATTCGCGTCCTGCTCGAATCCGTGCTGCGCCAGTGCAATGAGAACGAAATCACCCGCCAGAACGTCACCGACCTGGCTGGCTGGACGCCTGTGGTGGCCAACCGCCCAGTGGTGCCCTTTGCCCCGGCTCGCGTCGTCATGCAGGACTTCACCGGCGTCCCCGCCGTGGTAGACCTCGCCGCCATGCGCGCCGCTATGGCCCGCCTGGGCGGCGACCCTAAAAAGGTCAACCCCCTGGTGCCCGTAGACCTGGTGATTGACCACTCCGTCCAGGTGGACTTTTTCGCCACCCCCGACGCCCTGCTGCGCAACGCCGAAATCGAGTTCGAGCGCAACCGCGAGCGCTACGAATTCCTCCACTGGGGCAAAAACGCCTTCAACAACTTCCGGGTCGTACCCCCCGCCACCGGCATCGTCCACCAGGTTAACCTCGAATACCTCGCCAAAGTCGTCATGACCAAACAAGAGGGCGGCCAGCTTGTCGCCTTCCCCGACACCCTCGTCGGCACCGACTCGCACACCACCATGATCAACGGCCTGGGCGTGTTGGGCTGGGGCGTGGGCGGCATTGAAGCCGAAGCCGCCATGCTCGGCCAGCCGATTGACATGCTCACCCCCGACGTCATCGGCTTCAAACTGTCCGGCAGCCTGCGCGAAGGCGTCACCGCCACCGACCTCACCCTCACCGTCGTCCAGATGCTGCGGGCCCACGGCGTGGTCGAAAAATTTGTCGAATTCTTTGGCCCCGGCCTGGACCATATGTCCCTGCCCGACCGGGCCACCATTGCCAACATGGCCCCCGAATACGGCGCCACCATGGGCTTCTTCCCCGTGGACGATGAAACCCTGCGCTACCTGCGCCTGACCGGCCGCACCGCCGAAGAAGTGGAGCTGGTCGAACGCTACTGCAAAGAGCAGGGCCTCTTCCGCACCGCCAGCTCACCCACCCCCGAATTCACCGGCGTGCTGGAGCTGGACCTCGCCAGCGTAGACCCGTCCCTGGCTGGCCCCAAGCGCCCGCAAGACCGGGTTTCCCTGCGCAATGTGCAAACCAGCTTCCGCGATGCCCTGGTCACCCCCACAGCCAAGCGCGGCTTTGAACTCGACGGCCCCGCCCACCA
>CAZAYY010000019.1:0-79828 GCA_964489525.1 uncultured Anaerolineales bacterium
GTTGGTGAAGGCCAGCAGGGCGGGGCCGTGGTGCAGCAGGCCGCCGATGTAGTAAAGGGCAGTTTTGGAGAGGCGGCCATAGCCTTCGGGGTCGTAAAAGATGTTGGCGCCTTTTGAAAATAGCTGTTGGTGAAAGTGCATCCCGCTGCCAGCTTCACCGTACAGGGGTTTGGGCATGAAGGTTGCGGTTTGCCCCCGGCGGTGGGCTGCCATTTTGGTGACATACTTGATGATCATGGTGGCATCCCCGGCCTGCATCAGGCCCATCATGGGGGTTTCAATTTCGCACTGGCCTGGCCCGCCCACTTCGTGGTGGTGGTATTTCACCGGGACGCCCATTTTTTCGAGCAGGATGCACATTTCGGAGCGCAGGTTGTAGAGCTGGTCTTTGGGTGGAATGGCATGGTAGCCGCCGTGCAGCGGGATGTAGTGACCATGCCCGCCAGTTGCGCTGTTCCAATCGGCTTCGGCGCTTTCCAGCCGGTAGCTGGCCCGGTTAACGCCATATTCAAAACTGACTTTGTCGAAAATATAAAACTCAAACTCTGGCCCCCACAGGCTGTGGTCGGCAATGCCGCTGGATTTAAGGTATGCCTCGGCGCGGGCGGCGATGTTGCGCGGGTCGTTGGCAAAGACAGCGTGGGTGTCTGCCTCCAGGGTGGCGGAGATGAAGCTGAGCGTGGGGGCTTCCCAGAATGGGTCGGTGAACCCGGTAGACAGGTCGGGAACCAGCACCATGTCCCCGGCCTTGACGGATTTTAAGCCCACCGCAGAGCCGTCGAACCCAATGCCCTGGGCGATTAAGTCCGGGGTGAACTGGCTGGCCGGGATGGTCAGGTGGTGCCAGCGGCCCCACAGGTCGGTAAATTTGATGTCCACCATTTCGATGTGGTGGGTTTCTACATATTGTTTTGCTTCTGAAAATGTCCTGAACACAACAACATCCTCCTGAAATGTATTGAGCACGGGCGGATTGCTTCCCTGCTGTTGATTGGCAAGAGAAACTACCCTAATTCTAATTCAAGTTGCAAGAATTGGCTTTGATTGGGATTAAGGGTTGTGATAAAATATCGCCATGATATTTCAATTGATGTATGCCAGCTCTGCCAAAAAAGATATGACTGCGCAAGATTTGGAAAAAATTCTTGCCCAAAGCCAGACCAACAACGCCCCCCTGGGGATTACCGGTTTGCTGCTCTATCACGATGGCAACTTCATCCAGGTTTTGGAAGGGCCTGAAGATGCGGTGCGCAAGGTGTATAACCGGATTGTGCAGGATGACCGCCACGGCAACCTGCACCTGCTGGTGGCTCGCCTTGCCCAAACCCGCCTCTTCCCCGATTGGGCCATGGGCTACAAGCGGGTGACGGATGTGCCCCAGGAAGACCAGGCTGCCTTCCGCGACTTTTTTAATGACACGTTTACCGACCCTGCTTTTTTCCAAAAACCCGACCGGGTGATTATTTTACTCAAGGCGTTTGTCCAGGCAACTCAATCTCGATAGTTGGCTGACCGCAAACCGACGAATTAAAATATAAAACCTGAAGGTTTCTAAAACCTTCAGGTTTTTTTTTATGATGGTCGGAAGGGGAGAACCAGGGGCGCGGTGGGCGCAAATGTCCAACCCCACCCCCACCCCCGCCCCTGGCTTTGGGGGGGGGATAATCTTAGGTAGTGGCCACCTGGCGGGTACTGCCCGCCAGGTGGCCACTACCTAAGAACGTCCCCTTCCCGCCGGGAAGTGGGCAGGGGGATGGGAATGGGATGGAATAACAACATTTGAGTGCTCCCAGAGGCCCAGGGCCACCGAGAGCCGAAAAGATTTGGGGTATAATAGAACTTGTGTTCGCGCACTTACACACCCATTCCTATTATTCTTTTTTGTTTGGCACTGCTTCCATCGGTCAATTGGTGGAGGCTGCGGCTGGTTTTCAAATGCCGGCGTTGGCGCTTACCGACCTGCATGGGCTGACCGGGGCGGTGGCGTTTTATACCGCCTGCCAGGCTGCCGGGGTGCAGCCCATCCTGGGCTGTGAACTGCCTGTCCAGCATCCCGCCGGGTTGGGAAGCCTGGTGCTGCTGGCGGAAAATATGACGGGTTGGGGCAGCCTTTGTCGCTTGAGCAGCGTCCTGCAAATGGCCCCCGACCGGCGCCCGGAAGCGGGGCTGGCGTGGGAAACGCTGGCGGGTGGGGCGGAGGGTTTGGTGTGCCTGGTGGGCAGCCAACCCAGCCCCCTGCAGGCCCTGCTGGAGGGCGGGGAAAATGCCGCCGCCAGCGCATACCTGGCCCGGCTGACCGAGATTTTCCCGGAGCGTTTGTATGTCTCGCTGGAATTTGCGCCCGCCTCGGGCAGCCGCACCACGCAGCATGCTGCCCTCGAAGCCCTCACCCGCCTGGCCGCCGCCCAACGGGTTCCAACGGTGGCTTCTAATAATGTCACATTTATCAGGCCGGAAGAACATCGCCTGCATGTACTGCTGACGGCCATGCGCACCCTGCGCCGGATGTCGGAAATTTCGGCGGAAGATGTCGTTACGCCTGCGGCCTATTTTATGTCTCCGGGGGAAATGGGGGCGCGGTTCACGGCTTTTCCGGGGGCAGTGGAGCGCACGCTCGAAGTCGCTGCACGCTGCAAGTTGGACCTGCCTTTGGGCGTCCCTCATTACCCGGAACTGCCGCTGCCGGATGGGGTTACCGCTGCCCAGGTGCTGCGTCAGAAAGCCCTGGCAGGCGCGCAGCAGTTGTACCGGAAGATTACCCCTGAAATTCACAATCGCCTTGAGCATGAGTTGGGTGTGATAGAGGCTCGCAATTATGCTCCGCTGTTTTTGATCATGGCTGAAATTCTCGAATTTGCCCGGCGGGATGGGGTTCCGACCGCATCGCGGGGCTCGGCTTCATCATCGCTGGTGGCCCACTGCCTGGGGATCACCACGCCCGACCCGCTGGCCCTGAACCTTTACTTTGAACGCTTTCTGAACCCGGCCCGCAGTACACCGCCGGATATTGATACCGACCTGTGTTCAGCCCGGCGCGGTCGTGTGATTGAGCATGTCTATACCCAATACGGCCGGGAACGGGTGGCGATGGTGGCCACCATCAACCGCTTGCGCGGGCGCTCGGCTTTGCGCGAGGTGGCCAAAGCCTATGGGCTTACGACTGCCGAAACCAACCAGCTCACCACCGCGCTGCCCTACCGGGGCTGGCGGCCTGGCAGCCCCGGGGAGGAAGAAGACCTGCCCTACGCCGACCTGGCTGCCCAGTTTCCCCAGCACAAAGCACTTTTTCAAGATGCGGCTGCGCTGCTGGAATACCCCAGGCACCTTTCCATTCATCCCGGCGGGGTGGTGATTGCCCCCGGCGTACTCACCGACCTTGTCCCGCTGCACCTGGCCTCGAAGGGCATTGTCATCACCCAGTTTGACCTGGATGCCATCCAACAGCTTGGACTGGTGAAGATTGACCTGCTGGGCACACGCGGCTTGTCGGTTTTGGGCGATGTGGCCGAAAAGGTGTACACCTGGAACCAGACCACCTTCACCAACCCGTTGGCGGTTCTGGATGCCATTCCGCAGGCCGACCCTGCCGCTTCGGCGCTGGTGCGCAGCGCCCAGACCATTGGCTGTTTTCAAATTGAATCTCCCGGAATGCGCCAGACGCTGCGCGAAATCCAGGCCAGTTCTCCCGCCGATTTGTTGATTGCCCTGGCGCTCTACCGCCCTGGCCCAATGACGGGTGGGCTGAAAGATGCTTTTATCCGCCGCCACCTGGGGCAGGAACCGGTGCACCATCTCCACCCGGCTCTGGCCCCGCTGTTGGGGGATACCTATGGGGTGATTCTTTACCAGGAACAGGTGCTGCGGATTGCCAGCGGCCTCTCTGGCCTCAGCCTGGCCGATGCAGACCTGCTGCGCCGGGCGATGAGCCATTTTGACCCTGGAGAAAAAATGAAAACCCTGAAGGCTCGGTTTATCGAAGGCGCCGGGCAAAAAAGCGGTGTCCCTGCACAGACTGCTGAACAAATATGGGAACTCATGGCAGCTTTTGCCGGGTATGGGTTTCCCAAGGCGCATGCAGCCAGCTACGCCCAGGTGGCCTGGCGGGCCGCCTGGTGCAAGGCCCATTATCCCGCCGAGTTTATGGCCGCTGTGCTGGCGAATTGGGGCGGGTTTTATTCCCAACGGGTGTATTTGAATGAAGCCCGCCGGATGGGCCTGCGCCTGCGTCCTCCCCATGTCAACCATGCCCGGGGGGAGTTCAGGGTGGCGTATCCGGGTGGGGAACCGGTTTTGTATATGGGGCTGAACCAGGTGCGCGAGCTGACCCAACGCACCCAGCAGCGCATCCAGGCTTGCCGCCCATTTCACTCGCTTGAAGATTTCCTGACGCGGGTGGACCCTCGTCCCGGTGAGGCGGCCAACCTGGTGTTGGTGGGGGCATTGGATGGCCTGGGCGACCCAGGAGATATGCTTTTACGAGTCCGGCAGGGCGGGTGGCAGTTCCAGCAGCTTTCGCTGTTTGAAGCCGCCACGGCCAGTGCTCCCGCCCCTGGCCAGCCCTGGAGCCTGGCGGAGCGGGTGGCAGCCCAGATGGACATCCTGGGGGCTGCTGTGGATGCCCATCCCCTGGAATTGATTCCAGCACCAACCCTTGCCCGTCTGGGGGCGCTGAGCACCGCGGCCGCCCTGGAAAAGCCGGGCCAGCGGGTGCGCGTGTTGGGGATTCGCCAGACCCTCCAGCGCTTTTTTTACCAGGGGGAGCCTTCTTATATCCTTGAGTTGGAAGATCTTTCGAGCGTGCTGCCGGTCAGCCTGGCGCCGGACCAGCGCAGGCGTTATGCTGCTCTGCTCGACCGGCGCCAACCGCTGGTGGTGGAGGGGGAAATGGAGATGTCTGCCCTGGGCGAGCCTGTCTTACGTGCCCGGCGCATGTGGGGTGTGGAGGAGCACGGTTGAAACCGTGACTACAAGGGAGCCGAGGTTCAAGCCCGGAGGGCTGGCATGATTATAGCCAATGCCGTGAGATTCTCTGAAGCCCGTAGGGCTGGCACTATGAGGGCTCGTATGGAGAATGGCGGCTGGATAATGCCATGCCTACGGCATTGGCGAGCTGGTTGGGCCGGGTTCTATAATAATGTCACCCCTACGGGGTGGGTTGGGAGGAAGCACGGTTGAAACCGTGACTACAGGGGGGAGGAGATGTAGTTGGGTATAATAGAGGTGTATCCACTTTTCAAAAAGGCAGGAGAACTTCCCATGGATTTGGCATTAAAAGATAAAGTTGCATTGGTCACCGCGGCCTCGAAGGGGTTGGGTAAGGCAGCAGCCTTTGCCCTGGCTCGCGAAGGGGCAAAGTTGTGCATTTGCTCCCGCTCCGAGGCAATTTACGACACGGCGGCGCAAATATACGTGGAAACCGGCGCCGATGTGCTGCCTGTAATTGCCGATATCACCCGCCAGGAAGATGTGGAGCGGGTCGTGCAGGCTGCCCTGGAGCGTTTTGGCCAGCTCGATATTCTTGTGGCCAACGCTGGCGGCCCGCCGCCGGGCAGCTTTTTTGCCTTTGGCCCGGAAGATTGGGAGAAAGCAGTCCAGCTTACCCTGATGAGCGTGGTGCGGCTGTGCTATGCGGTAGTTCCCCACATGGTCGAGCGCGGCTCTGGCAGCATTGTTGCCATCCAATCCTATTCGGTGAAACTGCCGATTGACAACCTTATCCTCTCTAATTCGATTCGCATGGCTGTGATTGGTTTGATGAAATCGCTGGCCAATGAACTGGGGCCGAAGGGCATCCGGGTGAACACCATCAACCCGGCCTGGACCGAGACCGAACGGGTCACCCAGTTGATGACCAACCGGGCTGCGGCCAACCGATCCAGCATTGAAGCCGAAATGACCAAAATCACCCGCGAAGTGCCGCTTGGGCGGATGGGCAGCCCCGAAGAATTTGGTAAAACCATTGCCTGGCTGGTCTCCCCTGCGGCCTCGTTTATCCATGGTCACGCCCTGTTGTTTGACGGTGGTGCGACCAAAACCGCCCTGTAAAATAAGGAAATGAAACCCCTATGAGTGCAACCCACGAACGAAACCCTGGTATCCCCCTTGACCTGGCTGGTTGGGTCAGCGGGGCGCATGTTAACCGCAGTGCGGTGGAACGGCGGACGGCAACCCTGGTCGGCCGCCGCACAGTGAAGAAAGATTGGCAGGCCGCCTGGCTGCTGCGGGCGATTACCTGCATGGACCTGACCACCCTGGCTGGGGACGACACCCCGGGGCGGGTGCGCCGCCTGTGTGCCAAGGCCCGCCAACCGCTGCGCCCCGATATGCAGGCGGCTTTGGGATTGGCGAACGAGCGCATCACCGTGGGGGCGGTATGCGTATATCCGAATCGAGTGCGCGATGCGGTGGATGCTTTGAAAGGCACGGGCATCCCGGTGGCTTCGGTGGCCACGGGCTTTCCGGCCGGGCAAACGCCGCTGCCCCAACGGTTGGCGGAGGTGGAACAGGCCATTGAAGCAGGTGCGCAGGAAATTGATATCGTCATTGCCCGCAGCCTTGTGCTGACTGGCGACTGGCAGGGGTTGTACGATGAAATTCGCCAGTTTCGAAGTGTTTGCGGCAATGCGGCCCACATGAAAACCATCCTGGCTACGGGCGAACTGGCCAGCCTGAAGCAGGTTTACCAGGCCAGCATGGTGGCGATGATGGCGGGTTCGGACTTTATCAAAACCTCGACCGGGAAGGAGCCGGTCAACGCCACCCTGGAAGTGGGGTTGGTGATGGTGCGGGCGATCCGGGAATATTACGACCGCACGGGCTACAAGGTGGGTTTCAAACCCGCCGGGGGCATTAGCCAGGCAAAACAGGCGCTTGCCTGGCAGTCTTTGATGAAAGAAGAACTTGGCGATGAATGGCTGATGCCCGACCTGTTCCGGCTGGGCGCTAGCAGCCTGCTGGCTGACCTGGAGCGCCAGCTTTACCACTACCTGACAGGCCATTACGCCGCCCGTCACCACATGCCTTTGGGATAGGAGCAACCGATGAAACTGCTCGAACTGTTTAAATCCATGGAATATGGCCCTGCGCCAGAGTCTGCCGAGTTTGTCAACGCCTGGTTGGATGCCCACCAGCGCGATTTTGGCCTGTTCATCAACAACCAATGGGTGAAACCCGCCGGGCTGGACCGCTACCCCAGCCTCAACCCGGCGACGGGAGAAACCCTGGCGCACACCGCCCAGGCTGGCCCTGCCGAGGTGGACGCTGCGGTTGGCGCTGCCCGCCAGGCCTTTGAAAGCTGGCGGGCTACCCCCGGAACCGAGCGCGCCAGATACCTATATGCCATTGCTCGCAACATCCAGAAGCACCACCGCCTGCTGGCTGTGTTGGAAGCGATGGACAACGGCAAACCCCTGCGCGAATCGCGCGATATTGATGTGCCCCTGCTTGCCCGCCATTTTTATTACCACGCCGGATGGGCGCAGTTGATGGAGAGCGAACTCCATGCCTACCAGCCTGTGGGGGTGATTGGCCAGATTATCCCCTGGAATTTTCCCCTGCTGATGTTGGCCTGGAAAATTGCCCCGGCGATTGCCCTGGGCAATACGGTGGTGCTGAAACCGGCTTCGTACACCCGGCTTTCGGCCTTGCTTTTTGCTGAGATAGTGGCCGAGGCCGGGCTGCCGCCGGGGGTGGTTAATGTCATCACCGGCAGCAGCAAGGCGGGCTCGCTGATTGTGGGCCATCCGGACGTGGATAAAATTGCCTTCACCGGCTCAACCGATGTGGGACGCACCCTGCGCCGCCAGACGGCTGGTTCGGGTAAAAAACTTTCGCTGGAGCTGGGCGGTAAATCTCCTTTTATCGTGTTCGATGACGCCGACCAGGACGCCGCCATTGAAGGGGTGGTGGATGCCATCTGGTTTAACCAGGGGCAGGTATGCTGTGCCGGTTCGCGTTTGCTGGTGCAGGAAAATATTGCCGAACGCTTCATTCAGAAACTCAAACGACGCATGGGCCAGATGCGTGTCGGCGACCCGCTGGATAAAAGCATTGATATGGGGGCGATTGTGGACCAATCCCAATGGGACACGATTGACCAGTGGGTGAAAACCGGGGCCAGCGAAGGCGGGCAGGTCTTCCAGCCGGATATTTCCCTGCCGCAAAAAGGCCTGTTTTACCCGCCCACGCTGATCACCCACCTGGAGTCGGCAGCCTCTACCGTCCAGGAAGAAATTTTTGGCCCGGTTCTGGTTTCGCTGACCTTCCGCAGCCCGTCGGAGGCGATTGAGCTGGCCAACAACACCCGCTACGGCCTGGCTGCCAGCGTGTGGAGTGAAAACATCAATCTTGCCCTGGATGTGGCCAGCAAAGTAAAGGCTGGTTCGGTGTGGGTGAACTGCACCAACCAGTTCGATGCGGCTTCGGGTTTTGGCGGCTACCGCGAAAGCGGTTTTGGTCGGGAAGGCGGGCGCGAAGGTTTGTTTGAATACCTGCGCCCGGCCTGGCAGCCCCGCCCGCGCCCCAGCCTGCTGGCTGCGCCTGCCTCTGGTTGGGGGGCAGTCTCAACTGCTGCGCTTCCGGCACTTCCAACCCATGAGCGCGCTGCCAACGGCGCCCCAGCCCCTGTGGACCGCACTGCCAAGATGTACATTGGCGGCAAGCAGGCCCGTCCGGATGGCGCTTACACCCGCCCGGTGTTTGGCCCGGATGGCAGCCTGGTAGGGCAGGTGGGCGAAGGCAACCGCAAAGACATTCGCAACGCAGTCGAAGCCGCCCACGCGGCCCACACCGCCAAACCCGGCTGGGCGATGCGCCACGGCCACAACCGGGCACAGATTCTGTACTTCATTGCCGAAAACCTGGACGCCCGCCGGGAGGAATTTGCCGCCCGCCTGCAAACCATGACCGGCTGCAGCCAGGATGACGCCGCTCAAGAAGTGCGCCTGTCAGTTGAAAGGTTGTTTACTTACGCTGCCTGGGCCGACAAGTACGGCGGCAGTGTTCAGGAAACCACGCTGCGCGGCATCACTGTGGCCGTCAACGAGCCAGTGGGCGTGATTGGGATTGCCTGCCCGGACGAAGCCCCACTGCTGGGGTTTGTTTCACTCGCAGCCCCGGCGATTGCGCGCGGCAATACCGTGGTGGTGATTCCCAGTGAAAAGCACCCGCTCAGCGCCACCGACTTTTACCAGGTGTTGGATACCTCGGATGTGCCCGGCGGCGTGGTCAATATCGTCACGGGCGGGCGGGACCACCTGGTCAAAACCCTGGTGCAGCATGAGGATGTGGATGCCGTGTGGTATTTTGGCGATGCCCAGGGCTGCTACCATGTCGAGCATGAATCTGCCGCTAACATGAAACGTACCTGGGTTGGCTACGGCCAGCCGCGCGATTGGTTCGATGCCGAACAAGGCGAGGGCGAGGTCTTCCTCCATGAGGCCACCCAGGTTAAGAACATCTGGGTGCCTACCGGCGAATAGCCAACCACTCACCAACCTCCCTGTGTTCCCCCTTCCCGCCGGGAATGGGGGGAATTCAAATGGTCTGAGTCCCTGGCAGGCGTAACCTGCCAGGGACTCAGACGTATACCGCCCAAATTCATTGATTTTTTTCGCGATTTTCCCAGCCAGAAAATTCCTTGTAATTTTCCCTGTTATCTGTAAAATAAAGGTAATATAACTTAAGCTCACCCGAAAGTTCAGGGCTGGTTTGGTGAACTTCAAGCGTTTCCAATTTTCTATCCTTCCATTGTAGGATGGGGGTATGAGTTGAGGAAAGGCTGAAAAAAGCAACGGAGTTTGTTCAAAGTTGGGCGTACGTTTTACGCCATGCCCAGGTGGGTAAGCAGCACTCGTTTTTGCATCTTCAACTGCACAGGAGGTGGGAAAGACCAAAAGATATCCCGGAATGGATTCTATTAGACTCATACCATAAAATCAAAAATAGGAGGATAAATTGATTAAACTGCAAAAGCAACCCATCTCTTTGTATCCATGGGCGTTATCCCTTGGTTTGCTGCTTTCTTTCTTGTTTGCCGGCTGTACCCAGGCTGCCCCACCTACGGCCACACCCACGCTTGCTCCAACCGAACTACCAACCCAAACCCCCGTGCCCACCAACACCCCGCTCCCCACAACAACGGATACTCCTGTTCCGACCAATACACCAGAGCCAACGGCAACCTTTACCCCGGAACCTACTCCAACCGCCACTTTTACAGCCACGCCCAATTTTAGGGCTACCGCCACAGCGGAGGCCGAAGCAGCAGCCGCTGAGAAACTTGCCCAGGTGGTTGTCGAGATTGAAAAGTTGAGTGTGGATCCGGCTGGTGGAGCGCTGGCCTGGTATCAACCTGCCGGAGCAAGTGAGGTTCTTCAAACGGAAACTTATGACGCCCTGATTATCCGCGAGATGAACGATATTGCGTACAAGGATTTTGTCATGCGGGTAGATATCACCTGGGAATCTACCAGCGGGTTGGCTGGCTGCGGCATTGTCCTGCGATCTGAAGATAACCTGGAGCAAGGAGAGCAGTACCAGTTCTTTGCCTTCCGCCTTTCTGGCGCTCCGGCCTGGAATATTGAACTCTGGCGCTATGGGCAGTGGCAGTCCACCACTACTGGCGAGTGGAAATTTAACGATGCCATAAAACTCGACAATGGCGCAACCAATTCTTATTGGTTTATTGCCAGGGGTACCAATTTGCAGGTGTATGCAAATTCAACCCGGATAGGTACGGTCAACATCACCCGGCGTTCCGAAGGTGAATTTGGCTACCTTCTTTACCATGAATCGGGTAAAACCAGCTGCACGTTCAGCAACGCGTACATCTACACCCTGCCCTGATGGTTCAACCGTGGGTGTGGTATGTGTTTTTATGTACCACACCCACATCACATATTCGGTTTATTGTGGCCCGAGCTAGATGTTATGGGCCATCGTTGGTTTTTTGCCAGCAATCGGCCAATTTTCCCCATTCTTGGATCGTGAGGGTTTCGGCCCTTCGCATTGGGTCAATTTCGGCGGCGGTGAGCAGGGCTTCGGCTTTTTCTTTGGGCCAGCCCATCCCGCCGGCCAGGCTGTTGCGCAAGGTTTTGCGTTTCTGGCTGAAGCCGGCTTTGGCCAGTTTGAAGAAACGGTCGAGCAGTTCCGGCGCAACCAGGGGTTGCGGGTAGCAGTCCACCCGCACCACGGCAGAGTCCACCTTGGGTGGGGGGTAAAAAGCCCCGGCAGGAATGCGCGCCGGAATGGACGGTGCCCCATAGACCTGGACCGACAGGGCCAGCAGCGAGAGGTCGCCAGCGGGTGCGCAGATGCGCCGGGCGACTTCGTCCTGGACGGTCAGGACAAGGCGCTGGGGGGGGCGAGCCGATTCGAGCAGGTGGCGGATGATGGCCGAGGTGATGTAGTAGGGGATGTTGGCGACAACAATATACGGGCCGGGCGGCATCAGGCGGTTGGGATCCTGGTCGAGAATGTCGCCACGCACCACCCGGACATTGGGGTGAGGCACAAGCACCTCTTGCAGCGGTGCGAGCAAATCGCCATCCAGTTCCACCGCCACCACCTGCGCCGCCGCGACCGCCAGGAAGCGGGTCAGGCTGCCCAGGCCAGGGCCAATTTCCAGCACGGTATCGCCGGGCTGGACGTTGGCCGCGGCCACCACCCGGTGTAGGGCGTGGGGGTCGAGCAGGAAATTCTGCCCCAGGCTTTTATCCGGGCGCAGGCCATATTTGCGCAGCAGCCCGGGCACATCCAATGGGGGTAGTTCGTTCAGGGGAGAATCCATAATATCCTATCGGCGGGGGGAACCGGGGTGAGAAAATAAATGGTCACGGTGCGGGCCCAGGGCACCCATTCTTCATCGGTGTAGCCCAGGTCAATCCAGTTGCGCCCGCTCACCCCGGCGCCAATGTCGGAAATGACGGCGGTGCCATAGCCAGGTACATACACGCTGCTGCCTGCCATGACGTTGTACCACGAGCGAATGACCGCCGCCACGCCCTTGGTGACCGGGCGGCCGTTGGCCATGACGTTGTTGCAGTAATTGGGAATTCCGAGATTGCAGGGAGAAAAGGATGTGGCAAAGGCGGTGACCGCCCGCCAGTATTCAATCGGGCCGTCGGCTGTGTCGGCGGTGCGGATGGTGATGCGGGTGCCGTAGCCCAGGATGCGCGGTTGGGGTGCGGCGGCCTGCCATTCAGCTTCCAGTTCACGGCTGATTTCGACACCATCTTCATAGCGCACCCGCACCCGGCTGGCCTGGATGCCGTAGCTGCCGGTTTGGATGACCTGGGTCTGGTCGAGGTCGAGGTCTTCCACGGGTTGGGTGAGGGTTTCAAATGGGATGGGGGTTTGCTCCACGATGGTTTCTTCGCGGACCTGCACAACCCGCACCGACCCGTTTGCCGGAAGGGGTTCTTCGGCGGCAGGCAGGCTGTAATCCAACCCCTGCAGCGGCAAACCCGCCTCTGCCAGGGCCGCCCCGATGGTTTGGGCGGTGGTCCAATGGGTAAGGGTGAGGTTTCCGGTTGTGATGACCAGCGGCGCGGCGCGAACCACCTGGACGGTGAGCGGCTGGTTCAGGGGCGTATCCAGGGGCAGGGAAAGCCGGTCGGATGGGTTCAGGGTAAAGCCCGCTTCCCACAAAGCCGCGCCAAGAGTAAGTGCATTCGATGTGAGCACCTGGCTGTTTTGGCCATCTTCTATGGTAACCGGCCAGGCGCGCTGCACCTGAAGGACTACGGCCTGGGTGATGGGCAGGGTTGCATCCAGGGTTACCGGGGTGCCGTTCCAGAGCAGGGTGTCGCCGGGATTGAGCAGAATGCCGGCCTCGTCCAGTATGTTGGCGGTAAGGCTGGCACTGGATTGGATGGCGATCACCTTGCCATTGTCCCAGACCCGGACAGGGCGAGGCGCATCTTCGGCCAGGGCGGTTGGCTGGGGCGCTGCGGGTTGGCGCAAAGCAAACCAGCTCATGGCAGCCCCTCCCATGCACAGCAGCCCTGCCAATATATATAACCACTTTCGATTCATTAAGGAGATTGTAGCAGAAAAACTTAAAAAAATATCCGGGCAGGCTACCCGGCGGCACCCAGAGTTTCCTCCTTAGTGCTGCTTCCTTTCAGACCTGACACGGTTCGAAGGTCTCTGCCGCGCCGGACCCACCCGGACAAACGGGAAGGATACCCCAAAGGGGGTAAACTGTCAATGTGATTACAGGGGCCTACCCCCTAAATCCCCCGCCCCAGGGCGAGGGACTTTGAAGTGAAACGGGGTGCCAACGGGCTGGCTGTCGCCACCGCTCGCACCCCAAGCCCCGGCTTCAGGCTTTGGGACGCGGCAAGGGGGGATGGGTGAGCAGCTCGGTCACCTGGCGGAAGCCTCCTCTTCATGGCGAGCCAGCTCACCCGCAACAAAAAAACGGCAGGTTTCAGGCCTGCCGTTTTTTTGTTAATTCACTGGATTATTTCTGAGGCTTACGACGCAAGAAAACGCCCAGAAAGATGATCACCACAAGGGTGAATGCGCCAAGGATGGGCGCAAGGTTGCTCAGCTCTGCTTCCATGTGGGTTTAGGGGTTCTTCCAGGGCTGCTCCAGCAGGTAAGTGATGATGTCCTGGATTTGTTCTTCACTAAGGACTTCGCCGAAGTTTTGGGGCATGAGATTTTCGGGGTATGAAGTGCCGTCGTCTTTCATCACGATATAACCGTTGGGGTTGACAATGGACTCGTGAATGTACTCTTCAGCGGTATACCCTTCAATGCGCTGCCCGGCGACATCGGCCAGGTTCTCAAAGGACGGCCCTAAAACCGAAGCACCAATACCCGGAATGGCATGGCAGGCCTGGCAGTTGTTCTTCAGCACTGCGGCCCGCCCGCGGAAAACGGGCGACTGCAGTCGGGAGGAAGGCCCGGGCAGAAATTCAGGGTTTTCCACTTTGCCCAGGGCGGTCTCTTCAAAATTGAGGATGTAGGTGGCAATGTCGCGCACCTGGTCGTTGCGCAGTGGGCCGCCGTAATCTTGCGACCAGGCGGGCATGGCCGGGTAGGTGCCGCTGCCAGGGTACTGCTCGGGCCGGGTGGAAACCACGCGGCCGCTGGCAATAACCGAGATGATATAGTCGCGCATTGTGCCGGTCCAACCCACGTCTTTCATGCGTTGGGTGAAGAAGTATTCATCCCGGAGGGATGGGCCTTTTCCGCCGTTTCCATCTTCGCCATGGCATTCGGCGCAGTTGGCAACGTACAGAGAAGCACCGACTTCAATCGCGGCGGCTTCCTGGGATTCCAGGTTGTTCGCCAACGCGCTTTGTTCCTGGAAACCCAGGATCAACATAATGACCACGGATGCAATTACAGCCAGGGTGCCCAGCACCATCTGGATCTGAAGGTTTCTGCTGCTGCTGTCTTCCATCAAAAAATCTCCTCTAAACCAGGGATTCAATCAACAGGTTTTTGTCGCCTTAGACGGGCTTGCCGATCAGTTTTTTACCGGTGTCGACCTGGTAAAGTACGTTGGGGTTGTCGGAAACCACCAGGGCCTGGCCTGGTTCTGTGGTTTCGGCCAGAACAGCACCAGAGGCGGGGTCAATGGCTCGCATGACGAACTCGTCCAGGGAGCGAGGCGCTGGGCCGGAGATAAATTCGCCATCATATTCAAACTGGGAACCATGGCACGGGCAAATGAAGCGCTGCTCCTGCTCTTGCCAGTTGTAAAGACAACCCAGGTGGGTGCAAACTTTGTAAATGGCACGGACACCTTCATCGGTGCGGGTGAGCCAAAATTTACCTTTGGGGTTGTTGATCGGTGACTGCCCAACTGCCGGAAGGATGGATGAATCCCCCAGGATAAAGGTGCCGCCAAACTCGCCCTCTTTGAAGCGAGGGTAGGCAAATATGAGGGTAACCCCTGTAACGTTCAGGGTCAGTGCGCCGATTGAGGCTAACCAGGCCAGGTTTAAAAACTCTCTGCGGTTAATTTTCATTTCCCCGCCCGAGTTGGCTTGAGCATTTGCCATAGCTCTCTCCTTGTTAAATAAAATAGTTAATACGTCATGAACGACGGTGAATTATACACGATTTAACGTGAGTCAACCATTAAAAGCCATCAAAATACCTGAGAAAATTTGCTGCCACCATGCGCCTGGTGCGGTGGTGGATCGGCTTGTGGGCGCTTAGGGAAGGGCGAATTGGGCAGTGTCCATGGTGCGAATTACCAGGCCGACCGAAATCAGGGCGGTGGTGGCATACATGAGCATTTCTCCATGGCCTTCTTCTCCCCGGGTATAGGAATATGCCAGGGGGATGGCTGCCAGGGTGATGAAGGCGTAAAGCAAATGCACCCAGGGGCGGGCAGGCCGCAGGTCGAGAAACAGCCAGAGGTACGCGCCAAACAGCATTTGCACAATTAGCAAGCCTTCGGCAATAACCAGCGCGCCCCAGTAGCTGGGATCCATTCCCTGCTTGCGGAAAAAGCGCAGGTAGCCCCAGGCTGTCAGGAAGATGAAAAAGATCAGGACAGTGTTTGCCAACCGTTCGTGAATAAATGAAACTGTCATCGGGCACCTCAGTTCAAAAAAATCCTCCCAGCGTGAAGTCCACCGGGAGGAAAAGGCGGAGAGGGTGGGATTCGAACCCACGGAGCCTTTGGGGCTCACGCGCTCTCCAGGCGCGCGCGTTAGGCCAGACTACGCTACCTCTCCAAATGTGCCAACCAGGCGGCAGTTTTCTGTCACCTTAGCGGGCGGTATTATACCATGAATGAGAGAAAGGGGAAGGAAAAAATGTGTTCAGGGGTTCACAAATTTCAGGCACCCTGGCACACACGTTTTTTTTATTCTTCCCAACCGGGGAATAAAACGGGCAGGCTTTGGGGGGCGTAGCGGTTTACCATATCGGATGAAATGCCATTCTGGCGGCAGATTTCAGCGTAAAAGGCGGCGCTGGGGCGCATCCGGCGGGCCTGGGTGGTTTCATCCAGCGCCCAAAGGCCGAACCGCTGTGACCAGCCCCGCTCCCATTCAAAATTGTCCACCAGGCTCCAGTGGAAATAGCCCTTAATGGGCCAGTTGAAATTCACCGCCCGCCAAAGCTGGTGGATGTGTTCTGCCAGGTAGCGCGGCCGGAGGCGGTCGTCGGGGTCCTCCACGCCATTTTCGGTGATATAGACAGGCAGTTTATACTGGGTGGCCCATTTCAGGGTTGGGTAGAATCCTTCGGGTTTGTGCGCAATGAAGCCAGTTGTGCTCAATGGGGCTTCCGGGTCGTAAAAGCGGCGGGTGAACAGCTCGCCCGGGCGCAGCAGGCTGAAGGCGGTGTTTTCTTCTGTGTAATAATTTATGCCGATGAAGTCTTGCGTGCCACGGGCTGCGGCCAGTTTTTTTGTGTAAAACGGGAAGCGCAGCACACCCGTAGCCGCGGCATCGGTAAAGAACTCGTTAAGGGTGCGCGACATGGTGCGCGCTGCCCAGCGGTCCAGCGGAGAACCCGGGCGGTAGGGAACGAAGCGGCGGTAGTGCATGGCCAGCCCAACCTGGGCCTGGGGTTGGGCGCGATGAACAGCCTGGTAGGCGGCAGCGTGGCCGCGCACCATGTTTTCCATCACTTTAAATGCGGTGGGCAGGCTGTTTTTTCCCGGCGGGAATACGCCCAGCACGTACCCCGAGGCCGTGTAAACATTCGGCTCGTTGATGGTGCACCATAAATGGACATATTCTTTGAGCGCCCCAACCACCTTTTCCGCGAAGATGGCAAATTCCTGTGAGATATCGCGCTCCCAACCGCCCTGTTCGGAGATCCAAAGCGGGTCGGTGAAATGGTGCAGGGTGACCATAGGGGTCATTCCCCGTTCGCGCAGACCGCGCACCATCTGGCGGTAGTGGTCTAGTGCATCTTCATCCCAAATGCCTGGTGCAGGCTGGATGCGGCTCCACTCAATCGAAAGGCGGTGGGCATTTTGGCCGCTTTCGGCGGCCCGGTCGAAATCTTCTTGCCAACGCCCGCCCCACCAGTCGCAGGCAAGCCCGCTGTGTTGGCCCTGGTGAATGCGCCCCGGTTCTTGCTCCCAGGCTGCCCAGTTGTTGTTTTTATTGCCGCCTTCTACCTGGTGGGCTGCTGTTGCCGTGCCCCACATGAAGCCAGTGGGAAAATGATATGCTGCTTCAACCATGGTTCTGCCTCGCTTTGACGGTTGTTGGGTGACAGCTCACCCATCCCCTGGGCCGGAAGCCGGGGCTGAGTGACTGCATTTATTCTATCATGTTCAAGCCAACTGCCTGGGAATATCTCCGGGTTAACTTCGAATGGCTGCGTTTTTTTGTTTTTTTATGTTATCCTTAACCCGGGCTGGCATGAACCAGCAGGTTGTTTTTTTGCAGGAGGTTTGTTATGGAAACCCGCATGTTTGGCCGGACTGGCCATTTGAGCACCGTGGCCATTTTCGGGGCAGCTGCTTTTTGGAACGTAACCCAACCGGAAGCCGACCGGGTGATGGAGCAGGTGATTGCTGCAGGTATCAACCATATTGATGTTGCTCCCTCGTATGGCCTGGCAGAGGAACGCATTGGCCCGTGGATGCCTGCTGAGCGCAGCCGGTTTTTCCTGGGCTGCAAAACCATGGAGCGCAGCCGAGATGGGGCGCTGGCAGAAATGGAAAGGTCGCTTAAACGGCTGCAGGTGGACCAGTTTGACCTCTACCAAATTCATGCCATCACCACCCTGGAGGAACTGGACGCCGCCACCCAAAAAGGAGGAGCACTGGAGGGGATTTTGGAGGCCCAGGCCGCCGGGCTGACCCGGCATATCGGAATTACAGGCCACGGGCTGCAGGCCCCGGCGCTGTTTCTGGAAGGCCTGCGCCGCTTTCGCTTTGATTCGGTACTTTTCCCGCTGAACGCCCGAATGTATGCCGAGCCGGACTATCGTCGTGATGCCGAAGCGCTGATTGCGGAATGCAAAGAGCAAAACGTAGGCACGATGGTCATTAAAACCATCACCAAAGGCCCCTGGGGCGACCAGCCCAAAACGCACACCACCTGGTACGAGCCGTTTGATGATGCGGAAAAGATCCAAAATGCGGTAAACTTTGCTTTGTCGCAGGATATTAGCGGTTTGTGCACCGCAGGCGATATCCGAGTTTTACCGCTGGTTTTAGACGCGTGCCAGCGATTTACAACCATGAGCGAATCAGCGCAGTTGGCTTATGTGCAGGCTGTTGCGGATCTGGTTCCACTGTTTACCTGAACCCCACCCTTATTCGGAGGTACCTATGAACAACGTGAATGAAATTAAACCCCTGGATTGGCAGCCCACCCCTGGCATTGGTTACATTGTAGAGCGCCGTCCGGACGGCGGGATGCATGTCACCTTTTCTGACGACCGGCATGAAACCCTGCTGCATTGGCGCGAGTTCGCGATGAGCCATCTGCTTAACTCCGACCGGTTGACCCGCAACCTGTATGACCTGCGCCAGCTGGAGCACATTTCGGATGAGTCTATCCGCTTTGCGGTCGAGGCCAACAGCGACCCATCTGCCCGCAACATCCGCCTGGCGGTGGTGGTTGCCAACGAAGCCGTAGCTCAGGCGATTTATGCCGTGGCGGCTCAAACCAATTTTCCTGGCGGTACACAGTTGAAATTGTTCACCAATATTGACGAAGCGGAGGAATGGCTCAGCCGCCCGTTGGATATCCTGGCCTGAGCGTTTACCTTCCTGGCGTTATAGACCTGGTAGGACAGGCCGCCGGGCACCCGCACGTTTAATTTAAAACCCTGCAGTTTTTTGAAAAACTGCAGGGTTTTCGACCCATTAGACACCTTTTGCAGGCCTATCTCGAAACGGTCTGAATCGAAATCGGTTGTCCGCAGGGGTCGTCAAACCAGCTTTTTCTCCATAATCAGGGCGTCTTCGCCGCCGTTGTAATAGCCGCTCCATGCGCCGGCGCTGCGATAGCCCAGTTTCTTGTACAGCGCGATTGCCTGTTCATTCGAAATGCGCACACACAGGCGCATCCGGCTGACATGCACGGACTGTTCCCCCCGCAAAATCAATTCCCTGGCAATCCCCCGGTTGCGATATTCGGGCAGCACCCCCACGGTCGCAATCCAGGCCAAATCTTCTTCGGGTTTGTTGTCTATGGCCACAAAGCCAGCCAGCCTGCCACCCACCAGCGCCTTGAACCGGGCCAGGTTGGGCAGCGAAAGCGAGGCCAGAACATCCAGCAGGGGCCAGGCATCCAGCGGAAAACACACCTTTTCAAGCTGGTGAATGGCCAGTGTGTCGCGCCAGGTTGCCGGAATGATTTCAAAGCCGGCCTGGCCCTCAGAGGAATTGGAAAAGGGGCTGGAATTCATTGCACGGCATATTTTACCAGGGAAGCAAAGGGGAAACGTGTCCAATGACCATTGGGTCATTTCAAGAATTGGACATGACACAAGCAGCCCTTGATGATGGAATGATCCTTATGCTATTCGCAGGATGACAATTCCGATTTATGGATTCGCTGCCCAAGATTTATGGATGATTATCCACCGCCCTGTGGCTGCGCCAAAATCCCCCCTTTTTGACCCGGCAAAAAGGGGGGATGAATGGCTCATAGGTTTAGCGGTCCCTGGTAGGGGCAGGCCGCAAGAACCAGGAAAATGGGTTACTCTTTCTGGGCGGGCTTCATACCCAGGAAGCCGTTCAGCAGGCTGCTGAACTCCATCGGGAAGATGTATTTCGTGGAAGGAGAATCCCCCAACGCTTTGAGCGTTTCGAAGTACTGCAGTGTCATGGTGTTGGTTTCCACTTCGCGGGCGGTTTCGTTGATACGTTGGAGTGCATCGGCAAAACCCTGGGCAGTTAACACCTGAGCCTGGCGTTCGCCTTCGGCCCGCAGGATGGCCGATTGTTTTTCGCCTTCAGCCCGCAAAATGGCGGCCTGCTTTTCGCCCTGGGCGACGTTGATGGCGGCTTCTTGCTGGCCGGTAGATTCGGTGACCAGGGCACGGCGGCCGCGCTCGGCAGACATCTGGCGGTTCATGGCATCCTGGATATCACGCGGCGGCACAATTTCGCGAATTTCTACGTTGGTCACCTTCACACCCCAGCGCTCGGTCACTTCATCCAGGCGGGTGCGCAACATGATGTTGATGTGCTCGCGTTCAGAGAGGACATCGTCCAGCGAAATGTTGCCGATGACAGCGCGCAGCGTGGTGGTAGCCATACCCTGGGCGGCGGCCTCAAAGTTGCCTACTTGCAGCACGCTGTCGGTGGGGTTTAACACCTTGTAATACCAGATGAAGTCCACTGAAACGCCGGCGTTGTCTTTGGTAATTGAGTTCTGGTGTGGAATTTCGCGCACCTGCTCGCGCAAGTCTACCTTACGGGCTGTGTCAATAATAGGCAGCAAGATAATCAACCCAGGCCCTTTTGCGCCCAGGCAGCGCCCCAGCCGGAAAACCACCAGTCTTTCGTATTCCGAAACAATCCGGATGGCGCTGGCCAAAACCAAAACCGCAAAAACCAGGAAACCACCAACCAGGCAAAGCAGTGTCCCCAGGGAACTGGCGCCTTCTTGTAAAAATGGTGCATAGTACATAAAAAACCTCCGATTGATTGAAAAGTATGTTGAAGCCCATATTAAAGATGGGCAGGAGAACCTTGATAAGCCTCGACCACCAAAACAAACCCTTCGCGCCCAGTCACCCGCACCCGGCTGCCGGATGGGATAGGCTCTTCGCTACGAGCGCTCCACTCTTCCATTTTGACCAGCACCGTCCCTTCGTAATGGATATCGGTGCGGGCCATGCCTAAGGCGCCGATGACCTGGTCGAGATCGTGGGCGGGTTGGGAAAACTGGGCTTCGAGGGTTTTTACCACCACAAACCACAGAAATACGCCTACCGAAATGGATACGACGCTGGCCAACAATGGGTGAACCCCAGGCACCCAACCCGATTCACCCCGGAACATAAAGGCAGAGCCGACCACCAGGGCCGCGATAGACACGATCAGGTAAAGGCGCTGGCCCGAGCGGCGCACTGCCAGGAAGAAGGGCACTACCCCGGCCACCAAAACGAACAAAGCCCACCAGTTCACGGGCAGGGTGTAAATTTGCCAGCCTGCCAGGGTGATGGTCAGGATGGCCCCTGCCTCGAAAACCCCGGTGCCAGGGGTGAGCAGGGACATCAGGATTAAAAGGAATGCCGCAACCAACAGCAGATAGGCGATATTGGGATTGAGCAAAAAATCGGTCAGCATACAACATCCTCCAGCTCCTCCTACTCGCCAGGGTCAAGGGTGCTTTGGCAGCGGTGGAGCAGACTCAAATGGTTGAGGGCAGGCACTTCTTGAAGTTTGATGGAAGTTATGCCTTCTTGATAAATCGCCAAAGGTTTTTTCTCAGCCTTCCTGGTTTTTCCGGCGATTCCCTTGAGCAACCAGCCTGATCAGCCGAATAATTCGGTTGTGATTTTAAGCCGATTGCCTTTCATAGTAATTATACAGTTGAACTTGTAAACACAAACCAGATAATATGGGGTATTATTCCGCGCATGACCACTGCTTTGACCTTGCCCGGCAATATTCCAATCTTTGGGTTTAGCCTGTTGGTGGGGTTGGGAGCAGCCCTGGGTATGGGCTGGTCGGTGCAGCGCGGGGGCGGGTTGGCTGCCGGGGCCGGGTTTTGGGTGCTGTTCTGTACTGTTTTGGGCGGGCGGGCGGCTTATGTGGTGGTGCATTGGGAGTATTTTGCTGCCCGGCCGTTGGAAATTGTTCAAACACCCCTGGGTGGGCTTTCGTGGCCGGGCGCCCTGGCCGGGGCGGGGTTGGCGCTGCTGCTGGCTGCCCTGTTGGTTCCGGATGGCCCGTGGGCTGCCGATGCGGTCATGCCCCTATTTGCCATGGTGTCTGCGGCGGCCTGGTTGGCCTGCATCCCGGCGGGCTGTGCCTATGGTGAAACCACAACCGGGGCCTGGCTGCCCCCTGTTTTGGATGAGTGGGGAATTGCTTCCCCCCGGGTTCCCCTGCAAACGCTAGGCGCCCTGGGCAGTGTTGGGCTGCTGGCGTTGGTTGACGGCCTTCTGCCGCGCCTCAAGCGGCCAGGGGCTGACGCTGCGCTGCTCTTTTTTTGCCTTTGCTTGCTGACCACCGTTCTTTCTGCCTGGCGCGCCGACCCTGGCCCAATGCTCCAGGGCCTGCGGCTGGACACCTGGGCGGGACTGATGCTTGCTGTTCCCGCGCTGCTCATTGTGCTGCTGGTTTTTATCCTTCCGCCTGCCAGACCCTCTTCCGGAGATACCCTGCCATGAAATTAACCATTGCCCTCGCTCAAATCAACACGGTCCTTGGGAATGTGGAAGCCAACCTGGAAAAACACCTGAGCCTGGCCAAAGAGGCCCGGGCTCAGGGCGCCAATCTGGTGGTTTTTCCCGAACTTTCGCTAACCGGTTATGTGCTGCAAGACCTGGTTCCCCAGGTGGCCCGTTCTGCGGATGCAGACGACCCCACCTTCCGCGCCCTGCTGCAGGCCAGCCAGGATATTGACATGACTGTGGGCTTTGTGGATGAAGACAGCCGCAGCCGGTTTTACATTGCTTCGGCTTACCTGAGCCGGGGCAAGGTAGTCCACATTCACCATAAGGTCTACCTGCCTACCTACGGGCTTTTTGATGAAAGCCGCTTCTTTGCCTGGGGGGACGCAATCCGGGCTTTTGACACCCGCTTTGGGCGAGTGGGTATGCTGATTTGCGAAGATTTCTGGCATGCCTCGCCGCCCTACCTGCTCTGGCTGGATGGCGCCGACCTGCTGATTCTCATGTCGGCTTCGCCTGGGCGCGGGCTGCGTTCTGCAAACCAACTTGAATCTGCCCAGTGGGTGGAGCACATCAACCAGGCCTACGCCAGCCTGTTTACCACGTTTGTGGCCCACACCAACCGGGTGGGCTACGAAGATGGCCTCAATTTTTGGGGCGGTGCAACCGTTTTTAACCCGGATGGTGAGCTGGCTGCTCGCGGGCCCTATCACGAAGAAGCCCTCACCCTGGCCCATCTGGATTTAAAGCAGATCCACCGCACCCGCGCCCGGCTGCCGCTGCTGCGCGATGAGCGCACTGCCCTGGTGCAGCGTGAGCTTAGCCGCATTTTGGAAGGCCAATCTTCTGCGCACCGCTAATTGGAGGCTGTCATGACCGATTTAACGATCAACATTTCGCTTGCCCGCAAAATTCTGACAGGCTTTATTCGCAGCGAACTTAACCGCATGGGTTTCACCCGGGCAGTCATTGGCCTTTCAGGCGGCATTGACTCGGCATTGGTGGCCTACCTGGCTGCCGAAGCGCTTGGCCCTGAAAATGTGCTGGGGGTGCGCATGCCCTATGCCACCTCTTCCCCGGCTTCGCTGGAGCACGCTCAATTGGTGAGCGACGCCCTGGGCATTGAAACCCTGACGGTGCCCATCAGCGGTATGGTAGATGCCTATTTTGATCAATTCCCCGCCGCCGGGGCATTGCGCCGCGGCAATGCCATGGCCCGTGCCCGGATGATTGTGCTTTACGACCAGTCTGAGGCTTTCCGCGGGCTGGTAATTGGCACGGGGAATAAAACCGAAATTCTGTTGGGCTACAGCACCCTGTACGGTGATTCGGCTTGCGCCATCAACCCGATTGGCGACCTGTACAAAACCCAGGTGCGCCAGCTCAGCCGGGCGCTGGACGTGCCTGCTGCAATTGTGGACAAGCCCCCTTCTGCCGACCTGTGGGCCGACCAGACGGACGAGGGCGAACTGGGCTTCACCTACGAAGCCGCCGACCAGCTTCTCTACCTGTTGGTGGACTGCCGCTACAGCCCGGAGGATGCGATTGACGCCGGTTTTGCGCCCGATTTTGTGCGCAACGTGGTGCGGCGGGTGCAGCGCAATCACTTTAAACGGGTGCTCCCGCCGATTGCCAAGCTGAGCAACCGCACGATTGGCTACGATTTTCTCTACCTGCGTGATTGGGGAACCTAAAAACCCCATAGAAAGCCCTGTATGAACCCACTTCGTTTCATCCATATCCCGGTTGCCCTGTACCACCGGAGGTTTCTTTACCTGTGGTTGGGGTTGATGATTTCGGTGGCAGGCAGCCAGATGCAGCTTGCCGCCATCCACTGGCACATCAACGAAATCACCCCCGAACCCCTGGCGCTGGGGCTGATTGGTGCGGCGCGCATCCTGCCGGTGATTGTCTTTTCGCTGGTCGCCGGGGCCGTGGCCGACAGCGCCAACCGCCGTTGGGTGCTGTTGGTGACCCAATCCAGCCAGCTTTTACTGGCAGCCGCCCTGGCGCTGCTCACTTTCAGCGGGGCAATTATGCTCTGGCATATTTACCTGATCACCGCGCTGCAGGCAGTGAGTATTGCCTTTGATGGCCCGGCGCGGCAATCCCTGGTGCCCAATCTGGTGCCAGGCAAAGATTTGCCCAACGCCTTCAGCCTGACTTCGATTGCCTTCAGCACGGGTTCGATTGTGGGCCCGGCGCTGGGCGGTTACATCATTGCCCGTTGGACGCTGGGCGCAGCCTACCTGCTCAACGCCATCTCTTTCCTGGCCGTGATTTTTGCCCTGCTGGCGATGGGGCAGGTGGAGCAGCGGCGCACAGAACGCAAGGACCCGGTCAGCTGGGAGGCCATTCGCGAAGGGGTGCGCTTCATCTGGCACAACCCGTTGATTTTGTCTACCATGATCACCGATTTTGCGGCCACGTTTTTCTCATCGGCCAACACGCTGATGCCCATTGTGGCCAAGCAGATTTTAAAAGTGGGTGAGGAGGGCTACGGCTGGCTGGTGGCTGCCCAACCTGCTGGGGCCTTATTGGCGGCCAGCGTTATTTCGCAGTTTCGCGAAATTCGACGGCAGGGGCCGGTTTTCCTGGTATCGGTGGTGTTTTTTGGCCTGTCTACCATTGCCTTTGGGTTTGCGCCCAACCTGGCGGTGGCTTTTGCGACGCTGATGATGGTGGGCGCCTCCGATTCGGTCAGCACGGTCATTCGCAATACAATCCGCAACCTGAACACCCCGGACGAGATCCGGGGAAGGATGACCAGCATTAACCAGATTTTCTTCATGGGCGGGCCGCAGTTGGGCGAAATTGAAGCGGGCGTAGTGGCGCAGCTTTTTGGTGTGCCGTTCGCCATTATCAGCGGCGGGGTGGCTTGTTTGGTGAGTGTGGGGGCTATTGTGCGCAAATGGCCGCATTTATTGAAATACGACCACTAATCGTGTAAAAAGGCCCATTCATCCAGCAGTTCTTCAAGGGCGTGTTCCACTTCCACATACTCCTGCCCCAGGGTGTGCAGCTTGCCTGGGTCTGCGGGTGGGTTTTCGAGCCAGGCAACCAGTTCTGCTTTGCGCTTTTCCAGCTGCGCAATCTGGCTTTCCACTTCATTGAGGCGCTTTTTGCGTTTGCGGTCTTCAATTTGGGCCTGGTTTTTCTGGCGGGTTTCCTGGGTGCGGGTTTCTTTCTGGCTTGAACGGAACTCAACCCGTTCGGCCACGGCCTGGCTGGCGCTGCCATCGGCCAGGGCGCTGACCTGCAGGCGGTATTCCTGGTAATTGCCTTTATAGACCTTCAGCCTTTTTTCGCCGGCCTGGATTTCCCAGATCTGCGTGGCCAGTTTGTCAATCAGGTAGCGGTCGTGGGAGACCAGGATTACCGTACCGTCGAAATTGGCCAGAACTTCTTGCAAAATTTCCTGGGCGGGAATATCCAGGTGATTGGTGGGTTCGTCCAACAGCAGCAGGTTGGCATCGGAAAGCGACATTTTCGCCAGTGCCAGCCGCCCGCGCTCGCCACCCGAAAGCACGCTGACCGGTTTGAAAACATCCTCCCCGGTGAAGAGAAACTGGGCAAGGTAATCGCGCACCTGGGCGGGCAGCATGCCCGGCGCGACCTGATTGATTTCTTGGATGAGGGTGTGATTGGGGTTCAGGCCTTCGTGCGCCTGGGCAAAGTAGGCAATGTCCAGGCTTGCGCCCAGGGAAAGCTCGCCTTCCAGGGGATTCAGTTTGCCCAGCATGGTTTTTAAGAAAGTGGATTTACCTGAACCGTTCGGCCCGATAATGGCAGCACACTCCAGGCGTAAAAACTCAATATCATCTGCCGCGAAGAGGGGATTGCCAGGGTAGCCAATTTGCAGGTTGTGGGTGCGCAGGATGATTTTGCCGGATCGCTGGCGGGGTTTCAGGCGCAGGTGCAGCCGTTTGTGCGTATCGTTGGGCGGGCGCAGGCCCTTGATGCGCGCATGGGCGTCGGCTACGCTGAGGATGTTGCCAATATCGGCATCTTCGGCAATTTCGCCCCACTGTTTGCCGCGCACGCCTTCAAAACCCAGCTGTTCCACGGCTTGCAGATAGCGGCTTAGCCGGCGCAGTTTACCTTTGGCCTGGCTGACGCCCTGGGCGGCGATGTTGCGCCGGATGAATTCCAGCTCTTTTTCCAGCCGGGCTTTTTCGGTTTCGAAAAATTCCTTGCGCTGTGCCCAGCGGTCTTCGCGCTGGTTGACATAGTCGGAATAATTACCGCGATAGGTTTCCATCACCCCCCGGTCCATTTCCAGGATGTGGGTAGCCACCCGATCGATGAAATAGCGATCGTGAGAAACGAACAGGGCCGCTCCGGGCCACTCTTTTAAAAAGTTCTCGAGCCATTCCACGGCGGCAATGTCCAGGTGGTTGGTAGGTTCGTCGAGGAGCAGCAGGTCGTGGTTGGAAAGCAGCAGGCGCGCCAGCAGGGCACGGGTGCGCTGGCCGCCAGAGAGAATGCCCAGCGGGTATTCATATTCGCTGCGCTCAAACCCCAGGCCCGTAAGCACCTGTTGAATGCGATTTTGGTAGGTATAGCCGCCCTGCTGTTCAAAAGTGTGCTGCAGCGCCCCATAGCGTTCTAAAATTTCTTCCAGCTCTGCTTCTGCCTGGCTGGTGGTCATTTCGGTTTCCAACTGTTTGAGTTGTTTTTCTTGGGCCAACAGGGGTTCAAAAGGTTTTAAACATTCTTCCCAAAGGGTGTTTTGGGCATCTAAAACCGCTTCTTGCGGCAGGTAGCCCAAAGAGACCCCTTTGGCCAGCTGGAACGAGCCAGCCGAGGCGGGTTCCAAACCCGCCAGGATGCGCAGCAGGGTGGTTTTACCAATTCCGTTTGGCCCGACAATGGCGTAGCGCGCCCGGTAGGGCAGGCTGAACGTGACCCCGGCAAAGATATCCACCGGGTCGTAAGATTTGGCGAGAGATGAAACAACCAGAACAGACATAGGGATATATTTTACCCGAGGATGTGGTTTATAGTTGGGAGTGTGTAGTTCGGAGTGGGGAACTGGGGGCCGGGGGACAATGGATGGGCCTGGGAAGAAACTTTGCCCGCGTTGGGCAAGGTTTCTCGGTCGCTTTCGCTCGCCGCCTGGGGTGGTACGAAACGACAGAGGGGGTGCCTATCTGGCTGGGCGGTTGTTTCGGAAAGGCAAACACCAGGGCTTCCGGCTTAATCAAACTTTTAGGTGAGTTTTTACGGGCGTGTTATAATCCCCCTCGATATTATGAACACGTCACGCAATCAACCACAGGGGTTTTCAGTTCGCCTTGTGCTTTGGCTCATCTTCCTGGCGCTCATCAGCATTGCAGCCTGGGCTGCTTATAAAGGTGTGCGCGAGGTGATTTCTGCCTGGCGTGTGCCAGGGCTGGAAAACAGCACAGCCTTTCAACCCGACCAGCCCGGGCCTTTTTCGCCTGAAACGTCCGTAAAAGACCTGACCCAGCAGGGCATTGATGCCACCCGTCCCATCCAAACCAGCCCTGGCCCAGCCGGGGTACCCTGGGATGGTTCCAGCCGGGTGAATGTTCTGTTAATGGGTTTGGACTACCGCGAATGGGAAGAAGGCGGTGGGCCAGCCCGTGCGGATACCCTGATTCTTTTCACCTTTGACCCCGCCTCGCTCACGGCAGGCATGCTTTCCATTCCCCGTGATTTGTGGGTAAATATTCCTGAATATGGATACGCCAAAATCAACACAGCCTATACCATGGGGGTGATCTACGACCACCCCGGTGGGGGTCCGGGTGCAACATTGGATGCCGTAGAACAGTTTTTGGGCATCGAAATTCCTTATTATGCCCAGGTGGATTTCAACGCCTTTGTGCGTTTTATTGACGAGATTGATGGCGTTAAGGTTGATGTTCCGGAAGAGATTCTGATTGACCCGGTGGGCCCGGATATCCCCCGGACGCTTGAGCCTGGGGTGCAGGTTTTGCCGGGCAGCCTGGCGCTGGCCTATGCCCGGGCCAGGAACACCCCTGCCGGAGATTTTGACCGGGCCCAACGTCAGCAGCAGGTTATCCTTGCCATTCGCGATCGAATTGTCAGCCTGGACATGATTCCGATCCTGATCACGCGCACCCCCGTTATTTTCCGTGAGCTTTCAGCGGGCATCAACACCAATCTCACCCTGGAGCAAATCATCCGGATGGGGCTTGCAGCGCAAAAAGTACCCCTGGACAGCATCAAGCGGCTTTCGATTGGCTATGATGATGTGACCTACGCCAATTCCCCTGATGGCTTGTTTATTTTGCTGCCCGACCTGGACAGGGTTCGTGAGGTGCGGGATGAAATGTTTGCGGCCAGCCCGCCGGTTACACCCCAGGTGGAAACCCGCCCGCTGGCCGAACTGGTTCGAGAAGAAGATGCCAGAATTGCTGTGCTTAACGCAACCAGCACACCAGGCCTGGCCGCCAATGCCAGCGCTCAACTGAGGGCAAAAAACCTGAATGTTGCGCAGGCCGGTAACGCCCAACGGGCTTACCAAGTCACTACTGTGATTGATTACACAGGCAACCCCTATACCTTGCAGTATCTGGTTGAGAATTTTGACATAGACCCCGGCCACATTTTTCACAGCTATAACCCCGAAAGTGAAGTGGACATCGAAATTAACCTGGGCAGCGATTGGGGTCAGGTCCTCACACCCACACCATAGTTGGCATTTGATTATTGATGATGATTCTGAACTTTCAGGAGGCATTCCTTGATGAAATTAACGTCCAATAAACCCATCCGAATTATCCTCCGGGTTGTTTTCTGGGTGGTTTTTTTGGTTTTATTGGTATATGCAGCAGAAACTGCCTATCGCACGGTTCGAGTTATGGTCCAGGGGTGGGAGGTCACCAGCCTGGGTGAACTGCCCGGTTTTAATCACCAGCCCCCCACGCCAACACCCACCCAGCCGGCTGGCCCATTGCCCACCGCTGCGCCAGGGGAACCTGAACCAACCCTGGTCCCGGTAGATAACGGCCCAACCTGGGATGGCGCCAAGCGGGTGACGGTGCTCGTCATGGGGATTGATTATCGTGATTGGGAATCGGGCGAAGGTGCGCCGCGCACCGATACCATGATCCTGCTTTCTGTAGATCCATTGGCGAAAACCGCCGGCATTTTGTCCATCCCCCGTGACTTGTATGTTTCGATTCCTGGTTTTGAAAATGACCGGATTAATACGGCCTATCGGTATGGTGAATTATATAAATTACCAGGTGGTGGGCCAGAGCTTGCTCGAAAAACGGTAGAAGGTGTGGTTGGGGTTCCGGTAGATTATTACGCCGTGGTGGATTTTTCGACCTTCGTGCGCGTGATTGATGAACTGGATGGGCTGAAGCTGGATATTCCAGAACCCATTAAAGTGGACCCGATTGGCGAAGCCCCGCCGCGCTGGCTGGAACCGGGCATTGCCGTTTACCCTGGCGACCTGGTGTTGGCCTATGCCCGCGCCCGCAATACCGAAGGCGGCGATTTTGACCGGGCCCAGCGCCAACAGCAGGTGATTTTGGCGATTAAGCGGCGGGTGCTAGAGTTTAACCTCTACCCGCTTTTGCTGGCCAAAGCGCCTATCCTGTACCAGGAAATGGCCAGCGGTGTGCGCACCAACATGAACCTGGAACAGGCCATTGCCCTGGCTCGCCTGGCGCTGGATATTTCTGATGAAAATATCCGGCGTGGGGTCATCGGTAAAGAGCATGTCAATTTCTTCACCACCCCTGAAAACGAGGAAGTGCTTAAGCCCATGCCGGACCAGATTCGGGTGCTGCGCGACCAGGTGTTTGGCACAGCCAACCTGGCAAGCCCACTGACTTCGCTTTCTGAAGCTGAACAGGCCCAAACAGAGGCCGCCAGCATCTATATTTATAACGGTAGTGGGCGGGATGGTCTTGCTGCTCGCACAGCGGAATATCTCAGTTCGTTGGGAATTACCATCCCAGGCGACCGCCTTGGAAATGCCAACCAGGCTGTCAGCCTGACCTCCATTTATGATTACACAGGCAATCCCTATACCCTCAATTTCCTGGTGGAAACGCTCAACATCCAGCCCCAGCGGGTGTTTCTGCGTTATGACCCAGCCAGCAGTGTGGATGTAGAAGTGGTGCTTGGCTCCGACTGGGCAGCCAGCAACCCCATGCCTTAGTGCATTCTATTTTTGCCGTGAGAGAAAAAACAGGTCAAGAACCCACCCCCGCACAAAACCAAAGCCTGCGTTGGCGGGTGGCTTTCTGGGTTGCTTTGCCTGTTTTTGTTTTCTTTTCTGGGCTCTCAATCAGCCAGCATCTCCATGAGATTTCTGTGGTTCGCCAGCAGGCAGAAATCAGTTCTGAGGCAATTGGCGTTGTGCTGGCCACCAGCCTGCGTGAGATGATGCAGGAAAATGATTTTCCGCTGCTGGTGAAAACCCTGAACGATGCCGCCAACCAGCCTCCGATGGTGCGCGCCATGCTGTTGGATACCGATGGGTTTTTGGTGGTGGATACCCGGCTTGGCGGGGCGGCTCAGGTGATTCCATATTCTTATCAAGATGCCGAGTGTGCTGCCTGTCATCCAGGGGCCGGGGAGCGTCCGTTAAGTATAGACCTGGATACCAATCCTGAACTGCTGCGAATCGCCATCCCCATTGCCAATGAGCCTTCATGCCAGGATTGCCACCAATCGGATGAAGAAAACCTGGGGGTGATGTTGGTGGATGTGTCGTTAAGCGGCCTGAGGGAACAGCTTGGCCACGATGTGGGTTTGGACTTAATCTCTTCGCTTGGGTTTACCCTGCTCACATCCCTGGGTGTGTATTGGTTGATCCATTGGATGGTGATCCGGCGAGTTGAGCGCTTGCGCCAGCCGATTGCCCGCCTGGCTGCCGGCCATTTTGGGGTTCGAATTCCGATTGCTAACCCGGCACGCGATGAATTGGATGAACTGGCCCATCATATAAACCGGACTGCCGCGAGCCTGGAAGAAATGGATCAAAGGAGAAAAAACCAGGTCCAACAACAGCAGCAGGCAGTGGAAGCGGAACGGGCGCGTATCGCGCGCGATTTACATGATAGTACCGCCCAATTTTTGGGGTATGTCAATATGAAAGCCAGTGCCCTCCGCATCCTGGTTGAGAAAGGGGATCTAACCGATGCAGCCGGCCAGCTTGCCAACCTGTCTGCCATGGCCAACCAGGCTGCAGAGGATGTGCGCAGGGCCATTGCTGGTTTGCGCAGCCCTGCCCAGCCCGGCCGCAGCCTGGCTTTAGCTCTGGCCGACCAGGTGGAAAGCTGCAACCTGCTGGGTGGAGTCCAGGCCGTGCTGGAAACAGACCCGCAGGCCAGCCAGGTTGCGCTGGATGGAGATGTTGAAATTCAGGTGGTGCGTATTGTTCAGGAAGCGCTAAATAACGCCAAAAAACACGCTGCCGCAAGTCAGGTTTCTGTGCGCCTGGCTGTTGAGGCCGCAGGTTTGTTGGTTGAAGTGGTGGACAATGGGGTGGGCTTCCGCCCCAGCCAGGCAAAGCCCGGTCTGGGGCTGCTGACCATGCAAGAAAGGGCTGCTACAATCGGTGCAATTTTGTCTATCCAATCCTCTCCAGGGATTGGTTCCCGTATTGGGCTGCTTTTAAAGTACAATATTCCGCAATTATGAAAAACATTCTTGTTGTAGACGATCACTCTCTCTTTCGCGATGGCATCATCAGCCTTTTAGAAGCATCAGGGTTTCATGTGGTTGGGCAAGCGGGCAATGGCCGAGATGCGCTTGAAGTCATTGCAGCCACCTCACCTGATATTGTGTTGATGGACATTCTGATGCCAGAAATGGATGGCATTACCGCCCTGGGTGAGGTTAAGAAGCGCCACCCGCAAACCAAAGTGGTCATCCTGACGGTGTCGGATGATGATGAAAACTTGTATGAAGCCATTCGCTGTGGTGCAGATGGATACCTGCATAAAAACCTGGATTCTACCCAATTTATTGAACTACTTCAGGGTTTAGGAAAAGGGGAGGCCGCGGTTACCCGCAAGACTGCTGCCCGGATCATGCAGGGTTTTTCTCAAAAAGCGCAGGCCCCAGCGGCACCTACCAATACGCTTACATTGCGAGAAATTGATTTGCTCAGTATGGTTGCCGATGGCGAATCGAACAAAGCTATTGCCCAACATTTGGACCTGAGCGAAAATACCATTAAATATCACATGCGCAATATCATGCAAAAATTGGGTGCGCAAAACCGCACAGAAGCGGTGATGGCCGCCCTGCGCGCTGGTTTGATTCGGTCCAAATCTTCGTAAAAATCAGGATTTGCGCAGCTTGGCCCCGCAGGACCGGCAAAACCGATCGTTGCCTCCGGCGCGCTTGCCGCAGTTGTGGCAATAGACTGCGGCTTCACTGCGTTCATATTCCAACTCGGGGTCAACCATTTTGCGGCGCTGGACTTTGGGTTCTGGCTGAGGTTGTTGTCCAGATTTCCAATACCAGTAAATTCCGCTCAGGATAATTCCCAGGCCAAGGATGCCGATGCCCCAGGGGATGTATTCGGAGATGGTGTCTACCGTGGCGGGGGCGGTGGCAATTGGGCCGCCGGGTACAACCGCCAGCCGTTCTGCTGTAAGGGTGTTGTCGGGTTTTTCGTATTGGATGGAAAGGTTAAACGATTCGCCAGCCTCCACGGCCCCGATTTCGGCCGCGTTATACACCAGTCCATTTTGGTCTTCGTTAACCGAGGTAAGCCGGGGGGAGGTGGACATGTTGTATGAGCCTAAGGGCTGTTGGACGGATATTCGCAGGCTGTCTACGCCATAATCAGCAGGCCACTGGTAATCGTAGCTGCGCAGGGTGCTGTTTGTGGGAATTTCCTGGTAAAACTCAAGCCAAATGCCTGGCAGGGCGCTGGTAAAGGTGATGTATGCCCATTCCCCCCGGATTTCTCGGGTGTGGGCTGCGGTGATTAAAGTGCCATCCATTTGCTGGATGGCTACGGCGTTGGGTTCGCCGGCTGCCGTTGGGATGCGCAGGGTGATTTCTGCAGGAAGCTGCACCGATGAAGCCAGGCTGGCGGTGTAAATCACCAACATGCCGGGTTGGTCATATTCGGGCCACAATTCCACCTGAACGCGTGAGAAGCGAATGGGTCCTTGGGCAGCGGCAGAGGTTGGAAGCAATAAGCCAACCAGCACCAACAACAGACTGGCGGCGGTGAGTGATCTGGCGAGAAACTTCATGGAAGTGTACTCCTGGTAATCCTGGTTTTTCCATTCCCCAGGGATCATGCAGCTGGGGGCTGGGATTTTTGTATAATATACCACTTCCCCAGGTTGGTTGGTATATGTTGATGGGGAGCGCTCAAATGTTGTGATTTCATCTTGAATCTTTCAGCCCCCAATTGCAGCGCGCACCTGGCGGGCAAGTGCACCAAAGGCCGGGGTGTAGCGCAGGTCAAGGGTGCGCGGGCGGGGCAGGTTCACCGCTAAATCCAGGCGCAGGCTGCCCGGCTGTGGGCTGAGCACCAGAACCCGGTCGGCCAGGAAGAGGGCTTCGCTGATGGAATGCGTCACCATAATGACGGTTTTTTGGTGGGCCTGCCAGATGCGCAGCAGCTCTACCCCCATGCGCTCGCGGGTGAGGGCATCCAGGGAACCAAAAGGCTCGTCCAACAGCAGGAGGTCGGGTTCGTGAACCAGGGCCCGGGCGATGGCCACCCGCATGGCCATTCCCCCAGAAAGGTCGCGGGGCAAGGTGTGTTCAAACCCGGTCAGCCCAACCAGGGCAGCCAGCGCGGCAGCTTTTTGACTGGCCTGCTGTGGCGATACCCCGGCGGTTTCGAGGGGCAGGGTGATATTTTGCAGCACCGTACGCCAGGGCATCAGGTTGGCGTTTTGAAAAACCATCCCAATCCGGCGGCGCGGCCCAGTGAGCGGCTGGTTTTCAAAAACCACCTCGCCCTGGCTGGATTGCAGCAGCCCGGCAAGAATGCGCAGCAAGGTGGATTTTCCGCAGCCCGATGGGCCCAAAATGCACACAAACTCTTGTGGAAAAACGGATAAACTCACATTTTCTAACACAGGCAGGATTTCCCCGCCATTCTTAAAGTGGTGGGAGATGCTGTGAGCAGATAGGATGGGTCTTTCCAGCGGCAGTTGGCTCATGGGGGATGCAAGATTATGGGAGAACAAACTGATTGGTGTAGGCTTTTTCCAGGTCCAGCGGTGTGGTCAGCAGGCCCATATCGAGCAGTGTGGCCTGCATGTTTACCCAGGCTTCAGGGTCGGTGTGGCCCGGCTGGCTGAACTGCCAAAATTTGATCGATTCGGCCAGCACCTGTTTTTGCACCGCTTCATCGGCGTCTGCCAGGTTTTCAACATATTTTTTGGAGATCTCATAAGCTTCATCCGGGTTGGCAAGGGTATCTGCAATTCCGCGTAGAAATGCACGGGCCATACCCTGGACGAGTTCGGGCTGGGAGGCAATGGCTGCCTCGTTAGTTATGAGACCGTTCGCAGCCAGGTGGGCATAGTCGGCTACCCGGAACACGGTTACCGGGTAGCCCCTGGCTTCCATTTGAATGGGTTCGTTGGCGGCATACCCTACCACCACGGGCACCTGGCCTGTGGCAAGCGCTTCAACCTGGTTGAAGCCGATAGACTCCAGGCGCACATCGCTCTCTTGTAAACCACCTGCGTTCAGCAGCGCCCTCAAGCCGATATACGAAGCGCCAAACAGCCCTGGCAGGCCAATTTGTTGGCCTTGCAGGTCATCCAGAGATTGCAGGCCGCTCTCGCTGCGAGAAACCAGAACAACGGGAAAATCGTTAAACCAGGCCATGACATACACCACAGGCAGCCCCTGAGCGCGTGCCAGCAGCACCTGTTCACCCGAAGCCAGGGAAAATGGAATCTGGCCTGCCCCAACCAGCGCAACACCGTCGGTTTCAAAGCTGTAATCAAAGGTCACTTCCAGCCCGGCTTCGGCAAAATAGCCCTTTTCAGCGGCTACGTACAGGGGGGCATATTGGACATTGGGAATATACCCCATGGGCAGCCGGATGGGCAGCAGCGGCGCATCGGTTGCCGTGGGCCTGGGTTGGCAGGCAGCCAGCCCAGCCAACAAAAGCAGCACAATCCAAAGTTTTTTGATCATTTCATCACCTCTACTTTTATTTTTGCCAGGCGAGGAACCTGGCTTCTAACCCGAGAACCAGGCCATACAGTACCAACGCCATGATCACAAGGCTGATGACGCCCACGAAAACCAGGGCGGTGTCGTACTGGCCGCGCGCCACGTTAATTAAAAACCCCAGGCCGCGGTCGGCACCAACAAACTCGCCCACCACAGCGCCAATTACGGAAAGGGTGGCACCGACTCGCAAGCCTCCTAGCAGCACAGGCAGTGCGGCAGGAAGTTCTAGCCATCGAAACGTTTGCCAGCGGGTGGCTTCCAGGGAGCGCATCAGGTCGTGCAAATCGGCAGGCACAGAGCGCAGCCCAACCACAGTGTTAACCAGGACCGGGAAGAAGACAATCAGCGCGCAGATCAACACCTTCGAAAACAACCCCGACCCAAACCAGATAATCAGCAAAGGCGCAATGGCTACCACAGGGACCGATTGGCTGGCAATGATATAAGGGGAGAGGGCTTTTTCAAGCCGGTGCGATTTTGCCAGGCTGTAGCCCAACACCACCGCAACCCCCACCCCCAATCCCAGGCCTAGCAAAACTTCTTGCAGTGTGACAGCCGCATGGTAAAGCAGCTGTCCGTTTGCCAGGCTGGTGACCGCCCTTTGCCAGACCAGGCCGGGTGGAGGGAGAATAAACACCGGCAAATCCGCCAGGCGGGTGAAACCCTCCCACAACGCCACCGCCACGACCAACGAAGCCAGAAGCAATCCTGCCTGGCGCAGTCGCCTGGCCAGGATTGCCGGAGCGGCTGGCTTTTGGGGGCTTAATTGTGGGGGCTGCTTCATGTCCATTACACGGGTTGGTAAACAAAACACCCCGCTGCAAGTGGGTGTACCAATGCTTCGGGGTGGGATGGATGGCATTCCAAAAACGCCGTGCATGCCCTGCCAATGGGCAGCGCGATGCACAGGCTGTGTTGATCCATTACCTTCTTTCATCCGGACTGTACCGTCGGCCCCGGAATTACACCGGGTCGTGCGGCGTGGCCGCTCGTGGGCTTTGGGCTTGCACCCATTTACCACCGGTCGGGAATTGCGCGGTGCGCTCACCCTGCCCCGAAGGCGATTTGTTGATTTCTTCACAATTATACCCCGGTTTTCAATTCAATGAACCATGGGGTTGAAATCTGAAGTCCTGGTCAAAGAGAGGGCACGGTTGAAACGATGACTACAAGGGGAGGGGCATTCAAGCCCGGGGGGCTGTAATGATTATTGGGAATACCCGGCGATTTTCCGAAGCCCGGAGGGCTGGCATGATGGATGAGGCTTGTTTTGGGAAATGTGGCTGGATAATGCCATGCCTACGGCATTGGTAAGCAAGCTGCACCCCTTCCTATAAACATGCCGCCCCAGCGGGGCGGAAGCAAGGTTAACGCCGCGGCTACAGGTGGCGGGACACGGTTGAAACCGTGACTACCTGGGGAGGAAGCAATCATGCCTGTGGGTTGGAGGAGGACTACTGGTATAATCTTTTTTTGCTCAAACCCGGATGAACACGCTGCCCCCCACGAGGTTACCATGCGCTTTTACCATACCAACCTGGATACCTGCACCACTGCCACCGGGTTGGTGGTTGCTATTGATGTGATTCGGGCCTTCACGATGGCTGCTTTTGCATTTGACGCAGGCGCTGCTCTAATTTACCTGGTGGGAAGTATAGAAGACGCCTGGGAAGCCAAAAAGCGCCTCCCTGACGCCCTGATGATGGGTGAAGTGGGCGGCAGGATCATCCCAGGTTTCGATTATGGCAACTCCCCCAGTGCAATTTTGGGAAAAGACCTGGGCGGCCGGCGGGTGATTCAGCGCACCGGGGCTGGAACCCAGGGCATTGTGCGCAGCGGCAGGGCAGATGTGCTGCTGGCGGCCAGTTTTGTATGCGCCAGTGCCACCGTTCGCTATATCCAATCGCTGGCCCCAGACCAGGTTACTTTTGTGATTACCGGATATGGTCCGGATGGGCGGGGCGATGAAGACCAGGCCCTGGCCGACTACCTGGAGGCTCACTTTTCAGGTTTGCGCCCGGATTCTGCTCCCTACCTGGAGCGTGTGCGAGCCTCACGCGATGCCAGCTACCTGCTTGCATTAAATGACGCCGATATGCCTTTCGGAGATTTGGCCTTGTGTGTGGATCTCGATCGCTTTCCATTTGCCATGCGTGTCGAACGCCAGGATGGGTTGTTTGTTATGAAAGCGGTTTTTTCATAAAAAAGGCGATTTCTCCATCCGGGTAATCCTGGTTGGAATAATACGAAAGGTCCAGCCCGTGCAGGCTGAAGCCCATTTTTTGGTAAAAAGCAATGGCCGGGGCGTTGGTATTTTGGGTTTCACACACCAATACTCGCAGGTCGTTACCCCGGGCTTTTTGCTCCACCGCCGCCAACAGCCGGCCACCCACCCCGTGGCCGCGCACGGCTTCCGCAACATGCAGTTCCCAGATCCACAGGCTGCGATTCCACAGGCGCGGTTCGGCCAGTGCCAGCCCCACACACTCGCCGTGTTGGTATGCGCCAAATGAAAAGCCCTGGGCTGGAAGCTGCTGGTATAAGCCCAAAAGATCTTCGTCGGGTAACTCCCAGTGCTTGATGTAGGGCTGTGAAAGGGACATTTTCCGGATGCGAAACCCCATCCCTTCGCTGGATTCGCTTTTATCTACCTCGTACCTGGCATTGGATACATATCCGATTACCAGGTGTTCGATATCTGTCAGGGTTAATGATTGAAGGGGCAAAACTTCGATCATACCATCTCCTTGTTGCGAATTTGTTGCGTTCGTAACCCATTATACTTGACGGTGTTTATACCCACACGAGAAATCGTGGCAAAGAGCACAGCCGCCTCAATCGTTCCTACTGCCATAGACGGTGACCGCAGGAACTGAGAATCCATCTCTGCGTTTTACCCTCAGGGAGACATTTTGAATGCTCCTCTTTTGATTATTCGGATTATAATGGCCCCCACTTCTGCGATTGTCTCATCATTCCAATCTCATCTTTAAGGAGTGTATCCTATGATCAAACGGTTTAAAATTCCATTGATAGTTCTTGGTGTGGTCGCCTTCCTGGTTCTTGGGGTGGGTGGTTATTGGCTTTGGCTCACCCGCCAGCCGCTGCCGAAGACAAAAGGAACGCTGAAAGTGGAAGGTCTGAACGCTCCGGTGGAAGTGGTGCGCGATGCCTATGGTGTTGCTCATATTTACGCCCAAAACCCGGCTGACTTGTTCTTTGCCCAGGGGTTCGTCCACGCCCAGGAGCGTTTCTGGCAGATGGAAATGAACCGCCGCACGGGTGCCGGGCGTATGTCTGAGGTGCTGGGCGAGCCTGCCCTGGCTGCTGACCGCTACCTGCGGCACCTGGGTTTTGCCCAGAGTGCTGAAAAAGCATACGCAATGATGGACCCTGAAATCCAGGCAGTATTTGAAGCCTATGCAGCCGGGGTAAATGCCTATATTTCCAGCCGCTCCCCGGGCCGGTTGGGCCTGGAGTTTTCCCTGCTGCGATTGCAGGGTGTGCGCTGGGAAATTGAACCCTGGGAGCCGGTGGATTCTCTCCTTTGGGCATATATGATGGTCTATGACCAGAGCGGTTCCCCGGCCAGCGCCCTGACCAATGTGGCCCGGCTGCTGGCTGTGGGTGAAAACCAGTATGCAGATCTCAACCCGGCCTACCGCAGCGACCGGCCTGTGATTGTGCAGTCTGAAGATTTCAAACTGACCCTGCCTTCAGCGGATGTTCCTGCCGTGCCCGCCCTGGATGCTGGGGCAGCCACCTACCTTCTGGACGTTTTTCAACAGGCCAGCGGTGGTTCTGACGCCCTGGCGTACCTGGAAGAAATGGGCTACCAGCTTAACGCGGGTTCGAACAGCTTTGTGGTTTCCGGCGATTTGACAGAAACCGGCAAACCTATCCTGGCGAATGACCCACACATGGGTGTTCAGATGCCCTCCCTTTGGTACGAGGTGGGAATGCACTGTGTGGAAAAAACCCCTGACTGCCCCTACCGCTTCCGGGGTTATTCCCTGCCCGGTGTGCCCGGTGTTTTGATTGGTCACAACGATCGGATTGCCTGGGGCCTGACCAATGCCTCGTTTGACGTGGAAGATTTATTTATTGAGCGCATTAACCCTGCCAACCCCGACCAGTATGAAGTCAATGGTGAATGGGTAGATATGGACATTCGCTATGAAGAGATCCAGGTGCGCGGGCGAACGGAACCTGTGGTGTTAAAAATTCGCTATACCCGCAATGGGGTCATCGCTTCCGATGCCATGATTACCCAAAATACTTTTGCATACACGGAAAATGGGCTGGACTTGTTTGCCCTTTCTTACGCCTGGACCGGGCTGGAGCCGGTGCGCTCTGCCGAGGCCGTCCAACGGGTGATTCTCTCGCAAAATTGGGAGGAATTTGTAGCCAGCCTGGCCTATTTTGATGCTGGCAAGCAGAATTGGATTTACGCTGACGTGGACGGCAATATTGGCTATGTTCTTCCGGGGCGCATTCCGGTTCGTGCCGGGGGCGATGGCACCTTGCCCGTTCCCGGTTGGACCGATGATTACATCTGGACCGGGTACATCCCCTACGAACACCTGCCCAAGGTGCTTAACCCCAAGCAGGGCTTTATCGTCACTGCCAATAATCCCCAGGTGCGTGAAAGCGAATATCCCTACTTGCTTAGCAAAGGCTATGATATGGGCCAACGGGCTGCCCGGATTACCGACCTGATTATCAGCGACCCGGATGGTATCTCCATGGCGGATATGCAGGACTTCCAGACGGACAACACCAACCTGAACGCTTTGGAAATCATTCCCTACCTGAAAGATCTGTCTTTTGAGGATGAAGCCCTGGCTGCGGCCCGCGACCGGCTGCTGGTGTGGGATGGTGATATGACCCTTGAAAGCGCCGAAGCCGCCTTATTTAACCTGTTTTGGGCTGAATTGATTCCGGCAATCTTTTCGGATGAACTGCCCCGCAACCTGCCCGGCGCCGCCAGCGACACCTCGGATGTGGTCTACCACCTGCTGCGCGACCCTGGCAATGCCTGGTGGGACCAGATCGCCACGCCCCAACGGGTGGAAGACCGCAATGAAATTCTCACCACTGCCTTTGAAAAAGCCTTTGAAAAAGGGGTAAAAGAACTGGGTGAAAACCTGGACAAATGGCAGTGGGGTGACCTGCACACCATCACGTTCCGGCACGCTACATTGGGTAGTTCAGGGATTGGCTTGATTGAAAATATCTTCAACCGCGGCCCCTTTCCCACGAATGGCAGTGAATCGGTGCCGCAAAAAACTTGCTGGCGCAGCAGCGCCCCCTTTACGGTGAGCTGCATTCCCGCCATGCGCCAGGTGATTGACCTGGGCAACCTGAGCGGAAGCTGGATGATTCAAAGCACCGGGCAGAGCGGTCACCCGGTCAGCTCGCAGTATGACGATTTAATGAATACCTGGCGGATGCTTGACTATCACCCCACCAACTGGGCCCGCTCCGAGGCTGAAGCGGGCGGCCAGTTGTTGGTGTTAAAGCCTTAGCGGTTGTAGCTGGCGTAAACGCTGGTGTTGCCTTCTGCATCAAAAGCCAGCACGTCGTAAGGTTCGTTTTCCCAGCCTGGGGTTTCCATGCCGGGGGAGCCGATGGGCATCCCCGGCACAGCCAGGCCGGCGATCGCAGGTTGTTCTTTTAACAGCCGCTCAATGCTATCTACAGGGACATGACCTTCAATGATATAGCCATTCACGATGGCGGTGTGGCAGGATTGGAGGGCTGTGGGTATGTTGTAGCGCACTTTCACGGCGGCCAGGTCGTTGGTGTCTACCACCTTCATCGGGTAACCGCTGCGCTCCATATAGGCCATCCAATCGCCACAGCAGCCTCAGCCAGGGGAATGGTATACCGTGAATTCAGGTTTGTCGCTTGAGGGGCCTGTTTGGCTGGTGCAGGCCGATAACACCGCGGTCAGCGCTGTCAGAACCAGCAGCCACTGCAATGTTCGAAAAAAGCGTTGTTTCATGTACAGCTCCTTTTTGGATAAGTTGCGCAATTATAACAAAAACCAAAATGATTACATAGAGAAAGCTTATAGATTGTTGCGATTCTTAATGTGGATAGGCTGCTTTGGGGGCAGCGGACCCGGCCTCCGGGTTGGGGGTGCCTGCGGTTTTTAGCACGGGCAGGTCGGCGGATGGGTCGGTGTTATCGTGACGTACGTGGCCCTGGTTTTACAGGCCGCGTCCCCGCTGCGCGGCGACCTGCCCCTACGGTAGGATATGGGGGAAACAACATCCCCCTTCTCCTTCAAACACCTGGTGCGGCTAAAGCCGCAGCTACACCCCACACCCCACACCCCACACCCCACAACCTTCAACCTACAAACTCCCCCCATTTTTCCGGGATTGCCAGGCGCGCACGCCAAAGGGCAGGTATAGCAGCAGGCAGGTCAGGATGGCCAGCAGTTCGACAGGGATGATGTACCAGGGCCAGGCGGGCAGGATATCCAGCAGGCTGGCGGTTTCGGGTTTGTGCATGACAAACATGTAATTGCTGCCCAACGCAAGGTTGATGAAAAATACCGCCACCATGTACACATTCCCAATCCAAAACACCCGCCAGATGGAGCGCAGGGTGGGGTGCTTTTTCTCGACCACCACCAGGTACAGCCCGGCCAGGATGATCCCGCCATGGCCCACAAAGGTTTGGATCGCCCGGAAATGCGGCAGGCCATAAATGCCGGCGTCCGGGGTCATCACGGTTTGGAAGGCCCCACCCACGCCCAGCAGATAGATAAACTCGTAAAAGCGGAAATCATCCGAGAGCAAAGTGTACATGGCCAAATACCCGGTTATACCGCAAAGGTGGAGGGGCAGCATGATATCTACGGACCAGGTTCCGTACACCACGTTCCAGATCTGCCACGAAAGCTCGCTCAGAATGAGGGTCCAGCCCAGGGTGCGCCGGAAGCGGCGGTGGTTTTCCGGGGTGGTTTTGGGCAGCCCATACACCACCCCCAGGCACAAGAAAAATAAAATCGAGAGAACCAGCAAATGACCCGCGCCAAAAAGCTCGAACGCCGGGCCGGTGTATTCGGGTGTAAAATAATTAAGCATGGCTGTTCCTCGTCCATCGAAGAGCTGGGATTATGCCATGATTAACCCCACTCCGGTTTTCCGGTTGCGAAAATAATGGAGAGAAGGATGTCCCAATCCATAAAACCATTCCAAAACCTGCCGCGCAATCTTTGGGCGCTGACGGCTGGCTCTTTCTTGACGGATATTTCCAGCGAGATGATCGTTCACCTCATCCCGCTGTTCCTGGCCAATGTGCTTAAGGCTGGGACGGCGGCCATCGGGTTGATTGAAGGGGTGGCTGAGACCACTGCCAGCCTGCTCAAGATTGTTTCCGGACAGGTTTCGGACCGGTTGGGAACTCGCAAAGGGCTGGTGATTGCCGGCTACAGCCTTTCTACCTTTTCCAAGCCTTTCCTGGCGCTGGTAAACACCTGGCCTGGGGTGTTGGCGGTTCGTTTTTTTGAAAGGTTGGGCAAGGGGCTGCGCACTGCACCGCGTGACGCGCTGATTGCGGACTCGATTTCATCCGAACAACGCGGCCTGGCCTTTGGACTGCACCGCGCCGGAGATACGGCTGGGGCCACCCTGGGCCTGCTGGCTGCGCTTGTGGTGGTCTGGTTTGTTCAGCGGGACCAGACCACGCTGTCTGCTGGGACTTTCACCACCCTGGTCTGGCTCAGCCTGGTACCGGCGGCCCTGGCTGTGCTGGTGCTGGTGTTGGCTGTGCGTGAGAAAAAGCCCGCCTCTGCGACCGGTGCTGCCCCACTGCGCCTGGCCTGGGGCGATTTGGACCGGCGTTTCCGCTGGTTTTTGCTGGTTGTGGTGATTTTTACCTTCGGCAACACGTCTGATGCCTTTCTTGCACTGCGTGCCCAGGAGCGGGGTGCCAGTGTGGCAGGGGTTTTGGGGATGTTGGTGGTTTTTAACCTGGTCTACACCCTGGTGTCGATTCCGGCTTCGGCTTTGTCGGACCGGCTTGGCCGCCGCAGGGTGTTGTTGGCCGGTTGGTTGTTGTATGCCCTGGTGTATGCCGGGTTTGCCTTGGCGCAGTCTGCTGTCCATGTCTGGGTTTTGTACGGCCTGTACGGCATCTATTATGGAATTTGTGAGGGCACAGCCAAAGCTCTGGTGGCTGACCTGGTGGCGCCATCCCAACGCGGCACGGCTTACGGCTGGTACAGCGGGGCCATTGGGCTGGCAGCGCTGCCAGCGAATGTGCTGGCCGGCCTGCTCTGGCAGGGGATGGGCGGATGGGTGGGTTTTGGTCCGGCCGCGCCGTTTGTGTTTGGGGCGGGGATGGCTTTGCTCGCTGCGCTGATACTGTTATGGGTTTTGCCCGCCCGCACCCAGCCAGTGTAATACGCCCTGCCCGGCCCGGCGGCCGCTGGCAAAACAGGCGGTAAGCAGGTAGCCTCCGGTGGGGGCTTCCCAGTCTAACATTTCTCCGGCACAAAAAACACCGGGAATTTTCTTGAGCATCAAGAAGGCATCTAGCTCTTCAAACAACACTCCTCCGGCGGTGCTGATCGCTTCGTCTATCGGGCGGGGTGCCTGCAGGCGCAGCGGCAGGCTTTTAATCGCCTGGGCCAGCCGGGCAGGGTCTGCCAGGGTTTGGGGCGGTGTGACCTCGCGCAGCAGTGCGGCTTTTACGCCTTTAAGATTCGCTTGTTTTTCCAGGTGGGAGGCCAGGGAGCGCGAGCCGCGGGCCTTGGCCAGCCGGGTGGCCAGGGCATCCAGGGTGTAGCCTGGGGCCAGGTCCAGCCGGATTTCTGCGCTGCCCTGTGCCGCGATTGCATCCCGCAGGCGGGCCGAAGCCGCGTAGACCAGGCTGCCTTCGATGCCGTGCTGGGTGATAACGAACTCCCCTTGTTGCAAGAAAACCCCCTGGGCATCTTCAAACGAGAGGGTTACGGCCTTGACGGGCTGGCCTGCAAACCGGGTTCTGAGGTGTTCGCTCCAGCCGATGTCGAAACCGCAGTTGCTGGGTTTCAGGGGTGCAATCTGGACGCCTTTTTCTGCCAGCACGGGTACCCAGGCCGCATTGGAGCCGAGCCGGGCCCAGCTTCCCCCGCCCAGGGCCAAAACGACAGCCCCAGGGGAAACCCTTTTTTCGCCTTCTGGGGTTTCCAGGCGCAGCCTGCCTGCTTCGTCCCAGCCCAGCCAGCGGCTGCGCGGGTGAAAACGCACCCCGTTGGCTGCCAGCCGGGCCAGCCAGGCGCGCAGCAGCGGCGAGGCTTTCATCCCAACCGGAAAGACCCGCCCCGAACTGCCCACAAAGGTGTCGAACCCCAGGGCGGATACCCAGGCGCGCAGCGCTTCCGGGGGAAAATCCGCCAAAATTTTCTGAATTTCTGCCTGGCGCGGGCCAAATCGGCGGACAAATAGTTCATAGGGTTCGGAATGGGTGATATTCAGCCCGCCTTTGCCAGCCATCAGGAACTTGCGCCCCAGGGTGGGCATGGCGTCGTACACATCTACCAAAACCCCGCTGGAAGCCATGACTTCAGCAGCCATCAGCCCGGCCGGCCCGCCGCCAATGACCACCACCGTTTGGGGTTGGTGGTCATCAGCCATCTTTGCGTTCCGGTTGGTAGTGGCAGTTGCCGTTCCAGGCGCAGCGGCGGCAGGGGATGAAACAGCGTTTTTGGCTCAGGTCTTCCCCCAGCAGCAGCATAAATGTAAGCGATTTTGCTGGGACCATCATCAATGAGTCCATCAGGGTAACGCCAATGGCCTGGGCTGGAACCAGGTCGAAAATGGCTTGCTGGGCGGCCAGTTCCTGGTCGGCAGCGCTGAGGGAACTGACGCCGCCATCACCGGGCGCCCAGCGGATGGTTGAACGGTTGGCACTCAGGGCGGCTTCGGCAAGGCTGCCCAGGGCCGCTACGGAAAGTCCGCCTGCCTGGTCTAGCATGTAGCCTTGCAGGGGTTCATTCTCGGAAAAATGGCGGCGGGATTGGTTTTCGAGGCTTGATCCAATGGTGCAAACGACCACAGCCAGCGCCTGTGCACCTGCCAGCCCGTTTTGGCCAAGCAGTTCGCCGGGCAGGCAGGCCGCGAGGGCGGCGGCAGGGTGGCCCGGTTGGTTGAGCCCTGTGGTGGGCAAAACAGCCCAGGCTGCACTTGGCTGGATGAGCTGCCCGGCTTCTTGAATGGCATCCGCCACAGCCCGTGCAACCGGGCCGGATGGGTCCCAGGTTTTGCGCCCGCCTGTACGCATCAGCAGGGGTACATCGGGCAGCACACGGCTGGGGGATAGGCGAAACGCCCCGGCCTGGCTGCCTGGCCAGGCCGGGATAGGGGTTTGTTCGATGATGCGGCTGTCCCCTGGCAGCGCGGGAAACACCAACGGGGAAAAATCCGCCATGGGCTGCCTCTTACTTGCTCAACTGAATTACCACCCCGGTTTGCGGCGGGATGACTTCGAAGGGGGTGTAGCTGGCAAAACCGCCATTGGCGTTGATTTCGGGTGTTTTGAGCCCTTCCAGGCTGCCAAAAACCAGCTCGGCCTGCAAAGGTCCAGTGAATGGGCCGCTGGTCATGGTGATGTTGTAGTTATCCATGCGAACCTCCTGGGGGTGGACATTGACCAAAACCAGGAAGGCTTCATCTTCGTTATAGCGCAGCATGGCAAACAGGCGGGCCGAGCCAGCATCGAGCAGCATGGTATCGCCTGTGCGCATGGCAGGGTGGGCGTTGCGCAGGGCGATCAGGCTGCGGTAGTGACTGAGCAGAGATTCGTTGTCTCGCGATTGGCGGGCGACATTGGATGTAATAAAATCGGTAGCGGGGGCATACCAGGGCAGGCCAGTGGTGAAGCCCACTTTGGCGCTGCCGGCATCCCACTGCATGGGTCGGCGCAGGTTTTCATCGGGTTTGATGCCCGTCATCCCGATTTCTTCCCCATAGTAGATAAAGGGGACACCCGGAGAAGTGAGCATCAGGGTGGCTGCCAGTTTTGCCCGTTCCAGGGTGTCCAGTTGGGACATGACCCGGTTCTGGTCGTGGTTGGTCAGGAAAACGCCATATTGACCTTTGGGGTAGCTGTCCAGCACGATTTGCATTTGATTATACAGCGGCACAGCCAACGGCCCGCGCGCCGTGTCCAGGAAGGCTTCCGCAAGGTCGAATTCAAAGGCGATGTCCACTTCGTCGCCAACGTAGTCAATTACCAGTGGGGTGAGGGTCCAGGCTTCGCCAACCGTGAATGCGTGGGGGTCAACACTTTTGTAAAACTTAAAATATTCCTGCAGCCAGGTGTGGGTGGCCGGGGTGTTTTCCTGGGCGGGGCCGTCTTCAATAAAATGCCGGATGGCGTCCAACCGGAAGCCGTCCACGTTCATTTCTTCCAGCCAGAAGCGGGTGATGTCGTAAATTTCCTGGGTGACAGCGGGGTTTTCCAGGTTGAGATCGGGCATCTGGTCCCAAAAAACGGCGTAGTAGTAGCGGTTGTTGGAGGCTTTGATCCAGACTTTTTGCCCCCAAGGGCCTTTGAAACCGGGGTCTTCATCGCGCCAGACGTAATAATCGGTGTAGGGCGCTTCGCCCGAACGCGAGGCTTTAAACCAGGGGTGCTGGGTGCTGGTGTGGTTGAGCACCAGGTCAATGATGATGCGGATGCCGCGCTTGTGGGCTTCTTCTACCAGCCGCTGGAAATCTTCTTTCGTACCATATTCCCGGTCGGCCGCGTAGTAATCCACCACGTCGTAGCCGTGATAACTGGGCGATTCGGTGATGGGCATCAGCCAGAGGGCGTTGATGCCCAGGTCGTTGGTGGTGGTGGGGTCGCCGTCGTTCAGGTAGTCCAATTTTTCAACCAGGCCGTTGAAATCTCCTTTGCCATCGCCATTGCTGTCGTAGAAACTGCGCACAAAAATTTCATAAAAAATGGCGTCGTTCCACCAGCCCTGTTCGGCGGGGATGATGGTTGGGGTGGGGGTTGGAACGTCGGTGGCGGTTGGGGCAGGGGTGTTGGTAGGCGCGGGCGGTTGGGTGGGGGCAGTGTTTGTTTGGGTTGGGGCTGGCGCGGCGGGTTGGCAGGCCGCCAGAACCGCCGCCACCAGGAAGATGCTGAGCAATGCCAGGAATTTCTTAATCATATGGACTCCTTTGTTCATCTCGCGAAACATGGCGGCCTGCAAAGGCCTCATGCTGCCGGGGGTGGTTTCAGGCTTTAATCCAGAGGTACAAATTCCCCTGGCGCTTCAGAATAAATCACATCGCGCCATTCAGACCATTCGCCATTGCGCAGCGAACGCACCTGCTTGTGCATCTGGTTGGGTGCATCCAGGGATAAAACCACTTCGTTGGCGGTGACGCCGCCTGCCGGGCCAACCACCTGTTCTTTGAAGAATATTTTGCCACCAGGCATGGGTTCGGCCGTGCCGTGGGTGTAAAACCTGGCGGTGGTGCAGTAAGTATACACCAGGGTTTGGGCCTCTTCATCCCAAAACAGCAGGGTTTCCCCGCCGTACACGCTGCCGCTCAGGGCGTGCAGGATGCGCAGGACATTCCCTTTGAGTGCGATTTCCCAACGGGCTGTATCGTAGAGGCCTTGGTCCGGGTTGAGCAGGGCTTTCCAGGTTTTGCCGGTGTAGGGGAGGAAAATTTCCAGGTTTGGGTTCATGATTGGTCCAGGGGTGGTTAATTTCCGCCCACCGTCAGCCCGCTGGGCACGGATTTGGGGATGACTGCCTGCAAATCCAGGGCGGATGGGGAGGTCAGGGCGTGTAAAAAGGCCATCAAATCTGCCAACTGCTCCGGGGTGAGGGTGGCTGGGGCAGGAACCTGGGATGCCGATTGCAAGACTGCTTCCAGGGTGGCCGGGTCTGTCTGGCAGGTGTCGCGCAGTTCAGGGATTAGTGGATTGGGGTCGTAGGCCAGTAAACCGTTTTGGGTGTCCAGGTGGTGCAGCACGGCGGCTTCGAGGGTGGTGAAGGCGCCATTGTGCATCCACGGGCCGGTAATGGCCACATTGCGCAGCGGCGGAGTGCGGAAAGCAAAGCGGTCGCAGGCATCCCCGGTTTCACGCGCCCGGCCGAGGTCCAGGGGTTCTTCGCGGCCTTTGCCAGGGCCAAGCTGCATGACGGCCAGGTTGTAAAATTTCTGGTCGGTCAGCAGGCCGGTGCTGTGGCAGGTGGCGCAGCCAGCTTCGCCATAAAAGAGCATTGCGCCTCGTTTTTGCGGCTCGCTCAGGGCGTCCAGGTCGCCGCGCATGTACAGGTCGAAGGGGCTGTCTTCAAAGGTGAACGTGGCAGCCTGATAAGCGGCCAGGGCGTTGGCGGCGTGTTGGAACCCCATTTCCTCGATCGGCGTGCCAGGGAAAGCGGCCTGGAACAGTACCACGTATCCGGGAATGGCGAGCAAACGATCCATGACCGCTTTCCAAATTTTTCGTAATTCATAATCGCGAAACGCGACCAGTTCGTTGGGGTTGCCAAAGATATCGGTGTCGCCCCATTTGCCGCGCATTTCATCGCGTGAGGTGATTGGGAACATGGCCTGGGCGGCCAGGATGCTGTCCAGGCCGGCGGGGAGGCGGTCGCTGGCCGGGTTGATGAACCCGCTTTGTGGTTCACCCATCAGGCGGCCGTCCCAAAACATCACAGTCCATTCTGGGTACCCCAGGTTAAATACCGGTGGGGCGTTGCGCGGGACAAAATCGCGCTTGATACCCAGTTTTCGCTCAGGACCCAGACCGCCGTTTGCACTGCCTGTGCCTACAGGTAGGGAAAGCCCATCGCCCGTGGCCAAAAGGGGGTGGTGACAGGTGGCGCAGGAGGTGTCGCGGTTGCCCGAAAGCTCCGGGTCCCAAAAGAGCGCCTCGCCCAGGGTGACCAGGGGTTGGGTAAAGGTAGGTGCGGTTAAGGGTTGGACGCCCGCCGCAGCCATGCGTTGGCCCAGTTGGGCATCCAGGCTGGCTGGTTCGGCGGGGACTGTGGTCATGGAAAGCCCGCCTGAGATTCCAATGGCTGCGGCTAGAACCAAAACGCCTGCCCCAACCAGCCAGGCCCAGGTGCGCCGGGGGGTTGGGGCAGCGCTGCCCGCCGGAAGGGGGGCGGGTAGGGTTTGCGATTGGGATTGCCGCGCCTGACCGACCCAGGCAGCCAGGCTGATGATCCCGGCGGAAACCAGGACCAGTGCCAGCGCCATCCGCCCGGATTGGGCTGGCACTGCCGCTGCAGATGGCAGCGCCGCTGTGGTTGGTTTATTCGTTGGATGGGGGAAGGATTCGAGCATACTTACCCCAGGCTGCCCGGCTGGGCTTTCAGGGTAGGTGATTTGGTAGCGCTGGTTGGGTGAAAGGTCAGTCACCTGTTGGGTAAGGCCATTGGGCCAGCGGACGGTAATTGAAAGTGCTGACTGTGGGCCGGTTTGCGCATCCGGTGCCCCGAGGCCAAAATACAGCGCCAGTTCGTTGCCTGCTCCCAGGCTGGCACCAGCAATGATTTCTTGCATTTGCTGGCTGCCATCGGGCATGTGCAGGGTGACCCGTGCGCCCACGGCATCGCGGTTAACCGGGCCGCCGCCCACCAGTTCCAGGGCAAGCCATTGGGCCTGGTTGGCCGGGTATTGTTCGCCCAATGTGTTGCGATACAGCCGGTAGCCTTCGTCAATGTTGCCCACGACGAGGTCTACCCAGCCGTCTTTGTCATAATCGGCGTAGGCCACACCCAGACTCATGCGGGGTTCCGCCACGCCGGTGCTGCAGGCAATTTCGGTGAAAGTGCCATCACCATTGTTGCGGAACAGCGGGTTGGCGGCGATGTCGCGGTTGTTGGTGGTGTTGGCTACTGCCAGGTAGAGGTCTTGCCAGCCGTCGTTGTCGTAGTCAAAGAACACCGTCCCCCAGCCGATGCCCAGCGGATATTCTACCCCGGCTTCTTTTTCCACCGGTTTGAACGTGCCATCGCCCTGGTTTTGGAGCAGCTTCATCGGTCCGGCGTTGGAGAAGTAGAAATCGAAGTCGCCATCCCGGTCGTAGTCGCCCGTAGCGAGGCCCATGCCAAAGACTTTAATGGCTGCCCCGACCTCGCGCGAAACCTCTTTAAAGCACCATTCGCCGCATCCTGGGCCGTCGTTGCGCCAGAGTTTGTTGCCGATGGGGTGGATGAATTCATCGTTAATCAGGTAAATGTCCGGGTCGCCATCGTTATCGTAATCGGTGAAGCTGGCCACAAAGCCTGAGCCGGTGACCCCGGTTCCCAATAGGCGGCTGACATCCGTAAAGGTGCCATCGCCATTGTTGCGGTAGAGTTTATCAAAATCGCCTTCAGAGGGGCGGCCGCAGTCGGGGTAGCAGGCCCAGTTGGCTACGTATAAATCCAGGAAGCCGTCCTGGTTATAGTCGCCCCAGGATGCGGTTTTACCATTGCTTTTATCGCCCACACCTGCAGCGGCGGTGACATCTTCAAAGCCCTGGCCCTGCAGGTTGCGATAGAGGCGGTTTTCGCCCCAGTTGACTACGTACAGGTCGCTCCAGCCGTCGTTGTCATAGTCAATAAAAATGGCCCCGCCGCTGTACACGCTGGCGAGCGCCACCTGGGTGGAAAATTCTGAGATTTCAAAGGTCCCGTCGCCCCGGCTGTGGTAGAGGGTGTTGGGTCCGTAGGGGTCGGTGACGTAAAGGTCTACCCAGCCGTCATTGTCATAGTCGCCCCAGGCCTGGCCAATGGCCATTTCCATTTCCGGGACGCGGTTGTTGGTGATGCCAGCCGGGCGGCTGACATCCTGGAAGATGTCCTGGACGAGGACTGCTGGGGCCGTGCTGGCCTCAACTGGTTGGGGGTCTGCCTGGAATAAGACCAGCCCGGCCAGTAAAAACAGCATGATTGGGAGCAAACCGGCTTTTTTCATAATTGGATATTTTAACACCTTCCTGTGGAGAGAACATTAATTCATATTAGAACCAATCGAGATGGCTGGCATTGGCCAGCATCATGCCAGCCCTCCTGCCCTGTAGTCACGGCTTCAGCCGTGGTTCTCTTCCGCCTGCGGGGACGGGCGGGTCTGTGGGTGGGCTGGGCGGGCTTTGCCGGATAAAACCGGGGTCGGATTGGGATGGTTTCCGCTGCGGGGCGACCCGCCCCTACCCGTTCGGGTTTGGGCGGTTTTTGGGTACAGCCGGAGGTGGGGGGCTTAAATAAAAAAAGGCACGGCGTGGGGCCGTGCCTTTTTTCGCAATTGAGAACCCTGGCTTACTCTTTGACTGCGCCCTGGGTCAGGCCGCCGACAATTTGGTCTTGCAGGGCAAGGTAGATGATCATAATGGGCAGTGCGCCCATCAGAGCACCCGCTGCAAATACGCCCCATTTCTGGGAAAATTGGCCGGAGGTGTAAATTTGCAGGCCGACCATAAGGGTGTATTGGGTGGTGGACTTAAGCAGGATGCGGGCCAGGATGAAGTCGCCATACGTGCCGATGAACGACAGGATGCCAATGACCACCAGGATGGGCCGCAGCAGCGGCAGCAGCAGGTTCCAGAAGATCTGGAAATTGGTGGCCCCATCCACCATGGCCGATTCGTCAATGGCCCTGGGGATGGTGTCCAGGAAGCCTTTCATTAGCCAGATGTTGATGCCCATCGAGCCGCCCAGGTAGACCAAAATCAAACCGCCATGGGTGTTTAAGCCCAGGCCGGGGAGAATTTCACCGGTCTGCTGGATGAGCAGGAAGATGGCCACCAGGGCCAGCAGGTTGGGGAACACCTGGATGAGCAGGATCCCTTTCAACATGGTTACCCGGCCTTTGAAGCGCAGGCGAGAGAAGGCATAGGCCGCCATGGTGGTGATGGACAGAGAAAGGATGGTGGCAGTGCCGGCAATCTTAATCGAGTTGCCCAGCCACAGGCAGAAGGGGAACAGTTTGTCTGTGTTGGTATCCCAGAAGCATGAAGGGAATTTATCACCTTCCAGCAGGGTCCGGTAATTGTCAAAATTCGGGTTATCGGGAATCAGCGTTTGGGTGGCCAGGGTTTGCTTGGAGTTCAGGGAGGCTGAGACAATCCACAACACCGGGAAGACGGAGAAGAAAATCAGGATGGCGGCAATCACCAGCCGGATGCCGATGCCAAAGCGCTTTTGAAAGCTTTTGGACTGGCTGTATTTTTGGTAGGTTGATGCTATGCTAGACATTTTCGCTGACCTCCTCCCACATGTTGGTGAAGCGGAATTGGAAGAGCGTGATGGCTCCTACGATGAAGAAAATGACGATGGTGATGGCGGATGCCAGGCCATATTGAACACCTCGCCCGCCGCTGTCGAACGCCAGGGCGTAAACGTAGCTGATCAAGATGTCGGTATGGCCAGCGCGGGTTTCAGCACCGACGATGGGTGGCCCGCCTCCGATGAACAGGTAAATCAGGTTGAAGTTGTTGAAGTTATAGACATACGAAGCAATCAGCAGGGGGCCTACGGCCACCAGCAGCAGCGGCAGGGTGATGGAGCGGAAGCGCTGCCAGACACTGGCGCCGTCTACCAGGGCGGCTTCGTACAGGTCAGATGGGATGGACTGCAAGGCGCCGCTGGTGACCAGCATGAAATACGGGTAGCCCAACCACAGGTTGACCAGCACAATGGCGGCCTGGGCCCAGATGGGCTCGGTAAACCAGGGCGGCGCCACACCAAACCAGCCTTCCAACGTTCGATTGAGCACGCCCACCTCGGGGTTCATCATGCCGCGCCAGATGATGATGGTAATCAGGCCAGGGATGGTGTACGGGATGAGCAGCAGCGAGCGAATGAGTTTTTTGAAGGGGAAATCTTTGTCGTTGAACATCAACGCAATGGCCAACCCGAGCGAGAAGGTGGTGAATACGCTCAGAATGGGGAAGATGAAGTTCCAGGTCAGGATGCGCACCAACGGGCCGCGCAAGGCCGGGCCGGTGGCGAAGCGGACAAAGTTCTCAAAACCAATCACAGCCCGGTAGCCCGGAATAAGGGTTTGACCGCGGTTGTTGGTCCAGGTGCCTTTTTGATCGAAATATTCCGACCCGGTTTGTTCATCAATAAAGGTATTGGTTTCTTCGTTGTATAGATAGCGGGGGCGCAGTTCTGCAGCCTGGGATGTGGAACGGATCTGGATGGTTCTATCCACATTCCCAAACTTTATTTGGGTGATATTGGGGTCGGTGGCCGCCAAAATGGCATTCATCCGGGTGTAGCCTTCAATGGTCAGGGGAATTCCGTTGGCATCCAATTCGCCCACGCCGCGCTGGCCTGGTTGGACCGCTTCAATATCTTCACCCACCAGGGCCAGGTAGCCTACACCGGCTTCGTCAACCAACCAGAGGGCATAATCCCCTTCCGGTGATTTGTATCCCGTCCAGGAAAAGGCCCGGCCTTCCTCTGGCAGGTAGAGCTCGCGTTGAATTTGGGCGATGGCCTGGGGTTTGGTAATCAGGTGGCCATCTCCGTAATTGGTGAAAGCCACATAAATGGTAAAGATGATCGGGTATATGGTGAATAAAATCAGGAATGAAAGGCCAATACCCATCCAGCGGTATGGGTAGGCACCGGGCAGCAGGTAAATCAGGTTGAGCATGACGGTGATGACCGCCAGCACGGTAGCCAGCTGGGTGTTGCCCAGGGAAAAAGATTGGACAATAAACCAGATTGCGCCCACATCGAACAGCGCGACAAAAATTAGGCGCAGCACAAATGAGAGCACAGATTCTTCAGATTGTTTTTGTTTGGGTTTGGCGACTGCAGTTACATCCGGCATTATTCCTCCTCACGCTGAAGCGGATCAGTAATCTATCGGAAGGTGCTTCAAAACCAACCCAGGAACCAGGGTATGGATTGGGTTAATTTTAATTTGTAACGAGCAAAATTTGGAGTGATTTTGGCCTGGGGAGCATCCTCTTCCCGCGGCCAGGGAAAATTGGCAAGGAGGCCGGGTTGTGCAACCCGGCCTCCTTGATCAAAAGCAATACTACTTCAGTTCCCAGGTAACCAGTTTGGTCGCAGGGTCGTAAGTGAAGGTAACTTCCTTCTCAGCATCCAGGGTCAGGGAGTAGTTCGGGCCGTCCTGGGCGCCGTCGGAGCCGAAGTTGGTGGTCCAGGAGCCATCGAGGGCAACCTTGAACTCATAGGTGCCGGCGGGCAGTTTGAACGGACCGCTCTTCCAGACTTCGCCGTCCTGGGTCAGTTTGGTGGCGGCGCATTCGGGCTGCCAGTCACCCGGGCAGCCAGCAATGGCCTGGTAGGAGCCGGGGATGTTGACCATGCCGGTCAGCGGGTTGGCAATCAGGGCGCGGATCGTAGCGGCTTTTTCAGCCAGGGCATCGGCGGCGGCCTGTTTCTGCTGGAGGGCGAGAACGACAGCATCGTTCCAGCCGCCCCAAACGGAGCCCATCGCCGGGATGGCAGGCATGGACTGGGCGTTCTGGCCGGCCAGGCCGATGGCCATAATGTCAGCATCTTCCATTTTATTCAGCGCGGGCAGGTAGGCGGAAGCGCGATTGCCAGCGGTCTGCAGCAGCATCATCGCTTCTTCGGTGGCGACGAACTCGGTCAGGAAGGCCTGGGCGAGCAGGACGTTTTTGCTCTGGGAGTTGATCACAAAGCCCTGAACGCCGCTGAAGGGATAGCCGTTGCTCGGGAAGCCGGTGATGCCAAAGTTCACGCTGGAAGCGCGCAGGCGGTCAAGAGCCCACGGGCCAGCCATAATGAAGGGGGTTTCGCCGGTTTCGAAGAGGGTGTGGGCGGTGTCCCAGTCGGTGTTGTCGCTCAGGCAGCCGGCCTGAACTTCAGTAACCAGTTTTTCAACGGCGGCGATCATGCCGGGGCTGTCGAGGCCGAGGTCATTCTCGTTGTAGTTGCCAGCCGCATCCCGGCCGAAGATGTAGCCGCCGTAGGCGGTCTGGAACGGGTAGGCATCGTAGGTGGTGCCGCTCAGGCTCATGCAGAAGGTGACTTTGCCTTCTTCCTGCAGAGCGCGACCAACTTCGAAAACCTCATCCCAGGTGGTTGGCGGGGTGGGGACGAGGTCCTTATTGTAGAAGAAGCCCAGGTTTTCAGTAGCATAGGGCATACCGTAAACAACGCCATCGTAGGTGAAGGCAGCAACGGCGCTGGCGACAAACTCACCAGCCTTGGCGCCGAGGTCAATCGGGGCGAGCAGGCCGTTGGCAACGAGGGTGCCAGCCTGGTCGTGAGGGATAATGATGATATCCGGGCCTTCGCCAGCCGGGGCGGCGATCAGGAACTGGTCGCGGATGCCGGCAACCTCTTCGACGATAACTTCAACCTGGTACTGGGCCAGGAAGTCATCGGCAAGGGATTTCAAGATGGCTGAGCGGGTGTCGTCAGCCCAAATCTTGATGGTGGCAACGGGGGCCGGGACATCGGTCGGGGCCGGAACGGCGGTCGGTTCGGCCGGGGCAGTGGTCGGTTCGGCCGGGGCAGTGGTTGGGGCCGGGGCCTGGGTGGGCTCAACAGCGGCGGCCTGGGTGGGTTCCGGCGCAGTGGTTTCAGTGCTGGTGCAGGCGCCAATGGCGAATACTGCGATCAGCAGGACGAACAGTAAGGTTAAGCGTTTGGACATTTTAAATTTCTCCTAGAAGCGAAAATACGTGTTTAATGCCATTTATGGCAGAAATCATAATGGATGAGCCACTTTTGCAATTCAGTCTATAAGAAATCACCTCCGATAATAGGGTGCAGTTAGTGCATTATCCTGGAAATTATACCGCTGTTTTTAAGAATCAAACATTAATATTTTCCAGCGTGTCGAGCAGGAATGCGTATGTTTCGGCCGTTTCGCGCAGGGTGTTGTAGCGTCCAGATGAGCCACCATGCCCGGCGCCCATGATGGTGACCAGCCGCAAGGGATTGGTGTCGGTTTTCAAGGCGCGCAGCCTGGCCGCCCATTTGGCCGGGTCCCAATAGGGCACCTGCAGGTCGTTGAGACCGGCGCGAATGTAGATGTGGGGATAGGCTTGTGCCACCACATTTTCGTATGGGGAGTAGGTGAGCATGTAGGCGAATTCTTCCGGTTTGGCCGGGTTGCCCCACTGCTCCCATTCGGTTACGGTCAGGGGTAGGTCGGGCAGCAGCATGGCGGTAATGACATTGGTAAAGGGCACCAGGGCGACTACGGCTTTGAACAGGTCGGGGCGCAGGTTGGCCACAGCGCTTACCAGCAGCCCACCGGCGCTGCCGCCCATGATGGCCAGTTTTTCGGGCCGGGTGCAGCCCTGGCGCACCAGGTGTTCGGCGCAGGCGATAAAGTCGGTGAACGTGTTCATTTTGTGCATCAGGCGGCCATTTTCGTACCAGGCTCGCCCCATTTCAGAGCCGCCGCGAATGTGGCCGATGGCGTAGATAAAGCCCCGGTCCAGCAGGCTTAGCCGGTTGCTGTTAAAGTTGGCCTCGGTGCTGTAGCCATAGGAGCCATACCCATACAGCAGCAGGGGGGCGCTGCCATCCAGCGGGGTATCTTTGCGTCGCACCAGCGAGATGGGCACCCGCACACCATCAGGTGCGAGGGCAAACTGCCGTTCGCTGGTATATTGGGAGGCATCGTACCCGCTGGGAATGGGCTGGACTTTGCGCACATTCCAGGCCATGCTTTCAAAGTCTACTTCTACCACAGAAAGCGGGGTGACCAATGAATTGTACACCAGGCGCACGGTTGGGGAGGAAAATTCGGGATTGGCGTCAAGTTCGGCATCGTAAACCGGTTCGGGCATCTGGATGTAGCGCACATAATCCACACCATTGGGCGCTGAGATGCGCATATGGTGCAGCCCTTCGCGCTGTTCGAGAATCACCAGGGCATCCTGAAAGGGTTCCACGGCTTCCAGTAAGGTGTCTTCCCGGTGGGGTAAGATCTCGTGCCAGTTTTCTTCGCCGGGGTTGGTGATCGGCGCGGTATACACGGCAAAATTAACGCCGGTGTGGTTGCTGCGCACCAGGAAGACATCGCTGTGGTGCTCCATGTAATATTCCCGCCACGGGCGGCGCTCGGCCAGCAGGGTGAATTCACCCTGGGGCTGATTGGCTGGCAGCCAGCGCACGTCGCTGGTGGTGTGGCTGCGGGCAGTCAGGAACAGGTATTGGCCGCTGCGGGCGCGGTGGATGATCAGGTTGAACTTTTCGTCGGGTTCGTGGAAAACGACCACGTCTGCCTGGGTTGGGGTTCCGGTGGTATGGCGCACAAGTTGGTAGGGCCTGTGCGAGGTATCGAAGCGGGTGTAGAACAGGGTTTCGTTGTCCGAAGCCCAGGCCAGGGTATAGGCGGCCTTGGGCAGAGGGCCGCTGAGGGTTTGCATGGTTTGCAGGTCAAGAATGTAGATATCGAATTCCCACGAGCCGGTGAAGTCCACGGCGTAAGCCAGGCGGCGGTTGTCCGGGCTGGGCTGGAAGATGGCCACCCGGCAGTAGGTTTTGCCCTCGGCCAGGGCGTTTTCGTCCAGCAGAATTTCTTCGGGTGCGTCCAGGCTGCCGTGCTTGCGGCAGAAAATGCGGTACTGCTTGCCCGCTTCCAGGCGCCAGTAGTAAAGGTATTCGCCGCGCGGCTCGGGCACACTGGCATCGTCTTCAGCCAGCCGGCCTTTCATTTCCTGGAAAAGGGTTTCTTGCAGTGCGGCAGTGTGGGCCAGGGTGGCCTTCGCATAGGCATTTTCGGCTTCCAGGTAGGTAATGACTTCAGGATCCTGCTTGTTTTGCAACCAGGTATACGGGTCTTCAAAGGTTTGTCCCAGGTGGGTAAAGGTATATGGGACTGTTTTGGCAACCGGGGGTTGAGGGGTCATGAGGGTTCTCCTACTTACTGATTAATCGTCAACACTTAAGTGTAACATAATAATTACACCCGTGTGGACCTTTATACCCAGCAGGTGCCCACTACCTAAGAATTCCCCTTTGGACTTGCCCCACAAATTTCTTTTTGCCATCTGAATTCCGATTCAATTTCCCTACCCGGGCTTAATCCGCCTGGATATCTGTCTGCCCGTAGACGGTTGGTAATCCCAGGGGCTGTCCTTTTCTTTTTGGACAGCCCCACCTTAACCACCTAATCTGAGTTTGGATGAAATTGATCTGCCCAGTTCCCATCACAACCATTCCCCATTACAAACCTTAAAAAAACCAAAAATTTAAGGTTAAACCCCGGGTATTCAAAAAATGCACACAAAAAGATAGCACAAAAATTCTATTATTCTCTATAATCCAGGCAGAATCAACCACAGGGCGGTGGATGTTGAGCGTTTTTTTTCAAAGGAGGTAACCAGATGAACCTAAGTATCCCAACCAACCCCAGGGAACCCACAGCGCAAGCCTGGGATATGCAGCCGGGCGAATCGGCCTGGTACGGGCGTTTTTTGCTCTACTGCAGCCTGGGGCCAGCCCGCACACTGGAGGCAGCCTATGCCCTGGAAAAGGGGCGCGGCGCAAAACAGCGGCGCCTGCCCAACACGTGGAAGTTGGCCGCCGAACGCTTCAACTGGCGTCAGCGCGCCCTGGCCTGGGATGAACCGGGTGGTACCCAACCCCCAAGCCCAACGGCGCTGCAAGAACTGCCCGGTGCAGCCCAGCCCCCGGCCCCAGCCCTGGCGGCGCAAGCGCCAGAGCCAACCGGGGACGAGCTGGAAGCCATGGGCAAACTTGCCCGGATGACCATTCGCCGGGCAGCGGTGCGGGCAGCCCAAACCCTGGTGGATATGCTCGATGAGGGTGACCCTGGCAAGCGGCGGCTGGCAGCAGTAAGCGTGCTCAGTTGGAGTGGTTTATTGCCCGGCGGCGGGGAGGAGAAAGAAACCGTCGAACGGATTCGGGTGATTGACTTTGAACACAACCCACCCCCGGAAAGGGGCGGTATCCCCATGGAGGAAGGCAGTGGATGATTTGGGACCTATACGAAGGCGATTTGCTTTTCAACCTGCACGCAGGCCAGCGCCAGGCCCTGAACTGCCCGGCCCGTTTTGTGGCAGTGGTGGCCGGGGCGCAAAGCGGCAAGACCGTGTTTGGCCCCACCTGGCTGCTGCGCGAAATTGGCCGCTGTGGGGCGGGCGATTACCTGGTGGTAACGCCCAGCTACCCACTGCTCGAGAAAAAGGCCCTGCCGTCCTTCCTAACGCTGTTTAAAGACACCCTCAAACTGGGTCACTACAGCCCGGGGCGCAGGGTGTTTACGCTGGAGGAAGAGGGCCTGGCCCGGTTGGGAATCGAGCAGGCTGTGACAGTTTTCTTTGGCCATGCCAGCGACCCCGACAGCCTGGAAAGCGCCACCGCCCGGGCTGCCTGGCTGGACGAAGCCGGGCAGAACCGCTTTAAACTGCAAAGCTGGGAGGCCATCCAGCGCCGCCTGGCCATCCACCAGGGGCGCGCCTTGTTCACAACCACGCCCTACAATCTGGGCTGGTTCAAACAGCAGGTGTGCGACCGGGCGGCGTTTGACCCGAATTACAGTGTGGTGCGCTTTACCTCCACCCAAAATCCTGCTTTCCCCCGTGAGGAGTTTGAACGGGCGGCCCGCACCCTGCCCGAATGGAAGTTCCGCATGTTTTACCTGGGCGAGTTCACCCGGCCCGGCGGGTTGGTGTACAGCGCCTTTGAGCCTTCCCGGCATATCGTCCCGCCGTTTGAAATCCCTTCGGACTGGCCACGTTTCCTGGGGCTGGACTTTGGCGGGGTGAACACCGCCGGGGTGTTCGTGGCTCTCGACCCGCACACCGGGCGACTTTTTGCTTACCGCGAATACCACGCCGGGAACTGCACCGCCGCCGACCACGTGGCCGCATTGTTAGACGGAGAGCCGGTCATCCCCACTGCTTTTGGCGGCAGTCCCGGTGAATCCCAATGGCGCATGGAGTTTACCCAGGCCGGGCTGCCCGTTGGCAAGCCTGCTGTGAGTGACCTGCAGGTGGGCATCCAGCGGGTGTTCGCCGCCCACAAAACCCACCGGCTGTTCATCTTCCAGGGCTTGAAAAATTACCTGGATGAAAAACTGCGCTATGCCTGGGCGCTGGACACAGAGGGCAGGCCGGTTCAAGAAATTGAAGACGAGGAGACTTTTCACCTTATGGACGCTGAACGCTACATCATCAGCAGCCTGGATGACACCGGGAGCGGCGAGAGTGGGGTGGTGCCCCCGGCAGACCTGCTGCGGGAGGCAGGATGGTAAGCCAGACGGGGCGCCCTGCCCCATTTTTTCCCCGCTGGGCTGCCTGGGCTTTGCAGGCTGTCCGTACCTGGCTGAGCAGCCTGGCCGCCCCGGTGAACGACGACCCCGGCTGGTGGGCGCTCGGTTCTGGCAGCTCAACCCTGCAAACCCCACAAGAACAAAGCGCAGCCTACCGCGACAGCCTGGCGGCCTGGCGTACCCACCCGATGGCCTGGCGCATGATTGCCCTGATGCGCGACCACATCCTGGGCGATGGCATTGCCCTGTCCAGCCCGAACCCTGACCTGGAGGCCTTCACCCAACGCTTCTGGCATCACCGGAAAAACCGCCTGGACCTGCGCCTGGAAGCCATGGTGGATGAATTGAATCGCTGCGGCGACCTGTTTATTTTGCTTTTTCGCAGTCCGGCAGATGGCATGAGCTACCTGCGCTTCCTCACCCGCGAGGAAATTGCCGGCATCGAAACTGCCCCCAACGACCGCGAGCAGGAATGGGTCTACCACCAGCACGACCCCACCCACCCGGGGGCCACCCTGGCCTGGCTCAGTCCAGACCATCCCCAGGCGGCCCAGGCTGAGGTGGTCTGCCTGCATTACGCAGTCAACCGCCCGGTGGGGGCGCTGTACGGCGCCGGGGAGCTGGACACCCTGCTGCCCTGGCTGAACCGCTATCAGGTGATGTTGGAAGGGCGCGCCCGGCTGCACATTGCCCTGCGCACCTTCCTGTGGTTCATCACGGTGCCTGCCAACCGGGTTGCGGCCAAAATTGCCCAATACCGCCGCCCGCCGGAGCCTGGGTCCGTGGTGGTGAAAGACCCGGGTGAAACCTGGGAGGTACAGGCCCCCGCGCTGCATGCCGCAGACGCCCGCCACGACCTGGATATGCTCTACCGCATGCTGCTGGCAGGCAGCGGTTTGCCCGGTCACTGGCTGGGCGACCAGGACACCGCCAACCTGGCCACCGCCCGGGCTGCGCAGTCACCCGCCGAACGCACCCTGCGCCGCCGCCAGTTGTACATGATTTTCATGCTGCAAGACCTGGCGCTTACCGCTTACCGCCGGGCTGCCGGGCTGGGCAAAGTGCCATCGCTGGACGAAAGTGACCCCGGCCGGCTCTTCCAGGTGAGGGTCACCGAAATCAGCCGGGACGACAACCTGGCCCTGGCCCAGGCCGCCGAATCCATGGCCCGGGCGATGGATACCGCCCTCTCCTGGCAGCCAGAGAACGCAGCCCTGCGCCAAAAAGCCCTGGACGCCGTTTTTCAGGCGGGAGGAATCGGAAAAATTTGAAATTGGAAATTTTAAATTTATAAATTTCGAGGAACCGATGGAACTGACCGATATTAACACCGTTTTGCAAATCATCAACACCGCCGGGATTGCCGGTGTGCTGCTGTGGGTGGTGTTTCTCTTTTTAAAAGGGGACATTATCAACAAAGGCATGCTCGACCGGATTTTGGATGTATACGACCAGCGGCTGGAAGACCTGACCACCCGCATTCTGACCCGGTTGGAAGAGGTGCTGCGTGAGCACAGGGAGTAGCGCCCAGGCGGGTTCCCGTGCTGGGGCAGAATTTCGGCTGCGCACCGCCCCGCTGGAGCTGAGCACAGGCCGCGGGCCAGGCCGGGTGGACCGGCGGGCAGGCATTCTCTATGGGGTTTCCGTTGCCCAGGCGGTGGAGGCGCTTGGGCACGGCCTTGTCCTGGATGAAACCAGCCTGCAGCAAATTGCTGCCCTGGGCAGCGCCGCCCCAAATGGGGTCAAATGCCGCTTCAGCCACCCTGGCCTGGCCAGCGATGGCCTGGGCAAATACCTGGGGCGGGTGAAAGCCCTGCGGGTGGAACCCGCAAGCCTGGATGCCCCGGCCCGGGTGGTGGGTAACTTGCATCTCTCACGGTTGGCCTTTGCATCCCCGGCCGGCGACCTGGGCAGCTACATTCTGGATGCGGCAGAACAGGCGCCGGATGCCCTGGGGCTGTCGGTGGTGATGGATATCGCCCGGGTGTGGGTTGGCCCAAACGGCCAGGAAACCCCGCTGTGCGACCCGCAAACCAACCGCAGTGTTCCCCGCCCGCCTGGGGTTGCCCCGCTGCCTGTTGTGCGCCCGCTGGCGCTGTACGCTGTGGACATGGTGGACGAACCTGCCGCCAACCGCGGCGGTTTGTTTTCCATTGCTCAGGTTCTGCACCCCGTGGATGGGCCAGCCCTGGCTGTGCCCGAAACCGATTCATTGATTGGAGAAATATACCCTATGGAAGAGACCCCCTTGACCTCACAAGCGGCTCAGTCTGGTGAAACCAGCGCCGCTGAAGCGGTACCTGCAACTACGCCCGATTGGAGCAGCGCCCTGGCGCGCAGCGCAGCCCGTCAGATGATTGCCGCTTCGGGTTTGCCTGCCCCGGTCCAGCAGCGCCTGTAAAACCAGGCCTACCAGCAGCCCGCAGAAGTGGAAGCCGCCATCGCCCAGGCCCGCCAGGAACTGGCCGCCCTGCAGGAAGACGGCGTGGTGCGCCTGCCCGGCCAACCCGCCCGCCTGACCTGGCAGCGCGAAGGCATTGACGAAATCCGCCTGGCGCTTGAAGCCCTGGTGGATGGCAGCCGCCCGCCCCAGGGCGTCCATCCGCTCAGCGGCCTGCGCGATCTGTACGTCCGGGTGACCGGCGACTACGACATGCACGGGCGTTTCGACCCTTCCCGCTCCCAGTTTGCCAGCGCCGACAGCAGCACCATGGCTGGCATGGTGGCGAACGCCCTCAACAAACGGGTGATTGACCTGTTCAACCAGTACCCGCAGTGGTGGCTGCCTGCCGTCACCGTGGAAGATTTCACCTCGCTCCAACAGGTGCGCTGGGTTACCCTGGGCGGGATTGGCGAACTGCCCACCGTGGCCGAAGGTGCCGCCTACAGCGAAATGGCCTGGGACGACCAGACTGAAACCGCCAGCTTTGTCAAAAAAGGCGGGTATATTGGCATTACCCAGGAAGCGATTGACAAGGACGACACCCGCCGCCTGCAAACTGCGCCGCGCGCCCTGGCCCAGGCTGCCTGGATGACGCTGGGTAAATCCATTGCCGCCATCTTCACCGCCAACAGCGGCGCCGGGCCAGCCATGAGCGATGGCAATGCCCTGTTCCACGCCAACCACAGCAACCTGGGCACCACCGCCCTCAGTTTTTCGGCCTGGAGCGCCACCCGCACTGCCATGCAGAAGCAAACCGAGCTGAACAGCGGCGAAGCCCTCGGCGGGCTGACCTCACCTTACATGCTCTGGATTCCGGTGGACCTCGAAACCACCGCCGAACAGGTGTTGGGAAGCTTTAGCGACCCGCGTGAAGGAACCACCACCAGCTACAACGCCGCCAACCCGTTTGCCACCGGCAGCAGCCAACCAGAAGCCCTGGCCAACGCCCGCCAGCGCATCATTAAAGTGCCATTCTGGACCGACACCAACAACTGGGCCGCCCAGGCCAACCCGCTGCTCTACCCGAGCATTGGCCTGGGTTTCCGCTACGGGCGCACCCCGGAAATCTTCAGCGTTGCCTCCCCCACCGCCGGGCTGATGTTCACCAACGACACCCTGCCCGTGAAGGTGCGCTTTTACTTTGCCGTTGGCCCAACCGACTGGCGCGGCCTGTACAAGCACAACGTGGCCTGATCGTAAACCCGACCCGAAATTAAGAAAACCAGCCGCTGGCGGGCGGGGACAATGCTCCCTGCCCGCCAGTACGGCCTCATTTTAAAACAGGAGACACCATGCAAGGAAATCACCTTGTCTACACCTGGCACATTCCAGGAACCCTGGCGGCCAACGCCAGCATTGTTTTTACCACCCCGTTCAACCTATCGCTCGAAAAAGTCTCGGCGGTAGCCAGCAACGACAGCGACGCTACCCTTAAAATTGGCACCAGCGCGGATGATGACGGCTACCTGCCCGCCAGCACCATTGGCGACAGCGGCACGCCGGTGGTGTTCAGCCGGGCCAACTTCACCGGCGCGCTCACCGAAAGCGGTACATCGCCCCACATCGCCGCCGGAACCGTGGTTGCCCTGGCGCTGGATTTCGATGGTGCTGCCGGAACTGCCGCCCAAAACGTAACCATTGCCCTGGTATTCAGCGAGGGGTAGCCCCTGAGGAGGCGTTAAGATGAACGCAAATATTCCCCTGCCTCCTGCTGCGCTGCGCACCTGGCTGCTGGCCCACGGTTACGACCGCCCCATTCTGCGCTGGCAGGCGGTATCCCCGGTGGTTTTCCAGGTGGTGCTGTTGGGCGGGATGGAGCTGGATATCACCCTGCCTCGTCCGGTTGAAATGCCCCCAGCCCAGCCAACCCCGCCTGAGGGTCAACCCCGGGTTCAACTCGAAGCCAGCCCTGGCGCCCGGCGCGTCCGGAGGAAGTCATGACCACCCTGGGCGAACTGGCCACCCGCTGCCAGGCTGCCTTGGCCGACAGCAGCGCCGGGGTGTGGAGTGAGGCCCAAATCCAGGATTGGTGCCTGGAATCCATTCGGGAATACACCCGGACTTTTACCCGCCAGCGCACGGCCAGCATAACCACCCAGGCCAACACCCGCCGCTACGAACTTCCTGCTGATTTTTTGGACGCCCTGCAGGTGGAATATCCGGCTGGCCTCGAGCCGCCCGTTACCCTGGACCCGGGGTTGGCCAGTTCGCCGGGCTTTTACCGGTGCAGTGGACTTTACGATGTGGAATACAGCGCCGACCCGGGTGAAGCGCCTGTTTTGGTGTTAAGTGCGCTCCCCCAGGCCGGGCAGACCATTTCCATCCGCTACCAGGGGCTGCATGCCCTCGCCCTGGATGAGACGGATGCGCTCAGCGTTCCACCCCAGCACGAGCCGATGCTGGCTGCCCACGTGGTCTGGCAGGCCTGGCAGCAGCTCACCAGCGCCGAAATGGCCGCCCCCGTCAGCAGCAGCGGGCTGGTGATGAGCCAGCTTGCTGTAAACGCCCGGGCTGCCTGGCGGCGATTTGAAAGCTTGCGCGACACGGCCCTGCTCGACGCGGCCCCCGGCCGGGTGGCGGCAGCCTGGCCGATGGACCGCTGGGACCGGAGATAGGGAAAAGCCCATGCCTTCGCAGAAACCCGCTCCATCTGCCTACCTGGCCGCTCGCTTTGGCCGCAGCCAACCCGATGAGGAAGAACCACCGCGCTACACCATCCGGGCTGCCCCCGGTATGCAGGCTGACCTGCTGGCCTGGTGGCAGCGGGTGCGCGGCATGGTGCTGCGCAAAGAAAGCCTGGCTGACCATACTACCGCCACCGTATGCGGCGGCCTGGACAACGCCGCCCTGGCCGACTTCACCAGCATCTCCGGCGGGATGGGCGCAAAAGCCTACCTGTGGGGTCAAACAGCTTATGCAGCCGGCGGGTTTGGCGGTACGGGCAGTGCCCAGGCTTCCACCCTGCTGCTGCGGCGGGCTTTCACTTCTGGGGCTGTCGCCAGCCCGGTAGAACTCTTCCTGGACGGGGCCAGCCGCCGTTGGGTGCTGGAAAACCAGACCATCTACGCCTTTGAAATTTTGCTGGCAGGCTGGCATGAAACCAAAGGCGCCCAGGTGGCCTATGCCTGGCGCATCCAGGGGCTGGCCCGCAGGGGCGCTACCGCCGCCAACACCACCCTGGTTGCCAGCGGGGTCAGTTCCCTGGGTGCAGACGCGGGTGCGCCAGCCGCCCCCTTCGTTCAGGCCGACACCACAAATGGCGCCCTGGGACTGTGGGCCTATACCACCGGCAGCCTGGGCGACGCACAGTACTTCGTCGCCAGGGCCAGCCTGGTGGAAGTGGCCAGTTAGTTAAACCCATTTTTGCTTCCAATGGTGTGGGTGAAACCGCGACCGGTTTTCACCCCCGCCCCCCTTGATAATTGAACTGGAGAAGATGATGATTCCACCGATTGGACCGATTGAATACAGCCTTCCCGTTACGCCAGCCGATGGCAGCGACATTGCCCCCTGCCGGGCGCTGCTGGTGGGCGCGGCCGGCAGCGTTAAAGTGACCTTCACCAGCGGCCAGGAAGACACCCTTTACCTGGCGGCGGGGGTCTGGCACCCGATGTTTGTCCGCCGGGTTTGGGCAACCGGCACGGCCGCCACAGCCATCCACGCTGGGTACTGATCATGCCTTCCATCACCCTTCAGCCGCCTACCGCCAGCACGGTGCTCTCATCCCTGGCACCTGGCACTCTCCTGGCTGGCAGCGCCCTGGTTTGCGGAGACGATTCGGCTGGCGACAGTATGTGTAAAGTTGTGCTGGTAAAGTTCGATCTGAGCGCCATTCCCCCAGGCTCGCTGGTCACCTCAGCCAGCCTGCGCCTGTTTGAACACGCTGCGGGTGGGGTGGGCAGCCGGACGTTAAGTTTGCGCCGGGTGCAGGCTGCCTGGGATGAAGCCGGGGCAACCTGGAACGAGCGCCTGGCCGGAACTGCCTGGAGCCAGCCTGGCTGCGGCGCGGATGATGCCGACCGCAGCGCAGCAGAGGCCGGGTCGGTTGTATTGGATGGCAGCCCGGCCAACAACTTCGTCACCCTCGGCTCTGGGGCTGGTTTGGTGGCCGTCATCCAGGGCTGGCTGGATGGTCTCTACCCCAATCACGGCATCCTGCTGCTGAGTTCTGGCTGCAACAATGCCGGGACGATGTACAACAGCTTCCGCGACCGGACCTACACCAGCACCAGCCAGCGCCCGCGCCTGGATATCACCTACAACAGCCCGGACCCTGGAAAAGCCACCCGCACCGGCCTGGCCGTCAGCCTGGGCCTGGGTTAAAACCTCCCATCCCCCTGCCCCTCTCCCGATTAACCTTTTGACAATTGAGAACAAATGTGCTATGATGGTGCCAGGCCGGTGAAATGGGCAAACCTGACACCGGAAAAACCCTGGCACAATCCATCCATCATGCACGAACCACGCCCACCCAACCCCCAAAACCCACCTCCCTTACCCCCCCGGCAAGGCAGGCTGCGCTATGCCGCCCTTTGGCTGCGGAAAGCCCGGCGTGCCCTGGAACTCGCCGACACGCCGCCCGCCCATGATGAAGCCCCCAACCCCGGACCTGCCCGAAGGTTCCGGCGTTGGGGGCTTTTTTCGTTTTTTGACCGGTTGTGGCTGGTTTGGGCGATTTTGGACCCCGGGCAGCCCGATCCGACCGCGGCGTCACCTCAGCCGGGAAGGCCCGGGTTTTCCCGCCAACCCTGGCGAGGCCGCCCATTGGGGCGATATCAAACGGGCATGCTCTGGTTTCATGTCTGGACGACGCTGCTCAGCCTGTTTTTCATCCTGGCCATCCCACTGCCGCGGCGGTTGATTACGCTGCCCACTGCAGCCGGGCTGGCTTTGTGTGTACTGGTTTATTGGGGGTTGGGTTCCATGCTGGCCAGGGCGGTGCGCAGCCGCTGGCCTCGGTTTATTTCGCTTGCAGAAGCACGATTTCGACAGGGCTGATTAACCCCGCCGCCAGGGTTTGGGCATATGCATCGTAAGCCGCCGAAGTGATCGGTTGGGAGTCCCAGGTGGTTTCAAGATAATGCCCATCCTGGGCATCCCACAGGTGAATGATGCCATCCCAACCCAGGGTGGCCAGGGCTGCCCCTTCGCGCACAAACAGCGCGGACCAGGCCCGGTCGAAATGCTCCAGCCCGGTGACATATTCAGCGGAGGGAGTGTGGCTGGTGGTGTTAACCTGCCAGAGCTGAACAATCCGCGTTTCTGTGGCCACGGCCAGGCGGTCTCCCGCCGGGTTAAAGTCAAGGCTTTTCACCTGGGGTTGGCCCACATCCAACCTGAGCACCGGGTTGAATTTCTTTGCATCCACCAGCCAAACGGTTTTGTCCTGCGGGGCAACGGCCAGCAGCGAGCCATCGGGGCTGTAGACCATGCTGCTGATTTTCAGGCCTGGAAACCGCATCACATGCGCCAGGTAATATTCTCCCTTACGCTCACGATAGATATATACCGAACCTTCTAACCCTACGGCCAGGTCTTTGCCATCGGGCGATATGGCCAGGCTGTATACCCGGGCGGTGTTTACCGGAATGGTGGTGACCTCGGTGCCTTCGGATGGGTTCCATACCCGGATGGTCTTGTCCAATGAACCCGAGAAAAGCAGCTGCCCATCCGGGGAAAAGGCCAGACTGGTTACCGCATCGGTGTGCCCTTTCAGCTCAAAGCGTAGGTATCCGGCAATGGTGTTCCATAATTTAATGTTCGTGTTTCCCAACCCACCTGCAAGCAGCGCACTGCTGGGGGAGAAAGCCAGGGTCATGACCCGGGTTTGGTCTACCTGCAGGGTTTGGAGGAGTTTCCAGTTGGGTAAAACATCTTCGTAAGGTTTAATCTGGTCTTCGAGCATCCACTTTTTGGCGCTGCCCGGTTCAATCAGCACAATCCGGGCGCAGTTTTGGGGGAACTGGCAGTCCCAGATATATTCATTCAAGATAATTTCGCCCGTGTTTGAAACCAGCAGGTTGTTATATTCCCGGTCATCGTGCTGGTAGGCAAAAACCACTTCGAGCGTGCCGCTGGGAATATGGTAGCGCACCAGGCGCTGGCAGGTAATGGAAGCCAGCTGCTGGCAGGCTTCGGGGACGGTGTCGGGGTCTGGGGCCAGGTTGGTGGCGTAAGTCAGGAAGACCAGGTATTCCCCATTGGGAGAAATGTCGAAACCGCTGTTGCCCCAGGCACCCAGGCCGCTGCCCTGGTTGCCAGCGGCGCCCTGTGGGGTGCGGCTGACCAGGGTAAAACGGCCGGTGACCCGGTCGAGCAGGTAGACGTCGTAAGATTTATTCTCATCTTGTGGGCCCAGGTTGTTTCCCGTAGACACAAAAGCCACCCAACGGCCATCGCCAGAAATCTTTTGATAGCCTGAACTGCCATTTGCCGGGGTGCCATCGGGCGAAGCGCTGGCCAGGGTGAAGGTTTCAAACAGGCGGTCGTAGACCATCACCTGGAGAGACCAGGGGGCATAGGCACCATCGGAAACCGAGAGGGCAATCCAACGGCCGTCGCCGGTAATCGCCGCTTTTTGCAAAAAGCGGTTCACCACAAACCCACTGGGGGGCATAATCAGCTTAAGTGAATCATTTAGCCGGTCGTACAGGTAAAACGCCTGGCATTCCCAGATATCCGCCGAAGAGGGACATGGCTTTTCAGGGGCATCATCGACCAATAGCTCACCTGTGCCAAAAAATACCACATAACGGCCATCGGCGGTGATGGTTGGGCGGCGGTTTGACCCCTCGCCGGGTAAGCCCTCTGAATTTTTACTGACCAGCGTCACCGACCGGGTTTCCCGGTCATATAAAAAGACCTGGTAGCAAGGCCCATTGAGGCGAGGGTCGCAGTCCATGGATACCTCTGGCAGCAGTTGGCTGGGTTCAGCAGCAAAAACCACCCAGCGGCCATCGGCAGAAATGGAAGGTTCAGCCGAACTGCTGTTAATCAGCGTGCCATCTTGCGTGGCAAGCGTTTCGTAAGAGCCAGTTTGGCGATCGAGAACAAATAACTGGGACTGCACTTCTTCGCCCTCGGCGGTGAGTACCGGCCCAGAGGTGGAATATACCAGCCAGCGGCCATCGGCAGACTGGAAGGGCATGCTGGCTGTGGGGTAATCCAACCGCCAGATCACACTTTGGATTTTAAGGGCATCACGCTCTACCGGATCAATTTCCGCTAACCCGGGTTGGCTGAACAGCGGCTGGAAGGCGGGAATGTCTTGCATGAAAAGGTAATAAGCCAGCCCAGCGGCCACGGCAATCATGAACACCAGGGAGCCCAATTTGCCGAGGGGCAGTTCGGGCAGGGAAAACCCGCCCCCCCTGCCCTGGGACAATATGGCGCTGGCTTTTTCGTGAATAACCGGAAGTGCCCGCGGCAAAAACGGGATGGCATTCCAGGCCTCGCGCACCTCGGCGCCCATCCAGTGCATGGATTGGAGTGAACGGGCTTTGTTTTGACCTAACCCCTCAGCCAGGGCATATTGGGGCAGGTTCGCACCGTAACAAAGGGCCAGTTCAGGCAGCCGGCTGGCCGGCACGGCCTGCTTGGGCGCTGGAATTTGAGGAAATGGAAGCAAGCCTGCCGCGTCGTTCTTTTGCAGGGGTGGGATGGGCAGCCTGGATGCGCGCTTGCTTTCCTTTAACACCTGCGAAAGCACCCACATCTGGACATTGGTTTTGTTGGCAGCCTGGCTGCGGCGGCTGGCTGCCCGGGCCAGCCCACGCGCGGCTGCCTGGAGGGCGGTTTCCGGGGTGGGGGGGTGGGAGGCCAGCACTTCCAGTGAACCCGCCAGGGTCAGGTAGGCAAGCCGGTACGCTTTTTCTGCATACCGATTCACCAACACTTCCAGGGCGGCTTCCGGGCTGGCTTCATCCAGCCAGAGCGCCAGCGCGGCTTCTTCTTCGCGTTCGGGGGATGCAGGGTCATCAAAGCCCAGGGGAAGTTTATCGGTATACATGAGAGAATTATAACCCCATCAAAGGGTGGCAATCTTAAAATAAAAATAAAAGGACCTTGCTCTCCGCCGGTTTTCTTTCCCCCACCCAAAGCCTGGGGTGGGGGCTGAGGGGGTGAGGCTGAGGATTTCCGCAAAAGCAGATGCTGAAATCCAAAAATTTGGTAAGTTTCCGAAGGTTTAAACGGTTGACAATATTCAGATAATATCATAACATGTAGATACAGTGTCGTAATCCGCCCCCCCGGTGGTCTATAGACCAAAGCGCGGACAGATTAGGCGTAATCCCAATCCACCCCAATTTCATATTTTTTTGGAGGACCCAATGAAACGTCTTTTTCTTTTTCTATCAGTTGTCCTGCTTGTATTTGCTTTTGGATTCCTGGCAAGCCAGTCGGCCCAGGCAAATCCGGGTGAAGGCAACGTGCGCGTGATGGTTCAGTTTAAAGCTGGCCAGAAAACCGGGGCAGAACGCGCGCTGCAGGCTGCTAAGGCGGATTTCCACTACACTTTTGACGAACTCAACACCTTTGTGGTCACCCTGCCTGCGGCGGCGCTGGATGGGCTGAGCCGCAACCCCAACGTTGCATTTATTGAAGAAGATGCTCCCCGCTACCCGATTGGCATTATGGAATCTACCAGCCAGGCCACCGGCCAGGTGGTGCCCTACGGGATTGACATGGTCCAGGCCCGCGATGTGTGGGATGTTGACCGGGATGGCACCGTAGACACTGGCGCTTACACTGGCGCTGGCCGCAAGGTTTGCATTATTGACTCGGGCTTCTACAGCGGTCATGAAGATTTCCAGGGCATCAACGTCAGCGGCTATAACGGCAACCTGGTCTGGAACCAGGATGGCAGCGGCCACGGCTCGCATGTGGCTGGCACCATTGCTGCCATGAACAACACCCTGGGTGTGGTTGGCGTTACCCCCGGCACCGTCACCCTGTACATCGTCCGTGTCTTTGGCGACGACGGCACCTGGGCTTATTCTTCCAGCCTGATTGACGCCGCTTACAAATGCCGCGACGCTGGCGCCAACATCATCAGCATGAGCCTGGGCGGCAGCCGCTCGAACCGGACTGAGTTGAACGGCTTCGCCACCCTGTATAACACCAACGGCATCCTGTCCATCGCTGCCGCCGGCAACGCTGGCACCAGCGCCAATTCCTACCCGGCTTCCTACGACAGCGTGGTTTCGATTGCCGCGATTGACAGCGCCAAAGCCTGGGCGACCTTCTCCCAGTACAACAGCCAGGTTGAACTGGCAGCCCCCGGCGTGGGTGTGCTGAGCACGGTTCCCTACCTGGATGTCAGCGCCATCACCGTGAGCGGTGTTACCTACAGCGGCGGCTACATTGACGGCGCCAAGCGCGGCACCGCCAGCGGCGCCCTGGTTGACGGTGGGCTGTGCACCGCTTCCGGCGCCTGGAGCGGCAAAGTGGTTTTGTGTGCGCGCGGCGACATTTCCTTCTATGACAAAACCCTCAATGTATTGAATGGCGGCGGCGTCGCTGCGGTGATCTACAACAATGTTCCCGGCGGCTTCCTCGGCACCCTGGGCGATGGCGTGACCCTGAACATTGTGGCCATCAGCCTGAGCCAGGAAGACGGCCAGTTCCTCGTTGCCAACCGCCTGGGGCAAACCGCCTCTGTGGAGAGCACCATCACCCAACCCGCCAGCGGCTATGAATACTACGACGGCACTTCCATGGCTACCCCGCACGCTTCGGCGGTTGCGGCCTTGGTATGGAGCGCCAAGCCCACGGCCACCAATGCAGAAATCCGGGCCGTCCTGCAGCAAACCGCCCAGGACCTCGGCGCAGCCGGGCGCGATGTGTACTACGGCTACGGCCTGGTTCAGGCCAAGGCTGCAATTGACGCCCTGGTTGGTGGTGGTGGCGGCGGCGGCGACGTTGCCATGTCCGTCAAAGACCTGGATGCCACCAAGACAGTCACCAAGAAAAGCTGGAAGCCCACGGTTACGATCACGATTAAAGATGCCAATGGCATCGCTGTTTCCGGCGCCAAGGTGGACGGCAATTTTAATACCACTGCTGTCTCCTGCACCACTGGCACTGCGGGCACCTGCAGTGTGAGCGCCAGTTTCAGCACCTCCGTTACCAGCGTCACCTATTCCGTGACCAATGTGACTGCCACCGGCTACACCTACGATTCTGCTGCCAACAGCGACCCGGATGGTGACAGCAACGGCACCAGCATTGTCATTAACAAATAACAATTCTTATCCAAATTACCGATCAATCCCCCGCCAACCGGCGGGGGATTTTTTTATATTTGTCCTCGGCTGGTTGTGCCCAGAGTATGAGATTGCTTCGCCCCTGCGGGGCTCGCAGCGACATATTTGGTAATGTCCACCGCGTGTCATCCGAACGGGGCAGCCGTAAGGAATCTGGGGAGTACGAGCAAGGGCAGGTCTGCGGGTGAGTTCGGCAATCCCTTCACCGCAATGGAACAATCTTTACCTAAACCCCCTCCGCTGCATGGGGACCTGCCCCTACGGCATGCCGCGGGTGTCCAAAGTCTTTCTGTAGGGGCGGGTCACAGCGCAGCGGAAGCAATGCCAAACCAGAGCAGTCCCAACCGTCAAAACGCAGCCTGCCCACCCGCAGACCCGCCCGTCCCGCTGGGGCAGGCTTTCTTTGCAGCGACGCACTCCCATGTCGAAGAAGCGCAGCGACTGAAGCAGCCCCGGCTGATGAGGGGCGATGGAAAAGAGAGCTACACCCCAACCCGCCGGTAGAGGCGATAGAACCACATCCGGCCGAGCATTTCAGCGGCCAGGGTCAGCAGGAAGGCACTGGACAGCAAAATATTGTTGACCACCGGTGCAGGGGCCATGGCAGTGGTCAGGGTGGGAGTGGGCAGGAAGATTACTGCACACACGGCCGCGATGGAGGCCACTGCGGCCAGGCCGCGCTGATAATTGGTCCGGTAAAAATTCCACGACTTTCCTCTACGCCCCAATTTTGCAGCCCGGCGGACACCGCGCAGCACCCCAATATGAGCAGCGGCTGCCAGGATTACAGCCGGGGTGAGGTGGCTGATGGCTTCCACCTGTTCGGATAAATCCGGGTCGAACCCGCCCAGGTTGATGCTCAGGATGAGTGCAGCCCCCAGCCCACCCAGGAGCAGGCCAGTGGTAAAAAATGAGATAAGGGTGGTTGGGCTGTTCCACACGGGAACCGTGCGCAGCATGTACAGACGCCCCATGCTGAACACCATACCTGCACCTGCCAGCACGACTGCCGCACCTAATGCCAGGCCCAGGGGAGAAAGCAGCGCCTGGGTCCCGTACCAGAATTGAATTGCCCAGGCCAGCAGCGCCAGCCCGGTAAAGGCTGCCGCAAACAGCACCTCACGGCTTAACCATGAGGTTTTCAGGTTGCGAATCGCCCGCCAGGCCTGCAGCGGCCGCCCCAGGTGTCCGAGGGAGGCCAGCAGCGCAGTGAATGCGGCCCAGGCGCTCGCCCCCAGGGCCAGCCGGGTGAATCCATCCACCTGGTCTGCCGGAATGCCAGGCGCAAGCCCCAGCCAGAAAACGAACAAGCCAAAAGCGGCCTGCATCACCAGCGTGAAAAAGGCCAGCGGCCCCGCACCGTGGATGCCTGGCTGCCCGGGCAGCACCTGGGCAGGCACAATGGGTTCGGGGGCAGGTTTGCGCCGCCAGTTCCAAAAAGTGCGTTTTTGCGGTCTGCTGGGGGCTTTCACCATGGCGGAGGCCGGGTGTGGGTGAACCTGCAGCACAGGCTGGGTGTAATGTTCAGCAGGCAGAGGGATGGGGTGTGGTGGTCGGGTAATTTGAGGGACGGCCTCCAGATCAATCACATCCAGCACCCGCAGGGGGCAGGCCGCCACGCAGGCGGGGGACTCGCCCATGTCCAGCCGGTCGGCACACAGGGTGCATTTGGTCATGGTGCCCCTGCTCTCGTCCATTTGCAGCGCGCCGTACGGGCAGGCCCACGAGCAGTAGCCGCAGCCCACGCAGCGCCCGGCTTCGATGAGCACAATGCCATCCGGCCGTTTTTGGATGGCTTCTGCCGGGCAAACCTCGGCGCAGATGGGTTCCTGGCAGTGGTTGCAGGCAATCGAAAGGTTGTAGGCAAACACCTGGGGCACCCAGGCGGCACCCTGCTGCTGCCAGCTTCCCCCGGTAACTTCATACACCCGCCGCCAGTTTTGGCCTATGGCAAGGTGGTGTTTGTCTTTGCAGGCCATCACACAGGCTTTGCAGCCCGAACAGCCCGACGAGTCGAAAGAAAACCCGTACTGGGGCATCAGCCTGCCCTCCCGGCCATGGGCTTCATGCTTTTTCCACCTGAACCATTATGGTGTGTTGGGCGGTGCCAAAGGCCAGCGGCGTCCAGCGCTGGGAGGTGAGCACATTGACATTGCCGCCGTGGTCTACACCCTGGCGGTCGGGCTGCCACCAGGCGCCCTGGGGGATGTCCACCACGCCGGGCAAAATGCGCGGCGTCACCTGGCAGGGCAAAACCAGTGCCCCGCGGGCGTTGAACACTTTAACCTTGTCGCCGCTGTGAATGTCGCGGGCGGCTGCGTCTATCGGGTTGATGTAGACTACCTGCGGGAAAGCCTCTTGCAGCCAGGCATTGTTGGCGTGGGTAGAGTGCACCCGGGCCATGGTATGGTGGCCGATGGCTTGCAGCGGGTAGCGGCTGGCTTCGGGGCCAAACGGGCTTTCCCATTCCTGGATATACTTGGGCACTGCCGGAATTTCATCCGGGTTGTCTTTTTCATGCAGCCGGGTGGAGAACAGCTCCACCTTGCCGCTGGGGGTTTTCAGGGGGTGGGCCTGCGGATTGTGCCGAAAATCGGCAAAGGCCACTTTTGGCTCGGTAACGGGCAGGCTGACCACGCCGGTATTGGCGGCTACCCACTCGTCCAGGGTGGGCAGGTCGGGGAAGCGCAGCTCGCGGTAGCGGTCCAAAACCCATTCCACCCAGCCGCGCTCATCGCGCCCTTCGGTGTAAGCCTCCCCTATGCCCAGCCGTTCGGCCAGCGCTGCACAGATGGCATAATCGCTTTGGGTGCCTGGCAGCGGCTCCACCACCTGGGGCATTAAAATCAATTCTTCCCCATATTTCCAACCATCCTCGACACCCCAGGTTTCAAACTGGGTGCAGGCGGGCAGCACAATATCGGCAAAGCGGGCGGTGGGGGTCAGGAAATTGTCCTGCACGGCAATGAACTCCACCAGCCGTTCGTTGGAAAGGATGCGAGCGGTGCGGTTGGTGTCGGCGTGTTGGTTAATCAGCGCATTGGTGGCCACGGCGTAAATCAGCTTAATGTCGTTGTCCAGGCGTTCGCCTTCCTGCAGGCCGATGACGCCGTGTTCACTGCCCAATTCGCGCCCGCGCAGCACGGCGTCTGTCCACAAAAAGACCGGGATGGCCGCCTTGACCGGGTTTGTGCCCACCGGGAACATGTTCCACTGCGGCCCCACACCCGGCGCAGCCGCCAACCCGCTTGCCCATCCGCCGGGCACACCCACGTTGCCGCTGATGGCTGCCAGGGCACAGCCGGCCAGCACGGCCTGCTCGCCGTATGCCCGGCGCTGCATGCCATAGCCCTGGTAGAGTACGCCGGGGTTGGTTCCATCCGGGTTGGCATACCGCCGCGCCAGGCGCGCAATCGTTTCTGCAGGCACGGTGCTGATTTGTTCCGCCCATTCCGGTGTTTTTGGGACGCCGTCGCGCCGCCCCATGATATAGTCGCTGTACGATTCTTCCTGTTCATAGCCGGGCGGCATCTGGCTGGCGTCAAAACCCACGCAGCAGCGCTGCACAAAATCCTGGTCGTACAGGTTTTCGGTCAGCAGCACATAAGCCATGGCGCTCATCACCGCCGCATCGGTGCCTGGCCGGATGGGCACCCATTCGTCCGCCAGCCCGGCGGCGCTGAGCGAGTGGCGCGGGTCGAGGCAGACTACATAGGCCCCGTTTTGGCGGGCGAGTTTGACAAAAAATTCGCTGTTGGTGCCATCGCGCATTTCGGAGGGGTTCCAGCCCCACATCAGGATGTTTTTGGCGTTCAGCCAATCCTGGCGCTGGTTGCCGGTTTGCAGGGTACCGAACATGTAGGGGGTGGCGATGTTAATTGCCGCCCAAGAATAGCTGTTGTAAATGCCCAGGCAGCCGCCGAAGAGGTTCATCAGTCGGCGGGCAGTTTGCGAGCCATTGATCTGGTTGTAGCTGCCCGTGCCGTAAGGAACGAACAAAGCGCTGTTGCCATACTCGGCTTTAACCCGCTGCATCTCCCCCGCCACGCGGTTGAGGGCTTCCTCCCACGATATGGGCACAAAACTGCCCGACCCACGCGGCCCGATGCGTTTCAAAGGGCTGCGCAGCCGGTCGGGGTGGTACTGGCGCTGGGTGTAAGCCCGGCCGCGGGTGCAGGCCCGCAGCTGCGGGTCGGCTGGCCCGTCGTACGGCCGGTCATCTGTGCCAATTTCCACAATTTTCCCCTCCCGCACAGTGACCTTCAGCAAACAGCGCCCTCCGCAGTTGTGCGCCGGACAGCCGGTGTAGATAATTTTCTCCTCGTTGTATGCAGCCATATTTCCAGTCTACCACAATATTATTTGCAATTTGCAATTTATCATTTGGAATTTTCTCGTGCTACAATATCCGTATGTCTCCAATTCGGATGGGCAAGATAGAAGTTTCCATGCGCGTGGTGCTGGCTTATCAGGAGGCGATTAATCGCCGCGACCTGCGTGGATTGGCGGCTTGTGTTGCCGAAAACTGCCTGTTGGAAACCGCCCAGCCCGCGCCAGGGGGTGAAGCCTTGCAGGGCAAAGCGGCCATCCTGGCCTATTGGCAGAACCTTTTTGAATCCACGCCGCCAACGCGCCTCCAGGTTGAAGAAATTTTTAACCTGGGCGAACGCTGCATTATGCGCTGGCGGCTCACCAGCCAGGTCGGGGAGCAAAACCCGGGTGAACTGCGCGGGGTGAGCGTTTTCCGGGTGCGGGACGGCCTGATTTGCGAACAATTCGATTACAGTAAAGGATAACCCATGTACGGACTGATTGGAAAAATGCTGGCTCAACCGGGCCAGCGTGACGCTCTGGCTGCCATTTTGCTCGAAGGGCTGGTGGGAATGCCGGGCTGTTTGAGCTACGTGGTTGCCGCAGACCCAACCAACTTCGACGCCCTGTGGATTACCGAAGTGTGGGTGAGCCAGCAGGCCCACCGCGATTCGCTTTCCCTGCCCTCTGTCCAGGCGGCCATTGCCCGCGGCCGCCCATTGATTGCCGGGTTCGGCGAGCGGTTTGAAACCAATCCTCTTGGCGGCGTGGGGATTGCACCAGAAGATTAAACCACCCCGCTGCATTTCCCCTAAAAACTGATCAGGAGTTTTCCATGTCCCCTCTTAAATGGTGGCAAACCGCTGTTTTTTACCAGGTGTACCCGCGCAGTTTTGCGGATGCCAGCGGCGACGGGATTGGCGACTTCCCTGGCATCACCCAAAAGCTGGATTACTTACAAACGCTCGGGATTGATGCCATCTGGCTATCCCCTCATTTCCCTTCCCCATTCTTGGACTGCGGCTACGACGTGTCTGACTACCAGGATGTCGCCCCTGAATACGGCACGCTGGCAGATTTTCAAGTTTTTCTGCGCGAAGCCCACGCCCGCGGCATCCGGGTGATTCTTGACCTGGTGCTAAACCACACCTCCGACCAGCACCCCTGGTTTATCGAATCGCGCTCCAGCCGCGAGAACCCCAGGCGGGATTGGTACATCTGGTGCGATGGGCGCGACGGCGGCCCGCCGAACAATTGGGCCTCCATTTTCACCGGCTCCGCCTGGCAGTTCGACCCGCTAACCGGGCAGTATTACTACCATGCTTTCTTAAAAGAACAGCCCGACCTGAACTGGCGCAACCCGAAGGTGAAACAGGCCATGTGGGACATGGTGCGCTTTTGGTTGGACATGGGAGTGGATGGCTTCCGGCTGGATGCCATCGGCACCATTTATGAAGACCCGGACCTGCCCGACCACACCCTGCCTCGCGCCCTGGACGATATGATGGAAGTGACCCAGCTGCCCTTTGAAGAATATGAAACGCTGATGCGCTTCCAAACCCGCCAGCCCGGTGTGCATGAACTGATGCAAGAACTGCGGGCCTTGGTAGATGAATACCCAGGGGACCGGGTTTTGGTGGGCGAAGATGAAGATTTTGCCTTTCATGGCAGCGGCGATAACGAACTGCACCTGGTGTTTAACTTCCCCCTGATGCGCGAGCCGCACCTGCGGCCTGCCGCCATCCGTGCCAACCAGCAATCCCGCCTGGCGGCGCTGCCCCCAGGCGCCTGGCCCTGCAACACCCTGGGCAACCACGACTCGCCCCGTGTTTGGACCCGGTATGGCGATGGCCAAAACGACGCCGCCCTGCGCGTTAAAGTGACCGGCGGCAAAGGACCGTTTACCTATCGCTGGGACAAAGGACTGAACGGGGAAGCACCCGCCAATCTTGGTCCGGGCTTGTACTCGCTCACCGTTACCGACAGTCAGGGGCGCACGAAGTCGGCCAAAATTACCATCGAAGATACACGCATGACGGCGCGGGCCACCCAGCAAGAGCCGGAGGGCGCTCCCAATGCCGCCGACGCCGTGGCGCTGGCCATCGCCGAGGGCGGTATGCCGCAAT
>CAZAYY010000020.1:0-71723 GCA_964489525.1 uncultured Anaerolineales bacterium
AAGGCGGCCTGACGGTTGGCGCTGGCGTAATCACGAAGATTCTTGAATAGGTGATATATGGCTAAGCAGAAGATTCGGATTCGTTTGAAAGCATACGACCATCGCGTTTTGGACCAGTCGGCCAAGCGCATCGTAGAAACTGCCGAGCGCACTGGCGCTCGCGTGGTTGGCCCTGTGCCGCTGCCCACAAAAATTGAGCGCTTCACAGTTCGCCGTTCAACCTTCATTGACAAGGACTCCCACGAGCATTTTGAAATCCGCACCCACAACCGGATTATTGACGTGCTCGACCCGGATTCCAAAACCATTGACATGCTCATGCGCCTGAACCTGCCTGCAGGCGTGGACATTGAAATCAAAATCTAACAAGCAGGAAGAAAATTTACGAACGGGATGATGCAAATTGCCCAATTGACAGTCCCGAATGGAGTGAAATAGATGAAAGGGCTTATTGGTAGAAAAGTTGGGATGACCCAAATTTACAACGAAAAAGGCAAGGCAACACCTGCAACGGTGATTTTGGCCGGGCCTTGCGTTGTAACCCAGATTCGCACCCCGGAAAAAGAGGGGTACCAATCTGTGCAGCTTGGTTTTGAAGAAACCACCAGCAAACGCATCAGCGGCGGCGAACTTGGCCACCTGACCAAAAAGCAGCTGTCTCCCATGCGCCACTTGCGCGAATTTCGCATCAAGAAAGTGGAAGTGGCCGTGGGCGACACCCTGAAGGTGGACGTTTTCGCGGTTGGTGAAGCGGTGGATGTGATTGGCACGAGCAAAGGCAAAGGCTTTGCCGGTGCAATGAAGCGCCACAATTTTAGCGGCGGTTCGCGCACCCACGGTCAATCCGACCGCCAACGCTCGCCTGGTTCGCGCGGCGCCGGCACTTCGCCGGGCCACGTGTTCAAAGGTTCGCGCGGCCCTGGTCACATGGGCAATGCCCGGGTGACCAGTCAGAATTTAAAAGTTGTCCTGATTGACCCGGAACGCAACCTGATCGCAGTGAGCGGTGCGGTTCCTGGTCCAAAAGGCGGCTTGGTGATCATTCGGGGTGCGCGCAAGCAGTAGATTGCTGCGGCGGCATACCCATCCTGATAACGGAGTAAAAACCATGGAAGTAGATGTTTTTAACATGGAAGGCGAAAAGATCCGCACTGTTGAACTGCCGGCGGAAATCTTTGAAGCCCCAATCAATATTGATTTGATGCACCAAGCCTATGTACGGCAGATGGCAAATGCCCGCCTGGGTACTCGCAGCACCAAAGTGCGCGCCGAAGTGCGCGGCGGCGGGCGCAAACCCTGGCGGCAAAAAGGCACCGGGCGCGCCCGGCAAGGCTCGACCAACGCAGCCCAATGGGTGGGCGGCGGTCGGGTTCACACCCCGCGCCCGCGCAGTTTCGAACAGGATATGCCCCGCCAGATGCGCCGGGCTGCCCTGCGCTCGGCCCTCTCAGTCAAGGCTTCGGAAAACAGCATCGTAATTGTGGAAAACCTGCGGATGCAGGAACCCAAAACCCGCCTGATGGCAGCAGTTTTGAAAAAACTGGTCAACGATTCCAGCGCCCTGCTGTTGATTCCCGGCCGCGATGATGTCTTCACCCCTGTAGCTCGCTCGGCAGATAACCTGGCCAATGCCAAGGTGCTCAACGCCAATTACCTCAACGTGCGCGACCTGATGGGCTACGACAAGCTCGTTTTGCCTTTGGAAACGTTGGATACCATCCAGGCCTACCTGGGATAACCGGAGGAAATGATGACGACGATTTATGATGTCCTCAGAAGGCCGATCATTACGGAAAAAACCAACTTCCAGACCGGCAAATATAACAAAGTCACTTTTGAAGTGGCCATCAAAGCCACCAAGAAGATGATTAAAGAAGCTGTTGAAACCCTGTTCGACGATGTCGAAGTGGCCAGCGTGAATGTGATTAACGTCCCCAAGAAGATGAGCCGCCGTTCGGTCAGCCGCCGGGTGTTGCCCCGCAAAACCGCTTACAAAAAAGCGGTAATCACCCTGGCCAGCGGTACGATTGATATGTTTGAGGGTGTGAAGTAATGGCAGTCAAAAAGTTTAATCCTACGACCCCCGGCCGCCGCGGCAGCACCGGGTATACTTTTGAAGAAATCACCAAAACAACGCCTGAGCGTTCTTTGGTGGTCATTCGCAAGCGCCACGCCGGGCGCAACTTCACCGGGCGCATCACCGTTCGCCACCAGGGCGGCGGGCATCGCCAGAAAATTCGCCTGGTAGATTTTAAACGCAACAAACATGGCATTCCAGCCCGAGTTGCCCACATTGAGTACGACCCGAACCGCACCGCCCGCCTGGCGCTGCTGCACTATGTGGACGGCGAGAAACGCTACATTATTGCGCCCCTGGGTCTCAAAGTTGGCGATATGGTGCTCTCTGGCCCAAAAGCAGAACTGCGCCCAGGCAACAGCCTACCCATTTCGGAAATCCCTGCTGGCACTCTGATTCACAACGTGGAATTGGCAGAAGGGCGCGGCGGGCAGTTGGTGCGCTCTGCTGGCGCTTCGGCTCAGTTGATGGCCAAAGAGGGCGACTACGCCCAGGTGCGCCTGCCTTCGGGCGAAGTGCGCCTGATTCGCCAAACCTGCTACGCTACGATTGGTCAGGTTGGTAACGTGGAACGCACCAACATCAAGTTGGGTAAAGCAGGCCGCAAACGCTACCTGGGCATTCGCCCGAATGTGCGCGGTACGGCCATGTCTCCTCGCGACCATCCGCACGGCGGCGGCGAAGGCCGTTCCTCGATTGGTATGGCCGGTCCGAAAACCCCGTGGGGCAAGCCGGCAGGCGGCAAGAAAACCCGCCTCAACAAGAAAACTGACCAGTATATTATCAAGCGCCGCGTAAACAAGCGACGGTAAGCGGAGGCATTGAAAAATGGGACGCTCATTAAAGAAAGGGCCTTTTATCAGCCCGAAACTGTTGAAGAAAATTGAACTCATGAACCAGCGCGGCGAGAAAAAAGTGATTCGCACCTGGAGCCGGGCCAGCGTGATTTTCCCGCAGATGGTTGGGCACACCGTGGCAGTCCATGATGGCCGCCGCCATGTGCCGATCTATGTCACAGAAAACATGGTCGGACACCGCCTGGGCGAATTCGCACCCACCCGCTTGTTCCGTGGGCATGTTGCCGAGAAAAAGGCAAAGAAATAGGAGATAGCGCATGGCACAGTTAGATTTCTCTGATGACATTCGCGCATACGCCCGCAACGTGCCTCACTCGGCACAGAAAGTGCGCCTGGTGATTGACCTGGTGCGTGGCAAAAAGGCAGCCGAGGCCGTGCAAATTTTGCGCTTCGTGACGCAGCATGCTGCCAAGCCCGTGCTCAAGTTGATCAACTCGGCGATGGCGAATGCCGATGAAAATTTTGGTCTTAACACCGACGACCTGTATATTCACGCCATTTTTGCAGATGGCGGCCCTTCACGCCCGGGGCGCCGGTATGGGGCTCGCGGCCGTTTCAAGCCGATCACGCGCCGCACCTCGCACATCACCGTTGTTCTGCGTGAACGCGCCTAGTTGAGATTATTCAAAAAAAAGTAGGAGAGTATATGGGTCGCAAAGTTCATCCGGTAGGATTTCGTCTTAAGATCAATAAAACCTGGGAAGGCCGCTGGTATGCCAGTGGTGACGAGTATGTCCAGATGCTGCACCAGGACTTTGAGCTTCGCAAAGTGATTCGGGAAAACGCCTCTAAAGCGGGCGTTTCGCGAATTGATATCGAGCGCTTTCCTGGTAAAGTGAAAGTGATCGTCAACACGGCCAAGCCTGGCATTTTGATTGGACGCAAGGGTGAAAGCGTAAAAATTCTGCGCAAGAACCTGGAGTCTTTGGAAGGAATGGAAGGCCGTAAAGTGGAATTGGAAATCAAGGAGATTAAGTATCCGGATATGGATGCTTACCTGGTTGCCCAGAATGTAGCCGAGCAGCTTGAACGCCGCATCAGCTACCGCCGGGCGATGAAAAAGGCCATCCAACAGGCTCAGCGCCAGGGTGCTCAGGGTGTAAAAATCCAGGTCTCTGGCCGCCTGGGCGGCGCCGATATGGCCCGCCGGGTTTGGCTGCGTGAGGGCCGGGTTCCCCTGCAAACCCTGCGGGCGGATATTGATTACGCTACCACCAATGCGGTAACCACCTATTCGGTCATTGGCGTAAAAGTGTGGATTTACAAAGGTGAGAAATTCTCCCTACAGGAAGAAACCACCGAATCCACCGAAGGTGTGTACGTTAGCGAGTAAGTTATTTTTGTAGAAACCGGTTGGACGCGGCACGGTAAGCAACTGTCAGCCAGTTAAGCACCTGCTGCAGAACAGCACCTGATGCGCGAGCAACGGGTTTCTGTGGAAAAGAGGTTGAGTTATGTTAATGCCAAAACGTGTAAAGTTTCGTAAGCAGATGCGCGGCCGCATGAAGGGTAAGGCGATTCGTGGCGCGCATGTCGCCTTTGGCGACTATGGTCTGCAGGCGCTCGAACCGGGTTGGGTTACCGCCCGCCAGATTGAAGCAGCCCGCCGTACCATCGTTCGTGCAGTCCGCCGCCGTGGTAAATATTGGATTCGGATCTTCCCAGCCAAACCTGTCACTCGCAAAGCCGCCGAAACCCGTATGGGTAAAGGTAAGGGTGCGGTGGAGTTTTGGGTAGCTGTGGTTAAGCCAGGTCGGATTATGTTCGAGATTGGCGGTGTACCTGAAGATGCGGCCAAGGAAGCCCTCGGTATGGCCGGGTATAAGCTGGCCATCAAGACCAAAGTGGTCGCTCGCCACGACCTGCACTTGATGCAACACCATGGAGAGGAATAAGTCATGAAACCGGCAGAATTACGTAAACTTTCCCTGGAGCAGCTCCAGGAAAAGCTGGATGAGACGCGCGAAGAATTGATGCGCTACCGCTTTCAACAGGCAACCGGCGAATTGACCGATCCCAATAAAATGCGGATTGCTCGGCGCCTTGTGGCCCGGATTGAGACCATTTTGAATCAGCAGAAGGCCCAGGCCTAGCGCCTGCCGGATGCCAGAGAAGGTGTAAGATGACAAATACGCGAAAACGTTTGGTTGGTGTGGTCACCAGCAACAAAATGATGAAAACGGTGGTTGTGGAAGTAACCCGCACCTTTTCTCACCCCCTGTACCACAAAGTGGTCCATTCGAAGAAGCGCTTCAAAGCGCACGACGAACTGGCCTGCCGGGTGGGTGACGAAGTCCGGATTATCGAAAGTCAGCCAATTTCGCGCGAAAAGCGCTGGGTGGTAGAAACCATCCTCAAGCGCAATCAGCGCGCTGAAACTGTGGAGGCCTAGCCATGATTCAGTTGAATACCCGCCTGAAAGTGGCAGATAATACTGGCGCCCGCGAAATTTCTGTGATTCAGATTTTGGGCGGCTCCCGGCGCTATTATGGCGCTGTGGGCGATGTGGTTGTGGCTGCGGTTAAATCGGCTGCCCCGCACGGCTCGGTTAAAAAGGCTGAGGTTGTGCGCGCTGTGGTGGTTCGGGTGGCCAAGGAATATCGTCGTGAGGATGGCTCGTACATTCGCTTTGACGATAACGCTGCGGTGATTCTCGACTCGGACGGCCAGAACCCGAAAGGCACGCGCATCTTCGGGCCGGTGGCACGCGAACTGCGTGAAAAAGGCTACATGAAGATTGTTTCGCTCGCCCCCGAAGTGATTTAAGGTCGAGTGGAGGTATAAAATGACAGCGAAGATTAAAAAAGGCGATATCGTCATTGTAATTGCCGGAGATGATAAAGGCAAACGCGGCGAGGTGATTAAAGTGATGCCTTCGGAAAGCATGGTTGTGGTGCAGGGCGTGAACATTCACAAAAAGCACCGCCGCCAGGTTCAGCAATCCCGCGGACGCTCGATGAACCCCGGCATTATTGAAACAGAACTGCCGATTAGCATTGGCTCTGTAATGCGCGAATGCCCTCACACCAACAAACCCACCCGGGTTGGCGTGGTCATTGAGGCAGACGGCACACCCGTGCGGGTGAGCAAAAAAGCTGAAGGCAAGAAGATTGACTGATAAATGGAGCTAGGCAATGGCTAGTAAGATGGAAAGTAGATTGAAACAACGTTATACGGAAGGCGTGCCTTTCCTGAAAGAATCTTTGAACCTGAAGAACGTGATGCAGGTTCCGCGAGTGACCAAGGTTGTTGTAAACAGCGGCCTGGGTGAAGCGTTGGATAACCCTAAAGCAATCGAGAATGTAGTTGCCGAGTTTACGGCAATCACCGGTCAACACCCGGTGGTTACCAAGGCCCGGGTGAGTATTGCGAACTTTAAACTGCGCGAAGGCCGGCAGATTGGCGTGAAGGTCACCCTGCGCGGCGAGAAGATGTGGGCCTTTCTGGACCGGTTGATAAATGTTGCCCTGCCCCGCGTGCGCGACTTTCGCGGCGTGCCGGCAGATTCTTTTGACGGCCGGGGGAACTATACCCTGGGTCTCAAGGAACAAATTATCTTCCCTGAGATTGAGTTCGACAAAATCGAAAAAGTGCGTGGTTTTGAGATTTCTATTGTAACGACTGCCCAGACAGACGAGCAGGCGCGCGCCTTGTTGCAGTATCTGGGAATGCCCTTTAGGAAGGACGAGTAATTATGGCGAAAACGTGCATGAAGTATCGTGAAGAGCGGCGAAAGTTTGCGGTGCGAGTCCGCAACCGCTGCGAAAAGTGCGGGCGGCCGCGCGGATTTATCCGCCGCTTTGGCCTCTGCCGGATTTGTTTCCGGGAACTAGCTTTGCAAGGCAAGCTGCCCGGTGTTGTGAAATCTTCCTGGTAGGCAATGGAGGTATCTGATGAACATAAATGATCCAATTGCCGATATGTTAACCCGGTTGCGCAACGGCCTGATGGCCGGGCACGCCCAGGTTTCTATGCCCAGCTCAACCATAAAGGTTGCGATTGCCCAAATCCTGCGGGATGAAGGGTATGTCGAAGGGTATGAAGTTGTTGAAGGTGAGAAGCCCGGCCAGAAAAACCTGCGTGTGGCCCTGAAATACATGGGCGAGCGCCGCGAACGCCGGCCTGTAATCACCGGCTTGAAGCGGGTTAGCAAACCCGGCCGCCGTGTGTATGCCAGGAAAGCCGAAATCCCACTCGTGCTTTCGGGTATGGGCATCTCTATTGTTTCCACCCCCAAGGGCGTGATGTCCGGAAAACGGGCCCGCAGCCTGGGTGTGGGTGGCGAAATCATTTGCATTGTGTGGTAGCCCTGGCTTGCCAGCTACCCATTCATTGCATGGAGGTATAGAGAAATGTCTCGTATTGGAAAGTTACCGGTAAATGTCCCGGCTGGCGTGGAAGTGACCATTAAGGGTTCGCACATTGCAGTCAAAGGCCCGAAAGGCCAATTGGCTTTCACCTTCCCGGCAGCCATGATTTTGAAACATGAAACCAACGTCATTCATGTGGAACGCCCCTCGGATGAACCTGAACACCGCGCTTTGCATGGGATGACCCGTTCTGTGATTAACAACATGGTTGAAGGCGTGAGCAAAGGCTTCGAGAAAGTTCTGCAGATTGAAGGCGTGGGTTACAAGGCCGACATGAGCGGCAAAGACCTGGTGCTCAACCTGGGTTATTCGCACCCCATCACGGTTCACCCGCCTGAGGGCATCTCTTTTGAGGTCGAAAAGAACCGCGAAGTGAAAATCAAAGGCTACGATCTCCAGGCCATTGGCCAGCTTGCAGCAGATATTCGCAAGATGCGCCCGCCGGAGCCATACCTGGGCAAGGGCATTCGCTACCAGGGTGAGCGTATCCAGCGCAAAGCGGGTAAAACCGGCAAAGGTAAGAAATAGGAAGTGAAGTATGGCAAACAAGTCTAGAGCCACAATGCGACAAAAGCGCCACCTGCGGGTGCGCAAAAACCTTTCTGGAACCCCTGAACGCCCCCGGCTGTGCGTTTTTCGCAGCCTGGTGGGAATTTATGCTCAGGTGATTGACGACGAGAGCGGCACCACCCTGGTTTCCGCTTCCTCGATTGATAAGCAGCTGCGCGGCCAGATGGACGGTTTGAAGAAAACCGAACAAGCCAAACTGGTTGGCAAAGCCATTGCCGAACGGGCACTGGCCCAGGGAATTACCAAGGTGGTTTTCGACCGGGGTGGTTTCCGCTACATGGGTCGGATTAAAGTCCTGGCCGATTCTGCCCGCGAAGGCGGCCTGCAATTCTAGTGCTTTGGCACACAGGCAAGTAAAGCAGTTTGGAGAGAACTATGAGCGACTTTCGAGCAGTAGAAGAAACCGAAATTGAAGAGCGTGTGATTGAAATTGCGCGGGTAGCCAAAGTGGTCAAAGGCGGGCGTCGTTTTGCCTTCCGGGTCACGGTTGTGGCTGGCGACCATCGCGGCAGCATTGGAATCGGCATCGGCAAAGCCAATGCCGTGCCCGATGCCATGCGCAAAGCCAGCGAACGGGCTCACAAGAACATGCGCAAGGTTGCCTTGTTGGACACCACGATTCCCCACCAGGTGTTGGGAAAAGTGGCTGGCGCCCAGGTGATGTTGAAACCGGCCTCGCGTGGTACGGGTGTTATTGCCGGTGGCGGCGTGCGTGCCGTGGTTGAGGTGGCTGGCATTTCCGACATCCTGACCAAATCCCTCGGCAGCGCCAACGTGTTGAACGTTGTGAAAGCGACTGTGGATGCCCTGCACCAGCTTCGCACGATTGAGCAGTTGGCTGCAATGCGCGGTGTGCCTGTTTCTGAGGTCACCCCGTTTTGGGCCAAGAGGAGAAACTAAGATGACGGAAAAAACCAAAATCTTACGGGTAACCCTGATTAAGAGCCCAATTGGCTATGAAAAAAGCCAGAAAGAAACCGTGCGTGCGCTCGGCTTGCGCCGGATGCACCAGACGGTTAACCATAACGATAGCCCCACCGTGCGCGGCATGATTAACAAAGTGCGTCACATGGTGAAAGTGGAAGAAGAGGTGGTAGCATGAAGTTAAATGACCTGCGACCCAACGAAGGAAAGAAACGCCTGCGCAAACGCGTTGGCCGCGGCATTGCCGCTGGCCAGGGCAAAACCGCCGGGCGCGGCACCAAAGGCGCCGGAGCGCGCCAGGGCGGCAGTGTGCCGCTCTATCACCAGGGCGGCAATCTGCCTTTCTTCCGGCGCCTGCCGTTTAAACGCGGCTTTTCGCCTCGCAACCCGGTGATTTATAACGAAATTAACCTTGACCAGCTTGCTGATTTTCCGGCCAACGCCGAAGTCACCCCGCAAACGCTGGTGGAGGCCCGCCTGGTGCGCAACCCCGAAAACCCCATTGCCTTGCTTGGCCGTGGCGATGTGGACAAACCCCTCAAGGTTTCGGTTCACCGCGTCACCAAAGGCGCCCAGGCAAAAATTGAAGCCGCCGGTGGCACCATCACCCCGGTTGAGGGCTAAACTCCGGTACCCAGCTAACCGCCAGGGTAACCCATTCGCAAGGAGAAAATGAACTCATGAACCGGGTCCTAAGTTACATCAGCCGGGTGGCAAAATCACAAGACATCCGCAAAAAGCTGCTGATAACGCTGCTTATTCTTGTGATCTATCGTCTTTGTGCGCATATTCCTGTGCCCGGTGTTGACCGCACCGCGCTGGCTTCGGTATTGCAAGGGGGTGGGGCTGGACAGACCCTCGTCCAGATCCTCAACCTGCTTTCCGGCGGCACCATTTCCAACTTTTCTGTGATGGCAATGGGCGTATATCCTTACATTACTGCCCAGATTATCATCCAGTTGTTGGTGCCGATTATTCCAGCCTGGAAACAACGGAGCGTAGACGACCAGCGCGAGTTTCAGAAATGGATGGAAAAAACGACCATGCTGCTTGCCATTCCAATGGCTGCGCTGCAAGCAGTGGGCCAGATTAACATCCTTTCCAGCTTTGCAGGTACCCCCATTTTGCAGAACTTTGGTTTAGGCGCCAGCCAGCTGCTGTCTACCTTTTCCATTGTCATCACCATGACCGCTGGCACGCTTTTCGCCATCTGGTTGGGTGAACTGATTTCTGAATACGGGGTGCGCAAGCAGGGCCTTTCGCTGATCATCTTTGCTGGCATCGTGGCGCAGATTCCAAGCTCGCTGGCCCAACTGACCGCGACCGATTCTGCCTGGATTTTGCTGCTGTTCATGCTGCTTTTTACAGGCCTGACGGTTTACCTGATTGTGTACATTCAGCAAGGGCGGCGCAACGTTCCGGTGATGTATCCTGGCCGCCGGGTTGGCAGCCGGATGTCCATGCCGGTGCGGGGCAGCCTGCCGTTGATGGTCAACATGTCGGGTATGATTCCGCTGATTTTCGCCTCGTCGCTGCTTACATTTCCGGCAATTCTCTTCAGCTTTTTCACCAGCGCTGAAGCGGAATGGCTGCGCAATTTTGCGTTGAACGCGCAAAACTGGTTTGGCGGCGGCTCGTGGGGCTATTGGTTGGTCTACTTCTTTATGGTGGTGGTTTTCACCTTCTTCTATACAGAAGTGGTCTTTGCCCAACAGAACTATGGCGAAAACCTGCGAAAAGCAGGTGCCCAAATTCCCGGTGTACTGCGCGGCGAGAAAACCCAGGAATACCTGACCAAAGTGCTGCGGCGCATCACGCTGCCCGGCGCCCTTTTCCTGGGCCTGATTGCGGTTCTGCCATACCTGACCAGCCTGCTGCTGCCTGCTTTTGGCCTGGCGGCTACAGGCGTCAGCCAGCAGACTGGCTTGTTCCTGGTCTCTTCTTCTGGTTTGCTGATTGTGGTTGGCGTGGTTCGCGATATTTTCTACAACATTGACGCCGAACTCAAGCTGCATGGCTACGATGAGACCTTGCTGGTGAAATAACCACACCGTAAACGCTGGACGAAAGAACAGGTTTTTGGTATAATCGCAAACTTGCGTGATACGGAATTAACGAAGGAGTAAGCATGAAAGTTACAGCATCTATCAAAAAGCGCTGTGCAAAGTGCAAATTAGTCAGGCGAAAAGGCCGCCTGTATGTTATCTGTGAAAACAAGAGACACAAACAACGACAAGGGTAAAACACATGGCACGTATTGAAGGTATCGACTTACCAAGGAATAAGCGTATCGAGGTTGGCCTGACCTACCTGTATGGGATTGGCCCGACGCGCGCCCGCGCCATTTGCGAGGGCACCAACCTGAGCCCCGACCGGCGGATTAAAGACCTGACCGAAGCGGAAGTTTCTGAGATTCGCGATTTTATCGCCCGGAACTACGCCGTGGAAGGCGATCTGCGCCGTGAGGTTCAGTTGAGCATTAAACGCCTGATGGAAATTGGCTGCTACCGCGGCCTGCGCCACCGCCGGCATCTGCCTGTGCGTGGCCAGCGCACCCGCACCAATTCGCGCAGCCGCAAGGGTCCGAAGAAGACCGTTGCAGGTCGCGGCCGCCGCCGTGGCGCAACTAAGAAATAAGCGTGCCAACCCTGTGCATGTTGTAATCGACAAACCTTGATATAAAGAAGAGGAAGCATGGCTCGAAGTACTCGTGTTCGACGTGGCGTACAGCGCAAAGTGAAACGAAATATCGCCTCTGGGCAGGTTCACATCAGCGCAACTTTTAACAATACTATTGTAACGGTCACCGACCAGCAGGGCAACACAGTTTCGTGGGGCAGCGCCGGTTCGACGGGTTTCAAAGGTTCGCGCAAAAGCACGCCCTTTGCCGCCCGTCTGGCAGTAGAGCAGGCGATTAAGGCCGCTCAGGATATTGGCCTTCAGGATATTGATATCTATGTCAAAGGTCCTGGTCCCGGTCGCGAGGCGGCATTGCGCGCTTTGCAAACCACCAGCCTGAACATCCGTTCGATTACGGATGTCACGCCTGTGCCCCATAACGGCTGTCGTCCTCCCAAGAAGCGCCGCGTGTAGCCTTGGGAACTGGTTTTTGGTTGATTTTTTGAGATAAAGAGGAAAGCCTTATGGCAAAATACTTAGGTCCTGTATGTAAACTTTGCCGCCGTGAAGGCGAAAAGCTTTTTTTGAAGGGAACCCGCTGTTTTACCCCCAAATGCGCTTTTGAGCGTCGCGATTTCCCTCCTGGCCAACATGGCCGCCAGCGCGCCTTTCGCAAAGGCCGCGAATCGGACTTTGCTCGCCAGCTGCGCGCAAAGCAGAAGGTTCGCCGGGTTTATGGTGTTTTGGAGCGCCAGTTCCGCCGCTATTATGCTGCAGCCATTCGCACCACCGGCCTGACCGGTCTGATCATTCTGCAGCAGCTGGAATCTCGCCTGGATAACGTGGTCTATCGCCTGGGTTATGCCCAGAGCCGCTCCCAGGCTCGCTTGCTGGTTACCCACGGTCATTTCACTGTCAACGGCCGCCGCACCGATATCCCCTCCCGCCAGGTAAAGGTGGGTGATGTGATTGCAGTGCGCGAGGGTTCGCTGCGCGCTCCCTATTTCAAGTCGCTGCGCGACGTGGCCGAAAGCTCTACTCCTGTTCCGATGTGGCTCAGCCGTGACATCACCCACCTCTCTGGCAATGTGATTCGTTTGCCCGAGCGCTCTGAAATTGACGGCAATTTGAACGAGCAGTTGGTCGTTGAGTACTACTCGCGCTAATCCGGGGGGTGCCCTGGTTTTGGCCGAGTTTGTGCGACGTAATTTTTTTTGTAAGTCGGTAAGAGGTGAAACGTGATCCGGATGAGCAACATGGTGATCCCGCGAGTTGAGTGCGTTGCGGAGACTCGTAATTTTGGCAGGTTTGTAATCAGCCCGTTAGAGCGTGGCTATGGCATTACCGTTGGCAATGCACTGCGCCGGGTGTTACATTCTGCGTTAGATGGCGCAGCCATTACATCCGTGCGCATTAACAATGTGCAGCACGAGTTTAGCAGCGTGCCTGGCGTTCGTGAGGACGTGATCCAGATTATGCTGCAGCTCAAACAGCTGCGGATGAAACTGCACGATGTGGATACTGCCCGTATGCACCTGGAAGTGTTTGGGGAAGGGGTGGTCACGGCTGCCGACATTATCGCTCCCCCTGAAGTAGAAATTGTAAACCCCGAACTCTATCTGTTTACAGTGGATGGAGGCAGCGGCCCGATTGAAATGGAGTTTGTTGTGGAGCGCGGCCGGGGCTATTCGCCCGCAGAAGAGCGCACCGAGCGCCTGCCCATTGGTGAAATGCCCGTAGATGCCCTCTTCAGCCCGGTTCAGCGGGTCAATTGGGAAGTTGGCAATGCGCGGGTGGGCCAGAGCACCAACTACGACAAGTTGACCCTGGAGATTTGGACCGATGGCACTCTTTCTCCCCAGGAATCCATCTCCACCAGTGCACTGGTGTTGATTGACCACCTGCGGCATATTGCCGGTATTTCTGAAGAGGTGCTCTCGGTGGTTCAGGAAGAAGAAAGCAGCCTGAGCCGTCTGACCAGCGAAATGATCGAAACCCCCATTGAAAACCTGGACCTTTCTGTGCGGGTGTTCAACTCGCTCAAGCGGGCAGGCATCACGACCATTGGTGAAGTGATCGAACTGCTGGAGAAAGGCGAAGAAGCCATCATGTCCATTCGCAATTTTGGCGAGAAAAGCCTCGATGAATTGCATGAAAAGATGGTTGAAAAAGGCTACCTTGAAAATAAACCCGATCTGTCTGATTTGGGTAGTATGGAGTAAATTGCAATGCGCCACAGAAAATCTGGAAATAATTTAGGAAGAACTGCAGGGCACCGCAAAGCCCTCTTTAGAAACCTGATTAAGCAGCTCTACCAACACGAAAGCATCATTACCACCCGCGCCAAGGCGGAAGTCGCCCGGATTCAGGCTGAAAAGTTGATCAGCCTTGCCAAGCGCGGCAACCAGGCCGGCAAAGAAAACCCGGCTGCCATGGTGCATGCCCGCCGCCTGGCTGCCTCTCGGCTGGTGGATGCTGAAATTGTGATGAAGCTGTTTGATGAAATTGCCCCACGCTACAGCGAACGCCCCGGTGGGTATACCCGGATGATTAAACTCGGGCCCCGCTCTGGTGATGCTGCGGATATGGTTTTGTTGGAACTGGTTGAGTAATTTTTTGATCTCGTTGGGCGGCGCCTGACGCTGCCTGCTCAACCTGAATGGCACGTTACCAAGTGATCATCGCCTATGATGGCGCCCCGTTTGCCGGGTTTCAAAGGCAGGCGCAGGCAAAAACCGTCCAGGGCGAAATCGAAGCAGCCCTCAGCCGCATCGGCTGGCGGGGGCAATCTATCCTGGCGGCCGGGCGCACCGATGCAGGCGTCCATGCCCTGGGGCAGGTTGCGGCCTTCGATTTCGATTGGAATCATCCCCCTGGTGATTTGCTGCTGGCGCTTAACGCCAACCTGCCTGCAGAAATCAGCGCTCGCGCGGTTAGCCTGGCTTCGCCGAATTTCCACCCCCGTTACGACGCGACAGCCCGCATCTACCGCTACAGCCTGCTCTGCGACCCGGTGCGCCACCCCCTGGCCGAACGCTTTGCCTGGCGGGTTTGGCCCTGCCCAGACCTGAACAGGATGCAAACTGCGGCCAGCAGCCTGGTGGGGCGCCATGATTTTGCCGCCTTTGGTACAGCCCCTGTGGCTGGCGGTTCTACCCTGCGCACGGTTTTTGAGGCCGAATGGCAGCAGGTGGAAAGCCCCGCCCAGTCCAGGCTGGAATTTGAAATCCGAGCAGATGCCTTTTTGTTTCGGATGGTGCGGCGAATCGTGGGCTTGTTGGTTGATATTGGCCTGGGTTTTCAAGACCCGGCCGTGATTGCTCAGCTGTTGGAAACCCCTCCCGCTGGGCCCATCCAGTGGTTAGCCCCTGCTGCAGGCCTTTGCTTGCAATCGGTCAGCTACCCGCTGGCAGTAACTTTGGAATAATACTTTTTATATTGGAGAAGTGTATCGTGCAGAAAACATTTTATCCAAAAGCACATGAGATTCAACGTGACTGGTACGTGGTGGACGCCAATGACCAGACACTGGGCCGCCTGGCGGCGAAAATCGCATCCGTGATGCTTGGGAAACATAAACCAGGGTATACCCCTGGGGTAGATATGGGCGATTTTGTGATCGTCGTTAACGCCGAACGCGTCCAGGTCACCGGCAACAAAATGCTCGACAAGATGTACTACCGCCACAGCGGTTATCCTGGCGGGTTGAAATCCATTACCCTCAAAGAACAGCTGCGCACCCACCCCGACCGGGTGCTGCGTGCCGCTGTTTGGGGAATGCTTCCGCACAACCGCCTGGGCCGTGCCATGTTGAAGAAGCTGAAAATTTATGCCGGCCCCGACCACCCGCACGAAGCCCAGCAGCCCAAGCCGCTGGTTTAGTGGGTGTGTGGCATTTTTGCTGGTTAACACGACGAGATCAGGAGTGAGTTATGGAACAACGATATTATGAAGGCATTGGCCGGCGCAAAGAAAGCAGTGCACGCGTGCGCGTGATGAGCGGCTCTGGCGCTTTCACCGTTAACGGAAAAAGCCTCGAGGAATACTTCAATCGTACAGGCGACCCCGATACGATTCTCTCGGTGCTGCGTGCAGTGAGCGAGAGCCGGGAAAACCTGGATGTGTCTGTTCGGGTTGAAGGCGGCGGCGTTACCGGTCAGACCAGCGCTGTGGTTCTCGGTTTGGCTCGCGCCCTTGAGCAGCTGAACCCCGAATACCATTCGGCGCTGCGCAAGGCTGGCAAGCTGACCCGCGATGCGCGCATCAAAGAGCGCAAAAAGCCCGGCCTCAAGCGCGCCCGCAAGGCCCCCACTTACACCAAACGCTAGTTTTTACCTGGCTTGTGCAGTCAATGCCCGTGGCTGCACCCCCCATTTGACCGCAGAGGTCAGGTTTGCGAGGCATCGCAGCCTGACTTCTGCGGTGCTTTTCATTTACCCGGAGGCTGCACCCATGGCGTCTTTAACCCAACCAACCGCCCCTTTTGAAGGAATTACCCTGCTCGGCCTGGGGCCGGGCGGGCCAGAGCTGCTCACCCGGCAGGCCTGGGATGTGCTTGCCCAGGCACCCCGCCTGCTGCTGCGCACCGTTCGCCACCCGGTAGTAGCTGGGCTGCCCCAAGGGGCTGCCTTTTCCTCTTGTGATGATCTGTATGCTGCTGGTGAAGCCTTTGAAACGGTATACGAACAAATCGTTGCCCGGGTGTTGGCGGCAGCTGCCTTGCCGGGTGGGGTGGTGTATGCGGTTCCGGGCCACCCGTTCGTGGCCGAGAGCACCGGTCCGGAAATTGCCCGCCAGGCCCGCGCCGCGGGCATCCCCGTCCGGGTGGTAGAGGGGCTGAGCTTTCTTGAGCCGTCTTTTACGGCTTTGGGGCTGGACCCCTTCCCCAAAACGGTGCTGTTGGATGCCTTTGACCTGGCTCGCGCCCACCACCCGCCTTTCCCTCCCGATGTGCCCGCCTTGATTGCCCAGGTGTATTCGCGCAGCATGGCTTCTGAAGTGAAATTGACATTGATGGCGGTTTACCCCGACACACATCCGGTGCGCCTGCTGCATGCAGCCGGAACGCCAGAAGAGCGGGTGGAAGACCTGCCGCTGTATGCGATTGACCGCAGTGAATTTACCGGGCTGCTCACCAGCCTGTATGTCCCGCCGCTGGAAGGCCAGCCTTCTTTTGAAGCGCTTCAGGAGATTATTGCCCATCTGCGCGCCCCGGATGGCTGCCCCTGGGACCAGAAGCAAACCTTGCTTTCGCTGCGCACTCACCTGCTGGAAGAGACCTATGAGGCACTGGCCGCCCTCGACGCCGAGGACCCCGACAAAACTTGCGAGGAATTGGGCGATATTTTGTTGATCACCACCATGCTCAGCCAGGTTGCCTCGGAGGATGGTGAATTCAGCATGGCCGAAGTGCTGCAAGGAATCAACGCCAAGCTGATTCGCCGCCACCCGCATGTCTTCAGCGATACCGAAATTAAAAATGTGGAAGATGTGGTGCGCAACTGGGACCGCTTGAAAGCCGAAGAGCGCAAAAACAGCCCGGAGCCTGAAAAGGGAATTTTGGATGGCGTTCCGCTGGCGCTGCCTGCCCTGGTGCAGTCGAAAGAAATCCAATCACGCGTCTCGCGGGTAGGGTTCGATTGGCCCGATATTTCGGGCGTCTATGCCAAAATTCACGAGGAAATTGAAGAGGTGCGCACAGCAGAAGATGCCCTGGCGTTGGCGAAAGAAATAGGCGACCTGCTTTTTGCCGTGGTGCGCCTGGCCGACTGGTTGAAGGTGGACGCTGAAACCGCCCTGCGAGAAACCAACCTGCGCTTCAAGAAACGCTTTGGCCATCTGGAGTCTGCTGCCCGCCGCGCAGGTCGGGAGCTGGCTTCTTTTTCTCCGGCTGAAATGGACGCACTCTGGGAAGAAGCCAAAACCCTCGAATAACCCCCCACACTCCCTGGAAAAGATGCTGGGCTGCCGGGAATTTTGTTTCCCGGCAGCCCCGCATGGGTTTTAAGTGTTTAGATCATTGTTTAGCCCCGCCCCAGGCTTTGGGGCCGGGGAGAGAACGGTTGGGATGGGTGAGCAGTAGACCTAGCCGCTGATGATCTTTTTCAGCACATCGCCGCCCAGCCCGCCCAGTCCGCTGACTTCATCGCGTCCCTGGGTGTAGGTGATGCCGCGTTTGATGCGGTCTACTAGCCGGGAGAATGGCAGGCTCTGGAGGAAAACCGTGCCGGGGCCGGTCATCTTGGCCAGGAAGAGACCCTCGCCGCCAAACAGGGCATTCTTGAAACCGCCCACGAACTGGATGTCGTAGTCCACCGTGGTGGAGAAGGCCACCAGGCAGCCCGTATCCACCCGCAGGGTTTCGCCGGCTTGAAGTTCCTTGCGGATTACCGTGCCGCCAGCGTGGACGAAGACCATGCCGTTGCCAGACAGGCGCTGAAGAATAAAGCCCTCGCCGCCAAAAAAGCCGGCGCCCAACCGCTTGGTGAAGGCCACCTCAATTTCGGTGCCGCGGGCTGCGCAAAGGAAGGAATCTTTCTGGCAGAGCACCTGCCCGCCGAATTCGTCCAGGTCAAAGGGGACAATTTTTCCGGGGTAGGGGGCGGCAAACGCCACCCGGCTTTTGCGGCTGCTGTTGTTCAAAAAGGTGGTGATGAAGAAGCTTTCGCCGGTTACCAGGCGTTTAAAGCCCTGGAAAAGGCCGCCGCCGGTATCGGTTTGCATCTGGATGCCATCTTCCATGTAGGCCATTGTGCCGACTTCAGCCCGCACACCTTCGCTGGGGTCCAGTTCCACTTCGACAAGTTGAAGGTCGTCGCCATGAATTGTGTAGTCAATTACGTCTGCCATCGAATTCTCCTTTTGTGGGTAAAAATAGGCGCTGTATCTTTTGATTATACGGAAATTGTCCGCGCAAGTTGCGCCAGGATTAATTCTGCGCCTGAATCCCCAATTCGTCAATAGCCAGAATGTCCCAAATGGCCTGGATGTTTGGGACCAGTTCCTATTAATTTAATAACACGCTAAATAAACGCCCTTGTTGTACAAATAACGTGACAATGTCACTGGCGCCAGGTTAAGCGCCAGGAAAATACGCATTTTTCTGGATTAGTTTGGAGGATACCATGCGAAAATTTATCTTTGCAGTTTGTTTGGTTTTATTTGGACTGCTTGCAGCCGGCTGCCAGCCTGCACCAGCGGCTGCGCCCACTGACCCGCCCGCGCCCATGAACACGACCGCCCCCACCGACCCACCGCCGCCGACTGCCACAACTGCGCCCACCCCCACCCGTGTTGAAGGCCCCATCGAGATTCGCTGGGCGCTGCGCCCCAAGGGAGGGTACCCGGACGCTGCCAATTATGACAGAATGGTTAAGGTTATTCGGACACTGGCGGACCGCTTCAACGAACAACATGCCGGGAAAATCAAGGTCAGTGTGGTGGAATTCAACAAAGCCACCCCACCTGACCTGGTTGGTCCTGCTATGATGCTTGATGTCGAGGGGTTCTCTCTGCTTGACCTTGCGCCATACCTGGAAGCAGCCGGTTTAACCGCGGGTATGTCAGCGCCGCAAGTGTTGAACGCGAACACCCTGGATGGTCAGGGTGTGGTTGGTATCCCGGTGTTTGTCCCCTCTGCCCTGCTCTTATATAACAAAACGGCCTTTGAAGAAGCGGGGTTGAATCTGCCCCCCTCGGCGTATGGCGAATTGTACACTCTGCCGGACGGTCAGGAAGTTGAGTGGTCATTCGAGACTGTTGCCTGGGTTGCCCGCCGGCTGACCTTGGATCGGGCCGGAAAGAATGCAACCGAGGAAGGCTTCGATCGGACCAAGATCGCCCGGTATGGTTTTGCGCTGGATGACCAGCTTGCCTACTTTGGACAGCCCATTTATACCAAGAACGGACCGATCACTTCGGCGGATAGTTTGAAGGCTGGTTGGTCTTGGCTGCATGCTGGTGCATTTGGAGAGCAGCCGTTTATCCAGATTCAAGGTGCCCCATTCGGCCAGGCACCCATGTTCCTGGCCAGCACCTTCGACCTCTATCTAGTGCGTACTACAGCGACGGGGATTGCCCCAGTTCCTGCTCTTGACGGCCAGGTGTATCAAACGCCGGTCGTCATGGGAGAGAGCTTTTTTATCCTGGCCGATAGCCCGCATGAGGAAACTGTCGCATTGCTGGCTTTCATCCTGGCCCAGGATGAACTGGCCGAATTGTGCCACTGGCAAAATTGCCTGGGCCAACTCAGTATATTCACCCGCATCCAGGAAAAGCAGTACACCGATTGGGCTGCAAAGATGCCGTTCTTGCAAGAAAATGATTTCCGCTTCCTGAGCGATGGTCTGGCTCATTTCCCGCCCTTGTTCGGCCATACTGCCCAACTCTCGTATTTGGATTTTTCCAATGGCATCCTTAGACAATTCACAACCAAAGCCCTAGAAGGCCCAGATAGTGACCTGGATGCGCTCTTTGCTGAAATGGAAGCAGCCCTGCAGAAGGATGCGGCCAAACTGCCGTAAGGCATAAAACATTTACTTTTGCTGCCAGAGATAACGGGGCGGACGCCGTCCGCCCCGACAAAAATGGTTGCATTGGCCAGGGGCAAATCGTGACAGTGAATCAACCCAGGTTTGGATTGTAAGGCGCTGCCTGCGCTGCTCGCCGGCACCCCAAACCCCGTGGTCTGTCATCCCGAACGGCGCAGCCCGCCCATACCCCAAACCCGGCGGTGTGTCATCCCGAACGGCGCAGCCGGAGGGATCTTTTCTGCTGTGGGGAAGATTTATGCAGAAAAGGGTTCAAAGCCTGCTTCCCCCATAAAAACAAATATATTGATTTTAAAACCAAAATATTTGTTTTCAACTTGACAAATTTTATTTAATTTGTATAATTTTGTTTAAGGAGAACCTGATATGGCCAAACTGCTGAACCACTGTCCTACCTGCCATTCCCGCATGGAAATCACCCAAATTAGCTGCACAGCCTGTGACACGGTCATCTTGGGGCGTTTTGAGCCCTGCCGGTTTTGCACACTGGAAGATGCTGATTTAAATTTTCTCGAAGCATTTCTGCGCAGCCGCGGCAATGTGAAAGAAATGGAGCGCGATCTGGGTATTTCCTATTGGACCATCCGCACCCGCCTTGGGGAACTTTTGGATAAGCTGGGGTATGGTGAAAAGCCCGACCAAACCAGCCTGAAGGAAAAACGCCGGGCGATTTTGGAGCGGGTGGCGAAGGGTGAGCTGACTTCGCAGGAGGCCAGCCGGTTGTTAGATGCCCTGGCTGGTTCGTGATTTCTCCTGGGGTTGCCCTGCCAACCAGTTAGGTGGTTCTGCTCCCACTGAGTGGGATGGCTGGCGGCATGCCCCACCTGCAGTCCCTGGAGAGCAGCCAGGGTTTGCGGGTGAAACCGTTGCAACTTTGGATAGATTGAGGAAGGTACTGACATGAAAGACGAGAAGATGTTGATTCTAGATATGTTATCTGCCGGAAAAATCAGTGTGGAAGAAGCAGAAACGCTTTTGGAAGCGCTGGCAAAAACCAACCCGGAACCCGGTGCGTTCGGCGAACGGACCTTCAACAGGCCGCCTAATTTTGCGGAGCGGGCTCTAAGAGTCCCTCCGGCGGCCCCGATTCCGCCCATGCCTGCAATCCCGCCTGTGCCCCCGATTCCAGTGAATGCCCTGCGCCAACAGGCGATGGCGGCTGTCGGTGGGGCAATGCGCATTCACTCCAGCCATTTGCATCGCTATTCCCCTGATGATATCGCTGAACTGCAGTCATTAGGATTTGAAGACCTGGATGATGATATGTTGGCCGAATGGAGCACCAATGGCATCAGCATGGATTATGCCCGGCAGGCGGCGGCTGTTGGGATGGACGGCCTGGACAGCGATGCGCTTTTGGAACTGCGCCAGAATGGGGTTCGCATGGAATTTCTGCGCGAAATTGCCACTTCAGGCCTCAACAACCTTAGCCCAGATGATCTGTTGGAACTGTGGAACCATGGTGTGCGCCCGGGGTTCGTTCACGAACTGCGCCAGTTGGGGCTGGACAATTTTGATGTGGACGACCTGGTGGAACTGGCCAACCACGGGATTCGCCCTGCCTACATTCGGGAGCTGTATGAACTGGGTTATTCCAATTTGCGTGTGGAGGATATGGTTGAACTGGGCAGTCACGGCGTTCGGCCTGCTTATATTCGCGAAATGCACACCCTGGGACTGACAAATTTGACGATTGATGATGTGGTGGAGTTGGCCAACCAGGGTGTCCGTCCGGACTTTGTGCGTGCGTTTCGCGAGGCTGGTTTTGATCTGAGCGTGGATGAATTGGTCGAACTCAGCCAGCAGGGGGTTTCGCCGGATACCATTCGCACCATGGCGGCAGTGGGCTATACCAACCTGTCCGTAGAAGAACTGCTTGAAATGCAAATTCACGGCGTGCGGCCCGAGCTGGTGCGCGAATTGATGGAACTGGGCATTCCTGTTCCTTCGGTGGAGCAGTTGGTGGAGATGCAAATTCACAATGTCTCGCCGCGCTTTATTCGGGAGATGATGGATGCGGGCATGCAAAACCTCACCCCCGAACACCTGGTAGAAATGCGCATGCATGGCGTTTCGCGACGTTTTATTGAAAAGCTGCGCGCCAGCGGCTATTCCGCAACCACACCAGAAGAAGTGATTGACCTGCGCTTGTCTGGCGAGTGGCGCTGAGCCTGGTGCATATTTGTGGTTTGCTCTGCCGGGCAGGTGAATCCCTGCCCGGCAGTTTTTTAACCCCTGCAACTTTTTTGCGAATTTTTGTGTATTCTATACAGGTATGAACGATGAGACGGATGAAGCGCTCGTGCGCCTGGTGCGGCAGGGCCGCCTGGATGCCTATGGCAGCCTGGTTCAAAAGTACCAGGGCAGTGTTTTCAACGTGTGTTTTCGCCTGCTGGGCGAAAAGAGGGATGCTGAAGACCTGGCGCAAGAGACCTTTATCCGGGCATACCGGCGTTTAGATTTGTTCGATGCCTCTCGTCCGTTTGGCCCCTGGGTGCGCCGGATTGCCGCTAACCTGTGCTATACCCGTTTGAAGCGAAGCCTGCCCGCCGATGAGGAGCTGGAAGACGAGTGGCTGACAGCCGGAAACGAACTCCAGATAGACAACCCGGCTGCCATTTTCGAGCAAAACCAGCAATCTCGCCAGGTTCGGGCGGCGCTGCTGGCCCTGCCGCCCCATTACCGGATGGTGGTGGAACTGCGGCACTACCAGGAGATGGATTACCAGGAAATGGCCGAAACCCTTGGCCTGCCCTTGAACACGGTGAGAAGCCACCTGTTTCGGGCCAGAAAGTTGCTGTTTGGTTTATTACACAAGGAGGTGACTGCGAATGTTGAAGTTTGAAGCAAGGGCGCAGGATCATCTTTCAGATGATCTGTTGAATGATTACCTGGATGGTTTGCTGGAGGCCGGTCAAATCCCGGTTTTTCAGGCACACCTGGCCGGCTGCGAAATCTGTTCGGGTCGCCTGGCTGCACTGCAAGTTTTGTTTGAACAGATTTCAACGCTGCCAGAAGAAGCGCTCCGGGTAGATTTAGCCCCAGGGGTTCTGGCTGCTTTGCAGCCTGTGGGGGCCGCTTTACCTGCACCGCAGGCGGCTGCCCTGCCTCTAAAAACCCAAACTGCTGATCCGGCCTGGCGTTTTGCGCTTCTTCTCCTTTTCCAGCTTCTGGCCGGTGGTGTGCTGTTTGCCCTGGCGCTGCCCTACCTGCAGGTGGCAGAACGGCTTTCGCCTGTGACAGCCTGGATACAACGCCTGGGGGATACCGGCCTGCTTTGGCAGCGCTTCGAAATGTTTTTGCGCCTGCCGCTTGAAGTAGATCTGGGTGGCCTGGTGCAGTCTACTCTGCAATCCTGGCCGGCCAATCTCTGGCAAGCTGTGTCCCATAGCCTGCTGTTGGCAGGGGCGCCGGTCTCGCTGGAACTGGCCATGCTTTTGCTCTCCCTGGCCCTGGTTTTAGGTCTGGTGGGCAACCGGCTGCTGCAATCTGAGCGCCGCAGAACCTTTTCGCTGTTGGTGGCCTGATGGATAGGAAGGTTTGGCAGGCTGTGCCAGCGTTGTTAAAAGAGACAGCATGCCCCATTATGCCCGGCGTCTTGTTGTGCCAACCGCCATAGGCGGTCAGAACAGTGGCCAAGGATACCTGGTCACAAATTTAGATAACTCATTCACACAATTTGGAGGTTTATTATGGAAATTTTAGGTTTTGCTCTGTTTATCCTGATCTCAGGCGTCAGCCTGGCTGCTTTCTTTGTGCTTTTGGGTATGTTCTTCCAGGAGCGCATTGACCGCATCCAGTTCCTGGTGCAGCACCGCGCCCGCCGTTCATTTTGGGTAGGATTGGTCAACTTGTTCTTTTTCGGGTCGCTGACCCTGGGTTTTTGGGCAATTGCGGCCAATACCAGCCCGATTTTCATTGTCCCGGCTTTTCCGCTTTCGGTTTTCCTGGGGGTGGGGGTTGTCTTTGGCCTGGCAGGGGTGGTGGCCATGGTGGGTGCGAAGGTGTTTCCGGATAAAAACCCCTACCTGCGCACGGCCTATGCCGCCGGGTTTGTCTACCTGGCCTGCCTGGCTCCGGTGATTGGTTGGGTGCTGCTGAGCTTCACCCTGGTTGCGATTGGATTGGGTGCGTTCATGCTGAGTTTTTCTCGCCAGTTCACCAAATGGGCGCTCGAGTTCGGTGAAAAAGAGGCCGCCTGGCAAGAGACCACCATTCCCCAGCCCCCGGTTCAGCCTGCTGCCCAGACGCCTGATCCGGATGTGACCCTGGTGCGGGTGGAACCCACCAGCGCTCCACCGGAACCCCCACAAAGAGAGGCATAGCCCCAGGGAAAACCCTGGATTGAAAAAGGCACAATAAAGGCCACCTGGTGGGCACCCACCGCCCGGTGGCCTTTATTGTTATTACTGCTTTTTCTCAGCAAAAAAACCGCTCTATCCACGCCTCTGTTGTAAATAAGAAACCAGAGCAGGGGCGGACAGCGTCCGCCCCTACCTTGCTGGAGTTTCGGATTCGACCCAGTGGCGAATCAGGCCGCGGAAGTGGGCGATGAATTTGTCCTGTTCGTGATGGGGGAAGGTGCTGCGCACGGTCAGGGTGAGCATGTCGTCAAATTCTTGCGACTGCGCAAATTCCCACATGATTTCATCCAGGTGTTTGAGTTGGGTGGCCCGGAATTCGTTGAAGCGCTCGGTGTCAAAGTAGGCATCTGCCAGGGCTTCATAGCCCGCCAGCTTTTCGGCATAGCTACGGTCGGAATCGGCAATTTCAAAATAGGGGTCAATGTCCATTCCCACGTGGAATTTGCGCTCGGTAACGGCACAGTAGATGGACCAGGCCAGCAGGGATTTGATGGCCCAGGGGAAGTAGTAGTGCAGGCTGGTGATGGCAATATCCGGGCAGGCGTTGGCGAAGTCAATCGGGTAAAGCGTTCCGTTTTTCAAGATGGCTTCGCAGGAGTTGAATTCCCAGCGGAAGAAGGCGTTGATGGTTTTGGTGATGATGCGCGCTTCGTTTCCTTTTTCGGCGTCCAGGAAGTGGTGGTCAATCTGGTAGCGGCTGTGTTGGGGCTGGGCCGGGTCGTAGTTCAGGCTGATGACCTGCGGGCCAATGGCCAGCGAGCGGACGAAAACGTCGAAGTTATCGAGCCCGGCCTGCAGGTGCATCATCATTTGCCCGGAGGAGTCGTAGGCTTCGAATAATTCGCGTTCATTATCCACCCGGCTGACGCCGCGCCAGCCGCCGCCATCGAAGGGCTTCATGTAGAGCGGGTAGCCAACCTGCCCGGCGATACCCGCCAGGTCGAACAGGTCGTGGTAGCGGGCGGCAGTGGTGCGGTATTTTTGGGTGTCTGGGCCGTGTTTTTGCGGGATGAGCCAGGTTTCAGGGATATTTAGCCCCAGGCGAATCATGGCGCAGTAGGCGGTGTGCTTTTCCATGGATTGGAAGGTGAAGGGGTTGTTGAGCAGGTAGACATTGTTGAGCAGTGCAGCTTTTTTAAGCCATTCACGGGGGTTAAAGTGCCAGTAGGCCAGCCGGTCAATCACAAGGTTGTAGCTGGTGGCGGCGCGCAAGTTAAAGGGATGGATGCGCACTCGTTCGGTGACCATCCGGTAGGTGCTGCCGGCATAGGCAATGCCGCTGGCCGCCCGGCGAGCCAGCCCTTCGAAGGCGGCAGGCCAGTCGTCTTCATCGCCCAACATCAAGCCGATTTTTTTGATGATTTCGCTCATGATATTTTCTGCTCCTCTCCGTTTTCAACTTACCTGTTTATCCCAGGGTTTTGCCAAAATGATAAATCACCTGCTTGCGCCACCAGTACCAGTGGTGTTCCACATCGTGACCCCAGATATCGCGCTCGTGGGAGACACCCTTGATGGTCAGTAGGTCGGCCAGGCGGTGGGTTTCGCTGAGGCAGTTTTCTTCAAAAGCGCCCTGGCCGCACACCAAAACCAGGTGGGCATGGCTGCGCACATGGTCGAGGGCGTGGCCGTTCAGGTTGGCCATGTAAGCCACAGGGTTGTTGAAATACACCTCCTGCGAGCCGCTGGGGCCGCAGATGGCTTCCAGGTCATAGCGCCCGCTCATGCACAGCGCATAGGGAAAGAGGTGGGGGAATTTCAGGCCGAAGTTGGCGGCGTGGTAGGCGCCCAGGCTGCACCCCACTAACCCAATTTGGATGCCGGGAGAATTGCAGTCTTGCTGGATGGCAGGGACGACATCTTTCACCACGTAATCCTGGTAGGCGTTGTGGCGGACTGCCCGCCAGTGGGGGTCTATGCTGCGGTTAAGCCAGCTTTCGCGGTCCAGGCTTTCGATGCAGTACAGTTTCATTTTTCCGGCATCAATCAGCCCGGCCAGCGGTTCGACCATGCCGTTGTTTTCGAAATCGAAAAACGCCCCACCCCCGCTGGGAAAAGCAATCACTGGCTGCCCATAGTGGCCAAACGCCAGGATTTGCATATCTCGCCCGATAGCTGGGCTGTAAAACTTTTCGTAGCGCCGCTGCATACCTGCTCCGTGATTAAGTTGGTAAGTCCAAAGTGATTTGTGCGGCCTGTTTCCGGCTGCGCTCTCATATTCTAACAGATTTATGCACCAGGTGTTTTTGGGGATGCCGGAAAAAGAAACTCGAAAATTTTGGGCAGCCGCCGCGCCCAGGCGGATTCGGTGTGCATGGCCCCTTTGTGCAAGTAGTAGATAAAATCCGGTCCGATTTTGTAGCCGTTTTCCAGCAGGGCGTTACGGGCTTCAATGGTCAACTGCCTGCCATCGCTGCCATGCGTGGGGGTAGAGCGGGTGCCGCTGTCCAGCCAGATGCGTACATCGCGGGGTTCTTCGCTGCGCAGGCGTTCAATCATTTCATAGCTGCCTTCCTGGTTGATGGTCAGCCAGAAGGAGGGGGATATCACGGCGTAGTGGCGGGCAAATTCGGGGTGATCCCAGGCGAAATACATGCTGATTAATCCGCCCATAGATGAACCGCACACGGCGCGCTGTTCCCGGCCGGGTGTGGCCCGGTAGTAGGCTTCAATATACGGGGCAATGTCATGCGCATAGTATTCAAACGTCAGGTCTCCGAGGCCGCTTTTTTCTCCGTGTAAATTTTGAACGGGCATCTCGGGCAGCGTGGTGATGTAAGGAGGCAGGTATTCGGCAATGCGCCCCTTGCCGCCGTTGCTGACACCGACAATCATGCACTCCTGCATCAGCCCCTGGGCAATGAGCTGGTCGGCGGTCAGGTCGGCTTTCCAAGAGCCGGCGTAGCTGTCTTCCACGTAGCGTTCAAAGCAGTTTTGCCCATCGTGCATGTAGATGACCGGGTAAGAAAGCTGGGTATGTTCGGCGTACCCGCGCGGCATATAGATATACAGGGAGCGGTGCGGCAGCCTGCCCTCGAAGTGGGGCAGTTTGATGACCCGCGCCGGGGAGACCCATTGGGCGGGTTGGTAAGCATAAATTTGCCCGTCTTGCAGCCAGAGCGAACGCAGGCGGGTGGTAAAGTAGTGGGCGTGCGGCGGGTGCAGCCAGCGCTGTTCGTCGAGCTGGATGCGGAATTTCCAACGGGTGCTGCGGCCTGTGCCAGCCAGCGAGACTTTCCAAAGGGTTTCTTTGGCCCAGCGCCCGGGTCCGGCTTTTTCAAAAGGCCGGATGATGTGGGGCTGGCGCTGCCGGTAAATTTCAATTTGGGGCGCGGCAGATTCTGAAAGCAGGTATAGGGTGTTGGGAACCAGCCGCGATGGACTTTCTGGTTCGTTTGGCAAAATCATGGGGCTTATTCTACCGCGAGATGTTGAAAAAGCCAGTGGTAAGCCGTAAGTGGAAAGACAAAAACTCGATGCCAGAAAACAAACCAACAGCCAATTTGGTGTTTTTCAGGAGATAACCAGCTAGGGCAATTACATCTAAATTCAGATGAGGTGTTTAAGGTGACTGTCACCTGGGGTTACCAACTGTCTTGAGGCAGACAAATATCCAGGCGGATTAAAGCCGGGTAGGGCAATTGCTTCTAAATTCAGATGGCAAAAAGAAATTTCCGTTTTTTTGGGGGTTGGTAACTGCTCACCCATGTCGTCGCTGCGAGGTACTCCGAAGCAGCCTCCTGGCAGGCGCTGAGGTTGCTTCGGGGAGTACCCCTCGCAACGACATGCAATTGTGCGCTGAAAAACACCGTATCCCTGAGCAGTTGCGGGGTTTAATAATCAGATGCGATTACCCTGGATAACCAGCCGCTTCAATGCATCATTTTTTGAAAAATTGCGTACAATTAAGTATGAAACCCTGATTGGAGAAGGAGAGACACGATGACAAAATTTTTCTTACGCCTGGCAGTTGCGGCCATTGCTTTGTATGCGGCGGTGGCGATTGTTCCCGGCATTCAACCGCAAAACCCGAACTGGATTTCGTTTTTTTGGCTGGCGTTGATTTTTGGCCTGCTTAACGCCCTGGTGCGGCCGCTGCTGACGCTGCTCACCTGCCCATTGATTGTTCTGACGCTGGGTGTGGGCATTTTGCTGATTAATACGCTCATGTTTTTCCTGGCAGGTTGGATCGGCACCCAGTTTGGGGTGGGTTTCACCGTTGAGAATTTTTGGGCGGCATTCCTGGGCGCGTTGGTGGTGAGTGTGGTCAGTGTGGTGCTCAACCTGGTGATTAAAGACGACGACGAAGACCGCCGCCGCAAGCGCCGCGAAAAACGCTAAACCTCAGTTCTACTTCGCCGTTCAGCCGGGTTTTATCCAAAAGCTGACGGTTTCGAGGTGGTAGGTTTGGGGGAACATGTCGAATGGGGTGATGTGCGCCAGGGTATAGCCGCCCTGCTGCAGCCACTGGGCATCGCGGGCCAGGGTTGCGGGATTGCAGGAAACATATACGATGCAGGCCGGTTGGTGCGCCAATAGGGCCTGCAAATCGTTTTTACCCATGCCGCTGCGCGGCGGGTCGGCAATGGCCAGGTCGGGGGGGCGCTCAAAGCGCAGGGCCGGCAGGGCCGCGCCTACCGGGGCCTCGTATAATTCCACTTGATCGAACTCATCCAGGTTTACGACAAAATCCTGGCAGGCGGCCGGGTTGGCCTCAATGGCCACCAGCCGGCGAGCGCGCCCGGCCAAAAAGGCACTGAACAGACCGCCGCCGCTGTATAAATCCAGCACAGTGTCTAACTGGGGCGGCAAGTTCTCCAAAATATGGTCAATTATTTTTTCGGCAACCGGGATGTTAACCTGGAAAAACGCCCCTGCACTCACCCGGAACACCCGTTGGTTCACCACGCATACGATGTCGGCCTCCCCGGCCAATACCTGCACCCCTGCCGGGCTGAGATAGACGGCGGAGAGCGGCAGGTCTACTTCGAACTCTGGGGCGGCGGGTTCTGCACCTTCGAAAGCGACCAGGGTTTCTTCTTCGGCACCCAGGCGCAGGTGAATGCGCTGCAATCCGGGCACAGGTTCCAGGTCCAACATGGGCAGCAGGTCGGACAGGGAGGTTTCGGCAATCGGGCATTCTTGGACGGGAATCACCTTGTTCGAGCCAGGGGCGTGATAGCCGGGTTTACCTGTGGGGGTTAGCTCCAGTTCGATGTGGTTGCGATAGTTCCAGGGAGAGGGGCTGGGAAGGATGGGCCGCAGAGGGATGTGCTCAAGCCCGCCGGTTCGCTTCAGGTGCCCTTCGAGGGCTTCGATTTTGGCCTGCAGTTGGTTTTCATAGGGCATGTGCTGCAAGTGGCAACCACCGCAGTGGGTGAAATACGGGCAGCGCGGGGCAATTCGTGCGGGGTCAGGCGCCAGAACTTCTACCAGCGCTGCCCGTGCATAGCGCGGCGCCTGGGAAACCAACCGGACAAGTACGGTTTCGCCTGGAAGGGCAAAGGGCACAAACACCGCTCTCCCATCGGGCAGGCGGCCAAGGGCATCGCCCTCGTGGGACATGCCGGTTACAGTCAGGGTAATCGTTTCGCTCATGGGCATATCATATCACGCCGAGACGCAAAGATGGCCAAGATTCCTCGCAGCTGCGCCGCTAGGAATGACAAAGGGGAATCCCTGGCGGGAAGGGCGGGTCAGCGGGTTTGCAGGCGGGCTGCGCCGGATTGAGCCACGGGCTGCTCCAGGTTGGTCTCCGCTGCGTGGCGACCCGCCCCTACCGAGGATGACAGGGGTGTGAACTTCCCATAAATGGTGCGCCGTACCCTGTGCCTACTTTGGGGAGGTGGCCGCCAGGCCGGAGGGGGTTCCCCATTCGTAAAAAGGGGGTGGGTCCGTGCGCGATAATTCACAGAAGGAGTACAATATTGGGGCTTCTATCCAATGGTTTCAAAGAGCCCGGTACTCTGCAAAGGAATTGATCCATGCCTGCAATTCAGGTTGAACAGCTCAGCAAAACTTTCCGCATCACTCAAAAAGACCCGGGTGTTGCCGGGGCAGTGAAAGCCTTGTTTCGCCCGCGCTATGTGTATAAAACCGCCGTGGACCAGGTCAGCTTTTCCGTGGAACCGGGTGAGATTGTGGGCTATATTGGGGTGAATGGCGCCGGGAAGTCTACCACCATCAAGATGCTCACCGGCATTCTGCAGCCCTCCAGCGGGTCGGTGCGGGTTTTGGGGCGCGACCCATTCAAAGAGCGGGTGGCGAACGCCCGGAAAATTGGGGTGGTGTTTGGCCAGCGCACCCAGCTTTGGTGGGACCTGGCGCTGGTTGAATCCCTCAACATGGTGGCCAAAATTTACGAGGTGCCGCCCCAGCGCTATGCAGATTTATTGGAGCAGTTTGCCGAGGTGTTGGAGCTAAAACCCCTTTTGCATATCCCCATTCGCCAGATGTCGTTGGGGCAGAAAATGCGCGCCGAGCTGGCGGCTACGCTCATCCACGAACCAGAGGTGGTCTACCTGGACGAGCCCACCATCGGGCTGGATTTGCTGGTCAAGGAGCGCATCCGGGCATTTATTCGCCAGCAAAACCAGGAGAAGAACACCACCATTTTGCTGACCACCCACGACCTGGGGGACATTGAAGAACTTTGCCGCCGGGTGATTATTATTGATGATGGCAAAATTATCTACGATGGCGACCTGAGCCTGATTAAAGCGCGCTTCGGCAAATTTCGCGAAATCACTTTTGAAACTGCCCACCCGGTGGATGGTGTGCAGCTGCCCAACGGAGCAGAGGTGGTCAGGGCAGATCCCCGTTCGGTCATGGTGCGTTTTGACCGCACCCAAACCACGGCCAGCAAGGTGGCGGCCCAGTTTATGAACCAGGCCGAAGTGCTCGATTTTTCCATTGCTGAGCCAGACCTTTCGATGATTGTCAAGCAAATTTACCGCGGTGCACTCGACCAGCCCGCTGAGCCAGAGGGGTAAGGATGCTGCACTCGTTTCGCCGTTCCTTCAAGGTTTATGGGGCTGTGGCTGCAGTGGTGCCCAAGCTGTTCCTGGCGTACAGCATCTGGGTCTGGATGCAGTTTTTTGTGCAAATTATTGGCGTGATCATCCAGATTGCTTTCTGGCGGGCGGTGTATGCCAACAGTCCATCCCTGGGCGGCCTGTCGGTAGATGATACGCTCAACTACCTCATCCTGGCGCAAATTTTCAGCGGGACGGTTTTTTCGACCAACGCCATCAGTTGGATTGGCCAGCTCATTCGCCAGGGGCAAATTGGGATTGAACTGCTGCGGCCGGTGGATTTCCAGGGGGCGGCTTATGTGCGCAATGTAACCGAGGTGCTGCTGGCGATTGTGGTCCAGCTTCCTTTTGCGCTGATTGTCTGGTTTTTGTATCCTTACCGCTTTCCTACTGATTTGAATGTGTACCTGGCGTTTTTGGTGACGCTGTTGTTGGGAAACGCGCTTTTGTTTTTCTTCGATTGGGCCTTGGGCTGCCTGGCGTTTTACAGTACCGAGGTATGGGGGCTGAGTGTAATTCGTTTTGGCATTGCCACATTTTTCAGTGGGGCGTTGGTGCCCCTGGCGATTATGCCCGAATGGCTCCAGTCCATCACCCTGGCCATGCCTTTTGCGCATGCGCTGTATATGCCCGTTTCGATTTTGAGCGGCCTGACCCCCCTGGAAGAAGTACCTGCCATTTGGGGGCTCCAACTTGCTTACCTGGTGGGCTTTTTTGTGTTATCCCGGTTGTTGTTCATGCTTTCGGTGCGCAAAGTCACTGTGCAGGGAGGGTAGCGATGCGCCGCCACATCGCTCTTTATGGGTTGTTCTTAAAAAATCGCTTTAAGATTTTGATGGAGTACCGTGCCAACTTTTTCATTGGTGCGTTTTCTACAGTGGCGATGCAGGCGGCCGGGCTGCTCACCCTGTGGGTGGTGATGAGCCAGATTCCTTCGCTGAAGGGGTGGACCATGCCCCAAATCTGGTTGGTGTATGGGTTGATTACGTTGGCGCTTTCGATTAACCATATGTTTGCCGACAACCTGTGGACAATTGGTATGATGTATATCCGTACGGGTGATTTTGACCGCTTCCTGGTGCGGCCAATTAACCCGCTTTTCCATTTGCTGGCGGACCGGTTTTGCCACGATGGGGTGGGTAATTTTTTCGTGGGGCTGGCGCTGGTGCTCACGTCTGCCGGGCAGTTGGGGATTGAATGGACGGTGGGGCATATTGCCTACCTGGCGATGGCGGTATTGAGCGGCGGGTTGATTTTTATTTCTCTCAACCTGATCACCTGTGTTTCGGCGTTTTGGATTATGGAGTCGGTTCCGGTGACCCGTGTGGTGTTTGAGCTGCACGAGTTTGCAAAGTATCCACTTTCGATTTACCCCAATTTTGTGCGTTTTGTTTTGACGTTTATCATTCCCTTTGGGTTGGCTTCTTATTACCCCGCCAGCGCGCTGTTGGGCAGGGAGGTTCCGTGGGGGTTGGCCTGGGGTGCGCCGCTGATGGCGCTTGGGTTGTTTGCCCTGGCCTACCGGGTCTGGCTGTTTGGCCTGCGCCACTACGGCAGCACGGGGTCATGAGTCTATCCATTCAAATAAGTAGGGTTCTTCATAAGGTATTTGGAATTTCTGAAGAAGGCGAAGGTATTCGTCTTTAAAGGTGTGTTTTTGGTGATGTTCTTCCTGATGGAGTATGTATTGGTAAACGTCTTCTAGCTGCGAGTGTCCATAAGAGAAAGCACCATATCCTTCTTGCCAGGCGAACTTTCCTTGTACCCATTGGTTTTGGTTTATGTAGTTGGTGGTATTGTTTTTGATGCCACGCACAAGATCGGAGAGGGCGGCAGAGGGTTTAAGCCCAATCAGGATGTGGACATGATCGGCCATTCCATTGACGATGATGGATTTGTGGCCTTTGTTTTTAATGATGCCGGCTATGTATTTATAAACTTCTTGGCGCCAGGGTGGTTGGAGTAAATTTTTCCGCTCTTTGACGGAGAATACTATCTGGATATAGATTTGGCTATATGTGTTTGCCATGTGGGTTTTGTCTTGTGAAAAATGCGGTGTAAGCCAGGTCCGTTGCCCAAGTGAGGCGATGCCGGTTAAGGATGTTTGCGCGGATTATCCCTGATAGGCGGGTAAGTATTCAAGGCGAACCGCAATAGAATCGGTGTTGATAATGCCAGCCCTCCGGGCTTTGGAGGGCTGGTATGGCATTAGCTATAATCGTTACAGCCCTCCGGGCTTGAATGAGGATTTCCCTGTGGTCATGGCTTTGGCTGTGCGACCTCCACCCCGGAGGGGTGAAATGATTATAGAACCCAGGGCAGCTTAATCGCCAATGCCGTAGGCATGGCATAATAAGGCAAATCATGCCAGCCCTCCGGGCTTTGGAGGGCTGGTATGGCATTGGCTATAATCGTTACAGCCCTCCGGGCTTGAATGAGGATTTCCCTGTGGTCATGGCATTGGCTGTGCGGCCTCCACCCGGAGGGGTGAAATGATTATAGAACCGAGGGCAGACGAATCGCCAATGCCGTAGGCATGGCATTATGATGCGATTTAAAAGATAAACCCTGAAGGTTTCAAAAACCTTCAGGGTTTTCTCAGCGGGAGGAAGGTGCCGGGCTGGGGTTATTGGTCCAGGTATTCATCCATGGCGAGGAGCAGCGTGTTGATGTCCGCCATATTCAATTCACCCATGTGGGCAATCCGGAAGGTGATGGGTTTGATCGTCCCATAGCCGCCGGCGATGCGCATGCCGCGCTGCTGCAAGAAAGCATTGAGCTTGCCCACGTCAAAAGACTCCGCTTTGCGAATGGTGGTAACCGTGTGCGAGCGATAGCCAGCCGGGGCAAACAGCGCCATTCCGCGTCCCTCGGCCCAGGCACAAACCCGTTCACCCATGGCTTTATAACGGGCGAAGCGGTTTTCCAGGCCTTCAGCCAGGATGCGGTCGAGCTGGCGGTCCAGGGCGTAAATCAGGCCAATGGCCGGGGTGGAGGGGGTGGAATCCTTCACGCGATGCTTTTCCATGCGGACCAGGTCAAAATACCAACCCCGGTTGGGCACCTGTTCTGCGGCCGCCAGCGCCCGGTCGGAAACCCCAGCCAGGGCTAACCCCGGCGGCAGGGCGAAAGCTTTTTGCGAGGAGGTTAACAAAAAGTCGAGGCCCCAGGCATCCATCTCGATTTTTGCACCACTTAAAGAAGAAACCGCGTCCACGCAAATCAGCGTGTCGGGGCTGACCGCGCGCACCGCTTCGGCAATTTCCTTCACCGGGTTCATCAGGCCGGTGGAAGTTTCGTTGTGCACCACCTGGATGCTGGTATAGTGGGTTTTGCGCAGCGCATCCGCCACCAACTCAGGGGTGATAGGCTGGTCCCACTCGGTTTCCAGCTTATCTACGGGTTTTCCGTTGACCACAGCCGTATCAAACCAACGGCTGGCAAAAGCGCCGTTTACACAGGCCAAAATGCGTCCATTGTCGGGGTTAAAATTGCGCACAGCCGCTTCGTGCAGGCCGGAGCCAGAGGAGGCAAAAATCAACACGCGGGAATTTGTGTAAAACACCTGGCGCAGCCGGGCTTCGGTGCGCTGGAAAATGGCTTCAAATTCTTTGCTGCGGTGGGGAAGCATGGGTTGGGTTTGGGCGGCGGCAACTTCCGGGTCTACATCCACCGGGCCGGGGACAAACATGCGAGACATGATGGTTTCTCCTATTTCAATATGGTCAAAAAAATACCCTGGTGAAACTTTGGCCTTCCACTGCGCTCCAGGGGGGAGGAACCTTTTTCACCAGGTTAAAAAACATTATAAAAACCCTGAAGCTGCTCTGATTTTACCAAATCCTTTGTGGGCCTGCAAAGCGATATAATAGCCCACGATGAAAACCTCCAAAACGCTCATTTTCCTGATTCTGGTTGGCCTGGTTACCGTTGGCTGCCAGTGGGCCTATTCCCTCTTTCCTGGTTCCCCTGCGCCCACTGCCAGCCCCTCCAGCACACCGCTGCCGCCCACGGCACTTCCCTCGCGAACCCAAACGGAAACCCCATCGTCCACCCCGACCCCCAACACAACCCCAACCCTGGTTTTGCCGCCAGCCGGCCTGACACCCACCCCGAAAGACAGCGAGTTTATCCTCCGGCTTCACCCGGACACAGGCATTTACGTGGGTGACCAGGTGAGTTTTGAAGTGATTGCGCCCGTGGCGATGGACCTGACGGATAAGTTTGCTGTGGTGACCCTGCAAGGCGAAGCGCCCTTGCAGCTTGGAAGGGCAGGTTTTGGCCGTTATGGAATTGGAGGCCGCCGCCAGGCCACTCTGCTTTGGACCTGGGATACCAGCGGCCTTGAACCTGGCATCTACACCCTGGAGGTATCGGTTGACCCCAATGGCCCGCGCTTTTTCCAGAAAGTCACCCTGCTTGCCCGGGATGAACTGGCGTACCCAGAACCAGAGGTCAGCTGGGCCAACCTGGAGATTGGCTGCTGTGTGCTGCACTATATTACCGGAACCGAAGCCGAACGCGACCTCGAAACCCTGGCAATTCAGGTGGAAGAACAGGCGCAGTTGGCACAAATGCGAATGGGCGTTTCTCTTGCCGAACCTGTGGACATTGTTTTTCTGCCCCGGCTGTTGGGGCATGGTGGTTTTGCCGGTGGCGAAATCCATATTTCCTATCTTGACCGCAGTCCAACCAGCAGTGATGTGATGATGATCATCCACCACGAATTGATTCATATTCTCGACCACCGCAGGGATATCGAATACCGGCCTTCTTTGTTTGCCGAAGGGTTGGCCACTTACCTGACCGGCGGCCATTATAAACCTGAGCCGGTTTTCGACCGGGCTGCGGCTGCCCTGCAGGCCGGGCAGTACCTGCCTTTGGAACCGCTGGCCGATGATTTTTACCCGTCCCAACACGAGCTGGGCTATCTGCAGGCGGCCGGGTTGATTGATTACATGGTCCAAACCTGGGGCTACCCGGCGTTTGACACATTTTATCGCTCGATTCCGAGGCCAGGGCAGGGGCAGACTCCATCGGATGTGATAGACCAGGCACTGCAGGCCAACTATTCGATTTCTTTAACCGCGCTTGAAGCCGGCTACCGGGCTGAACTGGAAGCCTGGCCCGAAGCGCCTGATTTGCAGCAAGATGTTTTGCTTTCGGTAGCGGCGTTTGACACTCTGCGCCGCTACCAATCCTTGATGGATGGTTCTGCCTATTACCTGACTGCATGGCTTCCCCCCAGCAGCATCATGCGCGAACGGGGCATCCTGGCCGATTATTTGCGCCGCCCGGATTCTGCCGAACACCTGGCATTGGAACTGCTGCTGGCACAGGCCACCCTGGCATTGAACCAGGCGCAGTACGCTGAAGCCTGGCCGTACCTGGACGCAGCCAACCGGGTGATGGACGGGCTTGAAGCGAACGACCCGGCGGCCTTTTACCTTTCGCCCCTGGCGGCGGATGCCCTGGCGTTGGTGCACGCGGCCCGGTCCAACGGCCTGGAGCCGCAGCGCCTGGAACTTTCAGGCGAGCAAGCCGTTGTTTTTGGTTGGAAGGAAGAAAGCAGGGTGATTGAACGGGCGATTTTCACCCGGCAGCCGGAAGGCTGGACGGTTTCAGCCCCCTAAATCAGAGCCAGGGCGATGCCCACCATTCCGGAGAGAATGCTGATAAACATAAACCGGAAGACGATCTGCACCTCGGACCAGCCGAGCAGTTCGAAATGGTGGTGAATGGGGCACATTAAGAACACCCGCCGTTTTTCGCCATAGCGCCGCTGGCTGTACCAAAAATAGCCAATCTGAATCATGTCGGTAACCACTTCAAACACAAACATCAGGCCAATCACCGGCAGAAGCAGCCATTGACCGGTCATCAGGGCGACAATGGCCAGGGTTGCACCCAGGGAAAGGGAGCCGGTGTCGCCCATGAATACCTTGGCCGGGTGGGCGTTGTACCATAAAAACCCGTAAATTGCCCCCACCATCACAAAATCAAAAATCGCCAGGTGGAACTGCCCCTGGAAGAAAGAGACAATGCCATAGCAGGCAAAGGCAACTGCCGCAATGTTGCCTGCCAGGCCATCCAGGCCATCGGTGATGTTGACCGCGTTGGAAGACGCGACGATGACGAAAACGGCAATCGGCACATACCACAGCCCCAGGTCAAATTTTATGGGGATAGAAGGGATAGCCACGCTGCTTAGCCCCAGGGCAAAATGCAGCACAAGCGCAAAAATAACGGCCAGCACCACCTGCATGGCAAACTTGGCCCGGGCGCTGATGCCTTCTCCCCGCGCCCGGATGCCGCGGATGCCTTCCCAGTCGTCCACTGCGCCCAGGAGTCCAAACAACACCAACCCGGCCAGCGGAACAAGAATGGAAAGCCCTTCGAAGTTGCCCTTGACAATGTTCACCAGGTATACAAGGCCAATCACAAACACCACGGAGATGATTATCATCACGCCGCCAAAGGTGGGCGTGCCTTGCTTGACCATGTGGCGCTCAGCCACAGCGCCGCGCATCCGGATGTTTTTTCCTAACCGCAGCATGTTGATCACGCGAATGATGATATCTCCCCAGATAATGGTCAGCCAACAGGCCAAAATGCCCAATGCAAATGCCTTCAGCATCAGGCTTTCCCTTCCTCTCGGTTTTTTTTGAGGCCGTTGAGGGCTTCATGGACGGCTTTAAACTCGTCCCAGGGATATTCCGTTGCGCCAAAGCACATGCTCTGTTCGTGCGCTTTGCCGGTGGTCACCACAATGTCACCGGGTTGGGCCAGTTCCTGGATCGCAAAACGAATGGCCTCAGCCCGATCGGGTTTGCGAAAGTAGGTCTGGTTCAACTTGCCGCCTTCGCTTTCGCAGCCAGCGGCAATTTCGTCCATAATTTTTTCCAGGTTTTCGGTGCGCGGGTCTTCTGCGGTGATGACAGTGAAATCGCAGTAGCGGCCGGCGCTGGCGCCCATTGGGAAGCGTTTGCCCGGGTCGCGATCACCGGCACAGCCAAATACCACCACCAACCGGTTTGTGGCCACAACCCGCAGCAATTTGAGTACATTTTCGAGCGAGTTGGGGGTGTGGGCAAAATCCACATAGACGGTGAAAGGCTGCCCGGCATCCACCTGCTGCAGGCGTCCTGGTGGGGGAACGGCATTGGCCAGCCCGGTTCGAATGGCCTCGGGGGAGACACCCACTGCCAGGGCTGCGCTGGCCGCGGCCAGCATGTTTTGCACGTTATACTCGCCTAAAAAGCGGCTGTGGATGGTGATGTTGAGTTGGGGAATCTCAAAGGTTGTGCCTTTGGGTGTGTATTGGATGTTGGCTGCGGTTAAGTCGGCAGGCTGGGTCAGGCTGTAGGTTTTAATCGCGCCGTTTGCCAGGGGGAGCAGCAAGGGGTAGGAACGGTCGTCCAGGTTGAGGATGCTGGTTTTGGTTTTGCGAAACAGGCGAGCCTTGGCGCGCAGGTAATTTTCGTAAGTGCCGTGGTAGTCGAGGTGTTCGTTGGTGATATTGGTCACCACGCCGACCTGGTAGTTGCTGCCCAGGACGCGATGTTGGGCCAGGCCATGGGAGGTAGATTCGAGCACCACAAAGCGCGAGCCGCGCTTACGGGCATTGCGCAGAAAGTATTGGAGTTCAAAGGGGTTGGGGGTGGTGACATGCAGCCCCAGGGGCTGGTTTTCCTGGCCATAGATGATCGCGCCGGTGGTGCTGATGAGCGAAGCAGGCAGCCCCGCCGCCCGCAGAATGGCATAGGTCATATGGGTGGTGGTGGTTTTGCCGTCTGTACCGGTAATGCCAATGACCACCAGGTCGCGGGCCGGGTAGCCATTGAGCAGCACCGCCAGCACCCCTTTAACCCAATGATAGGCGAGGATCCACCCAGGGGGGGTGATTTTTCGTAAGAAACGGAGCATGCGATGACTCATTCGAGTGCTTTCTGTTCTGGGTAGCCGGTTGCCAGGTATTGACAGGCCGGGCATTGATGGTAGAAGGGACAGGAAACGACCCGGCAGCCCACGGTTTCACCTTTTAAGATGAGCAAGATGCGTTCCATATGGCGCATCAGCGAGCCTTTTAGGTAGAGCAGGTCGCCTGGTTGGGCCTGGCTGCGGATGATTTCTGCCGCCTGGTGAACCGTGGGAACGGAAAACACCCGCTCTGCATCCAACCCGGCGGCAGCTGCGGCCTGGGCGGTGTGGGTGGTGAGGTTTCCCACGCAAACCAGCAGGTCAGGGGGGGTGTTTGCGGCAGCCTGGCCCACTTCCCGGTGTTTTTCAATTTCGAGTTTGCCCAGCTCGCCCATTTCGCCCAGGATGGCAATTTTTTTGCCGGTGGTCTGCAGGTGGTGCAGAAATGCCAGGCCGGCCTGGGTGGTGACGGGGTTGGCGCGCAGGGCATCGTTGATCAGCACCGTGCCCAGGGGGCCGGTTTCAATGTTCAGGCGGCCATGCAGGGGTTGAAGGGCGGCAAGCGCGGTCTGCATGGTTTCGATGGGCACACCCACCTGGTCTGCCGCTGCCACGGCGGCCATGATGTTGCTGGCGAAGTGACGCCCCAGCAGCGGGCTTTGCACGGAAAAGCGCCGGGTGGGGGTAACGGCTTCGAATGAAATGCCATCCAGCCGCACCTGGATGTTCTCGGCACGATAGGCGCATTCGGGCATTTGCCCGTACCAGACCACCCGCGCCCGGGTATGGCTGGCCATACCGCGGACGCTGGGATCGTCGTAGTGAAGGATGGCGGTTCCATCAGGGGGGAGGGCTTCGATAAGTTTGCGTTTTTCGCGGATGATGTTTTCGACCGAACCCAGGTGTTCTGCATCGGCATGGACTGCGGTGATGCCGGTGATGATGCCAATTTTGGGGCGCACCAGGTTGAGGTGAAAGCTCATTTCGTTGGGTTTATCAATGCCCATTTCAAAAACTGCGCAGCGCTGGCCGCGCAGTTTCAGGGCGGTGATGGGCAGGTTGTAAATGGTATCCAGGTTGAGGTCGGTTGTGAGGGTGGGGGTGTGGCGGTTGAGGATGTCGGCCAGGATATGGGTGGTGGAGGTTTTGCCATAGCTGCCGGTGATGCCAATTTGAAGCGTTTTGCGGTGAACCCCATTTAACCAAAAATTGGCCAGGCTTCGCCGTCCGGTATGGTAAACGCGTTTGAGTTTGATCATCATAGGTAGAATGGGCTGCCGGGTTGGGTGCCTGAAAGAACCGATTTCCAGGCAGACCGCGGCAGCCCTGAGGATTATTTAAGGTTTGGGCTAAGGTACAATGCAGCCTGGCAGCGCCGGAATGATCTGGCACCACAGGTTTTGGGCGTCAATGTACCACAAAACCGAGCCAGCCGCGACCACGCAGATGAAGATGGCCAGGCAGCCAATTCCTACCAGGGTAAGCGTTTTGTTGGGCTTCGATTTGGGCGCCCTGGCTTGAGAAGGGGGTGGAGGCACATAAGCCGGGCCAGCGCTGGAGGGCGGCGGGGGCACATAAGCCGGGCCAGCGCTGGAAGGCGGCGGGGGAATATAGGCCGGGCCGGTGCTGGAAGGCGGCGGGGTGGGCTGAGGGGTGTAGCTGGGGGCAGCGGCTTTGGAGAAGGAAGGCACCTCAACCAGGGGGGACTGCTCCATCTCACCGGTTTGGGGGTCCGGCAGCGGTTCATAGCCCGGGCTGGTGATGGGCTTGGGTTCTTCAACCGGGGCCGGCACCGGGGCAGCGTGTTGTTCCAGGGCGGCTTTCATGGCGGATTGGTTGATGGCCAGGGTGGCATCCGGGTCGTAGGTCGAAACCTCATACACCAGGGTGACGTTCTCGCCCAGTTGGATGATGTCCCCTGAACGCAGGGCCGTTGGCCCATACAGCCGGGCGCTGTTGACCGAGGTGCCGTTTGTGGACCCCAGATCTTCAATCGTGTATGCTCCTGTTTGCAGGCTCAGCCGGGCATGTTTGCGTGAAATTTCGGCATCGTTAATCACAATGTCGTTGCTGATATCCCGGCCAATATAAATTTCCGTTTGTGAAAGGCTGAAAGCCTTTTCTGGGGAAGGGCCGGTTCGCATAATAAGCTGGAAAGATTGGAGCGCCATAGAATTCTCCTGTTTGCGAAAATCTTAACTGCAGGTGGGCATGATTGCCAACCCGTTGCTATTAGTTTAATTTGTAATTGCCAACCTGTCAAACCCGTTTTTGCTTGAAGTTTAAACCTGCGTTGACTCGTTTTCCTTAAAGAGGAAGAAATCTACGGGTTCCGGGGTTAAAAAATCTGAACTTTTGAAAGCCTGGTGCGCAGTTCTGCAACCAGGTTGGCGGGCAAAGGATTATCTTTGATCATCAGAATTTCGAGCTTTTTCAACTTGACCAGCGCATCGAGCGGCAGGCTCTTGAGCAGGTTGGTTTTCAGATAAAGCTCACGGAGGTTTTTAAGTTTTGCAATTTCTGCGGGGATTTCTGTGAGTAGGTTTGATTGTAAATGCAGTTCTTCCAGGTGGGTTAACCCAAAAAGGGCAGGCGAAAGCTGGCGAACCTGGTTTGTGCTCAGGTTCAGGTGATAGAGGTTGGGTAAGCGCGAAACTTCACCCGGAATTTCGGTTAAGTTCTGGCTGCTCAGGTTCAGCCGGTGGACTTTGGCGGGTTCCTTCAGAGCATCTTGCAGGCTTTTATAGGTTTTTTCTTCAGGTCCCATCACTTTTTTCCACGGGCAGGATGTCAAAAACCTTCCCGAAAATGGGAATCAGGCGGGAAGCAGCGGTATACAGATCTGGCGGTGAGGGGAGCAGCTCGGCCATACTGATGGCGGGGGTGTCTTTCAGCCCACAGCCAACAATGCCGTCCCAATAGTCCATTTCAGGGTGAACATTGATGGCAAAGCCGTGGCGCGTTACACCCCGTGCATCCACCTTTATGCCAATGGAGGCGATTTTTGCAGGTGTGGTGCGGGCGGCGGGTGGGCAGTGGGCACAGCGCGAGGCCACATCCGGCTGCACCCACACCCCGGTCAGCCCGGCAAGCTGGCCGCTGATGATGCCAAAGCTGGCCAGGGTCCGAATGATGACTTCTTCGAGTTTGCGAATGTAGCCGACATAATCGGCCTGGGGCAGGTGGGTTTCGCTCGCTGCGGGGTTGGTTTGCCAACCCAATGGGGCGAGGGGCAGGAGTGGATAGCCCACCAACTGCCCGGGCCCGTGGTAGGTGACATCCCCGCCCCGGTCTACCCAGTGGATTTCGATTTGTTTTTCAACCAGGGTATCAGGCTGCCAGAGCAAATGTTCGGCCTGGCCTTTGCGCCCAAAGGTATAGGTGTGGGGGTGTTCAAGCAGCAGCAGGGTAGGTGGGCGCTGGCCGTTGGCAATTTCGGCTGCCATGCGGTTTTGCAGCTCCCAGGCTTCCAGGTAGGGAATTTTTCCCAGGAAGTGTACTTCACAGTGGGCATGGAGGGCGCTTATGGACATTTCACCACGTCCGGGTCGGGGTCGGTGGCTTCTGTCCAAAGCCGGTTAAACTCGGCCAGGTACAGCTGCGCAATCTGGGGGTTTGCAATCAACAAGGCATTTTCATCGTTTACACTGGTTGCGTTTTGGGTGAAATTAAATGACCCTGTGATGACAAACTGTTCGTCCACCACAATGACTTTATGGTGCATGGTGCCAGGGTTGCCGTCCTGGCGGACGGATGCCCCGGCGCAGTGCAAAAAAGGCAGTTCGCTGTAATCGGTTTCGCTGGCGCGCCGCTCGAAAATGCCCGATACTTTAACGCCTTGCCCGATGCGTTCCATCATAGCCTGCCCGAGTGGATCATCGGTGAAGGAAAAAGCCATGAAGGTGATGGAGCTTTCCGCCCCCTCAACCAGGGGCAGCAGCCAGGCGCGCACATCATCTTCGGGGGCAAACAGGGCCTGGATAGGGGTGCCATCAATGGTGAGGTATTGGTTTCCAACCTGGGAGGGGGATCCAGGCCCAAACTGGCCTGCCCACATTTCGTTAAATTCAGCGGTATAGATGGCGGCCAGTTCCGGGGAATTGAAGACAATCAGATTGTTGTTGTTGCGGAACAGGTCGTTTTGAGTGAAGTTGAGCGAACCGGTCCAGGTGGTTTTGCTGTCCACAATCATAAATTTATTGTGCATCAGGCCGCTGCGCCCATCATCTTTGACAGGGATGCCTGCGCCCACCAACATGGCGAAATATCCCCGGCCTGGTTGGCCATCGGCTTCCAGTCCGTCTTCGTCGTCCGTGATCCAGCGAATGGCCACACCCCGGCGGTGTGCGGCCAGCAGCGCTTCGGCCATGGGGGCCAGGTTGAACTCGTAGCCTGCGATGTCTATGGAAACAACAGCCTGGTTAATCGCTTCTTCTAAAAAGCTGCCCAGGCTTTGGTTCCATTGGGTTGGGCTGCTGATGGATTCAGGGTCGGTAAAGTATACCTGCCAGGGGTTATTGGCCGCAGGTTGTGGGTTGGTTTCAGGTTGGGGGGTGCTTGAGACCACGCCAAAAGGGTCGAGGCCGGAAATGAGCAGCATGAGGGAGGCCAGGACGAAAGTCATGGCCAGGGTGATTTGAATGAACGGGTTGGTTTTACGGCGCTGGTTCATCGGGCGGTTGGTTGGGTGGTGTTGGCGCTGGCGGGTAGAGGATGCGTCGGATAAATTCTGCGGGGGGGGCTGCCAGGTGCGTTTCCAGGAAGCGCTGGCGGGCTTCTGGCCCCAGGGCATGGGCTGGCGTGCCGGATATTTCTTGCAGCAAGCCGGCCAGGGTATCCAGAGCCTGGGCGTTTTCAGCGGGGGTTTGGTAGCCCCGGTTGGCTGTCCAAAGGTTTACCTGGCGCACAAAGCGCCGCAGGGCTTTCATTCGGGGATGGATGATGGCTTCGAATTTTTCATTGTCCAGGTCGAAGGCTTGTTCGAGTCCATCGGCATAGATTGTTTGAACCTGTTCGATTGCCCAATTAAGCAGTACCTGCGCAGCGTTGTCGTCCAGGTCAGCGGTCAGGCTTTCATTGCCCAGAAGGTTTTCAATTGCGGCACTAAGCTGTTTTGCGTAATGGTGTACCATGGTCGGTATGTGATATGGGGATGGATTTTTCATCCACAATCATATCACATACCGCCAGGAACTTCGTTTTTATGGGCGTACGCCCACGGTGAGGTCGAGGGTTAATTCGCGGTTGTTGCGAAGCAAGGTCAGTTCAATGGTGTCGCCTGGGCTTTTGTTGACAATCAGGTAATTGAGCAGGTCGGCAAACACCATCACTTCACGTCCATCAATTTTTGTAATTAAATCGCCCACCTGCAAACCAGCCTGGTCGGCTGGGCCGCTGCTCACCACGTTGGTGACATAGGCTCCGGTGGCCTGGGGCAGGTTGAACTGCTCCTGGATGAGTAGGTTCAATTCCGGAAAAGCGGAAATGCCGAGGTAGGGATACTGGTAAGCGCCGTTTTCAATAATGCCATTTACCACCCGCCGAACCACGTTAACGGAGATGGCAAAGCCAATGCCAGAGTTGGTGGGTTCGCCTTCGGAGGTGAAATTTGTGGTGCGAATGGCCCGGTTGACACCAATCACTTCGCCGTTCAGGTTGAGCAGGGGGCCGCCGGAGTTGCCGGGGTTGATGGCGGCATCGGTTTGAATCATGTCCCCTGCGGAAAAAGTGCCCCCGCCTGGGGCTGTGTTCATCGAGTCTAGAACCCGTCCTTTGGCGGAAACGATGCCAATCGTCATGGTGCCGCTCAGCCCAAAGGGGTTGCCAATGGCCACCACCATATCACCGACCTGGATCGCGTCTGAATCGCCCAGGGGAAGTGGACTGAGCTGGCTTTCGGGGGCATCTGCTTTAATGACCGCCAGGTCGGAATTGAGGTCATACCCAACCACAGTTCCACGGGATTTGTAGCCGTTGGCAAAACTGAGTTCAAGCTGGTCCACCCCTTCAATGACGTGGTAGTTGGTGACGATGTGACCCTGGTTGTCAATCACAAACCCGGAGCCCAACCCGCTGGCGCCTTCGGCTGTGAGAATGCGGATGGAGACAACACCGGGGTTCACCACCTGGTAAAGCTGGGTCAGTGTGGCGGGGTTAACAAAGCCAGCGGCCGGGCCGTTCGATTGGACGGGCGGCGTGGTGGGTTGGGGAAGGGGTGTGGGAAGCTGCACTGCGGGTTGGGAGGGGGCCGAGGGCAGCCCAACGGACCCGCCACCCATTACCGCCTGGCAGGCCAGGCTGCTGCTCACCAGAGCAGCGATTGCAAGAAACAACGAAAATTTTCGGCTCAATCGGATGTTCATCTGGTTCCTTCTAAATATAATGCCTTGATCACGATTAACAGATAATCCCCGAAGCCCTGCTGCATTTAACGCTTTTTGCGACTGTGGGGTGGGGAGGAAAAGATTAAAAGGATTGTATGTCGTCTGGTCTTGAAAATCAAGTTTTAAAGGCGTTAATCTAATCCAATTCTAACCCCCAAAAAATGATTTATTCGTGCTATCATTAACCCCGATGGCACAGCCGCGCGTAAACGAAAGAATATTGATTGTTGAAAGTGATCCGGTAATCCGCGATTTGCTGGCTCGCCAGGCATTAGCGCCTCTGGGATACCAGGTGAAAATTGCGCCAACGGCCAGCGCTGCCATTCAACTTTCCCTGACTTTTGCGCCAGATTTAATTATTGCTAACCTGCGCCTGCCTGATTTGAGCGCTAAAGATTTGTTGGTGGCGCTTAATTCTCAGGGTGTTGAAATTCCCATTATCCTGGTTGCAAATAAAGGCATGGAAAATGATGTCATCCAGGCATTTCGCCTGGGTGCAACCGATTACCTGGCCTGGCCTGTGCGCGACACAGAGGTTGTTTCGGCCGTGGAACGGGCGCTGAAGACCATTCGAGCCCGGCGGGAGCGCGAAGAACTTGAAAAACAGGTCAAGCAAACCAACGCAGAACTGCAGCGGCGGGTGCGAGAATTGACCACAATTTTCTCCCTGGGGAAGGCGGTGACTTCCATCACCGACCAACATGCGCTTCTAAACAAAATTATGGACGACGCCATTTTTGTCAGTGAAGCAGAGCGCGGTTGGTTGTTATTAAAAGATGAGAAACTGCGCACTTATGTGCTGCGAACGTATAAGAATATGCCCCAAACCGTGGTTACGCAGCTAAACCAACCGTTTGACGATGGCATCAGCCAGTTGGTTGCAATGTCGGGCGAGGTGCTTTCGATTCATGGCAGTGCCCTGCAGCGATTTAAAATTGCCCAGTGGGGGCAGGCAGCCATGGTCATTCCGATCAAAGCCAAAAAAGAAGTGATTGGCCTGCTCACAGTGGTTCGCAAGGACGCCCGTCCGTTCGACAAGGGCGCCCAAAACTTATTGGAAGCGATTGCCGATTATGCCTCAATTTCCCTGGTGAATTCGCGTTTATTCCAGGCGTTGGAAGACCGGGCTTCCCGGTTGGAGAAGGCAGTCCAGGAAGTGCATAAGGCCGAAGACGCAAAGGCTGAGCTTTTTAGCCATGTGCGCCAGGCGCTGCAGGCTCCGCTCACGGAATCAAACCTGGCCCTGACCAGCCTGGCAAGCCAGCAGCCGCGCTTAAAGCTCAGCCGGGAACAAACCGACCTGTTCAACCGGGCTGCAGCGGGTGTTCAACGTTCGCTGGAAATTGCCGGTGCAATGTCTGTGCTGCATGATGCCGCAGCGCCAAAAGAGCAAACCATTGTCGATTTAAATACCCTTGCACGCCAGGCTATTGCCAACCAGCAGCAAGCCGCCCAACGGTCCGGTTTGGCCCTGATGGCTGAGCTGCCCACCGAGCGCTGTTTTGTCCAGGTAGATTCCAACCAGGTTCTGGCCGTTTTCGCGTATCTCATCCAAAACAGCATTAAGTTCAGCACCTCTGGCGGGCAAATCACCATCCGGGTGGATACCTCTGAACCCCAGGCGGTTAAGGTGGAAGTACGTGACCAGGGTGTGGGGATCCAGAAAAAAGACTTACCAAATATTTTTGACCGTTTTTTCCAGGCTGATGACCCTAATATTCAAAAGGCAGGGGGTGTGGGTATTGGGCTGGCGGTGGTTAAAGAGGTGGTTACGGCTCATAATGGGCAGGTTTGGGCCGAGAGCCAGCCAGGTAAAGGCACCACCATTGGGTTTTCCCTGCCAAGAGTAGCTGTGTAACTATGGCTGGTGACTCGCTTTTTTTTGTTTCTACTTCAAAAACCACGGTTAATTACTTGAACCGCAACGTGTTTGGGCCGGCGGGGTACGTGGTTCGGCATTTCACGGATTGGACTGCTGCCCACTCGGCCGCTGAGGAAAGCCCACCGGGTGTTTTTCTGATTTCGGACGTTTTGCCTGATGTGTCTTGTTTCGATGTGGTTCAAATATTGAGCAAGGCTTTTCCTGCGGTTCCCGTGGTGCTCTTTGCCCCCGAACAAAAAGACCCGGCTTTGCTGCGCCGGGCACTGCGGCATGGCGCAGCGGATTGCATTCTTTCGCCCATCCAACCCGAAGAAGTGCTGCATACCCTTGAGGCCTGCATGCGCAACCGCCAGACATGGGTGGAAGGGTTGAAAATACAGCCCGAAAACGACACAGACCTGGCAAGCCGACTGGGTCGCCGGGTGGATGAGCTGGAGAAAATTCTGATTATTGGCCAGTCTTTGACCGGACAGCTATCCCTGGACGCAGTCCTTACCCAGGTGGTGCGCACCGCGGTGCAGCTGACGAACGCGGAAGAGGGCAGCCTGATGTTGTTTGATGAGGCCACTCAAGAGCTGTACATCCGGGCGGCGTATAACCTCTCCGACGATTTTGTGAAAACGTTTCGCCTGGCGGCCAAAGATACATTGGCTGGCAAGGTGATCGCAACGGCTGAGCCGGTGATTTTTGGCCGGCAAACGCCGGAAAAAATCAAAACCCATTACCTTGTCCATTCCCTGATTTATGTCCCCCTGCTTTTTCACGGGCGGGTTACCGGGGTTTTGGGGGTGGACAACCGAAAACTGCTGGTGCATTTTGAAGATCGCCATGTGGAACAGCTGGCTACGCTGGCTGGTTTTGCTGCAATTGCGATTGAGAACGCCAGTTTGTATGAAAAACTTGCCGCTGAGCGCAATGACTTAGAAACCATTCTGGCTCGAGTGGCCGATGGTGTGTTGGTGGTAGATGCTGAGGGGAAATTGGTTTTCGCCAATCGCCCTGCCCATGCCGTTTTCCACGACCCGGTTGGCTCTTACACCGGGCGCTCTGCCCAGGAGGTGATTAACCAGGCCGGGCTGCTGCAGGTGATTCAGAAGCTGCTGGCTGGTGAGGCGATTCCTTCCCGGTTTGAGTTCATGAGTTCGGACGCGCTCCACTTTGTGGCCCAGTTTGCGCAAATTTCTGGCCTGGGGCTGATTGTCACCATGCAAGATGTTACCCACTTTAAAGACCTGGACCGGATCAAGACGGAGTTCATCCACACGGTATCACACGACTTGCGCTCTCCCCTGACGGCGATTATGGGCTATGTGGAGTTAATTGGCCGGGCCGGGCAGGTTAACGACCTTCAAAAAGAGTACATTCGCCGGGTGCATACCAGTGTGCGCAATATCACCAGCCTGATCAACGATCTGTTGGAACTGGGCCGAATTGAATCGGGGGTTTCCCAACAGATTACCTCGCTGCCAGTTCCGGTGGTTTTGGGTATGGTTTTGGACGAGCTGCAGCCAATGCTTGAAGAAAAAGAACACACGGTAGCCACCCAAACCACCGACCAGGATATCCAGGTGCAGGGGGATGCCAGCCGCCTGCGTCAGATGCTCTTCCATTTGTTGGATAATGCCATCAAATACACCCCCAATGGCGGCCAAATTACGTTTTCCCTTTCTAAAGAATCCGGGCAGGCCGTAGTACAGATCAAAGACAACGGCATCGGAATTCCACCGGGTGACCAACCCTACATTTTTAACAAACTGTACCGGGGTTCGAATGTGCCTGCGAATGTGCCTGGTTCGGGCCTGGGGTTGGCCATTGTAAAGGCCATCGTCGAGATGCACGATGGCCGGTTTTGGTTTGAATCTACCCTTAACCAGGGTTCTACGTTTACCGTTTTACTTCCCCTGGCAAAATCGCCAGAAGATTAATAAAGACCGCGTTGAAATCCTTTTTGCTCGCCGGTTGGGCGGGCGGCCTGCCTGTAATTTCCCAAAAAACTGTCTAACTCTGTGCTGACGGACATCCAGTCCGGAACAACAATGATGAAGCCGCTTTGCTGCGGGTAAAACATTTGGGGCGGCAGGAAGAGCTTCAAGATGCTCAGCGGCATTGGATAGCGGTTGAGGGTGATCACCAGCACCGTAAGCGGATAAAAAGGCTCCAAGACATCGCGGGTGGCGCCGCTAACCGCCTCGGGCGGAAACAGTTTGATAAAGTCCATTGGGCGCATATCCACAACCCGCCTGTAAGAGGTTTTCAACCGGAAAATGGGGGTTGAAATCAGGAAGTAGGAAGGATATGCCCGAATATAGGCCATTTTCCGGCCAAAAAACGTATAGGCGGAGAAAAACAGGGAAAAGATGCCGCAGCCAAGAATAATCCCATCGCGGGGCGGGTAGAGGTCACGCACAATTCCATCTCCGGCAAACCACCAGAGGGCGATGAGCTGCAGCCCTAACAGCAAGGATGGAATCCAGAAGCGGCCCATCACTCGTTCGTACATCAGCAGTGGGAAACGCTTGCCCGATTTTTTTTGCTTAGGTGGTTTCAGGGATTTCATGCGTTAACCTCCTTTGATTTCTAACCGGGCGATCGAAGCCGCGACCCGCTTCATGCCTGCATTCATGAAGAAAACATCAATGATTTCATCATCACCGTCAATCTCGGTTTTAAGCACCATGCCCTCGCCCCAAACAGGGTGTTGGACGCGTGTGCCGGGGCTGTATTTTGCTTTGCGGACCTGGGCAGGCCGGGCTGGTTTGCTTTCCCAGCGGGTGTCGCTGGGTTGGGCAAACAGGCGTTCGGTGGGTTTGCTGCTGCCCCCGGGTACTTCCAACAGCTCGACCGGAATGCTTTGTAAAAACCGGGAAGGGTCGGTGTATTCCAGGCCGCCATACCCGCCGCGGGCGCGAGCATACAACAGGTAGAGCCGGTCCTGGGCGCGGGTGACACCCACGTAAAACAGGCGGCGCTCTTCTTCCATTTCTTCGGGGTCATCCAGGGAGCGCGAATGGGGCAGGGTTTTTTCTTCCAGCCCGACAATGAAGACTACCGGAAATTCCAGCCCTTTTGCGGCGTGGAGGGTGAGCAGGGTGGGTACATTGCCGCCCTGGTTGATTGTGTCCTGGTCGGAAACCAGGGCAACGTCTTCCAGCAGGGCGGTCAGGCCGCGTTCTTCGTATTCGCTGGCCAGGCGGCGCAGTTCGCCTATGTTTTCCCAACGACCGATGCCTTCTTCAGTGCCATCCTTTAAATAGCCTTCGTACTCAATGTCTGCAATAATCCGGTCGAGCAAAAAGAGGGGGGTGGCGTCGTTCATCCAACTGCGCCAACGGGTAAGCTGCATGCCGAAGGCCGCCAGTGGGGCGCTGCTGCGCCCGGTGAAGGCCGCGGCATGCTGGCTTTTTTCTTCTTTAGCCAGGTCGAGCAGGAGGTGTCCGCTGGAAATGCCCGACTCAACAGCGTGTTTTCGCAGGGTTTCAAGGGTTTTTGCGCCGATGCCGCGCGTGGGGGTGTTGATCACACGAGACAGGCTGGCTTCATCCGCCGGGTTGATGATCAGTCGAAGGTATCCGACCAGGTCTTTAATTTCGCGCCGCCCATAGAAGCGCTGGGCGCCTACAAGCCGGTAGGGCAGGCCGGCACTGATAAAGGCTTGCTCCAGCAGGCGCGACTGGGCGTTGGTGCGATACATGACAGCAAAGTCACCCGGCTCTTGTTCGCGGCGGGCCACCAGGCTGGCAATGGTTTCCACCACAAAATCGGCTTCCTGGTAATCGTTGTGGGTTTCCATCAGGATGGCTTTGCGCCCTGCACCCCGGTGGGTGAACAGGCGTTTTTTGTGCCGGTTGGGGTTTTGGTCAATTACGGCCATGGCCACATCCAGAATTTTCTGGGTGGAGCGGTAGTTTTGTTCCAGCAGAATGACCCGGGTTTGGGGGAAATCCATCTCGAAGCGGCGAATGTTGCGGTAGTCGGCGCCTCGCCAGCGGTAAATGGCCTGGTCAATGTCGCCTACCACGAAGATGTTTTGGTGGTAGCTGGCCAGGTGCTTAAGCAAGATGTATTGGGCCGTATTGGTGTCTTGAAATTCATCCACCAGAACGTGTTCAAAGCGCCGGGCGTAACGCTGGCGAATATCGGGGTGTTCTTCCAGCAGGCGGGCGGTCCACAGCAGCAGGTCATCAAAATCAAGTGCGTTCGAAGCGTATAAGAGCTTCTGGTAGCGGGTGTAGACTTCAACCAGGGTTTTTGTGCGGTAGTCGTCTGATTTGATATCTTCGGGGAGGGTGAGTTCGTTTTTGGCTTTTGAGATGGCCGAGTGGAAGGAAGCCGGGCGGAATTGTTTATCGTCCAGGTTGAGTTCTTTGACAACCTGTTTAACCAGGGAAAGCTGGTCGTCTGCATCGTAGATGACAAAATGGTTATTTACGGGCAGGCGTTCGGCTTCGCGGCGTAAAATTCGGGCACAGATGGCGTGAAAGGTGCCCAATGTCAGGCCGGAGGAAATATCCGGCAGCAGTTGGGCCACGCGGTGTTCCATTTCGCGGGCTGCTTTATTGGTGAAAGTGACAGCCATGATGTGGTAGGGCCGCACCCCCAGCGCCCCCACCAAATAGGCAATGTGGTGGGTGAGCACCCGGGTTTTTCCTGAGCCAGGGCCTGCCAAAACCAGCACCGGTCCGTTGGTGGCGGTGACCGCCTGGGTTTGTTGTGGGTTGAGGTTATCGAGGATATCCATGGGGCGATTTTAACATAATCTCTTGCAAGGTATAATAAGAAAAGTGAGCATGTATTCGGACACAAGGAAAAAGTGGTATGTCTGTCGGCAAAGAAATCACGGGCGTATGGAATAACCTGAAAGAATTGGATCTCAGGCCGATCCGCGAGGCTGCCGAAAGCGAGCTTCGCCTGGCAATTGTGGGCAGGCCTGGGGTGGGGCGGCATACTTTGGCGGCGGCTTTGCAGGATGACCCGCTGCACCCGGCGCTGCAAACCGGCGCACCCGTGATGATTGCAACCCTGGACGAACCCGCCCAGGCTGCTAGCGCAAGCCTGGTGATTTTGATGGTGCCTGTCAACGCCAGCAGCGTGGAGGCCGAGCAACGCTTCATCCAGGCATGGCTCAAACAGCACAAACCCCTGGTGGTGTTTTACAACAAGCTGGACCTGCTGCCCCCCAAAGGCGGTATCATCCCCTGGTTGGAAACCGGCCCAGCCCGGGCCATTTACGGCTCGGCGCTGTCGAAAGACTTCCTGATGGGGGAGTTTTCCAGCGCTGTGATGAACGCTTTGCCCAACCACCTGCTTGCCCTGGCGCGCCGCTACCCGCTTTTTCGGGGGCAAGTGGCTGAAAAACTGATCCAGGAAACCTGCATGGCCAATGCCACATACTCCATCTCCACCGGGTTAGCCGAAATGATTCCGGTTTTGAACATACCGCTCAATGTGGCGGATATGTTTGTGCTGACCAAGGCGCAGGCCATGTTGGTGTATAAGCTGGGGCTGGCTTTGGGTTTTTCCACCGATTGGCAGTTTTACGTGGCCGAGTTCGGTGGAGTGGTGGGCAGTGGTTTCCTGTGGCGGCAGCTGGCCCGTTCGTTGATTGGCCTGATTCCAGTCTATGGGCTGATTCCCAAGGTGGCTGTGGCCTATTCGGGCACCTACGTGGTTGGGCGGGTGGTGCTGTCCTGGTACCTGAGCGGCAGGCACCTGCCGCGTAAAGAGTTGGCTGCCCTTTCGCGCCAGGCGTTTGCCTCTGGGAAGGAACTGGCCAAAAAGCTGGCAGCCAAAGCGCCTCGCCCAAAGCTGCCTCGCCCGCGCCTGGCACTGCCGGGCCGAAAAAGCAAACCCGAAGCGATGGTCATTGATGCCTCTGCTGAACCTGGCTCCCCCGAAAATGGCTGACCTCTGACCCGGGTTTAATTTGGAGGTTTACCCCTTGCCTTGGAACAGCTAACCGGTTCTGTTGAGCGAGTCACTTTTCATAACCCCGAAAATGGATTCAGTGTGATTCGGCTGCGCCCTGACCGGCGCCGGTCATCTTCACCATCGGTGGGGGTAGACCGGGAAGGGTTAGTTACGGTGGTGGGCAACCTGCCCGAGCTCGTTCCCGGTGAGCACCTTAAGCTGCAGGGGGTTTTTAGCAATCACCCCCAACACGGCTACCAGTTCCAGGTTGAGATATGCGAGCAAGCCCTACCCGCGACATTGGCCGGGATTCGTAAATACCTCGGCTCTGGGCTGATTAAAGGAATTGGCCCGCAGCTGGCCGACCGGATTGTGGAATTTTTTGGCCAAAACACCCTGGATGTGATTGACCAAACCCCCGAACGACTGCAGGAAGTGCCCGACATTGGCCCAAAGCGCACCGCCCAGGTGGCCGCCGCCTGGCAGGAGCAACGCCAAATCAAAGAAATTATGGTGTTTCTGCACAGCTACGGGGTTTCCACCAACCTGGCCGTCAAGATATTCAAAACCTATGGCGGCCAGGCTTTGGAGATTGTGCGCGAAAACCCTTACCAGCTTGCCAGGGATATTTATGGGATTGGTTTCAAAACGGCGGACCAAATTGCCCAAAAGTTGGGGCTGGCGCCAGACCATCCTTCTCGGATCGAGGCCGGGGTGGTTTATGCTTTGAATGAGATGAACAATGCCGGGCACGTGTATCTGCCCGAAACCGAGCTGGTGGAAGCGGCTGTGGAACTGCTGGCGGTGGATGCCGGGCAGATATCCCCGGCTATTGAGCGTTTGGCCCAGGCTGAATTGGTGAAGCCTGAAGTGCTGCCGCTGAATGCACTGCCAGCGTCCAGCGCCCAAAAAGTGGCCGAAAGCGGCGGGGGGTATGGCGTTCAGGTGGTTTACCCTGCGCCTTTTTATTATGGTGAGATTGGCACTGCCCGCCGGCTGGCTGCGCTGGCAGCCGCCCTGCCCTCGCGCCTGGCGGATATTCCCCCGGCCTTTCTGCCGATTGACCCACAGCTTTCCCCGGAGCAGCAGCAGGCCATCCGGACTGCCATTTCGCACCCGGTGAGTGTGCTGACAGGTGGGCCAGGCACGGGTAAAACCACTGCCCTGAAAGCCCTGATTGCCATCCTGGAAATGTCAAAAAAACGATATGCCTTGTGTTCCCCCACCGGCCGGGCTGCCAAGCGCCTCTCTGAAGCCACAGGCCGCCCGGCCAGCACGATCCACCGTTTGTTGGATTATTCGCCAACCCGTGGTTTTGTGCATAACGAAGAAAACCCACTGAACGTGGATATGCTCGTGGTGGACGAAACTTCGATGCTCGATTTGCTGTTGGCCAACAACCTGCTTAAGGCGCTTGCGCCAGGGACCCATTTGCTGTTGGTGGGTGATGTGGACCAGCTTCCATCGGTTGGGGCGGGCGATGTACTGCGTGACATCATCCAAAGCCAAACTGCCCCGGTCACCCGCCTGAGCCTGATTTTTCGCCAGGCAGCCGGTTCGCACATCATTACCAATGCCCACCGGATCAACCACGGGGAAATGCCGCTTTATCCTCGCGAAAGCCTGGATTTTTTCTTTTTCCCGGCCGAAGAGCCAGCCCAGGCTGCGGATATGGTGGTGGATGTGGTGACCAACCGCATCCCGCGCAAGTTTGGCCTGGATCCGCTGGAGGATATCCAGGTGCTGGCGCCGATGTACCGCGGGCCTGTGGGCGTTACGGCGTTAAACGAGCGGCTTCAGACTGTGCTCAACCCGCCCGGCCCAAATAAGCCCGAAAAATCGCTGTATGGGGTGACCTTTCGCCCCGGCGATCGGGTGATGCAAACGCAAAATGACTATGATAAAGAAGTGTTTAACGGTGACATGGGCCGCGTGGAGCAGATTGACATGCTCAACCATGCCCTGGCGGTTAATTTTGAAGGGCGCCGGGTGGTGTATGAATGGGCAGAAACCGACACGCTGGTTCTGGCGTATGCCGTATCGGTTCACAAAAGCCAGGGGGCGGAGTTTGCAGCGGTGGTGGTGCCGCTGGTTACCCAACACTATATGATGTTGCAGCGCAACCTGCTTTATACGGCCATCACCCGTGCCCGTAAATTGTGCGTGCTGGTGGGCAGCCAACGGGCAATTGCCCTGGCCGTGAAAAACAACCAGGTTGCCAGCCGGCACACTGCCCTGGATTGGCGGCTGGCCCGCGAAATTTAGAGGGTTGGTGGTTAAAGAAAGAGCGGGCCTTTCAGCCCGCTCAATACAGTGGCGCAATACCCCCCAACAGGCAAAACATGATGTTTGCCGTAAACGAATCATTTCCCCCATCAACAGGTGAAAACCTGTGAAGTGCTTTTTGCTGTCTATAGGATACCCGGAACCCCCAAAAAAGAAGAGGGACAAATGTCCCGAAAAACACGGGTCATTTGTCCCTATTGAGGGGGTTATACGTTCGGCTATGCGTTATTTAATCCGGTAGCCGCCCATTTCGTTGTTCATCACCCAGCCCACCACTTCACCAATAAAGATTTTATTAAACATGTAGGCTTCCCGATCTACTGCGGCAGAACCGCGTCCACGCAGTTTTTGCCTGGCCTGGCGCATGGTTTTAAGGCGCTTTTGCCAGGCGGCCATGTTTTCGGGGCGCAGGTCTACCCAGCCTTTGCGAGCCCATTGGTCCAGGCTGCCGGGTTCGATTTTCACAGCGCTGCGTTCTGAAATTTCTGGAATGCGAATGAAAGGTCCGCGCAGCAGGGTACGCCCGTCCGGCATCAGGATGGGCACGCCAATTGAAGTGACCAGGCTGCTGACTTCGGGGTGGGCAGCCAGGTAGGCCTGGATGGCCGCGGAAATTTCGGTGGGTGGGCGGATTTTACCTGGAGCAGACCCGGCTGGTGCATCTTCTCCATATTCCAACACCTTGCCCAGGGTGCCGTAAAGCTGTTTGAGCAGGTAGGCTTCCCAAAGCAGCTTGGAAAGCTCGGGCGGCCCCAGTTCTCCCAGCGCCACGCTGGGGGTTTGGGTTTCTTCTTCCAGGCGGTTCAGGTCGTCAATGGCCTGCCGGCGCAGGAACCCGCCCCGGTAGGTGGGGCCCATGATGGACGAATCCAATGCCGGGATGACATCTTTGCCGGTGTTGATGCCCTGGATTTCCAGCACAGCTGCTCGGGCGATTTCTTCGGGGGTGATAAATTCCATCTGGCGCAGGGCGGTGATGGCTTCGAATTCGCCCTTGGCGAATACGCCGTTTTCACCCGTGTCGGCCACCACCAATTTCAGCCGGTCGTGGGCTGTGAACTGGCTTTCGGGCAGGCGTAAATCCAAACTGGCGCCCAGGGTTTCGGGCTGGCTGACGAATAATTGGGCGTTTTTGCCATGGCGGCGAATGGCGCGCAGGGTGATATCCACCCAACCCACCATGGCGGCGGGTTTGAGTTCTTTGACAATTGGCCCTCCAGGGGTGCGCGCCATGAGGAACATCAGGCCGGTGTGGGCAAAGGCCACGGCTGTTTTCGACATCAGCTTGGCGCTGGGCTTGTCTTCGCCGTGGGTGTAGGGAATGTTCAGGCCCATCCCGCCGGTGCCCGTGGTGCCGATCTTCAAATACAGGCGGGTTTTCGCTTCGCGCATCGCCTGGTTGATCATGACCACGTGCCGCACCAGTTGGGGAATATATTGTGAAATCAGCAGGGTTTCTACCGCCTGCACCATTTTTTCGCGGCTTTCTGGACCGGCCTGCCCGGATTCTACTGCGTCCAGGTAGGCATCCAGGTCGCGCCGGACGATTTTGGATGCGGTATAGATATCCTGGTAGCTGATGGCTGTGGCAGTGTTGATGGCGTCCACGATCACATCGGGCCGGTGTTCGTGAATGAGCTGCACCAATTGGGAGGCCTGGTAGGCATCCTCAGCTGGTCCAAACAGGTCGTTGTATAGATCGGCACGCTGTTCGGGGTTTTGCAGCAGTTCGCCCCGCCCCTGGCGTTCCTGACGGTTGGAGGTGTTGAAATCGCTGCGGATGAAGATGTCGCCCCAAAAGCCTGTGAAAGTGACCCCCGGGAACTCTTTGCCGAGGGCCTCGACGGCTTCGCGCACTTCCTGCTGGTATAGGGATACGATGACCACTTTTTCCGGTTCCAGGTACCGGCAAATTCGGTGGGCAATCTCGAACCCGATCATGCCGCCCCCACCAAGAATCATAAAACATTTGTCGCTCATTACTGCCTCCTCTGAAGATTGTCCTGTGCTTTTGAGTTTAGCAGAAAAACAATGGACGTCAAGGAATGAGATTGGGTGCCGGGGATAAGGGCGGGTCTGCGGGTGGGTGGGGTGGGCTGTGCCGTTCGGGATGACCCGGAAAAAGTGCCAGTGGGGCGAGATCACCAAAAATGGGGTGGCTGCTGGGTATAATATCCCTGTAACACATTTTTTCTGATGAAAAATAATGCTTGCCCCCCCACTTTGCGGCCATAAACCGTATGATGGGATTAGGTGCTGCAAAACAGGAGGTTACCCCGTGAAGAGATTGACAGTTCGTTCATGGTTTGGGATGGCTGCTCTGGTTGGCCTGTTAGGGCTGGCGGCTTGTGTGCCGCCCGTGGAGAACATGCAGTCCACTCCCACGTCCGAGGGCGGGAGTGGTTATCCCCTTCCAGGCCAGTCTACACCCTTGAGCCAGGCTTACCCCACACCGGGGGAGATTCCTACCGCAGAAGTGGCTTACCCACCGCCCGGCGGCCCGCTGGAGGCTTATCCCCTGCCCACCTTAGACCCGCTCAGCGGCATACCGCTGCCTGAACAGTTCAACAAGGTGCGCCTGCTGTTGGCGCAAAGGCTGATTGTGCCCGAAGACCAGGTGGTGCTGCAGCGTTTAGAGCAGGTTGATTTCCCGGATGGCTGTTTGGGTGTGGCCAGGCCGGATGAGTTTTGCACCATGGCCATTGTGCCCGGCTACCGCCTGTTTTTCAAAGCACCGCAGGGAATATACCTGTACCACGTGGACGAGCGGGTCAACCAGGTGGTGTTTGTGGGAGAAAAGCCCGCAGAAAACGCTCCCCCCGCCATTTATTGGGAACGCAGCGGCGGGATTGCCGGCATCTGTCAAACCCTGGCTGTGTATCCCCTGGGTGCATATGTGTTGACCGATTGTGCCACCCAGCTAATTTTGGCCACCGGGCTGCTGGATGAGGTGCAGTTCCGGCCGCTTCAAGAGGCGCTCGAAAAGTTCAACCGGTTTACCTGGGAAGCGGCGATTCCCGCGGGTTCTGCAGATATGTTTGCCGACCGGTTTGTGTTTCGCGGGGTGGGCGGCCTGGGAATGACCACCAACGACCAGACCAACCTGAATGAAACCCTGGCGGCCCTGGCTGCGGAAGTGATGCCCCAATTGCCCGGACCCGGGGAGGGAGTTGTGGTGCTCAGCACCACCCTTGGGCCCGTTTGCCCGGTGGTTGTACCTGGCGAAGCCTGCCAGAATCAGCCCTACCAGGCCAGCCTGCTGCTGAAAGATGCCGCGGGCGAAGTGCTGCAAATTGTGGATACCGATGTTTGGGGCTATGCCCGCCTGGTGCTGCCTGAAGGCACCTACACCCTGGCCCCTGGTTCTGAGCGTTTCCCAACCGCCCAGCCTATGGTTTTTACGGTTGTGGCAGGGCAGGTTTCGGGGCTTGAGATGATGTTTGACTCGGGCATTCGCTGATGGATGATCCTGGCCCAAGTGGGATGGTTTTTGGAGAGAACATGGAAGAAGTGTTGGTGCTGAAGCTGGATATCCACGGCCAGGAAACCTGGCGCTACCCGGGGTGGGTGTTGGAGCGTATGCCGGAATATGTGCGATTGGAGGCGTTTTTTAACCGGGAAGATATGCCCTTTCACGGTGTGCTGCTTAAGCAGGGTGACCGGTTTGTGGAGACGTTTTATACGGATCGCTGGTATAACGTTTTTGCCATCCACGACCGGGATGATGGCGGCTTAAAAGGCTGGTACTGCAACATTGGCACGCCGGCCCTGGTGGAGAATGGGGTGGTTTCGTACCGCGACCTGGCAATTGATTTGCTGGTTTACCCGGATGGCCGCCAGTTGGTTTTGGATATGGATGAATTTGAAGCGTTGGAATTAGACGAAAACCAGCGCGCCCAGGCTTTGGACGCGCTGGCTGAACTTCGAGGGTGGTTTCGCAGCCCGGAGTAAACGGGTTTAGCCAAGCAGCAGCGGCATGGCAATCGCCGAAATGCTGTTTAATGCTTCAATGATAAAGTCACCTGAAAACCAGAGGACAAGCATTATGCCGATGCAGCAGCAGCACAAAATCAACAGTAGGGCAACCCCCAGAATCCACCAGATAGTGTTGTCTTTCTTGGTGGGTGCGGCAGGGCTGGCGTAGCTGGGTGGGGGTGCAGCGGCAGCCTGAACCTCCACCGGGGTTTCGATCACAGGGGAGGGAATTTCGCCCATGTCTGGCATGACCACCACTTCCGGCTCTGCGAAACGCACGGGTTCTTCCGCGACGGGTTCGGTTGGAACCAAAGCCGGTGCTTCTACCACTGGCGCAGCCTGAACGGGAGCGGGTTCTTCTTCCGGGGCGGCAGGGGGCAGGTTGATAACAGTTGCGTCTGCAGGGGGTTCAACCGGAGCTTCTTTGGTCTTTTTGGTTTCGTTTTCTTCGCCTAAGGGATCTGGGATTTCAATTTCGTCGGTCATCATATTCTCCGTTTGATTACATTTATCCTATTGTATCTTAATTTAACCCGTGTTTGCCAGTTTTAATCGGACCGTTATAAAACCAGGCTGATCAGTGGGATGGTTGCGGAGGCGTTAATGGCCCCCAGGATAATCAGCCCAATCAGGCCCGCAAGCATGCAGATTGCCAGAACGGTGAGCACGATAGCCAGGTAGCCCAAAATCAGGCCAGCGGTGGCAAAAGCGCCTCCCGTCATTCGTCCGGATGCGTCCGAAATTTCTTTTTTTGCCAGGTGCCCCGTGACGATGGCGATTATCGAGCCAAAGAAGGGCAGCAAGGTGAAGCCCAAAATGCCCATGGTCAGGCTGATAATGGACATGATGCTCAATGGATAATCTTGGGCAGGTTTGGAAGATTCGTAGGAAGAAATAGGGTCGGTCATCAAATACCTCCGGATATATTACAGACTGGCTGCTCTTTTTTTGCGGCGCCGCAGCAGCACCCAGGCCATGAAAAGAAGGAACACTGCCCCAACCAGGCCTACCAATATGGGCAGCACCACCGATAGAAACGAGACGATCGTGGAGATCACATCTTCCAGAATGCTGACCGGCGTGTTGGCCACACCCCCTGTGGCTGCTGTAACTGCCGGGCGAAAAACTGCCGACTTGGCTGCGTGAACGCCGCCCGCCACCAACAACCCCATGACCATCGCGAAGACCGGGTTTACCTCACCCACAACCCCAGACCCGGCGGCAAAGGCCACCGCTCCGGCAGCCGGGCGCACCAGGGTTTGGATTAAGTCGTTGACGTGATTGACCGCGGGGACTTTATCCGCAAAAAACTCGATGATGGACAGCACCACCAGCAGCCCAATCACCCAGGGGCTGGTCAGTCCATCCCAAGGTTCGTTGAGTTTGATGAGTTCTGTAAACCGGGCCAGCAAGGCAACCACCAAAAGGGGGATATACGCGTTCAGGCCAGCACTGGCAGAAAGTCCAAAAGCGGCAAACAAACCCGAAATAATATCCATCGTCACCTCGTTTTGTTTATTATACGGCTCGACCCAACAGAAGTTGCAAAAATGATTTCCCGGATCAGGGAAATTGCACCAAATTCTAATAACCAGAAAAAACCGCCGAATTTCGATTTGCCATCTAAACTTAGGCACAATTGCCCTTTTGCCCAGATATCGGCAGAATCTTTAAGCGTTATGGTATGGGAAAATTAATGACCCTCTCTGAACACTTCTCCAGATTCCCATTCCCCTTCAATTTTCCTGACCAGGGGATGGGGAAGCACAAGGAGATTATAAGAAAATATGAAACCCTTCCCAGGTGCCGGTCAGCCAGAAGCGCACGGCGTCTAAGATGCCCACCTGGACAAAAGCCAGCCCCAACCCGACCACCCAGGCGGTCAGCAGGTCGCGATAGCGCTGGGCCTGGTTGTCGGTGCGGGTGATGGTCAGCCAGAAGATGGTGAAGATGAGGGAGAGAATCAGCAAAGCCCCGGCCGCACTGAGCAGCGTGAGCGGGTAGAGCAGCAGCGGGTTTTCGCTGAGCACCAGCAGCCCGGCCAGCCCATTGACTGCCACCAGGCCCAGCAGCCCCCTGGCATCCGGCAGCACAGCGCCTGGGGGCGGCGACTGCCAGGCCACCTGGTTGAACCCGATGAACACCACGCTGCCAATGGCCATGCCGAACCCCAGCCCGGTGATGAGCCGCAGGGTGTTGTTGGGCTCGTACAAGTTGGGGAAGCCGGGAATGAGCGCAGCCAGCGAGTTGGCGCCGTCAAAACCCCAGGTGAGGAACATGGCTCCCAGGATGCCCATCACCCATTGGGGGGGCAGTTCGGCGCTTTTCCCATACTTCCAATACAGGTAGAGCAGGGTGAAGAAAACCCCCAGGTACTGCCCGGTGCAGCGGGCGCACATGGCAATTTGGCGTTCGCCAAGCATAAATGACCGTTCAGCAATCCGGTGGCAGATGGCGTAGCCAACCGCATCGGCCTTGCCCAGTAAACCCGGCGGGGTGTAGATCAGCCAGGTTACCAAAAAAATGCCCAGTCCCAGGGCGCCCAGTGCGTAGAGAATCCGGCGTTGTTTTTCAGAAATGTTCATTGTGAAATTATAATGCTTTTTGGAGCCAGGAGCCAGGAGCCAGGAGCCAGGAGCTGGGAGCTGGGAGAGGTGCAGTAATTAATGGTCAGGATAATCCGTTCTCTGAATTAGTTGACTGTCTCCTCAAGGGTGACAGTCAACTTTCTTCCTCCCATGTAGTCACAGTTTCAACCGTGCTCCCTCATCCGCCTGGTAGGGGTGGGTGAAACCATTATAGAACTGCGCAATTCTACCAGCCGATTCCCTGGAAAAGCGACAGGCAGATAAACCCTAACCCAATTCCTAAAATCACACCGCCGAGGACATCGAGCACATAATGAACCCCCATCGCTACCCTGGCAAGGGCTACCAGTGGCGCCCAAACGAGTAAAACCAGGCCGAACCACAGCGGTGCAGCGCCCAACCCAACCACAACCAGCATTGCAGCTCTGGCCGCGTGGCCTGAGGGGAAAGAATGCGGGTCGGTTTTGCGGTAAATTTCGCCCCATTCCCCCTGGGGGCGGCGGCGGCGAATGGTGAATTTCATGACCATGACCACCAACCCTGTCACCAGGATGCTGAACAGCATCACCTGGGCGCTGGTTTTCCAGGCGGGTGTGCCCAATCCCCAAACCAGCAGCAGCCCGGCTAACCAGAACCACGAATCGCCGGAATGGGCAAAAAAGGCGGCTGCGGTGCGCAGCGGCCCAGGCGACCCGGCCACATGCAGTTTTTGGCTCAGGACAGCATCAAGCTTGAGTAAACGGGCAATCATCCGCGAGCAGTACGGCGAGAGAGGTCGGCGCTCAACATTTCCAGCTGGTGGGGCTTGTCAATGTCCATTCCCAGCTCGGCATGCGGGGAGATAAGCGCCCTGGCGGTAACTTTGAGCGCTTTGGCGGCCCGTTGGGCGAGATTATCCAGTGTGATTTGGCGAAACAGCAGCAGGAGCAGTGTGCCAAATCCGATGATCGAAGCCTGCTTGAGGACGTTTTTGCGGGCTTCAATCAGGCTGCGGAGCATATCGCCCTTGTTGGTGGTAATCAGGTGGGCGCGAAAGGCGTTCATATCCCCGCCGCACAGTTCAATGTCTTTTAATTTTGTGTAGGTGCGTTTCGAACCTGGGAAGCGGCTTTCCATCATTTCTCGCCCGACCACGGTGTAGTAAATATCCACTTCAGCTTTTTCCACTTCGTGAGCCAGCCAATCCACAGCCTGGGGGGTGAGGGTGGGAATGTCGGACGAAACAATCAGCATGATATCGGTAGTCGGGTTGACCTCGATCAATTTTTGCGCTCCGCCGATGATGTTGCTGAGCATGTTGCCCTGGTTAGGCAGGTAGTACACCGGTTTGTTGGAAACCAGCCCGTTTTCCGGGGCGAGGCCCATAATTACAATGTGTTCTACGGAACTGGCTCCGTTGAGGGCGTCCACCACCCATTGAATCATCGGTTTGCCAGCAACATCCAGCAGCGCCTTAGGGGAACCCTGGGTGTATGGATAAAGGGGTTCGCCCTCTTTAGGAATGCCTCCGGCGGTGATAATGGCGTCCATATTAGTTTAACTCCTGAAGCTGGGGTTCAAGTTTTAATTGGTCTAACAAGGTGTTTAACTCGGGGTGGGTCAACACCCGGCCTTTGCCTGCCGCCGCAACCAGTGCGGCTTCCATCATGTTGGTGCCAAAAGAGCGGCCTTCTAAAACCGGGGTGGTGGTCACCAGGTAGCGAACCCCGGCATTACGGAACATTTCGATGTCATCCAGGGTGGTTGTGTTGGTGATGATGATTTTGCCTTCCATACGGTCGGGCATGTGCCGGGCAATGTAGTGGCGGTCGCCAGCAATCACAGCGGCCCAGTCGTAGTAGTTCTTAAATTTTGGGTCGCGTTTCTCCTGCTTTTCTCCGGTGGGGTAAATCCACTCGAACGGCAGGCGGCCGGCGATGGGCATCAGCAAAGCGGCCAACCGCTTCAGCCCGGCTTCGGTTCGCACCGGGATGGGTATCCCCAGCCCGAACATTAAATCTCCAAAAACACATTCATACCCGGCATCCAGAAAAGCCTTGGTGGTGCCCCAACGGTCCACCCCGGCAGTGATGAGCACCCGGCGCTGCGGGATGGCCTGGCCAATTTTGCTGTGCATAAAATCCACCACCCGGTTCTCAAGGGTGTTTTTCAACCCGGCGCCATCTACCACGGGGGTTTGTTTGACATACCTCACCATTTTCTCCACGGAATACAGGCGGTACCATTTGCCATCCACCAAAATCCCCAGGTCGGCGCCCCCCACGCCAAAGGCATCCACCTTACCATCCAGGTCGCGGTACAGTTCGGCGGCCTTTTCCATGTCGCCATCGGTGCCGATGCGTTCAATTTCAATGTCCTGGCCCAAGAGATTGACATGCACTTTTTTATTGCGCTTGGATGAACCAATACTGATGCTGACGGCTCTTTTCATGGGGGCTCCTTTTCTGGGGATTAATTTTACTTTAATATTTTACCAGTTTTCTTGGAATCCGGCTTTTTGCAAGTTTTTATTTTTAAAACAATCGGAGGTTTATTTGAGTAAATTATTGGATTAAACCAGGAAGCTTGCTTTTTGACAGCTCGTTTAGAATGGCAAAGACCCTTAAACTATTGCCTGTTCTAACCACAATCATGTTATGTAATGGACTCAAAACCAAATCCCATGTTTCCCCTAAGAGAAGGTTGTATTTGCTTTCACCAGTATTCGTGTCCCAAAGGTTCAAATATTTTCCCGCTGAAATTAGAAGCGAACTATCCGTGTTGAATTTGGCGAAGCCAGCACCCCAAGTTTTTTGGGCAGTATCTATCTCAAGGTACAGGTTTTTATTTTTCACATCCCAAAGATAAAGAACCTGAAAAATATAATTTTCGTCTATTGCGGAGGAAACCAGTAGACTTCCATCGTTGTTAAAGTTTGTCTCAAAGGCACCTTCAATACCTTGCAACTCAAAAAGGGTTTTATTGGTACTAAAATCTATAACCCGATTTCCTCGCAAAATAATGTTTCCTGTAGGATCAAATTTTTGGTAACGACCATATAAGTCTTGAATTTTTTTACCGGTTTCCAGATCCCAGTGAATTGACTGCCCATTGCCATAACTAATCATCTGTTGTTTCGTTGGATGCATCTCCATTCCCGAAAAATCGTAATGAGGTAAGAAGTATTTTTGAGTGCCACTACTCACATCCATGATTCGGAACAGGCTTTGATTATAGTCTGAGATTACGAGTAATTTTCCGTCAGGGCTGAATTTCATAAACACTTCGCCAAATCTGCCTGAAAATTTGCAAGGGAATTCGGTTATGAGTACACCCTGCGCATAATCCCAAATCTGGATCGTTGGACTTTCAAGACCTATTAAGTAAGCCACGATAGATTCTGTTGGATGCATGGCTTGTGCATCAGTCCGATTTATACCTAGTTGAGATGACTTTATAGGATATTCCGTTTTCCAAACCTGCCCATTATCCGCAACCAGATATTTGCCATCTGGCGAAAAATCAACCCGGTGGATATAACCAAAATCTCTGATCTGACGAAGCGAATAAAAATCTCTAGTATCAAAGATAGTCAAACCGTTTTCCCCATAAATTATTAACCAATTGTCATCAGGGCTGAACGAGAGTATGGAAACTTTAACCCCATATTCAACTTCTCGAACAATCTCCCCGCTAATAATATCCAAAATGATAATTTTATGTTGGCTATTTTGATAAACCAGGGTATGATCAGATCGAAATATTCCTGGGGAACCTCGTTCTATATCTGACAGAGTGAGCACTTCTTTCATGCTCTCCAAGTCGTAAACCCGAGCTTTGTAATAGTCACTTACATAAAGCAGGTTATTGGGTCCAACCACCATTTTAGAACATTGGTTGGAATAATAGTCGTTGTTATCTTCTTTTATATTGGATATGATGTTATAGGTTTCCAGACTCCATACTGAAATGGTTTTGCTATAAGTAGAACTTCGACAAGTGATCAAATACTGTCCATCTGGACTGAATTCAAATTGCTGAAAATAGCCCGGACCTAAATTGAATTTTAAGGGATTAATTTCAAAAGGTTCATTCACATCCAATAAAAATAAATTTTCAATCGAGCGAAAGCCATCCAATGAATAAATCGCAATTGTATTCTCATCTGGGCTGAGGGCTATTTTCTCTATTTGCACCGGGTGATTATCGATTATTGTCCGTAAAAGTTCACCGGTTTTTGCGTCATACAAATTGACGGATGAAATATTTTGGTTATCCCATATGGATTCGCCAGCAATGACCCAAGAATCATCCTTACTTAGTGAACCAACAAACCTTTCTTGTTTTGTATCAATACTTGTGTATCCCTCCCGATAAAGGGATGGGACCAAATATCTTGATATACCATCTGCAGATAAAACCCTGATTCGGCCACTATCATCAGACCATTGGATTTGTAAAGGAAAAAATTTCCCCAGTGGTTCTAATTGTTGTAGCATTGATGCGTTTTCTTTTGTTATTACCTGATACCCTGGTAATGGTGTTATTTTTGCCAGCTTATTGGATGGAGTGGGTGTCGCTGCTATTTGTGCGTTGCTGGCAGACAGGGTATTTGTTAAGGTTGTGGTTAATGGATCTGGCGTACTTGTCAACAAATATTTATATGGTTTCAGGGTGGTGTTTTGAAAAGCAGCAAGAATTCTATGAACATTTATGGGGATGATGGAGTCCAAAATAACCATATCTGAGTCCAATCCAACGAAGGACAATTGGATCCAACCGAGCAGAATCAGAATGGTTAGGGATGCCAGTGATGTGCTTTTGTTCATATGGTAACTTCTTGCTTAGTTTATCTGAATTTGGAACGGCATTCTGCTTTTCCAAGCCGTCAAAAACGCATTTGAATTTATTATAGGGCAATTTTCAAAGGTATGTGGGTTATACCATGTGGTTTTTTCGAAAATTCATCTAATACCGGGTCAGGTAAAGGGTAGAGTTTTGTCGCAACACACAGAATCCATGGATAAGGACATTCACCGACGTACTACAAACTTTCATGATACTGGGACCAGAGGTCTCTCCCTTACCCGCTGGCGTTTTTTTGGGCAACTTGACGCACCATCTAACACAGGCTACAATCCAACTACGATCATTCCAAGGAGGCAGCCATGACCCTACCCAATTTCGCCTATTTCAAAGGCAAAATCGTTCCCTATTCGGACGCGAAAGTGGGCGTTTTGAACCACTCGCTTAATTACGGTACAGCCGCTTTTGGGGGGGTGCGCGCCTATTGGAATCCGGAAGAAGAACAGTTGTTTTTGTTTCGCCCTCATCCACACTTTGAGCGCTTGCTTAACTCGGCCAAAGTGATGTTATTTGAAGTGGACCACACCCCAGAAACCCTGACACAGGCCACCCTGGAACTGCTGCGAACTGAAGGCTACCACCAGGATGTCTATATTCGCCCGCTGGCCTACAAAGCCACGGAGGGGATCGGGGTGAAGCTGCACGGTCTGGAGAACGATGTGACCATCGTAGCCCTGCCGTTTGATAAGTATGTCCAGAACGACACCAACGCCCATGTTACGATTTCTTCGTGGCGGCGGATTGACGACAACGTGATTCCGGCGCGGGGCAAAATCAGTGGGGCGTATGCCAACTCCGCGTTAATCAAAACCGATGCCAGCCGGGCCGGTTTTGATGAGGCTTTGGTACTCACGGAAAGTGGGCATATCTCCGAAGGCAGCGCAATGAATGTGTTCATGGTGCGCGGCGGCAAGCTCATCACCCCTCCAGTTACCGATAACATTCTGGAGGGGATTACCCGCCGGACGATCATTCAACTGGCCCGGGACGAAATGGGGTTGGAAGTGGTGGAACGCTCGATTGACCGCACAGAAGTGTATATCTGTGACGAGTTTTTTATGACGGGCACCGCCGCCCAGGTGACTGCGGTGACCCGGGTGGACTACCGCCCAATTGCCAACGGGCAAATGGGGCCGATCACCGGCCAACTGCGCCAGCTGTATCACGATTTGGTGCATGGCAGGCTGGCGAAATATCGAGCGGATTGGTTGACCCCTGTTTACCCCAAGTAGCGGTTTACGCCGGGGGATCCGGTATCACTCTTTTTTGCTGCGGACGAACATCACCCACAAACCCAATAGAATCAGGGCAACGGGCCAAAAACGCCCGGCAGTTTCTAATACATCCAACGCTGGTCCGCCGATGAACAGGGCGGCTCCAATCAGGCCTAAAATGCCGCCTGGAATCAAAGGCCAGACCTGCACCGGGCGCAGTGCCAGCGAGAGCAGTGAAATCACCAACCAGCCGGCGGCGAAGGCCAGCAAAAAGACACCGCCATCCTGCGGCTCTTCCAGGCCTTTGAGCGGCCCTTCGAGCAGGAAAATGCCCGTGCCGATGCCGGCCAGGATGCCGCCGGGAATGAGCAGCCCGCCTTCACGGGAAAGCAGGGCGGCGAGCAAAAACACCCCGCCAATCGCCATCAGAAACAGGTTCCCAAACGAAATATCCAGCAGGTTATCCAGCAAAATCAAAACCCCAATGATAATCAGGATAATCCCGCCCACCGGAACAACCCGGCGGCGCATTTTTTTGATTGGCTCGTCCATTGCAGGCTCCTTTTTAAAAAGTTGTGGGATTAACATCCAGCTTTATTGTACACAACTTTTGTTGGAAAGGATGGGCTGCTTTTTCGGCGATTTCCTGATATAAATGCGGTATGGACGAATTACTTCCCGCGCTTTCTAACGCTGAAATCCGGCGCTACAGCCGCCACTTGATGCTTCCACAGGTAGGGTTGGAGGGCCAGCGCAAATTAAAGGCTGCCAGTGTGCTGATTGTGGGCACGGGCGGGTTGGGCAGCCCGGCTGCGCTGTACCTGGCGGCGGCCGGGGTGGGCCGGATTGGGTTGGTGGATTATGATGTGGTGGACCCCAACAATCTGCAGCGGCAGGTGATTCACGCCACCAGTGGGGTGGGAATGTTGAAGGTGGAAAGCGCCCGCCAGCGCATGTTGGATATCAATCCGGAAATCCGGGTGGATGTTTACAACGAGCCTTTCACGAGCGAAAATGCCCTGCGGATTGCAGCCCCTTACGATATTTTGCTGGATGGTACCGATAATTTCCCGACCCGCTATTTGGTCAATGATGTCTGCGTGCTGTTGGGCAAGCCGAATGTGTACGGCAGTATCTACCGCTTTGACGGCCAGGTGAGTGTGTTTGCCGTCCCGGGCGGGCCGTGCTACCGCTGCCTGTTTCCCGAGCCGCCTCCGCCGGGCAGTGTGCCATCCTGTGCCGAGGGCGGGGTGTTGGGTGTGCTGCCGGGTACAATCGGCACGCTGCAAGCCACCGAGGCGCTCAAATTGATCCTGGGGATTGGCGAGCCGCTGGTGGGGCTGCTGCTGCTGTATAACGCCCTGGATATGTCTTTTGATTTTATAAACCTGCGCAAAAACCCCAACTGCCGGGTGTGTTCGCCCGACCCGGTCATCACCCAATTGATTGATTACGAGGCGTTTTGCGGCGTGCCAGGGCATGACCACGAAGCGGAAGGCACTGCCGGGGAGGCGTGGGATATCTCGGTGCAGGGGTTGAAAGCCATGCGGGATGCCGGGCAAGCCTTCCGGTTGGTGGATGTGCGCGAGCCGCACGAATGGGACATTGTTCACCTGGACGGCGCAGAACTAATTCCGCTGGCGGATCTGCCTGCCCAGATGCACCGCCTGGACAGCGCCGAGCCGCTGGTGTTGGTGTGCAAAACCGGGGTGCGTTCAGCCCGGGCCCTACACATGCTGCGCGAGGCAGGTTTTCGCAAGCTGATGAACCTTAAGGGTGGGGTGATCGCCTGGGCGCAAGAGATTGACCCCTCCCTGCCGATCTATTGATGGGGTGAGGGGCAGCAGCAGACTATTTCGCAGTGGGTTGGGCGAAAGCATCCCACGATTTTATCCGTGTTTTCTCCAGTTACGAATCTCCATTCGAGCGTTTTGGCTTGCCCCAACGAACCCCCCACTGGCTGCGTAAAAGGGCGGCCAGTTCGTTGAAAACCGCCCGGGCTGGTTCGGCTTGTGGGCCATCCAGCCCCCAGTTGAGGGCCGCCTGCACCGCCAGCGGCAGTTCCGGGATGGGGTCGTCCAGCAGGGCGGACAGGTCTGCAATCAGCCTGCGGGCGTGTTGGGCGTTGGCGAGGGCCTCGGCCAGTGCGATTTCACCGGCTTGCAGACGGGCCAGCAGCGGGCAAACATAGTCCACGCAGGCTTTGGGTCGTTGGGCATACACCTGGCAGGCCAGCCCCGCCAGCGCGGCGCAGGGCTGGCGGAAGGCTGGCATGATTTTGGGGGTGCCGCTGCGGTAGGAGGCACTGCGAACGGGGGTTTTCCGGTCGAACACCCGCAGCCCGAGTTTCTTTGCACGGGATTTTTCCCGGTTTTCGAGGCGCGTCCAATAGTGAATGGTGCCATCGCAGCACATTCCGCAGGACAGGCAAAGGGTTTCTTCAGGCGAGGTGTCCTGCGGGTTCAACCGGCTTCGCTCCTGGGTTTGGCTGGGGCCAGGTTGGGGGTATGGGCGATGAACTCATAGCCGTGCCCGCGGCGGTCGAAGGCGGCAAGGGCCACTTCCTTCCAGGCGAGAAAATGGGGTGTTTCCAGGTGAAGTGCCCGGGCGTTTTCGTCCACATATACTTCAAAAAGGCTGAAGTGGGTCGGGTCGGCTTTGTCTTGCAGCACATCGAAGCGCAGCACGCCGGGTTCCTGGATTGTTTGCCGGGCGTTTTCCAGCGTGGCAGCCAAGTAGGATTCGACGTGGTCGGGTTTGATGAAATGATGGACCTGAAAGATAAACATAGGCGATCCTGTTTCAGACATCAAAATACAGGCTCATTTCGTAGGGGTGTGGGCGGTCGCGGATTTCCTGGACTTCGTGTTTCATTTTATAGGTTACCCACTGCTGGATGATTTCTTCGTTGAAGACATCGCCTTCAGTCAGGAAGGCGCTGTCTTCCTGCAGGGCTCTTAGCGCCTGGTCCAGGCTGGTGGGCAGGCCTTTAATCTGGCTGCGTTCGGCTTCGGACATGGCGAAAATGTTCTGGTCAAACGGCCCAAACCCGGCTTCAGTGGGGTCTATTTGTTTTTGAATACCATCCAGCCCGGCCATCAGTTGGGCCGCCAGCGCGAGGTAGATGTTGCAGGTGGCATCGGGAGGGCGAAATTCAAAGCGGGCGGTATCGGGTTGGCTGGCATACTTGGGAATGCGCACCGCAGCCGAGCGGTTGCCCAAAGAGAAAAAGGCATTCACCGGGGCTTCGTAGCCCGGAACGAGGCGCCGGTAGGAGTTGGTGGAGGGGTTGGTGAAGGCCAACACCGCGGGGCCTTGGTGCAGCAGGCCGCCTATTTAGTAAATTGCATTTTTGGAGA
>CAZAYY010000021.1:0-68576 GCA_964489525.1 uncultured Anaerolineales bacterium
TGGACGAACCTTTCCAGGGTGTGGACGCCCTGACCGAAAGAGCCATTGTTGGGCTGCTTAAAGATTTGCGTTCTGCAGGGAAAACAGTGGTGGTTGTCCATCACGATTTGCAAACCGTAGCAGAGTATTTCGATTGGGTGACGCTGATCAACGTCCGGCGAATTGCCAGCGGACCCGTTGCGCAAGTGTTTACCGAAGAACACTTGCGCCTGGCGTATGGTGGGCGGGTGGCTTTCTTGTCCCAAAACAGCAGCCAACCTGCTCTCCCCTGAGCCGGAGGAAAGAATGCCGGATTTATTAACCGACTTATTTTTGGATTACACACTGCGAACCATTGCTCTGGGGACTATGATCCTGGGCATCGTCAGCGCATCCCTTGGCTCTATCGCGCTGCTGCGCCGCCAAAGCCTGTTAGGAGATGCCATATCCCACGCGGCACTGCCGGGGGTGGCTGTGGCCTTTATGCTTACAGGCAGCAAATCATCCCTTGTACTCATGGTAGGGGCTGCCGTTGCCGGCCTGCTCGCCACACTGCTGATGCTGGTCATTACCCGCTACACCCGCATCAAAGAAGATACCAGCCTGGGCATTATCCTTTCCGTGTTTTTTGGCGTGGGGCTGATGCTGCTTACCTTTTTACAGAGCAACCCCGACGCACGCCAGGCTGGCTTGAACACCTTTTTGTTCGGCCAGGCCGCCACACTTTTAGGGCGCGATGTCGCCGTCATGGGGGTTTTCGGCGGAATGGCCTTGCTGGCCCTGGTTCTTTTTTGGAAAGAAATTAAACTGCTTGCTTTCGACCAGGACTACGCGGCCAGCCTGGGTTTTGATGTACAAAAAATTGAAGCCCTGGTCACCGGGCTTTTGGTTGTGGCCATTGTAATAGGCCTGCAGGCAGTAGGTGTGGTCCTGATGAGCGCCATGGTGGTGGCCCCGGCTGCGGCAGCCCGTCAGTGGACTGACAGGTTAGGGCGCATGGTGGTGCTGGCAGCCGGGTTTGGGGCGTTTTCGGGTGTGGTTGGGGCGGCCATCAGCAGCAGCGGCCAGGGGCTTTCCACCGGGCCTGTGATTGTCCTGGTGGCCAGCGGGCTGGTGCTGTTCTCTCTGCTGCTGGCACCCCGGCGTGGTGTTTTGGCAGTGTGGGTACAGCAGCGCCGCACCCAACAGCGCTACCAGGGCGAACAGGCCCTGGCCAGCCTCTATCTGCTTGCGATCCAACACGACAACCCGCAATACCCGCACCCCATTGGCGCGCTGAAAGTCATGCAGCCCAACCAGGTGCTGCAAAAAACCCTCAAAACGCTCGAGCGCAGCGGCCTGGTGCGCAAAGCCCTGGACGACGAATGGGCGCTGACGCCCAAAGGGGTAGAGTACGCCCAAACCCTGGTAGACCCCCAATCCATTGCCGCATTGAAAGGAACCCACCACCACCACACAAACAAACCCCAAACTATGGATGCCGGAAAAGGAAGCCCGCATGACCGCCACACAAATTGAAATCCAGCTAATTGGTGCCCTGGTAGCCATAGCCTGCGCCCTGCCGGGGGTTTTCCTGGTGCTGAGGCGCATGGCCATGTTAAGCGATGCCATCAGCCACACGGTGCTATTGGGCATCGTATTAACCTTTTTCGCCACCCAAGATCTTCGTTCTCCCTGGTTACTGGTGGGGGCGGCGGCAATGGGGGTGGTGACGGTGGCGTTGGTGGAACTGCTTAACCAAACTCGCCTGGTGCGTCAAGATGCTGCCATTGGCCTGGTTTTTCCGGCGCTGTTCAGCCTGGCCATCATCCTGATTTCGCGTTATGCAGGTAGCGTCCACCTGGACACGGACGCCGTCCTTTTAGGTGAACTGGCCTTCGCGCCCTTTAACCGGTTTACGCTCTTTCGCTTGGACCTACCCCAGGCAGTGGTGACGGTTGGCGGCATTTTGCTGGTTCAGGTCATTTTCTTCGGTTTGTTTTATAAGGAATTAAAGCTCTCCACCTTTGACGCCGGTCTGGCTGCTGCGCTGGGCTTCTCGCCTGTGGTCCTGCACTATGCCCTGATGACCGTCGTCTCGATAACTGCGGTGGGGGCCTTTGATGTGGTTGGCTCCGTGCTTGTGGTCGCCCTTATGGTCGGCCCGGCCGCGGCGGCCTACCTGCTAACGAACCACCTGGGCAAAATGCTGGCCATCAGTGCGCTGACCGGCGCGGCCAGCGCAATCAGTGGCTACTGGCTGGCCCGGGCGCTGGACGCAAACATTGCCGGCTCCATGGCCGCCATGACCGGATTCTTTTTCTTGCTCGCATTTTTATTTGCCCCCGAGCGGGGCCTGTTGGCCGCAGCCCGTCGGCAGGCGCGCCAGCGCTGGGAATTTGCCCAAATTGCCCTGGCCATCCACCTGCTCAATCATGAGGGACACCCAGAAGCCGCTGAAGAAAACCAGGTCGGCCACCTCGGCCAACATCTGCGCTGGGACCCGGCTTTTGCAGAACAGGTGGTCCGAAGGGCCGTGGTTGCCGAGTTCATCCAGCGCCAGGGACACCATTTGTTCCTTACCGAACTGGGCCGCCAGGTCGCTCGACAGGCCATGAGCCGCTAAAAGCGATTTCTGGAAAACAATTGACAAAAACGCCTGGCGCGAGTATCATTCACCCGCTAAAAATCGGCAAGGTAACTCAATGGCAGAGTAGCGGACTCATAAGCCGTAAGTTGTGGGTTCAAGTCCCACCCTTGCCACTATCGTACATATGGCGGTATCGCCTGTACTTTACCAGCATATATGGTGTTTTCAATGTTCGGCTTTGCCTGAAAGATGGTGATAATCCGCTACATATGGACACCACCAAACAAAAAAGCCAGCGGCTTAGACTGGCTTTGTTTGGTAAAATTGGTTCGCTGCTTGAATGCCAGTCCATTCTTGCGGCGGCCCGGTTGAATGTTCCAGCATTCACCGGGCAATTTTATTAAGTTCATTGTAAACCGGCTCTTGCAAAAAAGCAAGTACACGCGGGTTTATTTAATGCGCCCAAAAAACGGCGATATTTGCCCCGTTCTTTTCGTAAAGATATAAATGCCATGTTTGCCAGGAGAACGCCGGAAAAGGGCGGTTTTTGTGCTCTATGTTGGCTCAACAAACAGCAGCGACACCCCGAAGGGTTCACCCTCTCCCGAAAAGCGGCGCTCAATTTCCCCGTATGGGCAGCAAACCGGTTCCCCATCAAAAGATTCTCGAAAAACCTGCACCAGCGTATCGGGTGGTATAGGCTCTGGCAGTTCCGGCGAAAGCACTTGAATAAATTTGATGGCATGGCGGCGAGATGTCCCGGCGGTTTTTTCCAATCGGGCAATTCGGCTCTTAGGATTCATGGGTAATTCCTTTTGCAAGTGATTCCAGGGCAGTTAAGCGGGTTTCAATCTCAGCACTTAGACAAAAAAACCTAGTAACCCAAAAAGAAAACCGAATATTCCGAGAGTAAGCACTAACACCAACGCTAAGCCAAAAATGGTTGCCACGATAGAGATATTCCGAAGGTATTTTGTCTGTTTGATTTGTTCATCATGGATGGTTTTTAGCCACATAAAAAGAAGTTCGTTGGTGTTTGTTTCTGTTGGGATTCCGGGTACTTGATTCATGGTTTACCTCCAAAAAAAGATAATCTCATTAAAGCACAGTTTTACTTTCCGGTGAGAATTTGCTCTTCCAGGGCGACAAGTCTCTTTTCAATATTTACCAGGTTGTAATAGCGCTCCAGCAGTTCAAGAATATTGACGGCAGCAAGCCGGCGCGTATTGTCCTCACGCCCACCCGATTCCATGATGTTTGCCAGGATTACAACGGCGCGCTCTCCCTGCCCGGCAAGACGGTTCAAAACCTTTTGGCGCATGGCGGCCCGGCCTGACTCCAAAGCGGCGAAAAATTCGGGCTCCTGGAGCCAACGGTATACAGTCCTCACGGATACACCAGCGCGGGCGGCGGCGCTCTCGGATGGTTCCCCGGCCAGCAGCGCGGCAAGAACGGTTTCTTTTTGCGAAGTGGAATTTTTTCCCATAACTGACACCTACGGACATTTTACACAGCTTTAACTATTCCATCCGGCAATTTTACGGGTGAACGTTCATACGGGTTCAATTTAGGCGGTATTCTCGCCTGCTTTGCGTTGTCTTTGGGCGCGCCTGGCTCTCTACCATCCGCTTCGCACCTGTCCAAAATCGCTTGAATGTACTTCCAAGACGGCGCCCCATCCGTGACACTGAGAGCGGCTTCATTAACGGCTTGCTTCACCAATGGCTCACCATGCTTTGCTATGGCTTGAGTGAAACCTTCCTGTATTGACTTGTTAGGCTTTACGCCAAAATAGTCATACCAAAAAGAAAAAAAAGCGGCGGCGGTGTTACCTGTCACGGGTGACTCACCCGTGACCTCTATGTCTACCTCTTCCTCTGTGTCTCTGTATTTTTCTTGCTCTCCCTCTTGTTCTTGCTCTAAGTGTAACCCTGGTAATTTCAATTTTTCGCGGCGGCGCGCTTGACGTTCGCGCCATTGTTCGCGGTTCTTTGCTTGCTTCTCAATGTCCGGCCCTTGCTCTTCCATGAAACGGGCAATTTCAAGGACACCAGCGCGCTTAACCAAAAAACCGGCATTAAGCAATTCGTTTATCACACCATCCAATTCTGGCGGCGCGGTTCTCAAGTGCCAGGCCAAACGGTTTATATGCAATGGCCCGGTATTGTCCACCAACGCCCCACCCGCGTCTTGCTTTGCTGCAAACAGGTACAATTTCAAGTACATTCCAGCAGCGGCGGGTGTCAGACTTTGAAAGTCAAAGTCCTCAAGCAATGTGTAGGGTATTTTTATCCAATGGTACATAGGTTCCTCAAGGTGAACGCCGGGCATGCCAGCATTCCGACACGCCCGGCAGGTAAATTCATTTTTGCCAAAGGGTTAATTGTACAATCGGGTTTTGTCCTTCCCGGCGCATCATCCACCCGGAAAGGGGTAGGGCAATTTGTTCGCCAAAGCCCCGATTGATTCGAAAACCGGCCTGCCGGATATGCTCAATACTTGCCGTATAGGTTTGGCGGGTTTCGGTGTCCAGGATTACAACCCTCACGGCCCCAAGATTTTCAGCAGCGGCGAGCAAGTCAATATCGTTTGCAATCGCGGGTGGGCGCTTCAAAAAATGTTTGGAGCCCTGCACCTGTTTGTGCAATGTCCCGGAATTGACATACCCGGCGCGCTTGCCGTTTGACAGGAAAACGGGTATATTTTTCTTAGAGGAGTTCGAGCCTTCGGTTCCTTTGCCCGGAATGCTCTGGTACAGCATGCCGGGTTTTGTTTTTGGTGTCATTATCCCACCCCTTCCCCATCCAGGGCAGCGGCGGCGCTCTCTGCCAGGTGAACGGCGGTTTCCAGCGCGTCAACGGCAGCAGCGGTTTCCAGGCGGGTAAGATACGTTTTCAGTGCCCGGCGGACAATTGAACCCCGCGAACGCTCTTCACGGAGGGCGGCCTGGGTAAGCCGCTCGTATAATTCGGGGTCAATTCGAATTGGGAAAATGTTCTTTTTCATGGATAAACTCCTTTCGAGAATAAAAAAACACCAAAGAAAGAGAAACGCTTGCGGCGGCGTTTGTCTCTTCCTTTGGTGTCGTGTTACTTACTATGCTTATTATATTACGACACAGGCGAATTCTCCAGTGAATTTATTACCACCGGCTTTTGTCCTCAGGGCAGCTTTGCCCCTCAGAAAGCCAACGCCCGGCAGCTTCCCCGGTGTCAATTTCCCCGGCCAGGGTATCGTCAAGTTCGAAGTCCTGAAATTCTTGGGGCAAGCAGTAATAGTCAATGATAACCAGGTCATTGGACGATAAGCGCTCTCTCAATTGTTCTTCTGTCAATTTTTCGGGTGTCATGTTCGGTTCTCCAATCGGGTAGGAAAGATGGATAAAAAGGTTTGGGTTCTACTCACTGAATACCACCACCAGCACAGGCGGCGCCCTACCCCACCACCGGCGGCGGCTTGTGCTTCTCCATTTTCCCTGGGGTTTCCATGCACGCGCATACATGCACGCCCCTATTTCTCAGCAATGCGCCGGAAAACGGCGCGGCCAGCGGGCGATAACTCAAGCGGCGAATTGGAGCGTTCTCCATAGCGGGCAAGTCCAGCTTGCACCAGTGCGGCCCGGAATGTATCGAATTGGGCGCGGGTGAAAGGCTTCCCGGCCCCTGTCCATTGATTGACGGCGAGCCCATGCCCGGCCAGGACACCAACGGCAAGAGCCTTCAATTGGTGGTATTCGGCGGGTAAATCAATAAACCGGGTTTGCCTGCCATTCTCCTGGGTGACTTCCACCCGTAGGGGTTCCGGCCTGGGTGTCAATATGGGCAGCGGTTCAGGTTGGGTGGGTTCCTCTGGTAGTTCCGGCGGCCCATAGAGTGCATAATTGCGCGCCGTTTGCCAGCGTCCCTGAAGTGCATACCATTGCACAGCGGCCAAAACACACCCACCAGCAAGGGCAAGGTTTCCCGGCCCTTGCCAGCTTGCCAGATTTGCAATAGCGCCAACAGCAGCACCGGAAATCAATCCCGTCAAAACACTTTGGGCGGCGGGTATCACAAGTCCACTTTTCAAAGATTCCAGGGTGTCAAGTTCAGCGCTCATTTTCGGCTCCTCTTATTTAGAAGTTTATCTACTGGACTCGCGGCGGCATGGGCAGCAGATAAATCGGATTCGGTTTGTTTGAGATAGCGCCGTACAATCTGTAAATCGGCATGCCCCATAAGGGTTTGCAATGAGAAAACGTCCATACCACAGCGTAGGCAGTTAATCGCAAACGCACGCCGGAATGAGTGCAATTCGGGCGGCTCAATGCCAGCAGCAGCGGCCCGGCGTTTGACGGCTTCGCGCAATCCCGAATAAGTCAATCTCTCCCCGGTTTGCCATGATGGGAAAAGCGGCCCGGCCTGGGTTCCCCGTTCAGCAAGCCAACGGCGCATGACACGCCGGGCGGTTTGTCCCAAAAATACCACCCGGAATTTGTCTCCCTTGCCATGCCGGATATACAGCGAGCCATTAACCGGGTTATAGTCCTGGACGTTCAGGGCGGTAAGTTCGCTTGCCCTGGAGCCGGTGTCAAGCAAGGTTAAGAAAATTGCCCTGTCTCTGATTCCCTGTTTCTCGTCACCACAGGCGGCAAGCAATTTTTCAATGTCTGCCAGCGACACCGGCTCTAATGGTTCCGGATTCAGTTTAGGCGGCTTAACTTTGGCGAATGGATTTTTCCATTGTACAGGTTCTGTTTCCAACGCCCACCAGCGAACGAAAGCGCGCAGCGCTCTATAATGTTGGTGAACCCCACCGGCATTATTGCCCCGTTCCTGGAGCCAAAGCAAGAAGTTCCGAATAAAAAGCGCGTCAATCTCGCCGGGCTCATTGACGGCGCGCAATTGGGCAAAAGTCAATAAGTTTTTAAATTTGTCCTGATAAAACTTCAGGGTACCAGGCGATACGCCGGCGGCCTGTCTGTCATGCAAGAAGGCTTCAATCCAGGTTTGCATGTCACTGGACACGGAAAAAGTTATAATCCGCTGCTCATGGGCTTTTGTGCTCATCAAATACACTCCTATATATGCACTTTGCGCCCAAAAAATTGGGCATTTTGTCCATATATGGCGGTATTTTTCAGGGCAAGGTAACTCAATGGCAGAGTAGCGGACTCATAAGCCGTAAGTTGTGGGTTCAAGTCCCACCCTTGCCACAGAAAAAAAGCAGTCCATAATTTGGGCTGCTTTTTGTTTTGCAACTGCTTATCCCACCCTCTGCCAATGGCCTGGATAGGGTCCCTATAGGGGTTGGACAATAACAGCCATAAGCGCTTACCCCTTCTTCGTGAGCGCGGAAAAGGGGGAACTGTTATCCAATCTTCTTTGCTATAATAATCATACAGTAAAAAACCCTCCTTAATTCCATAAAAACTTCGGTAATGGTGAGAATAACGCCTCACCCGCACACCTGTTACAGGTAAAGGAATGCGATGTTCACAACGTACGATCAAACCCGCGAAATTCAAGTTGGCGACCATGCCTGGATGCGCAAACGCGTTTCGGATGAAGATGTGCGCACCTTTGCACGCATCAGCGGCGATGCAAACCCGGTGCACCTGGATGACACCTTCGCCGCCGCAACCATTTTCAAACAGCGCATTGCCCACGGCATGCTCACCGGTGCGCTCATCTCGGCTGTGCTGGGAATGCTGCTGCCAGGCCCGGGTGTGATCTACCTTTCGCAAACCCTGAATTTTAAAGCCCCGGTGTATATCGGCGATGAAATCACCGCAAAACTGGAAGTCACAGCCTACCGTCCCGACAGGCGCATCGTCACGCTGAAAACCGAAGTTTTCAACCAGGATGACAAACTCGTCCTGGATGGTGAAGCCGTGATGCTTGCCCCCCGGCCTAAAACGCCGGCAGAATAGTTAAGCGTTATTTAGCTCTCAACTTTTCCGAAATTATTCAGGAGGCGCAAGGCAAATTGGTTTAATGTACGTCCGCGGTAAAGTCCAGCAGGACTTACCCTCCGCCATTGCCAACTGGCTTAAAGCCTGTGGTTAATTCGGGTCATTCTTTTTCAACAGCTCGGCTTTACCCCATTTCTTGCAGGCTGGACAATTCAACAATGTCCAGCCTGCGGTTTGATTAAAACCATGCGGCGAAATCAAATCCACCCAGAATGAGATTTCAAACTCGTGCTGGCAGTGTGGGCAGCGATGAGCGGTGTTCTGCGTATGCCAGCCCACCAGCCATACCAGGCCGGCAATCACAATCAACCCCCAACCCAACCACCAATCTGGCAGCAGCCAAAATGCAGAGACTGAAACCACCAATAGATAAAGAGATATATAGACCAGGCTGCGGATTACGTCTGCGCGGGTAGGTTTTGAATATGTATTCATCTCAAACCACCTACAAACCTAAAACCAGCCTGGCAATCGAAAAATAAATCAGCAAACCAGTTGCATCCACCAGGGTGGACATCACCGGGCCAGAGACTACGGTGGGGTCAATTTTAAGGCGGGCGGCCAACAAAGGTAGCAAAGAACCCATCGCATTAGCCCAAACCACAATGGCAAGAATGGCCAGGGAGACTGTGAGTGCAACCCCCCAACCAGAACCCCAGGTAATGGCCCGCACAATCCCAAAGGCACCCATGCCCAACCCTAAAAGCAGCCCCACACGGAACTCGTGCCACAGGGCGTGCATCCCATCACGCAGGCCAATGTCGCCCACAGCCAGGGCTCGAATGATGGTGGCAGTGGTTTGCGAGCCAGCGTTGCCCCCGGTGCCAATCAGAAGCGGGATGAAATAAGCCAGCGCAACTACGGCCTGCAAATCTTTCTCGAACAGGCGCATCACCGTCCCGGTCAGGCTGCCGGTCACAAACAACAGCATCAGCCAACCAATCCGCTTTCCGGTAACTGTCAGCACACCGCTGCTCAGGTAAGAGTCATCCAATGGCTGGGCGCCACCCATGCGCTGGATGTCTTCAGTCGCTTCATCTTCCAGAACATCGACCACATCGTCAATGGTAATCACACCCAGCACCTGGCCTTGGGCGTCCAGAACAGGCATGGTATTCAAGTCATACCGCGCCATCAACCGGGCAACTTCTTCCTGGTCGGTTCCGGCCTGGACGGATAAGACTTCCCGGTTCATAATTTCGCCAATCGGACGGTTGGGGTCGTTAATCACCAGTTGGCGCAAGTCCAAAACCCCACACAACACCCCATGGCGGTCTACCACGAAGAAATCGTGAATGGTTTCGGCATCTGGCTCTAACTGGCGAATGGCCTGGATGGCTTCCTGAACGGTCATGCGGCGGCGCAGCGCCAGGAACTGGGAAGTCATCAGACCCCCAGCACTGTCGGAGCGGTGCAGCAGCAGTGGGTGAATTTCTTCGGGATCTTCCAACTGGCTGATGATTTTTTCCATCTGCTCGTCAGGAATCTCATTTAGCAGGTCAGCGGCTTCGTCTGGTTCCATCTCGTCCAGGATGGCCGCAGCGCGTTCCGGGGGCAGGGCAGCGACAAGGTCAGCCGCGTCTTCATCCTCCAGCTCTTCCAAAATGTCGGCGGTATCGGAAGGGTCGAGGTGGGTAAGCAGCGCAACCTGGTCTTCCTCATCAAGTTCTGCAATCAATTCGGCCTGGTCGGGCGAACGCAATTCTTCCAGAATTTTAATGGCAAACTCAAGCCGGTCATCTTCAAGCGCATTGCGCAGCCGGTCGAGAATATGATCTAATTCAACCATGGTCATTTCAGCACCTCCGATATTATTTCCCCCCGGAGGCAGTCATAAAGAGCCAGACAACGCCCGCCAGGGGTCAGGTAGAAAAGGGTTGGGTCACAGGCCTGTGCCTGTGCCGACTAGAGGCAGGTTCGTTCGTACTCATACAGTTAATATCACCTGATCAAAATAAAAAACAGGAATGGGACATCCTGCTGTCAAGAAAATTATAGACGTAAGGGTGTAAATTGTCAAACCATTTTTCGGGCACGAATACCCAGAAAAAGTGGGATTTCCTGGTTCGCCAGGTTTTCGGCGGCAGCCCGTTCGCCGGCTGCAGTTTTGTAGGTGGGGATTTCCTTAACCTGGTCCACAAACAGCCCATACCGGCCAAGGGTGTTGAAATACACTTCAAGGGGGCGGTGAAAACTCCAACTCACCCCACCTTTTTGGCCGGGATGAGGCTTAAGGGGCACCGAAAGCGGGGTAAGGTAGCGGTCAACCCGGCGAAACTGGAGTTTTCGGCCCTCATCCCATCCCCAGCCGCTCTGGCGGGGGATGCGAAAACAAGGGTGAACCATCAAAATCCCCACCCGGCCGCCGGGCTTTAAAGCCCAGGCCAAAGATTCCACCACCGCGTCCAGGGGATCCATATCCTGGATGCTCAGCAAAAAAGCCGCAGCATCATAGCCGCCAGGGTTCAGGCCCGGCAAGGCGGAAAGGCTGCGCGCATCGCCCAAGAAAAACCGCACTTTGGGGCCATGGTGTTTGCGAGCCAGTTCGAGCAGGCGCGGGCTGAGTTCTACACCGGTGTATTGGCCACCGGCTTTAAAGATATATGGCGCCAACACACCCTGGCCTGAACCAATATCCAAAACCTGTTCGCCCGGATGGATATCTAACAAAGCCAACAAGGCGGGGATGGCGAGTTTTTGATGGTGGTGACTGCCCCCTTTGCCCACCCAACCATCGTACCAGGCCGCCAGTGGATCCCAACTGGTGTTGGCAAACTGGCGCAGCGGCTTGCGTGAGATGGGTTTACCCGGCATGGTCTGGTGGCAGCACTTCAAAATCGTGAGTCACCTGTACGCCAGGGCGCAGCGTGTTGATGACAGAACAATACTTCTCTTCAGAAAGGGCAATGGCTCGCTCCACTTTTTTCGGGTCGAGGCTGCCGCGCACCACATAATGCAGGTGAATATGGGTAAAGTTCCAGGGCGGATCTTGCTGCTGTTCGCCGCTGCACTGCACTTCCAGGCTTTCCATGGGTTCACGCTGTTTGCGCAGAATGGAGATGACATCCCAGGCAGAGCACGAAGCGGCAGCAAGGAGAAGTAAATCGGATGGTTTTAAGCCAGTCCACTGCGGGTCTTTTTCTGCCCAGCTTCCCATCACCAGGGGTGTGCCTCGCGAATCGGCGCCAACCATCAACTGCGAATCAAGCCATTTCAAAGAGACAGTTCCCATTTTTCCTCCTTATTTTTCTGCATGGGCGCCTTCTGCAGGCGCAAAATAAACCAAAAGAACCAAATCTTGAACTATTGAAATAAATTTGTGGGGAACACCGGGCGGAACATGGACGAAGGTTCCGGGCTCCACCTTGGTCACTTCATCTCCCACCTGAAGTTGGCCAACACCCTTGACCACATAATACATTTCATCTTCAGAATGCGGATGCTGCAAATCTTGCGAGCCAACCGGCAAACGATACACCCCCACGCTCATCGCCGGAACCCGCATGGCTTCGGTGTAGCGGCGGTTAATTTGCTCTTGTTGAGCCACAATATCAGACACTCGGAACACATTCATAAATACACTCCTCTCGTGGTTTCAATTTGCCTGGCGGAATTTGCGCCAATAGCGTTCAATGCCGGCGGCAGACATCCAGGTGGGGTTGGCCAGTTCAAACGCGGTGAGCGCTTCAGAACCGACCTGGATAGCAGCAGCTCGCCCCGCCGCCCAGGCAGAAAGCTTTTCTTTCAAGGTTTCAATGGAGGGGTTGGCTGGCATCACCTCCAAAATGAAGGCTTCGGCAGCATCCAGCTCGGCTTCCAGGGCATCCAGATGCCAGGCAGCGTCGTCATAAATTCCAAAATGGGTTGGGGCAATCCGGGAAAAACCCAGGGCGCGCAGTTTTGCCACACTCTGCCTCCAGGTCTCCAGGTGAAACTCTGGGGGCGGCATGGGGATCCGCAAATAGGGTCTGCCAGGAATGCGCACCCCACCCACATCGCCAGTGAAGCAAAGATCCCCAAGCACATATGCGAAATGATGGTTGGCATGACCAGGGGTATCCACCGGCAAAACTGAAAACTCCCCAATCTGAATGGGCTGCCCTTCTTCAACCACGACGAGCCGGCTTTCAGGAACGGGCAAAAATTCTCCCCAGAGCGCATCCATCCTATCGCCATAAATTCGGGTTGCGCTGGACAGCAGCTTCTCGGGGTTGGCCAGGTGCGGCGCACCCAACGGGTGGACATGAATACGAGCACCCTGGCGCGCCAGCCAGCCGGCTGCCCCGGCATGGTCGAGGTGAATGTGGGTAAGGAGAACATCGGTCACGTCCCCGGGCGAATAGCCAAAACGGGCTAGTGCGGCAACCAACGGCTCTCGCGTGGACCCTGGCCCACACTCTACCAAAGCAGCCCCACCTGAATGAGGCAGCAGGTAACAGGCCACAGCCAGGGGTTTTCCTTGAAAATTTAAGTCAAGGGTTTGGATTGTGATCACAAACAGCTCCTTTCCTGGTGTAAGGGGTTCACCCTCCCAACGTATTGTACCCACAAAACCCCCATATTTGCGCACCATTTTCCCCCATTTTCTCTGGATGTGACAAACAGCCAATTTCAGGGGCAGGGCGCAAAGTTAAGAACTGCAAAGTTCTACCTCCCCTGCCCCCACCATTGCGCTGGAAAGAGGTTTTTTTACAGGTAATGGCCAACTGGCGGGTTCAGCCCACCAGTTGGCCATTACCAGATCTTCTCCCCGCCCCAAAACCTCGGGAGGGGTTGGGGGTGGGGGTGGAAGGCGAGAATCGCAAATTCTAACAACATTTGCGCGCACCTCTTCAAAAGGTTGCCATACAGCAAAAATAATTTTACAATATAATTAAACTAAACACCCACCAGAGAAAAAGGTTTTGATCATTCCGCACACAAGGAGAACTGCCCTATGGAAGATTTAAGAGGAATTTTACGCAACGTGATGCTGTTTGCCAGCCTATCGGAAGATGACCTGGCAGAAGTGGCAAAAATTTGCAAAAAACAAGTTTTCCATCGGGGCGAAGTCATTGCACAACAAGGCTCGGCTGGCAACGAATTATTTATCATCACAGATGGGTTCGCCGAAGTTGCGGTACAAACCATGGAAGGCACTGCCCATGTGCTGGTCAACCTGGGCAGCGGCCAAATCATTGGTGAAATGTCACTCATAGACCAGGGACCCAGGTCAGCCACTGTTCGAGCCCTGAGCGAACCAACCGTAGTCCAAATGATTTTACGAGAAGATTTCGAACACCTTTGTGAAAAAAACACCCGGATCGGTTATGTGGTGATGAAAGACATCGCCGCTGACCTGTCGTTTAAGCTGCGGCAGCGCAACCTGACCGTTGGCTAAAGGGGAAAACCATGGCGATATTTAAAGTCAGCTACGTTGTTATTGGCCGGGCACATCCCGGCACGATTGTAAACCTGCACCATCGCCCCCAGATTGGTGAGAGGGTGGAACTCAGCGACGAAGAATTTATTATTGTGGAAGTAATTGACCTGATGCCTCCACGTGGAGAGTTCCACTTCATCCACGCCACCTGCCGCCCCATCACCGAACAAGAATCTGTCTAAACGCCCCTCATGATCAAAAAAGGCCACCTGATAACGGTGGCCTTTTTGATTTGGTTTATGTTGAGCCAGCTCCCCTTGCTGAAAAAACCACTCACTTAACCAGCCTGGGTCTCAATCAGGGCATAGGTGCCATCCGAACGGCGGTAAAGCACATTAACTGAGCTGGTGTTGACATTATAGAACACAAAGAAATTATCGTGGCCGAGCAGCGTCATTTGCTCAATGGCTTCTTCTTCGTCCATCGGCACCAGGATAAAACGCTTGCGCCGGGAAATAACAGGCGCTTCTTCAACCACAGGTTCAAAGGGTAGGGCTTCAAGCGCTTCTTCTTCCATGGCGAAATCACCAGCCGATTTACCATCCCCGCGGCCGCGGTTGCGTTTCCCTTTATAACGGGCAATCTGGCGCTGCACTTTGTCCAGAGCCCGGTCAAACGCAACAAAAACATCATCCGCCTTTTCTTCCGAGCGCAAAATGAACCGGGTTCCGCGAACGGTGATTTGCGCCACTTCCCGGTCAGAAATATTTCGGGCGGTTTTCACGTGATCCAGATCGACGCGTACTTCGTCAATACCATTCAGGTACCGGTCCAACCGAGAGGCCCGTTTGCGAATGTATTCGTCTATCCGGTCGGTGACCGTCATATTCTTGCTATAAATTTCCACGTTAACGGTCATAAGCTTGTTCCTCCTATAATAAAGTTGGGTTGGATAAAGAATCGGGCAAACCCTTAAAGGCTGCCCGGCCCAGGGTGAAGATATACACTCCGACCGCCTGGGCTTGTTTCAGCGCTTCGGCTGCTGCGTTTGTGGTCGCTCCGGTAGTCATTACATCATCAATGAGGAGTACATTTTGTCCAGCAACCTGGCGCGGGTCGGCTCGAAATGCACCGGCCATATTTGCGTGCCGGTCCACAATTGAAAGGCCTACCTGGGATTGAGTTTCGCGAACCCGACGTAAAGCGTCTGGCCGGTGAGGCAGGTTCAAAAACAAAGCAATCGGCAAAGAAATAAAGGCAGCCTGGTTATACCCCCTTGTGCGCATTCGATTTTCCGCTAATGGAACCGGGACCACCAGGGTCAGCGGCCATTGTTGGGCTTCAAGCATTTCTTTCGCCGGAAAAGCCAGGGCTTCTCCTAAAAACGCATTACCATGATACTTCAACTGATGGATTGCCTCCCGAAAAGGTCCATCAAAAACTGCATAAGAACGGGCTGCATCAAACAGAGGAGACTGTTTTGAACAATCCGGGCAGGTTCGCCCAGGAGATAACGGCAAACCGCAGCGGGAACAAAAAGGCTCGTGAATGACGGTTGTGTTATGCTGGCAGGCTGCACACCAGGCCGCTCCCACCGCACCGCATCCAGCACAGGTGGGTGGAAAAACCAGGCCTACAGCAGCCCAGGCCCATTGGTAAAGTTCGTAGGCGGTCTTTCCCCGCACAAATCCATCCCTGGCTACAGCATTCCGCCCAACGCGGAATTCATCAGCAGCAAAGCTGCAGGGCCAAGAAGGATAATCATCAATGAAGGAAAGATTAAGAACGCCATCGGAAAAAGCATCTTAATCGGAGCTTTTTGAGCTTCTTCTTCCGCCATCTGGCGGCGTTTGACTCGCATGGCTTCCGATTGTACGCGAAGAATGTTCGAAAGGCTCACACCCAGCTGATCGCTTTGAATCACTGCTGCAACAAAGCTGGTGATCTCAGGAATGCCCACCCGATCGGCCATTTCGCGCATGGCTTCCCGCCGGGTTTTACCAAGCTGAATTTCGCGCAAAGCCCGGGCAAAAACCAGGGAAAGCTCGGTATCCCACTTGGCCTGCACGCGGCTCATGGCTGCCTCAAACCCCAGGCCGGCCTCCACACAAATCGTCAGCAGGTCAAGCGCATCGGGCAAAGCCCTGCGAATGTCTTTCTGACGGCGCTGGATTTTGCTGGTAAGCCAGAGTTCTGGCACAAAAAAGCCAAGCAGTGCAAACAACGCCGCCAGAATAAAACCCATTGAGCCTTTCAGGAAGCTGCCCTCCGGGGCAATATAGGAAATAAAAAGCATAAAAACCCCAATGGCAATCCCTGAAATTCGTAAGGTGAGAAAAACCGTTGGGTCCAGGTTGCGGGGGTTTCCCGCCAGTTCGAGTTTACGAGCGGTTTGTTGAATGGAGTTTTGAGGTGTGAAGCGCAAGGCAAAAGCGCCCATAGAACGCGCCATGGGAATCAACACACGTTCTGAAAACGATTGAGAAAGTTCAATTTGTTCGAGGTTTACGGTTTCACCGGTAATTGCGAACTCAGCCAGGCGGGCTTCCAGAGGGTCTTCGTCATCAGTGCGCAGGCCAATCACAACCAGGATAATGGCCACAACCAGAATGACGCCAGCAATGATCAGTAATGGCACAAGATTCATAAAAACTCCTTGTTGTAGGGTTAATACCGAAATTTTGAATCAACCAAACGCATAGCAGCCAGCCAGGCTTGTGGCTAAATCTCGATATCGGCAACCTTGTTCATTGCAAAATAACCAGCGACAATCATTAAACCGCCGGTAACCAGTATGGGAATACCGCACATGCGATTGCCTGGTAAGAAAAATTGCTCCATGTAGCTTCGGTTAACAAACCACAGGAACAGCGCCAAAGCAATCGGCATAATCGCCAGAATGCGGCCTGAATACAAAACCTGGGCAACCAGGGTTTGAATTTCCCGTTTAATCCGGATGCGTTCACGAATGGTAAAAGCAATGATATCCAAAATTTCGGAGAGATCACCACCGACCTCGCGTTGGATGTTCATGGCTGTGATAATAAAGTCCAGGTCTTCACTGGGAATGCGGCGCAGCAAGTTGTTTAACGCCTCTGGCATCGGTAAGCCGAGTGCCATTTCGCGAACTACCCGGCGAAACTCATCGCTAATTGGGGTGGGCAGTTCTTTTGCAACCGCCTCCATTGCCTGGACTGGCGAATAGCCCGCCCGCAGCCCATTGACCATCAGGCTGAGCATATCGGGAAGCTGGTCATTAAACGACTGCAGGCGCTTGGTTTTCTGGCTGTTTACATAAGCACGTGGCAAAAACGGACCAATGGCAGCCAATAAAATTGCGCCAATCTCGCCACCACCGTACATATAGCCAATGAAACCCAAGAAAGCAGAAGCAATAATAATCAGCGCCACATACTCGCCCGGCTTTAGCTTTAAATCGGCCTGGGCAAGCTCTTTTTTGATTCTCTCGCCAAAGTTCGTGCGTTCAACCCGAGCACCAATCCAATCGGTCAGGGGTGTAGAGTCTTTCTTGGGACCTTCTGCAATGAGCGGTTCGTCATAAATCTGCCCCAGGCGTTCATCCACAAGCGAGCGCTGGTTGCGCACGGTTACAAAACCAGCGATAAGAATCACGATCCCGAGGATACCGCCAATCACCAGGATTACGGTTACAAAATCCATCTTTCAGGCCTCCATTCGACCGGGTTACTTACGCCTTTGCTGAGCAAGGCCAAAAATTGTGGGCGGCAAATGAATGCCCGCCGCTTCAATTTTATCCATAAATTTGGGCCGCAGGCCGGTTGGGCGCAATCGACCCATAATTTTTCCGTTTTCCAACCCGGTTTGCTCAAACACAAAAATGTCTGTGGTCGTAATAACGGTGCCCTCCATCCCAGTGACTTCGGTGATGTAAACCACCTTGCGCGTGCCATCGCGCATCCGTTCCTGGTGGACAATCAAATCAACCGCGGAAGAGATTTGCTCTCGAATCGCTTTGACGGGCAATTCCATCCCCGCCATTAATGTCATGGTTTCGAGGCGAGAGAGGGTGTCGCGTGGGCTGTTGGAGTGGGCTGTGGTCATCGAACCATCGTGGCCGGTGTTCATGGCCTGGAGCATGTCCAGGGCGGCTTCATCACGAATTTCCCCGACCACGATCCGGTCGGGGCGCATACGTAGGGCGTTAATCACGAGGTGGCGAATGGTAATTTCACCCCGGCCTTCAATGTTGGCCGGGCGCGATTCCAACGTCACCACATGCTCCTGGCGAAGCTGCAGTTCGGCCGCGTTTTCAATGGTCAAAATCCGTTCATCGGCAGGAATAAAACTGGAGAGAATGTTGAGCAGGGTGGTTTTGCCAGAACCAGTGCCGCCCGACACCACAATGTTGAGACGGGCCATCACACAGGCTCGCAAAAATTGGAGCGCTTCAGGGGTCAGCGAACCAAACTCAACCAGCTGCTCCACCGTGATGGGCACTTTCGAAAACTTTCGGATGGTCAGGGTGGGGCCCACCAGGGAAATCGGAGGAATCACGGCATTTACACGGGAACCGTCAGGAAGACGAGCATCTACATAGGGGCTGGATTCGTCAATCCGACGGCCCAGGGGCGCCACAATCCGGTCGATAATGCGCATCACATGGTCATCACTTTCAAAAGTTACCGGCACTCGTTCAATCCGACCTTTACGTTCAATGTAGATATTCTTGGCCCCGTTAACCATAATTTCCGAAATTCCTTCGGCATCAATCAGCTCTTGCAGCGGGCCAAAACCAAGAATTTCAGCTGAGATTTGTTCAAACAAGCGCTGCCGTTCCGGCCGGGTGAGAATGATTTTTTCTTCCGCCAGAATTTGTTCAAAAAGTTCCTGGATTGTGCGCTTTACCTCAGCCGTTTTCGATACGTCAATCGAAGGATCCAATTCAGCCAATAAACGATTCTGAACGCGCGTCTTTAAATCAAAATAGGTGTTTTGTTGAGGACTGACACCTGGAGGGGCAACCCGGCGCGTGCGCAGCGCTGCCAGGCGAGATTCTTCATCGCCGGAAGACGGCCCGCCAGCAGAACCTGGGGTTTGGGGTTTTCCGGGCTGCTGCTGTCCTTGTTCAATTCTTCTCAGTAATGACGACATTCTTTACTCCTCACACAGATTATTTTCGTCCCAATCGCAAAGACTCAACAGATTCAGGTTCCATTAAAAATTTATGGACTGCTTCCGCAACGCTGGTAATTCCTTTTGCAACCGGTTGTGAACGATTTTTTGGATCGATCATAAAAGGAACACCACGGTTCACAGATGGCACCACAATTCTTTCATCAAAAGGCAGAATTACAGTAAACTCCTTTTTCAGGTTCGCACTCACCCTTTCCGGGGTGATGGTGATGCGTTTGTCGTACTTATTCATCAAGAACAGGATATTGGCACTGTTGATGCCCATCACATTGGCTACCTCAAAGAAGGAGCGCATCGCAGCAATCGAGGGAATATCCTGTGTGGTTACAGCCAGAATCACGTCACTGGCATCGAGGGCAGCAATTGTGCTGTCGGTTAACGCCGGAACAGTATCCACCAACACATAATCATAAATATTCCGGCAAAACTCCAACACTTTGAGAAACTGGTCACCGCTGATTTCTTCCGCCAGTTCCGGGCGGGGTGGCGCTGGCAGAATTTTTACACCAGAGTCATGGGTAACCACAACATTTTCAACCACCTCGCGTTCAAGTTTATCGGCTCGAATCGTCAGGTCACCAATGTGATTTTTGGCTTGCTGGTTGAAAAAAATGGATACATTGCCAAAGTGAAGGTTTCCATCCACCACAAGCACATTTTTACCTTCTTGTTTCAGATGGACCGCCAGGTTGGTCAGCAAGGTGGTGCAGCCATTGCCACCCTTTGGACTGTAAACCGAAACAATCACGCCATTTACGCTTCCGGCCTGTGCACTCATTTGAATCGGGCCAGAACCCGGCTTGGCGGCAACCACCGAAGTGGCTTTCTCGCGCTCTTCAGCAGCCATTTTCCCTGCCCGGCGGATGGCCGAAATCAGCTCATCAATGTTGGGCGGTTTGGTCAGAAAATCGCGAGCGCCAGCCAACATGGCCCGGCGCATGTAGTTTGGATCCCCTTGAACTGATAGGATTACGATTTGCGCCCACGCCTGCGACTGGCGGATTTTTTCAGTGGCAGTAATACCATCCATATCGGGCATATTGATGTCCATCAATATGACGTCGGGCTTGAGGGCATTCGTCGATTCAATAGCCTCTTTGCCCGTTTTTGCCATGCCAACCACTTCTACATCCGCCTCAAACTGCAGCAGTTTGCGGATGTTATCGCGAGTTTCAGCAATATCATCAACAATCAGGACACGTATCTTTCCTGGCGCCATAAACAAACAACCTTTTATTCGCTACCCGCTATGGGGTGACAGCATCGTTACGCAATGGGGGCAGCTGCAGTTGATCCACTCTCGGCTCAAAACCATAAGGCAGTTTGAGCGGTAAGGGGATGTTATATTGGTTGAGCAAAAACTGCAAAGTGACCGCCTCGGTTTGGACAACCCCTTCATCGCGAGCCGAGCGCATGGCCAGGGTGAGCTGTGCGCCGCTGAACATGGCGTAATTAAGGGCGACTGCGTCTTGTGGAGAAACAATCAAGGTAATCACATCAGGAGGTAGCGGTTTTTCAGGGGCAACCTGCTCCGCAGGGACGGCTTCCGGGTTGGCGGGGTCTGGTGTTGGGGTGGGTTGGGCAGCCTGCTCGGCCAGTTCCTTTTCGTAGGCTTCATCTTCTTCGGTTTTGAACGAACCCACCTGCAGTACAATCGCATTTTGGACGAGGGTTTGGCTCACCAGCCGTGGGCGCTGAGGTTCGGAAGGTACCACATGGAACGGCTGACTGAGGGTTTCATTCAGGTCTACCCGGCCAATCGGCGAAACGGCACCGCCCGAAATTATTTGTGCGGTCAGAATTTCCATCAGTTCATCCGTGGTCACCGAAGCACTGGCACCTTCTTCAGTGCCGCTGCCCAAAACAATCGAGGGACCCGGAGCAATAATCGCGGAGGAATAGTTGGGCAGAATGGATTGGAAGTCAACATCCAGGTCCACCAGCTGAGCAGTCATAATCACATTGACATGATCGCCCTTGCGCAAACCAAAGGCAACGGCTGATAAACGCGAAATAGGAATGGAGACTGCCACCTGGCCAGGAGGAATTTGCAAAGCAGCATCGGAACCATAGCTGGAAAGCCCTTCAATGCTGTCTACAATCATGGCAGGGGTGAGGAAAACTCCTGGTTCCATGTCGTACCGGGCCCGCATGCCAATTACCTGGGTCATATCGGTAATCAAAAGCCCGGCCACAGGGTCATCACGCGAAATAGAAACCATGGTTACCACATCTTCACTGATCACCTCTGAACGGGCAATGCGTTGGGTGGTAATGACAACGTTCAAAGGAACTGGGGTTGGGGTTGGCTGTACCTCCGGCACCAAAGGCACCTGGGTTTCACCACCACCTCCCGCAAGGCGGGGAAGTAATATGGCTACTGCACCAATCAAAACGATTAATACTAAGCCTAAGAGTAAAAACAATCTGCCTCGACGCATTGACTTGCCTCCTAACAAAAGGTTGTCGGAATCATTTATCTAATTTTACATTAAATACTTAAAAAAAGCGAACATGTGTATACCACATTATTCCCATTACCCCCCTGTTTTTTCGCTTTTGCCCTGGTCCTTACCCAAAAAATCACATAACTGCTCACTCAATCCCCAAAAAACTCATCCCCATGAGGAAAAAGCCGCAAGGGAAGGTTGGGGTGGGGACATTTCAAATGGACACCTGGTAACGAAAATCCCAAGGCTTCGCTGTTTGGCAAGTGCAAACTTAAAACATAAAGGGCTCTTTTGGAGCCCTTTATGTGCAGAGCCAATTTGTGCGCGCTCTAATTAGATGTTAGAAATGATGTTCGAGAAAACATTACCGATGGCCGGTCCGAGCAGGGCAAGAATAACGATAACAACAACTGCAACCAATACAAGAATCAACGCATATTCAACAAGACCCTGGCCCTTTTCTTGTTCTTTAGGAGCGAATAACACAGAAATCACCTCCTTTCTTCGCAAAGTGTACCTTCATAAAATGGAAAGTCTGAAAAGATTATAGACGATTTTTTTAATTGACGCAATAGTACTAAAGGCGTAATCTGAAAGATTTTTATTTTTTATTAAGCAATATCCGGTGATTTACTGGCAGGTATCTTAAAAATCACCTTGGCCCCTCTTCCGGGAAAGGTTTCCAGGCTGAAGGTGCCGCCAACCAGTTCAACCCGTTCGCGCACCACGCGCAACCCCACACTTTGCTCATTTTCAATCACTTCAGGATCAAAACCTTTGCCATTATCTTCAACAAACAGGTGAACTTCTTTGTCTGTGATATCTAAATGAGCCCTAATTTCGGTGCCCTGGCTGTGGTTAAGTGCGTTGCGCAGCAGTTCCTGGTACGAGCGAAAAACCACAACTTCCAGGTATGACTCAAGCCGGCGTTCGGTGCCCGTAACCATGATATCGATGTCAATATTCGCGTGCTCTTTAACAGCATCCGTGTAGCGTTTAATGGTTGGGGCCAACCCCAGGTCATCCAACATCATCGGACGAAGTTCAAAAATGAAATCGCGCACTTTTTGCAAGGTCGAGGTTGCAGCGGTTTTAAGAACCGAAAGCTCCTCGCGTGCCCGGCCTTGGTCCAGGTCGAACAGGCGGGCTGCAATTTCGGTTTGCAAAATGAAATTGGAAAGGGTTTGAGCCGGGCCATCGTGCATCTGGCGAGAAAGGCGCAAACGTTCATCCTCCTGAGCGCGGATAATCGTTTCAACTGTGGCAAAGGAACCAGGCTTGGCTTTTTCTGGGGTTTCCGCGCGGTTGAACACCTGGTTCACTCGCTCTAATAACTCATAATATTTTTGCAGGGTAGTCTCTTCCTGTTCCATTTTTTCGAGCTGCCCACGCATAACAAATAATCGCTGCTGCGCGTCCAAAGCAGATTCGTACGCCGAGCGAACATCTGCAGCCGACATGGTTTGTAATTGAGCCTGCATTTGCTGGATTTGCGTCGTAATGGAAGCATTGCGCCGGGCAAGTTTATTGACTTCAACCTGGCTTTGTTGAATTTTGCGCATTAAATCGCGTTTCTGATACAAAACCTGGTCAATTTCCGAGGCGACAAATTGGCTGAAGGAATCGCCATCTTCTGCAATTGGTTCGGGATCCTGGTCCAAATCTGAAAACACCATCGAATTCACTCCTTTTGGTTATGCTTCTTTACGGTCATGCAGCCTCACCCAACCATGGCGCAGCGCATATACAGCGGCCTGAGTTCGATCTTCTACTTCAAGTTTTCGTAAAATGGCGGTGACATGGTTCTTCACGGTTTGGTGGCTGATGCCAAGCCGCATCGCGATTTCTTTGTTGCTCAACCCCTGGGTAATACAAACCAAAACTTCCATCTCACGAATGGATAAGGGTTGGAGGGTTTCTTCTTGCTGGTCATTGACCTGGGTGGTGGAAGGCCCCACACGGGACTCAATCCACGTGTTCAAATCAGCCAGCGTATACACCTTTTCCCCAATGACATAATTCCCTGAAACCACTTCTCGAATCACCCGGGTTAGCAGTTCTGGGTGAATATCCTTGGCACAGTATGCTGCCGCTCCGGCACGCATGGAATGAATCACCTGGGTCTGGTCGTCGTACCCCGTTAGCAAAATGATGCGCGTGGGCAATTTTTCAAGAATCAACTGGCGAGCCACCTGTTGGCCATTGATCCCAGGCAGGTTAATGTCCAAAATCACCACATCCGGGCGCACCGCCCGTAATATGGTCATGGCTTCATCCCCATTAGATGCCTGGCCTACAACCTCAAAATCCGGCTCAAAAGACAAGGCTTCTATTACACCCTGGCGAAAGAGAGGATGGTCATCAATGACTACCAAAGAAATTTGCCGCATAATGGTTCACACCCAAATTGATTAATTCTCAGAAAGTATAGCATATCCCATGAGGGCCTGCAATGCAATGATTGTGTTAGGTGCGCGCAAATGTTGTTAGAATTTGCGGTTCTCACTTTCCAACCCCACCCCAGGTTTGGGGCAGGGAGTTCAAATCTGTGGTGGGGTAAAACCTGTACCCATCTTAATCAGGGTACAACGGGCTTTTGCCATTGATAGACCGTCATATTGGTTCCGCCTTGAGCTGGGGCAAACGGAGCCTGGGTTGAAAAAACCACCCGCCGGTCTTTTTCCAGGTAGGGATACCAGCCTGCCAGGGTGACCAGGTATTTCGGCTTGCGCTGGTCCAGGTAGGCTTCCAACTTTGGCTCATCCCGGATAAACGGAATGACATCCGGCAAAATCAGACCAGCCAGGTCCACAATCGGGCGTTTGCCAAAATAGCCTAAAGCGCCAATATCATGCGCCGCCACCAGGGTTTGCGGGGCGCTGGTGGCCGCAATCCAACGAGCGGTTTCCACCATCTCCGACTCGATATAAGCAACATCCCTGGCATAAGCCTGCCCACCCAGTCCGCAAAAAACCAGCAGGGCTGCACCCACAGCCAATGACCAGGCCCGGCTGAGGATTCTCCGCCAGACAGTCCGGCTGTTTGGCCTTGCCCAGGCCGCCAGGCCTGCTAACGCCAACAGCAAAAAAACCGGTATGACAGGCATAATATAACGGCCATGCTGGTAGGTTACCGGCAGGCGAATGGCATACAATCCCAGGTAGCCCAACACCCAGAATATACTGGCCAACACAGGCCAGTTTTTTCGCCGCCAGGACTGGTAAGTTGTATTCAAAAAACCAGGCAGCAGCAAAGCCCCTACACCCACCAGGGGTAAACCCGCCTGCTGAACCAGGCGGACAAAGAGCGGCTGTTCGCGCAGCACAGCATATTCCGCCTGCTTGGCGAAAAATGTGTTCGGCCACCATGCGCCAGCCAGGGCCTGGTTAAAAACCAGGTACGGGAGAAACAGCGCTCCAAAACCCAAAAAAAACCAACCCAAAAGCCGCGCCCGAGTGAACCCCGCCTGGCGGCCAAAAGCGCCCACCAGCAGAACCGGGCCAAGCAGGGTGATGGCATCTGGCCGCAGCCAGGTACCCACCCCCACCAACCCACCCAACCCCAACCAGGCTAACGGGCGCGGGCGCATCCCAAGCGCAAGCCAACCCAATGCAGCAGTGACAACCACAGCAAAGCTCAGGGTTTCCATACCCGAAGCGGCCGCCCAAACCATGTGCCATTCCAAGACAAGCAGCAGCCCGGCCCAAAACGCATTCCCGGCTTTTTCAGGCGCATACGCCCGAAAAACAGACATCCCCACCAGGCCCAAGCCTGAAAGCGCCACCCAACCCAAAAAGAACGCCCATACCAGCGGCTCAACCCCAAGCGCATACCCCAATGCGAGCAGCACTGTCCAAAGCGGCGCGGTGGAGCCTGCCGTAGGTTGGCCAGGAAAAAACGACCACTCGCCGGACTGCCCCAGGCTGCGGGCGTAAGTTTGGTGAATCCAGGCATCGTCCAGCGGAAAACCAGGGCGGTAGAGCCAGGCGCTCGCCAGCAGATACAGTCCCACAACCAGCCCGGCAGCCAGGCAAACCCAGGCATGCCAGCGCCATTTCCGCCAAAAAGCCGCAGCAAATTTCATGGCAGCACCTCAAAAATCCGGGTTTCCCCAACTGTATCCAGCAGCCGCAAGCCGGGTGAAGCCCCAGGGTCCTCGAACAGCCCGGCCAGCCCGGCCGGGTGATTGGCCTCCAAAACCACAAAACGGGCCTGGTAGCGCCGGGCGGCAGCCAGCAGCGCCCCTTCTCCCCCATCCGGAACCACGATCGCAGGGCGAGATGCAGCAGCAAAATACCCGGGGGGGTTGTTGATCATCACAACATCGTCAGGCTGTGCACCCAATGCCTGCAGTTGGGATTCGACCTGGCGGTAGTGGCCATCAGGGGCATTCCAGGCCGGCGCCTGCGGGTCAGTGCCAATCACACGCCCCCAGCCGATAAACAGCGAAAGCCCGGCAGAGAAGAGAACCACAGAAAAGCTAAAAATTCGCCAGGCCTGGCGGGGGCGCCAACCGCGTGCCTGGCTTCCCCAACGAACAAAGACATCCAATCCAACCGCAGCAGCCAGCCAAAACAGCGGCTGCACAGCCGCACCCGAATGGAAAAAACCGCCGCGTGCCCCGGCAAAGGGAAAAATCACAGTCATCACGCCCATTGTAACCAGCCAGCCTAATACTCCCAACTGCACCACCCCCTCGCGGCGCAGCGTCCACAGCCCGACCAGCACCAGCGGCAGCAGGAAAATGCTGCCCTGCACAGCCAGCGTAGTTTGCAAATTTTGCCCCAGGGCAAAGGCGCGGGCCTGGAGCAGGCTTTCCCAACCAGCAGCCCACCAGTGTTCAAAAGTCAGCATGGTAGAAGGATAGATAAAGAGCTCGTCATAGGTGGTTAACCAAAGGGCACGCACACCTCCAGGAGCGAGTATTGAATTAAAAACCCCAAGGTTCCGCAGCGCCCAGGGGCCAAACACCAGGGCATAACCGGCCGCCAGCGCGACCGTGCGCAGCCCGGCCTGACGCAGCCGCACCCATATCGGGAGCGGGCCTGCATTGTAAAAACTCGCCAGAAACCCTACCCCAAGCCAGGTGAACCCATCCGCCCGCGAGAGATGCATCAAACCAGCCATTGCCCCCATACCTGCAAACCCGGCCAGGCTGCGCGCCGCGAGTAAGCCAGGCGCACTGCCCGCCCCCTCTTGCAGCGAAAAACCCGCTAAAATCAACCAGGCCAAACCAAAAACCATATAAAGTCCAAATGTGTCTGTGGTGGTCAAAAATGGCAGGTAAAATCCGGGAAAACAAGCCAGCCATCCAGCCAGGCGGCTGATATCCTGCTTTTGAGTCCACTTGAACGCAAACCAGGCCGTCAGCGGCGGGATGCTCGCGGCAGCCAGGATGAACCCCAACCGGGCAGCGTTAAACTCGCCCAGCCACCCAAACCATTTCAACCCGGCTGCTGCCACCAGGGAGGCAAACGGCATCCAATATCCATGCGAGGGTTGGGGCAGGCCTTGCGGGTCGGAGAGATAATTCCACAACACCTTTTCTGTGAAGCCCTCTCCTTGCGCCAACTGCACCCCACCCATGTAATAATAATCGGCGTCCATATAGCCCGGCGCCTGTTGGAAAACCCCAACCAACAGCAGCAAACCCAGTGCAAGGCCAAATAATTGGAGAAAAAACGATCGCTTCAAAAAGGCTCCTTTATTCCAGCGGTCATGGCCCCGGCAGCGCATACAGCGTGTACACCTGGTTGTAATCCGTGGTTAAAACCAACTTGTCCAGCACCTGCTCAAAGCCCTGCCAATCGGCTGAATTGTAGCGCGGCTCGGTGCGATAAAAAGATACCCCCTGCTGGTTCACCAGCACATGGCTGAACCCGGCAGCCTGCCAGGTTTCAATCATCTGGCCGGGGTTTTGCCCTTGCCGCCAGTCCATCAGCCAGCGGTCCACCACCTCGTCGGGGACACAAACGGGCGTGCAGTAAAAACTGCGCGGCTCCCAAAGCATCAACACGCGACTGTTTTCAGGCAGCTCCATCAGCGACTGGAAAACCAGGCCAGCCATGCCCAGGTTGGTTTGTAAATATTCCTGGGTGGAAACCTGGGTTGTAAGCCAGCGAGCAGATCCCTGGCGCTGCAAGGCCACAGCAGATTGAACCCCATTTAACCCCAGCACGAGCAAAACCAGCACCCCAAACACCCGCCGCAGGCGCACCCCAGGCCAGTGAACCGCCTGAACCCCTGCGAACCCCGCCCCTGCAAGTAAAGCCGCCGCAGGAAACAAGGCCCAATACAGGCGCGTTTGCACCAACAGCCCCGAAGCCAGGCTGGCAAACGCCCAAACCAACCAACCCAAGCCAAAAAACAGGGCCGCTGCCGACAGGGTTTGCCTGTGGCGGCTGGCCGCAAGGCTGGTGGGAAGAAAAGCCAAAACACCCAGGCCCAACAAAAGCGGGCCAATCGAAGCGCTGAAGCCAACTGCCGCTTCTCGCCCGTTTACTGTGGCCAACCAGGGAAGCAGCGGGGCCTGCCAGGCAGCCAGCCAGGCGGGTTGGTCCTGGTAAAGGTCAAGCCGCAGGCTGTTCATGGCCCCGGCAGGCAAAAAGAACGGGTAAAAAGGGCTGCCTGTGGTTGCCAGGTTCTTCATCCACCAGGGCAGAGAAACCAGCCCGGCAGCCAGCCCAAACACAACCACAGCCCAAAGCGCCTGCCGCCACCCGGCGCGGCGGGAATACCACCCCACCAATCCCAGGCCAGCCAGCAAAACTACGCCCGCCGTATATTTCGTCCCCAGGGCAAAACCAGCAAACATCCCGCCAAGAATGAGCAGCCGCACCGGGCGCTCTTCCTCGGCAGCCCACAAATCAAGGCAAGCAAACGCCCCCAGGCCAAACAGCAGGGTGAGCCAGTCCACATACCCCCAACTGAGCGCACTGCTGAACGAAAAACCTGCCATTAGCGTTCCAACCGCCAGCCAGCCCTGGGTGGTTCCCAGGCGCTGAACGCCAAACGCCAGCAGCCCGGCCAGCGCCAGCAGCCCAAAAAGCCAGCCTATCACCGCAGCGGTTTCAATCCCGGCCAGGGCATACGCCCAGGTATACAGCATTTCCCCGGTTTGCGGCATGCCCCAAAACATCAGTTCCGGAACATATGTCACCCGGCCAGCGGCCAAGTACATTTTGGGCAGGGTGAAGTGGTAAACGAGGGCGTCGAATTTCAGCGGAGGGGCAAGAGCAGTTACCAGGCCAAAACCCAACAGGCCGCCGCACAACACGCCCACCAATTTTTCCAGGCGGCCAGCGCTGCGCCAAAGAGCGCCCAGATCACCCCAGGCCAGCAGCCAGGCGAGCATGTCTTTTCGAAAAACCCAACCTAACCCAAGCAAAGCCGCCCAGGCCAACAGAGGGGAAACCCCCAAAAGGCTGCCCACCAGCAAAACACCCGCCCCCATCACCCCCAGGCCCAGGGCAGCCTGCAGGGCTGCCTGCGTTAAAGGGCGCAGCCCCAACCCGGGCGCAAACCGCCGGCCGATTGCCCCTGCCAGAGCAGCCAGCCCCCCTGCGAGCGTAAGCCGGAGCAAAGCAAGCCCCAGGCCGGCCGCAGCCTGGATGTCCAGCGGCTTGTTAACCCGGTAATACGCCGCCGTAACCAGCAGCAGCCAGGCAAGACCACCTAACGCAAGCCAACGAACAGAATGCTTCATGGCTGGTTTGCTCCAGTGGGATGGCGGAAATCATACACCAGCAGGTCACCCAGGGGAAAGGTATCTTCCAGGGAATAGTGGGTTTTGAACCAGGCCAGGTGGGGGTGTTCTGCTTCCCCCAGGGCGCGATACTCTGCTTCTTCCCGGGCAAAAATCACAAACCAGATCTGCCCGGCTCCAGCCGCTGCGCTGGCGGGGGATTCTTCTGCCAGCAAGCCCAACACCTGCTGGGTGGGCAAACCCAGTGTATCCTGCCCACTGCCTGGAATATCGGCAATATATGCCTGGGCCAGGCCAGGTTGGTAATAGGCCAACGGCAGCATTGTCAGTTTGTTGGCATGCACCAGGCGAAAACCCGGCTCAACTGCCTTGCTGGCTGCTACCTGTCCCAACAAATCAAATGGAGCATAGGGAAAACCCCGGTACCACAGGTGTTGGCTGTTGCCCAACTGCGAACCCAGGAAGAACAAACCAATGGCTGCCACCATCACCGGGCGCGGCAGGCGGGTGCCAGTCAGCGCCCAGGCCAACCAGAGCAAAAAGAATACCCCGGCAGGCAGCAGCGCCCGTTCAATATATACAGGCTGAACCTGCGAAATGAGAAACAAGAGCGCCACAGGGGCAAAAGCCATCCAGGCAAGCCAAAGGCCGCCCCAGGGTTTGGGGCCTGCCCGGCGAAAAGCCCGCCAGGTTTGCCAGCCAGCCAGGACGATCAGAAAAATCATCACAAAAAGCGCCAGGGGCAGCCAGCCATCCGGAACAGGCAGGTTGGTGGTAAAGGTTAGCAGGGTTGTCAACAGCCTGCCCAGGCCGGGGCGGGTGGTCCAATAGGCCGTGTTGACCCGGGCCACCTGCGCCGGAAGCTGAATCAGCCAGGGCAGGTACAGCAGCACAGCCAGCAGCCCACCGGCCAGCGTCCCCAAAACGGGTTGCAATTTTCCGGAGGATAACGCCAAAGGCCGCAAACGGGCAAACGCAAAGTTCTCTTTTTCAGGGGCAATGCGTGGGGCGCCCCTTTCGGGTTGACGGGCAGCCCATTGTTCCCAAGCCCAAGTCATAAGTGGGGTGGCCGCCAGCGGCAGCAGGGTTACCACAGCCAGGGCGTGGGTATATTGGGCCAGGGCGGCGCACACGCCAAAGGCAACCCACCAAAGCCACCGCCTCGTTTGCATGCCCAGCCAAAGCGCCAGGGCCGCCCCCACCAGGCTGGCAGACAAAAGGGCGTACATGCGAATTTCCTGGGCATAATGCACCTGGAAAGGAGAAAAAGCCAGGAAAAACCCGGCCAGCAGGGTAATTTTGAAGCGGTCTTGCGGCTGGGTTTCAAGTACACGCCAGACCAAACCGCAGGCCAGCGCAGCTGCAAGCAGCCCCAACCCCACGGAAAGAAGGCGCACCGCCACCAGCGAATCGCCAAATGCATTCATCCAACCCCACAACAGGGTGTAATATCCCAGGGGGTGAATGTCTGCTGCAGTCCCGGCAGCGTTGACCGCCAGGGTGCCGTAAGCCATGGCGGTAGGACCTTGGGCGGAAAACAAAATCGAGAAGGCTTCATCGTACCAGATGGGACGGCTGGAAATGCCCAACAGGCGCACAAACCCAGCCAGGGTAAAACAACCCAGGCCCACAACAAACGGCCATTGAATTAAAGGGCGGGGCAAACGCTGGGGTTTCATCGGGCTGTCCATCCGGGCGCGCACCAAAAGGAGCAATGCTACCTGAGGTTTTCTGAAAATTCGTGCAGCATCATTCGGGGCGAGCGCACTGCCCACCACCGCACCCACCACATCGCAAACAAGCAGAAAAATGGAACCGGCAGGTACATCACCGCCTGCTCAACGTTTCCTTCAACGGTCCCCAAAAACAACGCCCACAGCCCCACCAGCAGGACAACCAGGGTGGCATACATCCATTGAACACCACCGGCTTTCCAACGCTGTTCCCACACCCGGAAAACCAACAGCATCACCGGGATGAGGGCCACAAAATGGGTGGTGGCCGTGCGCAAGGCGATGAAATTGGTCAGCACCAGGGTCATCAACGCTGTCCAGGTGAACCAGCGTTCGTCCTTGCCCCAGGCAAAAAACCACTCGGCAAACAAATAGAGAAAACCCAGCACATTTAAGGTGATATTGATGACACCGCGAATACCCGGGAGTCCATTGGCCAGAATGGAAACCACGGAGCCGATATCGGTGTAGCCGGGGTAAGCCACAATTTGCTGGAGCATTTGAATGGGCCAGGTGGGAATCAGCGCCATGGTAATCACAAATAAACCCACCGCACTGCCCGCCAGGCTGGCAAGTAAAATATACCGCCGCACCGAAAGTGCCCAGAGCACAATGAACGGCAGCAGCAAATAGACCATTTGCGGCTTGATGGTTGAAAGCGCAAGCAAAAACCCGGCCAGCACATCTTCCTTACGCTGGATGGCCAGTAAGCCCCAGATGATGAGAACCGTATTCAATGCTGCAATTTGACCATTAATCACATTGCGCACCCCCGAATACCAAAGCAAGGCAAAAATCAGCAGGGCGGCCAGTTTGAGGGGTTTCACTTTCCAATCTACCAGGCGCAGGCTGAGAAACACACCAGCCACAAGGGCGGCTTGCAAAATGGTCATCCACAAAGCACGGGCAAAGGCAAAGTTTTCAAATAATGCCGGAATTCCAAAAAACACAATGGCATACAATGGATAAAGGTACGTGACCGGGTCTTCCCCAGGTCGAGCCGGGCGGCCATAATACCAGAACTGGCTTTCGCGGGTAACTTCATCGCTGTAAGGGTTGATTCCCTCCATCAGGTACATGCGCGAACCAAGGTAGCGCGGGACGAAATCTCCTCCACCAGGAAATTGTTCCGCAAAACGGTAATTCATCACTGTAACCCCAACCAGCGCGGCCCCTAACAACAATAATACAACCAAAAAAAATAATCCACTTTGCTTGCGCATGCAGCCTCCAGGTCAGGGTTCTGAAATGGGAAGGAGATATAAAACTAACCGGCCATGCACCGGGGTAGTCTCCCCGGCAGGAAAATCATCGATAAATTCAACGTACAAAACCAGGTTCTCGGCTTCCGGGCCTAAAAATGGGCTAAAAGAATTCCAGATCATTTCTTCCCGGTCCACGAGATAGGTACCGCCTTGCTGGCGCAGATAGGCCAGGAGGCGGTTCTCCTGCCGGGCGGCAATCGCATTCCAATCTACAACACCATCCAAGTTTATCACGCGGCGCTCCGCAAAATACCCCAAAATGCCGGAATTGAATGCCCCAATCACCGCATCCGGCGGTGTGGAGGAGCGCACCCAATCGGAAGCCTGGATCCAATCCACCTGGCCAGGATAAACGGGTTCCGAAAAGGTCCGTTGCACCTGGAAAACCAGCAAAACCAACAGCGCCCCGGCCAGTCCAAGCCAGCCTTGGCGCCCCAGTTTAGCCAACAAATGAGCCAGCCCCAGCCCAACCACCAACGCCAGCAGCCCGGCCCAGGGTGCGTAATACCAGCCGCGCGGGTACCAGCGTACCAGGGTATGCACCCCCAATCCAACAGCCACCCCAGCCAGGGCCAGCCAGGCCAGGTACACCGGGGCAGCAGATAAATGGGAATCTCTAGGTGCCATATGGGCCAACCAGCGTTTTACTCGCCGGGAAACCCTCCCCAGGCGCGCCAACAGAAGCACGCCTAAACCAGCCAGCAGGGCCGCTCCGCCATAAATCAGGAGTGCCCGAACGGCATAATTGATTACCGGCAGTTGGAAATCCTGCCAGAGATTTCCCCCCAGGCTGAAACGGTACTGCACCAACAAGGGCATGGCCACCGCAGAAGACTGCGTCCAATGGCCGGTGGCCAGGCGGCTCCAGGCAAACCAGGGTGCCACCACGAGCAGCCCAACCAGAGCATAGACCAGCCAGCCCCAATCCAGGCTGCGTGTCCGCCGCAAAGAAACTACGAAAACCCCCAACGAAACAAACAAAACCAGGATGGCGAGGTCGGTACGAGCCAGGAAAGCCAGGCCGCCCAACGCCCCGGCAGCGGCCCACGAACGCCAGGTCCAGGTTTGAACCAACCAATCCATTGCCCAAATATAACCGGCGAGCACCAGCATGGCCAGGGCCGTTTCCAACCCATTGACCGCCTCCATCGCCAGACGTAGGTTAAACAGGTAGAGCAGCGCCACAACCGCCCCACTGCCTTTTTGCCAGCGCTCTGCCAGCAGGGCAAACCCGGTGGCCGCTAACACATCCAGCCCAGCGCCCAAAACCAGCGCACCGCGTAAAGCCACGTCTGCCGCCTCGCCAGGGAAAATGCTGCAGCATAAAGCGGCCTTGAACCAGGGCGCCAGCATGAGCACCCACAGCGGGTGAAACCCATTGGCCGGGTTAACCCCATCAAAAGTCACCCCTTGCCCTAAAACCAGGTTGCGAACAATCACAAAGTAGTAAAAAGCATCATCTGGCAGGGTAAAATCGAGGATGAAGTCCAACGGCGCAAAAGCCAACACCAGTCGCGCTGCAAGCCCGGACAGTATAATCCCAACCAACACCGGGTTTTGCCACCAATTGGGTTCAGGGTTTTGCTTTATCAACATCTAAACTATACCAGGAAGAAATTACCGCCTACCGTGCCGGGCAGTGCCGCAAATCGGTGGACAACCAGGATTATACCCGTTATGGAAGTGCTGCTTCACCCTCTAGAAGTCCTATCTCTTCTCGGAAAAAGTGCCGCCGGGCTTGGGCTTATCGCGGTCTGCCTGTATCTGTCTCACACACTGGCAGAGCGCCTGCTGCCCACAGGCAGCGGGTTGGCTTTGCGCTGGGCAGGCACGGCTGCCGCCGGGATGTGGCTGGCCCAGGTGGGCTTTCACGGCCTGGCTGCGGTTGGAATCTTCCAGATCGGTTGGGCGCTCATCTTGGGAGTCCTCGCCAGCGGTTTGACTATGCGAATATCACCACTCCCGGTTTTCGGGCAGGCTCTCCTGCGGGACGGGCGTACCCTTGCCCGCCGCCTCCGCTGGCTTGCCACTACCCCATTCCGCTGGGTTTTCTTGCCCGCTCTGCTGCTTGCTTTGCTGACCGCACTCAGAGCCAGCTTGCTGCCCAACCTGGGCTGGGACTCGCTGACCTACCATACTCCCAAAGCCGCTTTTTGGGTCCAGGCTGGCGGTTACACCACCCTGCCCAGCCCGGGTGGTTGGGGCCAGTATTACCAGAACCTGTTTGGCGGTGGAGAAATTTTTTCCGCCTGGGCCATGCTGCCCTTTCACAATGACCTGCTGGTGGGCTGGGTAGATGTCGTCCAATGGGTCTTTTTGGGCCTGGCGCTCTATACCTTTGGCCGCACCCTGGCGCTGAAACCCGCCCTGGCGCTGTTGGGGGCGGTGTATGTGCTGTTTATTCCGGCAGTTTGGTACCCGGTAGGCAGCGGGTACGTGGACAATGGCCTCAACCTGGCGCTTACCCTGGGGTTGGTGTTTTCGATCCAGGCCGTCAAAACCCGGCAGTACCGAGCCCTGCTGCTGGCTGGCATGGCTTTTGGCACTGCGGTGGCCGTCAAGGTGGTGGTGCTGCCCGCGGCCGGGCTGGTTTTCCTGGTGCTGTTGGGGTACACAGCCTGGCCGAAAAACCCGCCAGCCGCCAAAAGTCACCCGCTTTTTCCGCTGCTGGCAGCCGGGCTGGCCGGGGCGCTGATGGTTGTGCCCTGGTTGGCAATCAACCTCCAACAAACCGGGCTGCCGCTGGCCGGGCTGCCCGTTCAGGTGGGCGGCCTGCGCCTGGGGGACCTGACACCCACCCTGGCCTGGTACCAAGAACGACCCGAACTTGCCCAAACCGGCCTGGCCGAGGAAGTGGTTGCCCTGGCGCGCATGTTCCGCTCCCCACTCACCCAAACCCCCCACCTGAGTGTGCTTTCGCTGGTTTCTTTGCTTCTATTTCCCGTAATGGTTGTGCGGTGGCTGCGGCAATCACCCTCACATGAGGCCGTAGGGCGATTAGCAGGGCTGCTGGCGCTGGCCGTGACCATCGGGGTGCTGCTCTATTTTTATCAACCTGCCTTCAAAGTCATCCGGCTGCTCTGGCCGCTGGTCACAGCCCGTTTTCTGCTGCCGGTTTTCACCTGGACAGTGTTCGCCAGCCTGGCGTTGTTCCACCACCCCAAAAAAACCAACCCCCACGCCTGGTTCATCGCAGCCAGTGCCCTGCTCCACATGGGGGCAGGTGCCTTCTTTGGCTGGGCTGGTTTTGAATATGTCGCCGCTGCGGTTTGGGGCGGGGTGCTCATCCTTGCGCCGGTCCTGCTGGCTTTTTTGGCCAAGGCCGGCCGGGTTCGGACTGCCTGGGCTGTTGGCCTGGTTTTATGCCTGGCTGCCGGGGTGGGATTGAGCCTGTACCGGGCCGAAACCCGCTACCAGGCCGCGGTCGAAAGCCTGGTGTACGACCCCGTACACACCTACTGGGTTCCCACCGCGGCGCAGGTAGACCAACCCGGCGCACCAGTCACCGTGGCCATCACTGCTGGCCCCCATCAAAACGCCGATAACTGGTTCATGGCCTTTTTTATGGGCAGCGAACTGCAAAACACGTTGGTGTACCTGCCGGTTGCAGCCGGTGGCGAGATTGTAGATTTTTACCCACCGGGCGAGTTAGAAGAAAGCGCCAACCAGGAGGCCTGGCTGGCGCGACTTGAACAGCATGGGGTGGATTATGTAATGAGCTTTGAACCAGCCAGTATTGAACTGGCCTGGATGGAAAGCCAACCTGCCCGCTTTGAACGGGTTTCCGGCAGCGGGCAGCGCTGGGGGCTGTACCGGGTTATCCCTTAGTGCGGAAAAATTCCAGGGTTTGGGCCAGGCCGTCTTCCAGCGAGACCTGCGGCTCCCAGCCCAGTTCGCTGCCAATCCGGCCCGCATCCAGAATGCTGCGGAACACCTCGCCCGGTTTGCCGGGGCCATAATTGGCCGGAAGCGAATAGCCGCTGACTTTCTTCAAGACTTCGTAAATTTTATTAATCGAAGTACCAACCCCGGTGCCGATGTTGTAGGCCCGGCGGTTGCTGGCCGGGTTATCCAAAACCATCAGGTTCGCCCGGACCACATCGCCCACGAACACAAAATCGCGTTCCTGGTCCCCGGTGCCATAAATGGTCAGGGGTTTTTCGGCCAACATCCGCTGGGCAAAAATGGCCACCACACCGGCCTCGCCAAACGGGTCCTGGCGGGGACCGTAGATATTGGCATAGCGCAGGGTGGTATATTCCAGGCCGTAGGTCACAGCATACAGGTGCAGGTACATTTCAAAAGCATACTTGGCCGCGCCATAGGGCGAGAGCGGCTGGATGGGGTGTTTTTCATCGCAGGGCAGGTAGGTGGGGTCGCCATACACTGTGCCGCCGGAGGAGCTAAAAACCACCTTCTTCACCCCGGTTTTACGGGCATTTTCCAGCAGGTTTAACCCGCCCAGGATGTTGATATCGGCGTCCAACATCGGGTTTTCCACCGAAACGTTCACACTCATCTGGGCAGCATGGTGGTTGACCACATCCGGGCGTTCGCGCTCAAACACATCCTTCAATGCAGCGTCGCGAATGTCCATTTCGTAAAAGTTTGCAGCAGGATTGATGTTTTCACGTTTTCCTGTGGCCAGGTTGTCCACCACCACCACCTGGTGGCCGTTGGCAATCAACGCATCGCCAATTTGGGAAGCGATAAACCCCGCACCGCCTGTGATTAAGATTTTCATGGGAATGTCTCCTCTTGAAGGTATGATTTAGAAATGATTCAGCCCCACCCCCAGGCGGTTATTATTTTATCGCACTCGCCGGTAAATGGCGTAGCCTGGAAACGTGGTTTCTAACGCAAACTCCCCAGCCGCCAGGACAGCATCGTAAATCTTCCACTTGCGGCTGAATGGCCCCACCACCAGGTAATCGGGGTCGCCTGAGAGGGGATCATATAAAATCGGCTGGTTTTGGCCCAAAGAATCGTTTTGAATACCCGTAACGCTCACCGAAGCAGGGGGATAGTGGTATGGGCGCTCCAACATAAAAAAGAGTTCGCTGTCATAGGTCTCAATCCTGGCGGTGGGCGGGGTGTTCTGGTTCAGGTATGCAGCGGTTTGGGCAGCCCCGGTGTGGCTGGTGAGGAACACCAACAGCACAATGCCGCTCGTGATCACAAATGCCAGCACCAGCCAGCCAGCCACCAGCCAGGGTAGCACCAACCGGCTGGCATTTTTCAGCCGGTCAGCCAGCGTCCCACCCCGGGCACTCCCCGCCTGGCGCAATTCGAGCAGCAGGCGGCGAAAACGCAGCCCGCGCGTACATTCAACCACCGCCTCTGCCGAGAACAAAGACCCCAAAAACACCGGGATAAACAGGTAGCGCACAAACGCCATCCCCAACAGGGCATACCAGCCCAACCAACTGATTACCAATCCCAAAATGGCCAGGCGGGTGAGTAAACCGGCCCGTTCGACCAGGGGAACGCCATTTCGCCAGGCTACCCAGGTTTTCCACAAAGCCCAGGCCGCACCCACCAGGGTGAGTAGGCCAAAGGTAAACAGGTGGCCCAGCGCCTCGGCCCGCACAGGCCCATCCAGCACAAGGGCTGTCACCTGGAACAAACCGGGCATCTCCTCCCCCTGCCCCACGCGCTCCACCAGGGAAAACAACCCGCTCACCAGGGGTTGGCGCAGCCCCCAGGCCGCGGCAGTCACCAGCGCCAACAACCCGGCCTCGCGCCACCAGTGCTGCCAGAGCGCGGCCAGCAGCGCACCCGCCAGCCCCACCCACCAAAAAGGCACCACCTGGGCCTTGCTGATCAGCGCCGCCGCAAAAAACGCCCCTGCCCCTGCACCCCCCAACCAGGGCCGCCCAGCCAACCCGATATACAAGCAGCCAAAACCAGCCGCCAAAAACAGCAAAGCCGTGATCTCGCCCAACACTTGGCGGCCAATCAGAATGGGATGCAGTTCATTGGCCATTGGCGCCAGCAAAACCAACCCCAATGCCAGCCCGGCCGTTTTGGGCGAAGAAAGGCGGCGCGCCAGCAGGTAGAACACCCCCAGCGCCGCCAGCATCCCCAACACACCCGGCAGCCGCCCCTGCCACGTTCCAACCCCAAAGAGCCTAAAGCTCAGCGCTGCCAGCCCGGTGACTGGCAAATGCCCAGAGAGCGTGGGCCCGGCCTCCTGCCCATTGCGATACAAACCAAAGAAACCATCCTGCGCCCAACTGCGCGCCACCCCCAACGTCCAGCCCTCATCCCACCACAAGGATGGGACGCGCCCAAGGTCGGAGAAGAAGGCGAAGAGGAGGATTATCACCAATAAGGCATTACCGAACCAGAGCAGTTTTTTTTGGGCAAACATATCACTACCCAAACAATTTTTGTTTCAACACAATAAACACTTTTGCCCGTTCGCCCAGCAGCATCACCAAACCCAGGGCTATCCAGGCAGCCAAATTAAGAGCCCAGGTTTTTACTGCCTTCCATAATCCTTTCCGGGCCGCCTGGGCATCGTCCAACATCAAAGCCCCTGCGCCCCAATACAAATAAAAAGATGAGCGAGTTGAACGAGCCAGGGTCAGAAAAATCGGGCTGGCCTCGATTTTGCGCATCAAATGGTTAAAGCCTGCCAACATCTGCTGCTTGTTTTGAGAACCGCTGCCAACCCGGTGACGGTACAGGCCTGTAGGTTGGGCCTGGTACGCCGCCCCCCCTTGGGACGTTAGCCGATACCAATAATCCCAATCTTCATTCCCTGCCATAACGGGGTCAAAACCGCCCACTTGTGCTGCATATTCCGCCCGCACCATCGCCGCATGAATTGGGAAGGGATTTTGTTTCATGAAAACCAGGGCATTTTGGCGAGGACTGCCCAACGACATCTTAATTCTGGGCCGGTCAAAAAAGGGGCGGGCTAAAGCTGTCTCCTGGCCCTCTTCAAAGAACAGGGTATCCGAAAAAACGACGCAAACTGCAGGATGGTTTTCCAAATAACCGGTTTGCAGTTCCAACTTTCCCGGAAGAAACAAGTCATCAGCATCCAGAAACACAAGGTATTTCCCGGAAGCCGCCTGCAGCCCGGTATTGCGCGCCGCACTGACCCCCCGGTTGGGCTGGTTGATAAGGTGAATACGCCCAGCATACGGCGCTAAAACCGAGAGCGTTTCATCGGTAGAACCATCGTTGACCACAATAATCTCCACGGCCGGGTAATCCTGGGCTAACACACTTTCCACCGCCAAACAAATGTGCCTGGCAGCGTTGTATGCCGGAATAATGACCGAGATGGTGGGTGCATCAGGGCTGACCATGTTTATCCTAACCACCCTGTATTTAAGCCAATCCGCTCCATCACCATCTGAAAGGTGTTTTGAATTGTGTTCATACGTGGCAACCGAGGACTGATTCGAAATGCCCAGGCCAAAGCCAACAGCGAATATTTCCAGGAAATTTTCCAATTCTCCAATGCAAGCCAGTACAGCTTATCACCAATTACCCACCTGAGGGCTGGGCGGCTATAACCACCCTCATCAAGAACATGCGCATCCTGAAAGTAAACATCGCATAACAAATCCACCGCCAGCTTAAGGAGGGTTGGAGGCTGTCCAGGCTGTAAAGGCTGATAAAGAGCGGTAACAGCCTCGAGCGGAACTTCCCGCCCTAAAAAGCCAGTCAAGTTTCTATACACAACCTGAACTGCCCTGGCGTTTTGTCTCTCTGAATGCACCTGAGAAACGCCTCTATCATGCACCCGATACAGCAAAAGCACTTCGGGTAAATTTGCCAGCTTCGTCACCTGGGCAAACCGTGACCAAAGTGCATAATCCTCTGCAGTCGAGGACATTGTTTCGTAATGGCCAACTTGTTCGAGGAGCGGCCTTCGGAACATAACAGTAGATGCGCCAAATGAATTTGAAAGTAACAAATGTGAACGAATTTGAGATGGCGAAGTGGGAGGTTTCACAATGGACCCCTTTACCCCCTGTTTATCGATTATTTGATAATAGGCCCCGACGATACCAATTTCATGGTTTTGCTCCATGAAAGCAACCTGCTTTTCCAATCGGTTAGGAAGCGCAATATCATCAGCATCCATGCTGGCAATGTACTTTCCGCTTGAATGATCAACACACTTATTTCTTGAAATGGAAATTCCCTGATTACCTGAATTCCGATATAAAGATATTCTTTGGTCGCGTTGAGAGTATTGGTATAGGATTTTCCAAGTTTGATCATTCGATCCATCATCAACGATGATAAGCTCAAAATTTGAATACGTTTGTTCTAATACACTTTGGATAGCCGCACCAACATAATCTTCACAGTTGTAAACTGGCATGTTAACACTAACTAAAGGTGCAGCTGATTTAATGTCTTGCATCAATTTATTTGTATCCAGTCTGGGGGGATTCTATCGTGATTATTTGAAGCGATACTTCTAAACCATTGTTGCGGAGCTACAACAATTTTTTTAGAATAATTACAAAGCCACGCCCCCCACCAACTAAAAGAACTATTTGCAATGATATGATGTTGACAATGAGCCATCAACCATAAATCTTCATAATCACTTCCAACCCATTTATTTTCAATAAAAGTTGTGGGATAACCTATTTGTAAATTTTGCATAGCCCAGATCGGGTCATCCGAGAACACATAAAAATGCGGGGCAGCAGTTTGAGCAGCTATCCTCTCAATGGCTTTTTGATAATATTCGCTTGAACAAACTCCATGGAAATCTGCCGTTTCAGGATGAGTTACATAATCGCCACGGCGAATATGTAAACTGACAGGACAAGGAGTACTACTAATCTCAGCCAATAAGCGTTGGCTGTTATTGCTGATGCCTTTGGGTGTCAGTTCAGCCCGGACTAACATTTCAATATCATTAAAATACTTATAACTTTGCCAATAGCCGATATACAAAGTTTGCCGCTTGCGCTTGAATATATTTTGGTCATATTCACAGATATCCTTCTCAAGAATAACAGGTTTGAGAAAATCGGGGAGCACCTGGGTGATATATCGCAAAGAAGTTCGTTTAAACCATATCAACCGCGGGTCGAATTTTTCTGAAAGAAGGGTATCAGCGCAGATATTGAATTTATCAAGTTGAAATTTTCGGCGTGTTTGTTCGCGGAAAAAGGAAAGGTCTAGTTTCAAGGGTGTTTCACTGGCAATCGAAAGCGCTCTTCCAAAAACATATTGAAATAGCTGGTTGCCCAGCCCACCTTGTAAATAGATGGTAATCAAGTGCGATGTCTCCTGCGGTCCACCAGTTCTCCGCTTTATTCCAGGCTTTTATGTGCACACAAAATGAAATATTCTACAACCATAGCCCCCAAAGGCCCAAACAATGCCTGCAAACGGCGGGAGGCTTTTTGATCAATTGTTTTCATAAGCACCCGTAGGCAGCTAAAGTTTTTGAATATTTACTTCATGTAATGTGGCCAGCAGTCCAGTAGCAGCGCTGCTTCGGTACAATTGACCATGTTGAGCCACATTTGAAATGGTTACGTGCCCCTGGTTGGGCATATAATAAAACGTCTGCCCATGACTGGACAGACCTACAACAAACTGAAAATCTGTACTTGTCACCGGAAAGTCAACCTGAAAACGAACGCAATACCGGCCAGGTTCCAAATCACGCGGCAGTGACCAAAACGTAGCGACGGGCACAGATTCAAAGGTGGTGATTCCAGCCGCAGCAATGACATGCCCTACTTTTTCAAACATCTCAAACTCTAGTTCAATTTGCCAGGGTTCAAAGATTTGAAAAGTTGACTGAGGTTTACCACTCTGATTGTAAAATCGTAAAAATCGCCCCACGCCTGGAGATGAACCTGGCATAAGGGAGAGCTTTACCTCGGCGGATGAAGCGCCCGCCCTTTCAATTAAATATTGATGAATAACCTGGCCAACTGGCCCTTGCATGAGCAACTGGCCTTTATCTACCAGCAATCCCGTACTACATAAACCCCGAATAGCCCCCATATTATGGCTCACAAACAACACCGTCCGACCGCCCTGCGCCACTTGGCCCATCTTACCCAGGCATTTTTTCTGAAATTCGGCATCACCTACCGCCAGCACCTCATCAATCACCAATACTTCCGGCTCCAGGTGGGCGGCCACGGCGAAAGCCAGGCGGACGTACATGCCGCTGGAATAGCGTTTGACGGGGGTGTCGAGGAACTTCTCAATCTCGGCAAAGTCTACAATTTCATCAAACTTACGCTCAATTTCGTGGCGGTGCATGCCCAGGATGGCGCCGTTCAGGTAAATATTCTCCCGCCCGGTCAGTTCCGGGTGAAAGCCGGTGCCTACTTCCAACAAAGAGGCCACCCGCCCGCGCAGGATGGCGCGGCCGTGGGTGGGTTTGGTGATGCGCGACAGAATCTTCAGCAGCGTGCTCTTGCCTGCCCCATTGCGACCAATGATGCCCACCACCTCGCCCGGCTGCACTTCGAACGAGACGTCTTTCAGCGCCCAAATGGTGTCATAATCCGGGGACGCATGCCCGCTCAACCGGCGAAAAGGCGCAGACAGCGTGTTCATCACCGACTCGCGCAGCGAACCATACGGGTCCTGCCGCGCCCCAATCCGGTACTGCTTGCTGATATTCTCAACCTGAATGATGGGCTGTGTCATTTTTGCATTTACAAATTTAACATTTAAAATTTAACATTTTGCATTTTGCATTTTGCATTTATCATTTCACACAATATCCGCAAACTGGTCTTCCATCTTTTTGAAGTATACCAGACCCGTAAACAGCAGCAGCGCGACCACGCCAGCCGAGACGAGGATCATTGGCCCCACGAAGGTCTCGGTGCCCAAGATGGCCCATCGAAAGCCTTCAATCACACCCGTCATCGGGTTCAGGCTGTACAACAGCCGCCACTGCTCTGGGATAAGTGTGCTGGAATAGGCCACCGGTGTGGCAAACAGCCAGAACTGGGTCAGGAAGGGCAGAGTGTAGCGCACGTCGCGGTATTTTACGTTCAACGCCGACAGCCACAGTCCCACGGAAATCGCCGTCAGGATGGCGAAAGCCACCAGGAATGGGATAACCAGCAGCCGCCAGGTAAACGGGACCCCGTACCCCAGCATGAGCACGAGCAGCACAGCGAACGAAATGGCAAAATCGAGCAGCCCGGCCATCACAGAAGAAATCGGAATAACCAGCCTGGGGAAATATACCTTGGAAATCAAGTTCTGGTCGGTCACCAGGCTGGTGCTGGATTGGGTGAGGGCATAGGCAAACAACTGCCAGGGCAGCAATGCGGTAAAGGTGAACACCGGGTATGCCACACCATCCGAAGGTAGCCCGGCTAACCGGCCAAAAATGACGCTGAAGACCAGCATGGTGAGCAGCGGCTGGAGCAGCGCCCAGGCCGCGCCCAGGGCGGTTTGCTTGTAGCGCACCTTGACATCGCGCCAGGTGAGAAAGTAGAGCAGGTCGCGATACCGCCACAAGTCGGCCAACTGTAAATCGATAAAGCGGCGCGGCGGTTCGATGACGATTTCCTGCTGTGAGGGTGGGTGTTCGATAGAGTGAGTTTCTGGAAGGATCATAAGCACCAGGCCTTACATACCGTGAACGATAAATTTTTCAACTCTGTGCATGTATATGCATTTCGAGCCAATTTGGCCTCTATTGCGATGGGGGAGCGTTTCCCACAAAACACCTGGTAATCTCTCCAATTGGCTGTCATCCCTGGCTCCTTCCCGGCTGCTGGCTCCACACCCAGCGCGTTAGCCGCACATACACATCAGCAAACCCGGAGCGCCCTGTAACCCATTGTACCAACTTTAAAGCGATAGCCCGCATCCCAAACCCCAGCACAGCCGCTAACCATACCAAACCATGCTTCCACGCAGGGAAAACATAATACTGCCGGAAATAGCGGATGGCGCTGCGATATTCGCTTTGCTTGGCCCATTCCCGCACTTTGGAGAGGGACTGGTCACCGAGGTGAGTAATGATGCTTTCTGCCACATACGCCACCTGGAAACCCCGCCGCTGGTAGCGATGACACCATTCCACGTCTTCAAAATAAAAATCGAAGCCCTCATCCAGGAGCCCCACCTGGTCAAGTTCTGCACGGCGCACCAGCATGGCCGCGCCCGAAATACACGGAACAGGGCCAGTCGCCCGGCGTTCCAGGCGCCGCTGCTGCCAGCGCTCCCACAAACGGCCTGTGGGGAAACCCGGGTCCAGAAAAAGCAAAAAGGCGATATAAGCAAACGGAGATGGTAAACGCCTCGCACTGCTAGATTGAACAACGCCCTCAACAGAGACCAGGCGCGGGCCAACCATCCCCCATTTGGGGTGGGTTTCCAATGCTTGAATCAATACTTCCAAAGCACCAGGATGCAGCACGGTATCGTTATTGAGTACCAGAACGTACTTACCCCGCGCCTGGCGAATCCCTAGGTTATAGTTTTTCGAAAATCCCTGAAGAGGCTTCACAGGAATCACCGTAACATTCGAGTACTGTTGCTTAATCGGTATGGCTACCGACTCCATCTCATAGTTGTCAACCACCAGTGCCTCAAAAATAAGCCCTGGAGGCGAAGCATAAAGTGATTCTAAACAACGTAACGTATCCGCTAAACCGTTGACATTCACAGTTACAATCGATAGATATGGTTCAATCATCTCGGTCTCCGAGCCACAATAACAAATTCACCGCATGTGAGTTCGTCCCGGCTGTAGTCCCCCAGTTCTGCTTCGAGTTGCGGCGTGAGCAGCGCCTCGCCTTCTCGCACATGGCAATAATGGGCAACTATCTCAAAATAATTGGCAAACGCAGCCAGATACTGGCTGACGCGCCACTGGTTCAACGGCACATGAAAAGGCAGCCGCCGCTGGCGCAAATGGTCCCACGGCTCCACACCGTCCGGGAGCAGGTTCATAGGCAGCGCCATTAGCTGAACATTATGCCCACCAGACAAGCTGGTAAACAGGTGGATACTGGTAAACACAACTCCGCCCGGACGGGTCACCCGATACAGTTCGGCAATCACCGCCGGCACATCCAAAAAATGTTCGAATGCCGCGGTCGAAGTTACCAAGTCAAACAGCGCCGCGCCAAAAGGTAGTTTTGCAGCATTGGCGCACAATAGCACCGGCTCCACAGGCGTTGGCGCGATCGGTAGGTGCAGGGCAAACAACCAACGGGCAAACTGATACAGCCTGCGCACAAATCGGCCAGAAATCGTCCAGGTAGCTTCGGGCCGGTTTACAAGGTCAATCCCTACAACAGCATATCCCCGTCGTTTCAGAATTTGTGTTTGGGGTTGGAGCTCTCCATTGGCCAGGTCCAAGACAACCAATGGCTGCCGCAAATCCAGGTAAGGCGCAACCTGTGCATCGCGCAGCCGCGCAGCCTCCAACTCGCGCCGGGTGCGCATGCCGCTGATTAATTCCCAGAAAAAATAGCCGTAATCAAACCAAGTCGGACCAGGCATTGAAAAACCTCAATAGATATCGGGAAAACGACCTGCCTGCGAGGGCGGATGGTGTTCGCCCGCCAACACCCGCTCCCAGGCATCCAACATCTGCTGCAACCCAAAATGTTGCTCGACATGCATTCGGGCGGCTTGGCCGCGTTGGGCGGCCTCCTCCGGGTCGCCCAACGCGGCCCGCAAACCCTCTGCTAACGCCGCCGGGTCTTCGGGTGAGACAAGCCAGCCAAACCGCTCATCAGGCAGCAGTTCCAGGCAGCCATCCACCCGGCTCGCCACGACAGGCAGCCCGGCCGCCATTGCCTCCATCAGCGCATTCGGCATCCCTTCAAATCGCGAAGGCTGCACATAAACATCAAACGAATGCAGCCAGGAAAGCGTCTCATCCTGGTATCCCACAAAATGCACCCTCTTTACCAGTGCCATTTCGGCCACCATCTGGCGCAAGTGCACTTCCGCCGGGCCAAGCCCCAATAACACAAGCTGGACTTCCCCGGGCAGCCAGGTTAAAGCCTTCAAAAGAATATCGAACCCTTTTTGCGGGTCCAGGCGACCTACGCTGCCCAAAACCAGCGTTCCCGGTGGAAGGTTCAACTGCCGTCGGCGGTCCACCAGCAGTTGTGTCCCGCCATGGGGCGAAAACCGCCGGGCATCAACGCCATTGGGAATCACCAGAATCCGGGCCGGGTTTGCCCCTTCTTCTTGTTGGGCAAACGCCCGCACCTGGCGGCTGTTCAACACCACCGCATCGACCCACCGCATCGTCCAGCGCACCAACCACCGCTGCCAACCGCGGTAAAGAATGTTGCGCGCCCGAATAGAGGACACAATGCGCGGCACCGCCGCCTGGTGGGCCAGCCAGCGCCCTAAGACATCTGAATAAAACAAGAAAGTAACCGCCACATCAAAGCGTCCACGCCGCAGCCAATTCCAGATTCGCCCCACGCCCCAACCCACGGCCAGCGCCCTCCGGCCCACAAAACGCACCTCCGCCCCTGCCTGGGTCATGGCGTCTACTACCCGCACATCCCATGAGCGATTAAGGCAAATGACCACCTGTTGGTGGCCTCGCAGTCCCAGGCCATACACCAACTGGCTCAGCGCCTGCTGCGTTCCATCGCCTCTCAGGTGGTCAATCAGATAAACAATCCGCACAAAAACGCCCTTTCGCCGCACCGCCAGCTACGGAACAATCTCAATGTGACCTTTCCAACCTGCCGAAGCTTCAAAGGCCAGACCAGGGTCGGCGCTCTGGAAAATCGTCTGCCAGCGTTCCACATTGCTGGCAATCACCAGGTCTTCCACCGTAAACTGGCCCAGGGGGTAAGCCTCGCGGGTTCTCGCCCGGCGTATCAGTGGAATTCGCTCAATGTCAAACCCCATCAGACGCGCCCCCACCATATCAACCGCCACCGGGTTAAACCCGGCCAAAAGCACCCCGCTGTTTGCCGGGCGTGGCTTCAGCGGGCCTTCCTCCATCCCACCAATAATGCCATCGACAATTGAAAAATAGCGGCGCTGCAGTGTGGTTTGCAGCACCCCGGCGCGGTCGGCATACAACATTAACGTATTCAAATCCAACACCATGCGCCATACCGTATCATTGCCATGCCAATCGCCATCTTCTACATGCTTCTCGCCCTCGGTTCCCAGGGTCTGGTCTAGCGCTGGCTTCGCCAACCGCTGGTACAGTTTAAGTAAAGGCACCCCCAGGTATTTCGCCGCCGCCTGGCCCCATCGGTGTGTAATCAAAATATCTTTCGCCAGTTCTTTCAGCTTAATATCCAGGCGCGTCGCATCTGCAAACAAATCCCCCCCCTGGTTGGGGCTGCCAGCCCGGTGATGGGGCAGCCAACGCTTTTCATTGGTGATACCCACCATATTCTTCAGACTCAAAGTCACCCCTGCCTTACGGTGGGTTTTCAACTTAGACAGGCTAATCAATACATCTGTTTCAAGAATCCGGTTTGGTAGGCTGTATAAATGCTGGTGATTGCGATGCGCCTCAGCGCTGGCATTTTCATAAAAAGCCGCTGTGCTGCGCAGCCGGGCCGCATGGCGCTCAATCTCATGCAGCATACTGTCCCGCCCCAAGTCAATCACCCGATACCCGTCCGGGTCCCCCTCGAGCCGCTTCCCAACCACCATCACCCGGTCCGCATTACGCACCACCTGGATATCGCGCAAATCAACCAGGTCGATTTGCAAACCATGCTTTTCATTCAAATCGGCTGTCATTGGGCCAATCCCGGTCAGGGCCAAAATACGGTCAAAATCCACCTCTTTGATAGGGGAGTCTGCAATCGTAATACGCCCCTCGCCCCGGTTGGCAATCAATACATAATCCAATACCGCTCGCACCACCGAACCATGTACCACAGAGGCATAGATACCCGGCAACCCTGCCGGATGGTCACTAACCACCAGGTTAGGTTTGAGAACAACCCGGTCGCCCGGCTGGATAATGCAGCCTAAAGGATTCCACTGGGGCGTACCAAAATTTTCCCGGTCCAACCCCAATAAAATCAACAGCTCGCGCACCGCCGCATACACAAAGTTATCCGGGTCGAGCGAGCCATCCTTCAGCGGCGCTTCCGGGTAGCGGGTTGGGGGATTAAAAGGGGGGCGCGCAGGATACTCGTACCGCCCCAGGTCATTCACAGCAACTTTTGGCGTAAACAGCATAATTCATCCTTATCCAAGCTTCACAGCAACTTTAGAAATTGTAAACCGATATTTCCCCGAGGCCGCTGGCGGCAGGGCGTCAAATAAGAAAAATTTCACCTGGAACGCCGGGTCGCCATGGGTGTGAATCACGTCTTCCAAAAATGAAAACACCTTTTGCTGGTCAAATCCAGGGCCAGGCGCCAGTTGAATATGCAGCTCTTCTAACGTTTCCTGAATGACCCGAAACTGCTGAACCCCTTGTATTTTATAAAACAGGTGCGTAAAAAACTCGCCATGCAGCAGTTTACCAGATGGCGCAGTGATGATATCCGTTGTCCGGCCCACTACCCCCTGCATAACTGGCAATCCCCGCCCACATGTGCAAGGGCCATCCCCAGGGCTGGCCATATCCCCATTTTCATAGCGAATCAGCGGCATTGCAAAATTATTCAGATTGGTCACCACCACCCGGCCCGGCGAGCCAGGGGCGACAGGTCGCCCATCGGCGCCCAACAGTTCCAACAAATTGTTTTCCATCAACACATGCAGCCCGGCATGCGCGCTGCACTCATGGCCAATATTCCCCACTTCTCGGCAGCCATATCGGTCAAAGGCGGGTGCGCGAAAAGCCTGCTGCAGCAAAGCGCGGTCGGCCGGCGTCAGCACCTCTGTCGAAGTCTGGATGGCCCTGGGACGCACTGGCGGCAGCCCATCTTCCAGGATACCCCTCGCCAGCATGGTTACAGAAGATACATAAGCCACCAGGATTTCAGGCTGCCAGCGCGCCAGCGCCGTTGCTGCCTGCCGGATGGTATCCTTCCGCAAATCAAATGTATTAATCCACAGCGTGTTGTATATCACCCGGTCTTTCAAACGCCCCTGCCAACCTTTATGAGTTCGTGCATCATAATCCGACCCCCACAAAAAAGCCCAACGCGTCCCCAGTTCGTACCCGGTCATCCGATAATTGCGCAGCAAGTCGGCGTCACCCCAGGCAATATAATTGGCATCCTGGAAGAACGTCAGCGGAAAGCCAGTCGACCCGCCCGTATGATTTTCCCGCAGCGAAGACCGGTCCACATTCTGCGCCAACAACTCATCCCCATAGATTTGAATATCTTGCTTGGTCAGCACTGGCAAAGCCGCCAGGTCCGCTGAAGAACGCACATTTTCCGGGCGCACACCCGCCGCATCCATCCGCCGACGATAAAAAGGCACACAGGCATAAGCATGTGCAATTAACTTTTGCAACTTGTTGTTTTGCAGTTCCACCAAACGTTCATGCGGCCACCATTGCGACTCTTCGAGGAAAGCGGCATGCCGGCCATAAGGCTGCCAACCATACACTCCCGCAAAAGCTGTTCGAATCGCCGCCTTGTGAATCTGGTACGCTGTATTCGTAAATATACCTTTTGGTTGTCGAGACATATCAGCCCATATTTACCCGATTACGCCAAAAACCAACAACTTGCCAGTCCTGTGCCCAAGCTGTGACAACGGCATATCCATCATCCCACAACGGGCGTTACAGCCCTTTTCCTCAGGAGAAATAAATCGGAAAATGCCGCCGCCGCCCCATCCCACGTAAACAACTGTGCCCGTTGGCGCGAGGCTGCGCCCAACTGGCGCGCCAGGCTCCGATCCTGGGCAAAGCGGGAGAGTACAGCGACGAGGGCTTCAAGGTCATTCCAATCGAACAAAAAACCGTTTTCGCCAGGGAGAACCAGTTCTTCCATGCCGCCGGCGCGTGTGGCAACAATCGGCAGCCCAGCCGCCATGGCTTCCAGGGTAGCCACGCTCATCCCTTCGTTGAAGGAGGGTAAAACAAATACATCCGCGGCGGCGTAGTGGGCAGCAATCTGCTCCCGTGGGATGTAACCAAGAAAATGGACCTGCTCCTGAACACCTAACTCAGCCCCCAGCGCCTGGTAAGCCAACAGCGAATCGCCATCCCCTACCAGGTGGATTTGTACCGGCAGCGCGGCGTCCATCAACCGGCGCGCCGCCTGGATAAGCAATCGCTGGCCTTTTCGTTCAATCAAACGCGCCACGCATAAGATATGCAGCGGCCCATCCGCCGGGGAACCGTGCGCCAACGGAAAACGCCCCAAGTCTACACCATTTGGAATGATTTCGATGGGCAGCGGGCGGTTTTCCACACGGCGAATCATCCGGGCTTCATCCTGGCATTTTGCCACCACGCGCCCCGCCCCACGCCAGACCTGCCGAATCATAGGTGTCAATAGCGGATACAACCAGCCGTAGCGTTCTTCAAAACCAGGAATATCGGGGCCGCTCACCCGCACAATATAAGGTAAACCAAAGCGCTTTTTTAATAACCAGGCCACCACCCCCGCCGGAACCCCACTCCAGGCCATCACCAATTGGTAAGGACAATCCCGATACAGGCGAGCCGCAAAAGGAAAGGCACGTAAGGCGTAGGCCGCCAAGTCACGATTGCTGGCATGATGGATGTCGCGGCGTCCATCGCGCAGCTTGAACAAACGCAGGTTTTTTCCCAAATTTAGCGCTGTGTCCGGTTCGGGTCCAGCAGACGTTACAAGGTCAATCTGGATTTCCGGGTGCCCATCAAAACGTTGGAGCAGTGCCTGGTTAACCGTTCCTGTGCCACCTCCGAGTGGGGGGTATTCATTGTTCAACATTAAGATACGCATCAACCCTGCCCCGAGACCACCCGCCGCACCACGTACAACGGGCGGCGTTTCACTTCCTCAAAAATCCGGCCAATATATTCGCCCATCACACCGAGGGTGATGAGTTGGATGCCAGACAAGAAAAAAACAGCGACGACGATCGTCGCAAACCCTGGCGGGCTAAGCCCCACAGTAATCCGCTGCAAAAAATATAACACCGCCAGCAAAATCGACAGCGCCGAGATGCCAAAGCCAATACCGGTGATGGCACGCAGCGGAAGGTAGCTGAACGAAACCAGGCCATCCAGAGCAAGGTAAAGCAGCCTGCTGAAGGTAAACTTGGGCGTGCCCGCATGGCGGGCATGGCGTTCGTAGGCCAGGCCGGTCTGGCGCAGACCCACCCAACTGCGAATGCCGCGCACAAAGCGGTTGCGTTCGGGCATCTGCACCAACAAATCTACCACCCGGCGGTCCATAATGCAGAAATCGCCAGAATCCAACGGGATGTCAATACTGGCCACACGCTGCAGCAGGCGGTAAAAAAGGGTGTAAGCGAGTCGCTTCAACGGGCCCTCTTTGCGCTTGGCGCGGATGGCGTAAACAACATCGTAGCCTTCACGCCATTTTTCAATGAACATGGGCAGCACTTCGGGGGGGTCTTGCAGGTCGGCGTCCATGATGATGACCGATTGGCCGCGGGCGTATTCCAACCCGGCGCTGATGGCGGCCTGGTGGCCAAAGTTGCGGGCCAGTTCCACCACCACCACCCGCCGGTCCTGGCCTGCAAACTGCAGGGCCAGCGGCAGGCTCCGGTCGCGGCTGCCATCATCCACGAACACCAGTTCGTAATCGGGCATCTTTTCGCCCAACACGCCAACAAGCCGGGTGTACAGTTCGGGCAGGTTATCTTCCTCGTTGAAAACGGGAATCACCACCGATACCAGCGGGCGCGGGGAAGCCGGTCCGTTTGGCGGCTGCCCGGAAGCCTGGGCCTGGGCGAGAACCTGGGCCAGCGCCTGGCAAAACGCCAGTGCCTGGGCAGGGTCCGCCGTGGGAATGCTGCCAGGGGATAAAAACCCCGGCGGCATTTCGGGCGCAGGTTGGTTAGGTGAGCGGGTTGGTTCGTACGCCATTCAAAAAGTCCTTAACAGCGGAACTCACTGTGTCCACAGGTGATTATAATGCCTTCCGAACCAGTAAAACACATCATTTGAATATCACACCTCATTTGCAGGTAATTTCCAATACCTGAACAACCGGCGTTTCGAACAGTACCTGCGTGCAGGCCGGGCGAAAGCGTTCTTCAAAAACCTGGTAGGCGGCGGCCTGCCTTCCCGATGGATCGCTGGCAGCCATCACCCGTGCATCACCCAGGCTGTACAGCAAATGGGTGACGCCCATGGTGTGCAGGGCGGATGCAGCTTCGGGCACACCCAGGTTGGCCAGGGCCAGCCGGGTCCAGGCAGATTGGTCGCCATCGGGCAGGCAGCGGGGGCAGTAGTAGGTGCGCCCATCGCCCATTTGCAGCACAGCGCTGCCCGGCGGCAGAGAGGTTTGGATAAAGTTCCAGGCAGGGTAGTTGTCCACCGTGCGCATCAGAAAGGCGGTTTTGCTTTCCTGGCCCAGAGCCACCCGCCAGGGCGCATAAAAAAAGAAGTTCACCGAGGTAAGCACCATGCTGACCGCTGCCACAAGAACCAGCGCGGCCAGGGGTACAAAGCGCAGCGGCCGCTTTAGCCCCGCCTCGATCCGCTGCAGCACCCAGACCGCCAACACAGCCCAAAGCGGGAAAACCGGCAGCAAAAACCGGATTTGTTGAGAGCCCAGCGCCCAGGCAATAAAAAGCAGCAGCGAAATTCCAGCAAGCCTATCCAGGCCTTGCGAATGGGTATGCCGGCGCGCCAGCCAGGGGTATAGCAAAGCCAGGGGAAACAGCGGGCTGAGTGCCTCATACAGCTTGAGGGTGCTGAACTGGCCCGGCTGGGTGTACAGGTTAAACGGCAGCAAAACAAAATCGAGCAGGCTGCGCCCAACCCCGAAGCTCTGCAGGTAGGTGGAAAGCAGATCCACCCGCAGGGCGTCCCACCCCGGGCCGCCCCAAAGAATGGGGTAGACCGGGTTTCCGGCCAGCACCCAGCTTTTCAGGTACCAGGGCAGCCCGAACAAGACCGCCGGAAGTCCATACCAAAGGCCGGCCCAGGCGGCTGCCTGCAGGCGAACCCGCAGCCCAAAACCACGCAAGTCCTGTGAGCGCAAAGCCGCCGCCAGCACCCACAGGCCAAGCGCAAATGCCCCGGCCAGCGCCAGAGATTTGACGCCAATGACCAGCCCGGCAAAAACCCCGGCCAGCGCCAAAAAATGCTTGTCTTCTGTCTCGCGCCAGCGCAGCAGCCCAAACACCGCCAGCCCCAAATCCACGGCCCAGAGAATATCCACCAGGGCATCGCTCGCCCAAAGCGGCAGCGCCCAAACCCCAAGCAAAATCACCAGAGCCATCCAGCCCAGGCGGCCAGCAGGGCCTGCCCAGCGCCGGGCAAAAATCCAGGTCAGCAGCACCAGCCCTAACCCGGCCGAAAAATGCACCAGCCGGGCAAAGATGTCGCTGCCAAAAGCCAGGCCAATGGCAAAGAGCATCTCTCCCGCAAAGGGCAGGTTGGCCTGCCAGATGTCCGGCAGCAGGATGAATCGTCCGGCATCAAAGAAATACCGCAAGGCTTCCAGGTGATACATTATTGCATCATAATGCACGGGCGGGGCAAGCGCCACCAGGCCGGTCATCGCTGCCACCAGCAAGCCAAACCCCAAACCCAACCAGCCCCAAAAACCCAGGCTGCCCCACCCTGCCCGAGTTTCACGCAGCGCACCCCAGGCGCGGCCCAAGGCGCTCCAGGCCCCGGCGCTGTTAACCACGCCCGCCGCTGCCAGCCCAACCCCCACCCATATGGGAGAAAATAAACCAAGCAAAGCCAGCGCAGTGACACCCAGGCCCAAAACGCCCTGGCCTAAAAAGAGGGCCAAGGCGCCTTTCTCCAAAGAGGTTAGCCCGGCCAGGCGAAACAGCGCGAAAAGCTTCAACCCTAACCCCAACGCTGCAAACAGGAACCCTGCCAGCAGAAGCAGCGCAAATAAAGCATCCCAGGCTGCATGCAGGCCCAGGCTGTCCATCCCGCGTTCAGGGGCCAGCCAGCGGGCAAACGCCAACAGGCTCAAGAACAATATCCAGCCGATTCGGGCCGGGTTGGGGATAAGTGGTTTCATCCAATACCTTGTTTGCGGTTCGTTTACAATCGGCCTACCGGGTAAAAATCACAGCCTTATCATCTTCGTAGGCCTTTTGCCAGCCTTCCGCCTCCAAAAAGCGCAGCACAGGCGTGCCTTTTTCGAGAAACACAACCCGCACCTGCCAGCGGTCCAACACTTGCTGCCAGCCGTCATCTGCCCGCACCACCTGAAGCCACTGGCCGAGGATTTCATCGTTATACAAATCCGTCCGCCCATCCACAAAGGTCGGGTATTCAGGCAGCGCCCACAAGATGTAGCCGCCCCAGTTGTAAGAATTGAACAGGTTGCCCGGCGGGCGGGTTTCTTTTAAGTACTCAACGGCCCTCACCGGGTAGTTGTCGGCAATAAATTTCTCGTTAATCGAAAGTGGCACGACCAGGGTGGTTTTGAGGGCCACGACCAGAAATACGACAATCAGCAAAAATAGGTTAACCCGCGATTGCAGCTTGGTGGGAGGACGCTCGCCCAGCTTAAACGGGCGCAGCCCAAGCCACTTTTGCCAGTGGTCCACCACCAGCCCGGCATGGCGCGAGAGCACAATCGGCGAAGCCAGGGCAAACAGGGCAATGTTGCGCCCTGCCAGCAGGCCCATATAGGCAAACACAGCCACCAGCAGAAAATCAATCGTCTCCAAACCCCGGCGCGAGGCCCCCACCGCTCCCAGGGTGAGCAGCAGCATCCAGGCAAACGGCTGCACGCTCAGGTTTTGAAAATCGGGCGGCTGCCACTCCTGGATGTAGTCCTGCAAAATCTGCATATTGACCGTTTCAAAAGGATAGAGCAGTTGGTCCACCCCATAAGGCGAAATGGTCATCGCGACAACCAGGATAAGGCCAACCACAAAAAGCTGCCAGACTTTGCGAAAAGCCTGCGAAACTGCAATGTCCAGGCTCGGGTCCGGCACCTCACCAAAGGAGCGGGCTTTACGAGCGGCGTTTCTGCGCTTCCACAACGCCCCCAACCAGTCCAGGCTAAAGCCAACCCCGTATACCAGCCCAATGATAATGCCATTGGCGAAACCACCGTGGCTGTTGGCCCAAACCACCATTAGAATGGGCAACAGCCACAGGCGGTTTTTGCGGTCGTAACGATAGTCCTCCAGGATAAAGAGAAAGACGCCCGAAAGAAAAAGTGTCATTAAATGCGGCCGGGCAGACCAAAAAATGCCCGAAACGGTAACCGCCAGGATGAGAATAAAGGCCTTGAGAAATTCTCCGCCTTCCATCGCTTTCCAGACAAAATAAAAAGCGGCTGTAATGATCATCGCCACCCAAAGGTTTAACCAACCGGGGCCAACCACCCGGTACACCAACATCAAAGGAATTTGCAGCAGCCAGGCCGGGTAATCCCAATCCTCCCCATAGCGGGTGTAGGAAAAAGGGTCAGTAAGCGGCACCGCCCGGTTTTCCAGAATCCACTCCCCGGTGCGAATGTGCCACCAGGTGTCGGTGTCCAGCGAAATCCGGGCGGTCATGGCAAACACCGCCAGGAAAGTAATCCAAACAAGCAGCCGGCGGGTACTCACACTTGCTCCTTTGGATTGAATAAGCGGGTATACCAGCCTTTTCCCATTTCTACCATGGGTTTCTCAAGCGGTTCCAGCCAGCTTAAGCCCATAGAAACACCCCAGGCTGAGGGTCGTTCAGGTTTATGCAGAAACACCCACAGCACAAAGGGGTAAAGCATGGCTGCGCTGCGCCAATGTTCTGAAAAACCCATCAACACAATGGGAAGCCACAAAAAACCCCACAAAATGTACCGCTGCCATGTTCGAACCCTGCCCAACGCGGGGAGCAAGGGGATGTAGTGGTTGACCATCATATAAGGGAATAGCAGAGCACCTGCGCACATCAGGCGGTCGGGGTCACGGTCAAAACGGAGGGTATAGAGCATCATCCCCAGGGCAGCCGCTCCAAATGGCCAACCCAATCGCCAAGCGCTGATATTGTGAACGCTCACCAGACTTCCAGCATCCTGGGCAACACCTAGTTGGGTTATGGGCCATAACCCCCACACCAGAAAAGTGAGCAGGCCAAACACAGCCGCCATCCAAAGCCAACGAAAACGAGCAAACAAAGCCCAAATCACCACCTGAGGCTTAATCAGCACCAGGGGAATCCCCCAGGGCAGCAGCGCCAGGCCTAAAATCAAAAAGGCATCGGCAGGCCCGTGCGAAAGGCTGACCAGGATTGGGAAGTTAAACCCTGCCATGGCAACGGCAATGGTATTGTGGGATATTTTCCAGGTATAAAAAGCAACAATGACCCACCCCAGGGCAGTAAACCAGGTTTTCCCTCCCTCCCAATTAAACAGGCCGAAAAACCAGGCAGACCAGGGCGGGTAAAACCGCAGCCCGTCGGGCTGGGTATAAAAACGGTTCCAGTCCGAAAGTTCATCCTGGGGCAAAATGGAAAACAACTGCCAAACCAGACCAAAAATCACACCCCAAATTACCAGAGATAACCAGGGTTTGAGCCAGGGATATTGCTTATTTCTGGCTTCTACCCAGGCAGCCAGCGAAGATTGGGTTGGCGGGTCTTCAGACATTGCAGATGCTTCGAATAACCATTAGAATACACCAAAAGACAACAGCCCTAAAAATGGGTAATGCTATTATAAAGCATCCTCTACCAACCGACCGATGACCTGAGGGTTAAGTGCACCCCCAAAAATTCCTACCCAACCTCGCATACACCCAATCCCGCCGCGCCCACTGGGATAAAGTTGCCCAGAGCATGCCCACCCTGAGCCGCTGGAGCCGTTTCTACCAGCAAAAACTGGCCGAATATTACCGGTTTTTCATCCCCCCAGGTTTAAGGGTTTTGGAATTGGGCTGCGGCAGAGGCGATTTGCTGGCCGCGCTGGAGCCTTCTTATGGTGTCGGGATTGATTTTTCCGGTCAAATGCTCAAACAAGCAAATGCCCATTACCCCAGTCTGCACTTTGTCCAAGGCGATGCCCATGCACTCCCCATGGGAACCCATTTTGATGTGGTGATTCTGTCCGACCTGGTCAACGACCTGTGGGATGTCCAGCAGATGTTGGAAGGCTTACAGCGGGTTTGCCAGCCCCACACCCGAATCATCCTTAATACTTTTTCATACCTCTGGGAAGCCCCCCTGACCCTGGCGCAGCGCGCTGGCTTAAGTAAGCCCAGCCTGGAACAAAACTGGCTGGCCGTGGAAGACCTGGAACACCTGCTGCACCTGACGGGATATGAGTTGGTTCGCCGCCGCCGGGCTTTGCTGCTGCCTTTGTATCTCCCTCTGATAACCACCATTGCCAACCGCTATCTCGCCCATCTCTGGCCTTTCAACCACGGCGCATTGACCAACTTCCTGGTGGCGCGCCCGGCGCCCTGCCCAAAGGCACCCAACAAGGCCCCGCTGGTTTCGGTCATCGTCCCGGCCCGCAACGAAGCGGGCAATATCCAGGCCGTGTTTGAACGCACCCCAGAAATGGGCGCCGGGACCGAATTGGTGTTTGTGGAAGGCCATTCAACCGATGACACCTTCGCCGCCATTCAAGCAGCCATCAACCAATTCCCCCAGCGAAAAGCCCAACTTCACCGGCAAACTGGCAAAGGCAAAGGCGACGCCGTCCGGCTGGGCTTTTCCAAAGCCCGTGGCGACATCCTGATGATTCTGGATGCCGACCTGACCGTACCCCCGGAAGACCTGTCCCGCTTTTATGAAGCCCTGGTCTCTGGCAAAGGCGAATTTATTAACGGGGTGCGGCTGGTTTACCCGATGGAAAACCAGGCGATGCGCTCGCTCAACAAACTGGGCAACAAGTTCTTCAGTATTGCGTTTTCCTGGCTGCTCGGCCAACCCATCAAAGATACCCTGTGCGGCACGAAAGTGCTGTGGAAAAAAGATTATCAGAAAATCGCCGACAACCGCGCCTACTTTGGCGACTTCGACCCCTTTGGCGATTTCGACCTTCTCTTCGGCGCGGCCCGCCTGAACCTGAAAATTGTAGACCTGCCCGTGCGCTACCAAGCCCGGCGCTACGGCCAAACCAACATCAGCCGCTGGAAACACGGCTGGCTGCTGCTGCGCATGGTGGCCTTCGCTGCAGGGAAGCTAAAGTTTGTTTAAGGGGACCTGATCCAACCCAGGTTTTTACCAATCAAAAGTTCGTTCATCTGGGCGTGGTGGGTGTTTTTCATGGCGATGGATTCAAATCAAGGTCACGAGGCTCTACTTTTTCAGAAAGCGCATAGAACACATCATAATCCCCAATCCGGGTTTCTTTCCAGGTCACGCCCAGGGCGGTGAAACCAGCCCGCAGGCGTTCGTTCAGTTCTGGGTGGTGGGTGGTGATGTAGGCGGCTCGTTCAGCTGAATCCACCTCCACCTGGTAAAGCGCATAACGGTTGTCGCGGCTGGTGTAGCGAAAATCCAGGTGGTATGGCAGCGCCGGGACGTAAACCAATTCTTCAGCCGATTCAAAAGCCAACGGGTACGCCACCCAATAATTGGTATATCCATGCACCTCGCCATTTTCTTTAAGGAAATCCTGCAGTGCATCTATATGCCGGTGGTCAACCCAGGTAACCGGGTAAAACTGGGTGGTAATGCCCGGCGGGTAGCGCAGGGCGCTCTGCACGTTTCCTGCAAGGTGAAACACCAACACCATGACCACCAGGCCAAGTGCCCAACCACCATAATGCTGCTTAAGAGAATCAATGAACGCTGCCGCAAATAACGCCATGGGAACTGCCAGGGGCAAAAAATAGCGCCCGGAAGGGTCAGCGCCAAAGGGGGTGAACACAAACCCAATCACCAGCGCCGCCATCACGCCTTTAAGCAGCCCCTGGCCTGGGTTGACTTCCACAGCCAGGGCAGGCTCTGGCAGGCCTTTTTTCCCGCCTAAAACTCGCCAAAACACGGCTGCCCAAAACATGAGCACAAACGGAATCAAGGGCAGAGCCAGCCAGCGAATTTCCCAGGGGGGACGAAAACCCAAAATGACCGTGGTGCCCAATACCAGGAAAGAAAACAAATGCTGCAACACCGAATCAAAAACAGAAAGCCCCCCTACCCCTGCAATAGCCCCGCCGCCCATTTCAAACAGCAAAACATCCAACCCTCTGTTGACCGCAAACCACAACCAGGGAAATGCCCCGAGTGCCAGCCCGGCCAGCCCAACAGCAACCAGCCCCAACAAATGCGGCAGGGGCATCCCAGCCCGGACGTGCCGGGCAGCCCAAAACAACAGCATGATTGCAACCGGTATCGAAAAAACCAGGGTAAGCCCAAAAGCCCACACCCCCACTCCAACCAGCAAACCCATCCAGGCAAACCGCCCTGCCAACCTGGCAGGGCGCTCCTCGCCCACGCCCTGGCCTGCTACCCCCAACCCGGCCAACATGAGCAAATTGCCCAACAAGAGCGCCTCGCCGTACCCGCCCAGGCTGGCCGTGGTATACAAAGTGGTGTTCACGGTTGGAATGGCCAGCAGCCAGGCCGCCAGCGCACCGACCTGCCAGCGGCGAAAAATCTTTTCTCCCAATAACGCAGTGGTAATGATGGTTCCCAGGTATAACAACACCTGAACATGCCGGATCACCCAGGCGTGCTGGCCAAAAACCAGGAAGCCCAGGGCTACCAACATTGCATCCAGGCTGCCCATGTATGCCTGGCCGTAGAAAAAAACGGGAAAAGACCCCTGCAGCATATGCCGGGCCATCAGGGCAACAATCGCCTCATCGGAATTTAAAGGAACCACATCCGCCAACAGCAGCGCCATTTTTAAAAGCGCACTCACCAGCAGCCCACCAACCAGCCAGGCAAATTTTTGAGTCTTTAAAGGCATTGGCAAAAGTTTCATAAATCAAGCATTGGGTGACCAGTAATAGAATGAGAAGGGTTGCCTTTGAACAAAGTATAATCCTGGTATGCAGCAGGCAAGGCTGCTCAAACAAAACTGGCAAACCGGGCAAGAAACTCTGCAAAAGTATAATCCCGAAAATGTTTTATGGCACACTCCAAAAGTCCTACTGTACACCAACCCCGCCAGCCTGCCCATATGAACCTGAACCCGGTTCTGCTGGCGTCCCTGGTAGGTCTGGCAGCACTGGCAGCCCGGGTCCTACCTGGGGCTCGCACCATTGACGATGCCTATATCACCTTCCGCTATGCTTATAACCTACTCAGCGGCAGCGGATTGGTATATAACCCTGGCGAGTGGGTTTTGGGCACCACCACACCAGTGTATGCTGCGCTGATGGCGTTTTCAGGTTTTTTTGCAGGCGGACCGCAGGCGAATTTCCCGGTGCTCGCCCTGGGAATCAACATCATCGCCGATATCCTGACGTGCTGGCTGCTGCTCTGGTTGGGAAGAAAGGGTCAGATTCCAGCAGCCGGGGCTGCTGCAGCGCTGGCCTGGGCAGTTTTGCCCTTTAGCGTAACTTTCGCCATTGGCGGGCTGGAAACCAGCCTGTTTGTCTTGCTGCTAACCGCAACCACCAGTGCCCATCTGGCAGAGCGTCGAGTTTGGACCGCCTTTCTGGCCGCCCTCAGCCTGCTCACCCGGCCCGATGCGCTGCTGCTGCTGGGTCCGCTAGCCCTCGACCGGTTCTGGACGGGCTGGGCTGCGCCCTGGCTGGCGCACCGGAAATCCAAACTCGACCATTCCGCCCCCAAAAAAGCCGCGCCGCAGCAAGGCAGCAATCATCGCCCCAACATCACCTGGGGTGAAGCTGCTGCCGCCACAGTGCCTGTTTTGGCCTGGTTCGGGTATGCAACCCTGGTCTATGGCAGCCCGCTGCCTCACTCCGTAACCGCCAAAAGCGTGGCTTACCTGCTGCCGGACACCCAGGCATTCGTCCGGCTGCTGCAGCACTACACCACCCCCTTCATGGAAAACCTGGCCTTTGGCGTGCCGGCGATCTGGGTTGGGGTCTTTCTACATCCATTTTTATTTCTGGTAGGCGCCCGGCGGCTGGCTCGTACAGCACCCCGGTTGTGGCCCTGGCTGCTGTACCCCTGGGTTTTTTTTGTGGTCTTCGCCATCGCCAACCCGCTCATTTTTCGCTGGTACCTGACCCCGCCGCTGGTTCCCTATATCTTTACCATCCTGGCCGGGGTGGCAACCCTGGGCGGGGATGTTCATTCAGCGCTGGCCGGGCGGTTTAAAGGCGCCCCCTCCCTGGCCTTGCTGGGCCGGGTCGCCCTCGTGATTGTGCCAGCGGCCCTGGCGCTGAATGGATGGGTGCGCCAGCCTGACCACGGGCTGACCCGACCTGCCCCTGACATGGCCTGGTATGCCCTGGAGCTGGAATATGCCAAGGCGGCAAACCTGCTGCTTAAAGAAATCGATGGAAAACAACCTTTGCCAACGATTGCCGCTGGCGATGTGGGCGTGATTGGCTACGTCACCCGTGCGCCCATCCTCGACCTGGTGGGGTTGAATTCTCCCCAATCGGTGAGGTACTACCCCCTGCCGCCGGAAATGCATGCCAACACCTTCGCGGTCGCGCCGGATTTAATCCTCTCAGAAATGCCCGATTACATCGTACTGCTCGAAGTATATGGGCGCGAGTCTTTGTTCAAAAACCCCCAATTCCAGCAAACTTATACCCTGCTCTACCGGATCGAAACCGATATTTATGGCAGCGAAGGGATGTTGATTTTCAAGAAGAAAAGCAACGAATCAGGCCCACCCCCGGCCCCATAGAGTATCGTCCCCAGGCGGGTACACCTACCTGGGGACGATACTCTACAAATTCTACAGAAAACAAAGCGTTTTAGCCCAGGTACTCGCGCAGCTTTCTGCGCACTGCCGGGTGACGCAGCCGGCTGAGGGCTTGCGCTTCAATCTGGCGGACGCGTTCGCGGGTAACCCCCATTTTGCGGCCCACCTCTTCAAGGGTATACGCCTGGCCATCCATCAATCCATAGCGAAGCTGCAAAATCCGCACCTCACGAGGCGGCAGGCTGCTCAGCACTTCTTCCAAATGTTCGCGCAGCAGGTTATAGGTCGCCGTTTCATCTGGTGCAGAGGCTTCGGTATCTTCAATAAAATCCCCCAAGACCGAATCTTCCTCATCATCGGTCGGGGTTTCCAAAGACAATGGGCGCCGCGCAACCTGGATCATGTTCTCGACTTTTTTCGCCGGGACATCCAACGCCGCGGCCAACTCATCCACCGATGGGTCGCGCCCCAAACGTTGGGTTAACTGGTGTTGGATGCGCAGCAGCTTGTTAATCTGATCGCCCATGTGAACGGGTACGCGAATCGTCCGCCCCTGGTCCGCAATGGCCCGGGTGACAGCCTGGCGAATCCACCAGGTGGCGTATGTGCTGAACTTGTGACCGCGGCGGTAGTCAAATTTTTTGGCAGCCCGAATCAGGCCAATATTACCCTCTTGAATTAAATCCAGAAAAGGCACCCCGCGCCCCATGTATTTTTTCGCCACGCTGATTACGAGGCGCGAATTGGCGGTGATCAAGTGTTCGCGAGCGGCCCAACCATCCTCAATTTGCATGCGAAGTGCATCCCGGCGGCGGCTGTCCAATTCTCCCCTGGCAAGCTCTTCACGCGACACCCGTCCACGCTCAATTCGCTGCGCCAAATCCACTTCTTGTTCTGCAGTTAACAGGGGAACCCGGCCAACTTCTTTCAGATACAAACCAATCATATCGTCTGTATCAATATTGGACAGGTAGTTTTCATCGGCTACGGCATCTTGCCGCAGGTCTTCCTCCATTTCATCTTCTTCAGCAATCAGGTCTTGCTCAGAAGGTTCAATAAGCGCCAGGTCTTCAATGTAATTCACCCCGGCACTCAACAGGGCGGCAAAAGTCTCCTCCAACTGGTCCACATCCTGCTCGGCTTCTGGGAAGAACATGAGGATATCATCAATCGTGACAAAGCCTTTCTGCCTCCCCAATTCAATCAAGCGCGCAATGGGGGAAAAATCCTCATCATCCTCATCCTCATCCATGTCTTTAAGCACAGAATCGTCAATCTTCATATGTATAAATCCTGATCCTTATATTTGAAGGGGGCCAATTCCTAGAACGTTTTTCAGACGAAAGGTGGAAATTCAAGCTGGATTTTTCAAAAAACCTATTAACAGAATACTCTTCTTTCCATATTATGGCAACCACTTTTATTGAGGAGATACTGCAGATATGCCGGGTTTGTTTGCGTTGAAAATTTTCTAAAAGTTGGTCGGCTTCCCTGTCTAAACCACAGGCAGGTGAAAATCCATTCCAGGTTTCAATCCCAATTGTATGATCCCGAATTGAAGAGAAAATAAAAGCATTCCTTTGAAACTCGTCGTTCCTAAAAGCGTTTGTGGATCTTTCTTTTAAATTAAAAAATTTGGAAGCAATGTTGCCTGTAACAATATACAGAATAAAAAAACGAAAGTCAAGCGGTTAACTTTTTTTTAATCAAGCACTCATGCCAGGTGCTTGTCTTTACCAATAGCCTCACGGTTTGGTTGCGAGATACAAAAGCAGATTCCGCACGATTACATTAAAATAAAATTAATTTTTCATGGTGAAAAGCGCAAATTGCTTGCAGTGATTAGAAAGTCATGGTAACAATATGGAATAAAGTTAACCTAACTTTAATTTTTATGCTTCTGTTTCAATCTCTTTACACAAATTGATTGCTTTTGCCCATGCAGCACCCTAACCAGGTGTATGAATAACGTTATTTTAACGGCGCAGGGCAAAGTGTAATCGAGTATCCAATAAGGAGGATCATGAAAAGAAGGTCTCCCTTCTTATAGGGCAGACAACCCCAAGAACATCGTTAACCAAAAGAGCAAATTGGGTTTCCCGGCGAACCTGAAGGGAGAACTGGTGCATATTGGCGGATGCGAAATCTGCCATTTTCCTTCTTGAAACCACCGGAACATTAAACTCACGATTTGCGCATTTGCGCCTAAACTCAGGAGATATTATGGACTTGCTCGGACTTGCACGACACGGCCTCAACGATTTTGAACAAATTTCGATTATATTCGTTGTTCTCACGGCCTTTCTAAGCCTTGCGTATGCCTGGTGGCTGCGAGGCACGGTTCTGAACAAAGATAAAGGCACTGCGAAAATGCAAGAGGTGTGGAACGCCATTCGCATTGGTGCAGACAGCTATCTTTCCACCCAACTTCGCACAATCCTTCCCTTGATTGGCTTGCTCACCGTTGCGCTGTTCCTCAGTGTCTATATCGTTCCCCCAAGCCATGAAGCCCTTGAAGAATTCCCCAATAACACAACCCTGATCATCGCCATCGGCCGGACCGTTGCCTTTATTATGGGCGCTGGTTTTTCGCTGATTGTCGGTCAGTTGGGCATGCGCATGGCCATCCAGGCCAGTGTGCGCTCCGCTTCCGCCTCCCGGCGCGGCTTCAATGAAGCATTGGGAATTGCCTACTACGCAGGCACGATTACGGGCATGCTCACCGATGGCCTGGGCCTGTTTGGTGGAACGGTGATTTTCATTATCTTTGGCAAAGCCGCTCCAGATGCGCTGCTGGGTTTTGGCTTTGGCGGCACCTTGATTGCCTTGTTCATGCGGGTAGGCGGTGGTATCTTCACAAAAGCGGCTGATGTTGGCGCAGACCTTGTCGGCAAGGTTGAAAAAGATATTCCAGAAGACGACCCCCGCAATGCCGCAGTCATTGCAGACCTGGTTGGAGACAACGTGGGCGATTGTGCAGGTATGGCTGCAGATATTTTTGAGAGTTACGAGGTAACCATCGTCTCGGGGCTAATCCTCGGCCTGGCTCTGGTGGCCATAACAGGTGATTTAAAGTGGATTGTTTACCCGCTGATCATCCGAGCCATTGGGGTCATCAGTTCCATCCTGGGAACGTTTACAGTCCCCATCTGGGAGAAGTTCCCCATTAAATTCTTGCGGGCGCACGATGCCGAAGAGGCCATGTTCCGCTCGTATGAAGTTTCGAGCGTCAACACGGTTATATTTGCCTTCTTGCTTGCCCATTACTACGCCCAAGATTGGAAGCTGGGCATGCTTACCACCATTGGGGTTGGTCTGGCTGTGGCTTTCAACCCGCTCACATCGTATTTCACGGCAACCCGCCACGCGCCGGTAAAAGAAATCGTGGACTCCACCAAGGGAGGTCCAGCAACGACCATTTTATCGGGTTTATCCGTGGGCATGGACTCGAGCGTTTGGGCGTTGGTGGTGATCGTCATCAGCTTTATTGCTGCCATGATGCTCTACCCAGTAAATCAGTTTGACCCCATTTACGTTCTGTACGCGGTTGCGATGATTGGTATCGGTATGCTCAGCCACACCGGCAACAATGTCGCCATGGACTCCTACGGGCCGATCTCGGATAACGCCAATGGGATTGGTGAAATGTCCTGGCAAGGTATGGAAGACAAAGAAACCAAAAACGCCCGCCAGATTATGGCAGACCTGGATGCGGTGGGCAACACCACCAAAGCCATCACCAAAGGCATCGCCATTGCCTCGGCCGTAATTGCCGCTGTAAGTTTATTTGCGTCTTTCATTACCGATATCGGCCGGGCCCAACAGGCGATGATCAATGAAGGTAAAGATGTAGTTCTGCTTACCGGAATCAACATTGCCGACACACGGGTGTTTATCGGCTTGCTCATCGGTGGCGCTCTCCCCTGGCTGTTTAGCTCGCTGTCCATTCGTGCGGTTAGCCGGGCTGCAGGCCTTGTGGTAGATGAGGTTCGGCGCCAATTCCGCATTCCCGGCATTATGGAAGGCAAAGTGCAGCCCGACTACGCCCAGGTTGTTGGCATTTCCACCCGCTCTGCCCAAAAAGAACTGATTCCATTGGCCATCATTTCGGTCATCACACCCATTGTGGTTGGCCTGGTGCTGCAGGTGGAAGCGTTGGGCGGGTTCCTGGCAGGCATTATTCTTTCGGGTCAGCTGCTGGCAGTCTTTATGTCAAATGCAGGGGGTGCCTGGGACAACGCTAAAAAATCCATTGAAGATGAACCAAGAAACCTGGAAAAGAATACTGGCAAAGGCTCCGAACGACACAAAGCCGGCGTCGTGGGTGACACAGTTGGCGACCCAATGAAAGACACAGCTGGACCTGCACTTAACCCGATGATCAAGGTTGTCAACCTGGTCTCATTAATTGCAGCGCCAATTTTGGTCCGGTACACTGAGTTCAATATCTGGATTGTCCTCACCAGTTTGGTCTTGATTGCACTGGTTGGCTGGAGCATCTGGCAAAGCAAAAAAGAATCGCCGAAAACCAATTAATCCCGATCCAAATAATCCTTGCAAAAACCTCTCTTCTGGTTTACCAGGAGAGAGGTTTTTTTGAATTTCATGGGTTAACAATCCAAAACGAAAGGTTTTCGGACACCTCAACCATCATAAAATCCAAAAATTCGCTTTTCACAGGTATAATAGTTAGTATGTCTTCCTGTACCAAAACGCAGTTCATCAACAAATTGCGTGCCACCTGCCCATAAGGGACTGACAAATCCGGGGCAAATCTATTAAGCTGGTGTTGCTATGGCAAATGTTCCATTAAGAAGCTACAACCGAGAAATCGAGGCGATGATTGACCAGGGAAGGACAGATGAGGCAATTTCACACTGCCGTCATATCCTGAAGTACTTCCCAAAACACATCGACACATACCGTTTGTTGGGCAAATCTTTCCTGGAAAACCAACGCTACAGCGATGCAGCAGATATTTTTCAAAGGGTGCTTTCTTCTGTTCCGGATGATTTTGTGGCGCATATTGGCATGTCGATCATCCGGGAAGATGAAGGAAACCTCGACGCAGCCATCTGGCACATGGAACGCGCTTTTGAAAGGCAGCCCGCCAATGCCGCAATTCAAGAAGAACTAAAACGGCTTTTTGGCAAACGAGATGGCATTGAACCGGCAAAAATTCGGATGACACGCGGTGCGCTGGCCCGGATGTATGCACAAGGGGATTTATTTGAGCAATCTATCCAGGAATTGAGGACTGCTCTAGGTGACCAACCCCGCCGACTGGATTTACAAGCCCTGCTTTCCACCATGTACGATGCGAACGGCCAGCGGGTGGATGCTGTTCAAACTGCCAGCCAGTTGTTAAGCAAACTGCCCTATTGCCTGGAGGCCAACCGGGTTCTGGCAAAAAACCTGGAAGCAACAGAACGAAAAGCAGATGCTGAAACACACCGAAAAAGGGTACAGGAATTAGACCCATACACAATTTATATTTCTGCTGAAGCACCCATTGCGTCCATGGTTGCAGATCTTGCTGTTTCGGTGCCCAGGCTCAGCTACCAACCCGGGCAACAAGATAGTTTCGGTGGAACACAACCCGCCTGGGCTTCTTCACTTGGACTCCAAATCCAAGAAGAAGACGAATCTCCCGATTGGCTCCTGCCCGAACCGGATAGCAAATCCAAACCATTGGGGGCGGGGTTGGATTTTTCTACGCCTGGAGACGAGTCTTTCGACCGGATGGATTTTTTGCTCGGGGATGAAAACAAGGCAAGTACCGAAAAAACCGACCAAGCGTTTGACTTTTTCAGTGGAGAACCAGAAATGGCAGATGATAACTTACCTGATTGGATGAAGGATGCCGGTTGGTCACCTCGCGACCCCAACACCCCGGAAGAACCAGGGCCATCGGATGAAGATTTCCATGAAGAAAATCAACCCTCATCGGAAGAGGCAGTCCAGGCGGAAATTCCAGATTGGCTTAAGGGCCTGGCCCCCGCAGCTTCTGAGGAAGAGATCCTTGACATGAAGCCAGATGCCGATGTTCCCGATTGGTTAGAGGAAATATCCGCCGTTCCTGAAACGAAAGATGACCTGGATACGGAAATGGCAAACTGGCTTGAAGAAATCTCCTCCGTACCAGAAAGCAAAGATGCAAATGCACAACTTGACGCTGACGCGGAGGTACCGGATTGGTTAAAGGGAATTGATTCCGAAGAAGAATCGGGGATTCCGGAATTTAACTTGAGCGAACTACCTCAAGAAAAAGCCGCTGAAGCGCCCGACTGGCTGGCCTCCCTGGATGCCGAACCTGCTGAGGGTGAAACCGAAGAAATGCCCGACTGGCTGGCCGGAATGGCCGCTGCAGCCGCTGGCGAAGTGCTGGGCGAAGCCGAAGCCCAACCCGCAGACGAACCCGCAGCCGAGGCCGCCGAAGTGCCCGATTGGCTGGCAGGATTAGAACCTGAAGCCGAGGAAGAACCCGCAGCCGAGGCCGCCGAAGTGCCCGATTGGCTGGCGGGATTAGAACCCGAAGCCGAGGAAGAACCCGAAGCTGAGGCCGCTGAAGTGCCCGACTGGCTGGCAGGATTAGA
>CAZAYY010000022.1:0-63274 GCA_964489525.1 uncultured Anaerolineales bacterium
GGCTGCTGACCGCCCTGTTCCAATACCACGACCACCTCGGCCTGCCCAAAGCCGCGTTTTGGTAAAACCTGGCGCACCCCCCGCCCATTTTTGCATTGTACGCCCCGCTGTTACCCCCACCCCCCGGAGGACCCCATGACCCCAACCGAAAAAATCCCCAATCCCCCCTACGCCGCGTTTGCCCGCCATCTCGAAGCGCAAGACCGCTCGCCGGTCACCGTGCGCGGCTACGTGGGCGACCTGATGCTCTTCGCCCGCTGGGCAGCCCGCCAGGGCGAGCCGTCTTCCTTCTCCTTTTCCGCCATCACCCCCGCCCAGGTTCAGGCATACCGTCAATGGCTGCTGGAGCAGGGCGCCAAACCCCAAACCATCAACCGCCGCCTGGCAGCCCTGGCGGCTTACGGCCAGTGGGCGGTCCAGCGTGGCTGGCTGCAAACCAACCCGGCCCAGCATGTCCGCTCTGTTGCCACCAGCCGGGCGCTGGCGCCGCGTTGGCTGGACAAAAACCAGCGCTCCGCCCTGGTGCGGGCAGTGGAAAAAGACGTGCAAAGCGCAAAAGCGCGCTACCCGCGCCTGTGGGTGCTGCGCCAGCGCGACGCCGCCGCTGTTTTGCTGCTGCTGCACACCGGGCTGCGCCTGAGCGAACTGTGCGCCCTGCGCCTGGCAGACATCCAGCTCAGCGAGCGCAAGGGCCTGCTCACCGTCCGGGCCGGCAAGGGCTTAAAACAGCGCACCATCCCACTCAACGCCAGCGCCCGCCAGGCTGCCGCCGCCTGGCTGGAAGTGCGTCCCCAGGCCGCCACCGACGCCCTGTTCACCGGCCAGCGCAGCCGCAAAATGGACCCCGCCGCCGTCCAGCGTGCCGTAACCCGCGCCGCCGCTGCCGCCCACCTCAGCCAGGTCACCCCGCACGTGCTGCGCCACACCTTTGCCAAAACCCTGCTGGACGAAGGCGTCAGCCTTGAAAAAGTCGCCGCCCTGCTGGGCCACAGCAACCTGAACACCACCCGCATCTACACCGCCCCCGGCGAGGAAGATTTAGAAGAGGCGGTGGGGCGGATGGTGGAGTGAGCGCTTGTGCAGATGCTGGATTGAAGATATAATATGTGCATATTGAATACAAATTCGTATTCTTTTTACACATATTATTATGAACCAGGAAATAGAGTTTCAACTTTACCAGGTTGCCGAAGACCAGGCGGGCTATTTTTCGCTTCCCCAGGCGCAGCACCTCGGCTTAAGGCGCAGCCAGATTTACCGGGAAGTGGCGCGAGGAAAATTTCTCCAGCTTGGCGGGGGGGTGTATCGTTTTGTGCAGTTTCCCGCCAGCAGGTTTGAAGAAATTCACGCAGCCGTACTTCGGGCAGGCCCGGCGGCTGTGGTCGGCTTTCAAACCGCTCTGTATGTCTACACCCTCTCTGACATCATCCCGGATGAAATCCACCTGATTTTACCGGCGACCAGCTCTCGCCGCAGGCCTGGAATCCAGGTGCACACAACCCGGCTTGAACCGCAAGAGGTCCACCGGTACGACGGGCTGCCCATCACCACCGTAGAACGCACCATTGTGGATTGTGCATTCTCCCAGGTAGATGACGACCAGATCCGCCTGGCGTTAACCCAGGCGCTGCGCCGTGGGCTGACCACCCGTCAAAAACTCCGCGCTCAGGCTGCAGCCCGCCCTGCCCGGGTGCAGGCATTAATCAACCGGCTGGTTGAGGAGGCAACAAAATGAAATATGCAACTGCGCGAGCGTTCCGGCAGGCTCTGGAAAACCAAAATATACTGCCAATCTCGATTTGCCATTTGATACCTTTGATGCGGCCATCCAGGCTCTTCAGGCTTTCATCAACCCCGTTTTAGGCGGCATCGCCCAATCCACCTGGGATTCCCATACCTGGTCGTGGCGGATCGGGCCGGCGGAAGTGGAATAATAAATAACCAAATTACATGATTACCGTGAAAGCGTGATATACTTAAGGTGCAGAATATGATTATCTCGTTTGGCGACCAGGCTACTGAAGATTTGTACCATGGGCGGCGCACGAACCGGGTAGTTCGTTTTCCGGCGAATATTCATAAAACTGCCTTGCGCAAGTTGGATGTTTTGAATGGCGCTGCTCGCTTGAGCGATTTGCTGGCGCCGCCGGGCAATCGCCTGGAGCGCTTAAAGGGCGACCTGGAAGGATTTTACAGCATCCGTGTGAACGACCAGTGGCGCATCATTTTTAAGTGGCAGGCGGATAACCCGCAGGATGTCAGTTTGATTGATTATCACTAAAGGTGAGCTATGTTAATTCCTGAAAATCGTATCCCTACCCATCCCGGCGAAATTTTGCAGGAAGAATTCCTGACGCCGTTGAAAATCACCCAGGTGGCCTTGGCTGCGCACCTGGGTATTCCGGTGCAGCGGGTAAATGAAATTGTCCGGGGCAAGCGCGGCGTGACCCCCGAAACCGCCTGGCTGTTTGCCCAGGCTTTCCGCACAACGCCCGAATTCTGGCTGAACCTGCAAATGGCTTACGACCTGGCGCAGAGCAAACCCCGGTTCTTGGTCAAACCGTTGGTGACTTCACCGGAATCTGTTCCCTGATGATGCAGGCATCTATTGCTGCATGAGTCAACCAGATGTACTGGCGAGCCATTCAATAAATCACTCTGAGAATCAAACTGCATCACCAGTCTTACAAGATAATTGATTAATGGCAGGGAAGATTATGGATATTGCAGATTCCATCTTTAGAGGTGAAGGTTTTAAGGTTCTGTATCAAGCTGCTGCACAGGATATTCAGCTTGTCACTGATTTTTGGAATCATTATAACCGGCATCCGGACCAACTGTTAAACACCGGGCAGGCAGTCGTTTTACGCGAGAAAATGTTTGGTTTGCTGCGGGCTTGCAAGCAAATAGACCCTGTGGCTTTTACGAAAATTCATAAGGGGCACCCATATTACTTTATTGCGATTGCTTCTTACCTCATGCACGATTACCAAACCGCCGTCTATTTTTTTGACGCGTCCGTCTCGGAGGATATAGACAAAGCAAAGGCTGATCCATTAAATGACAAAAAACCTTCTACTCATTTCTTGATGTTAGAAGGGGACGAGCCGAATCAGGCGGCGCAGGAATTAACCAAGCAGGCCCAACACATTGTAGAAGCTGGCATTGGCTTTTACTGGAGACTTGTTTCGAATAGCCATCTGAACCTGCAAGATCTCAGGAAGGATTTTATTGCTCCTGTATTAACCTCGAATAACCCTCAACTACGTACCCTGGTTACCAGCCTGATTACCTTTTGCCTGGAATGGAATTTCCGAAAACAGTTCTTTGATTATGGTATCCCACCAGGAAGCCAGGAACCATTTTTTACACACCTGTTTCGCGGGTGTCTGTTGTTTGAGAGCTTGTTAAAACATAACCGCACTCTTTTACCCCAGGGATCAACGCTGGGTAATATCTTGCAAGAACTGAGTCCAAATCTTGGTATTGAGTTTAAAGCTAAAAACGCTTCATGGGGTGATGTGCTCAGCAATCTTTCTTCAATAGCGCAACCTTTGTCCATTTCTAGTGCAATTAACATCACCTATATGACCCGCAACACACTTGGGCATGACCTGGGATGGGAAGACAGGATTAACCAGGAACAATACACTCAACTCTATAAAATTATTCTCGCAGCGTGTTTGCATGTCATCGCCTGCTTGTGGATGCCAGCCAGTTCTGCTGAAGTTTGAAGCTGTAAGCGTTTCCCTTTGAGGAATTTCCAATGGCCGATTTGAATGAAGAAGCAATTGCCACCCACTTACGCCGAGCCTGGCTGCGCTTCAATGCCAACCTCAGCGCTTTGACTGCCTATGTGCAGAAGATGCCGCAGGTGGCAGACCAGTTGGACAAAAATTTTGCCCGAGAAGCAGCCGAAAAAATTGCCCGGCTGTTTGATGAACACCCGGATGATGTTGAGTGCGAACTTCGCCCATACATACTCGACCTGGAAACGCAAGAGGTTCTTCCCAATTATCGAGAAGACCCCGAAAATCAAGAAATGTTTGAGGCGATTGATTCTGGCGATTTTGTTGTTCAGGGGCTGCGTTGGGCGAAAGAACACCCGGAAAAACTCGACGACCTGAAAGAAGTCCTGGAAATCGTTTTGGAACCAGCCGCCAACGGCATTTTACTGCGTCGAGGGGCGCTCATTATGCTGATGAGTTTTTTCGAAACCCTGGCGAAAGACCTGACAATTGGCTATCACTTGAAAGACCAACTGAAAAATATGCTGGTGAGTCAGCCGATTTCTTTTGAAACTGCTTATGAATTTGCTCAAAAAGCGCTTCGGAACAAGGATAAATTCGACATTCTTCTGAGTAACCTTGCTAGTTGGGGAGCGGATTATCATCTTGTACCGGCTTTCAAGGCGGCTTTGGATGAAACCCATCAGCGCCGCAACTTGTTCGTTCACCGTGAAGGGGCCATAGATTCTCTGTATTTAGGTAAATTGCCCAAATCTGCGCCATACAACACCTGGAACTATCAATCTGGCCAGGTTTTCCTTATTTCCGGCGCATATCTAAAAAATGCAGTTCAAGTAGTTAACTTGGTTGGTTGTGTTCTCTACCAATTGGCTGTGAGAACATGGATGCCTGACCAGAAATTCCATCAAGGTGCAAACGAACACCTGGTTAAGTTTATTTACCGGCAGTTGCTTGATGAAAATTATCGGGCCATTGAAACTCTTTTCGAGATCCGGACCCATCTTAAGTTGGAGAGAAAATACAAACACCTGCTGATGGTTAACCAGGCCATCGCCCTGCGTGAGCAGGGGCGGCACAGAGAAATGCATCAAATCGTGAATGTGCTTGACCGAAAGAAGGGCAAATCCGAAGAGATTCGGATGGCCATTCTGGTGCTGCAAAGGAAATATCGGGACGCTCTAGCCCGGCTTGACCAGGTGCTTGACGCCCGGGTCAATCAGGATAAACCTATTGACACCTTGTCTCAAAAATGGGTTTTATTTAAGCCCTTACTTTCCGATCCCCGTTATGCTGGCCAATTCCGGGCGATCTTTCGCAAGCCGCGCAATAAGAAGCCGGGAAGGTAGAATTCCGTTATTTTGCCAGCCGGTGTAATTATCGGGTTTCCCGTTCTGCCGTCCGAATTTGGATCCGGGTTGGTCCCAGGATATGAACTTCCACCTGGGCGCCAATGCTGCAGTGGTCTTCAAACCAATCCCGCAAGGGGGTGCGGCCCATCACCCGGGCAGTGCCGTTGTTGTTGGTGCTGCGATTGACATGGCCAACGATGGTCAGCCCGGCGTTCCCCAGTTGGATATGGATTTCACCTTCATCCTTTCTGAGCAGTTGGTCGTGGCTGACCGGGACATTGAAAAAGCCTTGGTTGTAATAGGTTGCGCCAACGGTCAATAAGAACATTTGCTCCCACCCCGGCAGGGTAGACTTGCTTTTGCTAAACTGAGCCGGTGCGATTTTGAGGTTAGAGCGCTGCTGCCGCTTACCCACAATATTCCATTCCGGCTGGACCAGCCCAATCAATGGGTCTTCCAGCCCGGCTGCCAGGTTCAAGGGCATGCCCCTGTATTCGATTGTTTCGGTTGGGACGAATACATAAATATTCACACTCTCGCCGCGTTTTAAGGCGTCAATAATCAGCCCCCGGACGCGGATGCTGGTTCGCATACTTTTGCCAGGCCGCTGGTAATGGGCCAACCGCTGCCGGAAGGGGCGCACCGTTTTGCCCAGGTAGCACACCTGCTCATGGATGACGAAGGCATAAAGCACATTACGTTTATCCAAATGGGTGTGAACATCGGCTTCGATTTCATTCCCACGCAGAGACCAGCGGCCAGCATGTTGAAAGCCAAGATGCCGAATTTGGTTAAGTGTTTGGTTGTGTATATCTTCCAAGTTCCACCTAATCCTTTTTTTTACCGGTTATGACCATTCACCCACATTTCTGCGAAAGAACGATCTGTAATCAGTTGGATGTTAAATGTTGAGGAAAGTTCTGCAATAGACTGGACATTATTGGCGCGACCGAGATTACTATTTTGGTGTACTTCATACAAGATGATAACGACTGATAGCATGACAACAAAAACCTCAATGATTGAGGCGATGCTGACGAGTGTGTTCAGGTTTTCAGACATAAGACCCTTTTGATAGGATTAAGAAAATCATCAGTTATGTTCTATAAGATAAGCTTCAACAAACTGTTTTCAATTTCCTGCCAGGGCGCAGTCAGATCAACCGTTTCTACTCGGATTGTCTGCCCCTGCAGCACAATCTTCTCTGATAATTGACCTTCTTTTGCCATTGGGTACAATAAAATCCCTGTTGCTGAGCGATGTTGTTCAGATAAATGCTCTTGTGTTTTGAGGTAGGCGTATATCTGATACAGATGGGAAGAATCAAAAGATTTGCTGCCTGAACCATCGCCGATCAAACTACCGGTGGTGAATTTCGTGTCCAGGATAATCCGCCGTTTCGTTTTCTTTTCAACCAGAATCAGATCTGGCTGCATCGCAGGCAGGTATTTGTTGGATTCTGCAGGCCAGTAAATAGGTTTTTGTCTGGCGACATTCCAACCGTCGAGATGCGAATTGTAAAATCCCGCTATAAATCGTTCGTATACTTTGTACATAAGGATGCTCTTATGATCTAAAGCGGGCAAACGAGTATCCCCTGATTGCTGGATTGGCATCTGGCGCTCTAAAACCAATTCGCAGATCGCCAGTATCAGCATGTAATCTCGGTCATTGCGGCCAAGCTGCTGCCCGTGGATCAGATTGGGTTTCAGTTCAATCAGATCAACCCCGTCCATGAAATTGATCACCCGCCGGATACTCTGGCGCAGCTCGCTGGCTTTGTTGCGATCCCCCCCAAACTGACCCACCTGCATTAAACGATAAAGTGTGCTGCGAACAATCTGGTTCTTGGGGACATTCAAACTATATTGGTCAAATTCGCAAAATGCCTGACCATGTTCAAAAGTCTGGCGCTTCAAGCTGTCGGTAAATTTAATCCGCCCACGAATGCCCTTGATACGCTGGTTTTCTCGAACATAGTTACGCCCCAACCCGATGCGCAGGCGTTGCTGAACCAATTTCACCAGGACAGAGGCCAATAAGGCATCTAAGGATGGCGCATCTTCGATGCCCTGAAATTCTCCGAGTCTTGTCAGTGGGGGCACTCCCCAACCATACAGGAGCATGTGCCAAAGATTACGGATCGGTATCCCGTATTCCGTCCAAAGGTATTGCTCTTGAACTGGCGCTGAAACAAGCCCATCCATCAGATCAGTAACCCTTTTTCCACATTTTCAGCCTTCTTGGGATTGTCAAACCAGTATTCCTTGATGAGTGGAATGATCTCAGTTCTGACAATTCCCTGATACCATTGCTCATCCAGCTCGTTGAAATGGTCACCCTTTGGGCAGAAGAAGCTGTGTCCAATTTGATAATTTTCACCCAGCAGTTGATCCTGGCGGATCTCGTGGTTGAGAGCCGAAATTTTCTGGGTGATCTGCTTGATCAGTTCAGGTTTCATGCCCCGGTCGGTGAGCCACTTCTGGTAAATTGGCGAGTCGAACTTGGGCACCAGAGTGATGAAACTAAATCTGCGCCGCAAGGCATAATCCACCATGGCCAGCGAGCGGTCGGCCAGGTTCATCAGGCCCATCAAATAGACGTTGGTCGGGATGAAAAAGCGCGCTTCCTTTTCACTTTGGTAAACCAGCGGGACCGAAAATTCGGGGCCGCGTTTATCGTGTTCGATCAGTGACAGCAACTCGCCAAAAATCTGGCTCAGGTTGCCACGATTGATTTCATCAATAATGAATACATATTCCTGGTTTGTATCCAGAGAGGCTTTCTGGCAGAATTCGTAAAACACACCATTTTTCAAGCCAAAACGTCCGGCTTTTTCGGGCAGAGGGCGGTAGCCACGCACAAAGTCGTCATAGGAATAGGATTGGTGGAACTGCACCATTTCTACTCGCGCTGGGTCTTTTTCACCCATCAAGGCATAAGCCAACCTTTTGGCAAGAAATGTCTTACCAACGCCAGGCGGCCCTTGTAAAATCAGCGCCTTTTTATCCTTCCACCGATGGATAATTTGTTCCAATTCTTCTATCTCTAAGAAGGCTCCTTCATCAGCGATATTATCAACAGAGTACAATGGTTTAGAAGGTAGATCGAGCGGTATCTCAACCGGTTCAGTTTTCCCGGATTTTGCCGGAGGGGCCTCAGGCCACCAATGTTTGATAAACCACTCGTAGTTTTGTGGCTTCTCATACCAGACAAATTGGATCAATTGATCAGCTGCCTCCGCCCAAACATCCCTGCCCGGTTGCTTTACATGCCAGACCGTGGTCCTGGCTGTGTAAAAATACCAGGTTTTCTCTACAAAGTCCGCATCCCACTCAACTTCAACATTACGACCATCGCCACGATTGGCGACAACAGTTCCAATCGCCTTGATAATATTGCACGAGACAGTATGATTCCGTGAATCGAAAGGCAAACCTCTTTTCCTGGTGGCCGATGCCTTAATCGCTATTTTGTCCCCCACCTGTATAGACTTGACTTCCTCCATGTAGCGATCCTGGTAACCATTGATCCAAATCCCCTCTTGGACAAATCGCTTGGTTTGGTCCGGCGGGTCTTGATTATCCCAGTAAGCGCCTACTAACCAATAATTGATCTTGTCAGAAGGTGCAGGCGGTTTCTGTTGATCAATGTTCTGATTCTTAGCCAAGTAGGCTTCGTATGACAAATTGACGAACGGTTTGCCGATTTTGTGAGTTTTTTGAACAATGCCTTTGAAAAATTTAGCGTTCAGTCCTTCGGATGGCAATGAAATGTTTAAATAAGCCCGGTTACGCTGATCCAGGTTCACAAACATTTCTGGCCGAATCCAAAACAACCCCATGGTCAAATTGATATTGGTTTGCTTGACTGTCAGGGCGCCATCAAATGCCTGTAAAAAGTCGGGGTTGTTTAGCGGATCATTCACAAGAGCCAATTGAAATACCCGCCACAATTTCTGCACATCGCCAATTTGCCGGTTTTTCTGATAGGCGAAAAACCACGAGTTCATATTATTCATGACCGGGATGCCATCAAAATCGCCTGGCAATGGGCTGTCAAGCTGGAAAAACGACTTGATCTCTTTGAGGATAGCAACCCGTTGCCCAAAACTAATTCCCCGGTTAAAAACGCCAAAGAAGGTAAATGGGTCTATCTCTTTCAAGAGAAAAGTGGCCCCATCTTCATCCTTATCAATCAGCGAGGTGATCACTAATTGTTGGGAGCGCAAACCTTCCAGAAAACTGATCAGTTCGGTCTGACGAATTTCCCAATCAGCCAGGGTTTTAGCCAATTCTTGATAAAAAGGGATCCAGGTAAATTGAGAAGCCATCATTTTTCCTCCTGCGTTCAGCTTGTTTTGTTCACTCATCCGGGCTTTCTAATGCTTCAGCCACTTCTCTAAACTGTTCCAGCGCCGCCTCAAGTTCTTGGATGATTTCGACTGCCAGCACATCCGGATCCGGCAAATTTGCCGAATCTTCAAGCGAATCGTCTCTCAGCCAGAAAATATCCAGGTTGGCTTTGTCTCGTGATACGAGTTCCTGGTAATTATAAGCGCGCCAGCGCCCTTGTGGATTGGCTTCTGACCAGGTGGCTTCGCGTTCGAAGCGGTTGGTTGGTTGATAGCACTGCACAAATTCGTCCAGGTCGCTGCGTTTGAGTGGGTTGGTTTTGAGCGTTATATTGATGTTGGTGCGCAGGTCGTAAATCCACACCTGTTTTGTCCAGGGGGTTTCGCTGGCAGGCTTGCGGTCAAAAAACAGCACATTGGCTTTAACCCCCTGGGCGTAGAAAATTCCCGTAGGCAGGCGCAGCAAGGTATGCACATCGCACTCGTGCAGCAGCTTGCGCCGTACGATTTCACCGGCACCGCCCTCGAAAAGCACATTGTCGGGTACAACCACGGCTGCTTTGCCGTTGATTTGCAGCAGGGTCTTGATGTGTTGGACAAAGTTCAACTGCTTGTTGCCGGTTGTAACCCAAAAATCTTCTCGAACCACGGTGGCTGCCTCGCGCTTCACCTCGCCTTTTTCTGTCACGTAGGTAACGCTGCTTTTTTTGCCAAAGGGCGGGTTGGTCAGGATCAGGTCAAAGCGCTCGCCAGGGTCGGCTGCCAGGCTGTCATACACATGAATTGGCGAGCGGCTTTCTTCCTCGCTGCCGCCATTGGCGCCAATGCCATGCAGGTATAAATTCATCACGCATAGGCGGGCGGTATTATCCACAATCTCCCAGCCGTGCAGCGCCTTGTGGCGCAGATGGTACTTCTGGTCAGGGTCAAGCGGGCTGTAGTGTTGGACGATGTAATCGTGGGCAGCCAGCAAAAAACCGCCTGTGCCGCAGGCCGGGTCGCAGATGGTTTGCTTGGGCTGGGGGCGGATGACATCCACTATTGCCTGGATCAACGGGCGCGGGGTGAAGTACTGTCCGGCGCCAGATTTTGTGTCCTGGGCGTTCTTTTCCAGCAGGCCTTCGTAAATCTCGCTTTTGACATCCACGTTCAACCCGCGCCAGGTTTCGCTGTCAATCAAATCAATCAGGCGTTTGAGCAGGGCCGGTTTTTGAATGCGGTTTTGCGCTTTGCGAAAAATGGTGGGGATCAATCCCTCCCCTTTGCCCAGTTCCCGCAAAATCTTTGTGTAATGGTTTTCCAGCTCGTCGCCTTCTAAACTGCGCAGCGATGCCCAGGCATATTCTTCGGGAATGGCGCTTGGTTTGCCCACGGCAAGGTTTTCGTCATCCATTTTCAAGAACAGCAGATAGGTGAGTTGTTCGAGGTAGTCGCCATAGGAGATGCCGTCATCCCGGAGGACGTTGCAGTAATTCCAGACGCGCTGGACGATGGTTGCGGATTCATTTGACATGCGTGTTTTCCTTGTGGTTCAGGTTGGGGGATGGGGGGTGCATTTGGTCTTCTGCCCAACGGGCCGGGTTGGTTTGGATGTAATCGGCAATTTTTGCCCATTCGGTCTCATTGCGGATGATGTGTTCGTAATAATTGCGCTGCCAGATGCCCGTCATTTGCAATTCATCCCGGGCGCGCCTCGTAACCGACGATTTGAACCCGGCAGCAAACGCCCCCAATGATTTCGCCACCCTCTGTAGGGGTGCACGGCGTGCACCCCCTCCCGGTTCCGCGGGCAAATCATCCAGGTGGGTGCCATCTGGGCGGACGCCGTTGGGGTGGATGCCGTTGGGGTGGATGCCCTTGGGGCGGACGCCGTCCGCCCCTACCGGGGGGTGAATCCAAACGATGCCATGGATATGATTGGGCATGATGATAAATTCATCGGCGTGTAATTGGATTTCCTGTCGCATTGTTTTTGAACGCATCCATTCTTCGGAAACAATTTGACCCAATGGGGATAAATTTACCGACCCCTCCACCACATCCCCAAACAAACATTCCCGCTGCCAGGTGCAAATCGTGACGAAATACGCCCCTGGTTGGGTGTAATCGTATCCTGCCAGGCGCAGGCTGTTCTTTCGCCGCCGTGGTGTGCTCATGGCTGGTATCAAGATTCAGCCGGGGCTTTGGGTTTGCTGGGCTGCACAACTGCGCCCAGGGTTTGGGGCGCAGAACCCCCCAGGCCAGCGATGGATGTGGATGGCAATTCCGGCCAGGACCATAAAAATGACTGCGGTTACTCGTGTGAAGGCAAGCATGTTTACTCCTTGTGTCCCATGTCCCATCCCGATAGGTATTTGGCATCCAGGGCAGCAAACAATTCTAAAAAGAACCCATCAATTGTTTTTAAAACCTCTTCATCAAACCCGGAAAGCAAACGAGCGCGTCCATCCGCGATATTGACGAAAGGTAAGTGTTTAATAGCATCGGTTTCCTTATTGTCTGTCATGCCTTGTTTATGTGCAAAGGCGTTTCGAATCGTTTTCAAGTGGGATAAGGTTTCCCAGTGCTTCGAACAGTCAAAAAAATGATTTAGCTTCACAACCTTTACTAAATATTCTTTTGAACGGTCAATACCCCGCCCTTGAATGTTCGCCGGGGATGATTTTAGCTGGTAAATTTGGCAAAGATGGTTGCAGATGACATCGAAAAACGCCTCGGCATAAGCATAGGTCGTGAGAAAAACCGCCTGGCGCAGCAGTTGCTTTAAGTCCAATGTCTCGTGGAATTTTGGTATTAAGTCCAGGCTGCGAAATGTCTCTTCTGTAATTGCACCTACCCTTGCGTAGAGGGCTGCAGCCTCAGATTCAAAATGGTTTCTGTAAGAAGCATTGATTCCTGCCATAGAAACCTCTAACAGGGTTCGCAGTCGTGCCATATTCTCCTGGTGATGGGCACGCATTTTTTGTAAATCGAACGCCGGAGTTTCATCCATGTTTTCCACGCTTCTTGCTCCCCTGGCGTACAGGCTTTTTGCGCTGCGCTTCTGCCTTTGCCTGCCGGGCAGCCTGGATGCGTTCCAGCAGCCTTTCCGCCGGTTCATCATTTGGGTCCTGCGGGACCAGGCGGCCCTCAAAAGCCCGCTGTAAGATCATTTGCCTCAACCGCCCTGCCCGCGCCAGGGATTGTTCCACTGCGGTTTCCAGGGCTTTGGCTGCCGCCAGCCGCCGCTCGACTTCGGCGACGATGCGGTGTTGTTCCGGGAGGGGGGGTAAAGGAATCGCAGTCTGCCGAATAATGGATAAATTTAAGTTGGGTTGAACACCACCCGATGCCTGTTTTCTTATATCCTCGTAATTTTTCTGAAAATACAATTTGAGGTATGGTTTGCTCAACAAAGCCGTCATATCAAAGACTAATGCCGCACAAGCCTGATTGGTTGCCGCCTCAATCCTGAGTTCTGATACCTTACCCCTTGTTTTCCCCTCTCCATACATTGCTATCAACAATGTTCCTATGGGGAACAATTTTGTGTTGGTTTCTGCAAGGGCTTTAAAGGTTATAAACTCGTCTGCTTTTTCAACATATAGATCATTCAACGCTCCACTTGTTATCCAAGGTATTGTTCCACCTTGCCAATATTTTGTTTGCCCGCGTAATGGTGTGGCGCCTGTTCCAGCCGTAGCCAGTTGTTCAACCGTCGCCCACACCCATCCCTGCGGCAGATCTGGCAGTTCACTGGTGTCCGGCGCTGCTGGCTCGACATATTTTTCCTTCTTGGGGTCTTTGCCCTTTGCCCGCAGTTCTGCTTCCCATTTCGCCCGGCGCTCGGCGGCAATCTGAACCAGCAAATCCTGGGCGCTGCCATCGGCTGGGTCTTGCGGAACCAGCCGCCCCTCGCAGGCCGTCTTGAGCACGCTGGCTTTGTAGCGCTTGAGCCCAGCCTGTATGCGTTTGAGGGCGGCAGCGCCCGCGTCCAGTTGGGTGAAAAGCGCCTCGATCTTGGCGACGATGCGTTGCTGTTCGGCGAGGGGGGGGAGGGGGAAATCTATTTCCTGTATGTCTGATGATCGCACAGATGGCACAGTTGTCGCTCGTGAGTATTGCCCTAAATCAACTCTGTGCATGAAATAAAAAAGATACCTGTCAAAAACAACTACCCTGTTTGGGACAAGCCCCATTACATTATTGTCAGCTAAAACACCAAGCATAGTTAGAACACGGCGGTTAAGTTTGACGGCTTCACCAATTTTAGCAAAAAGGGTCGAGCCTTCTGGAAAAATACGAGCACCAAGTTTTTTGGCACCCGATTCGGATAAGTAATTGTTAGCCTTGGAAAGTATTCCGCTTTCTAAGTTTACAGAGTTTGTAATGTCAGAAACTTTGACAAAAGGATAATCTCCTCTAGTTTGTCCTTGAAACGATTTCGGAAAACCCGCTCCTGATTGAGTTTCGGCAACATAACCAATTGTTGTCCATACCCATCCTGGTGGCAGTTGGCGATCGGGTTCTGTTTTAGCCATTGCAATTTTGTCCAATCATCAGAAAATTACTCCCCAAGAGTAGCGTTTAGCTCACCCAGCAGGCCAACCAATTCTTTGCCAAACACCCTTACTGCGGCAAACTGCCCGCCCTGCTTGAAGAACTCGCCGCCGTCGAAGTCGTCCACGCTGACAGCCAGGTTGACGCCAATGTGTTCGGCAATTTTATCCAGCCACCAGCGCTGCTGCGGGGTGAAGGTGCGCCCGGCGGCTTGCTGGGCGGCCAGCCAGTCGCGGTAGCGCTGGTCTACGCGTTCCGGGTAGGGCAGCAGTTCATCGTCCAACTGAACGGCATGGCGCACCAGGGAGACCAGGTCCGCCAGGACGCGGCGGCCATCCACGCCGCGCACGCGGTCTTTTTCCAGCCGGGCGTAGGCGTCCCACAGGGTTTCGGTGGTCCAACTGTGCGGCGGCTGCTCCAGCACGGCAGCCAGTTCTTTGACCTGCTGAAAGGTCAGGCGGCGCTGGGCGTAGGGCTGGCTGAAGATGATTTGCAGCGCCCCGATTTCGTCTTTGTGCGTTTCAATAAATTCGCGAAAGGAGGCTACGGTTGCCCGGGCTTTCTCGGTATCGGCCTGGCTGAACCCGGCCTCCCGCACCTGGTCTACGCTGACCTGGTCTATGACCTGGTCGTTCTGTTGTTGGAATTTGACCAATGCCTTGCGCAGCGCGGCATGATCGAATGGGGCGACGGCGGCGGCCAACAAACCGGCGGCGGCGTCTTCGTACGGGCGGGTCTCAGACCCGCCCCTACCATCCCCCATACCAGACCCGCCCGAACCATCCGCCGTACCATCCGCCGAACCGGCGCCGCCCTTGCGGGCTGCGTCAATTTTGTCCGGGTCGAAGGCGTCCAGCAGGGCGTGGGCCAGGTCGTGCAGGTCTTTGCCGCCCGCCAGCGCCTGGATTTCGTATTTCTCTGCCTCTTTCAGGCGTTTGTGCAGGCTGGCCAGGCGCCCGGCCAATGAGGACAGCGTGTCTTCATCGTGGGCGCCCAGCGCCACCATTTCGAGCAGTTTTTCAAAGGATACGCTGCGTTTGCGCTCCAGGGTTTGGGTGTCTACCTTTTCGGTTTCCACCACGCCCACGGTGTCCACCAGCACAAAACGGTCCTTGCGGTAGGCATCGGGTGTGACGGCCTGCAGGTCGGTGGTGTGGATCACGCGTGTGCCGCGCCCCAGCATCTGTTCGAAGTAGCTGCGCGAGCGCACCAGGCGCATAAAGAGCAGGCATTCGATGGGCTTGATGTCGGTGCCGGTGGCAATCATGTCCACCGTCACGGCAATGCGCGGGAAGTAGCTGTTGCGAAACTCGGCAATCAGGTCTTCGGGTTTTTTGCCGCTGGTGCGGTAGGTGATTTTCTGGCAAAACTCGTTGCCTTTGCCAAATTCCTCGCGGGTCAGGCGGACGATATCTTCGGCGTGGCTGTCGTCCTTGGCGAAGATCAGCGTTTTGGGGACTTCGCGGCGGCCTGGAAAAAGCTCGGTGAACAGCCGGTCGCGGAAGGTGCGCACAATCGTGCGGATCTGGCCTTCAGAGACCACCTGGCGGTCAAGCTGGTCGGGGGTGTAGACCAACTCTTCGTCCAACTGCTCCCAACGCAGTTTGCGGGTCAGCTTGTCACGTTTGTCTACGTAGAAACCGGCGTCTATTTTGCTGCCGCTTTCGGTGATCTCGGTGCGGATGCGGTAGACCTGCCCGTCCACGTTGATGCCATCGGCCACGGCGCGCTGGCGGGAATATTCCATCACCAGGTTTTGGTTAAAGAACCCGAAGGTTTGCTTGGAGGGGGTGGCGGTCAGGCCGATCAGGTGGGCATCAAAATATTCCAACACCTGGCGCCACAGGTTGTAGATGGAGCGGTGGCATTCATCGGTGATGATGATGTCGAAAAATTCGATGGGGAGATGGGGGTTGTAGCGCACGTCTTTAGGCGTTTGGTTTTCGAAGGCGCCGCCCGATTCCCACAGGGAATTTTCTTCGTTGTCCGGGTTGAAATCGGCTTCTCCGGAGAGCATGGAGTACAGGCGCTGGATGGTGGTGATTACCACCCGGTTGACCGGGTCTATGGCGTTGCTTTCCAGGCGTTGGACGTTGTAAAGCTCGCTGAATTTGCGCCCATCGTCCGGGGTGACAAAGGATTGAAATTCGCGCAAAGCCTGTTTACCCAGGTTGTTGCGGTCCACCAGGAAGAGCACACGCCGGGCTTTGGCGTGCTTGACCAGGCGGTAAACAAAATTTACGGCGGTAAAGGTTTTGCCGCTGCCGGTTGCCATCTGGATGAGCGCCCGGGGCCGGTCGGCTGCGAAGGACTGCTCCAGGTGGGTGATGGCTTCGATTTGGGGGCGCCAGAGGTCTTTGGTGATGAGCGGCGGCATCTGGCGCATCCGGCTGCGCAGGGTGGATGGGGGGTTGCGGCCGTCGCCTAATCCTTCCCGCGCCCACTCTGCCAGGGTTTCCGGTTTATGGAAGGCGAAAACGCGGCGGGAGCGCGGCTCCGGGTCGAGCCCGTTGGTGAAATAGGTTTCGATGCCGGTGCTTTCATACAGGAAGGGCAGGGGGGAATGCCATGCCGGGGGTACAGGGTCCAGGCCAACGCTGTATTTCTCGGATTGGGCTTCCACGCCGCTCAGGGTGGTGCCAACCGCTTTGGCTTCCACAGCGCCGATGGCGCGCCGGTCCACAAAAAGCAGGTAATCGGCGTAGCCGGTTTTGAGGGCGAACTCGCGCACGGCCACGCCGCGCGTTGCGCCCAGGTTGAGCTGGTCGCGGTGCTGCACAGCCCAACCGGCGGCGGTGAGCAGTTCGTCTATTTTTTGGCGAGCGCGGGCTTCAGGAGTCATGCTTATTCAAGGTTTTTTTGCTGCTCTCGATGGTTCTCAAGCCAGGCAAAAGTGTAAATGTGTTGGGTCATAAACTTTATGATGGTACCTTTATATTTTGTCAACAACCTCACCATCCTATTGTACGCCGCCTTTTTCCGCTTTTACGCACGGGTTTTGCGCGAAACCTTCTGCCCTTGCGGTCAAACCTCATGCTACAACGCCAATTGTACCCTAACTTGTTGTTTCCCATTTGCGGCTGGCCCCGGGCGCAGCCGCTTTGCCGCGTCCTCCGCCCCCAGCCAGGGGGACGCATGCCGTAGGGCTGGAGTGGCGTCCTGGCTCGGCCAACCGGCTCATCGTTTGCCTGCTGCGCGTGGGTGGAAGGGTGGATGGATGGAAAACTATTCTGGCCATTTTTTAATTATACGAACTGCAAACCCATTATCACGAACTGAAAAGGCCTTAATAGATTTCTGACAATTGGCAACACAATTGCAATTAAGTTGTAACGCAATTTGGCCCTCTGCTGCCGCCTGCGGGCCTTGCAATCTGCGCCAAATCCGGTAAAATCATACAATACAAGAACATTTGTCCTATATCATTTTGGCGGAAATGTCACCGGGCCAATTTAAATCAGAATCCTGGATCGAATATAAACGCAATGCCTTCCGGGCGGGCGGCCAGCGGCTGAATGTCGAGCCGGGGCTGGTGGATGCGGCCGTCTACGTTTTCCTCGCCGATATCTACCGCTTCTTCAACCCCCCGCCCTGGCGTGAGGTGCAGTTGGGCGGCAACCTGGTGGTCTACCAATTGATCTACCCGTATCAAGACCACGATCCCCTGGGCGAACTCTGGCTGCGCCGCATTCACGAACAGGCCGTCTCGCTCTACCTGACCGACCCGCCCATCCCCACCTATTCCGAAGCCCTTCTGTACCTGGCCAGAACTTCCCTGCCCAATAAACCCCTTTTTAGTGACCCCGAACAGGCCCAGCGCCACCTGGAAGAACACATCGAGGCCCGCTGGTTGAAAAAATACGAGCAAAAAACCCTCACTTCCGCCCAGCGCTCCGATATCCGCATGCTGATATCCGACCTGGCGCGCGGCGCTGTAGATAAGATGGATATCGAACACCGCTCGGCGCAGTCCGGTATGTACAAAAGCCTGCTGTTCCACCTGGACCGGGACGGCCTGCTCCGCTGCGACGATGACGAACCCGGCTCCAGCGAGACCCCCCCGCCGCCCGCATTTTCGCTGCGCCCTGCGCCGCCCCCGGCCGCGGCCCGCCCTGGCCACCCCGGCCTGCCGCCCGAAGAAGTGATCCTGCGCCTGGCGTACGCCCTGTGGGCCATCGAACTGCGCCAGCAAGACCCGCAAAATGTCTGGAAAAATATTGCCCGCCAGGTGGAATGGCCCTACGATATTAAGCTGCTCGAAGATGCCCGCCGCCGCCTGGAGCGGGCCGAACAAGCCGACGACCTGCCCCTGCTGATGGAAGCCCGCCACAAGCTGGTGGAGCTGAAAACCCGCCAATCGCTCTCCCCCCGCCCGCGCCGCTGAGCCGGTTTGCCCCTTTTTGATTTTGGAAGAAAAAGAAAAAATATCTTTTTCCTTCCGCCCCAACCCGCTATCCTGGTGTTCATGAATGCTGCACCCACCACCAGGAGGTCCGGATGATCCGTTTGTTGATATACCTGAGCGAGCCCGAAGCCGCCGCCATTGCCCGCCTGGCTGCCGAAGAACTGCGCACACCGCGCGACCAGGCCCGCCACCTGCTGCGCCTGGCCCTGGAACAGCGCGGTTTTCTGCCCGACGCTGCCTGCCTGCCCCAACCCGCCCCAAGCGATGAACCCCAAAAATCCTGACGCAAGCGTCCCCGGCCCGCCGCTTGGTGCAGATTCCCCGGCGCAATCTGCAAACCCTATGCTGTTGTACAACACAACTTGTTGTATAATACCAGAACATCCAGCGCCCGCCGGCACCTACACCATCATCGAGCAAGGCGGCGAGCACACCCTGCAGCCCCTGCAGCAGGCGGCCCTGCCCGCGCTGGCGGCCTGGCTGCGCAGCCTGGTTGCCTCGGTGTTGGATGAATCTGTTTCGGGAGATGCCCAATGACCTTTGCCCTCCAGCCGCCCCCCAGGCCGCTTTGCCCCGGTTCGCGGGTGGTTGCCTACGTGCGCGACTCCGGCGGCGACGCCCAGGAGCAGTCCATCCCCCAGCAGGTGAAAGCCATCGCGCAGTACTGCCAGCAGCACAACCTGGCGCTGGAGCAGGTGTTTGCGGATGAAGCCATCACAGCCGGCAGCGCCCAGGGCCGCCATGCTTTTCACGCCATGCTCGACCTGCTGCAAACCAGCCCGGCGCCGCCTGCGGGGGTGCTGATTTGGAACTTTGCCCGCTTTGCCCGCGAGCTGGACGACGCCGCTTTTTATAAGGGCGCCATTCGCCGCCGCGGCATCCACCTGCACTCGCTGACCGACATCATCCCCGATGGCGAGCACGGCCGGGTGATTGAGGCGATTATTGATTTCACCAACGCCGAAAAACTGCGCCAAACCAGCCGCGACGTAAAGCGGGCGCTGCGCCAGTTGGCGGAAGCCGGTTTTTCCACCGGGGGCTGCCCGCCCGTGGGCTACCTGGCGGAGAAAGTGGCGCTTGGGGCGCGCCGCGATGGTGCAGCCCGCATAGCCAGCCGCTGGGTGATTGACCCCGACCGGGTGGACGATGTGCGCCTGGCCTGGAACCTGCGCGCCGCGGGCGCCAGCTACGCCCAAATTCAAGCCGCCACCGGCGGGCGCCTGTTCACCACCCGCAACTCCTGGGGCACTTTTTTCACCAACAAAACCTACCTGGGCATTGGCAAATGCGGCGGCTTGGAAATTCCCAACCACCACCCCGCCATCATTGACCCGGCCGTGTGGGACGCCGTCCAGGACCAGCAAAACGCCCACCCCAGCCGGCGGCAGGTGGGCCACCCCAACCACCCCCGCCGCAAAGGTTCGCCTGCGCTGCTTTCGGGCGTGGCGCGCTGTGCCCACTGCGGGGCGGCCATGGTCTACGGCCGGGGCGCCGGGCCAGCCCCCTGGGCCCACTACCGCTGCGGCAGCAAACAGCGCCGCACCCACCCAACCTGACCGGCTCGCCAGGTGGACGCCCGGCGGGCGGAGGCAGCAGTGCTGGATGCAGCCCTGAACCGAATACTCACCCCCGACTTTATGCAGCAGCTGCTTGCAGAAACCCGCCGCCAGTTTAACCACAACCCCGAACAGGAGGCTGAAATGAAAACACTCCAACACACCATCCAAAAGCTCGAACGCGCCATCCACAACCTGCTCAACCTGGTAGAAAACGGAACCAGCGCCTTGCTTGCGGCTCGCCTGCAGGAAAGAGAAGCCGAACTCCAGGCCCGGCGCGAACGGCTGCGCCTGCTTGAAGCGCAGCGCGCCAGCGCCAGGGTTGAAGTTACCCCAGAGATGCTCCAAGCCGCAATTGCCCGCTGGCGAGAGCGCATCGAAACAGCCCGGCTGGCTGAAGATATCCAAACCATCAAACGCCTGCTTTTTCCCGGCTTCGTCACCGAGGTGCGCCTGGCCTACAACCAGGTGACAATCCGGTATGGCTTTCCGTTGGAACTGCAAGCCGGGGCAGTCCAAAATCATTTTTCAGTGGGTATGCTGGAAACCACCTACAAAACCCAACGCAAACGGCGCGGCGCACCCCGCCGGTGCGCAGGTCCCCCCCGGCGCGACCTGGAAATTTACCAGCGCCATACCGCCGGTGAAACCGTGCGTTCGCTGGCGGGAGCTTATTTTCTGTCTGAAAAGCGGGTTTGGGGCATCTGCACAGCGGTGCGCAAGTTTTGGCGTAAAACCCACCCCCCCACCAACCCACCCAACCAGGAGCATATATGACCCACCAATCCCCCGTTAAAACAAACGCCGCCGGGGTCCAGCCGGCGGCACAACCACAAAATGCCGGGAAAGCATCTGCGTCTGGCGCGTATTATAGCACAGGCCGCCTGGATGTCACCCTCTTATTAAATCACCTCGACCTGCCCGCCCTGGTGGAGCGCCTGGGCGGGGCGCTGCGCCGCGCTGGGGCGGGCTATCGCGGGCGCTGCCCCATTCACCAGGGCGACAACCCGACCAGTTTCGAGGTCTACCGGTTGAAGGCAGGCAGCGGGCAGGCTGAATGGCGCTGGCGCTGCCACACCCGCTGCAATGCTGGCGGCGATGCCATCGAGCTGGTGCAGCGTTTGAAAGGGCTGGACTTTTTAGAAGCGGCTGCCTTCCTGGCCGAGTACCAGGGCATTGCGCCCGCCGCGTTGGGCATGGCAGAAGCGGCAGCCAGCGAGCGCGCCCAAAAACGCCTGGCGCACGATGTGCTGGCGCAGGCGGCCCGTTATTATGCGGCGGCTTTGCAGGCCCACCCCCCGGCGCTGGCAACCCTGCAGCAGCGCGGCTTCAACCCCGAAACCATCCGCCAGGCGGGCTGGGGCTTTTCGGACAGCGGGCCTGGCTTGCAGCATTTCCTGGCACAGCAGGGCGCCGACCTGGAGCAAGCCGCCCTGCTTGGGCTGCTGCGCCGCGATGGCTGCGATTTTACCGCCAACGCCAGGGGCAAGGCTGCCTCGCCAGCGGGCTACCTGGTGATGGCGCACCGGGTGGGCGAGCGGGTGGCATACTTTTCCGCCCGGGCGCTCACCCCGCCGGGCCAGATGCCCGATCCCGGCGACAAAAGCCGCAACCTGCCCGGTGAGCGCCAGCTTTACTGGGCTGTGGCGCCGGGCGACCCGGACCTGGTGATTGTGGAGGGCCCGCTGGATGCCGAGTCGCTGCGCCAGTGGGGCATCTCTGCCCTGGCGCTGTGTGGGCTGGGCAGCATTCCGCCGGACGACCTGGAGCGCATCCGCCGCTGCCGCTCGGTGACCCTTTCCTTAGATAACGATTTGCTGGCAGCCAGCCAGCCAACCGCCGGGGAGCAGGAAGCCCGCAAGATTCGCGAGCGCGACGAGCAAACCCAGCAGCGGTTGTGCGCCCAGCTTGGTCCGCTCACCCTGGTGGCTGCCAACCTGCCGCACAAAGATTGGAACGAAGCCCTGCAGTCCGGGTTGGCAGCCGGGCAGGTGCGCAGCCTGCTGGCCGGGCAAAGCAGCCCCTGGATTGAGCTGCGCATCCGCAAACTGGGCGAGGCTGCCCCCACCGAGCTTGGGGCGCTCACCCAGGAGATTGCGGCCATGCTCCAAAAGCTGGACGCCGCGGCAGCCCAACGCTACTTAACCCGGGCTGCCAAAGCCCTGGGGGTGCCCGCCCGGCAGTTTGCCCGGTTGGCGGCTGCCCAGGCCGAACCGGAATCTGAGGGGGTTGCAGCCGTGGTGAATGGGCGGCTGCACTACATGGGCCAGGCTTTGGGCAATTTCCAGGCGCAAATTGTGCGCGAGCTGAGCGTGAGCGATGGGGTGAACCCGCCCCGGGTGGAGTATGAAATCCGCGGCAGCCTGGCGAACGGCGAGCCGCTGCCCACGCTGTGCATCGAAGCCACGCAGTTCCCCAAGCTGGAATGGGTGGCGCGCCACTGGGGCGCCCGGGTCATTTTGCAGGTCGCTCCCAGCCAGGCTTTCCTGGTGGGGCGCGCCATTCAGTATGTTTCGCTGCCCACCATCCGCCGCGAGCAGCTTTTCACTTACACCGGCTGGACCACCCTGGGCGGACAGCGGGGCTTTTTATCTGCCAGCGGCTTTTTGAACGCCGCCGGGCTGGATGATTCCATCCTGGTGGATTTGGGGGTGAACAACCTGAAGCACTACTCGCTGGCAGCCCCGCCGGTGGACCCGCAGGCGCGCAGCCAGGCGGTTGCCGCCAGCCTGGACTTTTTGCGGCTGGGGCCGCGCCAGGTGACCGCACCGCTGTGGGCAGCCATGTTTGCCGCCCCGCTGACCGAGGTGCGCCCGCTTAACGCGGTGATTGCGGTGTATGGCAGCACCCAATCGGGCAAATCCACCATTACCCACCTGGCGCTGACCCACTTTGGCCGCGATTTTATCAAAGAGCATGGCTACAACGCCCCGGCGGATTGGGTCTCCACCCCAACCGCGCTGGAAGGCTGCATGTTTCTTACCAAGGACTGTGTGATGGTGATTGACGACTTTGCCCCGCAGTTTACCAGCCAGGCGGAGGCGCAAAACATCCGCAGGGCTGCGGCTTACGTGGTGCGTTCGGTGGGCAACCGCTCGGCCCGCAGCCGCTCGCGCGCCGACCTTTCCCAGCAGGTGACCCGCATTCCGCGCAGCCTGGTGATCATGACTGCCGAAGACAGCCTGCCGGGCCAGGGCATTGCGGGCCGGATGGTGTATGTGGCGATGCAGCGCGGCGATATTTTGCCCGACCCGGAAAAAGGCATTGGCGCCAACCCGCACCTGGACGATTTGCAGCAGCGCGCCCAGGCAGGCCTGCTCAACCAGGCCATGAGCCTGTACATCCAGTACCTGGCCGGGCATTGGGACGAGGTCTCCAGCCAGTTTGCCGGGATGGTCGAAGCCTCTGGCGATTGGGCGCGGGGGCAGGGTGGGCTGCAAAACCGGCTGCCGGATGCCTTTGGGGTGCTGAACGCCGCCCAACGCCTGGCGCTGAACATTTTTGAGCGGCTGGGCTTGCTGCCCGCTGCCGAAGCCAGCCGCCTGGCGGAAGAAAACCAGGCCGCCCTGCTGGACGTGATTGCCAACCAGGCTGAGCGCGTGGCTGCTGAGTCGCCGGTGGTCAAGCTGTTCACGGCGCTGCACTCGCTGCTGGCAGCCAAAAAGGTTTACCTTGAACCGCGCCGGAACCCCTCCAGCTACAACAGCCCCTACAACGCCGAGAAAATCGGCTGGTACGATGGCGACATCATCTACCTGGACACGCACCTGGCTCTGGCCAGCGCAATTGCGTTTTACCAGGACCTGCGCCAGAACCTGGATATTTCCACCGAGGCCCTGCAGCGCCAGGTTGCCCAAATCCCGGGTTTGCTGTCCGAGCGCGACAGCGATGGCCGGCACATCCGGGTGGTGAAGAAACTGGGCGGCGAAACCCGGCGGGTGCTGGCCCTGAGCAGACCCTTCATCCGCGACCGCTTCGGCCTGGACATCTCCAACACCGCCGCCGAATTTAATTTCTAGGACGCGCGTGGTTACCACGTTACCACGTTACCACGGGCAAAATGGCGGGTGGGGGGGAATAGTTGCTACCAAACCTTCCACCAGGGCTTTTTTTCCACTGGGGTTGATTCGCTTACAGGCCTCGTCCAAAGTCGGATCAAATTATCATCAGAACCACAAGCGATCAGCGTGCCATCTGGATTAAAAGCTACCGTATATATTGTCTGAGCCTCAACAGCTAGTACGGATGTTTCTTTCCATGTAGCTGTACTCAAAACAAGGATTGAAGCGGGATTATCCTTCGTAAGTAAAAGCAACGCCCCATCTGGACTGATTACAAGATTACCATCGCCGTTTACGGAAATTTCTTTTACCTTTTGGCCGCTGGGTATTTTCCAAATATGCAGGAGCGGATTCTTACCGCCATATCCGCTAGAAAGACTGATTAGAAGCTTGCCATTCGGATGCAACGCAAAACCACGTAGGTTGTCTGTGTGTGTCAAGACAGCTTCTTGGTTTCCACTTTGTGTATCCCACAACCTGATCGTTTTGTCAAAAGAACCAGATATCAGTAATTTGCCATCCAAAGTAAAGCTGATGGCTTTATAAACGCCTTTCGTATGCCCTTCTAATATGGCGTGCTGCTTCCCTGTGCTTACATTCCACAAATGTATTATATTTTCCTTGAGGGGGGAAACGGACGCGAGTGTCACCCCATCTGGGCTATATTCAAGACCAATCACTCCAATATGCCCTCTTAATATTGCCTTCTCTTCCCAATTGCTGACATCCCAAATGCGAATTGTCTCATCCGAACAAGAGGCCAGCGACTTTCCATCAGGACTAAAAGCGATATTACTAACAAAGTCGTTGTGGTTTACTAATGACGCCCGTAATTTCCTGGATTCCATATCCCAAATACGAATTGTTTTATCGGGGGAACATGAGGCTAAAAACGCCCCATTTGGGCTAAATTTCAGCGATTTTATAAGTGCTGTGTGTCCCTCGAAGCGGCAAATTAGTTTGCCTTCATTAGTATCCCAAATGCGTATTACTGGATCCTTAGAAGGAATCACCCCACAACCCGAAGCTAGGGTCTTTCCATCTGGGCTAAAAGCAATTTGAGATACTCCATCGGTGTGATTTTTTAGAACAGCTCTTAAACTTATGTCGTTCACGTTTTCTCTCCTTTTTAAATTCGCTAGTGGACACCGTTACATGCTCTACGTGATGCTCGCGCGCTGTGAATATCCGGGTAATGTGCGCCACCTAAGGATGTAGATATGCCTCCGTTTAGTGGTGAAATGAGACGAATTTTCTCAGAGTGCAATTATGTGATTGTTTACTTTAATTGTATATGGGTTTGCTAAAAGCAAACCGCCTTTTCCCCATCACTTTCCGGGCACAAGCAAGGTATGATGTTGAACGGTCTGGCGCAGAGGTATGGGCTGTCAAAGAAACTGGCAGCGGGAGATATGCACGGCAGAGAGGAAAGCGGAGCAGGAGTAAACTTATAACTCCCCCAAAGCCAACTGAACTGGCTTACTTTTTTCTTGAAGCTCAATCTCATACCCCAAAGCCTGGTAGCCAGTTTTACGCCTAGCGTGCATTCTCGCCAAAACGGGTACTTCAAAGTCCACGTAATCGTAAATAATCACTTCCTTTTTTGCCGCGTTCAAACGATGCAAACGGCCAGCATACTGCGTCAACGTACCTCGCCAGGAGATTGGTAAGGCCAGGAACAGTGTGTCCAGCCGCTCATCGTCGAAGCCTTCTCCGAGATATCGGCCTGTCGCTAAAATTACCCGCGATAGGTCAGCCGGAATATTGGCAATTTGCTCTGCTAACTGCCGGCGCTGCTTTTTACCCATTCCGCCCTTCATCACAAATACATGCGCAACTTTCTCGACCAAGAGCATTGCCAGTGCTTCCAGGTGTTCCCGGCGTTCAGTTAATAATATAGGGAAGCGGTGCGCTCGGACCGCAACAGCAACATCTTCTACGATCATCCGGTTCCGATCATCGTCATTTGCAAGCAGGGTATAGATTTCTTGAAATGAGGGGTTTGTTGAATTCTGTAGATAGGTTGGTAACCGAAAATTGGTAGGACGAACAATCACCTTGTGATCAAAGGGTCGTTTATCTGCCTGAGAACGATCGCTGACTTTATATCGCACCTGGCCGCATTGCATAAAAATGATTGGATGATGCCCATCTTTGCGGGTTACCGTAGCCGAAAGACCGGTAAGATATCTGGCTTTGCTTTGCCGGATCACCTGTTCAAAACTGACTGCCGAAATGTGGTGGCACTCGTCAACGATTACATAACCATAATTTCTGATATTGTCGCTGACAACTCCATCCTGGTAAAGGCTTTGGATCATGGCAACATCAAGCTGCCCATTTGGTTTGTGTTTGCCGCCGCCAATTTGACCGATCTGTTTGGGTGCGATTTCAAGAAACTGGCTCAATGACTGGACCCATTGGTCAAGCAACTGGCGGCGGTGAACAATGACCAGTGTGTTTACCTGACGGTGGGCGATCAGATAGGCAGCAACGACTGTTTTCCCGAAAGCCGTTGAAGCGGCCAAAACACCCATCTCATGCTTTAGTAAGGCATCGGCAGCTTGCTGCTGTTCATCGCGTAAAGCGCCGTGGAATTGAACATCCAACCGTGATCCAGTGCTGCGTTCGTCAGCCAGGGTTACCTTGATATTCAACGATTCCAGCAAGGCAAGTAGATCATCCTGGCAGCCCCGCGGAAGTCCCAGATGTTTTGGAAAATCCTCGCAGCAACTAATGATCCGAGGTTTGCCGAAAGTGGACAACCGCAATCCCTGTGCCTGGTAGAATTCTGGGTTTTGAAAGGCGGCCAGGCGAATCAGCCGGTTGCGTAACGAGGGTGATAACTCGGCTTTTGGAATATAGATTTGATTGCCCAACACCAGATTAAGTTGTTCTGGCATTCGCCCAGCAATTGGCTGTTCGGCGTGTTTTCTGGATGGGGGCATGGCCCAGGGCCGATCATCATCTTCATAAGTCACAGGCAACCGAATACCCAACAGATCTTCTTGTTTCTCAACACGCCTGAGAACGGCATCCACCTCAGAACGGGTCATTCGATGCAAAGATGCAAGAAAAGCCCATTGATCAGGGTATGGGATAACCTGATCGTTTACAAATACACTGTTGCCATTCTCGCGTGGTTTCTTTTGCAGAGGTAGGGCAATCAAGTTGCCGAAGCCTCCTCTGGGCAACGTATCCTGGCTGGGGAAGAAACGGTCATAGGAGTCTAGCCCGATCTCTGGGCGGCGTTCCATCGTTTGAGAAAGAATGTAAGCCCCCATTTGGCGTGCTAATGGTGCAGGAATTGGTTCAGCGAAGAATATCCAAATATGCCCTCCGATACCGGAGCGCGATTTTTCCAATCCAGCAGGAATATTCAATAGCGAACAAGTTTCCAAGAAAGCTTTCGCATCATCCTGCCAGGATGCCTTGTCGAAATCCACTGCCAGAAACCAGCAAGTTTCGTCGGGCAGCATGGGATAAACGCCGATTGTGAAGTCGCGCCATGATCGATCCTGGGGATCAACACCTTGCAGATGGTTGCGAACGACCAAATCCGTCACTGGTTGAAATTCGCGATGCCCGCAATCCTCACAGCGTATTTTGGGCTTCTCGCAAATTCCGCTGACCCATTCATTACCACACACTGGCTGGTAACCCTTCTTGCCTGTCTTGACGCTCTCAAAACGCCTGGGGTACACATCCTCTCGCCCACGGAACAAGCTTCGGAAAAGGGCAATCTTGTCCTCTTGCAGTGATTGATGGGTAACAGGTGGTCGGTGGGTTTTCTGTCCAAGTGTTTGGATTGGCTGGAATTGATTCGTTTTCTCATTTTGTAATTCTGCCAGGCGTGCCAACAATGCTAACCGGCGGCTTTCAAGTTCGGCCAATTCAGATTTTGCATCAGCGATCAAGCGGTCAATTTCATTAGGTGATTTCATAGTGGTTTGTGAGGTGATTATAACAAAACGCTTTTGAGTGGGTGGCCCAATCCAATAATAAATTCAGGCTTTACTGATATAATTATTTTCAGCAAATGCTGAAATAGTGATAAATGATGAAAATAAAACCCATCGAGCAAGCTGCAATCACTGCCCTGCAGGAATGCCTGGAGAAAATTCCTTTCCTGCAAATGGGCCGGATTGAAAATCCCAACACGAATCTTGGGAGTGAAATCCGGATTGAGATCCGCGCCCAGGGACAACCCCGCCTGCTCTTGGCGCAGGTGAAAAACAACGGCCAACCCCGGCTGGCGCGCCTGGCGGTTTATGAGCTAAAAGATCGCCTGGCAGGGAAAGCGGATGCTTACGGCATCTTCATCGCCCCTTATATTTCACCGAACGCCGCGAAAATCTGCGAAGATGCCGGCATTGGCTACCTGGACCTGGCCGGGAACTGCCTGCTGTCTTTTGAGACAATTTACATTCGCCAGACTGGCGCTGCCAACCCCAAAGTGCAAAAACGAGATTTGCGCTCGCTGTATTCCCCAAAAGCAGAGCGTATTTTGCGTGTCCTGCTGAACGAACCGCGGCGTATCTGGAAAACGGCTGAACTGGCGCAGGCGGCGGAGGTTAGTTTCGGTCAGGTGGCGAATGTTAAAAAACTACTGCTTGATCGAGAATGGCTGCGGCTAGAAACCGATGGCATGCGCCTGGGGAACCCAACCGCGCTGCTGGATGAATGGGCGCAAACCTACAACTTCCGGCGCAACCAGGTCATAGATTGTTATGCGCTGGCTGAAATCCCAGAGATTGAGGCGCTGTTGGCAGAGGCTTGCCAGCAGCGGGGCATCCGGTACGCGTTAACCAGCTTTTCCAGCGCGGCAAGGCTTGCCCCGATGGTGCGCTACCCAAAAGCAAGTGTTTATGTGGATGGGGATATTGAACCGCTTGTCAAAGAATTGGATTGGAAACCTGTTTCCAGTGGGGCGAATGTCAGCATCCTGTATCCCTATGACAGTGGTGTGTTTTCCGGTGCCAGGGATGTGGATGAAATCACCATAACCGCTCCAGTGCAAACATTTCTGGATTTGCAAAGTATGCGCGGGCGCGGCCAGGAAGCAGCCCAGGCTGTGCGCAAGGAGATGGAGAAAAAATGGTAGTTAAACGGAGTGATTACACTGCTGAGGCGGTTGAGGCAGCCCGCAGCGTATTGTTAGAGTTGTCGCATCTATTGGGAGAATATCAGGAGAGTATGGTGATTGTGGGCGGTTGGGTACCGCAGCTTTTGCTTAGCCAGGCGCCTCGCCAGCATGTAGGCAGTTTTGATGTGGATGTTGCCCTGGATCACCGCAGCCTGCGAGAGATAGGCTACAAGACGATCGGCCAGCTTCTCTCAAGCCGGGGCTATCGCCAGGGTGAGCAGCCGTTCACCTTTTTCCGCACTGTGCAAATGGGCGAAAAAACTTTTGAAGTAGAAGTGGATTTTTTGGCAGGCGAGTATTCCGGCACAAACCGCGCCCACCGTACGCAAAAAGTTCAGGATTTGCGCCCACGAAAAGCACGGGGCTGCGACCTGGCTGTTAGCCTGGCTACCGAGGTTTCCCTGAGCGGCACCCTTCCCGATGGAGGTTCGGACACAACCGTGGTGCGCGTGGCTTCAATCGTTCCCTTTTTGGTGATGAAAGCCATGGCGCTGGCGGGTAGGCTGATGGAAAAAGATGCCTGGGACATTTACTACTGTATTCGTTACTACCCAGGTGGAGTGAACCAGGTTGCCGAAGAATTCCGCCCGCACCTTGGAAATCGCCTGGTGCAGGAAGCCCTTGCCAAGATTTCCGAGAAATTTGCCTCGCCCAACCACGTTGGGCCCAAGCACGTCGCCGACTTCGAAGACGTTTCCGACCCAGATGAGCGCGCTCGCTACCAGCGAGATGCCTTCGAGCGCGTGAATGCACTGATTTCAAAGCTGCAGGAATCCTAAAGCGGCATACCCTCTCAACATATAAACCATCCTTTGTAATGTCCCCCCTTGGGGGCACCTAAAAATCGCCGGGATGACCGGCGATTTTTGATTTAACCGTAAACCTGCTCAACGTCGCGCCAGCTGACCAGGCTGCCAGCGCTAATTGGCACAATTTGTACAAATCCGCAATCCAAATGCATATTTGTACAAACTCATCCCCCACCCGCTCGCCCGATAACCCATTTTACATCGTTACCCCCCCTTGGGGGCACCTAAAAATCGCCGGGATGACCGGCGATTTTTGATTTAACCGTAAACCTGCTCAACGTCGCGCCAGCTGACCAGGCTGCCAGCGCTAATTGGCACAATTTGTACAAATCCGCAATCCAAATGCATATTTGTACAAACTCATCCCCCACCCGCTCGCCCGATAACCCATTTTACATCGTTACCCCCCCTTGGGGGAACTGAAATTTCGTCGGTTTACTCCATGTTTTTTTATATCTTAATTGCCAGACACTGTGATGTACATTAAATTGTGGTCATTTCCTTGAGCGTAAGATGGTGGAGCTAACTGCCGCCACTCTTGAAAACTCATTCCCAATCTTTTCATGTTGACAGGAACACCAAACTCCGGTAAAGTTAGGGCCGTTCGCTTTAAAACTCAGTTTAATACGTGGAGGCCTCCCTTGTTGACTGCATTGTACGCTTTCTATACCCTTGCGCTGCTTACCTGCCTGGTCTTTGCCGTTCGCTGGTGGCGGGTCCGGCCCACCTCCTACGGTGTCCTGTTCCTGGTTGTGCTGGCCGGGCTGGTTTACGATAACCTGATCATTGCTTTAGGCGCTCGGGTGGGGGAGGGCGATTTGCTCAAAACCCTGAGCGCCGGCCGCTTTTACCTGCACGGTCTGCTGACGCCGGTATTGGTGATTTTTGCCTTTGGGGTGCTGCGCCAGGCAGGGGTGGGTTGGGCGCAAAGCGGTTGGGCCCACGCCCTGGTTTGTCTTGTGGCTTCTGCGCTCATCGGCTATGGGGTGTACCGGGATATTATCCTGCTTGACCTGCAGCCCGTGGTGCAGTTGGATATTCTGCGCTACACAAGCGCGGGCAGCAAAGGCCCGCCGATTGGGTCCATTGGTACCATCCTGGTGTTGATCGGGTTGGGGGCTTCCCTGTGGCGGAAAACAGGCTGGCTGTGGCTGGCGCTGGGCGCCCTGGCTATGTTTGTGGCTGCGGGGGTGGGCACCGGCGAGCGCCTCTTCCTGGCGAACCTGGGGGAGGTTATCCTGGGGATTTCTTTGTTGGTCACCGGCCTGCGGTTTTTTGAACCCGCGGTGAGGAAGCCGGCGGGGTAAACGGCTGGTTTCACAGGGATTTTGCCGCGAATTGCGCGAAGGACGCGAAAGAACAACCGGGGGTTCTTGCGGCTTTTAAGCCCCCCATTTTGAGGTCCAGGCAAAATGGGGGAAGCCGTCGCAAGGCCGGAGGGGGGCAGCGGCATTGGGCCGCCCCAAGTCCCTATTTTGACTGGGCGGCCCAATCCAGTTCGTAGACGTCGTCTATGGCCACGGGTATTTCGAACAGACGGGTTTCGCTGCCATCCGGGGATACCAGGTATACCTTGCGCTCGAGCAGGGCAATATAGGCGATGGATTGCCCATCGGGCGACCAGGCGGGTTCCCATTCGGTTCTTTCGCCCTGGGTGAGCTGGCACTGGTTGTCGCCATCGGCTGCCATTGTGTAGAGGTCATAGTTGTTATACGCCATTCCGCTGCCCCGGTTGGAGGCGAATACAATCCACTGCCCATCGGGTGACCAGGCGGGGTTGACGTCCTGGGCTTTGTTTGTGGTCAGGCGGCGCACATTCTGGCCGTTGATGTCCATGACGTAAATATCATCGTTGCCATCCCGGTTGGAGACAAACACAATTTGGGTGCCGTCGGGGGAGATTCGGGCGTCGCTGTCCCACCCCGGTGAATTCGTCAGCCTGCGCAACCCGCTCCCGTCTGCCTGGACCATGAATAACTCGGTGTCTTTCTCTTCAGATAACCCGGTGAAGAGCAGCGACTGGCCATCCGGCGTCCAGGATAGGTCTTCCAGCTTGTTCAGCCCGGCTATCAAAGCAGGGCCAATTTCGCCCTGGGCGCTGCGCAGGCGCAGTTCGAACTGGCGGGTGGTCAGGTCCTGGGTTACCAGGGCGAGTTGGGTGCCGTCCGGCGACCAGGCAGGCCCTCGCCCCCAATACGATTTATCTATCTGGAAAACGAACTGGTTATCGGGCGTCACGGCCAAAATGGTGCGCGTTTCCAGGTCACTGTCTGCCGGGACCTTTACCGCCAGGGCAAGCGGGCCGTTGGGCCGGCCGCTGATGGCAGATGGGGTTGGCAGGACTTCGCAGTTGTTAAAGATGTCTACCCGGTTGGAATTTAACACCCATACACCCCCGGCCACGCCCCCTGCCAGCAAGCCGAAAACCAGCGTGCTGACCAGCATCCCGGTGGCGACGGGGGAAACCGGCTGGCCTTTGCGCCAGGCCGAGAGCAGGCTGGCGAAAAAGTACAGCCCAATTCCAATAAAGTACAACAGAAAAGCGCCGCCAATTAGCGGGATTATGGCGATGAGCGACCAGCCAACCACAGTCACAATGGCATATAATACGCCGCACAACCCACCAGGCATGGACCCGCCGCCCATTTCACAGCTGAGCACATTTGCGGCTGCCATACTGCCAAACATGACCAAAAATGGCAGACCCGCCAGCAAAATCAGGATCAACAGGAGCTTTAAGTTAAGTAGAACGCCGCGTTTCATCGCTTCTCCTTTGGTATAGAAAAATATTAACTGCACACCCATCCCAAGGGCGGCGTAGGTCGAGTCATAAAAAAAATCGTTTGTTCAGGTGAAAAAAATATTATAACAGGGCTTAAGGCCTGTATGCGATCAGGTTGGAGTTTGCAAAGGGTGGACAAAATGGTTTCAACCTGGAATGTAGGTGATGGCACATTTGGACGAGATTACACGGACAACCACAGAGAGCCACGGAGATTTTTATTTATCTCGGGGGCGCTCTGCCCTTCTCAGCAGCTTTGTTCGAGATATTGCGAACAGCGCCGCTGGAAGGGTATGGGGGTGGGCCGGGTGTTGATTTTGGCGCTCCCGGTTACTCCGAACGCTCCCGGTTGAGGCGCACATACCGGATGGCCAGGACGAGCAGCCCGCTGAAGACGCCAGCAAGGTGAAAAGGCAAAAACAGCATCAGCTCCACGGGCTGCCCGAGGCTATATTTCAGGTAAAAGTAGGGTGCCCAAACCAGCACGCCGAGCAAAATGAGCCCATGCCCCAGTTTTTTTAGCCGGCCAGTTCCCTGGTTGGCCGGGGTTTCGGGCTGCCCCAGCTTTTTCAGGCGTGAACCACCAATCACCCCCAAAAGATGGAATGGCAAAAACCAGGCCACGGAGGGGGTTTCGCCCATCACGCGCAAAACAATAAAAGGCACCCAGACCAGAACGCCCAACAAAACCAGCGCCTGGCCAGTGCGCCGCACCGCTGCGCCGCTAAAATTTGTCGTAAACGATTTCAACATACGATGAAAGCCTTATTGGGTCGGGATAGATACGTGGGGACTATTTTATCACCGGATCGGGTGGAAAAAACCGCAAAACCGGGCTTGTTATCCATATCTTATTATCCACAATGCAAGAGCTTTAGGAAAAGTGCCCGGGAAACAAAGACAGAAGCCTGCCAGGGTCTCCTGTCTTTGTTAGGTTCTTTGGTGTTTCAAACGTGGCTGCCAGGCGCAGGGGCATATCCGCCTGGCGGACCCTTATTCGCTGTCAGGCGGGGGCACCATGTCTGCCGGCCCTACCAGGGTTTGGAGTTTGCTGGTGTATTCGATGTAGCAGGTTTCCTCGGTTTCGGTGGTGTTGCCATCCGCGTCCTCTGTGACAACCAGCGTGTGGATGTCGTATTTCATGGAGGCTGTGCCGTCCAGCACCCACTTAACCTCGCCTAGCTCTGCGGCGTCAGCCGGTAAATTCTGCTCCTCTGCAAGGGCGATATGGGTGTAGGTGTAGCTTCCCTGGAAAGTGCCCCAAAAGGCAAAGCCGAAACACCCGCTTAACCACACCCCTGCCAGCAGGGCCACCAGTGCCAGGGGCAGCCAGCGCTTCAGCGCCAGCCGGGGCCCATTTGTACCGCTGGTTTGCAGGTATACCGTTCCCACCCCGCCCAGGGCCAGGAAACCCAGCAGGGCAAGGTTCGCCGGGAGGGTGTTCTGGTTTGTGGGTGCTGCTGAAAGGCGCACGCCCGGGCTGCCGCCTGGCCAGGGCAGCCAACTGCTGTCGGTGGGCCTGGGAATATCAATCAGGTAATCCAGAACAATCTTGTCGGGTTCGACAAGGATGGTGGCCTGGGCCAACACATCTGCGTCAACCTCACCCAACGAACCCTCCCAGGTATATTTTGTGCCGTTGGTTACCCCTGGGTCGGACACGAAGGTCCCATATGCGGCTAGAAATCCGGCAAAATCGATGGCTTCCATCGGCTCGTCGCTGTCCGGGCAGTTCATCACAACTGCCCGAGATTCTGAAAGGATGCTGGCCCAGTCTCCGCTCAGGTCCAACGGGCCAACCACGGCTTTGAAGGTTTTGTCGGCGTCGTGGGCAGCGGCGGCCAGGCGGATCAACCCGATGCCCAACTTATCCGACAGCGGGCCGAGCACCAGTTCTTCGGCGCCGTCGTGGTATTCCGGGATGCCGTTATCCAGTGAATACCACACCGGGGTTCCGGGCGATATGGTTAATAAGCCGGGCACGGCGGTGAAGCCTTCCCCGCCGCCGGTTGAGGAACCTTTGCCGTTGCTCACCCACAAGGGGTAGACCCCGCCGTGGGAAATGGTGGTTTCCACGGTTACCTCGTAGTCCCCGGTTTTGCGAATGCGGGTCCCCGACAGGCTGGTATCGATGATCGAAGATTGGGTGTTTTTAAGCCAGATGTAATCGCCAAAGCCTTTGCCGGTTCTGAAGGCATCGGGAATGGTGGCATCGCCGCGCCCAAAAATGGGTTGGGAGCCGAGGGTGAAGCGGGCCATATCGTTGGCATTGCGGTAGTAGTCGTCGCGGGCCAAGCTGGAAGGGTAGCTGCCGGCGTTGGTCAGGCTGGCAAACTCGGCGGGAGAAATGGCGCAGTTCGAGCCATCATCACAAATGCTGATGTACATCTGAACTGCCTGGACATAGCGCGCCCCTTCACCCCAGTCCCAGTGAAACGGGGTAGCCTGCCAGGCAAGCTGTTCGCCAACCTCGGCCACGCCGTAGGTGCTGATGGTGTGACCGATGCAGGCGGCGTCAATCAGGTAGCTGCCGTTTTCTGCACCCATTTCCAGCCACCAGGCCCGGTCGTTAACCAGTGCGGCCGCATTCATCACATAGGCATCATCCTGAATCCAGTGGAACAATTCGTGCGCCAGGGTGCAATTACCTTTGCCGCCCAGCAGCTCGCTCACAACACCCCAGCCCAGGTAAATGTTGCCAGTTTTCTGGCTGTAATTGGGTTCTTTTTCTTTCATGCTGATCACCAGGTAGACCGGGTTGCTGCCGCTGATGGCGGCGTTGGTGAAGCCAGCCTGCTGGTAGCTGGTCATGATGGCTGTCACGCTGCGGATGAGCTGGTCAATGGTTTCCTCGGCCTGCAGGTGGCTGCCGCCGCCCAGGGATGCGGGCATTTCGGTGTTCCAGTACAGCACATACACCGAACCCGCCTGGTTGGTGCGGCAGCGGTTGCCCCGCCAGATGTTGGGGATGCAGCTGGTCACGTCTGGCTGCTCGGCGGGACGGGCCAGGTGGGCCTGCCCGGTGGGGGGCTGGCTGGCGCCTTCGTTGGGGGTGACCACGAAATAGCGGTTGGGCAGGGTGGCGCTGGCCAGCGTGGGGTAGCTGTCCACTGCCCCCGGCGCACCCAGGAAAGGCTGCACGTTAAAAAAGCCGTTTTCTGGTGCGCCGGGCATGATGGCCAGGTATTGGTCATCCACCAACACTGCCAGCCGGGAGTTGGGAGATGGGGCGGGCAGGCGCAGTTCGGCCCGGCCTGCGCCGTCCAGGTTGGTGGACTGCACACTGTAGGCCAGACTGTCTACCTGGTACGATTTTTCAAGCTCGGTTTGCAGGTCAGCGCTCAGGCTGGCGCTTTGCATGGTGATGGCTTCTTCGCCGGGAAGGGTTTCTGCCGGGATGGCCAGGCTGGCGCCGTATTCGTCTGATATGCCCCCTTGTCCGGCGGTGATGCTTTGGGTGGATTCCACTTTGGGCGGGGCAGGGACGAAATCGGTCTCGCCCGCCAGCCCGCTTCCACCCACAATCGGGATGCGCCCGCCTTCCAGCAGCCCGCTGACGTTAGGGTACAGCCGCCAGATTCCCACGCCGATGCCCACCAGGCACAGGCACAGCACCACCAACACCACACCCCACAGTACCCCCCGCCCGGACCGGCGTTTGTCCGCCGGTTTTGGGTTGGAATAGGCAGAGGCGGGTACACTTACCATGGCCGGTTGGGCTGCAGCGGGCTGAGGCACTGCGGCAGGTTGGGCTGTTTCCAGGGCCTGGATGACAATGCTGACTGGCCCAAGGGTGGCGGTGGTGTCGGGCGGCAGGGGAACCCACTGCTTGGGTGGAATGGGCGCCTGGTTGAGCAGCACACCGCTGCTGGACTCCAGGTCAATCAGCCATACCCCATCCGGGTTGACCTGCAGCCGCCCGTGAAAGCGCGAGAGGTTTGGGTCGTTAATGATCAGTTCATTGCCTGGTGACCGTCCGATGGAAAAAGCCCCTTCTTGCAGGGGGATGGATTTCCATTCCGCCGCGCCTTGCACAAAGTAATGCAGGATATATCGGGTCATTGCTCCTCCGTTCCCCTTTTAAGGGGTTTTTGGCTCAACCAGCTCGGCCATCCCTGGTTTTATCCCCCCTATCCCAAAGCTGGGTCAGGGCAGATGCCTGCCCTGTTGATTGCTTTGTTATTATTATAGTGATAAGGGTCACAATTGGCAAATGAAGGGTTTTGGGAGTCAGGGGTTTTTTTAAATCATAAACCGCTTCCCAGCGACCAGGCAAATTCCCTGCCCGGGGAATGGGGTACAATCATTTTGAACGACGCTTTACACTGCGCAAAGGAGGATCTCTTATGTATATGATTATGTTTGTTTTAGACAACCCCGACCAGTTGGACGAAATTTTAACTGCCTGGGAAGGGGTGGGTATTCGCGGTGCAACCATTGTTGAAAGCACGGGCATCCAGCGCCTGCGGCGCAATCAAATTCCTATGCGCTACCTTTTTGCAACCACCGGTTTTAAAGAGAAAGGACACCTGACGCTGTTTGTGATTGTGAACAGTGAGAAGCTTGTTCATGCCTGCCTGGCAGCTACGGAACAGGTGGTTACCGATCTAAACAACCCCAACACCGGGGTGTTTGCAGCCTGGCCCCTGGCCCTGGTGCGCGGGCTGCCAGACCTGGACATGGAAGGTTAATATGGCCTGGTTTATTTTTTTGATGAGCAGTGCGCTGATTGTTGCCGCCGCTACCCAGCTGGCCAAGTATGGCGACGTAATTGCTCTGCGCACCGGACTGGGCGGTATGTTCATTGGGGTGCTGCTGCTGGCTGGGGCGACTTCGCTGCCCGAAGTGCTCACCACGATCAGCTCCCTATCCGAAGGTGTGCCCAATTTGGCGGCAGGCAACCTGTTCGGCTCTAACCTGTTCAATATGTTTTTGTTGGCAGTGATAGACCTTCTCCATCACAATCACTACCTTTTGCGCAAAGCGGCACTTAAGCATGCCCTCACCGGCAGCCTGACCGTTTTTATGATTGGCCTGGCAGTTTTTTTCATCCTGGCCGATATTGACATCCAGTTGGGTTGGGTGGGGCTCGACAGCCTGGTTATTATGGCCGTGTATATCATTGCTGTGCGCTTTATCCAAACCAACCAGACCCACTCCATTGGCCAGCCTTCCATCAAACCCGATATCCCGCCAGGGACACCTTCGCTTTGGGTGGGGTTGTTGGGTTTTTCGCTGGCGGTAGTTGCATTGATTGTCGTGACGCCCTGGATGGTGCGGGCCAGTGCCGAAATTGCTGAACTCACCGGCCTGGGCACCACATTCGTGGGGACCACTCTGGTAGCGATTGTTACCTCGCTGCCCGAACTGGTGACCACCATTGCCGCGATTAAGCTGGGCGCTGATGATATGGCCATTGGCAACCTGTTTGGCAGCAACCTGTTCAATATGTTTGCACTTGGGCTCACAGACCTTTTTTACGCCCAGGGGCGCTTTCTGAGTATGATTGACCCCGCATTTTTACTGGTGGGCATGCTCGGTTTGCTGATGACTGGCCTGGGGCTGATTGGCAACCTGGCCCGCCTGGAGCGCCGCATTTGGATTATTGAGCTGGATGCGCTGGCCTTGATGTTTTTGTATTTTTCGGGGCTCTGGCTGCTCTACAGCCGCGGCATTACTCCCTGACCCTGATGATACCCATTGAAATTCTTCTTTTGGGGATTGCGCTCTTGCTTTTGCTGCGATCGCTTCTTGGCAAACCTACCGTCCTGGTGCAGCCACCCCAGGCGCTCACTGCGGATTGAAGAAGGTTTATATGGATCACTGCCTGGGCTTGAAATTGCGCTTGACTCCGTTAACCCTGGTTGTGGCGATAACCGCCCTGCTTTCTGCTTGTGCTGCCCCTGGCTCGATGGCACCCGCTGCTGCGCCTGTCACGCTGTCGGTTTTTGCCGCGGCTTCTTTGACCGATGCCTTTGGCGAGATTGGCAGTGCCTTTGAGGTGGCCAACCCGGGCGTGAAAGTGGTTTTCAACTTTGCCGGCTCGCAAACCTTGCGCAACCAAATTGAAAACGGCGCCGGGGCAGATGTTTTCGCCTCAGCCAACCCCAAAGAGATGGATACGCTGGTTGCAGGAGGGTTCATTGCGGCAGGCAGCCCCCAGGTCTTCCTGACCAACCAGTTGGTGATTATCCTTCCCGCCAGCAACCCGGCCGGGTTGGCAGCGTTATCCGACCTCAGCCAAAGTGGGTTGAAGATTGTCCTGGCAGCCAAAGAGGTGCCCGCAGGCAGCTATGCTTTGCAAACCCTGGAAAACCTGGAAAAAGCCCTGGGGGAAGGTTTTAAGGAAAAAGTGTTGGCGAACGTGGTTTCGTATGAGAACGATGTCAAACAGGTGGTTGCCAAGGTGCAGCTTGGGGAAGCTGACGCCGGGATTGCCTATCTTTCAGACACGGCCGGCGCGCCAGCGCTTTTGAAGTTGGATATTCCAGCCGAAAGCAATGTGGTTGCCCAATACCCGCTGGCAGCCCTGGCAGCCTCCAAAAACCCCACGCTCGCCCAGGCATTTGTGGATTATGTGTTATCGCCAGAAGGGCAGGGGGTGTTGGGAAAATGGGGCTTTTTACCGGAGAGATAACCCGCCATGCGCCGCCGCTCGTCCTCCCGCACCACCCAACCTGCCCACATTCGCCCGAATTGGGTGTTTTTTGTTCCAGCAGTTGTGCTGCTGCTTTTGTTTGGGCTGCCAGTGGTGGCGCTCTTCTGGCGAGCCGTGGGTTTGGATTTTTGGAGCCAAATTTCCTCGCCTTCTGCCCTGGCTGCCCTGCGGTTAAGCCTGCAAACCAGCCTGGCCAGCGTGGCTTTTGCCCTGGTGGTGGGTACGCCCCTGGCATATCTCCTGGAATATTGGGAATTTCGCGGGCGCAGCGTGGTTGAACTGCTGGTGGACCTGCCGGTGGTGCTGCCGCCATCTGTAGCCGGATTGGCGTTACTGATTGCCTTTGGCCGCCAGGGGGTTTTTGGCCAGGCGTTATTTGCCCTGGGTGTCAGCCTGCCTTTTACCACCCTGGCCGTGGTGATTGCCCAGGTATTTGTCTCCGCACCGCTGTTTGTGCGGGCTGCCCGGTTGGGTTTTGCGAGTATTGATCCCCAGCTGGATGAAGCCACCTATGTGGAAGGCGCCAGCCATTGGCAGATGTTTACCCTGGTTGCGCTTCCGCTGTCCTGGCGGGCGCTGGTGAGTGGAATGGTTCTGGCCTGGACCCGCGCCCTGGGGGAGTTTGGCGCGACCATTTTGTTTGCGGGCAACCTGGAAGGCGTCACCCAGACCATGCCTTTGGCGATTTACCTGGGGTTTGAGCGCAACCTGGATGAAGCCGTTGCGCTTTCGGTTTTGCTGGTGGTGGTGTCGGGTTTTCTATTGGCTGCAATGCGCAAATGGGGCGGCGCCGCGGCTGGATGAGCCCCGCAGGGGGGACGGGCGGCACAGGATGGGCGGAATTGATTATCCTGGGAAGAATATAACAGGGATAGACAGGATGGGGCAGGGAATTACGGTGACTGTCACCGTCGAGGTGACTGTGACCTGATCACAGGTGAGACATGCCTGAAGTGGTGATTTCATAGCCCTTCTTTTTGTAGTGACGACTTCAGTCGTTCTCGGCCGGTTGGGCCCAGGTGAAGAGATTGCTTCGCCCCTGGCGGGGCTCGCAAAGACATGGTAAGGCTGCGCCGCTCGGAGTGACGCGTTGGAAGCTGGAAAGGATTAGGCTGCAAAGTCTTTTTTGCCTTTTTTAGATACAATTAAGGCGTATTCTTATCCCATAAAAAATCGACCCCGCGGCTTTATGGCTGCACCACCTGGAAATCGGAGAAAAAAATGGCCTTACGAAAACCCGACCTGCACCTGCTGTATTTCCACCTGGCATTTGGGCTTTTGTGTGCCCTGGTGCTGCTTTTGCTGCCGGGCATGCCCCTGGGTTGGCGGCTGGTGGGGTTGGTGGCAGTATACAACATCGCCCTTCCGCTGGCCGGGGTGCAGCTTGGCCACCGCGAGTGGGTTGAAATTTGGGCCTTTTTGCTGCCGCTCAGCGTTTTCCAGGTGCTGCCCGATTGGTTTCTTTCGGAAACCCTGGGGGTTTTGGTTTTTCCCGATACGGGCTCACCCTTTGTGGGCGCAATTCCGGTGTTCATGGCGGGGATGTGGGTGATTCCGCTGTTTTTGGTGCTGGTGGCGGCGCGGCGGGCGGCCAGCCGCTGGGGGCAGCGGGGCGGGATGCTGGCTGCGGCGGGCGCTTCGCTGGCCATCCTGGTTACTTCTGAGGCCACCCTGTGGGCGCTGCCCATCTGGTATGCCCAGAATGTGTTTCAAATTGCCCATGTGGCACTCTACCTGCTGGTTCCTGAAGCCTTGTTGGGGCTGCACGCCTGGCTGGGGTTTGAATGGACCCGCCAGCGCAGCCTGGGCTGGCGGTTGGCGGCAGCCTGGAGCGTGATGACCCTATACACCGGGGGTGTGGCGCTGTTTTACCTGCTCTTTCAGGCTGCGGGCATCCGCTGAGGATTGCATAAAAGGCTTGCCTGGTACTGATCAACCCCCTGTTTTTGTAAGGAGATGAAGTAATGCGATATTTTCTCACTGGTGCAACGGGTTTTATTGGCGGCGTTCTGGCCCGCCAGTTGGTTGAAGCAGGCCACGAGGTAATTGCCCTGGTGCGCGAGCCGGCCCGCGCGACGGGCTTGCAGGCGCTGGGTGTGACGCTTGCCCCAGGCGATGTGACCGACAAAGAATCCATGCGTGCCCCGATGGATGGGGTGGATGGGGTTTACCACGTGGCGGGCTGGTATAAGATTGGCGCACGCGACAAAAGCCAGGGCGAGCGGGTCAATGTGTACGGCACCCGCAATGTGTTGGAATTGATGGAAGAACTGCACATCCCCAAAGGGGTGTACACCAGCACACTGGCGGTAAACTCCGACACAAAGGGCAAATTGGTGGACGAGACCTACCGGTTTAATGGGCAGCATCTCTCCGAATATGACCGCACCAAGGCGGTTGCACACGAGATTGCCGTGGAATTCATGGGCCGGGGACTTCCGCTGGTAATTGTGATGCCTGGGCTGGTGTATGGCCCTGGGGATGCCAGCAAAGTGCATACCATGCTGGTGGATTATCTCAAAGGCCGTTTGCCGTTGATTGTGTCCCAAACCGCCCATGCCTGGGCGCATGTGGAAGATGTGGCCCTGGCGCATCGCCTGGCCATGGAAAAGGGCCAACCCGGGGAAAGCTACATCGTGTGCGGCAATCCGTACACGGTGGTGGAAGTGCTGCAGTTCATGTCACGCACCCTAGGGCGGCCGATGCCCAGGGTGGTTTCGCCCGCCTTTTCCCAAAACCTGGCTCGCATCACGGGCGTGTTGGAAAATTTTTTTCCGCTGCCTTCCATGTACACCGCCGAATCGCTGCGAGTAGTGGGTGGGCCGACATACCTGGGCAGCAACCAAAAAGCCCGCCAGGTGCTGGGCTACGCTCCCCGCAGCCTGGAAGAGGGTCTGCCGCCCACGCTGCTTTATGAAATGGAACAGTTAGGAATGGAACCCATCCTGAAATAAAAAAAGGAAGTGTGCAGATGAAAGCAATAGTTTATACCCAATATGGTTCGCCGGATGTGCTTACGCTGAAAGAAGTGCCCACGCCCAGCCCCACCGAAAACCAGGTGCTGATCAAGGTATTTGCGGCTTCCGTCAACGCAGCCGATTGGCACCTGCTCACCGCCGATATTTTCCTGGTGCGGCTGATGGCCGGCCTGTTTAAGCCTTCGAAACCTATCCTGGGTGCTGACGTGGCCGGGCGGGTGGAGGCTGTGGGCAGCAAGGTCACGCAGTTTAAGCCAGGGGATGCGGTTTTTGGTGAAATCGCGGGCGGGTCGGGCAGTTTTGCGGAATTTGCGGTTTCCGATGAAAAGTACCTTGCGCTCAAACCCGCCAACCTGGATTTTGAACAGGCTGCCGCGGCCCCGCTGGCGGCCATGACGGCCCTGCAGGGGCTGCGCGATGTCGGGCAAATTAAGGCCGGGCAAAAGGTGTTGATTAACGGCGCTTCGGGTGGGGTGGGTTCTTTCGCTGTGCAAATTGCCAAGGCCTTTGGGGCTGAGGTAACTGCGGTTTGCAGCACCCGCAACCTGGAGCAGGCCCGGTCATTGGGGGCGGACCACGTGGTGGATTACACCCAGGAAAACTTTACCGAGAGCGGCAGGCAGTATGACCTGATCCTGGCTGCCAATGGCTACCACCCCATCCGGGCGTACCAGCGCGCCCTGGCGCCCATGGGGGTGTATGTGATGGCTGGTGGCAAACCGGCGCAGTTGTTCGAAGCCTTGCTGCTCGGGCCGTTCCTCTCCAAAAAAGGCGGCAAGCGGCTGGCTGCCCTTTCGGCCCAGGCCAAAAAGGAAGACCTACTCACCGTCAAAGAGCTGCTGGAAGCCGGCAAAATTGCGCCACTGATGGACCGGCGCTACCCCCTGAATGAGGTGCCCGAAGCCATGCGCTACCTGGGGGCGGGGCACGCCCGCGGCAAGGTGGTTATCACAGTTGTCTGACCGGCCTGGCCGGGGCAAATGCCTGGCCGGTTTACTTGACCTGGGTAAAGGTGTGGTAGCAGCAGGGAGAACTGGCGTCGCCCTGGTAGTGTTCCATAATATAGCCGCTGTCGGTCAGGATGATGACAACATGCCGCTCTTCTTCAACCACCGTGTCGGTGGCCTGGGCGCCGGAGCCGCTGGTCAAGATGTAGTAGCCCATGAAGGTTCTTTTGAATTTGCCAGTCTCCACCTTTTCGTACACATCTACCCCGCCGCCAGGGTTGGTGAACTCAAGCTGGTTGCCAACGAAGTTAAAGTTAACCGTTACGTTGCCATCCACCTGGCAAACACATCCAAAGTTGGTGGCCTGGGTTGAGTATTCATGCGTGCCGGCGTTCTTGGATTCCGAATCCATGCTCACCGAGCCGGAGGGGCGGTACTCCGGTTCTGGGGTTTCTGCGGCGGAGCCGGGGTTAAGCAGTTGTTCTGCTTCGCCCATAAAGGCAGTGGCGGTCTGGTCGGCGCTTACCTGCTCGTCATCGCTGAAGACAATGCCTTCATAGGTGATATCGCAGGCCAACAAGACCAGCAAAGCGGCCAATAAAAGGGCAAATAATTTATTTTTGTTCATTCCTACTCCTGACAATCTGCAAAAGTGACCACAAACGCGCCCTGGTCGTTTTGTTCAACCTGGGCGTTGGGCGGGAAGTCCAGCTTTACCATCCCGTTATTTTCCGTTACCGTGATGCGGCCATCAGCTTCGGCGGCGGCTTTCCAGGCTGCGGCGTTTGCGCTTGGAATTTCGATGGTTAGGGGCTGGCTGGTTCCATACGACAGGCTGGTTCCGTTGGGTAATGGCCCCAAAACCAGTTTGCACTTGCCATCGGCCCGCCAGCCATCTGGTTCGCTGGAACCCACCACAGGTTCCCCGCTGCCAAAGGCAACGATGATCCCGCCCTCAGGGCTGTGTTCGTAGGTTGAACCCGCGGGGAAATTGACCTCAGCGCCATAATCATCCGTGGGGTTTACATTCAGGCGGGGGTCTTGCTGGGCCATTTGAATCCAATGGCCGATCGCCTGGCTGTGCGGCGGCAGCTTAATGGTGACGCCGCGGTCGTTCTTGCTGACACTGGTGCCATCGGGCAGGGTGCCGGAATGCAGCGTTTCGCCCTGGATGTTGGGCCTGGTGATGAAACCGGGCATCACCCGCTGGCACTGCTGGGCTTCGAGGGCCGGGCCAAATTGGCTTTCAGCCTGGTATTGAACCCCGACGGGCAGGGTGTAGCTGACCTGGCTTCCGCTGAAAGAGGGCGCTCTCCACAGGTTGTCGAGCAGGGCTTTCCAATCTTCCGGAACCTGGTTAGCCGGGAAGGTGACTACATCGTTGTTGTGCCCGCCGCCGTTGGGGGTGATGGTTACTCCTGGGGCAGGCGGGCTGATGGGAACCTGGCACGGCTCCTCACTGCCCGGAAACGCTGCTTCTGGCGGCAGGGGCGTTTTGGGTTGGCTGCAGCCTGGCAGGATGAAGGCGAATATCATGTAGGGTGTATACTGCGTCTGGGTTTCTTCGGGTAGGACGACGGTGACGCTTTTTCCACCGGGGTGGTCGTTGTCTTGCACCCTGGCGCCGTAGTGTGCAATGGCTACTTTCCAGTCCGAGGGTAATTTATCTTGTGTAAGGTTATTAAAGGTCACAAAATTAAAACCGTCCTTGTACTGTAAGTCAACGCCCCAGGTCTCGATTTCCAACGGGTATTTATCCAGGCAGTCATATTCATCAGGTTTTTCTTCCCCTTCACTGGTTGGGGTGACGGTGACCTCCGGACTGGGCGAATCTTCTTCACCAGGGCTTCCGAAGCAGGCCAACATCGCGATAATCAATACAAGCAAGGATAGTCGAATTTCTTTTGCCATCTTCCTCTCCATATGAATTTGTATCATCCCCGCGGCCCGGCGCTCCCTCGCCAGGACCCTTTGGGGCTGGTAATTATGATTAACTATAGCATAAAAGGCGAAAAGGGCAGGGGTTTAGGGTGGAATGTAACTGAATAGATTACACAGAGAACCATAGAGAGAAAATACCGAGAGCCACGGAGAATTTCCAAAAAAACCTCGGTGGTTTTCCTTGTTTCTCGGTGGCCCTCTGGGGGATCAAGGTCCTGGTGTTCAGTTTTTTGTCGTGGCTTAATTTCCTGCTGTAAAGGTAACGCTGAGCAGGCCGTTTTTGGTGTAGCAGCTCACTTGGCCCGAAAGATTGCCTGCGTCCAGGCGCATGCTGCCCTGGGCGCTGAACCCACCCATGTTGCAGCTTTCAAGCCATCATTATTAATGAAGTGAGGCGAAGGATTCCCCCTGGGTGGAAAATCCTTCGCCTCGTTGAAAGGGATAGGGGAAATTAATCCTTACTTGAACGGATTAACATTGTGGATGGCGAAAATTAACCATCCGGTGGACGAGACGGATTCCGCCTTGGACATTGTCCAGTAGCCATTGTTAGTGCCCAGCAGAGAATAGGGTACACCCCCATTGCTTTTTTGCCCCTTGATAATCTCACCGGTGAAATAGTTGGCGTCGGTGGTTCGCCCGGCTTCTTTGAAGGCAACCACCATCTGGCCAGTGCCTTCAAACCAGATATCATCTTTGTCACTATCAAAGTCAAAGGCATCAATGCCGTTCTGCGTGTTGCGATGGGTGACCAAAGCATAGTCCAGCGAAACCGCATACGTGGTAGCGCCAAGGGTCAACACGCCCCAGGGGTTGACATCCAGAGGATTATTGCTGTCGTTGCGGCCAGCCCAGAAATGGTCGGTTTTCCATACCTGGTTGACCAGGAAGCTTTTTACGTTATTTGCCTGGGTGCTGTAGCCATACATAGTGTATGCCGCATAAGCGTCTTCATTGTGCTCGGTAGAGCACCAGGCAAGGATAGCCCCGCTGCTATCTATGCCGCCATTGACGCCGCCATCGGACTGCTGGAACTGGAGCGTCCAGTCAATGGCTTTTTGGGCCATCACGTCATAGGTTGTGCCCCCGTAGTAATTGGCCGCCAAAACTACCCATAAAACAGGGCCGGAGTGCTGGTTTTTCTCCCACGGGATTAATGTGGAACAGTTATAGGCGTTGTACCAACTGCCACTGCTCATCTGTAATGCCTGCAGGCGGTCGAGAATCAACTTTGCCCGCGCGGTATCGCCTTTGGCCTTGAAGGCAATCGCAGCGACAGCCTGGTCGTAGGTGAAGCAGACATTGGCCAGTTGCCCGTTGATGTTAAAACTCTCCACCAGGCCGGTTGTGTATTGGTCTTGCTGCATCTTCAGCCAGCCATAAGCCATGTCTGATGCGGCACTAAAATCGGTGCCGGAAGGGGTTGCGGTTGGGTTGGATGAAGGAGTAGCGGTTGGGTTGGATGAAGGGGTAGCGGTCGGGTTTGATAAAGGCGTGGGCGTTTTGGTGGCGGGCCTTGCCGCAGAGGCGGGTGGGGCTGTTATGGCAGAAGAAAATATCACCATTGCCAGCAGCAGCAGGCAGGTGATAAGCATAATGTTTTTTTGGAAAGTTTGAGACTTGGGATTCATGGTCGTTTTCCTTTCAGTGTGGGATGGTATAGAGGATAGTGGTCATTACCGAACATGTTTTTTTCATAGGCATCTCCTGAGCAATGAATCGTGAAAAAGCATAAGTACATGGCCGCTTCTAATAGAATAGCAAAAACGCCAGCATAAGAACATACACGCTGGCGTCTTGTTATTGTCTCTTTCTGACAAAACGATCTGGTTTCAGGGGTTGTCCGAATTTCGCTGGCCGCGCCGGTATGCGCCTGGAGTGATGCGCGTCTCGCGCCGGAAAACACGGTTGAAATAGGCTTCATTTGAGAAGCCAACCGCTTCAGCCACTTCGGCTACGCTCCGATCGCCAGCCGCCAAAAGCGTTTTGGCTTGATTAATTCGGTAGCGCGTGAGATAAGTCATGGGCGGCATGCGCAGTTCTTGCTGGAAGCAGCGCGTCAGATAGTCCTCGCTGATGCCCACATAACGGGCAATACTTTCGCGCGTCAGGGCTTCGCAATAATTTTCATGTAGATACGCCATGGCTTTTCGAACCAGCCTTTGGGCTTCGCTGCCCAAGCGATGATGAAGGGCCAGCGCATCCTCAATATGCGTCAGGGTTTCATCCACACTAAAAACGCCTTTCTTGAGCACTGTGGCTACACCACGATTGAGCTTTAGCATGTCCAGTTCGGTTAACAGCCTGGCAGTCAGAATAATGACTGGAATATCGCGTGTTGTTTCTTCTTCCCGCATGGCTTCGAGGACACCAAAACCATCCAATTCGGGCATCATTAAGTCTAACAACACCAGGTCCACCGGCTTTTGATGCATCATCTCAAGCGCCTCCAGGCCGTTTCTAGCTTTCAAAACGCGATAGATCGGTGATTGTGATTGAACAATCCGCGCATTCATCTCACGGACTTTTGCATCATCATCCACAACCATAATGGTCTTCTCGTCACTTCCCGCTGCCAGGCCCTGGCGGGTCAATGCTTGCGCCAATTCATCCATGCTAATGGGTTTGGTGAGGGTATTAATTTCCATCCAAGAGCCTGTGTCGTTTTCTGGAGAAAGCGAATAGAAAATCACCGGGGCTTCTGCTGTGGCCGGGTTGCTTTTCAAAATTCTTAATGTTTCCCATCCTCGCTCTGAAGCCAGGTTCAAATCCAGCATCAGAGCGCCGGGCCGCATATCCGCCAAATATGGGCGTAGACTGGCATTGGCAACTACCAGGAACGTGTTTACCTCGAATCCCTGCTTTAACAGGTAAGTTCGGACGCGCTCAATGCTGTTGGAGTTTTCTGAAAGCACCAGCACAGGGCGCTGAATATGATCCAGCGCAGATTGGAGCTGTCGTTCCAGTTCGATTCCTTTTCTGCTTGATACCGGCAGTGTGAAAAAGAAAGTCGAACCCTCGCCTTCCCGCCCGGATGAACGCACAGCGATTTTGCCGCCATGGAGTTCGACCAGAAGCTTGCAAATTGCCAAGCCCAACCCCATGCCGCTGTACCCGCGCTCCAGGGTACGCCGGGACTGGTGAAATTCGTCGAAAATGAAGGCCTGTTCGTCGGGCGCAATGCCCAATCCGGTGTCTGTAACCGAGACCATGATAAAGTCATCCTGCGTTTCAGCCACGAGTGAGACCGTTCCATGCGTTGTAAATTTGACTGCATTGCTTATTAGGTTCAATGTTACCTGTCGCAAGCGCATCGGGTCTCCCCAAACGATTGGCATTTCCCCAGGAATTTCAACTTGCCAAACAAGGCCCTTCTCCTGCGCCAATTGTTGGCCCACTGTTGCTACGGCCATTAATTCTGTCCTCAAGTCTACCTGGTCGCAAGACAGGCTTAACTGCCCGGCTTCGTTGCTCGCCATGTCCAGAACATCGCGGATGAGCCAGCCCAGATGCTCTGCACTGCTGTGAATCTGTTTGATGTCCTGCCAGTATACTTCGGGTAGGGGTGGTTTTCCCGGCTCAGGCTTCTGCGTCAAAATTTCACTCAACCCCACAATCAAGTTGAGTGGGGTGCGCAGTTCGTGACTGACCATGGATAGGAAACTCCCTTTAAGGCGATTGGCCTCCTCCGCCAGACGCCGCCCCTCGGCGGCATCCTGGTACAATCGGACACTTCGTAAGGCCGATTCAACCTGCCGAACAATGGATGCGCAGGGTTCCAACCATTCCGCATCAAACACCATATACCCCGAAAGAACATCCCGGATTTTTAAAGGCAGTAATGCCAGGTGGAATGATGCATCGTTTGGGTATACATCTTGTGGCGGGAAGGATCGGCTTGGCAATCTTTCTGGCACAGGACGGGATGTGGACTCACTGACCAGGGTGTGAAGGTGGCTCCAGGCAACCGGGTCTTGCTCTTCGGAGCGCGGTTCGAAGAAGGCGATATGCGCACGCCGAATGCCAACGCGTGGTAAGGCTTCCCCTAATATTTCATAAATGTGATTATCGTCCAATGCAGTATGCAAACGGATTCCCAGGCGCCCAAGTTGGTCGGCCATTTCAATTTGAACCACCTTATTGCGTATGTAGCGGCGCTGTGCGCTTTCGCTGATAATAATGCGAGACTGGTGCAGCATTTCATCCGCCTGGGCGAGGGCGATTGCATCCAACTTTCCTTCAATTGAGCCGTTTCGTGGCTTAACCAGCAAATCCTGCCAAAGGACCGATATGGCTGCCTGCCAGTCGTGAGGGTTTTCGTCCACGGATTCTGCCCACAGCAGCACACTTTCCAGGGCTTCATAAAACATGGTGTTGTCTACACTTGCCAGGCTGTCCAATAAGGCTTTTGCCAGGTTTTGGCAATGATCAAGGATTTTGCTTGCGTCTAACAGCTTATTTTGAACCGGCAAAACCTCTCGCATAGACAGGGCCAGCTTCAGGAGTGTAGATTCGGTGCCCTTGTCCTGGTTATGGAGAACCGAAGGCAAGCCGCTGAACACTTTGGCCCCTGAAAGGCATCCGCATGATTTTCGAATGGAAAGCTGGGCCGGGATGTGAATGATAGAAAGCCGTCCGGCTTCCTGATGGATGTATTTCAGCGCCAGTTCGAGGGCCTGGTAGCCCATTTCGGTCAATGGCTGGCGCACGCTGGTAAGCGGCGGGCTTTGTGCAAGTGCGTCCAGGCGGTCGTCAAAGCCAATAATGGCGACATCTTCGGGAATCCGCCGTCCGGCTTCGCGCAGCGCCTGCATGGCACCCATCGCGGCTTCATCGTTGAAGGTGACGACCGCGCTGAAGTAAACTCGCGAATCAATAATTTGCTGCATGGCCTGGTACCCGCCGAGTCTGTAAAACCCACCTACCGCAACCAGGCGAGGGTCAGTGTTCAGCCCATATTCGGCCACAATGGTTTGATAGGCATTCAGGCGGTATTCGCTGTCGGAGGAGTTTTCGGTCAACCCTGCAATAAAGGCTATGTGTTCATGACCGTGTCCCACCAGGTGGGTGATTGCCTGGCGGATGCCGCCTTCATTATCGAAGACCAGTGTCGGGCCATCTTCCCCAGGAGATACAAAAATGACAGGAAACCCATTATCAGAAAGTTTTCGCAAATATTTCGAACGGGCCACGGAACGCAGCGGGCAGATGACGATCAGCCCATCCGTATTCCAGGGGCCGACTGGCACAAAATCGGTGTCGGGCATCAGAACTGGCCAGGCCGGGTGAACATCATCGGGTTGATAATCGCCGCGATGACCCACTCCACAGGCAAGCAGTAAGTTACAGTCATGCTGGCGGGCTGCTGCCTGTATCCCGTGGATTAATGGGGCGAGAAAACTATTGAGGGTTCCCTCGTAAGCCTGCCACCCAAATAGAACACCGATGGTTGGGCGTTGACGCTTGTACTTTTTGACGAGGTTGGGCACCTTTTTTGACATGCAGCCTCAAATGGTTGGCTTACGGATAGGGCGGGGCGATTATTGTTTCCAAGAGAAACCGCCGCGGCTGTTTTGCTAAAAGTATACTCACAATCAGCTGGCGTGCAAGCCGTTTAGGTTTGCTGCTTCCGGATACCAATTTGATTCATGCGGACCTTGTTATGGAAAAGCCCGGCGCCCAAACTCTGGTTGCAAGAAAAGCGGTGGGATTTGACCTGATTTACACAGAGAACCATAGAGAGAAAATACCGAGGTGGTTTTCCGTGTTTCTCGGTGGCCCTCTGGGGGATCAAGGTCCTGGTGTTCAGTTTTTTGTCGTGGCTTAATTTCCTGCTGTAAAGGTAACGCTGAGCAGGCCGTTTTTGGTGTAGCAGCTCACTTGGCCCGAAAGATTGCCTGCGTCCAGGCGCATGCTGCCCTGGGTGCTGAACCCACCCATGTTGCAGCTTTCAAAAAAGATGGTGCCATCTGCGGCACGCTGTCCATCCATGTACCAGGTTTCATCTGATCCTGCCAGCGTACAGTTATTGTGATCCACCACCCCTGGCCCCGTGGTGCGCAGCTGCACATGGCCATCATTTGCCCGCCATTTTAAAGGGGTGAAGAGGTTATTCTGAAGCCCCAGTTCTCTCAGAATAACCTCTTCTTTTTCTGACCAGGACAGCCCTGGCTTTGCCAGATGCCTGGCTAACGGATGACACCTTCGATCGTCGGTCCCATCATGGTTGGATCTGCAAAATCGAAGAAGACCGTGCCGTTAAAATGCAGACTTTTGTACGGGCCCATACCACTTAGAATCATGGTTCCATTCGATTTTGAGGTTTCATCAATCCAGGTGTTGTAGTGCCCTTTCCAGGTGACATTGCTTGCGGCATCCGTGGCCTCCACCAAGCCGTGATCATGACCCGTGATCCAATAGGGGAAGAGCGAGAAGTCAATAATCACATCCCAGCTAACCCTGAGCAGGTAGTCGCCGTCCATGCGATCATCGTTGAAATCACAAGTCAAAAGTTGGTATTCGTTTCTGATGTGCATAAATGAACCATCCGGGCGGGTAGCCCATTCACGGACATCGGGGGATGCTGGCTCTTCGTTAAATATGCAAGCCCCGGTAACCGGTTGGGGACCCTCTGCCGCTGCGGAAAAACCGGGCACTGTCAGCAGCACCAGCAGCCCGGCGATGGTAATGATTTTCCAGAAAGTTTTCATTTCAGACTCCTTTTTTGGTTTCATTTTCAAAGGATGTTGGGGCGAAAGACAACCAACCTGTTTGTCTTTGCACCTCCTTTGAGGCTTGATTCACCATCCCCAGGTAGGGTGGTTCATCTCAAGCATCTATGTATTCAGAGATTACACCCACACTATCAAGAATTTATCAAAAAAGTGATTGTCTTCCATGAAAATTTTCCGTATAATATGGATATGGCGTAAGGAAAACCCAGTATGCTGCAGCTGAAGACAATGGGGACCTTTGAGGCGAAGTGGTCGGGGAGCCTCGTGTTGCAGTTTGATTCTGATAAAACACGAGCGTTGTTCGCGTATCTGGCAGTTGAGTCTGATCGCACCCACCGCCGCGCAAGCCTGGCAGGTCTGCTCTGGCCTGAAAAGCCCGAGAGGGCAGCGCGCCACAGCCTGAGCCAGTCTATTTATGTATTGCACTCGATCCTGCCGGATGAGTGCGAACTTCTGCGTGCCACCCCGCAATCGGTTGAATTTAACCCACAAGCCAACCTGTGGTTGGATACCCGAGTTTTTAAAGGCCTGATCCAGGATGCTGCCAGGCACTGCCCTGTTTCCGCATGGGTTTGCCATGCCTGCCTTGAAAACCTGGAACAGGCGGCGGGATTGTTCCAAGGTGAATTCATGCCGGGGTTCAGCCTGGATGGGTGCGAGACGTTTGAATCCTGGTTAACGGTGCAGCGTGAAACGCTCAAACTGATGCTCGTTCAAACGTTGGAGAGCCTGGTGACCAGCCTGATGAACCAGGGCGCTTATGAAAAAGGGTTGGTGTACGCGCAGCACTGGTATTCTCAGGACGACTTCAATGAAAGTGCCTTACGCCATGTTATTCGGCTTCTGACGGTCCTGGGAAATCGCAGCGAGGGGCTTCGTTTTTACCAGGCTTTTGAAGAACGCCTGCATCACGAACTGAACGCGGTCCCGGAGCCTGAAACCACCCGCCTGTACCAGCAGCTGCTGAACACCCCGGTGATTCGGAAGCAGCACCCGGTTCGATCGAGCCTTTTTTATCCGCTAACCCCAATCCAGGGACGGCAGGATGAATTGGGGATAATTGCGCAAAAGCTGCGAACCCCCGATTGCCGCCTGCTGACCATCCTGGGCCCTGGGGGAATGGGGAAGACACGCCTGGCTCAGGAAGCCTGCTTGAATTTGCAGGCGTTATTTCTGGATGGGGTATATTGGGTGGACCTGGATGCTCGCCAGGGTGAGGCAGACCTGCTTTTGCTGGTTGCCCGCAAAGTGGGTTTGGCGCCGCGAGTGATGCCGGATGTAGGGGTGTGTAACCCTGAAGACAAACTCAAAACGCAGTTGATTGAGCGCCTGAAAAACAAACACATGCTCCTGGTGTTGGATTGTATGGAGGGCATGCTTGGACAAGCCAACCAGATCAGTGAACTGCTCCACCGGGCGCCAAATCTCAAAATTTTGACCACATCCCAGGTGCGTTTAAACCTTGAAGGGGAGCAGATTTTACCATTGGAGGGACTTCCTTATCCTCAAGCGGATTGCGTTCCGGAAAATGCGGAGGATTTTCCGGCGGTTCGCCTGTTTTTGGAAACCGCCCGGCGGATTAACCCGGCATTCTTACCAGACCCGGCTGAACGGGCAGCCGTGGTCAAGATTTGCCAAATTGCCCAGGGACTGCCGCTCGGTATTTTGCTGTCTTCTGCCTGGGTGGGGACGATGACTCCTTCCCAGATCCTGGTGGAGATTAATAAAAGCCTGGGTTTCCTGTCTGCTGGCTGGCAGGATATGCCGGAACGCCAGCGCTCTTTATTGGCAACCTTCGACACCTCGTGGCAGTTGTTGGATCCAGTTTACCAGGAAGTTTTTCTGCGCCTGGCGGTGTTTCAGACTGAATTCACCGCTGAACAGGCCATGCAGGTGACGGACGCTTCATGGGTGCAGCTTAAATCTTTGGTGGACGATTCCCTGCTGCAGCCCAGTCATGAATCCCGCTTTCGGATGCACAATCTTTTGCGCCAGTATGCATTAACAAAGCTGCCCCCAGATGTCTACCCGTCCGTCAAAGAGCGCCACAGTGCTTACTTTTTGGAAATTCTGGGGGCTTATGAGGTGCGCTTGAAAAGTCCGGCTCAGTTTGAGGCTCTCGCCGAAATGGATAACCTCATGCCGGAGATGCGCGCTGCATGGGATTGGGCTGCCTTGCATCAGCAATTTGAGCGGCTGTCTAATGCATCCCGGTCATTAGAGTACTATTGTGTATTGAGAGAGGCGTGTTCTGAGGCTGTTGCTGCCTTCCAGAAAGCGCTGTCCTCGTGGACCGGAATTGCACTCACCCAAGATGGCTTGTTACAATGGGTAAACCTCTCCCTCCGGCTGGCATTCTCCCTCTTCAGAAATCATGAATTTTTCCAGGCTGAGGGTTTGGTCGAAAAAATAGATTTGCAATTACAAACCCTGGATGAAAACGAGCGCCTGACGATTTTGCTGCGGGCTGACGCTGCGCTGCTGAAATCCATGCTTGCAGAATACCACCACCTCAACTACCAGGAGGCGTTTGGGTATTGCCAGGTTTGCTTGCAGTGGATGCGCGCCTATGGGGAACCCTGGCATCTCTCCCATATTTTGTTTAGAGTATCCACAGTCCAGGCCATCCTGAACAACAAATATCAAACCGAAAAGGTGGTGGAAGAAGCGTTTGCGCTGCAGCAGCAGGTGGGTGACCCCGACCTGACCGCGAGGATAAAAACCTCTTTATTTTTTATCTATAGCATGTCAGGCCAGGACCAAAAAGCAATTCGCCTGGCACAAGAACTGGAACCCTATTTCCACAGGGTGGGCACCCGCTACAGCCTGGCATATTCAGCCATGCTGTTTGGGTTGGCTCACTGCCACGCTTTGAACTACCCATTGTCGAATGTGTACATGGACAAGGCCATTAACCTGTTTAACCCGGAACAGCACCCGGCTCAACACAACTTTGCTGCTTACATCCAAACCTTCAACACCCTGTTCCTGGGTAACTACGAGGCTGCTCGCCGGGGGGTTGAGCGCTGTGGCTATGAAGAGCAGGGGGTGATTTCGCCGAACTGGCAGGTAATCCGGGGTTATCTTTATTTGCTGGATGCGGCCTACGATCGGGCGGAGGCAGATTTCAAAGGCTTTATTGAATTTAACCGGCGCACGCACAGGCGGGATGTGCTGGGTCATGGGTTGGCGTTGTTGGGTTATTTGGCATATATCACCAGCAGGTACCCTGAAGCGCGCCAACACCTGGTGGAAGCCTTAGAAAATGGCTTGGAACACGGGTACTTTGTCCCCCTTGGGGTTGGTTTGCTGACCCTCACCCTGATCTTGGGGGAGGTTGAAGAACTGGAACAGGCAGCAGCCCTCTTTCAATTCCTGGATGAGCGGATCATCAAGCACTCGAAAGTTTATGAAGAACTGTTTGGCAAGCGCATTCGCTCTTGCTTAGGCGCGCTGCCGCAGGTTTACCAACCCGAAAAACCCTGGAAAGATTTGATCACGCCGGCTCAACACTACCTGGAGATGCTGAAAAGCACCGATGATCTTTTCGAGGCGCTTGCCAGCCCATATTTGCGCACATCACCGGTCCACATTGGGGGCGGGCGCAGCAGGTAGTCGAGGAAGAAGGTATATTCCGGTGGTTTTCAATAGGTCTGGTGGGTTCTTATGTCATTCCAGGCTTTTTTACGATATGGTTTTGATCGGGTGACATAAGGATGTATGAATTTCCATGCTATAATCAAAACTCAACCAATAAACTTGTAAACCTAATTTGCCCCCACACTCACAGGATTGCACGAAGGGCATAAAACCTTCCCAGGATGTTTCAACTGGCTCAGTAATCCTTCGCTTTTATTTTGGAGGGAACCCATTATGCGCCGACCTTTCGCCCTGATCCTTGCCCTGGTATTTGGGATCATAACCTCGGCACTCTTTCCCTGGCGCGAAGCCACTGCTGCAGCAAATACGGAAATCCCTGGTGGAACGATAACCGCCAACACAACCTGGACGGCAGCAAACAGCCCGTATATTGTTCAGGGCAGCCTGACCGTTGCCAGTGGTGCTGCCCTGGTTATTGAACCGGGTGTTGAGGTGCAGTTTAGCGGGGTTGGTGTTGGCCTGATCATTGCAAATATGGGCGTCCTTACAGCCACCGGGACATTGACCGATTCGGTTGTCTTCACAAGCTCAACCCCAGGGAAAGGCAAGTGGGATGCGCTGGTGGTGAACAGCGGTGGGAAAGCCACCCTGAAGCACTGCATCATCAGCAATGGTGGTTGGGCGAATGGTGGTGCACAGGGATCGCTGCAAATTTCCAGTTCGGATGTCGCCGTCAGCGATTGTGTCATCACGAATGGGGCGGATGAAGGCATTATGATCATAGGGGAGGAGCTGACGCCTTCGATTACGAATGTGGAAATCAGCAACCATTCTTTTGATGCCATTCAACAAAACACCATTAATATGAATCCAATCTATAACAATCTGACGATCACAGGCAATTCTCCTGATGCGGTTGTGACGGCTGGTGGAAATCTCTCGCTGGATCCTTTGACCCTGGTGGACGTTGGCGTTCCGTATATTGTGGAAAACACGGTTAATGTACTCAGCGGTGCGAAACTGGTCTTGGAGCCAGGGGTTGTCTGGCAGTTTGATTCCTATGGGGATCAGTTGGTTGTGACCCCAGGAGGTATCCTGACAGCCACTGGTACTGTTGCCAAACCCATCCACTTCGGCGCGGATGACACCGGGCCATCCAACTGGGACAGCCTGGTTATCGAGGCTGGTGGGAAAGCCGCCCTGCAGCACTGTGTCATCAGCGACGGCGGGTGGCCGAATGGCGGTGGGGATGGGGCGCTGAATATCCTCAGTTCGGATGTGCTCGTCAACGACTGCACCATTCGGGATGGCGGAGATGAGGGGATTTTCCTTACCGGTACAGGTATCACACCAACGATTGCCAATGTCCGGATTATCAACAATGGGCAGGATGCGATCCAGCAGAGCACCCTGTTTATGGACCCCATTTACATCGGTTTATCCGGCAGCGGCAACGGCGATGATCACATCATCATGCCAGGTGCGGTTCTCAACCCTGGGACAAAGACTTTTGTCCATGCGGGCTTTCCATACGAAGTCACCAGCAACCTGACCGTGCCTTCTGGCTCCAGGTTGGTCTTCGAGCCAGGCGTGACCCTGCGCTTCGATTCTTTTGGGGATACCCTGTTGGTTAACAGCGGTGGAGAGCTGATTGCAGAGGGCACGCCCGCGAATCCTATCGTCTTTACGGCAGACGACCTGGTTCCACGCAGTTGGCAAAGTATCCATTTCGACTCCGGTTCACGGGGCAGCCTCCGATACTGCGAAGTTAGCTACGGGGGGTGGTATGGAACTGCAAGCACGAGTGGCGATGGGGCAAATATCTATATCGCCAGCTCTGGGGTAACCGTGCGAGACTGCTATATCCATGGCAGCGATAACCGCGGCATCCGGGTGAACGATGCCCAGCCGACCATTTTTGACAATATTATCTCTGGCAACTCCCAAAAGGGGTTGACAAACGACACCCCGGCGAAAGTGGTGGATGCTTCATTTAACTACTGGGGCGACCCCACCGGTCCATATCATCCGACCACCAACCCAGGTGGCATTGGAGATGAGGTCAGTGACGGGGTGATCTACGACCCCTGGTATCGTTCCGAAATGTTTGAGACCTTTGACCTGGAGGTTACCTCTGTTTCCTCACCGCCGACTGCAAACATTAATGAAAGCATCACGGTGAGCTACACCGTCGCGAACAACAGTGAGGCCGACATCCTAGCGGGGTGGGTGGATTCGCTGTACTTATCTAAAGATGAAAACTTCAGCATTGATGACCTGCTGGTAACCCGGGTCCAGCGGGGCTGGGGCCTGGCAGCCCAAACCAGCGATACCATGCAGGTGACCACCAGGCTGCCCGGCCTCCAACTTGGGGATTATTACCTGCTCGTTGTGGCTGACAGCCGGCGGGCTATGCCGGATAAAAATTACGTAAACAACCAGATGGCTGCCGGATCCACTACTGCTCTATCGATGCCTGGGCTGACCATTAACAGTCCTGTCAACGGTGGGGTAGCAGCCGGGCAGTCCCTATACTACCAACTCAACGTACCCGCTGGAGAGGATGTTTTGCTTTCGGCCAATTTTGGGACCGAATGGGGCGGCGAACTGTATGCACGGTATGGGCAGGTGCCTACGCGTTCTGCTTTTGACGCAGTCCCCGAGGGATTTCAGGGAGCTGAGCAGCGCATCTTGCTCAAGAATCCGTCAGGCGGGACGTGGTATATCCTGCTCTACGGTGGTCCCAACGCCGGGGGCAGGGCTGCTTATACCCTGCTGGCTGAAGATTTATCGTTTTTGCTGTTCAATGCATCTCCAAATCGCGGCGGGAATAACGGCCAAGTTACGGTAAATATTCAGGGGGCCGGGTTTGACCAAACGACTGGGATCGAACTGACAGATGGGCTCACCACGATCACGTCGACCCAGGTCACCTTCCAGGACGAATATAACCTGCTCGTCACCTTTGACCTGACCGGTCGGCCAACGGGGACATATGATATTGCAGCCAGTGGCGTGAACGGTTCCGATACAATCTCGGGCGGCTTTGTGGTCAATGAGGGGGTTGGTGGGCTGCTTTCCGCCAGCCTGGTCCTTCCCAGCGGCGCCCGGCCAAACAAGGCATTCCGGGCTGTTGTGGAATACGAGAATATCGGCGATGCCGACCTGCCTGTACCGATTTTGCGCGTGGATGCCCCGCCAGGCGCCAGTGTGTTTCCGGATAGCTACGAATTGGTATCTGCAGCGGAATCGCTCCAGTTTCTCGCTACCCCCGATGAATACTTCAGCAATGGTGTACTGGCACCCGGCCAGAAAGGGAAGTTTGAGTTCTGGGCCGTACTGGGCCCAGGCAGCGGCACTATCTACACCCTGACCGAAAGGACCACCGGAGACAGCACCCTGCTGGACCTGAATGACCTGAAGGCGCAGATTCAGCCGGTCAGCCTGCCTGATTATTGGGAAGATGCCTGGACACTGGTAGCCGCCGAGATCAACGGAAACACATTTGGCGACCTGGTTGCAGCCCTGGTGCAGGCCGCAGATGATGCCTATGGCTATGGTTACACCTTGCGCTCCATGCGGGAACTGGTTGGTTTCATGTTCGAACGCGCCTTCCACCAACTCCCGGCTGATGTGCGCGGTACACTGCTGGTTGATAACGGTGGAGTATTGGAACCGGCACAGTTTACCTACGTGCTGCTCCAGGACCCGGATATCAACACCCATGCAGTGAAGGCTGAAGGGGGAACCACCTGGTATGACGGCTCATTTGCGATTCGCGGTCTGACACCGGGCACCTACCAGGTTGAAGCAGTCGGGCTGCACAACCCATCCGTGACGGCCATTACCTACAGCGGTACGCCGATTACCGGGGTCCAAATCATCGCTGAGCGCGGCGGCAGCCTGCATGGCGCCGTGCGTGGCCCGAATGGGTATTGGGACTATGCCGCCTTCGCCATGCTGGAAATCTCCGATGAAGAAGGCAGCCTGGTTGCCCTGGCCGAAGCCGATCAATGGGGCCGCTATGAGGCGAAGGATCTGCCTGTGGGGCAGGTGCTGCAAGTCAAGGCGTTCAGCCCGCAGCACCTACCCTCCAACCCGGTCGAAGTGACGCTGGAGGTCAATGAAGACCGGCTCCTGGATTTCAAAGTAGCGAGCGGCGGGGCGGTGAGCGGTTACGTCTACAACGAGAGCCGCCAATCGCTTGCTGGGGTTGCCCTGACTGCAGTCAGCAAAGACGGCTCGCACCGGCGCACTGTTTACGCGAACGAATTGGGCATTTTCAGCATTCAGGGTTTGTATTCCACCACCTATCAGCTCTCGGCGGCTTCACCCGACTACGCACCGGCGTATACCGAGGTTGTCATCGTGGATGGCAGTACAACCAGCGGTGTGAACCTGGTTTTACCCCCTGGGGGGTCGCTGCTTCTATTCGTCCAGGATGTGAACACAACGAACCCGCTCGAAGGGGTCACGATTCGGGCAATGCTGGATGGGATTTCAAAAACCGTCAAGACGACAGCGGATGGCACCGCGCTCATGACCGGCCTTCCCGGCGGCAGTGTAAGCCTGAGCTTCAGCAGCCTTGGGTACTTGTATGCGGAAGGCTCGTACACGGTGACCACCGGCACTACGACTCCGGGCTTCATGCAGCTTCGAGAAGCAGGCGATGTGCGTGGGCAGGTAAAACGCAATGATAACACCCCCCTCTCTGGCATCCCTGTGACCCTCAGCGGCAGCAGCCTGTTCCCAACCACCGTCAGGACAGATGCAAACGGCAATTTTGATTTCGGACGAGTTGCCGATGGCACGCATTTCTTAAGAGTCGGGGACCTGGGTGTGAGCGGCAGCCTGTACCGCGATGTACAGGTGGATAGTCTTAACCTTTCTGAAGTTGAAACCTTTATTTTGGATTACGCTGCAATTTCCGGCCAGCTTTATGACTCCGATGGAACCACCCCACTGAACCAAGGCACGGTCACGCTGGTGCAGTCTGGGCAGGTGATTGCTACAACTTCGGTTGATTCCGATGGCCGTTATGCCCTCCTGGTGTTCCAGGCGGGGACCTATGACCTGGCTGCGCGCGTGGGGGATAAGGGGATGGCACGACTGCAAGGAATCACTGTGAACCCCGGTGTGGACCAACCGAACCTGGATTTTGTGTTTACCAGCAATTCGTTTGACCTGGCTGTGACGCAGAATGGTTCGCCGGTCCCAGATGGAACGGTCAGCATCCGGCGAGTGGGCGATGAACCCGACCTGGTGTTGACTGCTCCGGTCAACCCACAGGGGACAGTCTTCCTGGCACACCTGGCAGATGGCACCTACCATGTCCAGGTAGTGGTCGATGGGGCTGCCTCGCAGGCATTCAACCATGTCCAGTCTGGCAGCACAACTCCAGCGGTGAACCTGGTAAATGGGGCATCGATGGCCGGGACTGTCTCCTACGCCAGCACCCAGGGTGTTCCATACGCCAGCCTGCTATTCTCCCTGCAGGGCAGCGATCTGACCTTGCGAGCCATTACAGGTGCAGATGGTCGCTATGCTCTGGATGAACTACCAACCGGAACTTACGACATCCTGGTCACCAGCCTGGTGGGGGCGTTCCAGTCAAAGATGGCTGTCAACCAGGTAGTCCTGACGGGGTCCAACAACCTGGACGCTGTGGTTTTGAAAACAGGCGCTGAGGTGGATGGCCGCATCACCAATGGAGATGGGGATGGGGTTGGGTTTGCTGTGGTAAGCATCGTGGATGGGAATGGGAACACCTGGGCGAGTTCGGTAACCTCTCCCGATGGGAGCTACCGGATTCCATTTGCTCCCGCCGGGAACTATAATCTGACTGCCAGCGCACCTGGGTACCTTCCTGTAGAAACCCCGGTCAACATCCCAGCCGCCGGGACGTTGAACCAGTCTATCTCCATTGGGGACCCAGTTGGGATGCAGCTGGAGCCAGGGACGGGGGCTGGCCGCGCTCCGTATGTAGCTGGGAGATGGGCAGCAACCTCGTTGAATTCCAGGTTTCCCCACATCGACAATGGGTTGACCCAGCCGGTCCAGTTCCCGGTGCATGATAACTTCCTCAACGATTATCAGTCGCTGCCCCTGGACGACCCGCTGAAAGCCAGCAATGAGATAGCGGAAGCCTCCGCCAGATATGTCCGCGCCAAGCAAATGGCAGACTTGCGATTTGACTCCTGGAATACCACCTATGATTATGCTGCGGATATGAGCGTGGCAGACCAGAACCTGGTTGCTGGGCAGGTGGCTTTGTTTACCGCCAAAGCGTATGCGATGCGGGTTGCCTTTGAAGTGGACCTGGCGAATGCGCCTGCTGGTGCGCAGGTTTTTGCCGGCCTGGCTCCGTTAATGGCCGACCTCGCAGCAGGGGTGCAGGCCGGGGACATGGATGGCGTTGGGTTAACCCTGGACTCGATGGGGACGATTGCAACCGCCCTCGGAGAAGCGGTGCCCAGCGAGATTGGCACCGGTGCCCTTGGCACCCTTGGTTTGATCTGGGACCTCAAAAATATGTATGACACGGTCGTTACTGCCAATAAGACCCAGTTCGAGGCTGGCCTGCAGTATGCGGCGAATGGTGATGCTTACCGGCAGAGCATCGAGGAACTCCATGCGGCGCGGAATGAGATGTTCGCTGCCGTGCATTCCGTGTGCGGGTCCGGTGGTGGGGGTGGTCACCCGCCGCCAGACGAACCTGAAGAGCCGCCGAGTGACCAGGAGAACCTGATCGAGCAAGACCAGGCTGAGCGCAGGGTCTCTAAGGACCCCAACGACATCATAGGCCCAGTCGGCACCGGCCCATTCCGGATGGTTAAGGTGGAAAAGCTGTTTGGCTACACCATCCAGTTTGAGAATGTCCCAGAAGCCACTGCCCCCGCCCAGGTGGTTGTGATTACCCATACAGTGGATGCGAACCACGATTACACCACCTTTGCCTTTGGTGACTTTGGTTTTGGGGAGTACTACTTCCCGGTCCCGAAAGACCGCCAGTATTTCGCAGCCCGGATCGACCTGGTATCGGAGCTGGGAGTTTACCTTGAATACACAGCGGAGTTCAACCCGGTGACTGGCCTGGCAGTGTGGACCTTCACTTCCCTGGATGCCGAAACGGGAGACCTGAGCAGCGACCCAACCATCGGCTTCCTGCCGCCCAATACCGACGGAACCGAAGGCCAGGGTTTTGTCACCTTCACCGTCAAGCCAGACCAGGATACCCCCTTTACCACCATCATACCGGCCCAGGCCGAGATTGTCTTTGATGACAATGAGTCCATTTTTACTCCCACCTGGTCTAACTTTATCGGTATATGGTCCCTGGTGATGCTGCCGCTCGTGACTCGCTAGAAATCCTGCGCGGTGCGGTGCCCAGCACCCGATGATAAAGGGCAGGTCAATATCGTTGGTTGGGCCGAGACTGGCGAAGCGGCTGGTCAGGGGCAGGCAGGCGCTTCGCTTCCCCTTTGCCTGGTGCCTGTGCGGCTGGAACCGGCCCCCGCCCTTTGGCGACCTGACCGACTTCTACATCGCCGGAGGCAATTTGCGCGGTATGCTCGAATCCATGTGGGAGACGCTCTGATGGCGGATAACACTTGCCCCGAAGGATGGGTGATAACCCTGGTAAAAATCCGGCCCGCCTGCCGCATGG
>CAZAYY010000023.1:0-61230 GCA_964489525.1 uncultured Anaerolineales bacterium
GACCGAGTTTTAACCCCGGAACCCACTTAGCAGGCGGGCGCACTAGACCAGACTATGCGACCTCCCCAATTGATTTGGTAAGGTACCGCCTGAGAGGCGGAGGGAGAGGGATTCGAACCCCCGGTGGGTAAACCCACAGTTGTTTTCAAGACAACCGCCTTCGTCCACTCGGCCATCCCTCCAGTTCGTGAATCCCTAACAGCCCAAGCATTCTACCACAATAGTTTTACAGATGCAATATTTTATACAATTGATTTCAAGAGTTTGCAGGCAATCGGCTGTGCATTTCTTAATTAGAATTTCAGGGCAATCCAAGCCGATTGCTTAAGATAAGGGTGGATTATAATAATTCTGTACCTGCGACCCGGATTCCTTCCAAAAGGGGGAATGCGTAAGAAAGCAAGCCCATTTGGGCTGAATGCTGGCAACAAGGAAAAACACAATGACCCTACCTTCAGAACTTTCCGAAAACCGGCTTACCGTTTTGGTTCAGCTCAGCCAGGCTTTTAACTCAACCCTGAACCTGGATGAAGTGCTTGAAAGGGTGATGGACGAAACCATCCGGGCCATAAAAGCCGAACGCGGTTTTGTCATGCTGAAAGACGATGCCGGCCGCCTGGTATTTCGCACTGCCCGCGGTCTTGACCAAACCACCATTTCTGACCCGGAGTTCCAGGTTTCTCAAAGCGTGGTTGAAGAAGTTGCCGAACAGGGCAAACCCCTGCTTACCAGTGATGCCTTGCGCGACCCACGCTGGAGCAGCCGCCAAAGTGTCCAGGGACTTAAACTCCGCTCCATCCTCTGCGCTCCCCTTTCTGTTAAGAACAAAACCATTGGCGTGGTCTACCTGGACAACCGGCTGCACGCTGGCATTTTTACAAATTCCGACCTGGATTACCTGGAAGCCATTGCATCCAGTGCAGCTATTGCCATTGAAAACGCCCGGCTCTACCAGGTTGCTCTGGAAAAAGCGCGCATGGAAAAAGAACTGCAAATGGCCCGCCGGGTGCAGGCCAGTCTTTTACCCGCCGAGCTGCCCCGCCTGGAAGGCTGGGACTGCGCGGCGGAGTGGTTTCCGGCTCGGGAAGTCGCAGGGGATTATTACGACATTATTTTCGATAAAACGGGGGAAATTGGGCTGGTCGTGGGGGATGTCACCGATAAGGGCCTGCCCGCAGCGTTATTCATGGTTTTTTCGCGTAGCACCATGCGAGCGCTGATCGGCCGCGCGGCAACCCAGGCGGAAGAAATCGCAACCATCAACCGGGTAATTTGCACAGAATCTACGGAAGGACTCTATATCACCCTGATTTACGCCCGCCTGGAACCCACCACAGGAAGGCTGGTATATGTCAACGCCGGGCACAACCCGGGCCTGCACTACCAGGCTGCCACGAAAACACTGGAATATCTGAACCCCACTGGAATCCCCATGGGAATTGATGAAGAAGTTCAATATGAACAAAAGGAAATTCACCTTAACCCAGGAGATTTTCTGTTCCTTTATACAGATGGCATTCCAGATGCAATCAATGCCGCCCACCAAGAGTTTGGGATGCAGCGATTGGAACAGGTTGTTCTTGAAAACACTGCGCGCAGTGCCAGGGAACTTCTCAATGCGGTTGAAAGCGCGGTAAAAGCCTTTATAGGATCAATGGTGCCTTTTGATGATATTACCATGATGATTTTCAAACGGCTGTGAATCCTAGCCATGATGATGAAACCCTTTTTTAAAAAACACGTAGCTCTCACCCAGGAACACGGCTCCTGGGTATTTTTATTCAGCCCGCTGCTGATTGGCCTGTTTGCCGGTGGTAAATGGTGGGGGGGATCGGGTTTTCTGGTCTTAACCGCCCTGGCAGCCTTTTTATTCCGACAGCCGCTCACAGTGGCTGTCAAGGTGTTCAGCGGACGGCGCAGCCAGGCCGATTTGCCCGCCGCTTATTTTTGGATGGGGGTTTATGGGGTGGCGGCCCTCGGTGGCTTGGTGGGTTTGTTTGCCCTGGGCCAGGGCTACCTGGTCGTGCTGGCCATCCCGGCGCTGCCCGTTTTGGGCTGGTATCTATACCTGGTGACCCGGCGAGCAGAGCGGCGCCAGATTGGTGTGGAAATTGTTGCCAGTGGGGTGTTGGCTCTGGCCGCCCCGGCAGGTTTTTGGATCGGGATTGGAGAGCCAGATTCAGCGGGTTGGTGGCTTTGGGTCTTAACCTGGTTCCAGTCGGCCGCCTCCATTGTGTATGCAGCCCTGCGCCTGGAACAACGGCCCTGGCCGGGAAACACCATGCGAAAAGAAAAGCTGCGGGCTGCAGGCCGGGCTTTGGCTTACACCACGTTTAACCTGGCTGGCAGTGTGGGGCTGTCTGTGGCAGGCATCTTGCCGCCTTGGGTCTGGCTGGCCTTCCTGGTTCAATGGGTTGAAACCCTGTGGGGAACGTTGGTGCCGGCAGTTGGGGCAAAACCCACCCAGGTGGGTTTTCGCCAGTTGGCCGTGAGTACGATCTTCACCCTGGTTTTTATCTTAACCTGGGGATAAAACCGGCAGCACAATTCAATATCCTGGTGCACTTTAGCCAATAAAACGGCCATCAGAAGCTTCCCTAACCAACTGAATGGCTTTTGAGCAGCTCAACCAGGTCCTGGTCTCCACGGGCATCGGCCATTTCCAATGCGGACCATCCCCGGTGATTGACGTGGTGAATATTCGCCCCATGTTGAAGAAGCAGTTCCACGGCTTCCCGGTTTTTCCAGCGAATCGCCCACATCAAGGGCGTGTCGCCGTTATCATCTTGCGCATTGACGGATGCACCTGCGCTCAGCAGGGTGTTCACAATGGCGATAATGCGGTGGTGGGGTTTAAGGACAGGTTCGTATTTTTCCACCGCAAGCATCAGCGCGGAAGCGCCAAAGGGGTCGCGGGCATCCGGGTTGGCATGTACCGCCAACAAAGCGACAACACCCCGATGACCGCCTCGCGCAGCTAAAATCAAAGGCGCTGCACTGAATAAATTCCCCACCACTTCACAGCCAGCCCCGGCTGCAAGCAAATCTTTAACCACGGCGGTATGCCCAAGGTGAGCAGCCCAATTCAAAGCAGTTTCGCCATACGCATCCTTCATATCTGGAGAGGCACCAGCAAGCAAGCACTGTCGTACTGCCTGTGAGCTGCCTTCTTTTGCACAATCGACAAGTGTTACACCCATACCACCGCCTCCATACCGTCAGCCCAGGTTTCAGGGGGCTGGCAAAACGTACCAGGGATTGACAAAACCCCCATTGAGCCGCACTTCAAAATGCAAATGAGCACCATAAGAATTGCCCGTATTGCCAGATTGCCCAATGGTGGCACCGCGCGCCACACTGCGCCCGCAAGCGACATTGACCGCGCTCAGGTGTGCATACAGGGTCTGATAGCCGTTGCCGTGATCTATCATAATCATGTTGCCATAACCGCCATACGCCCAACCCGCAAAAACCACCACACCTGCATCTGCGGCATAAATTGCAGCCCCTTCACCAGCGGCAATGTCAATGGCAAGGTGGCCCGACCAGTAATCATTTCCGGATAGGTAATGGTTTGCAGCAGGCCAAACAAACGCACCGCTGCCATACGCACCTTCGTAGCTGCCTGTGCAAGCACCCGGACCCAGGGCGCTGCTGCTCACACCAGCGCTGCCCCGGGCAATGGTGGGGATGATCCACTGGCGAAATTCACGTTCACCCCCCGGAATCATCACCATGTTTCCGGGGTTGATTTGTGGGTTCATCAGGTCAAACTGATTGCCGGTGAAGGCAAGAATATCATCCACACTGGCTTTAAATTGAGCGGCTACGCCTTCGAGTGTATCGCCTTCCTGCCATTCGTAATAAACCCCATTTTCCGGTGGAATATTCAAGACCATACCCGGGGCAATTTGGTCGGGCGCGTCGTTGAGCACCGAGTAATTGGCCCAAAGGACTGTTTCGGGGGTAATGCCGAAGCGATTGGCAATTTCAAAAACGGATTCGCCTTGTTCCACAGTGTGCTCAATGACTGCGCTGCGCGAACGCATGGGGATCACCGTTCTGGGATTCACAGCCCTTTGCACACCTGAGGTCGCCGTAACGGGCGACAGCGTAAAAACCCCCAAAGCGGCTGGCGCCGGGGCAGTTTCTGGCAGCGGGGTTGGGCTGGGCACCGCGGTTGCCTGAAGACCCGAAGCGCGGGCAGGTAAGATTTCCGGAATGGGAATCAGGCCGCGCCACATTCCAAATGCGGTAAGCACAAACCCGGCCGCGACCAACCAGCCAACCAGGGAAAGTACCTGGCTGGCTGTGGTCGTCTGGCTGGATTTCATGGCAATTGCCTGGGTTGAAGGCTCTGGCGCTGGTGGCTCGCCGGTTGGCTGAGACTGGGTCACCATGAGCACTTATTCGGTCAGGGTTTCGAGGAACACCTGGTTGTTTTCGGTTTGCTGGAAGCGCTGGATAATGGCTTCGGTGGCTGTGGTCAGGTCCAGCCCTGCGCCGTGCGGCGGCGGAGTGACCATTTGACCAAACATGCGGCGCATCAAGAATACGCGTTGGGTGATGTCGTGCCCCAGCAGCAGCTCTTCGCGGCGAGTGGAGGAGCGTTCGATATCAATGGCCGGGAAAATGCGGCGTTCTTGCAGCTTGCGGGAAAGGTGAAGCTCCAGGTTGCCGGTGCCTTTGAATTCTTCGTAAACCACATCATCCATACGCGAGCCGGTATCGACCAGGCAGGTTGCAATAATGGTGAGCGACCCCCCTTCTTCAATGTTGCGGGCAGCGCCGAAAAATCGCTTGGGGGGATAGAGCGCAGAGGGGTCAATACCACCCGAAAGGGTGCGGCCAGAAGGGGTTACAACCAGGTTGTAGGCCCGGGCAAGGCGGGTGATGGAATCCATCAAAATCACAACATCCTGGCCAATTTCAACCAGGCGTTTGGCACGTTCCAGAACCATTTCGGCAGCGCGGACATGTGAAGTCACCGGTTCATCGAAGGTAGAGGAAATCACTTCAGCATCGACCGAGCGATCCATATCGGTCACTTCTTCAGGCCGCTCGCCAATCAGAGCAACCATCAGGTGTACATCCGGGTATTTTGTAGAAATCGAGTTGGCAATTTGCTTTAGAATGGTGGTTTTACCCGATTTTGGCGGGGAAACAATCAGCCCACGCTGGCCGCGTCCGATGGGCGCCACCAGGTTAATCAATCGGGTGGAAAGGGTAAAACGATCGGTTTCCAGGTCAAAACGTTCTTCAGGGAAAATTGGGGTGAGCTGTTCGAACACAGGGCGGCGTTTGGCTTCTTCAGGGTTCAACCCATTAACCGTCTCTACTTTCAACAGGCCGTAATGGCGTTCAGAATCGCGCGGCGGGCGAACATGACCGATGATCAGGTCTCCATTGCGCAAGTTGTAGCGCCGAATTTGGGTTTGGGAAACGTAAACATCGCCTGGACCCGCCTGGTAGTTGCGGGTTCGTAAAAAGCCCACACCTTCATTTAAGATTTCCAGGATTCCACCGCGCATTTCCAGACCTTCGCGCTCGGCTTCCGCCTGGCGAATCCGCAAAATCAGGTCTTCTTTTTTCAGGTGGTGGACGCGCTCAATATTTAACTCTTTTGCTCTCTGGCGCAAATCGGAGAGGCTTTCTTTAGCAAGCTCTAAAATAGTCATATCTCACTTTCAAATGGTGGTTTATTGATTTGTATGGGTTTCTTGGCTTGTAAATACACCCTTTGGGCTGCGTCACAGCGCCAAGGTATGATTACTATAAGGAGAAGGTAAGGGGAAATTATCCAGGAACCCCTGGGAGGTAAAGAAATTATAGCACTATATCCAGGATGATGCAAGCAAATCTGAGAAAACTTTCACGTATGGCCTAAAACCCCGGCAAAAACAACCTGCCCAGGAAAAAGGCCGCCAAGGATTTGGCGTCTTGAATTTCCCCGGTCTCAGCCATACGCAGCGCTTCAGCCAGTGGAATGGGTTCAAGCACAATGACTTCATCTGCATCGCCCGGCAGCGAGGCCGGGTACAAACCCGTTGCCAGGAAGATGTGCAGCTTTTCGGAGGAATAGCCCGGGGCAAGAAACACAGCCCCCAGTTTGCGCAGGCTGCGGGCTGCCATGCCGGTTTCTTCGCGCAGCTCGCGCTGGGCGCACAGCGCAGGGTCTTCGTTTTTCTCCAAAGTGCCCGCTGGCAGTTCAAGCAAATAGCTGCGAATGGCGTGGCGGTATTGGCGAATCATTAAGACCTGGCCATTATCATCAACCGGTAAGATGGCCACCCCACCCGGGTGGGCAACGATATCCAGGCTGGCCACCTTTCCTTCGGGCAGCCTCACCCGCTCGCGCCGCAAGGTGAAGACACGACCTTTGTAGATTTCTTCTGCGTCAAGAGGTTCATATCCCATACTGCACCAGGAGTTTGCCAGGGAGCAAAATTGCTGCCTGGCAAAAAACAGGTAAATCTATCGGTTATTCAATCCAGGGGAAAGAAACGCCCTGGGGCAGCAGAAACAACCACCCCAGGGCTTGAATTCACAATTACTGGCCAGGGAATGGCGCCGCGTTTGCGGGCAGAATCAACTGGTCACCCGGGTAAAGTGTATAGGGATAAACCAAGCGATTTGCAGTAATGATGGCGTTCGGGTCAATATTGCACTTACGGCCAATGGAATAGACCCATTCGCCTTTCTCCACCGTATAGGGGGATGTGCACACGACAACAACAGGCGCAGAGGTTGGTTCTGGCGCAGGGGCTTCTGTGGTCACAGGCTGCGGCTCAACGGGCTGGGGTTCAACCTGTTGGACCTGGGTGGCTTCGGGCTGGACCGCTTCGGGTGCGGGGGTTTCCACCACCACGCTGCTCTGCCCGCCGCCAGTGGACTCACTGGCCTGTGCGGTCAGCGTCGCAAAACCACCCGCGGCCAGGGTGCCCATTTCGCCTTGAAGATCCTGGCCACTCCCCTGGTTGGGTTCAGGGAAGGGTGCGGTTGGAGAAGCAGCCACCTCACCACCCGCTGGGGGCGTGGATGCGGAACGGTTGCAGCCAACCAGCGCAAACACAGCGATGATTGCAAGGATTAGGAAAATACGCTTCATGGTTTTTAGCCTCCAATCGCCCGAACAAGGGCAGCCCAAGAAAGATAGGTGCATTGAGTGAATTGCCCAGTTGCTTTAAAATGCCTCGCGAAGACATCTTAAGCGAAATATGAACAATTCCCTCTTTGTTCATCATAGCATCAGGTTTGCAAAGCGTCAAGCATGTTTTTATCGCATTCGCAATCCACAACGGTATCTATTGGTACTGTTGGGGCGCAATGTATTAAAGGAGGCAAACACTCACCCATTCCTGTTTGTTTAACGGTGCAATTCCAAAGGGAGTGACTTCTTAGGGAACAAAATTGCGCGATAAGACGTTTGGATACTATATCTGTTCCGCAACAGCCCAACCCACCCGACCGGGAGATTGGGCAAGCAGGCTGGCCTATTTACGATTCATTGGAGGTTTTTGATGCGTTTATTTAGATTTTTATTCTTAATCATGCTGTTTATCGCAACCGGCTGCACTGAAATCGCTCGTGTGGAAACTTCCGGAGAGCCTGGAGACCCCCGCGAGATTAAATCGCCCCAACCTGCCCAACTGGTCATCGCAGGCCAAACCCAACTTGGCGGGGTAGGTTCGTACTGCTGGACAGCCAACAACGCAAGCGCCTGCGTGGACACGATTGGCATTCCAACCAGTGGTGAGCCTTTGCAAACGGAGGGGACCTTTACAGCCCAGGTGAACTTCCCTTACCGCGAACCAATAACTGACCTGGGTTTTTACCTGGTACAGGTAACGGGCGAAGAGCAAATGGACACTGAAGCGCTGGGTTATCGTTGGTGGCCACCTGCCGGAGCAGTGGAAGGCTCGCAATTCATTACGCTTACCCCGCCCCGCCAAAATCCAACAGCAATCGATTTAACCTTAGACCCGGGTTTATATCTGTTCCAGGTGTTTGTGATCTACGAAGGCCTGGGAGATGTGACCTATGGGTTTTTGGTGGAAGTCACCGAATAAATCGAGTTGTTTGCTTTTTACAACCAAACTGCTCAACCCCACCCCGGGTCTAAAAAGGGGCGGGGAAGGGAACAGGCGGATTGGTATTCCAGGCGGGGTTTAAGTACGGGCGGGTCTCAGACCCACCCTTGGCGAGAACCCGCTCTATTGTGCTTCCCGACGTGAAGGGAGGCCACAGGGGGAATGGGTGCGTATTTCCTTTTTGAATACCTTTTGAACCATTTCAGCCGGTGTTGCGCAGCCCGGCTGAAATGCCATTAATGGTCAGCACAATGACATCGCGCAGCTTTTGGGCTGCTGGGCTTTCAGAGTCTGGCAGGGCCCGCAGGCGACGGAGCATCTCCACCTGGATATAGTTCAGCGGATCAATATAGGGGTTGCGGTGCTGGATCGAACGCTGCAAGGTCGGGTCGCCGTCCAGCAGGCTGGTGTGACCCGTGATGGCCACAATTTGCTGGCAGAGCCGGTCATGTTCCTGACGAACCACAGCAAAAATGGACTGGGCCTTCTGCTGGTCTGGAACCAGGGATGTGTATAAAGCGGCAATATCCATATCGGCTTTAAGCAGGGACATTTCGGCGTTGTCTACCAGCGTGCTGAAAAAGGGCCATTCGGCATACATTTCTTTTAACAAATCCAGCGAGGGGGCAGCTTCGAGGGCAGTTCCCAACCCATACCAGCCTGGAATATTAAAGCGGCTTTGCATCCAGGAAAACACCCAGGGAATCGCCCGAATTTTAATGACCTGGGGTGCGCTGTTCGCATCTTGCGAGGGACGGCTGGTCGGACGAGAGCCTATGCGCAGCCGGCGAATTTCATCCAGTGGGGTGGCGTGCTGCCAGAACTGCATAAAGTATGGGTCGCCATACAGCAGCGCATGGTAAGCCTGGCGAGCTACCTGGGACATACCAGAAAGGGACTGCTGCCAGGCATCTACCCGGCCTGCATGCGGACCGGGCTGCTGGCGGCGCAGCAAAGGCTCGGCTGCAGCCAGCATCACCGCGTGAACCATTTGTTCCAGGTTGCGGTGGGCCAGGCCAGGGTTGGCGTAATGCGCTGCAATGGTTTCACCCTGAACCGTCATCCGAAAACGGCCTTGCAGCGTTCCGGGGGGTTGGGCGCGAATGGCCCGGTTTGCCGGACCACCGCCGCGTGCCACGGTTCCACCACGACCATGGAAGAAGGTGAGCTGCACCTGGTTTTCCTGGCAAATCCCACTGATGGCTTGCTGGGCCCGGTATAAGGCCCAATTGGCAGCCAGGTAGCCGCTGTCTTTATTGCTATCGGAATAGCCAATCATCACCATCTGGCGGTTGGCCCGGGTTTCTAAATGCTGGCGATAAGCTGGCAGGGCGAACAAGGATGACAGGATGCCGGGGGCGTTTTGCAGGTCATCTACGGTTTCAAAGAGCGGAGAAATATCCAACCCATCCTGGCAGCCCGCCCAACAGGCCAGCAAGAAAACCACCAGGATATCGGATGCACCCTGGGTCATGGAAATAATGAAAGGGCCAAGCAAGGCTTCGCCATAGGTTTCGCGAATCCTGGCCACCAGTTTGAACAGCGCCCAGGTTTTGGTGGTACCCGGGGTGATGCCGGGTTGGTCAGAAAGTTCCGGGCGGGGGCTCTCTAACAAGCCCACCAGCAAAGTCAATTTTTCTGGCTCGGTCAGCTGCTCAAAATCGGGGGTAATTTTCAGCCCCCGCAGAATTTCACCCAGGGCTGCCCGGAGGACACTGGCATCCTCGCGAATATCCAGGCGTGCCGTGTGCAGCCCAAAGATTTTCAACTGGGCTCGAATTTGACCGAGCATATCCCTGGCAATTGCCAGGGGTAGCGATTCGGCCACCATGCGCAGGGGTCTTTCAACGTCGGAAGCAGTGAGCGCAGGTTCGCCCGGAAGACCACCCAGCAAACGGGCAGGAACGTTTTCCTGGGATGCTGAAGCCAGGTCGTCTGCCAGCAGGGCAATCGCCTGGCGGTATGGTTCGTTGGAATAACGGTTGGCAAGGTAATCTACACGGGAAGGAAAGGGGCGGCGGCTTTCGAGCCAACCCGCCAGGCCAAACTGGGGTTGGTGCATCCGGTCACTGATGGACAGGCGGCGGGCCAGGGTGCGCAAAACGGCTCGATGCTTTTCGACGGCCAGGCCGCGGTGCAGGCGAATGGCTTCCGCAGTTACCTGCGGAGTGACATTCGGGTTGCCATCCCGGTCCCCACCCACCCAGGACGCCAGGCGCAGCCAGGGGTGTTGAATTTGCACACCAGGGTAATGAACAGCCAGGGCTTTTTCGAGGTCCCGATAGGTTTCTGGGATGACATTCCATAGGATCTCATCCACAATATACAGGGCGGTTTTAATTTCGTCGGTTACTTCAGGCGTGGCTGTGCGGCTGCGTTCAGTCAACCACAGGCTGTGAATTTCCGCGTGAATGGAGGTTTCGATTTGCTCGACTTCGGTTTGCAGCAGGTCTGGGCTGTCCAGCGCCTGAACCAGCTCGTAAATATGAATCAGTTTGGACAACACAGAGCGGCGTTTGGCTTCGGTGGGGTGAGCGGTGAGCACCAGTTCGATGTCCAGGGCATTGACCAGTGACTGCATCTCATCTGGGGTCACTCCCCCATTCTTAAGAATCTCAACCGCCTCCATAACCGATTCTTTCGGTGCTCCGGGTTGAATTTCGCGTGCCCGGCTGCGCAGTACATCCACTCGCTGTTTTTCTTCTGCCAGGTTTACCAGGTCAAAGTATAGCGAGAAAGAAAGAGCGACCGCTTCGGCTGTGGCCGGGTTGATCTGCTGGACTTCCTGGGCTAATTTGAGTGCAGCCGTGTTGTCGCCGCTGCGGCGGGATTTTGCCAGGGCGCGGATGCGTTCTTCAATGTCGAAGACCCGGCGGGGTTCTTCTTCCACCAGCACGCGCCCAAGAATATCCCCGAAAAGATGAATGGTTTTGGATAGTTCGTTGGATTGATTTGGCATGGGTGTATTTTAGCCGAAACCAGGCCAGTTTGGAAACATAAAACCGGCTGGAGGTATACGCAAAAGTTGTTAGAATTGCGGTTCTCACCTTCCAACCCCATCCCCATTCCCGGCGGAAAGGGGTCAGCCTCGGGTTTTCAAACCCCAGGCTGCATCCTCGCCACCCAACTGGACCGCCCCCCGTTCGCAACCCCGATCAGGAATTTTGATCTTTGCGCCAGCAGTTGAACCCACACCATACCACCGCAGCCAGCCCAACCCCCAGCAAGCCCAGCCCAGCAATTTGCCAGGGAGCAAAGGAGCGGGCAGCAAACATACCCGTAGAGGCTGCCGGGTTTTCCACCACCACCGGAGGCTGCACCTCTGCGGGGCGCAGGGAAGCGGTGTGGACTTTACCGATGCCAGCGATCTCACTGAACGTGGCCACTTTGTCGGCATAATCCGTTTCGTGGCACTCCTGGCAAACCAAACCCTCCTGGTCGGCTGCATGAACAACCATGTTCAAATGGGCTTCTTCTTCAGTCAGCGCAGTCGGGTCGCCGCCATGGCAGCAGGTGCAGTCCATTTTCTGGTTGCACTGGCAGAACCACTTCCCCTGATCATAATTGTAATAGAGCAGTTCGTGGCAGGTGACACAAGCAGATTCACCAGGAGGGACGGTTTCCTGGGCCTGGACGGGCACTGCCACGCCAAACAGAACCACCAGGATCACGGCAAAGAAAACGATTTGCAATGGTTTGCGTCTATTTTGGATTTGAACAATGAGTCCGGACATTTGGACCTCCTCGTATGGTGGAGTAAATGCCCTTTCGGAAATTCACTCCGGAATGGAATGGCGTTGGTGCGGCCTGTCGTTGTCATCTGTTGGGCAGATGATGAGTAAAACACGGGCAGCCTCTTGAGCCTGGGGGTTGCTCCAGGAATGTGGGAGATGGGCCTCAAAAATGAGGCTGTCCCCGGGTTCGAGCAGGTAATCTTGCCCTTCGATGGTGTAGGTAAGCTTCCCATCCAGGCAGTAAACCAGCTCCTGCCCGGTGTGGACGATGGGTCCTGGCCCGCTGTTTGTGCCAGGGCGAAGGATCAGCAGCAAGGGTTGGCCGCCGCGCAAGGTCAGCCCCCGGCCCAAATCTTCTATCCAACCATGGGTAAAGGCTGCCTGCGCCCGTTGGCCGGCTTTTTGAAAAACCACGCGCTGCTTTGGTTGATGGTTCTCAAAAAATGCCGTAATGGGCACCTGCAGCGCACCTGCAAGCTGCTGAAGCGTACTGACGCTTGGCGAATTTCTTCCGTTTTCAATCAGACTGAGCGTGTTAAAGTTCAACTGGCTGTATGCCGCCAGTTTGCGAATCGAGAGGCCTCTTTCCGTTCGCAGTTCTCGCAGGCGTTCGCCAATATTGACTTGGGATTCTTCTTGAAAGCCAGGTATCATCGTCTTTTCCTCATCAGTTTATACCATTATTATAGTACATACGCAGCCCAATTACAATACATTGTACGCATATTTTTATACATCGTTTGTGATAAGCATACCTAATCAATCAAAGTGACTGTCATCGCCAGGATAACAGTCACTTTGGTAGGGTCGTTTTAATGCCCGTGGTGAAGGGCAGTTGACAGGCGCCCGGTTTCAGGCTTCAGTTGGCTTTGATCAGGGTTTGCCCGGCAATGGTAAAGGTATATAGTTCCACATCCACAGGGTCGCTTTCAGCCTTCTTGGGAAGCTGGTTAGCAAACTCACCCGCCACCATAAAGGAATAGGATTTTACCTTCCAATGCTCTGGCACCCGGATGATCATCTGCCCGGCGATGCAGACCGAAACCAACAACACCGGCCGTTCGTCCAGGCCGGCATCGCGCAGGTCCAGCTCGGTTTGCCCGGCCACCACCGAAACAACCCCCCCGCGGAAATCTTTGCGGGTGAGCACCTGTTGGGCTTCCCCTTGCAGCGCGCTGGCATAGGCAATGTCGCCCCGGCTGAAGCGCTTCAGCAGCCAGCTCAAGCCCTGCAGCCCAGCCACCAACCCGGCTCCTACCACCAGCAGGTTCCACAGGGCTTTGAGTGGGTTGCCGCCAGCACGTTTCATGTTTTTCTCTTTTGCAGACATCGAACACCTCCATTTATGCTGATTTTCCTAAAGTTACCATCCATCATCCTGAACAGTTAGATGGGTTCCAAGAAAAAGCCCTCGCGAGCCAGGATGTTGTTAAAAGCCAGGCGGCCATCCTCCAGCGCCTTCACCAACCAGGCCGGATCGGTGGGCAGGAAAAGCTCGCCATATTCCCGTTCAACCCATGCCAAAGCGGCAGAACTGCCGCCATATGCGTTGGCCTGGTTTTTCAACACCGAAATTTGCAGGCTGCGAATTTGCGCGGCAAGCGATGCACCAAAAGTGCCAAACTCGAACACAGCCCCGAAATATTGGGCTTCTGGAAAAGCCGTTTGTACCAAAACCGCCTCCCAATCCAGCATGTCGCCATTAACCTTGTAAAACTCCTCGGGGTTCGGCGCGGCCACCCTGGGCAGCCCGTAGCGGGATGCCAGTTCCTGGCTGGTGCGGGTTTCACGCGCCGATGTGACCAGGGTCATCTGGTCGCGCGGGCCGTAGCCGGTGTGCATATCCAGATGAAGCACGCGGCGGCAGCCAGCAAACGCACTGCGGTACAAATCCATCATCACCCGGGTTTCGGGTTGGACAGCCTGGCCGCCGTAATACACCCCCGAGGGCATAATATACTGGCCCATCAGCGCGGCCTGGCGCAGCCGCCGGACCCCGTAGCGCAGCATGGTTGCCGGAACCCGCGCTTGAAAACCCAGGCGTTCCAGGGAAATCCGGCCCAGGGGACGCTGCGGGTTTAAAAACCAGGCCAGGTCGGGGTAATCCGGGTTGATATCCGCCAGGGAATCAAAACCAGCATCCACAAAATTGCGGTTGAGGTCCACATTTTTGGGGTTGCCCCGGTTGCGGTGTTTCATTCCCCAGGGGTTGATGGTGTGGATGAGCAGCAGGCCGGTGGTTTGGGGGTCCAGGCGGGGCAAAAATTCGGCCATGAACAGTTCGAGCAAAGCAGCGCCGATGTAGCCCTCGATACCGTGCAGCCCGGTGGAAAGCACAAACAGGCGCTCTTTTTGAACCGTGGGCGCGCAGTACAACCAGTCTATGGTCAGGTCTTCCCCGTACGGCAGGGCATGGCTGGAGAGCAGGGCGCCGTCCCACCGGTCGCGCAGGGTGGGCAGGTAAGCTCGAAAGCGAGCGCGGGATGTTTCGTAATTTTCTGGAATCATAATTACCTAAAATGGACCGTAATTGATGGCAACCGCCACCGCCAGGAAAATGACCGTCGCGAGAAAAACCCAAACCCAAAGCCCCAAAACCCAACGCAGCCACTTGGGATATGGGATAACCGTCAGGCTGAGGGTGATCAGCAAAGCGGCGTTGGTGGGGTAAGCCATGTTGGAAAAGCCATCGCCAAAGGTATAGGCGCTGACGGCAATCTGGCGGTTGACCCCTACCAGGTCGGCCAGCGGCATGATGATGGGAATCAGCAAGAAGGCCTTTGCCGACCCGGAGGTAATAAACAGCTCCAACACCAGGGTGAGGCCGTAAATCATCAGCGCCGCGGCAAACGGGCTGGCGCCGGTGAAGGCGTTGTTGGCCCAATGCAGAATCGTGTCCAGGATGCCGCCCGAAGCGATAATGTGCTTAACACTGGCCGCCATCATCAACAGCGGAACCGCCGGGGCAATGCCCACCAACCCGTCCCAGGCGGCTTTCCAGGCAGCCTTCCCTGCCCCCGAAAGCAGCCCGGCGCCGATGCCGCCAATCACAAACAGCAGCCCAGTCAGCGGCAGGGCGATATCGCGCAGAAATTCAATAAAAGGAAGCGCAACCAACACCACCAAAATCAGCCCAAAAAAGACCCCCAGGAAAATGGCCCCCCGGCGCATCTTGGGGTTGTCGTCCAGGCTCGAATCGAGCGCAAACCCGCCCATCCGGGCTTTGGCTGCCTGGTCTTCTTGAAACACAAGCGAGGCTTCAGGTTTGCGGTCAATTTTGCGGGCATACAGGGTGATGAACACCGCCAGGATGATAAAAACCACAACAAATAAAACAATGCGCGGCCCGGCGCCGGAGTAAAGCGGCAGGTCAGAGAGCTGGTGGGCAATGCCAATGGTGAAGGGGTTAAACACGGCGGTGGAAAAACCGACGTTGGTCGCCAGCACCGACATCCCGAGCCCGACCAGCGAATCCCAACCCAGGTAGTAGGCCAGGCCAATCATCAGCGGCACCAGTGGAATCACCTCTTCAAAAATCCCGAAGAAAGTCCCCAGGGCCATAAAGAAAAAGGTGATCACCACCAACAGCACATATTTGCGCCCGCCAAACTGCCTGACAATGCGCGAAATGACCGCTTGCAGAATGCCGCTGCGGTCCATCACCCCAAAGGCTGCCCCCACCAGCACAATAAAGAGAATAATCGGGATCACCTTGGTTAACCCATCGGGCGTAAAAAGCACCTCCACCGGGGCAGTGAACCAGCGCCAAACGGGAAAATCGGGCCGGGCGGTGAAGGCAAACGACTGCGGGTCAATCACTTCGCGCCCATCCAGGTCGTAACGGGCGTAGCTGCCGGCCGGGATGATGCGGGTGAGGACACCCGACACCATCATCAGGGCAAAAATGATCAGCACCGCCTGGATAAACGCCTTCTGGCTGATTTGTGCACCAGATTTCTGATGGGTTTCCGCTTTGGCCATGGGGAAAATCCTCCTCGCTTCAGGATGCATGCTCAATGTTGCTGCTTCCATTATAAACCGGAAAATTATAAAGGTACCAAAATCTTTGTACCTCCTCAGCCCACCGCCCCCCAACCCAGGCTTTAGGGCGGGAGAGAGAACAGAAAAATTGGCTTACCCCCAAGTGGGGACAATTGTCCCCAAAAAAACGGGATATTTGCCCCTGAACCAGGACAACAAAACCCGGTATGATGGATTGGAGCATTCAAGATGCTCCCCCCTGCAGCCGGATATTTTTTGATGAAAGAGAGGGATCCATCATATGGCAAAATCAAAGCTCCTGGAATACGCAGGCAGAGCCGTAAGCGCCAACGACTTACCCAAAGCCCTCCTGCTGCTGCAGTTTGCCCGGTTAGAAGACCCGGCAAACCCCATGCTTGAAAAAGCAATTGAACACCTGGAAAAAAGCGTTGGCATTGCGCCTGGCAGCCTGCTCGCCACCGACGCCCCACCCGAACTGACCCTGTACCGGGACGAACTGGCCGCCATCCTGGGCCAGGTTGCGCGCAGCCAGCTGCGGTTGGAAGCCCGCCTGGGACAAATGGAAGATGAACTGTATCGCAAGCTTGAAAACCTGGGCGACCAACTTACATTGCTCACGACCCCAGCCGCAATTGCCCCGCTCGAAGAACCAGCGGCGGCAGCCCCCGAAGCCCCGCTCCCGGTCCCAACAGCTGAAGAAATTCCCCCCAGCCCAACCGTTGTGGAAGAGCCCGTGGTGCGCACCCCAACCCAATGGCTGGCCCAGCGTGGTGTCACCGTCAAATCCGACAACCCGGGGCTGACCATGAATGCTTTTGGCTCGGTGGCCGAATACCTGGGCAAGAACTTCAAAATCCTCGAACCCCTGTACGAAAAGATGAAGCGCTCCCGTTCGCTGCGCTACCCCTTGCAGCACCACTTACAAGGGCAAACCCAGGAAACCATCCAGGTCTGCACGCAGTTTTGCAACATTCTCTACGAACTGGCCATCCTGAGCAACTACTGGTACGACCGGAACAACCGGGTCATCCATGCCAACCTCACCCAATCCGGCGAAATAACCAATTTCATCAACGGGGGCTGGCTCGAAATTTACATCGCCCGCCTGGTTGAAAACACGCTGAACCAACAGGCCATCCCGTTTACCAAACTCTACAACCCGATTATTGACCTGGGCAACGGCGATACCTTCGAACTCGACCTGCTCTACCTGGTGCGGGGCAAAGCCCTGTGGTTGGAATGCAAAACGGGTGATTACCAGAACTATGTCCAGCGCTACAGCGACATGCGCTCTCGCCTGGGGCTGAACCCGGCGCAATCCATCCTGGTGGTCACCCGGCTGGAGCGCACCCTGGCAAACTCGCTCTCCCGGATGCACCCGCTGACGTTCACCAATCTATACGACCTGCCCGAACACCTTGCCAAAGTTTTAGACGTCCAGGTAGGGGAAACCCCTGCCCTGGCTGCGATCCCGGTTATGATGGATGAGGTTGAAAAAAAGGTGGTTGCCCTGCTCAAACGCCAAAACCTCAGGCCGCAGCCTGAAGTGCGCATCGTCTTCCTACAGCAGTTGGTGAACCTCTTCCAGGGCGAATTTGAACCGGCCCGTATCACAGAACACAAAGACCACCTTGCCAATGCCCTGGGCCTTTCAAAAAGCCAGGTTCAGGAACTGCTCAACGCGGCCAAGCTGGCGGGAATTTTCCTGGGAGAAACCGGCGAACCGATGGACAGCTTTCTGAGCCCAACCTTCACCCTGGTTTCGTACGATGTGGAAGACCTGAATAAGCGCATGCTCCAGGCCTACGCCAAAGCCCTGGAGCAAGCCGGCTTTCCCATCCACGACCCCGACCTGCAGGAATCCATCCAAAAAGCCATCGAGGCCCAATAAAACCGTCAGACTGCCCCGGCCAGGAAACCGCCCCAATGGGCAATCTGCCGGGCAGTCTGGTTGGCGGCCCCTTCCACCTCAAGGCGCAGCGCTTCGCGCCCGGCGGCAAGCGGCGTTTCCACCCGGCGCAGGGTGTGTTTCCAGACCTCTTCGCGCCAGGAGCTGACCAGCCGGGCAATCATCCACTCGTCCAGGCGGCCCAGGCCGCGGTCAATCCAATCCAGCCCCGGCGAGTAGCGCTCCAAAACCTGGTCTTGCACGGCGTCAATCGTCTGGGCGATGATGGTGTTCACCAGGCAGTAATCCTGGTAGCGGCTGGCCCGCTGGCTTTCAGGCATGGCCGCCCATTCCGGGTCGAGCAGGTCGCAGGTGGCCAGGACCAGGTCATAGTTGATGTGCGCATTCACCCCCAAAAGCAGGTGTTGGATGACATTCCACCCCGGCTCGCCGGCCGCCTCAAAAGCCAAACGCCACGGCCCAGGGATGGCGGCCCGTGCTTCGTACCCCTCCAGGGCCACAAAGTAATACTCCGCAAAATGGTCAAGCAGCCGGCCCACCCAAACCGGGTCGGCAAACTCGCCGCGCTCCACAGCAGCCAGCATGTTGCGGGTCATCATCGTGTAGCAGGTGAGGAAAATGGCGCGGCGGTCGCCCTGCGCCTCCCAGGTGTCAATCTGGGCCTGCATCCGTTCAATCACATCGTCTTTGGGTGTCATAGAATCGCTTCTCCTGGCGGTTGGAAAACCCGATTATAATCCAAAAATTTTCCATCCGCCAACCATCAAAACTCCCCCTTGACAACCTTTGGCATTGAGGATATTATTTCGACATCAAAATTATTGATATCGGAGTAATTTGAAATGCCTTCTCACCATCCTGGTACGTCCATTGAAAAACGCACGCTGGATACTTTCATCAAGCTGACGCGCTGTACCAATTCCCTGCTGATGCGGCTGTCCGAGCGCAACACAATCGGTGAGCTGACACCCTCCCAGTTTGCGGTGCTTGAAGCGCTCTATCACCTCGGGCCGCTGAACCAGGGCGAAGTCAGCCATAAGGTGCTGAAAAGCGGCAGCAATATCACCACCGTCATTGATAACCTGGAACGGAACGGGTTGGTGACGCGCAAACGTGACGAAAAAGACCGGCGGGTAATTTTTGTTCACCTGACCGAGGCGGGCAGCCAGAAACTCGCAGCGGTACTGCCCGGGCACATTGCAGCCCTGGTGGAAGAATTGAGTGTGCTGACCGAGAGCGAGCAGGAAACCCTGGCGGCCCTGTGCAAAAAGCTGGGCAAAGGTAAGGAGGCGGCATGAGCGTTCCAGGTGCACAAGAGCGAATCACCCGAGAAGTGACCGCCTGGGAAGGCGTCAGCGTCCAGCCACACCGGTTTGGCGGTGTGGAATACGTGATCGGCCGGCGCGAAATAGGGCATATTCACGGCAACCAACTGGTGGACATTCCTTTCCCCAAAAAGGTGCGAGACGAAATTGTGGCGGCCGGGCGTGCCCAACCCCACCACCTGCTGCCAGAAACCGGCTGGGTAAGCTTTTACCTGCGGCGAGAAGAAGATGTGGCCCAAGCGATCGCGCTGCTATCTGAAAATTACCAGATCGCACAAAAACAAAAATCAAAAACAAATTTTGAAATGGATTCAAGAAAATTAATCGAAATGAAGGAGAATAACATGAATCAAAAGTTAATTGCTGTAACCGGCGCGACCGGGCAACAAGGCAGCGCCGTTGCCAAAAAACTGCTGGCCGCTGGCTGGCAGGTCCGTGCCCTGACGCGCGACACAACCAAACCTGCCGCCCAAGAACTGGCTGCCCTCGGCGCGGAACTGGTATCGGGCGACCTGGACAAGCCCGCCGAACTTGAAGCAGCCTTCCGCGGCGCCTATGGCGTGTTCAGTGTGCAAAATTTCTGGCTCCCAAATGTGGGCTTCGAAGGCGAAATTCAGCAAGGCAAAAATGTGGCCGATGCTGCAAAAGCCGCTGGCGTCAGCCACCTAGTCTACGCTTCCGTGGGCGCGGCCCATCGCGGCATGGGGCAGAAGCATTTTGAGTCGAAATACCAAATCGAACAATATCTCGAATCGCTGAATATTCCCCACACCGTGCTTCGCCCGGTGGCCTTCATGGAAAATTACAACTGGTCGCGGGCCTTTATTTTGAGCGGAACATTCGATGGCTTCGGCCTGCCCCCAGAAAAGACCCTTCAAATCGTTGCCACCGAAGATATTGGCCATTTCGCAGCCCTGGCTTTTGCCAACCCGCAGCAATATCTCGGCCAAACCGTCGAACTGGCGGGCGACGAATTGACCGAAGGCCAGATGGCCGAAGTGTTCAGCAAGGTGATTGGCCGTCCGGTGCGGGCCACCGGGCCAAAGCAGCAAGAAGGCTACGTGCCCAACGAAGAGCAGATTGCCATGTTCCGCTTCTTCACCGGCGAAGCCTACACCGCCGATATTCCAGCCCTGCGCCAGGCCCACCCGGAACTGCTGACCTTTGAACAGTACCTGCGCAAAAATGGCTGGGAAAACGCCCAACCCATTCCAATTCCAGAACAAACGGGCTGGGGCAGTTAAACCCCGCTCTCCCTCCCGATTTCATTCACCCGTTGTAGAGACGCCCCGGCGGGGCGTCTCTACAACCATCACAACCACAACCACGGACCGCACGCAACCCCCATCAAAACCGGGGCAACATCATCAAAACATGCGGGGGCATGTGCACCCGGCGCATTCGCACCGCCGGTACATATAGGAAAACCCATCGCACAAACCCGGAAATAATTACCCCCTTCTTCATACCGGATTAGATGATAATCCGATTATAATAAGAAAAAGGTGGAACCTGCTGCGGGGTATCGAAAAAATCATACGGGAGTGCGGCCCAACCCCCACAGCGCCACTGAAATTTGAGTGCGCTTCCCAGAATGGCAAGCCACCAACGCCGGTGAGCGCCAGGTGCGCCAGGCCTTGCGCCGCACCCTGTTGAAATACAAACTGCATACCGACACCGAGCTATTTGAAAAAGCGTATGGGTATGTAAAGGAATATTATTAAGCCAGGTTCGCAGTAATCATTGTTTTCAGAGGTCCTATGTCACCCACAGAACCCCGCTCATTATCCCCCCATTACCCCACTTACCACAATGCTTGCCAGTTTCTCTTACAGATGGAACAGGTTCCGTATGGGCTGTTCCGCAAAATGTACGATGACATTTGGTCGCAGCGCGGCAACCCCCAGGAAAATGTGGATTGGGCTGACCCGGATGAGTGGATTCCGGAACGCCTCACTGGCCTCGAAAAAGAACTTGCCCACAAAATTTGGACAGGTTCCAAAAGGACTTTAAACCCCAGGTATTTGCGCGGCTCCTGGTATTTTTCACAGCGCCACCAATTGATTACCCAAAATGCCAGTGGGCTGCTGCAAATTTCCGAAAGAGGTAAATTTTTTCTCAACCAACCTGCCGGGCAGGTGGTGATGGAAACGGATGAATACGAAGGGACCCTGTTGGTGTTAAAGCTGATTGTCGAGTCTGGGCCGGGTAAGCGCAGCACCTTCTTGCCCGAATTTGCGCAGTTTTGCCAGCAGCAAACCACCTATCGCAGCGAAAATGTGATTAAAGGTGCGCTCTCTGACCGGCTCTTTAACCTTATGGAAAGAGGGTACGTTTCCCGGCGTGGTGCGGTGTATGAAGCAACCAAAGCCGGCCTGAGTTATTTAGAGCAGTATCGAGGCCTGTTGCATAAAAACGGGGATGTAGAGCAAGTCACCTCCCTCGAACGTCAGGCGATGGATCTGCGCGAAACAGCCAGGCAGCAGTTGGGCGAGTACCTTGCAAAAATGAAACCCTACACTTTTGAGAAACTCATCAAGTTCCTGCTGGAGGAGATGGGTTACACTGATGTAACGGTCACCTCGCAAGTTAACGATAAGGGGGTAGATGTGATTGCCAACATCGAATTGGGCATCAGTTCCGTTCGCGAGGTTGTCCAGGTCAAACGGCATAAAGGCAACATAGGCCGGGGTGTGCTCGACCAACTGCGCGGCTCTCTGCATCGTTTTAACGCAGTGCGCGGCACCATCATCACCACAGGCGGATTTGCATTGGGCACCAAGAAAGCCGCGTTTGAACCAGGTGCAGCCCCCATTACCCTGATTGACGGCGACAAACTGTTGGACCTGTTGTTTGAGTATAAAATTGGTGTCAAAACGAAAGAAGTGAAATACTATATTTTTGACCAGGCTGTATTCGAACAACTGGATGTTGAGCAAGACCTGAGTGAAAACCCACTTTCTGAAGACTGAACACCTTGCCTACTGGTTCTTTCGCCTGAACGGCTGCCTGAACCTGGTGAATTTCCTGGTGCATCACGAACACCGTGGTCGAGAAGGCACGGATGTGGACTTGTTGGGTGTACGCTTTCCTTTCAGGCAGGAGCTGGTTACATCCGGTAATCCCATGCCTGACCATTCTGTATTTTCAGATGGCATCAGACGTTGTTTACGGGTTTCTTAAATAACCGTTTCAATGAAGATAGTTTTGTTGAGAAAATGTTGGCTGCCGTGGATGCGGGCAACAACCCCACATCGGATTGCTCCGCTGGCTTTGTGGAATAACAGTTCAAGAGGGAACGACTAAAGTCGTCACTACAGGGGAGCGAGTGAAGTCGTTACTACAGGAAAACGACTGAAGTCGTTACTACAGGAAAGAGGGTGAAGTCGTTATTACGTGGGGCGCAAGGAAAAACAAAAGCCGCCCAGGGGGGCGGCTCTTTGTTTGAAAGGGTAGGGGACTAATGCAATCCGCTGGGCCTAAATTTATATCCGTAAACAATCATGCCCCGGTCGTCGCCGTCGTCGCGCAGTTTGCGGGTGACCATTTCGACGGGGGTGCCGATGCTGACGTTTTTGCCGTCCAGGTCGGTGAGCTGGGCAGTGACCATCGGGCCTTCGGCCAGTTTGACAATGGCCACGGTGTAGGGAGCCTGCTCTTCATAGCCAGCCGGGGCATCCAGGACGGTGGTGTAGGAATATACTTCCCCGCGGCCGCTGAAGGCAAACAGGTCTTTCGCTTCGCCGCCGCATTCCGGGCAAACGTCGCGTGGGGGGAATATCTTGCTGTCACAAGAAGGGCATACCTCGCCAACCAGGGCGTAGCGCTGTTTTTTCAATCTCCAATGTCGTGCGATTTCCATTTTTTCGTTCCTCCGTGCACAGTTTTCGTGCGTTGATGATTGGTATTGTATACGGTGTGGGCTATCAAAAGCTATCAGGTTGCTGTCTGAGCCGGGAGCTGGGAGCAAGGAGCAAGGAGCCAAGAGCTGGGAGCCGGGAGCCTTGAGAAAAATTCATCAGGGTCCGCCAAGCTTTTTGATCAGGGCTTCCAGAATTTTTTGAACTTCGTCAACCTGTGTATTCATATCTTCATATTCCGCTTTGATGATGTATCCGAGGTCATGAGCCAGGAGCAGATGGTATTCCGTTTCTTTAGCAGAACCCAGCGCTAGAATCAAAAAACGCCTGCGGTCTGGGTCACCCTTGCGCCCGTATCCTTCCGCAATATTTGCAGGAATGGAAACAGCAGCTCGGCGGATTTGACTGGTTAAACCATACAACTCGCTTCCAGGAAAGGATTGGGTAGTTTTGTAAACTGAAAGCACCAGTTGGTGGGCTTTTTGCCAGGCTACTATTTTTTTAAAATCGCTCATATTACTTCCGCTCCAATCTATTTGCTCCCGGCTACCGGCTCCCGGCTATTTGCTCCAGGCTACCGGCTTCAGGCTCCAGGCTCCAGGCTATTCGCCTCCCCCCTCCAACACATGACTCACCGCCGTGGAGGCTGGGCCGCCGAGGCATTGGATGAGGCCGTAGCGGGGGGTGGGCACCTGGTTGGGGCCGGCCTGGCCGCGCAGCTGCAGGGCGGCTTCGACAGCCTGGTAGACGCCGGTGGCGCCGCCGGGGTTGCCGCGCGCTTTCAACCCTCCAAAGGTGGAGATGGGCAGCGAACCTTGCAGACCATGGGCGTTCTGTTGGCCCAGCTTCCAGCCTTCGCCGCGCCCGGTGAAGCCGATGGCTTCCAGGGTCAGCACGCCGTAGATCGAATAGGCATCAAACAGTTCAAAAAGGTTGACCTGGTTGTGGGTGATGCCTGCCTGGGCCAACGCCCGCCCGGCAGCCAGGGCAGCCGCCCGGAAGGCCAGCGGGTCGCGGCGGTCGTGAAGGGCCAGGCTGTCTACCGCTGCGCCGGAGCCAATAATCCTGACCAGGGGGTGCGGAAAGCCCTGGGGCAGCAGGTCGGAACGGGCCAGCAGCACCGCGGCGGCGCCATCGGCATCGGGGGCAATATCCCACATGTTCAGCGGGGCAGACACCATGTCGGCCCGGGCGTAGGTTTTTTCGTTGATCGCCCGGCGAAACATGGCGTTGGGGTTGGATGCCCCGTTGGCATGGCCCACGATGGGAAAGGCGCCAAAGGCCTCGCGGGGCGGTTTGTATTCGTACAGGTAGCGCTGCATCAGCATGGCCGCCTGGGCGGTGGGGGTCAGGCCCTGCTCGGCTTCGTAGTCGCTGTCGGTCATGGTCGAAAGGGCACTGTTGACCGAGCTACCCACCTGGTCGGTAATTTTTTCCACACCCACCACCAGGGCGGTATCCACCAGCCCGGAGGCAATTGCCAGGTAGGCCTGGCGCAGCGCCATACCGCCGGATGCGCCAGCGGCTTCAACCGAGACCGCCTCAACGCCTTGCAGCCCGGCAAAGTCGGCCAGCAGGGTGGCCAGGTGGGACTGGCGCGAGAGGGCGGGGGCGAGCATGTTGCCCACGTACAGCGCCTGGGGGTTTAACCCGTGGGCATCGTTCAGGGCCGCTTCCATTGCGTAAAAAGCCAGTTCGCGCAGGGAGGTTTCCCAGTGTTCGCCAACGGGCGTTTGTCCAATTCCTGCAATAACAACGTCAGACATGTTAACTCCTGTGGGGGTTTACTTCATCACCAGTTTGCCGCGCATGCGGGTGTAGGTGGCGTAATCAATTTCGGTGCGGCGGGCGACATAATCCTGGGTTTTGGGGGCCAGATCGCGCACAGCCAGGATGCGGTCGGTCACGTGAATCACCATCGAGTCCGAGCCAGCACCAGAGCCAAAGGAAACCAGCAGAATCCGGTCGCCGGGCTGGGCTTCATCCAGGATGGCCGTCAGGCCGATGATGGCTGCGCCGGAGTAGGTGTTGCCGATGTAGGGCACCAGCAGGCCGGTTTTATACTGTTCTTCTGTAAAGCCCAACGAGGTGGCCACCCGGGTGGGGAACTTGGTGTTGGGCTGGTGGAAAACGGCGTAGCGGTAGTCTTTGGCGGTGGTGCCGGTGGCTTCGAGCATGCCCTTGGCCGATTCGGTGATGTGTTTAAAGTATGCCGGTTCACCCGTAAAGCGCTGGCCGTGTTCGGGGTATTTCTGGTACTGCCGCCGCCAGAAGTCGGGGGTGTCGGTGACATAGGAGTAGGTGGTTTCGATGACCGCCACCGATTCATCCGCCGGGCCGAGCACAAAAGCCGCGCCGCCCGCACCGGCGGTATATTCCAGCGCATCGCCAGGTTTGCCCTGGGCGGTGTCCATACCGATGGCCAGGGCATAGCGGGCCATGCCGGAACCCACAAAGCCCATGGCGGCAACCATGGCTTCGGTGCCGGCTTTGCAGGCAAATTCCCAGTCGGCCGCCTGGACATGCGGCACAGCGCCAATGGCTTCGGCGACGATGGTGGAGGTGGGTTTAACCGCGTAGGGGTGGGATTCGGAACCGACCCACACCGCCCGCAGTTCGCTGGCCGCAATGCGGGCGCGCAGCATGGCATTGCGGGCGGCTTCGATGGACATGGTAATCACATCTTCATCGGGGCCGGGAACCGATTTTTCGATAATGGGGGTACCGCCCTCGCCATCGGTCCAGATGCGCGAGACTTCGGTGGCAGGCAGGCGGTAGCGGGGGACGTAGGCGCCGTAGCCCACGATGCCGACAGGGTTTTGGGGTTTTAGCAGGTTGGGGAGAGTCATATAACCTCGTGATAATTTTGAAATGGACGATTTGCAATTTGGAATTTGGAATTTGGAATTTGGAATTGTAAATTTTAATTTGTAAATTTCAAATTCTCCAGGATTTCTTTGGCGCGGTCCAGGCGGATGGCTTTTTCGGCCACCAGGCAGGCGGTCACCAGGGCGACCTGTTCGCCTTCCGCGCCGGCGGAGATGGCCACCTGGCGGGCGTGCAGGCTCATGTGGCCGCGCTGGATGCCTTCGGTGGCCAGGGCACGCAGGGCGGCCAGGTTTTGGGCCAGCCCCACAGAGACAATAATTTCGGCCAGTTGGGCGGCAGTGGTGACGCCCATCAGTTTGAGGGCGGCCTGGGCTGCCGGGTGCACCCGGGTGGCGCCGCCCACAATGCCCACGGCCATGGGCATTTCAATGGTGCCCACCAGGCTGCCAGCGGCATCTTTGCCCCAGGTGGTCAGGGAGGTATAGCGCCCGTTACGGGCGGCATAGGCATGCGCCCCGGCTTCGATGGCCCGCCAGTCATTGCCCGTGGCAATGACAATCGGGTCAATCCCGTTCATAATGCCTTTGTTGTGAGTGGCGGCGCGGTAGGGGTCGGCGGCGGCAAAAGCCCAGGCGGCGATGATGCCATCCCGTACCTGCTCGGCCGTGAATTCGCCAAAGGCGAGCTGGTCCAGGGGGATGGTGACCCGGGCACGGGCGATGCGCCGGTCGGCCAGGTTGGAGAGGATGCGCAGGTGCACCCGCCCGCCGCTGATTTCTTCAATCAAAGGGGAAAGGCGTTCGCAGGCGGTGTTGACGGCGTTGGCGCCCATGGCGTCGCGCACATCGTACACCAGGTGCACCACCAGAAACGGCCCCACCGGGGAGGTTTCAATGGTGCGCACTTCGATATCGCGCAGACCGCCGCCAAAGCGCTCCAGCATCGGGTCGAGGCCCTGGGCAGCCTGCATGAGCCGGGGTTTGTTCTCCAACAAACGGGTGCGGGCGCTGGCCAGGTCGGCCACATCCAACACCTGCACCTGGCCAATCATATGCGGCTCGCTGGTGTGGGCAAAAAAGCCGCCCGCCGGGCGCGCCAGCCGGGCCATGAACGAAGCCCCGGCCACGATGGACGGTTCTTCCACGGCCATTGGCACAATCACATCCCGCCCGTTTACCAAAAAATTCAGCGCCAGGCCAAGCGGCAGGGCAAACGTGCCAATCACATTTTCAATCATGTGATCGGCTTTTTCCGCTTCCAGGCCGGCCTGCCCGGTGAGGGCGGCCAACCCGGCTTCGTCCAACCAGCCCGCGGCAAGCAGGGCAGCAGCGCGGTCGGCCAGGCTTTTTGCATAAAATCCAGGAATTCTGGAACTGGGGTTGGTCATGGGTAATCCTCTCTTTGTGTGTTCAAACGAAGGATATTTTAGCCCGCGGCGGCTATCAAAAGCTATCATGATTGTAAATACTCAGCCCCACCCCCCGACCCCCGACCCAGCCTTTGGGGCGGGGGAGAGAATGGGCGGAAGCCTTCCAAGCGGTGTTTAACCCGCCTGGAACGCTTCCGCTATCTTACTTCCCCCCTTCCCGGCGGGAAGGGGGGACCCAGGGGGGTTGGCGCTCCCCGCCTATGTCGTCCCGAACGGCGCAGCCGGAGGAACCTTTTTCTACCCTGGTATTCGTTAAGAAAGCCACAAAATCATTAAGAAACCCTTTGACTTTTCTAAATCCGGAGAGTATAATCTTTGTTCGCTGTGATACCCCATGCAGGAGAAGAATAAATGGAAGAACCAATTGAAAATGAAGAACTGGATGCCCAAGAAGAGGTGATTGAAGGCGCTGGCGTAAAGCGCAAGCAGCACTTCGCCGGCAAAGTTGCCAGGCTGACCCTTGGCGGCGCCCTGGTTGACCTGGGCCTGGAAAAGCCCGGCATCCTCCACATTTCCCAAATCAGCACCGAACCGATCAACCGCATTGAAGACAAACTGCAGGTTGGCCAGACGGTGGATGTTTGGGTGCGCCGGATTGACAAGACCACCGGAACCGTGGAGCTGACGATGATCAAGCCCCTCGGCCTGGAATGGCGCGAAATCAAAAAGGGCATGTCCGTCACCGGCAAAATTATCCGGATTGAACGCTACGGCGTTTTTGTGGAAATTGGCGCTGAACGACCCGGGATGGTGCATGTGAGCGAACTGAGCCACGACTTTGTTCGCAATCCGTACGAAGCGGTGCACATGGATGAAGAAATCGAAGTGCAGGTGGTGGACTTTGACCGCCGCAAAAAACAAATCCGGTTGAGCCGCAAAGCCCTGTTGGACAAACCCGCACCGCCCGAAGAAGAAATTGTGATCCCGGCGCAGTACGAACCCGAAGTCGAAGAAGTAGATGATAAACCCGTTCCCACCGCGATGGAAATGGCTTTCCGCGCTGCCCAAAAACGCAGCAAAGACGCCGCCAAATCCGCCCGCAAAGAACAGGGCAAAAAGAATCGAGAGTTGGAAGACATCTTCTCTCGAACGCTGCAAGGATATAAGTCCGAGAAATAACCCCGGGCTGAAGATTCGCCTCCTTGCGTTGGGGCAGCGTACAAAAAAGAGCCGTATGCGTAGTGCAGACGGCTCTTTTTATTTTTACTACTCACCCATCCCCCCATTCTCTCCCCCGCCCCAAAGCCTGGGGCGGGGGCTGGGGGGTGGGGCTGAACCGTTACAAAACGATTTTCATTTCCCTCTGTGGGAAAATACTGGCAAACTGGCTCAACCAGCGAGAATAGCCAGCAGGGCGTCCAGCCCCAACAGGTAAGAACGCCAGCCAAAACCGCTGATCACCCCGGCGCAAACCGGGGCAAGGTAAGAATGCCGCCGGAATTCTTCACGGGCATGGACATTGGATAGGTGCACCTCCACCACCGGGATACCAATCGCGGCCACGGCGTCGCGCAGGGCAATCGAAGTGTGGGTGTAAGCGCCAGGGTTGAAGACCACACCGGCAGCCCAACTGCGGGCCTCGTGCAGAGCATCGATCAGTGCGCCCTCATGGTTCGATTGGAAGGTGCGCACCTCCACCCCCTGCCCCGCCCCAGCCGCAGCCAGGTTGGCGTTTAATTCATCCAGCGTCAGGCTGCCATACACCCCCGGCTCGCGAGTTCCGAGCAGGTTCAGGTTGGGTCCGTGAAGGATCAGGATTTTTTTATTCATCATGCACCTTTATGCCATCCTTACTTCGGGGTTAACAGGAATGTTACCATATTCCGAACTGCCTAATGATGCACCAACGGAAGAAATATCAAAAAGCCCGCAGGGGCAGGTTGGGGCCAAAAACCGCTCGAAAGCTGGTAGCCTCCCGGCGATCCATCCGAAACGCCTGCCGCTGGCTGGCCGGCTGCCCCCGAAAGCCCATACCCTTCGGCAACCAGGGCGCTGCCCTGGGCCGGGCCAATCACCAAACGATCCAGGGTGTAGCCGGTGGTAATCACCCCAACCGCCCCCACCAGCAGCAGCCCGGCAACAGCAATCAGAATCCAAACCTTGCGCTGCATGGCTGCCTCCTTAACGTTTGCTCACGGTGTCGTTGCCGGCATTGGTCAGCCACATAAAACCGCCATCAAAGGCAATCCCCAGGGTGTTATCCCCGCCGGGGATGGTTTCTACCAACACCCCATCCAAAACCCGGATCACACTGGCACTGCCCAAAGCGCCGCCCAGGGTGTTGGTCACCCACATGCGGGTGCCGTCAAAGGCCAGGTCGTATGGCGCCCGAACCTGATCCAAAGTCCAAACCAGGCTGCCATCTGCCGCATTCAAAACACTGACGGTGTCATCCCCGTAATTGGTCACCCACATTTTGGCCCCATCATAGGCGATATACTGCGGGGAAACCCCAACGGTTGGGGTGATGGCGTGTTCAAAGGTGCTGGCATTGAATACACTAACCGAACCGGGGTTGGCACCATCGCCGCTGTTCACCACCCACATCCAACGCCCATCATAGGCAATCCCTACCGGCTGGCTACCCGTTGAAAGCGTTTGGAACACCTGGAAATTGGTCACGCTGAACACCATCACTTCATCGGTGTTTTTACAGGTTACCCACATGTTGAAACCATCAAAGGCCAACCCGTAGGGCTGGCTGTTGACATTCAATGTGGCAGCCAGTGCGCCATTGGAAGCCCACAGCACACTGACGGTATCATTCCCGGCGTTGGCCACCCAGATGAACACCCCATCGTATGCCACTTCAACAGGCACACTGCCCACAGGATAAGTGCCCAGGGTAACCCCATTCAGGCTGATGCGGCTGACGGTGTTATCCCCGGAATTGGCAATCCACATACTTTCGCCATCATACGCCAGGCCCCGGGGAGCCTGGCCCACCGGAAAGCTGCGCCCGGTTTTGTTGGCAGGGTACCATTTAAGCAGGGCGATTTGCTCCGCCGTGATTGAAGGGTTGGCCAGGGCAGGGGTATCGGCCTCGGTCAGCACCCGCTCGCCATCCACAGCCAGGCCCGCCCCAGCCGTCTCCAGGCGCACCCCGCCCGTGGCCCGGACCGCAAACTGGTTGTCTACGGTAGAAGTAAAGGTTTGCGAAATCCCATCGGCCCAAACAAAGGATCCATCGTTCAGCGCCAGGGCCTGTTTGCCAGCAGCGAAACTGTAGGCCCCGGCAGCCAGGTTATCCCATCCGCCGGGGACGGTGCTGGCCAGGCCGCTGGCCCAGTTGCTGAACCCGCCGCCCACCACAGAGAGCGCCCCATCCCACGGGTCGCGGCTGGGAATGCCAGTCCGGTTGCCCCAACCGCCGCCGATTACACCAAAATCATCCATAGCCGTGTTGCCGCCAAAGCCATACTCCCCAAAAAAACCACCGCCGCCGCCAATCACCGTCAGCCAACCGCCGGCGTTGTTGCCCTCCCCACTGCCCACAAAAGACCCCCAACCGCTGGCATAGTTGTGAAAGCCGCCCACCACCACCGCTGAATCCCCGGAGGCGGAAACTTCGTAGCCGCCGCCCACGACACTCCAGGTGCCCTGGGCCTGGTTGCCTTCCCCACCACCCACCACAGCATACGTCCCGGGGGTGGCATTGAGGTTCCCACTGCCAATAAAACTGGCCCCGCCGGAAGCGGTGTTTGCTGTGCCGCCAGCGATGGCGGCCGCACCGCCCGAAACCTGGTTGCTGCTGCCCCCCAAAACCGCGCCGCGGTCTGCACTTACCCGGTTGTCATCGCCCCCCACAATAATACCATACATCCCGTTCACCTCGTTGTTGTAGCCGCCCCCAATAAAGGCATCGTGGTAATTCCCCAAAACATTCACACCCCCACCCACAATCGCGCCGCGATAGCTGGCGTTCTGGTTTTCTTGCCCGCCGCCAATAAAGCCAAAGTCGTTGGTTACCTGGTGACTGACCCCACCCACAATCGCTCCATAGGTGTTCAGGACGGAATTGTTGTCGCCCCCACCAATGAAGACACTGGCTGCCGATAAGCCCCCCCGGTTCGCACTGCTGCCGCCAATCCAGTTTGGGCTTCCGCTGGTAGGAACAACCCGCAGGGCGGTTTGCCCGCTGACGACCAGGGTGAAGGTGACCGCGTCCGTGGTCCCCAACACCGCCGTGGCAGCAGACAGACCGCCGCTGCCGCCCAGCATCCAGTAGCGGGTGTCGTGGGCGTGCCCTGCACTGGCAAAGGCGCTGGCCTGCTGCCCGTCGAGCAAGTCGGCGTCCAGGCCCGACCCGCTGCCATCGTTGCCTGCGGTCCAGGCGCCGCCGCTGATCCGGTCGGGGGATAGCGCCCCGGCGGGAATGTCGGCGTTGTCCACTTCCCCGGCGTTATCATTCACATACACCAGGTCGTGCAGGTGGCCAACCAGGCTGTACACGCCTGCGTGGTCATGGTCGCTGCGAGCGGCAGTGGTGGCGCTGCCGCCCCCGGCAAACTGCACCGAAAACGCACCCGATGAAAGCGAAAGGCCTTCCCCGGCGGTGTAAGTGGTGTCGCTGTCCAGGTCGGCGGCACATTGCCAACCGGCACCACCCCACTTCACCACCTCCCCGCTGGCGCACACGATGCCACCCAGCAAATCGTTATCCTGTTCATCTGCAAAAGCAGCCGGGATACCCACCAGACCATCCCAGGGCGCAGCCAGGGCAAATAATGCATAGGGTGTGGCCGTGAGTTCGGTGCGCCCCAGAGAGGTGAAAACCGCCTCGCCAGGGCACTGCACCTGCACCTCCAGCCAGCGCGCCGCCCCATCAAAAGCCCCAGGGCCAAAATCCAGGTCGGGCACGGTGAAAAAGCCGTTGGCAACCGCTACCGCCGGGCGCTCCAGCCAACCACTGCCAGCCAATGTACCATCGCTGGCAGCGTCCCACAACCCGAAGCGGAAATCGCAGGTGTTGTTGACCGGCACACCGTCCAGGCTGAGCTGCCCCTGGTAGGTGAAAGCACCATCCACAGCCGCCCGGCTGCCTGCAGCCCAATCCTGCCCAGCAGCAGATGCCCGCGTTGCGGGGCTGCTTGCCTGCCCACTCGCAGCCCGGCTGGCAGTGACCGCCGCCACACAAAACATGGCCAGCAAACCAAAAACACAAAAATAAACCAGTGTTCTTCGATACATACCATCCTCCACAATGCCCAAATACAGCCAGGCTGGTTGGGCGAATTCCGCAGGCGCTCAGCCCACCTCTATTCAAAGGGGATCGGCCCGCAGTGACAAATTTGCTGTTATTCCACTATACAACTTTCTCAACAGGGATTCAAGGAGTTTACGGGCTGAATTGTTCCGACCAGCGCAGCCGAGAGGAATCCCTGCAAGCGAAGCAACCCCCTCTTTCGAGGACAAACCACCTTTGCCATCCCGTTTACACCGAGAACCACAGAGAGAAAATGCAGAGAGCCACCGAGTTTTTAAGAATATCTCGGTGGCTCTCTGGGTTTCTCCGTGGCCCTTTGTGTAATATGTGCGGTTCTCGGAATGACACCCGCGACGGGCAGTTTACTCCATTGTCCTCCCCCAACCGCTCCAAAAACCGGCTAACCGCCTGGCTTTTGAATCCTGCCAGGCAGCCGTTCGAGGGTGAAGATGTCGTTCACCCGGCAGTAGCCGCCCCCGGCCAGCCGCCCCACTGCCTGAAGACGGGCAATGTCAATCTTATCGGTGCCAATCAGCAAATCGTCCTGAACGTGGATCATCACCACCCGGCCAATCACAATGTATCCGCCGCCCGGCTCCGGGTTGATTTCCACAATTTGCTGAACCTCGCACTCAAAATGAACCGGGCTTTCGGCCACCCTGGGCGGGCGCACTCGCGCAGAAGGAATGGGCGTCAGCCCGGCTTCCTCAAATTCGTTCACTTCCGGGGGCAGGTCGGTGGCGGTGATGTTCATGGCGGCAGCAGTGGCTTCGGTGACAATGTTCACCACGAACTGCCCGGTTTCACGAGCATTTTGCAGGGTGTCCTTCGGCAGGCGGTTCACGCCCCGCACCCCCGGGCAAAACAGCACCGTGGGCGGGTTGGCGCAAACCACGTTAAAAAACGAGAACGGTGCCAGGTTAGGCTGCCCGGCCGCGTTGACGGTAGAAATCCAACCGATGGGCCGGGGAATCACCGCTCCGGTGAGCAGTTTGTAGGTTGAGGTGTGGTGAAGGGTGTTGGGATCTATCTGCATCAGTCTATCCTTTCCAAAAACCAGTCAATTTTGCCCCGGCTCGCCTCCGGGATGTTCGTCCAGGGGCGGCTCCAGCCGGACCCGGCCATCCGGCTCAATATAAAGAACATACCCGGGGGCGGCGGCCTGGGCCAGGGCGTCGAAGTCGGCAGGGGGCAGCACCACCACCGGCGGCGCCTGGCCGTACACTTCACGGGCCACCACTGCCCCCAGGGCGATGATGGCATCCACCTCGCGCAGCACAAACGCCGCCGGGGCATGGCCCGATTTGACCGCTTCCAGCAAAATGCTGCTGGCACTGCTGGAACCGCGCCCGGCAGGCATCATCACCACCCGCCCAGCCAGGTTCGCGCCAAAAGAGGGGTGGCGCTGGTCAATCACCTGCCCGGTGGCGGGGTCTAACCCACCCCACAGGCTGAGCGGCTCTACCAGGACAACCGCCGGGCCGGATGCCTCTCCGGGTACAAGGGCTTTGGCATGGAAGTGGGTCATGTTACCTCGAAACCCACAGGCTGTCATCACGCCAGACCCGCCCAAGCTGGGCCGAGCGCACACATTCCAACAGGCTGCCGAACACCGCCTGCAGGCCAATGTTTCCGGGGGAATAGTGGGCAAACTTGCCCGAGTTGGTCATCAGCACCCCGCTGCGGGCGCGCACCAATGGCGTGACCACCACGCAGGTATCCACCACAATCTGCACGCCAAGGGTTTGCAGCCTTTCATACAACCCCTGGCGCTGGAGCTGCCCGGCCACAAAACGGTGGGTGCACACAATAAACTCCACCTGCGGGCTGGGCGGGTGCTGTTCCAACAAGGGCAGCAGTTGGGCAAACTCCGCCAGGGAAAAATGCGGGCTGCCCAACGCCACCACCTGGATGGGGCCATCGGGGGCGGTGGAAAGCCTACCCAGGGTGCGCTGCAGGTCTGCCAGGGTGACCGGTATTTCAGCCAGCGGGGGCTGGCCATGGAGGGCGGCGTCCAGGGTGGGCGCTTCGGGGGTGATGCCCACCGCGTGAAACAGCGCCACCGCACCGGAGGAAGCCGCCGCAGCGCCCAACGCTTTGAGCTGGTCTTCGGTGGTCTCCGGGCGCAGCCCAACCATCACCGGGATGCGGCTGCGGGCCTGTTCGCCCACCAGGTAGCCCAACACTGGGTAAAGCACATCTTCGGCCAGCAGCGCCGCGGGGATGCTTTGCAGGGTGAACACAATTTCCCCCCTGCGGTTTTCTTCCAGGTGCAGGCCCACCGCCGGAGCGCGCCCGGTGATGGCCGCGCAGATATCAATAAAATCGCCATAGCGGTTGGTGCGGGCGCCCAGCACAGAATTGGCAAAGACAATCGCGTTGCTCTCTGCCCAGGCAATTTGCTCGCCCAAACCTGGCCGTTGGGTGAGCTGGTACGGCGCGCAGGTCCAGACCGGCTGGCAGCCCATGTGCTGGTAGGCGTCCATCAGCGCTTTGGCGTTGCGCCCAAACACCGGGTCACCCCGAAAATATTCCGGGTGCACCAGGTCGAGCGCCCCCACATTCAGCGTGGTGGGCACCACAACCTTGGCCCCGCCCTGCAACAGCCGCTCGGCAAACGCCAACCCGCCCTCGCCGTGGTACAGGCAGCCGTCAATATGCGCGCTGGTGATATCCAGCAGCCGCTCCGCGCCGTACACCCCCGCCATCGTGGTTAAAATCCGCATGGCCATCTGCACTGCCGGGCCGTGCTCACCAGCCAGCATAGCCTGGTCTTTAGGAGTCAGGAATAAAGAAGACATCAAGAGGATTTTACCCGGTTTTATAATGCCCTCCATTTTTTCTTAAAAACAGTTTCCCCTTACACAGCAGACAGTGCACTCGCTTTATGTGGGAAATCAGGAATCAGCAGAAAAACAGGTATAATCGATAAACAGGTTCAAAGGACATCCATCATGCCATTGGTTCTCCGCATTCGAGGGTATAAGTTTTGGTTCTATGAAGCCGACCTGGCTGAACCACCTCATGTGCATGTGGGCAGCGGTGGCGTCGAAGCGAAATATTGGCTGCAACCCATCGCCATTGCCCGTCCAGGTCGGTTTCGGGCTGTTCAATTGAACGAAATTCAAAAGATCATCACTGAAAACTAAACCTTCTTATTGGATGCCTGGTACAAGGAGCAGCGCAAACATGTCAATGGTTAAAGTTAAAATCCCAGCTCAGTTGGGCTATTCGCCCATTTTGCCGCTGTCGGTACCGGACTTAAGTGAGGTTCGGGCTTTTGCTTTACATCTACACAAGATTGGCAAACCCTGGCAGGGTGAAATTTTTGGCTGGCAGGCTGAATACACGCCAGAAAGCAAACGCAAACCCCTTGACTCAGCCATGACATTCACCCCTGCCGAATTTCTAATTGGGGAGAGTGGTATCTGGTTTTTCTCCTTAATGTGGGAGAAAGGTAAAGATGCCCAGCCCGTGGAGTTCCTTGACGAGCGCGGTTTAGTGAAGTAAACACCCGCAGAAACCATCCCCTACAACCCAAAGGGATTTAAACTTCTCCGCCAGCCTGGGGGCCATCCCCCCGGTGCAGCGAGTGGATTTCCGCCGTGACCTTGCGGTCCAAATCAGCAGGATACGAATAGCCGAGGTTCTGCGCGGTCTCGACGGCCAGCCGGCGAAACAGCGCCAGGGTGGCAAACAGGGCCTGCCAGCTGGCTTGCGCATCAAACGCCCCAAAAGCCTGGTGCAGTTCCTGCCAGGTGGGTTCATCCACCCACTGCGACATAAAATGCCCGTCGTGCCAGGTTTCATACTCCCAGTTGTGTGTGGACTGCGTGTGCCATTCCAGCATGACCAGCAGGCTTTGTTTGGCGGTCCAATCGCGGAATTTCACCACCCACAGGTTGCCGCGGCGAATTTGCCTGGCGATATACAAAACGCCATACCAAAACGCGTTCACCTGAAAAGCAAATTCCTCTGCGGTAGGCCTGGCCACTGGGACGGGTGTGGATAATGGCGCAGGCAGGCGGGCAGCCAGGCCATCCTTGTCCACCACCACCCGGTAGCCCCGGCGGTAGGCTGGGGGCAGTTCCTGCGCCTCCACCAGCCTGCGGAGTTGATCCACATGGAAAAAATGAAAATCCACTTTCTCCCCGCCTTCATACAGGGTGAGGAAAACCGGGTTATCGCCCTCTTGAAGCTGTAAGTAAGTCCACACCTCGCCAAACTGGGTAAGCCAGGCCGGGCTGGCGGTGAATTCGTCGAAATCCGTCGCGTAAATTTCCAGATCCAGGTCGGCCCATTCATCACCGGGGTTGACCCGGCGTGCCGTGGAACCGCCCACAACCACCGCCCGGATGGCAGGCTGGGCCGCTGCCCAGGCGGTCACCTGGTTTTCTAACCGTTTTAAGGCGGAATCCATCAAATCAGGCCCTTGACTTTGCGCTTGAGCTCCAGCGCCTCGCCCAAATGCGTGAGATTATGCCGGCTGGCAGGCATCAGCAGCAGCCCGGCCACATCACGTTTGCTCCAGTAATCCGCAATCCCCCGCGCCGCTTCCAGCACCGCCCCTTCATCCATCACCTGCTGGATGCGCGCCGAGTCTACCTTGCGCTTTAACGCTTCCGGCTGGAGCTGCTGGACGATTGCGCGGGTTCTGCGACCTACGGCGATGCGGTAGCCGCGCAGCGCCTCCACCTGGATGGTGCGGCTGAATTCCGCCATGGCGGCCGGGTCCATGGCGTTGCCAGTATCCCGGGCAGCAGCGCCCATTCGGGCGTACCAATCCTGTACAAAAAGAATTTGGGGCGTACCCGCCACCAGCAGATTCATGGTGATATCTTCACAACGGGCCATGTGCCAGATGAGCCAGGCGATGGAATGCTCACAGCCGGGGGGAATGTGCTGGATTTGTGCGGCCGTCAGGCCGTCCAGGGCTTCATCTTCAAAAGACCAGGTTTCCGTTTGGGCCATCTTCTGGGAATGGAGCATGGCATGCTGGCGCAAAAAGAGTTGAATGGCCCGCTCCGCCTCAGCCGGGTTTTCCATCAGGCTGCGCAGCTCGGTTTGCTGGGCCAGGCATTGTTTGCGGTAAGTTTCTACAGGATTCATCTCAATTCACTCTGGTTTCACTGCCATTGAATAAAAACGGTGGGTTATGTGTCCACATCTTTTTTTCGAATCAACACGATACCCGATCCAACCAGTGCAGCCGCTATCCCAAGTGCTAAAAACCATAAGTCCGAGAATTTAAACCCGAACGCCTCTTGAAATGCCCCAAAGTTTCCAGGGTGCTGCATAAGCCCCTGTATACTGGTGAGTTCGCCTGGCAGCCAGTAAATAATCACCAACAAACCCAGGCATAAACCCGCCACGATCAGGCCCAGCCCGCCAAGAATCTGCATCATTGGTTTTGACTTGTTCATATTGGCCCTCCGATCCAGGCGAAAAACACCAACCTGTGAGGAAATCAATGGCCTTGAGATTGTGGTTCTGGGTTCCACCGACGATCACAGGTAATCCCTGGTTTTCGCTGGATTCATTAAATTGTACACTGGTTTCGTGGAATTTCTGGTAGATTTGAAACTTGTAGTGACGACATTAGTCGTTGTAGTGACGACATTAGTCGTTGTAGTGACGACATTAGTCGTTGTAGTGACGACTTTAGTCGTCCTAATAAGCGACTGAAGTCGCTACTACAGTTACAAGCGATTGAAGTCTCTACTACATGGGGATTTTTTATTCATCCCATCCTTCTCCAAAATTATTTAAGATCATATCACCCGATTGTTCACCGTCAGCCTGCATGCCAAGATTTGGATAATAGATACCCAGGCTTGACCACTTCCATTCATACGCATGGTTTACATAGCCATGTTTGACAGGATTGTAGTGAATGTAATTTAAAGCCTGTTGGTAATGGGCTTCATTTCGAATTACCCGGTCTGAATATTTGTACCAAACCTTTCGACCAGGGCAGCCATCCATCCGGTTCCAATCGAGTGAAGATTTCCCGGGTAATTGTTTCATAAGCTTTGGGATCACTGAAAAAGATGGTACCCCAACCAGTGCATGATAATGGTTGGACAGAACCACCCACCCGGCAATTTCACCTTGTGCATTTAGAAAGGTTTCCAATAATTGCTTTTCGAAAATATCGCGGCGCTCCAGCATATCCATAACCGGCGCATGTTCATAATTCGCCGCGGTAAGGAAATAATACCCGGGCTGCTGAAATGGATGGGGTGGTCCATAAAAAGGGAATCCTTTGGCTCTTCTTTGCTCCAGTACGATTTTCTGTTCTGCAGGGGACAGCGCCTTGGATTTGTATGGCATATCTCAAGGCCCTGTGCTTTTCCCAATCTCCTCAACCCTTCTCAACACCCCCTCCCAGGTGAACCGCTCTTGAACGAACTGGCGCCCATTGGCACCGAGCTGCTGGCGCAAACCGGCGTCTTTGAACAGCCGGATAATTTCTGCCGCGAACCCCTCTGGCGTATCGGCCACCAGCAGGTCGCGGCCTGGCTCTGCGCCCACACCCCCGTTTACCAGCGAACTGGTCACCACCGGGCGGCCTGCGGCCATGGCCTCCAGCACCTTGGTCTGCACCCCGGCGGCAAAACGCAGCGGAGCGGCGAACACGCTGGCCTGGTTGAGTGCCTGGTTCAGGTCTTCCACGAACCCGGTCACCGTGACGCCGGGGATATTCCCCAGCGCCTGGACGGTCTCGTTTGGCTCTGCGCCCACCAGCTTCACGGTGGTATCCGGAAATTCTTTGCGCACCAGGGGCAGGATGTCTTCCACCAGGTGCCGGGCGGCGTCCACGTTGTGGTAGACGCTCAAATGCCCCACCAGCACCAGGCTGTGGGGAATTTCCGGCTCGTGGGTGGGGTAGAGGCGGTTTGTGTTCACGCCAATGCCCACAATCTGGATGTTGCCTTCCGGCACGGCTGCTTTGAGAACCCCGGCATCTTTCGGTGAGACCAGCCAGCACTCTTCAAATTCGCGCGCCACCTGCTGCTCGTAGGCCCAGATGCGCGGTCCTTCCAGTCCGTACATCTGCTTCGAAACCAGCCCCCGGTAGGCCATGGAGCGCTGAATTTCCAGCGAAACCACGTCGGTCAGGTCCACCATCCGGTACAGCCCGGTGTGTTTGGCCAGGAACGGCGCCATGCGAAAGAGGTGAATGTAGGCCAGGTCAAACTTTTTCCCGGCCAGGGCCGCGTCCACCCGGCGCTGCATCTCGGCCGAGCGGTAATACAGCGCCTGCAGCGGCAGGGGGCGCCACAGGTTCAGCCCAACCGTCAGCGCAGAACGCCAGGCGGGCATTTCCACCACCTCCACCGAGGCACAGAATTCCTGGAGCAGGGGGATGTACTCCCGCTCCTGGGCATTCTCAATGAACGACAATAAATGCAGTTCGTGGGCCTGGCCGAGGGTGCGCAGAAAATGATAGGTACGGTGCCGGTCGCCCCGGTTGGGCGGGTAGGGTAGGCGGGAGGTTAAGTAGAGGATGCGCATCAGTCGTCTATCGCTCCTTCTTTGCGCATGGTGCGGTTCAATGTCAGAATCCCGGTTTTATAGAGCAGGGTGCGAAGCGATTCACTGAAGAAATATTTGATGCCCAGCAGGCCAAGCCGCAGGTTTTCGCCGGATGTGAGGGGTTCCTGGGGTGGCGTTTCGTACCCCAACTGGCCCAGCAGATCGCCAGCGATATGTTGGGCCAGTTTTTGATCGAAAGGCGTCATCTGCTTGCGCCAACGGGCGACGCTGGCAGTGGTGATGGGGCGCATGACCTCGGTGTGCCCGTCCGGGCCGGGGCCAACCTTGCGGGCCAGTTCGCCCTGGTTGAGCATTTCCGGGTAAAAGGTTTCCCCCAGGAAGGCACAGACCCCCCGCACGGTTGCTTCCGGCTGTTGGACCAGGTCTTCATAGCGCACTTCCAGGTATTGGGTGGGGGCCAGCTTTTGGCCGGTTTCCAGCCCGGCGCGCACGTTGGCAGCCCAATTCTTCAGCAGGTAGTAATTATCCTGGTACCAGTAGGTGGCCAGCCCCCATTTCTTCTGCGCCGAAACGGTGGCATCGCGCCCATCCCGGATCATATGGATGAACTGGGCCTGGGGGAACATTCTCAGCAGCAGGGGGATATGGCGCACATACAGCGGGGTTTTATCGCCCCAACGGGTGATTTTCCGCCCATCTTTCAACACCGCCGCGGTTTGCTGGCGGTAGAGCGCATCCAGCACATCGGCCAGGGTGGGCGGCTGGGGGAGGCTGTTGTAAAAAGCAATCTCATCGGGCACAATATTGCGCCACTGAAAATGCAGCTCGCTCATCCGTTTCAAGACCTGGTGGACATCCTCGCCTTTCAACGGCAGGTCGACCATCACCTCTGGCAGCAAGAAGGGGATAAACCCGGTTTCGTCCGGGATGAAAATATCGGGGTGGCTGCTGAGGATAAAACGCATCAGCGTAGTGCCCGAGCGCGGGCTGCCGACAATAAAGATGGGGTGAATGGGGGTCATCGCTGTTTTCTTCTCCAAAACGCCAGGCCGTCTGCCAGGTGGCGCAGGCTGCGGGTGGTTTCAACCGGGATATTGATTTGCTTGATCAGCAGGTCATACAGATAGGCCGAGATTTGACTGCGCTGCATGCGCAAAAAACGCTCGGGAGCCGACCCTTTCGGTAAAACCACCCCCTGGGCTGCCAGCGCTTGCAGCGCCCGCAGCGACTCGCGGGTGTTGTGGTCGGCGTAGTCTTCCACGTCGCCTTTGCGCCAGTCCACATCGTCCCCCAGGTGAAAGGTGGCGTGGGCGTCTTTCAGCTCGGTGAATTTTGTGCAAAAGGCCATCAGGTTGGCATACAGCCCCAACTCCACCCGCGGCGCGCCCAGGCAGGTGTCGCCCAAAATAAACTTTTGGAAAAGCGTGCGCTGGAAGATGAAGCAGTCCCAGCCCCGGTGCGGCCTGCCCGCCTCGGCGTACATTTCGGGCAGCTCGTCCAGGCGGGTAAAGTGGTTGGAGATGGAGCGCCGGTTGATGACGATGCCATCATAACCCTGGTCGAGCAGGGCTTTCACAAACAGGTAAAAATAGGGCTGCAGGCCGATGTCCACATTGGTATAGGCCAGGTAATCCCCCTGGCTGTGGTCGTACAGCTTCTGCAGCAAATCGCGGGCCAGCGGCAGCTTGCGCGGCTTTTGAAATGCGCCCACGTCCAACACCGAGCGTTCCAGGTCCGGCGTGGGGGTGAACCCTTCCGGCAGCATCGCGTGGTCTTCCGGGTACTGTGCCGTAAGAAACGAAACCTCCACCGCCCCGCCTGCATATTCCCGCGCCCGGCGCATGGACTCGAACGTCACCTGCTGGACGAAATGCGCCCGGCTTTCAGGCGGAACCCGGTATGGGTTGACGAGGTGGGTGAGGGTTATCTTTTCCACTTTGTGATCACATTCGGCTGGATAGAGAAGTTTTTTAACCACCGATACGCGTCTGCTGGAAGAATCAGGCCTGCAATTAAGTCTGGATCTAATTTTATTTCATATTTGCATGAATTTATGTATAACCGCACAGCTTCCTTCCAATTTCGTTCTTTAGGATTAACAATACCAAGGCGTTCTTTTGCAAGTCTGCGAACGAAATATGCTTTCCAACCCAATACTCTTGTCCGAATGTAATTCCTTTCTTTCTCTTCTAAATCTTCTAAAAGATGCTTGTTTTTTATCCAAATTAAATCGAGAACCTTAATTTTTTCTTCAGCCCGAGATTTTGACAAACCCGTGTTATGTAATCGGATTTCTGCAAGAGGTTTATTGCAAAAAACCGTTCTTAGCTTTTTAGTCAATCGTATTCTCATATCCCAATCTTCGAGTACCCTCATTTGAGGATCATGAAAACCGATTTCTTTCCACGCATTATAGGGTACCAATTCCATACGAAACTCATCCGTTCGGGGGAAATCCCGGACAAAAGTATGTCTGAAAACATTACCTTCTGGCGGGAGCGTTTTTGTAATCCATGTAGACATTCTCTCACCATCTTTTGTCATATAGTAGTGGTTTGAAAATGCAATATCCCCCGATGGATTATCAATCAAGGTTTTCGCTTCATCTTCTAACTTTGTTGGAAGAAATCTATCATCTCCATCTACATAGGTTACATAATCTCCAGTCACCGCATTAAGAGCATCAATTCTTGTTTGACCAATGCCCAGGTTATGTTCATGAAAAATGGTCGTAAAAAGATCAGGATATTTCGTCTTATAGGAATCAATCAGATCCCGCGAATCATCGGGTGAAGCATCGTCTACAACGATGATTTGTACGGGTTTTAGGGTTTGGGCTAATACGCTTTCGATTGCTTCTTGTAAATATTTTTTTTGATTATAAGATGGGATAAATACGGAGATGTCCATTTTCGATCTTATTTCTTAGGTACGTACTTTTTTAACCATCTCAAGTGCTTTTTAAGATGCTGAATTATAAAACCTGTATAGATTCGTTGAGGTGGAGTTTCATATTTTATGTCTAGCCATTGTCCATTTTTGGATTTCCAATTCGGATAATGCACATCCATGATTCCCCCACACCAATGGGTGAAAACCTCTCTTTCCCTTTTTGACCATTTTTTCCAGTGATATGGAATCTGTTGGGCTTGATTTACCCGGGGAATATTAGGTAATTCCGTTATTTGTATATCCATCCACTCCAATAAAAATGGAAGTTGGGTCTCCAAACCTTCCAAGTATAGTGTGTAATAGGGTAAATTTCTGTTTTCTAGGTCATGCTTGATAGTTCGATTAATATAGCTCCAATACCAACAACACTTTTCGAACCTTGACATTTGGTTCCATGCTGGTTCGCTTACATCTTTGCATTTGTCACCTTCAATTCTTCCATCAATCCATTGCTTTTGCAAAGATGTAGCGTCTTCATATGGCACATCATTTTCTGCCAGACCGCTATACCAACCTTTTTGCATCGTAGATGCTACGACATCAAGCCCATTTCTAATTAACCAGATGTATCTTGCGCTTGGAAACACTTCAACCAATTCAGGAACAATCAGGGATAAATTCTGATTCGATTCACAATAAATTTTTCCATTTAGCACTGGTTTCCGTGTGTCGAGTAATATTTTTTTTATTTCCTGAGGTGAAACAGACCCATAACGATATCCCGATGCTTCAAGAATAAAAGCTGGTTCAGGTTCATGCAAACAAGTCACATTATTAATTTGGGACAATAATTCAGATATGGTTACAGTGCCCGAACGACCAGTGCTTACGATGAAAAACATAAACTACACCTATATGTTGTTGTTAGAGAGCTCATTTATGATGCGCATGATTCTTGAAAAATGTATATTTAGTCTACTTTTAAAATTTCTAGGAATTGTAACACCTTCAATAAAGGGAAAAATTGGATGAGCACTTGAAAAGGGACCGAATTTTTGTGATATCCGATCATAAATTAGGAAAGCTTCTTTGCGATTGTGTTCCAGAAATTGATTATTAGCTTCGTTTTCCCAAGTTTTGTCATCCCCCAAATGAAATGTGAGATGCAAATTTCTGAATTCATGAAATTGGGGGTATTGACAAATTAGGTTCCATAAGAAAATTCGCCCCACATATCTTGCTCCGATACATATATTCCCAAAATCAAAATTATCAAAGAATTTTCGATTAAACACAAAACAATCGTGTCCTGGATGCATTTTCCCGATTTCTGCATAGAGTTCATACAAATTTTTAGAGCAATATTGGTCTGATATAGTTCTCCTATTAATTGCAAAAGCTAACATTTGTTTTTGGCAAAATTGATGTAAGGTACTGTAAAAATTTGGAGTGAGTGTAATATCCACATTCGTATATACCAAATAATCAGCGTCGCTAGCATTTACTAATCTTTCGATGATATCAATTAATAGTGGCAATTTCCTTTGTGTAGTAAAAGTTCCGAAATCAAGAACCGATCTGGTTAAATGATCAGTTTTTATCATCCAAGAAGGTATAAATTCAACATCTTCTTCGTATTGAGCCGAGTAAACTTCTACGCTAACATCATTTCTACAAAAGTCTAAAGCGTGTTTAATACTATCAATGGTTAATTGTTGAACGCGAAACAAATTATTCGTTTCACTAACTTTGAAGGGGTTGATGATATGGGCGATTTTCACTTTGATCCATGTGAAGTTTTAACTATTTTTTCATATAATGAAACAATCTTTTGACCTGTTTGCTCCCATGTGCGTTCATCATCCCGTTTTTTGGCATTAAGACAAAGGTTTTGATAATCAGCTGGTGTATGGGAATAAACAGTCTGGAAAGCACTTGTTATCCCTTCATCATGACTAGAGATTGGTATCAGAGCACCTAATGCCATATCTATGTTGCTTCCAAAGGGATATGCAATAACAGGTTTGTGATAACTGATTGCGGTTCTAATCACAGCGGATGTAAGGTATTCTTTTCCATTGTTTACGATGTAATCAGAGGCGCATACAATATCCCTTAGTAGACTTCCGGGCAAGAATCCATCGTAAATTTTCACCTTCGGATTTTCCGGGTTTTCTATATATTTTAGGACTTCTTTTCCACCAATTAATAACAAATCATCTTCCTTAGATGTCTTCAGGAAGGCATCGACAACTTCTTTCGGATTTCTGTTTTTTCGGGCAGTACCAATACACCCAAAGATTTTGTTATAGTTTGTATGGGGAAACCCCAAATTCGATAGTGCTTCTTCTCTCGATATCCTATTCCCATATACTCTTGAAAAATCCCCTAAGCAAGCGGTTGTATACACTTTGTACTCTGTCTTGAAATGATCCAGGATTAATGGCAAACAAGAATCTTCATGAATAATTATTCCATTTGCCAGATCGAATATGGTCTTATATAAAAAATAATCTATTCCTTTGCTAGCGGAATCTCCATATAAATGGTGCGATGTTAAGTCGTGAATTTCCCAGACAACCGGAATTTTTAATCTTTTTATGTAACTTTGCCAAAGATACAACCGGACTTTTAACAAAAAAAAACGAAGGTTTTTGGGGATAAATTTCCAAATTCTCCTTTCGTTCCCGATATAGTAAATTGTAAATGGCCAATGAATGTGAAGTAAATCAATCTTTTTGCTTTTAAGTAACCATGGCTTTTTCCAAACCATTTCTCTGTTTATTGGTTCAATTTGCCATGAATTATTCCGGATTTCATTTGCAATGAATTTTATGACCGGGTTACCATACTTTTCCCAGTCATTAACAACATCTGGATCTGGAATCATCCCAACAGTTGTCATGGTTTTATCCACTCAAAGGGTATTTGTAATTAAGGTAAAGAGGGTCATTTTCCATGATTTTTTCTACTTTTAGCAAGTCCTCGTGTGTATCTACGCTGTAGACTTCAAATTTTGTTGGAATCATATGAACCTTATATCCATGTTCTAGTACTCTCATCATATCAACAGACTCAGCAATTTCTAATGGGGTAGGTGTCAGTGAATTAAATTTCAAAAGGAAATCCCTTTGAAAAGGAATAATGCAAACTTGTTTTTGTTTAATGACTCTGTCACCAATCTTCCACTTCGACGGGATGGGTTCACGGGAAAAATAAAGGGCATTGTTTTCGATATCTGTGACAACTTTAACTTCATTGTGATCCTTGTGTTCTTCGTCGGATTTCAATGGAGCCATTAAATTCGACACCAATACATCTTTTGATCGTATCAAAGGTAACGTAGCCTCATCGATCATCTCGGGAAAAACAAGGGGTTCATCCCCTTGAATCATAACAACAATATCTACCTTTTGGCCGGTCTCTTTTTCAATGTATTCAAGAGCTTCTGCAGTCCGGTCACTGGCTCGCTCGTGGGTATCAGCGGTCATTATGGCTTTTCCCCCTATGGAGTTTATGTAATCTCGGATTTCCTCATCGCAAGTGGCTATGTAAACTTCACTTAGGAGTTTGCTCATCTTGCTTCGCAAATATACATGACCGACCATGGGAATACCCAATATTTTGGCTAGCGGTTTTCCGGGAAAACGAGATGATCCCATTCGTGCGGGTATGATACCAATTATGTTCATTATTTATCTCCTATTGATTCAAAAAATGATTAAGCAATGTTTGAATATTATCCAAAACATTAACACCAGGGATATCAATCATGGTACGACAAAATGTTTCTCGTTCTTGTTCTGTATAAATAATTTCCTTGTTGGATTTTTGAATTATGCTTAATTTTTCTAATAATTCGTCTCTGCAGAAAACAGCGGTTGAGGGCATGAACTTGCCTATAGTACTCACATTACCATGAAGGTATTCAAGGGTGAGAACGTTTTTATGGAGTTTGATGGCCTCGAATGAAATGCTGGTTGCTAAATCAAGGATCACATCAGCCCATAGTATTAAGCTGCTTGCGTAGATTTCTGGTTCTGATATTTGAACATGAGGAACACTGGGTATGTCTAATTTTTTTAAGTCCTTCTCTTCTCTTGTATGAGGAACGATAATGAGATGAATATAGTTCAATAAGGATAACATCTTGATGGTTCCAGAAATCTCCTCAACGTTAATCAAGTACCTCGATGGTCTAAGGAACATGATTATTTTCAATTTGTTTGTTGCCTGCGTATTTTGGTAAACGGGGATTTGTTTGTGTAAATATTCCAACCAACTTTGGTTATATCTTGGTGAACCGACGATGTGAATATGCTCTTGGTTTTTATGGGGGTAATATCTTCTAGCACAAAGCTCATTAGGCACTACAATTTCATCAAATCTTGCCGTTGGTTTGTAAACATCTGCATCGGCAAAAGAGTAATCTGTACTCATAATTAATTTGTTGTAATGCGGATTGTCACCATGAGGCAATGAAATGATCGGGTATTTGTATTCATGGGCTGAATTTATTGCAATATCCATGATTTCGATGGGGAATTTCGATGTTGACATAATCCAGTCAAAGCAAACTACAACATGAAAATTCTGTTGATATAATGTTTCTAAATATTTCGCAACAAGGTTACGATATAAAACCAATTTTTTGTTATAGAAAAATTCTTGTTTGGCTTTAGGCCTGAACAGGTAAGCGATTTTATTAAATAAATTCTCAACAAACTTGGCGGTATAAGAAATTCTGCCAGGTGATCCCAGTTCCTCCAGATGTTTTATGGATACATCAGGGAAAACTTTCAGCATCCTTAATCGGAAATCTTGTGTTAGATTTTTGGTTCCGTACACAAGAATCTCAACAGGAATATTGCTTTTTGTTGCCCAAGTGTAAATAATTGGCGTAAAATGATCTAAGTCATTATGATGCCAAATGAAAAATACAATTTTTTTCTCTTTTTCTTTAATCACTTATAACACCTTTTGAGCAACCAACAACCCTTGAATGCTTGATGTCTCTATATAAATAGGTTTCCATTTGGGACTCGTCAATAGATACGCTGCTACCAAAAAGTTTTTCATGGACTTTGGAAAGTAAATGTCATGGAGGGCTGCTAATCCTCCCACACGAATGTTTTCCTCAAGCAGTTCAAACTCAATTACAGAGGATAATTCACCAGAGTCAAAGAAAATGAAATCCCATGCCTGATTTTCAAGGTTCTGAAATTGTTCAATGATGGTTGGAGTTGTTTTGGAATAATTTTGTAAGAATTCAATTTCATGGTCGAAATTTGATTTTGCTGAGTATTGGTCAATAATTTGCCTCGGAAACACAAGATTTCCATCTTTTCCGAAAATTTCCGAAATTCCCCACTTATTTTTGCCCAATGTGTTTGATATTTTTTGGGTCAAGCCTGGACGGTTGCTATCCCGGTACAGGAAACGCTCCAGGGTTGGTAAAAAGGTTTGGGTTGGGACCCCGCAATATTCGCTTATGAACTGGCGCTCATAAAAATTCTGTAACTGATTGGCTGTAATAGTCACACCTTGAATTTGTTTAACATGATTTTTGACGAGATCCTTGTGTTTTGAATCACCTACATAATTGATTAAGGAAGAAAAATCAGCATCAACAGTAGTAATTCGAGCATTTACCTTTTTGCCATACTCAGCCCAAAGCACAGTTGAGATCCCTGCCCCAATTTCTAAGATATCTTCGCATTCAGCGTGAAAAGCAATATTTACCATCGTGCTGTAGGTCGAGAAAGCGTTGTAGTTAAATTCATTTTGGTAATTAAGATCCGAGAAAAAATAATTACGAATAGCATTCCCTGGGTGATTCATGCCAGGGAATCTATTTTGGGTTGGTATATCGAAGCCGATTGACGCCTTTTTATATAACCAATTGCGCATTTTTAAGACGAAATTATTTATCATTATGATGCTCCGAAGTATCATTTAATGACCGGATAACTTTTGCCGGGTTGCCACCAACCAGGGTGGAAGGCGGCACATCTTTTGTTACCCCACTTCCGGCTCCTGTTAAAATTCTACTTAAGATAAATTGCCTGAACTCGTTTTTCGTTTTCATTCCATACATCGTAAAGGCTGAAGATAAAGATCTAGTTTCAATGTTTTGCGGATTTTTCTCTTATTAATTTTACTTATCATAGGTTTTAGTTATGAGAATATTCTGCCACTTTTGTGGTAACAGATTTCTTGTTATTTCTTTTACAATTTTTATTGTTTTATCGCGCTCGCCAATTATCAATATTGTGCTGTAAATTGTAACAAAAATAAATCCCTTAATAAGGCCTGTTCTCCATGGAGAACCTGCTATGCCGGGAAATTCAATGCTTAATCGTCCCAAAAGCAAGCCCATCATCAGGCCTATCGCAGGAAATAAAAATAGTTCCTTAATGGAAAAATCAACATATTCTTTAGCTTGATAAAGGAGCAAAATTACACCGAACAAAACGGAAATATTAACAGCAATTGCTACTCCTTCAATATTGAAAATTGGGCCAAGACCGAAAAGGAGGATTATTAATACGCCAAATTGAATTGTACGAACGATGCTGACTTTTTCTGGTTTTCCAACAGCGCCAAACACATTGGCAACCGTTAATTTAATTGGGTCGATCAATGTATAGAAAAACATTAAACGAAAAGTGGTCAACATTGGCAACCACTTTTCGCCAAGAAGAATCAAAATAAACTCAGGGGCAACTAAAACAAAACCCCCGCCCACCAGAAAACCAATCCGGATTAGAAAAGCATTGGTTCTAAAAAACGCTTGAGACATTTTTTCCCGTTGATTTTTTAACGCAGCATAGGTGCTGGTAGCTACAGTCGAAATTGGGTTGGCGATGATTTGGCGAGGATATGTTGCAAAGGTAAAAGCCCTTGAATAGAAACCCAGGGCGGTATCGCCTAAATTTCGCCCTGTCCAAATATCATCAATTTCATCAATTAGATCTTTGAAAATCGCACCAACAATGCTTCTTTTTCCATAACTTAAATAATAGCTTACGACAGTTTTTGACCAACCTAATCTAATTCTCCATACTGGCTTAACGAAATAAAATAATAGGACTGAAGTAACTGCTGTCATGATGTTAGTGGCTACGAGACTCCACACACCAAATCCTTGCCATGCCAGAATTATTGAAGTTATGGTTCCAAAGAAAATATTTAGAGTGGCGATAATGGAAATTCTTTGATAATTAAGGGATTTCATTTGAGCATATTTGGGTGTAAGCACCAAATTTTCAACAACATGAGTGGCTAAAATCGTCCAGAAAACAAATCGGTTCTGAGTTTCGAAGAAAATATAGCCGCTAATGAAGAGTAATATTGCCCAAATTGATGTAAAAAGCAAAGTTAAGGTGAAATGAACTCGAAGGGCGAGTTCTCCTTCGCTTTCCTCAGTTTTATGGAGGTACGCCCCACCGAGGCTGAATGTCGGTAACTTGGATGTCAGCATCACCGCCGACACCGCAAAGGCATACACCCCAAAGTCGTCCGGGGCCAGCAGACGAGCCAGGATAATGGATCGGGCAAACTGCACCACTGCGCCGATGCCGCTCGCCGCAATCTGGTACGCGCTCGACCTCACACTCCTTTTTGCCAGGCTTTCCTGGGGTTTTTCGTCGAGGGGGGTGGTCATGCGGGCCTCAGGGTGAATTCGTTGTCCACCACGGCGATTACGGGCAGGCCTTCGCCGGAGGGGCGGGCTTCGAGGCCCATCTCCAGGCAGGTCAGGCGGCAGATGTCGAGCAGCTCGCCGTCGCCTTCCAGGATGACCGCGCTGTGCCCGGAGGACTGCACCTGCTCCAGCAGCGACCGGGACTGCTCGCGCACCCGGCGGTAGATGCGCAGGGAGGTTTCGATGTATTTACCCGCCAGGCGGGTTTTTTCGGCGATGCCTTTGGGGGTGAGGATGTAGTTCCAGCGCCAGTGGTTGATTTTTTGGATTTTGATCAGCCCCTTTTTGGTCCAGCGGGTGAGGTGCCAGTTGACCGTGCCCACAGCCACGCCCACCCGTGCGGCCAGGTCGGCCTGGGTGATGGACGGTTCGTTGGCCAGCACTTCGAGAATCTCCAGTTGGTGGATGCGGTCTTGGGACATGGGGAGGGGAAAGGTTAAATGAAAAATGTTAAATGAAAAATTTTAAATGTTAAAACCTGAATTCGAGGTTGCATTCAAGAATTGAATGATACTCCTCGAAGGGGAAGGGTGTCAAGGAGGATTTGGGATTTGGAAATTATAAATTGCAAATTGGAAATTGCAAATTATAATTCCCCCCATGAACCGTTTCCTTTCTTTGTTTCGAAAACCTGTGGTTGTGGTTTCGGGGCTGCCGCGGTCGGGCACCTCCATGATGATGAAGATGCTGGCGGCGGGGGGGCTGGCGCTGCTGACCGATGGCCTGCGCTCGCCCGACCCGGATAACCCGGAAGGGTACTATGAGTTTGAGCGGGTAAAGAAGCTGCCGGAGGGCGATGCCACCTGGTTGGGGGATGCACGGGGTAAGGTGGTGAAGGTGATTTCGGCGCTGCTGCGCCACCTGCCCCCTGGGGAGACGTACCGGGTGATTTTTATGCGCCGGGCGCTGCCGGAGGTGTTGGCTTCGCAGAAGAAGATGCTGGCCAACCGGGGAGAGACCGGGGACGCGGTGAGCGATGCCGAGATGGCGGCGCTGTATGAGCAGCACATTGCCAACGTGCTGGCCTGGTTAAGGACCCAGCCCAACATGCAGGTGCTGGAGGTGGATTACAACCTTCTGGTGCAGAACCCGCGGCCCTGGGCTGAGCGGGTGAATGCCTTTGTGGGAATCAAGTTGGACGCGGAGCAGATGGCCGGGGCGGTTAACCCGGAACTCTACAGGCAGAGGGAAATGAAAAAGGGAAAATGAAAAATTTTAAATGTTAAATGGAAAATGGCGGCTGAAACAATTTTGCTTTCGCATTTCCCATTTCCCCTTTTGCCTTTCCCATTTTGCCTTTTGCCCTTCCGATTTCCCCTTATCCTTCCGGTAAGAACAGCCCTTTGAGCCTGTCGAACTCGGCCTGGGCCTGGGTGTAGTCGTCGGCCCGGCCAATGTCGAGCCAGTAGCCGTGGTAGGGGTAACCGCAGACCTTTTCGCCGGCGGCAATCAGTTTGAGCACCAGGTCGGGAAAATCTAACCGCTCCCCTTTGGGGATGTATTCGAGCACATGCGGGCTGAACATGTAGATGCCCATGCTGACCATGTAGTGATAGGTGGGTTTTTCGATGTACCCGGTAATGGCGCAGCTGGTTTCATCAATCTCCAACACGCCCAGGTCAATTTTCACATCCCGGCGGTGCATGGCAATGGTGGCAGCCGCGCCGTTTTTGGCGTGGTATTCGGCAAACTCCTGGTAGTTCAGGGTGGTCAGGATGTCGCCGTTCATCACCAGGAAATCGGCATCCAGGCCGGGGATGTTGGCCAGCGGCCCGGCTGTGCCGAGGGGGGTTTCTTCTTTGGAATAGCCAATGGTGACGCCCAGCTTGCTGCCGTTGTTGAAGTAGGCCACAAGCAGTTCGGCCAGGTGGCCGACGGCCAGGGTCAGGTCGGTGATGCCGCTGCGTTTGAGCTGGCGGATGACCACTTCCAAAATGGGCGTATCCCCCAGCGGCATGAGCGGCTTGGGGAAAACCACAGTGTAGGGGGCCAGCCGGGTGCCTTTTCCGCCGGCCAGGATGACGGCTTTCATACCTGGTATTCCTCCGGGCGGTACAGTTCCGGGTGATCCACCATCCAGGCGATGGTGCGTTCCAGCCCGGCTTGCAGCGAGACCTGCGGCGCCCAGCCCAGCAGGGCTTTGGCTTTGCGGTTGTCGGACCACAGGCGAAAGACCTCGCTTTTGCCGGGGCGCAGGCGGGCGGGGTCGGTTTGGATGTGGGGGGTTTTGCCCAGGGCTTTGAAAATGCTCTCGGCCAGTTCGCCAATGGAGACTTCGAAATCGGCCCCCAGGTTCACTTCCTGGCCGTGCACCTCATCCCCGGCCTGGGCCATTTTGACAAAGCCGTCCACCGTGTCGCTCACATAAGTGAAATCGCGGGTGGGGGTCAGGTCGCCCAGGCGGACTTCGGCGCGGGTGAGGGCCTGGGTGATGATGGTGGGGATGACCGCCCGGGCCGACTGGCGCGGGCCATAGGTGTTGAAGGGGCGCACAGTGCAGACGGGCAGGTCGTAAGCCCGGTAAAAGCTTTCGGCAAGCCGGTCGGCGCCGATTTTACTGGCGGAGTAGGGAGACTGGCCCTGCATGGGGTGTTTTTCGTCCATCGGGGTGTACTGCGCCGTGCCGTACACCTCGCTGGTGGAGGTGTGGATGATGCGCCCGGCCCCGGTTTGGCGGGCCGCCATGAGCACATTCAGCGTGCCCAGGACGTTTGTTTCGACCACGGCGCGGGGGTGCTTATACGAGTACGGGATGGCGATCAGCGCGCCCAGGTGGAAGATCACTTCGATTCCCTGGCAGGCTTCGAGTACGGCGTTGGCGTCCTGCAGGTCGCCGTAGACCCATTCCACCGCGTCCAGCACGCTGGCAGGGGCATAGCGCAGCAGGCCGCGGTCGGCTCGCGAGGTGTAGCGCAAAAATGCCCGCACCTGCGCGCCTTCGCCCACCAGCCGCTCGACGAGGTGGCTGCCAATGAACCCCCCCGCCCCGGTAACAAGAACCTTTTTGCCTTCCAGCGTGGTTTTTTCCATGGCTATATTGTATCCATAAAATTTATAAATTTGAAATTTCAAATTTGAAATTTATAAATTACAATATCAATATGTCACTCGACCTGATCACCAGCCGCCAGAACCCCAAGATCCGCCAGGCCAGGGCGCTGCGCCAGCGAAAGGCCCGCGACGAAAGCGGCCTCTTCCTGGTGGAGGGCATTCGCCACGTGGGCGAAGCAGTGCAGTTGGGCGCTCGTTTGGAGTACCTGTGCTACGCCCCGGGGCTGCTCACCAGCGATTTTGCCCGCAGCCTTGTGGAGGATGCCCAGGCCCGTGGGGTGGCCTGCTATCCATGTTCCCCGGATGTTTTCGCCAGCCTGGCCGAAAAAGAAGACCCCGCCGGGATTCTTGCCGTGGTCCGGCAGCCCGGCTGGGTGTTGGAAGACCTCACCCCCGAGCGCCATCCCTGGCTGGCTGCGGTGGTTGCCCCGCAGGACCCCGGCAACATTGGCACCCTGCTGCGCACACTGGACGCGGTGGGGGCAAACGGGCTGGTGCTGTTGGATGGCGGCGCGGACCCCTGGCACCCGACTGCGGTTCGGGCCAGCATGGGGACGGTGTTCTCGGTTCCGGCAGTCCAGGTTTCATTCCAGCATTTTGCCCGGTGGGCGCAAGAGCAGGGCTATGCCATTTTTGGCACATCGGCCCGCGGCAGCCAGGACTACCGCCAGGTGCGCTACGCCCGGCCGTGTGTGCTTCTGTTGGGCAGCGAGCGCGACGGCCTGAGCGAGGCCCAACGGGCGGCCTGCCACCATCTGGTGCGCCTGCCCATGGTCGGGCGGGGGAGCTCGCTCAACCTCTCCGTTGCTGCAGGGGTGCTGCTGTACGCCATGATGGAGGGGTAGGAAAGCCGGTAGCTTGTAGCCTGGAGCTTGTAGCCTGTAGCTTATAGCTTATAGCCTATAGCCTATAGCTTATAGCCTGTAACGGGTGCCCCTATCACTTTCCTCCTGGCTGTTGGCTCTTGGCTCCTGGCTCAAAAAAAAAACATTTGTTTGAAGGGGGTTTTTGCCGCATAATATTCGGTGGAAATGACCTTATTTTTGAAAAAGAGAAATAAAATTCGGGGAAAATTATCGGTTTTTTATGATAAACTGAATCTATCTTATCCCAGATTTCATCAACTTAATCTTCAGGAGTTGGGCAAGACCCGGCAGGCCGTCGCCTCCGGGTCAACACCCAAAAAGACCATTTAAGGAGACCCCCATGACCACACTTGAAGCCCCCCTGGACACCACCCGGCCCATGACGGAAGAGGCCGATTTCCTGCAAATAAAATCGGTCGATCATGTTCACCTGTACGTAGGCAACGCCAAGCAGGCGATGTATTACTGGTGGCAGGCGTTTGGCTTCACGCCGGTGGCGTATTCCGGCCTGGAAACGGGCAACCGGGGCTTTGCATCCTATGTGTTGGAATCCGGCAAAATCCGGCTGGTGGTTTCGGCGGCCTATGGCCCCACCCACGAAATTGCCGCCCACCACATGGTGCACGGGGATGGCGTCAAGGTGATTGCCCTGGGGGTGAGTGATGTGGATTCTGCGTGGCGCGAAACCACCCGGCGCGGCGCGAAGTTGGCCTGGGCGCCGCGGGAAGAGCAGGACGAGTACGGCACTTACCGCACCTCGGCCATCTATACCTACGGCGAAACTCTCCATGTCTTTGTGGATCGCTCGGATTACCGAGGTCCCTTTGCCCCTGGCTACCAGCCCTTTACCCGCCCCGCCAACCCGACGGGTGTGGTCGCGGTGGACCACATGGTGGGCAATGTGCAGTTAGGCAAGATGAACGAATGGGTTCATTTTTATCACGATGTGATGGGCTTTCGCCAGCTGCTGCACTTTGACGATAAAGATATTTCTACGGAATATTCCGCCCTGATGTCAAAAGTGATGGCCAACGGCAACGGCCGGGTGAAGTTCCCCATCAACGAACCCGCCGAGGGGCGGCGCAAGTCGCAAATTGAAGAATACCTGGATTACTACTACGGCCCCGGCGTGCAGCACCTGGCCCTGGCCACCGGGGACATTCTGCGCACCGTGCGCGAACTGCGCGACCGGGGTGTGGAGTTCCTGCGGGTTCCCGATACGTATTACGAAGCCCTGCCCGAACGGGTGGGCAAAATCAACGAAGACCTGAACATGATCCACGAACTGGGCATCCTGGTGGACCGGGATGACGAAGGCTACCTGCTGCAGGTCTTCACCCGCCCGCTGCAAGATCGCCCGACCATGTTCGTCGAAATCATCGAGCGGCACGGCAGCCAGGGCTTTGGCAAGGGCAATTTCAAAGCCCTGTTCGAGTCCATCGAGATGGAACAGGCCCGCCGCGGCAACCTGTAATGCCCTGCCTGGTGGTGCGGCGAAACATGGCGTCTAAAACCGGGTAAACCTCACGTCGGGGCGGGTCTGAGACCCGCCTGTACAAAGAACCGCCCCGACGTTAACCGGGGTCCATTTGTAATTTTCAACCCCTGAAAACCAGCATGCGCTTTGTCACGTACCTCCCCCCCAATTCCAACCAACCCCGCCCCGGCCTGGTCGAGATGGGCCGGGTGTTTGAACTGCCCTATACTTCGATGACCGAGGTTGTGGCCGCCGGGGCAGAAGAAGCCGCCCGGCGCGCTTCCAAAACCCCGCTGCACCTGGCCCAGGTGCGTTTGCTGGCGCCCATCCGCCCCACCACCCTGCGCGACTTCTACGCCTTCGAACAGCACGTCCGCACCGCCAACGAGAACCGCGGCCGCGCTGTGCCGGAGGAGTGGTATCACTTCCCGGTGTTTTATTTCACTTATCCCTTCAGCATCTATGGCCCGGGCCAGCCTGTCCCCCACCCGGCCTACACCCAGGCGCTGGATTTTGAGCTGGAAATTGCCTGCATCGTCGGCAAACCCGGCAAAAACCTCTCGCCAAAAGCCGCCCCCAACCACATCTTTGGCTACACCATCTTCAACGACTGGTCGGCCCGCGATGTCCAACGTGCTGAGATGAAGGTGGGTCTCGGCCCGGCCAAAGGCAAAGATTTCGCCTCCTCTCTCGGCCCCTGGATTGTGACCCCCGACGAACTGCAAGACCGGGCCACCGGCCGCCCTGGCGTGTTCGACCTGGCAATGACCGCCCGGGTCAACGGCGTGGAGCGCTCGCGCGGCAATTTCAAAGACATCTACTGGTCTTTTGGCGATCTGCTTGCCCGCGCCTCGCAGGAGGTGGAACTCCAGCCCGGCGATGTAATTGGCTCTGGCACGGTGGGCACCGGCTGCCTGCTGGAGCTGACCAAAGCCCAAGGCCCCTGGCTTCAGCCCGGTGACCAGGTGGAGCTGGAAATTGAACGATTGGGCACGTTGATGAACCCGATCACAGGGTAGCCCCCAGTTCGCTGCCCTCGCGCCCTTCGTTGTCATTCGTGTAATTCGTGTAATTCGTGTCTAAAATTCGTCTTCATTCGTGTCTAAGGAGCAAGCCATGACCTTCTATCACAAACTCGGTACGATTCCCCACAAGCGCCACACCCAGTTCCGCAAGCCCGATGGCACCCTTTACCGCGAAGAGGTAATGGGCCTGGAGGGCTTCTCTGGCCTGCAGTCCATCCTCTACCACCACTTTTTGCCGCCCCGCGTGCTCAAGGCCGAGCCGCTTGGCTCCACTGTGGTGGAATATGCCGATTTTGGCGCCCTCCGCCACCGTGCCTTTACCACGGGTGAAGTCCCGGCGGGCGGCGATGCGGTTTCGGCCCGGCGCACCCTGTTGGGCAACCGCGATGTCACCCTGGGCATCAGCCGCCCCACCCGCAGCATGGACTACTTCTACCGCAACGGCCAGGCTTACGAGTGTTGGTTTGTCCACGAAGGGCGGGGGGTGCTGCGGACCCAGTTTGGCCGGCTGCCGTTCCAGCCCGGCGACTACCTGGTGATTCCCTACGGCGTCACCTGGCAGCTTCAGTTGGATGGGGCAGATGCGCGTTTCTTTGTCATCGAATCCCCCAGCGCCATCGAGCCGCCCAAACGCTACCGCAACAAATACGGGCAGATGCTCGAACACGCCCCTTACTGCGAGCGGGATTTCCGTGTACCGGAAGAGTTGGAAACCCACACCGAAACCGGCGAGTTTGAAGTGCGCGTCAAGGTGCGCGACACCCTCACCCGCCACATCCTGGACTATCACCCGCTCGACGTGGTAGGCTGGGACGGCTACCTCTACCCCTGGGCCTTCAGCATCCACGATTTTGAGCCCATCACCGGGCGCATCCACCAGCCCCCGCCCGTCCACCAGACCTTTGAAGGCTGGAACTTTGTGGTGTGTTCCTTTGTCCCGCGCCTGTTCGACTATCACCCGGAAGGCATCCCCGCCCCGTACAATCACTCGAACGTTAACTCCGATGAGGTGCTGTACTACTGCGATGGCAACTTCATGTCGCGCAAGGGCATTGAAAAATACGACATCACCCTGCACCCCAGCGGCCTGCCGCACGGCCCCCAGCCCGGCGCCACAGAGGCTTCAATTGGCAAAGAGAAAACCGAAGAACTGGCTGTGATGGTGGATACCTTCAACCCGCTGCACATCACCACCCAGGCGCTTGAATTGGAAAAGCCCGGCTACCAGGCGAGCTGGTCCGTGGGTGGCCCGGAAGGGTAGGGGTTCTGTTCTTGTAGTCGCGACCTCAGTCGCCCTACTCCCCCACAACCCGCGCCGCGCACGCTTTGAATTCCGGGATTTTCGCCAGGGGGTCCAGGGCGTCGTTGGTCAACAGGTTGGCGGCGGCTTCGGCAAAATGGAAGGGGATGAAAATCACCCCTGGCGTGGCGCGCTCGGTGACCTGGGCGTGCAGCGAAACCTCGCCGCGGCGTGAGGCCACCCGGACAGGCTGGCCATCGGTGATGCCGAGCAGGAGCGCATCGGCGGGGTTGATTTCCACCAGCGGGTGAGGGTAAAGGTCGTTGAGTTTGGAGTGGCGGGTCATCGTGCCACCATGCCAGTGTTCCAACACCCGCCCGGTGGTCAGCGTAAAAGGGTATTCCTCGTCCGGCAGTTCGTCGGCAGGCACAAAATCCAGCGGGTGGAAGCGCCCGCGCCCAGAAGGGAACGTTTCGGCAAACAAATAGGGCGTGCCCGGGTGGGTTTCATCCCACACCGGAACCTGCAGGCCAGTATGGTCAATCCTTGGGTAGGTGATCCCGGCATATTCGGGAACCATCCGGCTAATTTCGGCCATCACTTCGGCGGGGTGGGTGTAGTTCCACCCTGCAGAGGCTGGCCTACCCAGGCGGGTTTCAATCCGCCGGGCGAGGTCACTGATAATTTGCCAGTCCGGGCGGGCCTGGCCGCGCGGCGGCAGGGCCTGGCGCACCCGCTGCACCCGCCGGTCGGTGTTGGTAAAGGTGCCTTCTTTCTCGGCAAAGGGGGTGGCAGGCAGGAAGACATCCGCAAAAGCACCCGATTCATTGATAAACAAATCCTGGGCGAGCAGGAATTCGAGCTGCTCCATGTGGCGGCGGGTTTCGTTCAGGTTGGGCTCGGACATCATCGGGTTTTCACCCATGATGTACAGCGAACGCACCCCGCCAGGGTGGGCGTGGGAGAGGATTTCGGTGGTGGTCAGGCCGCGCTGGCGGTTGAGGCCGCCGGGTTCGATATTCCAGGCCTTTTCCCATTTTTCGGCCACGCCAGGGGCATCTACGGGCATATAGCCCGGCAGGTGGTAGGGCATGGCGCCCATGTCGGAAGACCCCTGGACATTGTTCTGGCCGCGCAGGGGGTTCAGGCCGGTTCCCGGGCGGCCAATGTGGCCGGTGAGAAAGGCCAGGTTGATCACTGCCAGGGCCGAGGCCGTGCCGTGGGATAGTTGGGAGATGCCCATTCCCCAAAAGATCATCCCCCGCTGGGCGCGGGCATACATCCGGGCGGCCTGGACGATCAGGTCCTTGTCCACCCCGGAGACCTGCTCGGCAAATTCCGGGGTGAATTTTTCCAGGGAAGTCAGGAACGCTGCATACCCTTCCGTCCGGGCTGCGATAAAATCGTGATTGACCAACCCTTCCTTGACAATGACATGCGCCATGGCCGAAAAAACCGGGACGTTCGTGCCGGGTTTTAGCGGCAGGTACAGGTCGGCAAAATCGCACAGCTCAATCCGGCGGGGGTCCACCACAATCAGCTTTGCCCCGTGCTGGCGTACAGCCGCCTTGATTTGCAGGGCGATAATCGGGTGGTTTTCGGTGGTGTTGGAACCCGTAACCAGGATGACATCCGCCATAGAAACTTCGGCGGCGGTGTTGCTCATGGCCGAAGAGCCTACGGCGCGCTGCAGCGCGGCCACCGAACCGGCGTGGCACAGGCGGGTGCAGTGGTCTACGTTGTTGGTGCGGAAAAGCGAGCGGAACATCTTTTGCAGCAGGTAGTTGTCTTCATTGGTGGCTTTGGCGCAGCAGTATACCGCCAAAGCGCCCGGGCCATCGCGGTGATAAATTTCCACCAGGCGGTCGGCTGTATAATCCAGGGCTTCATCCCAACTGGCCTCGCGCCATTCATCCCGGTCAAATGCCTGGGTGCGGGCGCCGGGCTTCTGCGGGGTTTTGCGAATCAGGGGCGTGGTGATTCGCCGGGGGTGGTAGATGAAGTCATAACCAAAACGGCCTTTAACGCACAGGTTGCCGCGGTTGACCGGGGAATCGAACGGGCTGGTCACCTGGTAGATATAGTCATCTTGGATATGCAGTTCCAGGGTGCAGCCAACGCCGCAGTACGGGCAGGTGGTTGGGACAATTCGGTCGGGATTGGGCATGGGGAAGTCTCCAAACAGCGAGAAAATCAGGGTTTGCCGGTTTTTTGCGGGCGCACCTGTTGGCGAATATCATCCAGCGAGAGGCCCTGGTCGTAGAGCCAGGCGCGCTTGGGCTTGAGCGCCCCACTGGGGCAAACCGCCACACACTGCCCGCAAAAAACGCAGGAGGTAGCGGGCATGGGCTTATCAAAAAAGGTGCCGATTTGGGTTTCGTAGCCCCGCCCGGTAAAGTTGATGGCGTAGGTATATTGGGCGTCATCGGCGCACACCTGCACACAGCGCCAGCACAGCACACACTTGGCATAGTCGCGAATATACATCGGGTTGTCGTCCACGGGAGGCGGGCTGCGCCGCTCGGCTTCGGGGAATCGCTGCGGGTCGGCCTGGTAGTCGTCCATCTGCGCCTGGATTTCGGGGGCTTCCGATAAGTCCACCCCGGAGGCGAGCATTTCCAAAATGGTGCGGCGGGCGCGCTCCACCCGGGGCGAACGGGTCTGGACTACCATACCCTCCTGGGCCTGCGCCACGCACGAAGCCACCAGAACCCGCCAGCCCTGCACTTCCACCACGCACTGGCGGCAGATGGCGTTGGGGGTGGTGCGTTCGGAAAAGCAGATGGTGGGCGCATCGGCCCCGGCCAGGCGAACCGCGTCCAGCAGGGTGGTCCCTTCCGGAACCGATACCGGGTTGCCATCAATGGTAAGGGTTAGGGTTTTGGTCATGAGCTGGCTCCAGGGGGTGCAAACAAGGCAGGAAAACGTTCCATGGCCGACAGAACCGCCGAAGCAGCCGTCTGGCCGAGACCGCACAGCGAGGCATCCGTCATCGTCCAGCCAACATCCTGCAGGCGCTCGAGGTCGCCGGGTAAAAGGCGGTGTGCGGCCAGGCGGTCCAGGATTTCGGCCTGGCGCTGGGTGCCCAAC
>CAZAYY010000024.1:0-60331 GCA_964489525.1 uncultured Anaerolineales bacterium
CTGGCGGGCCGTACCCGCCAGGTGACCACTACCTTATCTTCTCCACGCCCCAAAGCCTGGGGCAGGGTTTTGTGTGGGGTGGGACATTTGCGCGCACTTGAGGGGGGTGAGCGCATAAAAAAGAGGCTGTGCAGAAAAGGTTCCCACACAGCCTCGAAAATTTGCGTTTAAGCCCGTTTACCAGTTGAGCAAAATGGCAATCAGGCCGTGGCCGTTGCCCAGGGCCACAATCAACCCGGCAAACACCACAGAAACCATTGACATCAACTTAATCAGGATATTCAACGAAGGCCCGGATGTGTCCTTCAGGGGGTCGCCAACCGTGTCACCGACCACTGCTGCAATATGAGCGGGTGAACCTTTTCCGCCAAACTCACCGACTTCGATGTACTTCTTGGCGTTATCCCAGGCGCCGCCAGCGTTCGCCATCATAATGGCCAGGGAAAACCCGGAAGCCAGGCCGCCCACAAGCAGCCCCAGCACACCCCCAACCCCAAATACCACCCCCACTAAAACTGGGATGATGATAGCAACCAGAGCCGGGGCAACCATTTCGCGCTGGGCAGAAACCGTGCTGATTTCCACGCAACGGGCATAATCTGGGCGAGCCTTGCCCTCTAGCAAACCGGGAATTTCGCGAAACTGGCGGCGAACTTCATCCACCATCTCACCAGCAGCCCGGCCAACGGCGCGCATGGTCATTGCAGAGAAATAAAAGGCGGTTGCCACTCCGGCAAACAGGCCGATGAGCACAGCAGGGTTCAGCAGCGAGACGTCGTAATACATCATGAACTGGCGCATGGTCATACTGGTAACTTCCAGCATCTCACCGGCCACATTCAACTCGGTAACACCACGCTGTTGAACCAGGGCAAGGCGAATCACTTCCACATAAGCCGCCAACAGCGCCAGCGAAGTCAGGGCTGCCGAACCAATGGCATAGCCTTTACCAATCGCGGCAGTGGTGTTGCCCACTGCGTCCAACTGGTCGGTCCGATGGCGGACACTTTTTTCGAGGCCAGCCATTTCGGCGTTGCCGCCGGCGTTATCGGCAATTGGGCCGTAGGCATCGGTGGCCAATGTGAAGGCCAATGTAGAAAGCATTCCCACTGCGGCAATGCCCACGCCATAAAGGCCCATCAAAAGGCTATCGTGACCGCCAGATGCATAAAAACTAACCGCAATGCCGCTCACCACAGCAGCGACGGGAATTCCACCGGATTCCATGCCAATGGCAAGGCCTTCAATCAGGGCGGTGGCCGAGCTGGTGTGGGCCTGGGCGGCAATACCACGGGTGGGCTCAAATGCATGCGACGTGTAATACTCGGTGGATTTGCCCACAATCGCCCCCACCACCAGGCCAGTGATAACACTAATCCAGATGCCCAGCCAGTTGGGCAGGCCCATCAAGTACAGCAGCGGCAGGGAAATGGCGGCAATGCCGAAAGAACTGGTGTATACACCCCGGCTGAGGGCATTTACCAGCATTTGCTGGTTTGCATCTTCACTGGCCCGCACCAGGTAAAGGGAAAGGATGGAAAGGAAAACGCCTAATGCCGCCAGGGCAATTGGGGCAGCAATGAACAACAGCCCCATCTCTACTTGAGTGCGGCCATTGAGAAACTCTGGCCCAACCACACCTACCGCGGCAACCCCGAGAGCAGCAGTGGCAAGGATGGAACCTGCATAGGATTCGTACAAGTCGGCGCCCATGCCGGCTACATCGCCCACGTTGTCGCCCACGTTATCCGCAATCGTTGCGGGGTTGCGTGGGTCATCTTCCGGAATACCAGATTCCACTTTGCCCACCAGGTCTGCCCCCACGTCAGCAGCCTTGGTGTAAATTCCGCCGCCTACCCGGGCAAACAAAGCCTGCGTCGAAGCGCCCATACCAAAACTAAGCATAATGGTGGTAATCAGGGGCAGCGGGTTTGCCAACACACCAAAAATATCCGGGAAGATTCCCGGCAGCACAAAGTACAACAGCAAAAACCAGACGGTAAGGTCGAAGAGGGCAAAACCAACCACAACCAGGCCCATCACCGCCCCAGCCCGCAGGGCAACCTGCAGGCCGCGGTTCAGGCTGCGGCTGGCAGCCTGGGCTGTGCGGGCAGATGCATTGGTGGCAGTGCGCATCCCGATATACCCGGCCAGGCCAGAGAAAAGCCCGCCTGTCAAAAACCCAAAGGGAATCAGCGGGTTTTGCATCCCAAACAAAGCCAACACCAGAAAAACCAAGAAGAGCACCCCGAACACAATGGCAATGATGCGATACTGCCGCCGCAAGTAGGCCATGGCGCCTTCGCGCACAGCCTGGGCGATTTCGCGCATTAACGGTGTGCCTTCATCTTCAGCCATCACCTGGCGGTAAAAAACTACCGCAAACAGCAGGGCAACAAGCGCTCCAATTGGCCCCAACCACCATACCAACGGAAGCTGCGGCAAAGCAGCCTCTAACCCCAGCCCGGTAAACCATCCTGCAAAACCCATGAAAACCTCCTGAAAAATGTTCTTTTTTTGTTTTAGATGAGTGGCTTCTGAACCATGTTTGCTTTGATGCACCAATTGGGATTTAACCCAGCAAACCTGCCTTGCTTGTGTTTTTTCACACAACAAGCCGTGAGATTTTACCGGGTTTCATTGAAAAGTCAAGTAAGGGGACTTGAGCGTGACCACACCACCTCAACCGCTCACTTTTCTCCGACCATATTGTTGGATTACCTGGACAAACGCTGCCCCGAATTTTTCCAATTTGACTTCCCCAAATCCATAAATATCTTTCAACCCATCCACCGACATGGGGAAGCGGGTTGCCATTTCAACCAGGGAGCGGTCGGGCAAAATCATGTATGGCGGTAAACGCTCGTGGTCTGCAATGTCTTTGCGTTTTTGCCGCAGCAGGTCGAACAGTTCAATATCATAATCCAAGACGGGAATGCCTTTGGTTGGAGAAGAATCGGCAATAAGCCGGGCCGAGGCAGACCTGGATTTGCGCGTTTTGGCACCTGTGCCAGCGGAAATGGGCGCGCCGGTGATGGATGTGTTTTGAACGAGGGCCTGGCTGGCCTGGCTGGTCAGCCGTAGGCCCTGGTGTTCGGTGCGCGCTAAAAAGCCTTTTTGTTCAAGCTGGCGGCTGAGGTCCATCCAACCCTGGCTGGTGAGCTGCCCGCCTTTGCCAAAACAGGGCAGGTTCTGGTGGTCAAACTTGATTACCTTCTCGCTGTTAACCCCAAGAAGCACGTCGGTTAGATGGGCTGCACCAAAGCGTTCGCCGGTTTGCACAATGGCGTTGAACCACAAACGGGCCAGGGTTGTTAAATCTTCCTCGACGCTGGCGCGCTGGCCTGTACAAATGTCACAGGTACTGCAGTTTTCCTGCTTGGGTTTTTCACCAAAATATTTTAAAAGCGGAATGCGCCGGCAGATGTGCGCTTCTGCGTAGTCCACCATGGCGCGCAGGTGTTGACGGGCTTTGGTTTGCTCGGCAGGGGCTTTTTCCTGGATGAAGTATTCAATCTTCTTGGTGTCGCCATAGCTGTATAAAAGCAGGCAGTGGGCCGGCAGGCCGTCGCGCCCGGCCCGGCCAATTTCCTGGTAGTAACTTTCTACATTGCGTGGCAGGTCATAATGCACCACGAAGCGCACGTTGGGTTTATTAATGCCCATGCCAAAGGCAATGGTGGCTGCCATGATCTGGACATCATCCCGAACAAAAGCCTCCTGGTTTATTCGGCGGGTTTCATCGCTTAGCCCGGCATGGTATGGCCGGGCGGAATAGCCGCGATTTTGCAGTTCTTCGGCGATGGTGTCGACCTGTTTGCGCGAGAAACAGTAAATAATGCCCGATTGGCGGGGATGATCCTTCAAAAAGGCCAGAAGCTGCGCCAGGCCGCTTTGCTTTGGCTGCACTTCGAGAAACAGGTTGGGGCGATTAAAGCTGGCCAGGAAGGCACTGGCTTGTTTAAATTCAAGGGCATTTTGAATATCGCTGCGCACCCGCTCGGTTGCGGTGGCCGTCAGGGCCAGGCAGGCAGCCGTAGGATGGCGGCGTCGCACCTCCACCAGGGTACGGTATTCTGGCCGGAAATCGTGGCCCCATTCAGAAATGCAGTGGGCTTCATCAATGGTCAACAAATCCACCTTAACCCCCTGCAGCAAATATTCCAGCCGGTCTGTAAGCAGCGTTTCCGGGGCAGCATAGAGCAGTTTCACTTTACCCTGACGCACTCGAGCCATGTTCTGGGTGTAGGTTTCCCAATCCAGGCTGCTGTTTAACACCACTGCCGGCACCCCCAAGGCGTTGAGCTGGGCTACCTGGTCTTGCATCAGCGAAATGAGCGGGGAGACCACCACGGTTAGACCGGGGAAGAGCAAGGCCGGAATCTGGTAACAGAGCGATTTGCCGCCACCCGTGGGCATGATAGCCAGGGTATCATTTTTGGCCAATACGTTATCAATCACCTCTCGCTGCAGGGTTCGAAAAGTATCATAGCCAAAAACACTGCGCAGCAGCGTTTCTGGTGTGTGGGTGTTGGCAGGGAGAGGCATACCAGGGAAACTAGACTGCGCCTTCGGCAAGCATAAAGCCAAAAGGTGGCAGGGATACACCATCTGCGGGTTCGAGCCAGCGCCCGGTTAGCAGATCCAACAACCTGCGGCCCGTTAATTCCGCTGGCATGGCCATTTGCTGCGGTTGGGCGCTGGCATTAACAAACAAGTAGCTGGGGGAAAAACCTGGCGCGCTTTTTTTGATGATCATCGTGTTGGTGTGCACCTGTGTGTCCAACCAATCCATATCCACGACTCGCAAAGTGGGGTTATCGCGGCGAAGCTGGATTAATTTTTTGACGAAGGCGCGCAGTTCGAGGTCGTGGCTGGCAGAATCCCAGGGCATGGGGGCGCGGTTGTGGGAACCATCGCCGCCCAGGCCGATTTCACTGCCGTAGTAAATACTGGGTGCGCCGGTAAACACAAACATCAGCGCAAAAGCCAACCGCGCCCGCGCCGGGTCCTCGCCGCAGATGTGCAAAATCCGCCCGGTGTCGTGGCTGTCTACCAGGTTGTACATATTTGGGGTCACGTGTTTGGGGTTGTTCGCCAGGTATTGGCTGACGGCCTGCTGGAACTGCAGCACATTAAACGGGCCGCCGGGGCGCTGACCTGAGCCCAACAGGTTCCAGATGGCGTAGGTGTATTCATAGTTCATCACCCCATCAAACTGGTCACCCATCAACCAGGGAGCTGAGTTATCCCAATTTTCACCCAGGATATACACCTGCGGGTTGATGCTGCGCGCCAGCTTGCGAAACTCGCGCCAGAAATCGTGCGAGACTTCGTTGGATACATCCAAGCGCCAGCCATCCACGTGGTAGGTTTCGGTCCAATAGCGAATCGCGCCCAGCAGGTGTTCTTTGACCAGAGGATGGTCGGTATTCCACTTGGGCATGGAAGCGGCAAAAGCAAAGGTGCGGTAGTGAAGGTTGGCCACCTGGTCTGGCGTCAGGCGGGGCAGTTTGCCGGGGATGACCGGGAAGTTAATCACCGGGTCGCCAGTCAGGAAAAAGCAATCGGCATATTTTGAACCGCGCCCGTTCTGGACCACATCCTGCCAGAAGGGATGGAACCAACCGGCGTGGTTAAACACAGCGTCTAACATGATGCGAATGCCGCGGGCATGGGCTTCAGCAACCATTTTCCCGAACAGTTCGTTGGTGCCAAAGGCCGGGTCAATTTTGTAGTAGTTTGACGTGTCATATTTGTGGGAAGAGGGCGCTTCAAAAATGGGCGTGAGGTAAATGCCTGTTATTCCCAGCTCTTGCAGTTCATCCAGGTGGTTGATGATGCCTTGCAAATCCCCCCCAAGGTGGTTGAAAATGTTGCTGTGGCCGGGGCTGCCCCAAGGCAGCGCCCCGGGTGGATTGTTGGTTGGGTCTCCATCGGCATAGCGGTCTGGGAAAATCTGGTACCAGACCGTTTCGCGCACCCAATCGGGTGGGGCGTAAATATCCTCGTGGTTGATGTAGGGGAAATTAAAATACAGGCTGGTTTCGTAGGCCAGGCCGGGATTCTGGTTGAGGTCATAACAGGCCCGGCCGCCAAACAGGTATTTCTCTGCGCCCGATTCCAAGACAAACCCATAGCGCAGACGCCCCCATTGGGGCTGCACAGCAGTGAACCAGTAATCGTGGAGCGCAGTGCGGTATTCCAGCCGCATGGGCTGGAAAAAGGCAGCGGTTTTATCCCATTCCCAATGGTTGGGGTCTTCCTGGCTTTGAATCCAGCGGAAAGGATCCCCGCCCACCAGGGTAACAGAGGCGACATCATCGCGGGCAGTGCGCAGCCGCAGGTGCAGGGTTTTGGTGTCGAAGGCGTAGGCGTAGCGGCTTTTGGCCTCGTGGTATACAGCGGATAAGTTCATTTTTTCCTCAGTCTGCGATGACTTTAATCGTCTCGCCAATTTCGGTCAGGATGCCCCGCAAACCATCATAATCGGGGTATTTTATTTGAATCCAGGCGTTCGCCATGTAGCCAGCCCCCACAGGCTGGGTGGGAGTGCCGGGGCTGGGCAGGTGGCCTTTGATAATCCAGGGGTTGTATTTTTCAATGATACGGTCCACACCCTCGTAGCGGCGGATGGTGCCATCCTGGGTGGGACGCAAGTTGATGATGGCGGCGGAGTAATTGCGCGAAAGGTGGCCAAAGCATTTGCCGTACACAATCGCGTCGGCCCACTCTTTATACAGGTCAATATCATTGGCGGCGCAGTACAAATCCCAATGACCCACACCGGGTGGACGGGCCCCAATTTCAGAGAATTTGAGGCCTTTTGGCCCAAAAAACCACTCCATATGGGTGGCAGAGGTCACCAGCCCCAGGTCTTTGATAACTTTGCGGCCCATGGTTTTCAGTTCGTCATACCCCGGGCTGTCTAAGCGGTTGGTGGTGATGATGACTGGAGAAATCCAGCGGGTGCGCATGGCTTCCAACACATTAGGGTAATAATGGCTGACAAATTCATGGGCAACTTCCTCGCCCACGGTGATGGTGTCGTAAAAACCCTCGTGGCCTTCAATAAATTCTTCAACCGCAATGGAGTGGCCCTGGGCCACGCCGGTGTCGTGCAGTGCAGGGCCAAGTTCGTTTTCACTGCGCACCAACCAGGTGATGGCCGCCCCAGCACCATCGCGAGGCTTCATGATGATTGGATAGCCCACTTCGTTTGCAAATTGGATTACTTCTTCGGTTGAAGCCACGGCGCGAGATTGCGCACAGGGCACGCCGTGGGTGCGCATGAATTCTTTCATGGTGGGTTTATCACGGCAAATCAAGGTTTGCTCATAGGTGGTGCCGGGAATGGTGCAGGCTTCACGCACCCGCGCCACAGGCAGCATGTGGGCCTCGATGGTAGATTCCAACCGGTCCACCCAACCCCGGGCCTGAATGCGCCGGACAGCATCGTAGAGGGCCTGCTCATCGGTAACCGAGGAAACCTTCTCATAATCATCCAACCAGCCGCGCACATCCCCTGGCAGCCACTCGGCCGGGTCTTCGCCAATGCCAGTTACCTTTGCGCCAACCTGTTTTAAGGCACGTACAAACTGCTTTTGATACTGCGGAAAAGCGGGTGCAACAAAGATCACATGCATAGCAACCTCCGGGGGATTTTGGAATTGTCCTGAATATTTTAAGCGATATCCGCCAGGAATACCAGTGCAAAGCATGCAAGGTTCAGGAGTTGGCTAAACTCCCAAACCCCTGTGAAAATTCTGCGATCCAAACCCTGGCTCCCCCGGCCTGCAGCCAATTACCCCGAACGGCGGCCCCGGCGCAGCGGCTTTTTGCCCGGACGGTTAGTGCCAGGCTGAGCTTTCAAAACTGGCCGAACTTCCGCAGGGGGTACAACAGGAGCATGGAAGGTGCCCTGGTAAAAGTCATCCAGCAGCATGGCCAACAGGCTGGCTTCCTCACCCTGCCCCAGGGAACGGGCCAGCGGTAAAAACCGTTCCATGCGAATGGCTTGCAAACGGTCGCGGCTGCGCAGTCTGGCCTCAAGCAGGGCAATGATGCGCTCACCTACCAGGGCTTCCACTTCTTCTTGGGAAGGAACCGGGCGTTCTTGCAGGTCTATTTCATAGCGCTTGCCAATCCGCTGCAAACCGGGAAGTTCTTTCAGGTTCACCAGGGTAATCGCCGTACCACTGGCACCGGCCCGCCCGGTGCGCCCGGCGCGGTGGATGTACGATTCAGGGTCTTCGGGTGGTTCATATTGAATCACATGGGAAAGCTCTGGCAGATCAATCCCTCGGGCGGCGACATCCGTTGCCACCAAAAAACGCAGGGAACCCTGGCGCACCCGTTCCATCACGTTGTCGCGGGCTGCCTGGGAAAGGTCAGCGGTCAGTTCGTCCGCATCGTACCCGTAGCGCTGCAGCACCACCGAAACGTAGTGCACCTGGTTTTTGGTGTTGCAAAAAACCAGGGCAGAAAGTGGGTTTTCCATTTCAATAATGCGCACGAGGCTGCGGTCTTTCTCCATCCCTGGTATGGCATAGTAAACATGTTCTACTTCGGTCACATGAACATGGTCACTGCTCAGGTTTATAAACCCGGCCTGGTGCAAAAAGTAGTTTGCCAGGCGGGTAACCTGGGGCGGAAACGTGGCTGAAAACATGAATGTGCTGACCCGCCGTTCCGGCAGGTAGGATTTTACCCGCAGCATATCCGGGTAAAAACCCATTGAGAGCATGCGGTCGGCTTCATCGAAAACCAGCAGCTTAAGGGCATTCAGGTTGAGCGAGCGGCGCAGCAGGTGGTCCAAAATCCGGCCGGGGGTACCCACCACCAGGTGTGCACCCGCAGCCAGTGCATCCAGTTGGGGGCCATAGCCCACCCCGCCATACACCGCCAGGGTGCGCACCCCCGTTGCACTGCCCAGGGTTTCAGCCTCTGCCACAACCTGTTGGGCAAGTTCACGGGTTGGCACCAGCACCAAAGCCTGGGTTGTGGCCTGGCGGGCGTTAATCAGCTCAAGCAGCGGCAGCAGGTATGCGCCGGTCTTGCCACTACCCGTGCGCGATTGAATCATCATATCTTTTTGGGCAAACAAATACGGGATGGCTTTGGCCTGAACGGGCATCAGTTCGGTCCACCCGGCTTTGGCCACGCCAAGGCGCAGTTTTTCTGGCAGGTCAGCCAGGGTTGCGATAGGCAGTTCATCTGGAAGTTGAGCCCCAACGGGTTGTTGGGTCTGGTTTACGTTTTCCCCTATTTCGTCATCGGTATACAAAATTTTATTCCTTCTATGGGTTAATTGTTCATCTACATTGTAGCACAAGCTGGTAGGAAAAAATCACCCTTTTTCATCGGGTGGCTGGGTGATAATTTTCGGACGAGTTTTTATGTAACTGCTCAGCCCCACCCCATTGATGGGATTCTCATCACCCAGGCCTTGCTTAAAGTCGTGCTTTGGGGCTGGCGCAGGCTGCCTGCGCCAGCCCCAAAATCGTTTTAAAGTCCCCTGCCCCAGGCCTGGACGGGGGATTCAGGGGGTGGGGACCTGGACTTTTACAGAAGTTTCTGAGTTTAAGAAACTCCTGTCCCTTCACTTTGCTGTACTTGACAAAATATAATATACAGTGTATATTTACACTGTGATATAAAACGTGAGGTATTCCATGAAAGTGATAAAAATCAAATTGAGTTTTTCCAATGCCTACCTGGTGCAAGACCAGCGAACAATTCTGGTAGATACAGGTATGCCGGGGGAAGAGGGGAAAATTTTGAATGCCGCAAAAAAAGCCGGCATTGAGCCTGGTGACATATCGCTGATTTTGCACACCCACGGGCATGTTGACCACGCCGGCAGCAGTGCAGCCCTGAATAAGATCCTGAAGATACCAACCGCAATTCACAAAGCAGATGCCGAGATGACCCGTAAAGGGCAAATGAACCCTCTGCACCCGCTCCGGCTGGAGGCCAGGCTGATTTTGCCGGTTGTATCAAAACCCTTTCCCCCATTTCAACCCGATATTCTGATGGACAAGGAAACCAGCCTGGATGACTTTGGCGTCAATGGCTACGTAATCCACACCCCCGGACATACTGCCGGTTCGCTATCCGTCATTTTGCCCACCGGGGAAGCCATGGTCGGGGATGTGATGATGGGAGGCTACATGGGCGGCAACATCCTGGCTGCCCGGCCCAATTATCACTATTTTGCAGATGACCTGGACGCGATTCACGCCAGCATACAAAAAATCCTCGCGTTGGAAACAAAAACCCTGTATGTTGGCCACGGCGGGCCCCTGGACAGCCAGGCTGCCCGGCAGCGCTGGCCCATGGCCTGATGGTTTTTGGGTAAACAGAACAGCCCCCTAAAAAAACTTTCTCTTTTTCAAAAAGGTAAAAAAATCACAACAAAACTTTAGCCATCCCTTTACACCCACTTAACACACCTGCGGTAAAGTTGAATAGAACAAAAAAACATTTACCCAGGAAAAGGATAATGGGACTGGCCGATTTACATATTCACACCCGCTACAGTTATGACGCCACCAGCTCGGTGAGGGCTGTGTTGGAATATGCATCCAGGCGCGCCGGGCTGGATGTCATTGCAATTACCGACCATGATGAAATTGCTGGCGCTTTAAAAGCCCAGGATATGGCTTCAAAATTCGGGATTGAGGTGATTCCGGGAATTGAGGTTTCCTCGAAAGATGGGCATGTTTTAGCCCTGTTTGTTGAAAAAGCAATCCCTGCCGGGTTAAGCCTTGCAGACACCGTCCGGCATACCACCGAACAGGGCGGGCTGTGCATCATCCCCCACCCGATGATGCGCAATAAATATGCGGTGCCTCCGCACATCCTGCGCAGCGCCCTGGCTGACCCAACGGTGGCCAAAGGCCTGGCTGGGATTGAGGTGTTCAATGCCTGCATGCTGGAGATTAACCCCCGCAAACCAGAGGAATACCTACCCAAGAAACACCCCCTCGCCCAGGTGGGATGCAGTGATGCCCACTTCGATTGGGCAGTGGGTTGGGGGGCGACCCGTTTCCCTGGCCAATCAGCATCTGCTTTGCGGTTGGCTTTGGAAATGTGCGAGACCACCCCGGTTTTAAAACACCCCATGAACCTTGGCGAATTTGTCAGCGGCTATATCCCGGGCATGATCATGCGCTACGCCAGCCGCGAAGCCTGAAGCGTTTCAGCGAACAACCGCCTCCCCCGCAAGCCTTTCAACTGGCAGGTATTTCTGAAGACAAAGGGAGTGCTCAAAACCTGTTTGGCTTCCCCCCCCCCAACCTTCCCCACACTCAACTTCTCGCAAAGCAGTGGATTTTCAGGCCTATCTTAAAGTCGGGCTTTGGGGCTGGCGCAGGCAGCCTGCGCCAGCCCCAAAATCGTTTTAAAGTCCCCTGCCCCAGGCCTGGGGCGGGGGATTTAGGCAGTGGGGAACTGGACTTTCACAGGAGTTTCTGATTTTAAGAAACTCCTGTGAGGAATATTTGTTCCCCTTGACAGGGCAAACCAACCCATGTAAAATGTGACCGTACAGTCACATGACCAGACGGTCATATTAATTATCAGGAGATGATCATGGACGGTTTGACATTGTTTGCTGCTTTCTTAATCCTTTACGGGCTGGCTTGTTTGTATGTTGGCTTTGCCAGGCCGCAGGCCATCTGGAAAACCGGAAAACTCCAGGGGTTTGTGCAGCTGTTGGGCGAAAAAGGCACCGTAATCATGCTGACCATTTTGGGGGTTGGCACGCTTGCGGGTGGTTTGGCCATTTTGCTAAGCTGAACCCATGCCCTCTGAGACCTTTTTCAACCTGCCGGAAGAAAAGCGAAACCGGCTTTTGGACATTTTACTGGAAGAGTTTTCAGAAAATGACTACAAAAACGTTTCGATTGGGCGAATTGTGAACCGGGCCAACATTGCCAAAGGCAGTTTTTACCAATATTTTTCCGACAAAGAAGACTGCTACCTGTACTTGATTCAACTTGGCATTGAGCAGAAAACTGCCCTATTCCGGCAAACCCAGCCCCCGAAAGAAGTAAAAACCATGTTCGACCAGCTTCGCTGGCTGCTCAAAATCGGTTTGCAATTCGAACTCACCCACCCCCAACTGGCCAAAATTGGCTTCAAAGCCATTTTTGACGATGTTCCCCTGCCAGACGAAACCCTGAAGATTATTCGCCAGGGCGGCTATGCCTATTTTCTCCAACTGGTACAGGCCAGCCAGGCAGCTGGTGAGTTAAAACCAGGGATAGACCTGGAAACCGCCGCTTTTTTGCTGAATGCAGCCTTCACAAACCTGGGGCAGCACCTGATGGAACGTTTTAAAATCACCCCTGAACAACTGGCCGCCCAGGGTGGCGCTTCGTTCAGGCAATCCGAAGTACGCAGCGCCATTGAACAGGTCATTGCCGTGCTTGAATCCGGGCTAAAAAAGCCTCAGGAAATCTAAAATATGATTCGCGTAAACAACCTGACATTTTCCTACACCGGCACCACCACAACCGCTGTCAAAGGGTTGAGTTTTAACATCCAACCCGGAGAGATTTTTGGCTTTTTAGGCCCCAGCGGGGCTGGAAAATCTACAACGCAAAAGATCTTAATCCGCCTGCTGCGCGATTTTGAAGGGGAAGTGGAAGTCTTGGGAAAAGACCTGCGCGCCTGGAACAGTGACTACTTTGAGCATGTCGGGGTGAGTTTTGAACTACCCAACCACTATGGCAAACTGACTGCCATTGAAAACTTGCGGTATTTTGGCCGGCTTTATCAAAACGAGACCATCTCGCCCGAGGCCCTGCTGGAAATGGTTGGCCTGGCCGAAGATGGCCATCTGCTGGCTTCCCAGTTTTCGAAAGGCATGAAGATCCGGCTTAACCTTGCGCGGGCACTGCTGCACAACCCCAAACTGCTGTTCCTGGACGAACCCACCGCCGGTCTCGACCCGGTGAACGCCCGCAAAATCAAAGACCTGATCAAAGCCCAAAAAGATGCCGGGCGCACCATCTTCCTGACCACTCACGACATGCACATTGCCGATGAACTTTGTGACAGGGTTGCTTTTATTGTGGACGGAAAAATTAGCCTGGTAGATTCCCCCAGGGCGCTCAAGTTGGAACATGGACGCAGGGCAGTGCGGGTTGAATACTTACAGAACAGCCAGGCTGCCAGCGCAGAATTTCCCCTGGCCGGGCTGGCCCAAAACCCCGCCTTCCTGGAGATTTTATCCCGGCATGAAATCCAAACCATGCATACCCAGGAAGCCAGCCTGGAAGCCATTTTCATCCAGGTAACTGGACGGCGGTTAGAATGAAAAGGTTTTTAGCCACACTGGAGTGGGATATCCGGCGGCAGTACCGCAACGGGTTTTATTTCGTTTCCGCTTTTGTGGCGGTGTTGTTTACCCTCATGCTGCGGCAGTTGGGCGAAGTTGATTGGTCCATCTGGTGGCCAGCCATTTTGCTCGAAAACCTGGTCATCAATGCTTTTTATTTTATGGCCGGGCTGGTGCTGCTGGAAAAGGGGGAAGGGACCCTGGAGGCCCAGGTGGTCTCCCCCCTGCGTTCCGGGGAATACCTGGCTGCAAAAGTTGCCAGCCTGTTTATTCTGTCTGCAGCAGAATCGGTGTTGATGATTGCCGCCGTGAGCGGGCCCGGGTTCAACTGGATTTGGATGCTGTTGGGAATTGGCTTCATGGTGGCCATCTATGCAACCTATGGTTTTTTTGTGGTTGCCCGCTATGATTCAATTGGGGAGTTTATCTTGCCATCTGCCGTTTGGACGATGGGGTTTTCCCTGCCACTGTTAGGGTATTTTGACCTTTGGTCTCACTGGAGCCTGTATCTACACCCCATGCAGGCACCGCTGCTTTTGCTGCAAGCCGCATTTGAGCCGCTTGCACCCTGGCAGCTTGTGTATGGTGTGCTCTATGCTGGCTTGTGGGCAGGGGTGGGCTACCTGGTCAGCCGCCGGGCTTTTTACCGTTTTGTAATCACCAAAGAAGGAGTTCGCAAATCATGAATGCCATCCAGGCCATTCGCTCCCTGGGTCCCATTGACCTGCGTTCCATCCGCCGCGACAGTACGCTTTCGTGGATGATTTTGATTCCCCTGCTGAGCGCCCTGGTTCTGCGTTGGGGCATTCCACCGCTCAGTGCCCGGCTTATTGAACGCTATGCGTTTGACCTGGCCCCATACTATCCGATGCTGCTGGCTTATTTTTTTGTCATTATGACCCCAATCACCTACGCAGTGCTGATTGGGTTTCTCTTGCTGGATGAGAAAGACGACCGGACCCTGACAGCCTTGCAGGTCACCCCGCTTTCATTAAAGGCTTACCTCGCCTACCGGATTACCGTTCCAATGCTGCTGACCATTGTAATGATGTTGATCATCTTCCCCCTTTCGGGGCTGGCAGCAATCTCCTGGCAAGGAATTGCCCTGGCCGCCTTGGCCGCTGCACCGCTCTCCCCTATGTTCGCTTTGTATCTCGCCTCGCTGGCCCAAAACAAGGTGCAGGGGTTTGCCCTGATGAAGCTATCGGGGGCTGTGCTGTTCATCCCGGTGTTTGCTTACCCGGTGCAGTCAAGTTGGGAACTGCTCTTTGGCATTATTCCAACCTACTGGCCCATGAAGGCCTACTGGCTGCTGGAAAGCGGGCAGCCCGGCGCGTGGGTGTATGCCCTGGTCGGTGCGGTCTATCTTTCTGCGCTGGCAATTTTGTTTATCCGGCGGTTTGAGCGAGGTATGCTGCAGTAAAACCGCCTTAACGCTCGCAGTGAATGCGCAAATCGAGCCAGCCCGGCAGGTTCGGGTCCCGAGCAATCTTATCAGTGGGGCCCCAGGTCAGGCCATGACATCCATCGCGAGCCGCTTGCCAATCCGACCAACGAGGGCTAAGGCTGGTGTTATTCTCCTCAATCAACTCGCCAACCAGATCCACCCCGCCAACCAGGTAATTGACATGCGCCCCAGTAACGGTATTGCCCGTAAGGCGGTAAACTTCCCCAGCGGCAATAGACGCCCAGGCCTGGCAGGGACCCGAAGATGGGCACAGCGCGCCTTCCGGCATGGCCGGGTCCAGGCTGCAAGACGGATTTCCAATCACAGGGGTGCGCACATCGGACATACACCCACCGCCCCACATGTGCGGGCCAAGGTTGATACCCACATGCAGCCCGCCGCAGGTTTCATCGCTGCGGCTGGTGATGGTGTTGTTCACGACCTGTCCGAAGGAAACATCGCCCAGGCTCCAGGGGTGAATGGCAATCCCGGCAAAAGCGCCGGAATTTCCGGAAAGGGACCGGATGGTATTGTCCCGGATTATCGTTTCCCGCCCGCCGAAGAACACAATGCCCACATCCGAGGGGTTGATCACCGTGTTTTGGATAATGAGATGGTTCGGCCCAACAAAAGTGATGCCATCCGACCAATCCCCCAGGCCTTCGTTCTCATCGGTATCGCTGCAGCCGCTGGCGTGGACATGGTCCCCGGCCTGTTCAATGGTGGTGTTCATAATCGTTACGCTCGCCCCACCCATGCCAAAAGCCGTGCCGCATTCGGTGTTTGAAATATACAAATCATCCACGAAATGACCGGTGCTCCAGCGATCCGGGTTGATGGCAAAGTTTTGCGAAGGGTCATCCCAATCCAACGCACCGGGCAGATCGAGGGTCCCAGGGTTGCACCAGGGATCCCAGGCCTGGCTGCACTCTGGCAAATACGAACCCCAATTGTCGCCTGTACCGTTGGCAATGCCATCGGGTCCAAAACACACCCGCTCCTGCCGGTTTCCATCCAGGCTGAGATGAGTCAGGGTCAGGTAATCAATTCCCCCAGGGTCAGGGATCCTCGAGCGCGCAAACAGGCGCAGCACAAAGCCCTTAAGAACCCCGGTGGCTTTGAGCAATGCATGGTTATCCGGGTCTGTGGAGGTGAGGGTCATGTATTTGCGCGGGGCAACCAGGTTGATAAAGATGGTTTTGTCCACCAGGTAGCCCTGGTAGCCAGGGCTTTCTTTTCCAGAAGTAAATGTAACGATATCCCCCGGTCTGGCCTTGTTGATGCAGTTTTGGATAGCGGTGCTGTCTGGCTGATCATCCCAGGGGTTGGCCCCACAGGTGTCCACATTGATGGTTTCTGGCCTGGGCAGCAGTGTGAGCGAGACCTTTCGAATCGTCTCAGAGCCATCAAATAAATCGGCAATCCGAAAATCACCGCCGTTGATCCGGTTGGTGAAATAGACATCTTTGAGCACAAAAGACGCAGTCTTAAATGCACCTGAACCCGTTTTATACACAAGGTGGGTGGGTTTAAAGCGGCCATCCTGGTATGGGCCGCCAACCAGGGCATCATATTCCAACACAAAAGCATCCATACCCTCATCCAGGTACTCTATCTCAATTAAAATGCTGGGCGTGGGCCAGCCATCATAAAAGACGGTATCGTCCACATCAAATTGAATGTACCCATCCGGGGTCTGGTTGCCATCTGGCGCATCCAGGATGGCCCCGCTGCCAGAGCGGCGGGCGTCTTGAGCAATGGCTGTGTCCACATCCCCGCCAAACGCAAGGCGAATGCGGTTTCCCTCGGTTTGCTGCCCCGGTGAAATGGTAAGAATCGCCATGGCGGGCAGTGGCGTGAGCAAAGGAGCGGGGCGGGCGGTGGGCTCCAGCGGAATCAAGGTGGGAGGCAGGGTTGGCAGGGCAACCGCCTGGGTTTCCGCCGGAAGTGGGGAAGGGGGCGGTTGGGTGACAGTTTGGGCCGGGGATTGGGGGGTGGCTTCGGCCAGCGGAAAATTGCAGCCAGCCAGGGCTGCCAGCAAAACGACTACCAATAAAATCACACAGGTGCGTTTTTTCATGTGGTCCCTCCGGCCCAAAGACAAAATTGTTGGGAAATATCAGGAGACTGACTATACCAAACTGGGGTGAAGAATGACCAGCGCTTTCTGGCGGCAGAAGGCTTCCAGGTCGGCCCGGCCAAAACGCAGCGGCAGGCCATCGAACAGGTGCATAATCAGGCGAATCATCATGGGGTGGCGGCTTAACCGCAGTTCAACGAAATCTGCGATACGGGCGGGGTCCTCCACCGGTTCAGCCAGGGCGTCAAAACGCTGGCTGCCAATTTCGACCTGCACATGCGGGTCGACCAGGATATTTTTATACCAATCCGCTTGGGCGCCGCGGGCCGAGGCAACGTAAAAATCCCGGCCTACCTGCTCAAATTGGAGGGGGGTGAGGCGCGGCAAGCCCGATTTTCTGCCCCTGGTGGTCAGCAGCAGCACCACCTTTCTGGGGCCAAACCCCAAACGGTAATTGGCCGCCATGCGGGCGTTGAGTGCTTTCATCCGGTGATAAATGGTTTTGGGTGCAGGCATGGGACAACCTCCTTGCCAGCTCAAGAAAGAAATGGCTGGCGACAAACAACCTGCTGACATTATTATAAATCACCCTCCATCCCAACGCAATCTCACCCAAAGGAATTCCTATAAGCCAGAAACTGCTGAGAAATTCAGCGCCCCACCCGTTGAATCGTTTTTGAGTGCATGCAGGTTAGGGTTGAGTATGTCCATTAAAACAACCATAATTATACAATTACACATCGTTAACATCCCCTTCCCTGTCCATTACCACCCAAATGTTATGATTTTATTCTGTGAGTGCTTCTATTCCCATTCCCGTCGCCCAAATATCCCTCAAGCACCAGATTGCTGACCTATTCAGCAATCTGGTGAACGCTGAGAAAAACCCTGAAAACCCTGAAAGCACAACCAGCGAGGCGGCGAACCAATCTCTTCACTTTGAGCGCAATATCGAAAATGCCCAAATCAACATCTTGCCCATGCAGGATACCCGCGTTCAAATTGAGGATGAAAGTGTGGTCGTTGACCAGGCTTTTCGCCAATCGGCCGATTTAATTGGGGTGATTATTTACGAAAGAGGCCAGGTAATTGGGGTCGTTTCAAGAGTCAAGTTCTACGAGACTTTTGGTAAACAGTATGGCGTGTCCATTTTTATGCGGCGGCCCGTCAGGGCTTTGCTAGAAGCTATCCGGCTGGAAGTATTGGTTGTTTCCTCAGCGCTCCGCATTTCAGAAGCAGTGGACCTGGCCCTGGAGCGCCCTGTTGAATCCATTTATGAACCAATTCTGGTTTCGTTTCCTGATCAACAATACTTTTTACTAGACGTTTATACCCTCTTACTTGCCCAAACACACCTGTTTTCAGTGCTGCGGCAGCGGGTGGAAAACATCAATGAAATCCTTGAACAGCGGGTCAAAATCCGCACGGAAGAACTGCAAAAAGAGAATATCGTCCGCCGGGAAACAGAAAGAAAGCTGGCTATCCGCCTGCGGTATGAAGAAACGGTCAATATTTGCGCAAACGAACTACTCACAGGCGCAGACCAGGATGCAACCGTTGATAATACCCTCAAACACTTGCTAACCGGGGCAGAAGTGAACCAGGTTTTTTTCCTGGAAAAAACGCACCTTGTGGATATTGGGGCTTGCTTAAGGCTAACCAACCAGGTTCGCGTCGGGCAGGAAGAAACTGCCCCTGGTGGACTGACGGTTTTCCCAGAAAACCTTTGGGCTGAGTGGATGAACATTCTCTGGCAGGGAAAGCCCGTCATCGGTCAGTTTGACGAAGCAGATCCCCAGGTCAGGCAGCTATTGGCTTCGATTGACCTTTTTTCCGTGCTGCTGCTGCCAGTGGGCGAGCCATCCAACTGGGTTGGGGCAATTGGTTTTGGAGAGAATAAACACAGGCGCAGTTGGGACGAAAATGATATCCAACTGCTCAACGTGGTAGCACAAATGCTATATGCCTTTCTCGAGCGCAGGCGCAATTCCCAAGCCTTGGCTCGTGCCAGAGATGAAGCCTTGCGCGCCAGCCAATTCAAAAGCGAACTTTTGGCCAAGGTAAGCCACGAACTGCGCACCCCCCTGGGCGCCGTGCTGGGATACGCACAACTCTTAAGGTATGGGTCTTATGGGGATTTAACCGAAGAACAAGTTGAGGCTACAGAAACCATTATCCAAAGCACAAAATACCTAAACACGCTTGTGAATGGTTTGCTGGACCAGGCCCAACTGGACGGTGGCAAGTTTAGCCTAATTTACTCATCCTTTGAAATTGTAGGCATGGCGCGCGATGTCGAAGCAAGAATTCGAATGCTTGCCGAGAATAAAAACCTGGACTTTGATGTTTTTATAGATGACGAAGTTCCCCAATGGATGGAAGGTGACCGGATGCGCATTGAGCAAATTCTCATCAACCTGTTGGGCAATGCCATTAAATTCACAGACACAGGCAAAATCGCCATGCACCTGATGACACCAACCGCAGACGCATTGGTGGTAACGATTACCGATACGGGAAAAGGAATCCCCGCCAATTTACACCACCAGATATTCGAGCCGTTTATCCAGGTGGATGGCTCCCCCACCCGGCGCCAAGGCGGCGTGGGGTTGGGACTTTCCATCACCAAGCAGCTTGTGGATATGATGCAGGGAAAAATATCCTTACAAAGCGAAATTGACCAGGGCACTGTTTTTACGGTTGAAATCCCTCTATACAAACCCACCCAAGGAAATGAAAATGAATCACAACGCTGAAAAACAATTGGCTGTTATTGTTGAAGACAACCTGGTGCTGGCGAACATGTTCTCCAGGGCACTGGCAGATGTGGGCTATAACACCCTCGTTATTGATGATGGTCAAAAGGCTCTGGATTGGCTGCTTGAAAACAGCCCTTATATCGTCTTTCTGGATATGCACCTGCCCTCTCTTTCGGGTAGAGAAATTTTGGAACAAATTTCTGCACACCCAAAATTTTCGGAGACCTACCTGGTGATCATTACAGCCGATGCCCGCATGGGCGAAATGCTGGCCAGGAAAGCCAGCTTTTTGCTCACCAAACCAGTAGATATTCCAGAACTACAACAACTTGCCAAACGATTGTTAACCCGGAAATTCATCAAAACAAGGTAACTGCCCACACCCCGCGGTTTTGAGGGGAGCAGAAAGTTAGGGGCAATAGTTCTGTAAAACCCTCAAAAAACGCATTCCCTTCAAGGTGAATGGATAGTTAGGAAACCAGCACCAAAGCACTTAATGAAATGATTACACAACCATAAAAGGGCTTTAAACCCCGCTTAAGTGCGGCACGATACACTCAATTCTATGAACAAGAAAAAGGTCTTATTAATTGGCGGCTCTTTGAACCAAACTAAAATTGCCCATGCGGTTGGCCTGCATCTGGAAAACCGGTATGATTGTTTTTACACCCCGGCTTTTGCAGATGGTTTTCTTGAGGTGATGCGGCGGTTGGGCGGGTTAGAATTCACCGTCATCGGCAACAGGATTCGCAAACGCAGCGAGGCATACCTGAAAGAGCATGGCTTGCCGGTGGACTACGGCGGCAAAGCACATGATTATGATTTGATTATCACTACAACCGATGTTGTCATCCAACGAAAACTCAATAAAAAGCCCGTGGTGCTGGTTCAAGAAGGCATGACCGACCCCGAAGGGCTGCGCTTCCAACTGGTCAAACGCTTTAAACTGCCGCGCTGGATTGCAGGCACGGCCGCTGCTGGCCTTTCCGACGCGTATGATCTCTTTTGCGTGGCCTCCGAGGGATACCGGCAGCTTTTTATCCAAAAAGGCTGCAATCCCAACAAGCTGGTGGTCACAGGTCTGCCCAATTTTGACCACGTGGCAGCCTTTCAGCAAAACAATTTTCCCCACCGGGATTATGTACTGGTGGCTACGTCGAATGCCCGCGAAACTTTCAAGCGGGATGACCGCCCGGCGTTTTTGCGATGGGCGCTAGAAAAAGCCCAGGGCCGCCCGTTAATTTTCAAGCTGCACCCCAATGAAAACGTGGAGCGAGCCACACGCGAAATCAAAGCGGTTGCCCCCGATGCTCTGGTACTTGCCGAAGGCAACACCGACCACATGATTGCCAACGCTGCCGCCCTGGTGACCCAGTATTCAAGTTGCATCTATGTTGGACTGGCAATGGGCAAAGAGTGCCATTCATACTTCGATATGGATACCTTACAAGCCCTCACCCCCATACAAAATGGCGGAACCTCTGGAAGGCAGATTGCCCAACTGTGTATGCACCTGCTCGAACAACCCATCTCAAAACCTGTCCAAGCCCAGTCCAGGGGTCAATTTCTTTTTGAAGGCGACTGACCCAAGGCAAAAAGAGCAGGCTGCCCAAACTTGTGCATTGTGGGCAGCCTGCTCTTATATTTAATAGGTCATTCGGTTACTTTAAGGTCTCTACAATTGCATTCACATTGAATTTCATCAAATCAATATAGGTAGGAGCCTCGCCACCCAGGGTTGAAAGCGAGTGGGTATACAGCCCCGTCACCACCTGGGTGCCGGTTTCTCGGGCAAGTTGGGCTGCCAGTTCGGGGTTTGCCCCCGTCTCCAGGAAAATTGCCGGGGCGCCTGCTGCGCGAATGTCATCCACCAACCGAGCGAGCTGCTGTGCAGAAGGAGCAGCAGCCGTACTGACCGAAGGAATCACTGCGCCAAGAACTGTGAACCCATAGCGATCGGCAAAATAACCGAAGCTTTCATGGTTGGTCACCAGGATGCGCCGCTCTACGGGCACCTGGGCCACCTGCTGCTCGATCCAGGTGTGCAGCTCGTTCAGCTGGGCGATGTAGGCTGCCGCGTTTTGGGTGTAGATTTCTTTGCCCTCAGGGTCTGCAGATACCAGCCCATCACGAATATTTTCCACATACTTAATCACCAGGAGCGGATCAAACCAGAAATGCGGGTCTGTTTCATGGCCATGCTCATCTTCGTTTGTGTGTTCATCTTCGTGGGCTTCTTCACCTTCATGGGCAGGTTCGTCTGCATGCGTTCCTTCTTCCATTTCCCGGGGGGTCAGGCCTGCCGAGGCTTCAATCACCATCCGCTCACCGCCTGCGTTGGCCAGGGTGGTCTCCAACCATTCTTCAAACCCGGCGCCGTTCACAATAAGCACCTGGCTTTGCGCAATTTGGGCCACCTCGCGCGGGGTGGGTTCAAAAGCATGAGGGTCCACGCCCAAAGGAATCAGCGAGGCCACAGTGATTCGCTCGCCAGCCACATTTTGCGAAATATCGGTAAGGAACGACTCGACCGCCAGCACCTGCAGTGGCTGGCCGTCCGGAACTGGCGCTGAAGCAGGCTGGCAGGCCGGAAGCAGGAAGAATAACACCAGCGCCCAAAACGTAATGAATTTCTTTTTCATTTAGAGCTCCTTATTTTTATGAATCTATATTTATTAAAGCAATAATCTATTGACAGGTGGCGCACAACCCGTGAAGTTGGAGCCAGTGTTCCTGGATGGTAAAGCCGGATTGGCTCGCCACCCGCTCCATCAGGGCTGTCAGGTCATCCCCGGAAAAATATTCAATCCGTCCACAGCGGGTGCACAACAAGATGTGCTGGTGGCCCTGGGCTGTACGCAGGTAAGCGTGGCAGCCGCCCACACCATGAACCCGCTGCACCAGTCCGAGTTCTTCCAACTTTTCCAGGCTGCGGTAAACTGTGACCAGGCCCATTTTGGCGTATTCCTGCCGCCCAAGGTCAAACAATTCCAACGGACCCAGGGCGCGCCGGGCATTTATCAGGATGTCCACCAACACCCTAAGCGGGGTGGTCAGCCGGTAGCCGCTGTTTTGAAGCCGGGCAAGCCACTCTTCTTTCGTCAATTCGGGTTGCGTTTCCATAACGATATTGATAACCTTTTTCAATTATATCCGGGCAAAACCTTTTGTCAAGCAGCAATTTTTGGGAAGCAGAACGGGCGGGTCTGTAATCGGGCGTATAATTAAGCCAACAAAGAAAGGAGATTCAGGATGCCCCTTTTTCATGTAGACTTTTTCTCACAGGCTTTGCAGCTTTCTACCTCAACCATTATCCTGGCCCCACCCGGAAAACTGGCGGGGTGCCCGGTGTTGTACTTACTGCATGGGCGTTCCGATGACCACACCATCTGGACCCGCCGCACCTCGCTGGAGCGCTACCTGGACGGGGTAAACCTGCTGGTGGTCATGCCCAACGCCCACCGCAGCTACTACACCGACATGGCCCAAGGTGGGCGCTATTGGACATTCATCAGCCAGGAACTACCCGCCCAGGTGCAAGAGTGGTTTGCACCTTCCCAGGAGCGCAGCGCCACGTTTGCAGCCGGCCTTTCGATGGGCGGCTATGGCGCTTTCAAACTGGCCCTGACCCACCCGGAGCGGTTCGGCGCAGCGGCAAGCCTGTCGGGCGCACTGGATGTGGCCCGGGAGCGCAGCAGCGAGCCCACAGAAATGCAGGCAGAATGGCGCCAGGTTTTTGGAGACCCTGCAAAAATCGCAGGCAGCCCCAACGACCTGTTTGCCCTCGCCCGCCAGGCAGCCCAATCCCCCCAACGGCCGCGCCTGTTCCAGGCTTGCGGACAGCAGGATTTTCTCTATGAAGACAACCAGCGCTTTCGCGCCCACGCCGGACAACTTGGCCTGGATTTAACCTACACCGAAGGACCAGGAGACCACAACTGGGCCTACTGGGACCAGATGATTGATGTCCTCCTGCGCTGGCTGCCCATCCCGGGCCGGTAAACCAACCAGGGACGGGCCACATGAACTACAGCACGGCTTTAGCGGCGGCTATTACCTCAGCATAGTCAGGCTCATCACCCAGGGTGGGCAGGTAATTGACATACACCAGGGTGCCTTCCCGGTTCACAATAAACACAGCCCGGCGTAAATACCGCCTGGCTGGGATCAACAAGCCATACTTGATGCCAAACTCCGTCTCAAGCACATCCGAAACCACCCGGACGTTCTCCGTACCCGTGTGCCCACACCAGCGTTTTTGAGCCATTGGGAAATCGGTGCTGATGGTCCAAATAACGATATCTTCACTCAAACGGGAGGCTTCTTCATTAAAGCGGCGGGTTTCCCGGTCGCACACCTCTGTGTCCAGGGAGGGCACCGCGCTCAGAATGGCCACTTTGCCACGCGATTCGGCAATCGGGTTAACCGGCGCCCAGTTGTGCGCAGCCGAGGTAAATTCCGGCGCGGGTTGGCCAACGTGCACATCTTCACCAATAATGGTTACAAAATTGGGACCCAGTTTAAAAATATCGTTTCGTTCGAGCGGCATAAACAACTCCTTTGCAAATAGGTTTGAAAACACACCATACAAAACCCTGGTTTTCACTACGCCCGGTACTTGGGCTGTAGTTTTTCGGGCAAATTCTAACATTTCAGCCCGGCAAATGGAACATGCAATTATTCCAAGGGGTCACCCCCCTTGGGCTGGTGCTTCAACGCCTCGCGCACGCTCAGCGGATGGAGCGGGGTTTGCGTTACGAAGTCGCGCACTGCCGACGCATCCGTTTTGGCATATTCCCGCAGCGCCCACCCAATCGCTTTGTTGATAAAAAACTCCTTTGACCCCAGGTTCTCTTGAATAATGGCGCACAGCAGGGGAAAATCGGTAGTCTTTTTATAGCCCAGTTGAAAAAGGATGCAGGTTCGCCGCAGCCAAAAATTATCAGACTGCCGCCAACCGTCCAAATAAGCCCGACACGCTTCGGGATGGGCTTTGAACATGCCGCCCACCATGTCACTGGCAATGCCATCCACGGTATCCCACCACGATTTGGTCACCACCAGAAATTCAATGGTTTCGAGAAAATCGGGCGGCAGCTTTTTCAACCACCTGCTGGCCAGGCCCAGGGCGGCATACTGGTACTCGCGTTCAGGCAGCGCCCAAAGGTCTTTCACCACGCTGCTTAATGATTCCACCGGGGGTAAACCATGGGCTGCAATATACGCCTTAAGCAGTTCCCTGCGCCTGGGTGTCTTAATCCCCAAAAATTCAAATTGACCGCGCAAATAAGCCTTCATCGGCGCTGCTTCCGCCGGGTTGGCATGTGGGCTGAAGGCTTCTTGAAGTCCGGTTACATAGGGATGCATCATACTCTCCTTTGGTGAAAGAATAGGGAAAATAGTGAGCTGTTACATTTTATTTATACAACATTCGGAGTAAAATTGCATTCAGTCAGCACCTGTGTTTTTGAGGAGGATAACATGCCCTTCCTATCCCTGGGTGAAACCCAATTTTATTACGAACTGCATGGCTCACAAAACGCTCCTGTTTTGGTGCTCAACAACGGCATCATCATGAATGCTGCAACCAGTTGGGCTTATCAAACAAAAACCTTCGCCCAACATTACCAGGTGCTGCAGTACGACATGCGCGGCCAGGGGCAATCCGACCACCCAAACGAAACCTACACCATGGAACTACATGCAGCAGACCTGGCCAGGATCATGGATGCCCTGCAAATCCCTCAGGCGCATATTGCCGGCATTTCGTACGGTGGCGAAGTTGCCCAGGCTTTTGCGCTCCACTACCCACAAAAAGTCCTCAGCCTGGTGCTGATAGATACCGTAAGCGAGGTGCGAGCAGAACTGGCAATTGTCATCCAAAGTTGGATGGATGCCCTGCAAACCGGGGACCCGTTGGTGTTCTTTAATGCCACCGTTCCCTGGAATTTCTCCCCGGAATTTGTTCGCAATAACCCGGCCCTGTTTGAAGACGCAAAAAATCGCTATGGCCTGCTCGACTTTCCAGCAGTTTACCGGCTGTGCGAAGCCTTTCTCAGCGTTCACTTTACCCCAGACCTGCGCAAAATGGATGCACCCACCTGTGTTATTGCGGGTGAACGAGACCTGATCAAAGGGCCGGAATATGCTCAAATCATCCAGCAGCAAATCAAAAATTCCGAACTGCATATTCTGCCGGGAGCAGGGCATGCCACATGCTGGGAGGCTCCACATGCGCTGAACTCGGTGGTTTTGGGCTTTCTGGCCAAAGTTAAAACATCTTAAGCTGGGCTCACAAATTAAATATTCGGACTATAATATTGGACCTGGAAGGCAGGTTAAACGTTTCACCAGGCCAAAATTCACCGCTCAACAACCGCGCCAGGCAAATCGAGTTTATCCGCCAACCCGCCAAACCATCATCCTGCATCTTGAGGAAAACCATGACCAACGAAACCGAAACCTTTGTAAATCACCTGATCAGCCAGATGACCCTGGAAGAAAAAATTGGCCAACTGCACCAGTATTTTGCTGGAAACAGGTTGGACCCAGAAGTTCTGCGCCAGGGCAAAGCCGGGTCGGTTATCAATGCGTCTGGCGCCCTGACCGGCCAGGGGTTTTCCGCTTCCAGCACGGTTGAAGAGAGCAACGAAATTCAAAAGATAGCCCTTGAATCCAGGCTAAAAATTCCGGTGATTTTCGGGCGAGATGTCATTCACGGCTACCGCACCGTTTTCCCCATCCCCCTCGGCCAGGCAGCAGCCTTCAGCCCGGAACTGGTGGAACAGTCTTCCAGCGTGGCAGCCAGCGAAGCCAGCGCGAATGGGGTTAAATGGACCTTTGCCCCGATGATGGATGTCGCCCGGGATGCCCGTTGGGGGCGGGTTGCCGAAGGCAGCGGCGAAGACCCCACCCTGGTCTCGCGCCTGGCCGCAGCCGCCGTGCGCGGTTTCCAAGGCAGCGATTACTCCGCCCCCAACAAGCTGGTGGCCTGCGCCAAGCACTTTGTGGGCTATGGTGCAGCCGAAGGCGGCCGGGACTACGATGGCGCAGAAATCTCGGAACCCACCCTGCGCGATATCTACCTGCCGCCCTTCCAGGCTGCAGTGGCCCAGGGTGTGGGCACCTTGATGTCCGCTTTTCACGACCTGAACGGCGTGCCCACCTCCGGAAACCGCTGGCTGCTGACCGACGTTTTGCGCGGCGAGTGGGGTTTTGATGGTTTCGTGGTTTCGGATTGGGAATCGGTGAAAGAATTAATGTATCACGGCGTTGGGGAAAACGAAGCAGAAGCCGCCGTGGTGGGCCTGCGCGCCGGTGTGGATATGGACATGGTCAGCGGCGTTTACCTGAACACCCTGGCTGGCAGCCTGCAGAAAGGGCTGGTTTCTCTCGATGAAATCGAAGAATCCGTGCGGCGCATTTTGCGCATTAAGCACCGGGCTGGCTTGTTTGAACGCCCCTTCACCGACCCAGGCCGGGCGTCCAGCGCGATGCTCACGCCCGAATCGCGCGCCCTGGCCCGTACCTTTGCCCGCGAATCCATGATCCTCCTCAAAAACGAAAATAACCTGCTGCCGCTGCAGGGCTTCCGGCGCATCCTGGTAACGGGCAGCTTCTTACACGCGACTGGTGAATTATTCGGCACCTGGACACCCGATGGACGGGCCGAAGATGTCACCCCCATCCGCGAAGCGCTGCGCCAGGCCGCCCCAAAAGATGTGGAACTCTGGTTCACCGAAATCCCTGAATTGGCCCTTCAGTTCGCCCAACGAGTGGACGCGGTGATGATGCTGGTGGGCGAACACCCGTCCCGCTCCGGCGAAAACGCCAATGTGAGCGACCTGTCCCTGCCGCCCGGCCAGGCGGAATGGATTGAGCGCATAACCGCCCTGGGCAAACCCACCACACTGGTCGTATTTGCGGGGCGCCCGTTGGCCATTGGCCGCCAGGTTTCGCAGGCCCAGGCAGTTTTATACACCTTTCACCCGGGCATTGAAGGCGGCCCGGCCCTGGCCGATGTGCTCTTTGGCGCACATGCGCCGGGCGGCAGGCTGCCCATCTCGATGCCCCGTGCAACCGGCCAGGCGCCGATTTATTACAACCACAAGCCTTCCGGCAGGCCGTTCCCCCCGCTGGGGCCCTGGAACTCGCGCTACGCAGACCTGCCCACCTCGCCCCTCTTCCCCTTTGGCTACGGACTGACCTACACCCAGTTTCGCTACCAGAACCTGCACATCAGCAGCGACACCCTGCGCGGCCAACTAGAAATCAGCGCCGAAATCACCAACACCGGCCAGCGAACCGGCACGGAACTGGTTCAGCTCTACACCCGCGACCTGGCAGGCTCATTAACCCGCCCGGTGCGTGAGTTAAAAGACTTCCAGCGGGTAGAACTACAAGCCGGAGAAACCCGCCGGGTTTCCTTCACCCTGGAAGAAGCCCAACTGGCTTTCACCCGCGCCGATGGCAGCTTTGGAGTAGAGCCCGGCCTTTTCCACGCCTGGATTGCCCCCAACTGCCAGGAGGGGCTGCGCACCGAGTTCAGGCTTTAAGCAGCCCCGGGCGTATTTTCCACAGCACAATTTGCCCATTCTGTCCTTGCAGGCGAATTCGCCCATCCAGGGCGGTTTCAGCCAGCGTTGGCTGTTCGCACCTGTAGCCATCCAGGGTTAACTCAGCAAAAAACCCGCGCGGCTCAGTGTGCAGGGTTAAGCAATCCCCGCTTTGCTCCACCGCCACGATTTCGGCAGTGGAATACACCACCCGCACCCCAGGCCGGACCTGCCAATCCAGGGGTAAAACCAGCCCGCGCCGGGCGGGCAGCCGGATGGGGCTGCCGCCAAACAAGACCTGTTGGTGATATTCCAGGGTGGTTTCCAGCGGGTCTTCCTGGTAGTGATTCAGGAACAGGAAGCTGCCGGTTTCACTGCGGCTGATGCGGACATCTACCCACTCGCTCATTTTAAAGGCGGGCAAACAGCCCATTTTCAACGCCATCTGCTCAAAAACATCCAGGTCGTCCAGGGTATTGGCTGCCAGCGCCGCCCCCAACACCATCACCCGGCCCTTGCCCAGCGCCTGGATGAAGCCCACAACCTGCCCATTCGCTGACCGGGCAAAAACCTCTGTAAACGTGCCCGTGTAGCCTTCCATGAAAGACACGGGGATTTCTTCATGTGAAAACACGGCAATTTTGCCCTGGGAAAACGGCAGCCCGCCCTCGATTTGCTCGATGCCCAGCGCATCTTTTAACAGGGTGCAGGGTTGGTGGTTAAAATCCTCCACGCACATCCGCCCCACCAGGATAAGCTGCCCTCCATTTTGAACATAATCCACCCATTTTTGCTGGGTTTGGGCGTCTCGCTGGCGCTCCACCAGTGCCCAACACAGCGGGGTTTTCGCCGGGTCCAGCGCTGCGCGCTGCAAATCCAGGGCGTCAAAGGGGCGGTGGGTCAGCGCCAGGCCGCGAGCGATAAAATCAAACAAAATCACATCGCGCTGGTGCGTCAGGGCGTTCGAAGCCTGCTGGGTGAAGGGACTGTTCACCTCGGTCATAAAATCATCCAGCATAAACCCAATGGTAGTCACCGTTTCCGGGCGAGCGCTGACCAGGGAATCGCCATAGGCCTGCAGGATGTTGGACAATCCGCGATAACGATAATAATGCTTCCGCAGCGAGCCATCCTTGCGCACCGGGTGACCCCAATCGTGCCGCCGGACCGGGCTGAGAATCGGGTCGTTCTCACCATCGAAGAACAGGTAGTGATTGATAGCGCGCATCCCCTGGGAAATGCACAGGCGGCTGTGCAGGTCGTACATCGAAACCTGGTGGCCGCTGAAATCGTTGTTTCCCCCGGCCTGGAATTCAATCGAGAACAGGGCCTGGTCGGGGTTTTGCAGGGCTTTGGTCATTTCGTTCACCAACAAAAGCTGGTGGAAATTGCCCTCGCCAATAAAAATGGGGTACACATCCGTGGCGCTCATTACTCCGGCTATACGCATTACATCCACCAACTGCGACAGGCCAATCGGGAAGGTTTTGCCTCCGTTGCCAAACCCGTGAATGTTGATGACCGGCGGCGTCTCCAGCCCGTTTGCCTGCGCTTCGGCCAACAAAAACTCGCTGTAGGTGCGCAGATACTGGCGGTAAAAACGCCGGTATTCTTCCACCACCCAGGCGCTTTGGCCCTCTTGCGGCTGGCTGATTGCCCTGTGCAGGGTTTCTACCATTTCTGCCGGGCTGCTTGCGGGCAGCGCACCCGGCCTGTGGGTTTGCAGGTGGGCGGCAAAGTGCGATAGGGTATCGGGGTTGGTATCCAGAATGTTGCGCACCCATTGGATCATGCCCATCTCATTGTCCAACTGGACCATGAGGATTCTCCCGCCCCGCGTGACCTGGCGCGGGGCAAGCACCCCAAACACCGCCCGGTACCAGCCGCGCACACATTCCAAAAAGCCTGGATGCAGGTAGCTGACCACATTCTGCACCCGCCCATCCTGGCTGATGAAAGCCGCTTCGGGATATTTTTCAAACACCCAGGGGGGAATGCCTTCATTAATTGTTTCCGCCATGATGTACGGGCCAGGGCGGGGAATCACCCAAAGGCCCATCACCGCCGCCAGGTCCAAAAACCCGGCAAGGTCGCGCATCGGGTGGCTGTCGCCGTCCAGATCCATAAGGTTTTCGGTGGGTTGGTGCCAGAGCCAGGGGATGTATGCCGCCACGGCATTGAAACCCGCCGCCCGCAGCAAGCCCAGGCGGTGGGGCCATTGGTCTTTGGGGGTGCGGAAATAATGAAATTCGCCGGCATGGATGAACACCGGCTCACCGTCCAGAAGAAAACTGCCATTGTGCACTTCAAACTTGGCCATATACTGCTCCTTCAGGGTTTCGGCTGGAAGCCAAGAACTTCCAATGCTTTTTGAATGTCCGGGCTTTGGGTATACGTTTTCCAGACCAACCCGCTCAGGTAGTTTTCTACCATGAGCATGGAACAGCCCTTATCAATCCCGTACAGGGCGCTGCTGTACCAGGGTGGAGAGACATCCAGGTTGTAGGCGTCGTAAAAACCGTAAGGCCCCCAGGTTTTAGGGTGCTCCCGGTAGAGGTAGCCCAGCATATCCATAACCTGCTCAGGAACAAAGGGCAAGCAGCTCAGAGCGCTGTAAATAGAAACCGTGCCGTTAGGCCGTGGAACAGCCAGGCTGGGGGCGCTGCCCGAAACGTCATAACCCCAGGGGCTGTCTCCGGCGCTCAACCCCCAACTGTTGGCGTGGTAGGTTTTATGGGCCGTGCTGTGCGCCATGCAAAAAGCGCGGTTAGCCAACGCCGCCTGGCGGGTGTTTTCAAACCAATCTATGCCATCCGGATCCAGATATCGGGCTGTGTCCAGCCAGGCTTCGCTGAACAGGTAGGCAAACAGGTTGCCACCAGGGTTGAGAATGAGCCTGTGTCCCTCATATTCTCCCCAATCACGCCGGAAGCCCTGGTACAACCGGGAGGCAAGCCCAGGCTCCAGCCGGGTTGCGGCCTGCAAGTACATCATTTTCTGCTCGGCAGCCATATCCCAGCGGTAGATAAACCCGGGCTGGCCTTCGACATAGTCGCCGCCCTTATCCGGGTTATAGGCCATGCGAAAGAGGGTTCTGCCATCTTTTTCAAACACGAGAAACGCCCAGTCCACCCGCGCCAAAAGCTGGCTGGCCAGTGCCTGGATTTCGGCATCCTCAAAGTAAGCTGCAGCCGTAATGACCCCATTGAGACAGATGGACGTGTCAATGGTGGAATATTCGCATTTACGGTGGCGCTGGGCGCTCTCCATATCTAAAAAATGGGCAAAGAAACCCCGATGGTGGCTGGCGTTGTGAAGCAAGGTGCGCAGCGTACCCCGGACGATTTCCGCAGCCCTGGCCTGGCTTAAGAAACCCCGCTCGGCTGCAATCACCCAGGCGGTCAGACCAAACCCAACGGAAGCAATTGAGGCCAACCCGGGCTTCCTGGTTGAATCCACCACCAGGCCAAAGCCCTGGCTGGCCGGATTGAGGTTGGTATACTGCATGAAAAAATCAAAAGAGCCTTTTAACTCAGCGAGCAAAATGTTGTGTGTGGTCATATCAGGTTAAGGGAAAATCGGTTAGCTGCGTTGGAACAAAGAGGACTGGCGCGCCATAAATTCCGTTGGAATTCGCTGCGGCTCAAAGGGTTGGTGGTTCTCTAAAAACCCCATCAGCTGGGTGGCGGCAGAAGCCCCCCACAAAAAACGCGAGACAGCCACCGTGGATAGGCTGGGCTGCATGTAGCGAGCAATTTGAATATCATCAAAGCCGGCCACGGCGATATGTTCCGGGATATTCAGCCCTTTTTCGTGCATGGCATTAATAAAACCGATAGCCATCTGGTCGTTTGCGCAAAAAACCGCCTCTGGCAGAGAACCGGATTCCAGAATTTGCTGTGCCGCCTGGTAGCCCGACTGCTCGGTGAAATTACCGGGATAGGAATGGATGAACAAGCCCGCTTCTTCACCAGCAGACAAAAAAGCCTGCATCCGTTCGGTGTTGTCAAACGAATCGGGCGCCCCAGAAACAAAAGCCACCCGCCGGGCACCCTGTTTATAAAAATGGGAAAAAACTTCGCGGGCGCCATGGGTGTTATCCACCAGCAAGGGCAGCAAATAATCCGCCTGCAAATTGCGATCCAAAACCACCACGGGGAAATTCCGGGAAGCAATTTGCATAATCAGGTCAGATTCGACTTTTGAGTCGAACACAATCGCGCCATCTACCTGGCGTTGGATGAACAACTTTCGCACACTGCGACTGTGGGGACAAACAATCAATTCGTAATCGGTTTGCAAAACAGCCCGGTGAATACCTTCCAAAATATCTTCATAAAACGAACCACCAAATTCGGTGATGAAGGCACCAATGGTGTGAGTTCTTTGCCTTTTTAGCTTCCTTGCAAAGGCAATCGGATGGTAGTTTAACCGTTCCGCGGCGTCGAGCACCCGTTTTCGGGTTTCCTGGCTGATATTTCCTGTGCTGTTCAGCGCGTAGGATGCCGTTGTTACACTGACCTGGGCCAGCCTGGCAACATCTTTAATGGTGACCATGTCGTGATCCTAATTCTCCTTAACCATCTCCAGGCGGGTTAGGCCATCCTGAATGATTTGATTTTGCATCATGATGTTGTACACAAAATTGTTCTCATAATTCGCCAGCATCAACAGGGTGATTCCTTTGTCAATGCCTAACACATCCTTAGCAAACCAGTTACGATCCAGGTTATAGGCATCCACAAACCCATAACGGCTTTGTAATTTTTCATAGGTGTAGTAGTTGAGCATGGCCGCTTTGGCCTGCTCGGGCAGGAAAACGATCGAACCAATGGCCCCGGCTGGTGCGATGGTGTCGTCCACCACATGAGCACGGTTATCATAACCTGACGGGGGAGCGCCGTACAGGCCATTATAACCATCTGGACCATCGCTGGCGGTGATGCCCCAGGCATTTGGCCCCAGGGTTTTGTATTTGTTCTGCATATTCACAGCAAAATTAAAGTGGGCCAGCGACGCCTCAACGGAATTATCAAACCAGTTGACCCCCTCTTTATCCGTGTACTCCCTGAAATCAATCCAGGCATGGCTGAACTGGTAGGTAAAAATGGAGCCAAACCAGGAATGGATAAAGGGCTGGCCTTCGCCATACCTGGCATAATGCCTGGTAAATGCATAATACGTGGATGGGTCCATCGGATACGTGTCCGAGCCGGCAGCCAGCACATACAGCATCAGCTGTTCGGCGTAAAAATCCCAGTGGCCTGCAAATCCTTTCTCGGGGGTGTAGGCCATGAAAAACATGTTGCGGTTCGGGTCAATGAACCAGGGCCAGTTGACTTCACGGTAAATTTGCATGGCCTTTTCCGCAATATCGCCGCCGAAATACTCCCCCACCGACAATACACCCATCATCAAGATAGCCGTATCAATATTCGAAAGCTCCGAATCCCAGGCTCTTTTACCCGTGCTCATGCTGACAAAGTGATAATAAAAGCCTTCGACACGATCCATAGAAAGCAGGGTATCGAGGGTTTTATCCACCCGCTCGTAGGCCTGCTCGTAGGTGATATACCCCTTTTCGATGCCCACCAGGTAGGCCGTCAACCCGAAACCGACCGAAGCCATGCTGGCGATTCCTTCAGAGCCGGGGTAGCGGTCGCGAATCAGCCCATAGCCAGGGCTGCCGGGGGTTGAGTTGGCCTGCTCCCAAAAAAAGTCGAACGAACCGCGCATCTCATAGGAAAGCACCTCTTCAAAAGGCGCCTGGGTTGGGACGGGCGTGGGAGCCAGGGTAGGCGTTGGAATGGGGGGAGATGTTGGGGCCAGGGTAGGGGCAGAAACCTCTTCAGATACCACCACTGGGGCAGCTGGCGGCGCTGCGCACCCCAGCAAAAGTACCGAAAAAACAATCAAGAAAGCCGCAAGTTTATTCACCGGTAATACCCGTCCTTTCAATGGATTCCACAAACCAGCGCTGCAAAACAAAATACATCAGCAGCAGTGGTAATATGTTCAAAAAGGTGCCGCTCAGCTTAACCGCTTCGTTAAGCCGGTCAAAAATATTCACCATCCCTGGGGGATAGAGGTTTTCATACGCCTGGACAAACTTGGAAAGCTGCATGGGCAGCGATTGAATCCCCCCTTCCAGGAATACGACGGTCAGGAAGGTTTCATTCCAATACCAGACGGTGGAAAAGATGATCGAAATGATATAAGACGGGATGGCTGCTGGTATTGCAATCCGGAAAAAGATGGCGGCATCGGATGCGCCATCCAACCGGGCAGCTTCTTCCAAAACCTTGGGAAGGGAAATAAACGTCTGGTAAAAAATCAGGATAAAAATGGCACTCTTATACCCCTGCCCGCCGATGGCTGGCAGAATCAATGCCCAGATTTCGCCCAACAAACCCATCTGGCGGTAGGTCAACATCTGGGGAATCACTGTGTTTTGGGCCGGGATGATAAAGGTTGCCAAAATCAGGATAAACACCAGGTTCTTGCCCCAAAAGCGGTAGCGAGCCAGCCCATAGCCCACAAGAGAACAGACAAAAGCCTGGATCACCGAAGGCACCACGCTGATCATAATCGAAGAGCCGAGGGTTTTCGTGTAATCCAAGACCCGCAAAGCCTTTGTGTAATTACCCACGTATACCTCTGTGGGAATCCACTGCACCATTGGGTTCAGCAGGTCCGAAGGGCTTTTCAGGCTGGTAATGAACATGAACAACAGGGGATACAGGTAAACAAAGCCAATCGCAATCAACAGCAAATATAAAATCACCGTAAACACCAACCCGTAGCTGGTGCGGCTGCCGAACAAATAGCTTCGCAAAACGTCTGAGGTGGGGAGTTTAATCGCAGCTTTCATGGGTTATCCGTATTGACTTTTAGCCCGGTAGTTCAGGGCAAGATAAACAATGGCCAGCAGCAAAACCAGCACAGCAAAGTACAAAAAGGACATGGCGCTTGAGTAGCCAATTCCACCGTCCACTGCATAGGTTTGCCCGTAAATATAGCGGATGATTTTGTTCTCGGAAAAATGCGAAAGGGTGATGATGGTGTATACGGCAATGATGACGCTGGTGGTATTGAGCGCAGGCAGGGTGATTTTCCAGAAAGATTCCCAGGCCGAAGCGCCATCAATGGAGGCTGCTTCGTAAACACTTTTGTCAATTTTTTGCAGGCTGGAGAGATAAATCAGAATCTGGACACCCGAGAACCACAAAATCAAAATAAAAGAGGTAAGGAGATATTCAATCGGGTTGCGCAGATAGTTGGGCAGCTGGTCCAAAAACATCATCACGGCAGCCGAGTCTGCAATTCCTGGAACCGATGTGGCTCCCTGGGCAGTCAGTTCTTTAATCACCGGGCCGCTCGTAATCACCACCGGGAGGAAGAATATCGTTCGGAACAAACCCTTGAATTTAAAATTCAGGTTCAAAAACAAGGCAATAATCAGTGAAAAAATCAAAACGATGGGCACGGAAACCAGGGTTTCTACCAGGTATTCAATGACCAATTGCACAAAGGTAGGGTCGGTAAACAAAGCCCTGGTGTAATTTTGCCAGAGAACAAAATCCAATTCAATGCCGGTTGCCGAGACCGTAACCTGGTTCATGCTGTATAAAAAAGTCTGGACCAGCGGCACCAGGGTAAAAATGGCAAAGCCAACCACCCAAATGGAGATGAAAGCGTAGCCATAAAGGGCTTCGCGGGTGCGGTAGCGCAGTTGAATATTGGCAAATGGATTGCGCAAAAACTTTTTCACGTTCATGGCAGCACCTCCAGGATGCGGGCATCTTTCGGATTTACCGTAATCTCCCCAACAGTAAAGGGCGTTTGCATATAGTTCACCAGGATGTGAAGGCCGTTGCTGTACGAAGTGACCGAAACCCCCGGCGACAGGAACTGACGGGCTACAATGGACTCGCCCCTGACCGGGCTGAGCAGCTGGTTCAGCCAGGCATACACCCGTTCTACCTCCTGCCCCCATTGGGCATAAGAAGACGTATAAATCCAGCTGGATTGGGTGTTTAAGATTCTGGCAGTTGCTTCCTCGGTCAGGAAAAAGGACGGGTAAACGCCATAATCCACATGGCGCAGCAAATCGTCCTCGATGTCGGAGGAGAAATTAAGGGCATTTCCATAATAGGGTATGTAGCCTGAGAGCACGATTTGCAAGAAGGGAACTTCATCCGAGGTGTAAATATAACCACTGCTGTTCAGGGGAATATCCAGGTAGGCCGCCGTAAAGGCAAACATATAATCATTCGGCATGTAAAAGGCCATCAGCCCCGGGTTGTTGGCGAGCATATCCTGGTAGGCCTGAATGGCCGCTTCGCGATTGAGGAAATTGCCGCGTTTAAAATCACTATAGAGCACGGAACCCAGGCTGTCCAGGGCCATACCTGCCTGGAGTTCCATAAACACATCGCGGCTCAAAGAAGTATAAAGGTCCTGGAGTGCCTCATCGTTCAGATAATAGTTCACTTTGCCGCGGTTGAAACCATAGAGGTTAAAATTGGTAATGGACATCGCCAGGTCGTAGCGGGGAGAATAGCCTTTCTCGTCCCACAGAGCCGCCTGGGGGTCCATATACAGGTAAAACCTGCCCCCCTCAGCAGTCACTTCTTCAGAAAAGCTGCGTAGTTGGGCAGTGCTGCCCAACCCTCGATCCAGCTTAAGCGATTTTGGCGGCATGGTCGAAGCGCCCAGGGGCTGCCAGCCATAATACACCACTTCGGGGTTTTTCACTTCCAGGTCTGCCAGAATATCCCGCATCTGGCTGACGGTGGTCATCGGCACCAGTCGATTCCAAAGTAGAATTTTTTCTTTTTCACCACCCAGAAACTCAAGGCGGATGCCGATGTCCTCTGGTTGGGAATCGGGCTTCTTCAACATTCCCGATTCCACCAGGTATTGTTGGTAGCTGCGAGCCATGCCTACGTAATCGCCATCTTCGCCGGTGATGAAGCGGTAGTGGACCTGGATATCAAAACGGTTGGTTTGCGGCTGCAACGTGGTGACCCCTGCGCCAGAGCGATTCGTAGCCTGGAAATAACTTTCGTTATACAAAAAGGCGTTGTATACAAAGTTGAACTGGGTGATAATGCCTGCCGGGTGGGCATGCAGCTGGCCATAGGAAGCCCCTTTGGAAACGATGGCAATATACGCATTTTGTTTTTCCCGATGCACCATTCCCAGCACCGGGAAAGAAAGCTTAAAGGCACGCCGGATGGTGGGATCAAAATCCAAACCGGCAGTCATCCCAATATCCCCACCGTAATATTTTCCATAAAACATGTTTTTGGCTTTGGTGGAGGTGCTGAAACGAATCAGGCTTCCCGAACCATCCGGAATGAACATATACCCCGGTACACTGTCCAGTTTGGTTGCGCCAAAGAATGGATACAGGTAGAGCATGCCCAATTTGTAGTCCGGATCTTCTTCAATAATCGAGTCGAAAGGAACTTCCACCACCACACCCGCCGGCTCCAACCGCACCACCAGTTTGAGGGTGATGGATGGCTCGTTGAAGCGCACGACAGCCTCGAAGCCTTGGGAGGTGGTGGTGTAGGTAGTGGTCTGGTCTGCATTGGTGAGAGAGGCGCGGTTGCTGATGGCTTTGCTGTCCAGGAAATCAATACTGATCCCGCTGCGGGCAAAGGCTGTCCAGGTGCGGTTGAGGCGGTCTTCCTGGGTGACCTCGTCCAGGTTGGAATGCCAGGTATACCCACTGCGCCGGTCCACCACCTTAAAAGCCAGGGTAGCCGGGTCGGAATACAGCTCGAAGTTCTGGTTTTCGGCTACCTTTTGAAAATACTCCGGGATGGCGGGGGGTCTCTGCGCACCAGGCAGATGGGGCTGGCTGGCGTAAACACTTTGGGGAGAAGGCGCCAGTGCAAAAAGGAACACCAGGAACAGCCAGGCAATAACAGGGGGTTTGGTTTGATTAGCCACGTAACCTTAACTCCTGAAAAATCGCGGAAATGAAATCGTATAACTGGTCGAACAACACATACAGGATATATGCCGTCAGCGCAAACAGGGCCATGGTAAAAATGGTGATCACCACGTTGCGGATGGTTTCGGAAATTGTGTAGTTATGGACTTCTTTGACCATGGTGTAAAGCATGACCCCACACCAGGCGTAGATGATGTTCATGGAAAAGGTGTAGAGAAAAATCTCGTTGAGGGTCAACACGTTGGTCAGCAGCGCGACGGGCAAAGCGAACAGCGCATAAGGGAACAGGCTGTAGGCCGTGCCAATGACGACATCCCGCACCCGGCCTTCGCCATCGCTGATGGTGGAAACCAGGTAGTTGGCTGCATTCCAAATAAAAAGAAGCGTAAGCAGCAGAAGAATTTCATTCTCGACCCGGATATCGGCCACATTGGCAAATGGGTTGAAGGGGAAGGCGGTGATGTACAACGCCAACACCCGGACCACAATCACCCAGGCGTAAATGACGAAGGCAAACCGCAGGCTGCCCCGTTCGTCTTTTTTGATGTAATAAAAACTATCCGCCGGCTGCTTGATGAAGCGGAACATGAAAACAAAATCATCCACCCATTTGAAGCGCCGCAAGTCTTTGAACCAGGCCCGGGCCGGGTCGAACCATTTGTAGCGCCGGTCTAAGCGGGAAATCACACTTTGGGCTATCCAAAGGCTTGCAATCCACAAAATGGCCTGGGTGAGCGAGGTTTGCAAAACCACGTTGCGCAGTTCCCAAAACGCCAGGGAAAAGCCATCCCGGTCTTCGGCATATTTATAATATTCCAGGGCGGCATCAAAAGAACGCTCTTTATAGTAGGCATCTGCAATTGCCTGGTAGGCCATGATGAAGGAGCCATTGTAGGTCAGCACTTCCTCAAAGTATGGCTGGGCTTCCTGGTAGAAACCATCCATATACAGGCGGACGCCATCATGAACCAGCCGCGCAAACGAAGTGGTTTCAAACACCACAATGGCGTTTTTCTCTTTATCCAGCACATAAATGTACTCAGCGAAACGCTCGATGGCGGTGGGGTTGCGCAGGGTGCCGAGCCGCTGTTCTCCGCGGTCTCTGGCCACAAAGGCAAAGAGCAAAGCGCCGTTTGAGTCATATTCATAGATCCGGCCATCGGCATCCACGCCCAACACCAGACCGTTGTCGGCCACGTGGATATCGCGGAACGAAGAGGAGCCAAACGCATCGGGGAAAATGTTCTTGCCGGAAACGGTGAATTTGCGAATGCTTTTATTGCTGTCGGTGCCAGCGGTTATGGTGTAAATCATCGATTGGGCATCAATGGCCAGGTTCGAGGGCGAGGCCGCTTCGTTTTTGACAAACTGGGCAAGCTGCTCTTCGGTAAGAAACAGCCTTCGCAAAATCATTTGCAGCGACATGGTGGCCGTGTTTGCGCCAAAATAGCCAACGAAATTGCCGTTGGTGTTCATTTGTACCACACCATTGACCGAACCTTCGCTGACGATGTACAGGTTTTTGCGCCTGTCAACAGCAATTTTGCGGGGTAAAAACTCGCGGTTGCGGCCAAACAAAGGCTCGGTTGGGCGGCCAAACTGGTTGACCAACGCACCCTGCGCATCGAGAATCACGATGGCGTTATCCCGGGCATCGGCAATGTACATAACCCCTTCTTCGTCTACAAAAATTCCGGTCGGGCCAGCCAAAATGCCCTCCCCATACGACGCCACTTCAACAAAATTCTCCAATTTAACAATGCGTTTATTACCGGTGTCCGCAATATAGATCGCGCCATCCGAGGTAACGAAGAAGTCTTCTGCGCCAGAGATAGACAGGTCAACTTCAGCAAACGGGGTATATGCATCCTGGGTCATAAACAAATAGCCGCCAGGCCCCATAGCCCAGGTAGTATAAGGAGAATCGGCATATGCCCGTCCAGCAAATGCCGCCAGGAAGAAAACAAGGAAGGTGGCCAGGATCATCTTTTTCATTACTTTAACCCTGAATGCGACATGGTGCTCATCACCTGGCTCTGCAAGAAAATAAAAATCACCAGGTTTGGCAAGAACATAATCAGCGATGCGGCAGCAGCAATGCCCTGACCCGCTACTGCGTTCGCGCCCGCGGCGGTGGAGGTCAGGGTGGTCAGGTAAAAGGCAAAGGTTTTCAGGCTTTCGCTGTTGACGTATAAAGTGGAGATATCGGCATTGTTCCAGGTAGCCTGGAAGGTTAGAATGGCAATGGTTGCAATGGCTGGCTTAATCATTGGCAAAATGATGCGCCAGTAGATATCCACATCATTTGCCCCGTCAATTTGGGCAGCCTCTATGACTTCGTTGGGAATGCCATCAATAAACTGCTTGATGAGAAACAGACCAACCGGCATGGCGAGGCCTGGCAAAATATGCACCAGGAAGGTGTCCATCAGGTTGAGTCGTTCGATAATCAGGAAGCGGGGGATGGTTACAGCAATCGGCACAAACATCAGCGCCACGGTATTGATGGCAAACAAGGTTTGCTTGAGTTTGAAGCGCTTTTTCGAAAGAGAATAGGCTGCCGTTGTAGACACCACAATGGAAGCGCCAATGGTCACCAGGGTGATCAGAACACTGTTAAACAGGTAGCGGCTGACAGGAACCCCAGAAGTGGACATTCTGGCAAATAGGTCTGTAAAATTTTTGAAGGTGGGGTTGATGACCCAAAAACGCGGCGGGTAAGCAAAAAGCTCGTCAAGGGGTTTAAAGGCATGGGAAATGATAAAAATAATCGGCAGGAGCATAAAAACCACCAGGGGGGCCAGGATAATATAGAACTTAACCTGGCTGGGGTGGAAGCCCTTGGGATTGATGCCGCTGTTTTGAATTTTGGATTTGCGAACCAACTTTTTGAAAACCATCCCACACCTCCTAGTCTGCGCTGCCAAACAACCGGTTGGCCACCCGGGAAAAGAGCAGCACCATAAGCAGCAGCACCACCGACACCGCTGCGGCATAGCCCATTTCATAGCGCAGGAAGCCAAAATCTTCAATATGGTTCACAATCAACTGGCCGGCGTATTGGGGGGTGGGGTTGCTCCCTGAAAGGGTCACCCCAATCGCACCCGCCTGGAAGGTAGCCACAATGGCAATGACCGCTCCAAACAACATCTGCGGTTTCATGGAGGGTATTGTGATGTGAATAATCTCTTGCAGGCGGTTGCTGATGCCGTCCAGGCTGCCTGCTTCATATAGCTCCGGATTGATTTCCAAAATTCCGGCCAACATGGCCAGGAAGCCAACCCCCATGCTGCTCCATAAGGTCACAATGATCATGATGGTCATCAGGTACTGCGGCGATTGCAGCCACTGGACTGGCTCTTGAATAAGATTCATCCCCATTAAAAAGCTGTTGAGATAGCCGTTCTGGTCACCGCTAAAAAAGGTAAGCCAAACCACCGACATGGCCACACCTGTAGTCATCGAGGGCGAATACAAAATCAGCGCCAGGATGGTGCGCGGCCCCTTGGGAAGCTGCGCCAGCATCCAGGCCAGGGTGAAGGCAAGCAGGTAGCCGCCCGGACCGACGATGACGGCAAACTTGATGGTGTTGGGCAGCACGTAGCGCATGAAGATGTCGTCCTGGGTAAGCAGAACCACATAGTTTTTCAAACCAATCAACCGGGGGAACTGGATAGTGTCGAAAAAGGTGAAGGAAAGCAAAAACGCCACCAGCACCGGCACCACGATAAAAACAACAAACATCAACGCATACATTCCCAAAAAAGCATAGGCGCTGCCTTCTTTTTCGAGCCACATGCTGAATCTTGATTTGGGTTGGGCGGTATTACTGGTCATCGGCTTCCATCCATTGTCGCACGGTTTCGATTGTGGGGACTTTGAACTCTTTGACTTTTACACCATTTTGGAGGTAGCCAAATTCTTCCATCTTGCGGGTGATTTCGCGGTTGATGACGATGATGGAATTATCAATGGCCACCCGTGGGTTAACCCCATCGAACACAATTTTGTTCCAGGCATTGCTTAATTCGCGTTCTTGCATGTAGCTGCCCGGCAGTTTAACCGGCTCTTGCAGCCATTCCCACTGTGCCAGGATCACTTCTTTGTGCTGTTCGGGTATGGGCAGGTATTGGAACGCTTCAACATTGGCCGAGTTCCACAGGTATTCCACACCATAATTTAAAATTAGCTGCTGTTGAAAATCTACCTGGGTTTCGGTGGACATCCACCACTTTAAAAATTCCCAGGATTCCGTGGGCTGGTCTGTGGCGGCGAACATAATACTGGCCTGGGCCGAGCCTGTGGCATAGCGGTTTTGGGTGCCATCCGGCAGCACCGTGGCCGGGTAGAGGTCAATTTCCCATAAACCATTGATTTCCGGGGCAGCCGTAAGCAGTTTGATGTAGGTTTCAAAGTTCGACACACCGATGGGCAGGGTGCCATAACGGAAACTGTCGTAGAAATTGGCTGTGGTGAGGGGCATGCCATAAATGGTGAAGCTTTCGGCCATGAACTTGATGGCACTGATGGCCTCTTCGCTATCCAGGCCCGTGGAAAAACCATCGGGGGTGTAGAGGTCGGCCCCATAATTGAATAGATAGGGAGCAGTTATCAGGTAGCCTTTCATACCACTGCCGCTTGAAAGCGGGGTATTGAAGTTCATCCCGTAGCGCTGAAGTTCTGGCAAAATGTCGATCACTTCGTCCCATGTGGTAGGCACCGGAATGCCAAGTGAATTCAGGACATCTTTGCGGTAGTAGGTTACCCAAAAATCCTGGGTTTCGGGAATGGCATAAACCGAATCATTAATAATGTAGCTGAGTAAAGCGCCGGGGGAGTAGACGCGAATAAACCCATCAAAATCCGGGAAAGCGCGTAAATCGTAGAGCGCGTTGCGAATGGCCAGTTCGTAAGGCACGTTGGTACTCACCCCCAGGGCCACATCGGGCTGGATGCCCGCCGCATTGGCCAAAACTAACTTGGACTCGTTGGGCATGATTGAAAACTTGACTTTAATGCCCGTCTCCCGGGTAAATCCTTCATCCGTGAGGGTTTGCAGCAAATCCACATATTGGCGTGGGCGATTAACCCAAACTTCAACCTCGTCTTCAGCGGCCCCAATGGACTGGTATGGGTTGGGCCTGAAGGAGTTCACGAAGCGCTTTACTCCCTCTGTGAGCCTTGTAATGAAGTTCGCGCGAGTTCTAACTGGCGGGGTATCGGGGGAGTGGATGTAGATCTTATCCAACGCCAGGGGCTGCTGCTGCAAAGTGGGCAGAATGCTGCCCAGCAGCTGGGCCGCTGAACCAGAACCTTCCGAAAAGCGGTTCATGCGAATGGGGATGGAATTCGGATCTTCGGCCAGGAAGCGAATGTTGTCAATGGCCATCTGGTAGGTCAGGATCTCTTGCGAGCCGCCGCTCTGGTTGATGGCTAACAAGACCTGCAGGTCTGTTTCCAAATCATCCGCGATGGCAATCAACTGTTCGCGGATATCGGGAATATAATCCGAAATTTCCCACTCTTTGAAGCGATCTACCTGGTTGCCGGTCAGTTTCTTTATTTCTAAAGAAAGGGTATTGATATCAATCAGGACTTTTTGAATTTTATCAATGGCGGTTTTGTAGGGTGAGTTGGTGGCTTCAAGCCCCAAGACATGCCGCCCCTGGGTGAGATATATTTTGTAGGGGGTATCGCCGCCAAGAGGCATGTAGGTCCAATCCGGCGTGTAGGGAAAGGGGACTTCGTTTAATGGCTCGAACAAAACCACATCATCTATGGTGATTCGGCGAAAAACGGTGAAATTATTTTTATACCCCTGGAAAGCGTGCAGGGTGATTTGATACAGGCCATCCTGGGGGACATCAAAGGCATAATAGACGGTGCTTCCGCTGCGCCGCCAGCTTTCGCCTCCCATGGTGTTCAGGGGCAGGCGGTAGGTGTCGTAGGGGGTAACGTTCAGGCTGCGGTCACTGACCGGGCGAACGGAGGTGTCATTTTTATAAGAGGGATATTCGGCTTCAAGTTCAATTAAAACCCCAGAACTGCCGGGGGCTGGGTTGGCGTTCAGGTATTCGGTGTAATCGGGGTAGCCCGAAAAAGGCACCAGGTAAATACTACCCAGGAGCATGGACTCGCGAGACTGGGTGTAGACCAGGCTGTGGCTGCCGGCTTGCAGGAAAATTTGAAGCGGGTATTCCAGGCTAAAATTGGCATCTCGCAAGGGAGCTTTCGACCAGCGCACCAAACGCTGCTGGCGAATGAGCGCATCGTTGCCGTAGCGGTCCAGGGGGAACTGGTCTACACTGTTTTCATAGTAAATGGGAAACACCAAACGGCGAAAATCGGCTTGAGGAAAAGCCCCATCCACCAATAACTGGCCTTCGGGGGCGTTGATAAAAGATTCATACGCGGCCATGTCGAAATAGACCATGTAGGTGCCATCCTGCGGAATGGAAACTTCTACCTGGACACGATCACCCGGAGCAAGCAGCACGCTGGGTTTAAGGTACATTTGGGCGTAGGAATCGCTTGCCAGGGGCAGGCCAAACACATCTGCCTGGTATTCAAGCGCCTGAGCGGTTGATGCCTGCGCAGGATTCGCCCGTTGAAGGGCGGTATGCGGTGAGGAAATCAACGCAGCATTCGCCGAAAGCGGCAAGAAAACCGCCAACAGAAACGCAAGACTTAAGATGATAAATATTCGCCTGGTTTTGTTCATACCGGGTTTCCTGGTGGGTTGGTTTCCGGTTCAAAAAGGGCGCTGCGGCATGCCGCAGCGCCCTTTGTAAGTTCACCGGCTACTTGGGGAGAGCAGCAGCAGCGTCTGCAAGAATTTTGTTGGCAAATTCTTCCAGTTTTGCAGCGTAGTCTTCGTATTTGTAGCGGCCGTCGTTGGCGAAGTTGAACATGTACCACATGTTGACATCCTTGTCATCACCCACGTCAATGCCAGGTTTGCCTTCCCAGCGGGCGTTGATGTAGCCAGGGATAATCTTGGCGAGGGATTCAATCATGCTGTTGTCGAGGTTCTCCAGGGCTTTGAGCACACCGGGTTTGTCCACGAAGGTCTTATACAGTTCAATGGAAGCAGGGTCCACCGAGAGGGGCATCTTGGGGGCAGAGCCAGCGGCGCGAGCCAGTTCGGCCTCTTTCTTGTAGGCTTCGGGGGAGAAGGTCATCCACTTGGCAAACATGTAGGCTTCTTCAACGTTCTTGGCTGTCTTGGAGACAACAATCACGTCGGCAACCAGCGCCTGGTTGCCACCGGGAACGCCGACAAAGTCCCAATCGAAGGTGGCGTTTTGGACATAGTTGGGCAGCGCCCAGGAGGCATCCCAACGCAGGCCCACTTCCTGGTTCAGGAACAGTTCCCATGGGCCGACGGATTTGAAGTTGGCTTTCTGTTCGTCGGACAGGCCCTGCCAGGTGTAACCTTTCATTTCGCCGGTCTTGGCAATTGCTTCTTTGAAAGCGGCCGAGTTGTAGTTCATTTTGGCGCCGTCAAAGCTGAACCATTTCAAGTTGGGGTCAATGGCATTGGAATACCAACCCGTCACAAATTCCTGCTCATCCAGGCCAAGAACGCCCTGCGGAATGTTGTTGAGGGAGGTTACTGCATTCATGAAGTCTTCAACCGAAAAACCATATTCAGGGGCGTCGAGGTTGGCGGCTTCGTACAGGTCTTTGTTGACAAAATAGCCCATGATGAACTGGGCAGCGGGCAGACCCATGACCTTGCCAGAGTAGGTAAAGCCATCTTTCAGCGCCTGGGGCACGTTGGCCCAATCGGCATCGGCAGCAGTCAGGGCGGTCAGGTCAGCCAGCCAGCCATTGGAAACGTAGAGCGGGACGTTGTTCGCCATGAAGACATCGGGCAGTTCGCCTTTGGCAGCGTAAGCGGTCAGAATGGCATCCCAGCCGCCTTCGCCGGACATATCCACAAATTCAACGGTGACATGGGGATACATATCCGTATAGGCCTTCACCAGCTGGCGCTGGATGTTGTTCTCTTCTTCAGTGCCCAGGTTCCAGTTTGCGTAGCGCAGGGTGATGGGTTCTGGCACGGGGGTCGCGGTGGGCTCAACCACAACCACCTGGGTTGGTTCGGCCGTTTCTTCGGCGGCGGTGGTGCAGCCGGCCAGGCCAGCAACCAATAATACAGCCAAAATCATCACAAACATCTTGATATAGCTTTTCATTTTTATCTCCTGTAAGGTTAAAACTCAAAATCCACATAAAGGGTGAAAAAAATTAATCAGGATCTGTCAATAAGCACCTCCTCAAGGGTAACCTTTTCTCTTACGCACCTTGATTAACGATCATTTTTCAGGCTCACCCCCACCACGCCCTGCGTGATGAGGATGCATTCACGCAAGAACTATCCTAAAACAACTTCTACCTGGTGGGTTTTACCATCGGAAAAGATGGGTAATAAATTGCCCGGATGGGGCAAACCATCAATCTGAACCGACTTCACTCCTTTATGAACATGGTCAGGGTTGCGAACCTCAACCTGGTAGGTGGCGCCGCGGAACTGACGGGTCACTTTAAAACCAGGCCACTCTGCCGGGATGGAAGGGTCTACCAGCAGGCCATCGCGCTGGGGGCGAATGCCCAAAATCCAGTGGGTGGCCATCCGGTGCAGCCACTGGGAAGAGCCGGTATACCAGGTCCAGCCGCCCCGGCCATAAAACTCAGAAAGGGGGCCATCAATGTTGCCGGGGGTGACATACGGCTCGGCTTTGTATACATCAATATCCACCGAGCGGTTGGGCGGGCAAATTCTGCGGTAGGCTTCGTATGCCAGGTCTGGCCTTCCAGCCAGAGTATACGCCCATACCGACCAGGTGGCGGCGTGGGTATAAACCCCACCGTTTTCGCGCAAACCGGGAGCATAGCGGGTAACATAACCAATATCCGGGCGCGGCCGGGTGAAAGCCGGGTAGTTCAGCAGGGTTCCGTAATCTTTAAGCAGGTGTTGCGTAACCGAATCCATGGCCTGGGCAGCCCTTTCCGGGCTGGCAATTCCGCTGATCACTGCCCAGTTGTTGGGCATCAGAAAAATCTTGCCTTCTTCATTCTCTTTGGAGCCGAGCAGCAGCCCATCATCCGTAGTGGCCTGCAAATACCATTCGCCATCCCAGCCGTGCTCATTCATGGCGTGTTTCAGGCTGGCACGCACGGTTTCACAGCGGTTGGCAAAACGCGCATCGCCTTTTGCTTCAGCCAACGGGATGAACGACCCCAAAATCATGTATAAAAATTCGGCCACCCAGAAGCTTTCGCCTTTGAGCAGGGTACCCACCGCACTGAGGCCGTCGTTCCAGTCGTGGTCGCCCATCAACGGAATGCCGCGCGGCGAAAACCGTGAGAAAGAACGCTCAATGGCCCGTTTGCAGTGATCGTACAGGGGTTCAGCAGGGCCGTTCAGATAGGGGATTTTTTCGTCCAGGATGCCCAGGTCGTTGGTTTCATTTAAGTAGGAATCCAGGATGAAAGGCAGCCAGAGCAAATCATCCGAGCAGTTGGTGCGCGGCCCGCCGCCCCGAATTGAAAACCACCAATGGAGCACATCGCCTTCGATGAACTGTTGGGCGGCGTGCATGAGAAGCTGCTTACGGGTGTAGCCCGGCTTACTCACCAGAAAAATCTGGCTGTCTTGAAGCTGGTCGCGATAGCCATAGCCAGCAGATACCTGGTAAAAAGCTGATTTGCCCCACAACCTGCAGGAGATGGACTGGTATTTCAACCAGTAGTTGGTCATAAAGTTGAGGGCTTCGTCTGGGGTTTCCACCTTTTCGGTGTCTACAAAGCGCGACCAAAAGTCTTGCACTGCCTGCAAGGTTTGCTGGCTCTGGGCAGGTGAGGTATAGCGGCGAACCAGGTCGAGTGCATCTTCCCGGCCATCTTCCGCTGCACCGAGGGTGAAGACCACGGTTTTGGTCTCTCCGGGAGCCAGGCGAACTTCCACCTGCAGGGCGGCAATGGCATCGGTAAAACGCCCGGTGCGTCCGGCCAGCCGGGGTTGGAACATGGCCTGGGGCTTGTCGTCATTACGGTACAGACCCATGAACGATTCTTTATCACAGTCAAACGATTTAAGCGGTTCGCTGGCCGCCATGAAGGCAGTATAGGGCCAATCTACGTTGTTGTGACGGCCTTTATCATCCGCAAAGCCCCACAGGCATTTGCGGGCAAACACAGCCTGGTTGGCCGGGTCGGCAGAAGTTTCAATAAACAATTTGTGAAATTCGCGGTGTTCGTCCGGGGCAAAGCCCAGGCCCCACTCGGCATAGGTGGTCAGGTCTAACAGGCGTTCGGTTTCGCCCTGGTTGGTCAGGGTTAGTGAAAACACCTCCACCGGGTCGGATGGGGCCACAAAAACGGTCAGCTCACTGGCCATTTGGTTCACCCGCTGGCGGAATACCGAATAGCCCAGGCCATGGACTACCGCATATTCATCGGCTGGGTGCATGACCGGTTTATAGGCTGCAGACCAGTAATCCCCGCTGTGCACATCACGGATGTAGATGTACTTGCCCCAATTGTCTTTAACCAGGTCTTGAAAGGAACGGGTGATGCGGTTTTGCCCAGCATTGCCCCGCCAGCTAAAGCCAGACCCGGTTTGTGAGATCATGAAGGCATAATCGCCGTTGCTGATGATGTTGCCCCAGGGGCGCGGGGTATGGGGAGTGGTAACGATATACGCTCTGCCATCTTCCGAAAAGTAACCAAAAGGATTTTCGTACTTTTTATTCATACTACCCTTAGCAGAAGAAGCAATTAAAGGAGGAAAAACCACCTTTTGCGAATTATTGATGTACATCCTGGTGTAGTGAAACGTTTCACTACACTATAAAATAAATTATCATAGGATTTTTACTTTGTCAAGTAAAGAACCTGAAGTAAACAAAATATTAAGGAAAAGGGAGGCGCTGGGCCGGTTGGATTCGCACCCGGCAGGCGAACCAGAAGCCAGAAGGTGCAATTGCGCACAATACCCAACTTTAAGATATACTTTTGACCAAATCTGCCTGCCTCGACCTACCCACTTCAACTACCGGGCAACCAGGCGAGGTATACGCAAACTTTACACAACAGGAAGATAAGATGCAAAAAACCGCGAACCGTTTTGATGGAATCATTTGCCGGGCTCTGTGGGTGACACCAGACCCGGTGGTGGACGACATTCAAGGCGAAGAATCCAAAAAATTAATCGGCGCATCGCTAATGATCAGCGCCGTACGCTGCACACTGCAGTACGCCGTACTGCCCTTTGTTTTACCCCTGATTGGCATGGCAGCGGGCTGGGCACTGGGCATCACCATGCTGATCAGCGGGGCGGCCATGGTGGCGATCATCACCAGCTTGCGCCGCATGTGGAAAACCAACTACACCCACCGCTACCGCTACCTGGCCATTGCCATTCCGGCGTTCCTTGTGTTGGCGGTGTTCTTCACCCTGGACATAATTTCTATTCTGAACGGGGGTGCTTAGCACACTTCCGGTTCAGCCCCCAATAATAAAAACGCCAAACAGGTTGGCGTTCATTCGCCCCTTTCCTGAACGGACCCAGCCCTGAAGCGCCTCGCCCTGCGCCCGACGCCCACCCCCACCAGCCCCACGAAAACCCAGACGGGAGCGCTGCAAAGCGAACCACCTGGGCGGTTTTCCCCCTGTGGGACAGGTGTGCTTGGTGTTGCCTGGTTCAGCAGCATGGGTGTTGGAGAACCTGCCGGCTGCGCTTGGGTGGACTGAAACGCATCCGTGGCAGGCACAACCACCGCCGCAGCAGGGGTTGGCGTCGAAGGCATGGGTGTGCTGGTTGACGGCGGGGTTGTGGGGGTTGGGGTGTTTTCGGGAATGCCCACCGCCGCCCCCAGCGAGAGAGTTTCGGCGCTGTAGCGCAAAATGACGCCATGATACCCCACCGCCCACCCATCATTTACAGAAACCATGTCCAATGCATACAGGGGGTTGGATGTGGGGCTTTGCGCCTCCTGCCAGGAAGAGCCATCCCAGCGATACAAGCGGCCTGAATAGCCCGCCGCCCAACCGTTGGCGACGTCCACCATGTCCACCGCCCGCACGCCCGCTGGCAGCCCAGGCTGCACCACCCAGGCACTGCCATCCCAGGCGGCGCTCTCATACGTGCCAAAAGCCCAACCTAACCCAGGCCCGGCGAACCCGATGGCCTCCTGGTAGGCTGTGTAGGGTGAAGGGGCTTTGCGCCACTGCTGCCCATCCCAGTGCAGCAGCGCGCCGCCTGCGCCGGCTGCCCAAATGTCGTTTGAGGCGAGCAGCGCCAACCCATACAGGCTGTCCTCGCCCAGGCGCTCCCAGGCCGTCCAGGCACTGCCATCCCACCGGTAAATTGCCCCCTTCCAACCCACCGCCCAACCATCCTCGGGGGAAGCAAAGGCCAGGGCGTTGACTGCGTCCGGCCCAGGCATGTCCACCGGCAGCCAGGATACCCCATCCCACCGGTAAAACTTGGGCGTGCGCGTGCTTTGATCATACTGATACCCCGAAACCCAGCCATCGGTTGGCGATAGCATAGCAACGGTATGCAGGGTTCGGGTTGGGCCGGGTTGGGCTTGCCAATCCTGGCCGTTCCAATGGTAGATCAGGCTGCCATTGGTCACGGCCCAGCCATCCTGCCCACCACTGCCCGGGCTGATGGACGCCCCCCGAATCATGCCCACCGCCGGAGCATTAACCACCCGCCAGGCCAGGCCATCCCAAAACAAAATGACCCCGGCCTCGCCAGCTGCCCAACCCTGCGAAGGGCTGATCATCTCCAGGGTAAACAGGTCCAAGCCGGTTACTGCGGGGGTTTCCACCCACTGCACGCCATCCCAGCGCAGCAGCAGACCCTCATCCCCGGCAGCCCAACCTTCAGAATCCGAAAGCATGGCGACGGCAGCCAGATCTTTCTCCAACCCGGTAGGGAAATTCACCCAGGCCGAACCATCCCAGCGCAGCATCGCACCTTCATCCCCCACTGCCCAGCCCGACTGCGGGCTGGTGAAGGCCAGCTGCCTTAAACTGGAGCTGTCGGGAATATCGTAGCGCGCCCAGGCTGTGCCATCCCAACGGTACATCACCCCTCCCACAATGGGATAATCGCCGGCTGCCCAGCCATCCTGCGGGCCGGTAAACCATACCGAGCGCAGCGTTCCATTGAACATATCCTCGCGCTTGATTTTCGTAAATTCACCGTTCTTCCACTGTTGAAACGCACCAATTCCGGCGTAGTTGCCCGGCGAAACATAATTCCCGCTGCCTGGCTCAATGGCCAGGGCAAAGTAGTAATCACTTGTATCCCGGCTTTTATCCAACCATTCGCGTCCATTCCAGGCCAAAAAGGTTCCCGACTGGCCCACCGCCCACCCATCCTCTGGCGAAACAAACAGGACGCTGTACAGGTGGGTTTGCACCGGGCTCGCCACCCGCTGCCAGGCACCCTGATCCCAATGCAAAATGGTGCCGGCTTCGCCCACAGCCCACATTTCGGCACCGCCAGACCCCGGCACAACCGCCAGATCGCGAATCGTGTTCCAACACGGGTCAAGGAGCGCCGGTCCCCAGCACTGCCAGGATGCCCCCTGCGCCGCAGCCGGCCCGGGCAGCTGGCTTGCCAACGCCAGCAAAACACCCAGAAAAATCACCCGTAAAATGCGTTTCATACCTGCCTCCGAAACGCCGGATCACAACACTCCGGCGTTAAATCCAGTATACACCCAAAGCCAACATGGCCTTGCTGGTTGAACGCCCGACCCTGGGTATAATAACCATTACCTCAGGTAAAAGGAGTTGACCGTATGCTGGCTTTTATTGACCCACCCCAAAAAATCCCTTGGATGCTGCGATTGGGCATCTGGATTGCTGAAAAAATTACAGGCAAAGTGATGCTGCCGGCCCGTATCCTGGCGTGGTACCCCAAAGCAGCGGTGGGGTCTGGCGTGCTTGAGGGACTGGTGACTCACCAGGACGGAAAACTGGACCGGCGAATGCTCAAACTGGTCCGAATGGCCGCTTCGTTTGCAGTGGAATGCCCCTTCTGTATTGATATGAATTCGCACCAATTCGCTGCTGAAGGGGTGAGCGCGGCCGAAGTAGAAGCCCTGCGAGGATGGACCCCGCTGGAACAGCCGGGCAGCTTTTCGGAACGGGAAAAACTGGCCATTGCATATACCCGCCTGGTCTCGCAAACCCCGCTGAAATTCGACCCGGTTTTTATGAAGCAAATGACCAGCCACTTTAATGAACGTGAGCTGGTCATTCTGGCATCTACGGCAGCCCAGGTGAACTACTGGGCAAGACTGATCCAGGCCCTGGGCATTCCCCCGGCGGGGTTTAACCCATAAGCCAGGGTATTAAGCCTGGCTGGTGGGCGGTGGGCCTGCAGGGGCAGGGGGTGGCGCGGCAGGTCGGGGCAGTTTAAACAACCGCACAGCTTCATCAATCACCCGGTCCACATTAAAACTGAGTGCCTCTTTTTGGCCAACCGCTTCCAAGTCCAGCGTTGGGGCTTCGGCAATCGCTTGCCATTCGGGGTTCGTGGCTGCAAAATGCCTGGCTAATGCCCTGGCCAGAAAATCGGTCAGGACTTTGGCGTCATTCATGGATTGCAGCGTATCAGCGTGTGGGGCGAAATCAAAAATCAGCCCGGTGGCATTGACATACAAGAGATTGACAGCGTCAGAAAAGGTTGGCATTGGGTTGACTCCTTAAAAATAGTGGCATAGATTGTACCTCAGGAAGGCCTGGGGAGTGGGGGGCAGCCAGGAGCCTGGAGCCAGGAAAACGCCTGCAGCCTGTTCAGGCAGGGTGAAAACGGAGGCGTAACTTTTTATAATCTTTTGGGTTATAGCATCAAAATCACCTTCGAAAGTCATTAGAATCGCTTATATACCACCTGGCAGCGGCTGCGTTTGCGGCGCCTGGATGTGGGTATTTATTTTGCTGGCTTTAGAAGGGCTTAAACTCATTTTATAGGATAAAAGGAGCAAACCATGTACCTGACCCGCGTTGAAAATCAATCCGTCTGGCAGTCCCTTAAGGTTGTGTTTATAGGGGCACTTCTTCTCTTTCTAATTAACATTTATTTTGGTTTTGACAATTCACTGACCAGCGGCCCAATTGACCGCTGGCAGGTTTTGCTGCACCTGCACAGCGGCAGCATCGGCTGGATTACGCTGAGCGCGATTGGGGTTGCCATTTGGACACTGACGGGAACCCGCACCGTGACCGCCCAATATGAAAAACAGGTCCACTACCTGGTTTGGGCGGCTGTGATTGCCTTCGGGTTGTATGTGCCGAGTTTTGGCCTGGCTTTTTCACGACCCAGTGGGTTTTTGGTGGCGCTGCTGCCAACCTTTGGCCTGGCTTCCGTGTTGGTGCTGTGGACGGCGACCATTTTTGGCTTCAGCCAATTTAAAAAGCAGGAGACCCTGACTACTGTCCACATTCTGATTGTTGGTGCGCTGCTCACCGCTTCGATTGGTGGCACAGTGGGCATGCTGCTCGGGCTGGAGCGGGTTGTGGGCCAGTTTTTGCCCCTGCCCCAGGGCGACCGGGTGGGCGCTCACGCCGCGATGATGGATACCTATCTTTTCCTGGTGGCCAGCACCATTGTGGAATGGGGTCTGCGCAAACAGGTCACCCGCTGGAATTGGGCCGGGATGCTCCAGGCACTGACCTGGATTGTGGGAGCTGCGCTGGTGCCGCTGGCCTTTTTCCTGAACATAGTGGAACAGATTCTGCCCATTTTTGGCATGCTGCTGATTATCGGTATGGTCACCTTCCTGGCCCGTTTCGGCTGGCGGGCGGTGGCTGCGCTGCCCACCGGGGCAGGTGTCAAACCCTGGGCTTTCTTCGGCACGCTCTGGTTGGTGATTTACATGGGCCTATTCCTGTATGCAGTGATGGGCACCGGCGGCGACTTTTCCGTTTTGCCGACCTGGTTCTTCGCCGTATTTGCCCACGCCGGGTTTGTTGGGATGATGACCAACTTGATTTTGAGCGTGGCTGCCTCGCGAGGCAAGGACGCACTGCACATACTGCCCTGGGGTGAAACCGCTTCGGTTTGGGCCATTAACCTGGGCCTGGTTGCGTTTATCGCTTTGAAAATTGCGGCAGATATCCGGCTGGGCGCCATCATCATGGGCCTGGGCGTGCTTTTGGGTGTATTCACCGTGTTCCGCCGGATCCAAGAGAGTTAAGTTTTGTTAGAGAAAGGGCTGCACCTTTCCCGCCGTTTTACGGGCGGATTGCGCGGGCTGTTTCTGGCTGGGCTGGTTTTCCTGGCAGCCTGCACCAGCCTACTTCCGCCGCCAACCCCCACCCTGTCGCCCCTGGAAGACCAGGGGCGCAGGGTTTTTGGTACGTTCTGCCAACGCTGCCACGGGATTACCGGAGACACCGTGATTGTGGGGCCGTCTCTCGCTGGAATTTCCAGCCGGGCGGGTGAGCGCATGCCTGGCCTGGATGCACAGGCATATATCAAGCTGTCCATCCTAGACCCTGATGCGTTCATCGTGCCCGGGTTTGAACCTGGGCTGATGCCTTTGGATATTTCGGCAGCGATGACGGAGGAGCAGGTTAACGCCCTGACCGCATACCTGTTGACTTTAAAGTAGCCAACAGGCACGTTCCACTTTTGCTGCGGCAAACCGTTGGGGCATCCAAACCTCATCCCAGGCCTCAATTTTAAGTGAAAAAAGCGTTTCTTCAGAACGCCGCCCCCCCTTCATGGGGTTGCGAACACAGCCAGGCATCCTGTCTGCCTCGTGTATCCTTCCGAACGGCACAGCCGGGAGGAATCTTTGGAATTCGGGAAAGGTTCCTCGCCTGCTGCGCGCTTACGAAACGACACATGGGGAAAATGGAGAACGACTGACGTTGGTACTACAGGCTACTGGCTCCAGGCTCCTGGCTTGTGAAAAGGTTTCTTGCTTGCTGCGCCCTTACGAAACGACCCGGGGGCGCTGCGCAGGTCAGCCGTTCACTGAAACGCTGCTGACGGGGTAGGGATATTTCAAATGCCGGGTTGTGTAGACGCCATCGGGCAGCACAAGGGGTGTGCCATAATCGGGATGGGGGACGACTTTTACCGGAATCTGATAAACAAACGAAAGCAGTTCGCTGGTGAGCACATTGTCGGGCGTTCCGACCGAATGAAGCTGGCCATTTAACAGCAGGCCAACCCGATCGGCATACAGGCTGGCCCAATTCAAATCGTGCAGCACCACAAAAACACACAAATCGCGCTCGCAGGCCAGTTCGCGCACCAGGTTAAGCAGCCCGGCCTGGTGCTGCAAATCCAGGTGGGTGGTAGGTTCGTCCAAAAGCAAGGCCGGAGTATCCTGCGCCAGGGCACGCGCCAGCAAAACACGCTGCTGTTCGCCGCCCGAAAGGGTATCTACATGGCGTTTTTCCAGGTGGCTGATGCGGGCCTGCTCCATGGCAGAACGCACCAGGGCATCATCTTTTGCGCCAGGGCTGCCGAACCAATCCAGGTAAGCCGTCCGGCCCATCAAAATGGTCTGGTAAACGGTGAACCCGGCAGGTAAGGACCGGGCCTGGGGCACCACTGCCAGCTTACGGGCACGCGCCCGTTCCGAAAGGCTGGTGATATTCTTGCCATTCACCCAAACCGAGCCCGAAAGCGTAGGCAGCACACCGCTGATGGCTTTAAGCAGGGTAGATTTCCCGGCGCCGTTGGGACCAATCAGTGCGAAAACTTCTCCCTTGTTCAAAGAAAAGCTGACATCGCGAACCACAGGACAATTGCCGTAACCTATGGTCAGGTTCCTGGTTTCTAAGATGGGGTGTTGTTCAAACATGGCTACCTCGATTCAGGTTAAAAAAATTGGGATTTGGTCCGGCGGAGAATCCACAAGAAAAAGGGGGCTCCCGCCAGGGCGGTGACGATGCCCACGGGCAAAATTTGTGGGGCAAGCACCGTGCGGGCCAACATGTCGGCGGCCAGCAGGGCAACCGCCCCGCCCATGATGGATTGGGGAATCAGGTGGCGGTAATCCTGTCCCCAGAGCATGCGCACCAGGTGGGGCACAATCAGGCCGATAAAACCAATCAGCCCGGAAAAAGAAACCGCGGCCGCTGTAGTCAGCGAAGCAGCCAGGACAATCGCAACCTTGACCCGCTCCACAGGCAGCCCCAACTGGCGGGCCTGGTCATCGCCAAACTGGAGCACATTAAGCGCATACCCGGAAAAAATCAGCACCAGGCAGCCCAAAACCACATAGGGCAGGGTGGCAAAAAAGGGCTGCCAGCCGCCCGCCGACCCGCCGCCCAACAGCCAGGCCATCGCCCGGTACAGCTCATCGGAGGATGAAAGCATCAAAAAAGACGACAGCGAAGTGGCAAAGGAACTGACGGCCACGCCAGCCAAAATCAGCGTGGTGGTGGGAATTGCCCGGTTCACCCTGGCAAGGCTGTAAACCACGCTAACCGTGAGCAGGGCACCCACAAAAGCCGCAACCGGAATGGCATAAAAGCCAAGCATGGAGGAAGGCCACTGCAGCGTCAGCGCCAACACCGCTCCCAGCCCTGCCCCAGAAGCCACCCCAATCAGGTAGGGGTCAGCCAGCGGGTTACGAAAAAGACCCTGGTAGGCAGCCCCGCTGCCAGAGAGGGCAGCGCCAGTCAGCGCAACCAGGGCCATGTGCGGCAGGCGAATTTTGAAAATAATCGTTTCAAAAGCGGCGGGCCAGTCGGGTTCAACAGACACCCCAAAGGATCCAGCCAACATCTGAAGAATGGAAGCCGGGGGGACAAAAACGGAGCCAATAGCAACATTCAAAATCACTGCTGCACCTAAAAGCACGGTCAGAATCCCATAGGGGTGTCTGTTAAACATGCAGCCAGCCTATTTAAACAGGTCCGGGTGGAAGAATTTGGCCATTTCTTCGAGGCCATCCACAATGCGCGGCCCCGGGCGGGAAACCAGGTTGTCATCGAAAGAGAAGACTTTACCCGCTTGAACCGCAGCCAAACCATCCCAACCCGCACGGGCAGCCACCTGATCCGGCGTAACGCCGCCCCAGGTAAAAGTTCCCAGCAAAATGATATCCGGGTTCACCACCAAAAGCTGCTCCAGGCTCAGTTGGCCCCAGGGGCTTTCCAAACTCTTGGCTGCGTTCTCACCGCCAGCCCGGAGGATGAGCGCATCTCCAAAGGAGCCGGGGCCAATGGTCCAGGGTGCCTTGGGGTCAGTGCCATCAATTTCGTAAAACACGATCGGGCGTTCGCTGACACTGGCAATTTTTTGATCTACAGCGTTGAGCCGCTCGGTCAGAGAAGCCACAAGCGCCTGGGCCTGGCTATCGCGGCCAGTCAGTTTGCCCACCAACAACAGGTTGGGGAAGATGTCTTCAATCTGAATTGGGTTTGGAATGGTCACCACCAGAACCCCGAGGTCGGCCAGGGCCTGTATTTGCTCTGGAGCGGTAATATCGGCAGCCAGAACGAGGTCGGGGGAAAGGGCCACGATGGACTCCATGTCCAAAGCTGCAAAACCGCCACCGATGTCCTTAACGTCCAGGGCTTCCGCCGGGAAATCGGAGAAGGTGTCTCTACCGACCATTTGAGCGCCGGCGCCCAGGGCAAACACAATTTCTGTGTTCGAAGGTGCCAGGGAAATAATGCGCTCGGCGGGCTTTTCCAAAACGACGGTGTTGCCCTGGCTGTCGGTCACTTCAATTTTGGCCGGGGCGGCAGTCGGGTCAGGTGCAACCTGGGTGGGCACAGCCTGGGTGGGTTCAGGCTGCGCGGTTGCGGGTTGGTTGGCTGCACATGCGCTCAACAGTGCAAAAAGTATTACAAAAATGATAGGGGTTATTAAGCGGTTCATCCTTGTTGTTCCTGTCTTGGTGAAATTTTAAAGTTTTGCGAACAAAAAAACCCCTTCCGGGGGAAGGGGTTCAGGGATTCTTTCTTGAATTACAAACGGTTTCCACCTCCTTACCACGAGGACAAAAGAAACCAACCTGGGCGGGCGACCTGGCTCGGATGCTTCCATGGTAAGCATCCCTACAGTTGCGGGACAGCGCCGGACTTTGACCGGCTTCGCCTTTAAGCCCTTCCATCCGGGGATGAGGGCGCCAGGGTTGATCAGTATACAATTGTTAAGGTTGCTTTAATTCTACCAAATCCTGGCATGGTTGAAAGCGGAAACTGTCCTTGTTTTTGTAAGGGTTTTTCTGACAGTCTCATTCTGCCAGGGGCAGCTTTTCGGCATCCTGGCGAACACCGATATCCACCAGGGCGATGGTCACAGCGCCGCGCGGGCAGGCCGACTGGCAGGCAAAGCACTTGGTACACGAGGAGAAGTCGGTATCTTTAGAGAGGTTGAGGCCCATTGGGCAGGCTTTCTGGCAGGCTTTACAAGGCCGGCAGACATCTTCCTTGCGGCGAACTTTGATGAAGGGGTTGAGGGCGCTCAACTGGCTGATGGTTGCGCCCAGGGGACACAGGTCGCGGCACCACGATTGACCGGTTGCCCATTCCGTTCCCAACAAAACCCCAAACCAGGCCAGGGTTGGGGCCAGGCTGCCGCCTGTTCCGGCGGCAATCGCGCCACGGCAGGCCACGCCAGCCGGGCAAATGGTGCAAAACACCGGGTTATGACAGGCAAAAGCCGCTCCCAATACCCCGCCGCTAATCAACCTTTGCGCCAGTTTGCGGTGCTTCCAGGGTTTGCTGTTTTTGGTTGGGCCCTGGTTGAAAACAAAACGGCCCGGGCAAATCCACGAGCAGAAAAACCGCCCGCTGAACATGATGCCAACCACACCCAAAAGCCCGCCCAGTGCAAAAACCGGGGAAAGTTCGCGCGTAGCCAGAATGACCTGGGCAACACCCAACGGGCAGGCAATCCCCCACTCGCCAATCCCGATAAAGCTGGTGGAAACCGTTAACTTATTTGATGCGGCGCTGAGCGCAGCCAACACAAAAAAGGTGATGGTAAACGCCGCTCGAATTTTCGGCCAGGGAATGATCGTCCGATCTTTAAGTTTAACGATGCGTTCGGCTTTCATTGCGACACTCATGACCGCACCATCATTGCTTTACCATATTTTCGATTCATTCCTTCCTTTGCAGATTGCGGACACACATTGACGCAGGCAGCGCAGCCCACGCAGCGTTCCGCATCAATATACGGGCGCAAATTTTCATCCAGGTAAATGGCATCTTTTAAATTCAAACATTCGTCGTAGCATAAGCGGCAGCCAACGTGATCCCAGGCAATACAGCGAGTGCGGTCAATTTCGGCGGTGCCGATGACCATCGTCTGCGCATCAAAGGGCAAAATCGCGCCTGTTGGACAGACATCCACACACTTGGCGCAAAAATCGCACCAGCCGTCAATCCCATTCAGGTATGGCGTACCGTCACTGTCCAGGCGGATTGCGTCGCGGTCGCAAATATTGGCGCAGCGCCCACAGTGGATGCACGCCGCCAGGAAGGCTGGCTCGGGCAAAGACCCTGGGGGCCGCACCGGTGTGCTGCTGCGGGTCAGGTATGGGGTAACCATTATACCGAGCAGGCCGCTGCCAACCACGCCCCCTGTTATTCGCAAAAACTCACGCCGGGTGAGTAAATTTTTCAACATACCCAGGTCTTCTCCATCGGACAAAAATCATCAAACCACATATATAGATATGCAAATATAACACATAAATAAAATTTAATCTTACTGAATTAGATTAAAAAATACGGAAAATTAATCGCTCAAGATGACCGGCAGCCGGCACAGGAAGACGCTGAACAGCCCCCACAACCTGAACCAGACAAAGAACTGACGTAACCAGATTCGGAACGGGACATGACCAATGGGATGGAGAGCAAACGCACACTTTGTTCCCCACCGCACGAAGGGCATTCCGTTTCATCGTCACGCCGGTCCATGGCGCGCATCAACGTAAAGGTGGTTTTACAATTTGGGCACTGAAAAGAATAGAAAGGCATAGGTCAAATCCACTTCTAATTGAGGCTGGGGGACAGGGGCCACAAGCCCCTGTCCCCAACCAAAGAGGAGAAAAAATGTCAGGCAGTCTTTCGGCTGCGCAGGAAAGGCAGCACGCCGCCTACTGCAGCCAAAATCAGGCCAGGAATACCAAAAATCAACACAAGATACGTCGCTGCGC
>CAZAYY010000025.1:0-40554 GCA_964489525.1 uncultured Anaerolineales bacterium
TGAAATACACCTGGGCATCTTGAACCAGGGCGCGTGCCAGGAAGGTGCGCTGCTGCTGGCCGCCCGAAAGCTGGCTGATCTGGCGGTTGGCAAATTCGCGCATTCCCACCATTTCGAGTGCTTCCAGGGCGGTTTTGCGCTCTAAGGCGCCGGGGCGTTTGAACCACCCCAGTTTTCCATAGGCGCCCATCATGACCACATCCAACACACTGGTGGGAAAATCCCAATCCACGCTGCCGCGCTGCGGCACATAACCCACCTGGCGGCGCTGGCTTGCATAGGGCTTGCCGAAAATCAACACCTGCCCGGCGGCGGGTTTAACCAGCCCTAAAATGGCTTTAATCAGGGTGGTTTTTCCAGCCCCGTTTGGGCCCACAATCGCCATCAGTGTACCCTTGGGAACTTGCAAATCAATATCCCACAGTACAGGTTTTTCATGGTATGCAACGGTCAGGTCAGTGACTTCAATTGAATGCATCAGGGTCATCAGTACTCCTTTCAGGGGGTTTCGCCCAGCAGGGCGGAAACGATGGTGTCGATGTTATGCCGGACCATGCCCAGGTATTCGCCTTCAGGCGTTCCTGGTGTGCCCATGGCATCCGAGAACAGCGAACCGCCGATTTCTACCGTCCAGCCGCGCGATTGGACGGCTGCCTGCAGCGCTTCTACGTTGCGCACTGGAACAGAAGATTCGATGAAAATCGCCCGGACTTGTTTTTCGACAATATACTCCGCCAGGGATTGGACGTCGCCAGCGCCTGCTTCTGAGGCCGTGCTGATGCCTTGCAAGCCGCGCACTTCGAATCCATAGGCATTGCCAAAATAGCCAAATGCATCGTGGGCGGTAATCAGGATGCGCTGTTCTGTGGGCAGACGGGCAGCCTGCTCCAGAACGTAAGTGTGCAGCGCTTCCAGTTCGGCGATGGTATTGGCGGCATTGGCTTCAAAAACGGCTGCGTTTGCGGGGTCGGCTTCGGAGAGGGTGGTTTGGATTGCTTTCACAACCTCAATCCATAACGTAACATCAAACCAGATATGCGGGTCAGGCTGTCCTCCGCCTTGCTTGCTGAGCAGCCGGCTTTCTGGCAGGGTTTCGCCTACCGCGACAACCCGTTTGCGCTCAGCAAGCTGCTCGAAAATTCGGGCCATCTGCGCCTCCAGGTTTAGGCCATTGTAAATAATCACATCAGCCCGCTGCAGGGTTTCCACATCGCTTTCACTTGCAACAAACAGGTGGGGGTCAATGCCAGGGCCCATGAGCCCGTTCACTTCAATGGCTTCTCCGCCCACGCGCCGGACAGTGTCCGCCAGGTGGCTTGTGGTTGCCACGACTTGCAGCTTTCCGCTGTCTGCCTCAGGCGTGCTTGCGCAGGCGGTCAGGGCCAGGCTCAATATAAACACTCCAATGAAAAGCATCCACGTTTTCATGGTACCTTTGCTGCTCCTTATATTTTAAAATTTAGGCTAGGCTAAATATATTTTAAGGACATATGGCCTTAAGTCAAGTGTTTTATGATGATGTTTTGATGAGAAGATTCAGCCAGCTGGCATTCCCAGGATCATTGGGCTGAAATAAGGCACCAGCCAGATCAGCCAGACCACAATGCTGAAGCGGTGAAAATTTTGAATCATGCGTTCATTTTTTTGAATCAGCACCCAGGTAGCCCAACCTGCATGAATGAGCATCAACAAGATTGCCACCACCCCGGTAACCCCATGAATATCGGCGGTCAGTCCACCAGCCATTTCCATCATTAAGCCCGTCCCCCAGGTGTCAAAAACCAGGCCAGTCCAAAAAAACGCCAGGTGCCAGGGTTTTAAGCGTCCTTGCAGCCGCTCACTCCAAACTCCCACGCTGTAAAACAGCAGCGCAAGGTTGATGATGATGACCGAAATTGTGGTTTGACTCTCCATAACAAACACTCCTTGATGCAATCAAAACAATCCGTTGTACCCCATTTCTTAAGATTATAATTCTAATATGCGATTTGCATTGTTCTCGGATGTACATGGAAATTTAACCGGCCTTAAAGCGGTTTTGGCTCAACTGGACCAACACACTGCTGAATCGGGACCATTTGACGCGGTTTTCTGCCTGGGGGATATGATTGGCGGCGGCCCGGGTGTGGATGAGGTGTTCGACCTGCTCATCGCCCGCCAGGTGCACATGGTGATGGGTAATCACGATTTACTGGAAATTGATTTTGAAAACCAGATTAAGCGAGTGCCGCCCGAATGGACGGCATTTATGCACCGGGTTCAAGCATGGATTGCGCCGCGCCTCTCCCCGGCATACCGCGAATGGATTGCATCCCTGCCGTTGGTGGAGCGGATCGAGGCAGCGCCAGGGCAAACCCTGGCGGTTTGCCATGCCGCCCCAAACGACCCCTGGGGGTTGGTTTGCCGCCCGGATGAGCCAGCCGATCGGCTCGATGCGGTTTTTGGCCCGTTGAACGCCCAGGTGGTGGCCTATGGCCATTTTCACCAGCACCATGTGATCACGCATAACGGCATGCTGTTGGTTAACGTGGCCAGTGTTGGATTGCGGAATGATGGACGAAGCGCCTATACCCTCTTGGAGTTTACCGCTGGCCGCTGGGTGGTGCGCCAGTTTCAGGTTGCTTATGATATCCATGAAGAAGCTCGCTTGATGCGAGAAAACGAGGTGCCGGTACCATGATTCTCGTTTTGATTAAACACTCCCTTCCTGAAATCAACCCCCAACTGCCCGCGGCCGCCTGGCCGCTTAGCGCTGCAGGGCGGGGGCGCGCCAGCACGTTTACCCGGCAGCTTACCGAATGGGAATTGGATTTTATCGCCAGCAGTGTGGAACCGAAGGCCAGGGAAACGGCAAAAATCCTGGCGGAAAAGCTGGGCATTGACTGGCAGGTTTACCCGGGCCTGCACGAACACGAACGCCCTGCTGCCAACTTCACCTCGCAAGAGGAATTTGCTGCCTCGGTAGCAGCCTTTTTTGCCAGCCCGGATGCCTTGGTGTTTGGTGCTGAAACAGCCACCCAGGCTTTTAACCGCTTTAACCAGGCGGTTGGTGCAGTTTGCCAGCAGCACGCCGGGAAAAGATTGGCCATTGTTGCCCATGGTACGGTCATCAGTCTCTTTATAGGGCACTACCTGGGTTTGGATCCATTTTCTTTATGGGGCCGGCTGAGTTTGCCCTCATTGGTGGTGGTGGAATGGCCTGAGATGGACGATTTGATCAGTATGGCCTCTTTTTACCCGGCCCATATTGAGATGCCAAACCCCAAAAAGATGATGGAAGACTTGAAGCAGAAAGGCCTGCTGTAAAACCGGGCTGCACAGGCAAAATCAGGAGGAGCCAATCATGAAAACCATTGGGTTAATCGGCGGGATGAGTTGGGAATCGTCCCTGGAATATTACCGGCTGGTCAACGAAGAGACCAAAAGGCGGCTTGGCCCGTTGCATTCTGCCCGCAGCCTGATGTTGTCGGTCAATTTTGCTGAAATTGAGGTCCTGCAGCAGGCAGGCCGGTGGGATGAGGCCGGCGAGCTGCTGGCCCGGGCTGCTCAAAGTTTGGAACGCGGCGGGGCCGATTTTATCCTCCTCTGCACCAACACCATGCACCTGGTGGCCAGGCAAATTGAAGCCGCCGTTTCCATTACCCTGGTGCACATTGCAGACCCCACCGCCCAGGCCATCCAATCACGCGGGTTTAGCCGGGTTGGGTTGTTGGGGACCCGCTTCACCATGGAGAAAGACTTTTACAAAGGCCGCCTGGAGCAAAAATTTGGCCTGCAGGTGAGCGTGCCCGCCTCACCAGACCGGGAAGTGATTCACACGGTGATATATAAGGAGCTGGTGCAGGGGGTTATCCGGGAGGAGTCTAAACATCATTACCTGGAAATCATCGAGCGGCTGCGCCAGGAGGGTGTTGAGGGCATCATCCTGGGTTGTACCGAAATAGGCCTGCTGGTCAAACAAGCCGATACGGATATACCTCTATTCGACACCACCCACCTGCACGCCCAGGCAGCCGTGGATCTGGCGCTGGCTGATTAGCGAAACCATGGATTTGTAATTGTCGTTTCGAAGGAGCGCAGCGACTGAGAAACCTTACCCCAATCGCAAAAGATTCCTCTCGGCTGCGCCTTTGGGAATGACACGCGCAGGGAGATTGCTTCGCGATTAGAGGACCGAACGATCATGATGTCGAAGCATCTGGTTGTTGTTTTTCGTTTTGCTCAATTCCCAAATACCACGATACCCCGCGCTGTTTTTCGGTGGGGTTGAACCCAACCGATTCGTAAATTTTCGCGGCGTGGTAGTTTTCATCGGCCAGCATCACCAGGGTTTGCACGCCCATTTCTTCCAAAGCAAACCGGGAGGCCCGGTATACCAGGGTTCCACAAATGCCCTGGCGGCGGAACGGGGGTAATGTGCCCACCTGTTGGAACCGGCCCAGGCTGCCATCACAGAAAAGTCCACATGCTGCGGCCATTACCCCGTTTTGGTAAGCGCCAAACCAGGCACCCAGCCCGGCTTCGGTCATCAACCGGTAGCGCCGGAACTTGGCGCGCGCAAAGATGGCAAAACCCTCCGGTTCGTAATTGCCTTGAAAGCAGGTGATATCCAGGGCAAGTGCCTCTTCCCATGCTGCAGCTCCTATTAAGGGCCGGACTTCAACATCCGCCAGGCCTTTGGGGGGCGGGTTGACTGCTGCTGCGGTTAACACTACGGTTTGTTCCAGGGCAAACCCGGCTTCTAAAAAGGGTTGGACAAAACCGGTTTCGCCCCCGGTGGTATCCCAGCCAAAAGTCAGGTGGTTGAACTGGGGCGGCCCACCGATTTCACGGGCAAAAAGCGTTTTCCATCTTTCCAGGTCGCCCGGTTCAGGTGGGTGGTTGAAAAGCAGGAAGTTTCCCCAGTGGAAAGACGGGTTAGCGGGTGTGCGGATGACCAGGTAAGTATCCCGGTCTTCAACCTGGCCTTCAAAACGGGGGAAGATCAGATCTGTGCGATACCCCAGCGACTTCAGTTCCACCGGTTAACCTTCGAGCAGGTTTTTGAGCTGATCCAGGTGCACCTGGCTGTGGTTGGCGTAATACTCCAGCAGCATGGCAATGGTCAGGTCACCGGATTCGGGGTGTTTGCCTTTGCGTTCCCAGGCGGTTTCGGGTAAGGCGTCAAAGAACACTGCCCAGCGGGTGTGCAGTCCCCGGATCAAATCCATGGAGGTTTGCCAGCCTGCTTCGCGGGCATCTGCGGTTTCCGCCCATAAATCCTGGTTAAAAGGCTTGAGCGTGGGGTAATCCTCGGTCAGAATCAGTTTACAGCGAATAAAGCTGTTCATGTGGGCATCGGCGATGTGGTGCAGCACCTGGGCAACCGTCCAGCTTTCATCGCCGGAACGCAGTGCCAGTTTTTCAGGCGGTTGGGCGTGCAGCATGGCTTCGAGTTTATCGGGTAAACTGCGGATTTGTTCGATAAATTCCTGTCTTTTGGGGTTTGGGGTCATGGCTTCTATCCTTTCAGGTTGATGATTGGTAACTGCTCAGCCCCGGTCTTCGGGGCGGGGGATGGGTGAGGAGTTACGATGATTGTATAATTGTAGCACTGCAATGAAGTAGGAGAAAGAAAGATGACTCATTTTGTGTATGGAGAAAGAATTGCCCGAGAAGTTCCCATTCGCGTGGGGTGCAGCGCGACGGTGTTTGGCTCTGGCCGTGCCACGCTTTTGTTAACCCGGCGCACCGATAACCAGCAGTGGTGCCTGCCAGGGGGGGGTGTGGACCCCGGTGAAACGGTGGAGGAAGCGGTTTTACGCGAACTGTGGGAAGAAACCGGGCTGCAGGGCCGGGTGGTGCAGTTTTTGGGGGTTTACAGCACCCCCCACCGGGTGGTTGCGTACCCGGATGGCAATCGTTTTCAAATCATCGCCTTGAATTTTGAGGTTGAAATTGTGGATGGCGAGCTTGTGCTAACCGATGAAACGACAGCCTTTGGGTATTTTCCGCCGGATGAAATCGCCGGGTTGGACCTGTTGGATGCCCACAGGGAACGTGTGGCAGACATCTTTTCAGGCCAACCCGGACCTTTTATCCGATAAATTAATTGACCGGCAGCCTCAGTGCCCGGTTCACGGCAACCGCACCTTTCGGGTGATGGGTTGCCACGAACTCAGGGTGCAATTTCAATCCGGTGCATTTGGGGCACCGTGATGGCCGTGTGGGTGTAGTTCTGAATGCGTTCAGCCACCAAAACGTACGTTAACCCATGCTCCAGGGGGATAACGCCGAAATCATCCAGAATCATCCTCTCTGCCCGTTTATATAGTTCAAGCCGTTGGGTAACATCCAGTTCGGCGCGAGCCTCTTCCACCAGGCGGTCGTATGCCGGGTTGCTGTATTTGGAGACGTTAAAATCACTCTGGCTGTGAAAGAGAATGTCCAGGAAGTTTTCTGGGTCGGGGTAATCGGCACACCAGCCAAAAAAGAAAATATGGCCAAAGGCTTCGCGCTCGCTTTCGGGGATCCGGCGCGGGTCAACGTATTGCAGCACAATCTCTATGCCCAGGGTGTCGCGCCACATGGCGACGATGGCATCCAGGTATGGGTTGGTGTTTTCGGCATAGCCTGCCACGGTGAAGGTGAGTTCAATGGGCTCACTGCCGACCCCAGAAGCGGCCAGGGCATCTTTTGCGGCTTGGGGGTTGTAGCCAGGCAGCAGCAAGGCCGGGTTGTGTCCGGGTAAACCGGGGGGTAAAATGCTGTTAGCGCGCGGTTCCAGCCCTTCTGAGCTGATTTCCAACAGGCGGTCGTAGTCCAGGGCCAGTGCCATGGCTTTGCGCAGGTTCGGGTCATCCATGGGGGGTTCCTGGTTGTTCAATGTAACGTACGAGGTGCACATTGAAGTGGTGGACAGCAGCTGCTCGCGGAGGGGGTTTTCGGGGTCGTCCTGGATGATTTTTGCATCCTGTGGCGCCAGGCCAGTGGTGTCAATTTCACCGGCTTCAAAAAAGCTGATGCGCGACCCGCCCCGAAACAGCAGGTATACCACGCCATCAATTTTTGACGGGGTATGGTAGGCCGCATTGCGGGAAAAAACCACCACATCCTGCTCGGTATACTGCTTCAGGCCAAAAGGCCCGCTGGCGTTGGGGGAATACATCCAACCCTCTGGGTCGGCTTCTACATTTTCCTGGTCTACCACGTAGGAGGTCGGGTAGGTGAGTTTGGCGAGGAAATACATCTTGGGCGCGTCCAGGGTAACGACCAGGGTGCGTGCATCTAACACCTTCAACCCGGCAATGGTATCGGCTTTTCCGGCCAATTTATCATTGAAGCCCAAAATGTCACCCAGGTAGGTCCCAGAAACGGTGGAATTCAAAGCCGGGTCGGCTGCGCGTTCCCAACTGTATTGGACATCGTAAGCGGTGAGGGGTTTGCCGTTTTGGAACACCAGGTCTTCGCGCAGCACAAAGGTATATTCCGTGCCATCCGGGCTGATGGTGAAGTTTTCAGCCAGGTCCAGCTCCACTTGCAGGCTGGGTGAGAGCCGGACGAGGCCGCTGAAGAGCATTCCGGTGTAGCCGCCAGCGCCGCTGGTGGTGAGCGCCGGGTCGAGGTCTTCTGGGTCGGGGTCTCCGCCCATGACCACAACCGTGTTGGTGCGATTCATTCCATAAATCGTGCCTCCACCCGAGAGCAGGGACACCCCTTCAAATAACCGGAGAATTTCACTCGCGTTGACTTCAAGGTTGTCGGGGTCGCTAAAGGCGAGAATAAAGTAATTCCAGGTGCCTTTTGCAGCGAAGACCATTTGAATTTCCAGGCCTTCTTCTTCAAGGAGGAAATGTTTGCGTTTAAGGGTTTCGCCTGTGGCGAGCGTGATTTCGCTGGTTTTGACGGGGTTGTTGCCCGCAAGTTCAAAGGCTTCAAGTGTGGCGCTTTCGAAATCCTCCAGGCTTGTGCCGGGTTCGGAACCGACCAGGAAACCGATGCCCTTGGATTGATTGGCGATAAAAACAAAACTGGCTTCTTCTTGCACAGTTTCATAGCCGTTTACGGCTTGCAGCGAAAACGCCCCGGCTTCTTTTAGAATGAACCCGCGGGGCAGCGCCGTGGCGGTGGGCATGGGCGTGAATGTAGGGCGCAGGGTGGCGGTGGGGGGTTCGGTAGGAAGAGGCGTGGGAGAGGATGCGGGGGTGGCTGAGGGCTGCCGGGTTGGAATGGCCGTTTGCGTGGCGGGTGGCCGGGTTGAGGTGGGTTCGGCGGTTGGGGTGGCAGTAAGCCCGGTTACGGCCTGGCATGCCAGCAAAGACAAAATTGAAAAACCCAGGAATAGAATGAGAGAAAATCGTTGTTTCATGCCTGCTCCTACGAAAAGAATGGGATGGGTTTGCCAAATGGGCTTGTGGATATTCCTTTGATGATCGGGTGGAGGGATTAAGACCTGCGCCGCCAGAGGAAGATCGCGCCAAAAATAATGGTCAGTGCGGCCAAACCGCCAAAAGCCAGGATCACGAGGCCCCCACCAACAATCAGGGTACGCGGGATTTGGGTGGGGGCGGTTTGGGAAGTGGGCGTGACCATGGGGGTAAGCGAGGGCGCCAGGGTGGGTGCTTTGGTTGGGGGAACCACTCCTTCAGTTGGGGCGGGTGGTGCTGTGGGTTCAACGGGCAGTGGGGTGGGGGTGGCAGTTGCCGGTGTCACCTGGGCAAGGGGGTTGAACAATGCCACTGTGGGAACCGGGGTAGGCGTTGCGGTGGTTTCCCCATTGGTGCTGGCAATCACCAGTTCAAACCCTAAAGATTCTCGCCAGGCGGCATCTATCTGGTCGGTGTTTTTTTCGTAAACCTGCTCCAATGAGGTTTTAAAAGAGTTGCCCTGCTGGACGGAATTTAACAGCGCCAGGAGCTTGTCCTGGCCGTATTCCAGAATCATAAATTCAACCGCCAACCCGCTTTGAGCGTAGGCCAGACGGGCTGCGTTGCCATAAGCGGAAAAACCGCGCTCCATTTCGACCAATCTTTTCAGTTCGTCGGCTTCCAGCCCGGCGCTGACTGCTTGGCGGTCACTTTCAGAAATTTCGCCTTCGGAAACCACAGCCAGGCCTTCGTTCATCCAGGTGGGCAAAAACGCGCCGTAACAGTTGAAAACCAGTGAATCCACCACCAGGTGGGCCAGTTCATGGGGCATGACATCCCGCGCCCAGTCGTTTTCCCCTGGGGCGACACTGAAAATGGCAGCGTTATAGTCTGGCAGGGCAAAGCCGCCAATCCATTCTGGCGCGCCAATGCTGATTTCGGCCAGTTCGCTGGAAGTGTTGTAGATAGTGATATACACTTCCCCCGAAGGGCGCAAACCAAGGGTTTGTTCCAGGTAGGCCAGGCTTTCCAGGGCTAGGTCGTGCAAAAATTGGCCAAAGGCCTGGTCGCCTAGGTACCAGAACAGTGTAACGCCATCTCCAGAAACCGATTGCCAATCGTGGCGTGAATCCTGGACAATCATCTCGGTGCGGGGGGTTGTGGTTTTCGTTCCAACCGTGTCTTCGAATTCCCACTGCCACCAGAGAGATGCGCCGGGGGGAACCACGCCAATCCGTTTCCATTCCAATTCCCAGGCGCCGCTGACTTCGCTGCCGCTGCGGGTCAGTTCAACCGCCTGCCGGGCACCCCCCGCCTGGCAAGAGCGCCCCGAAGTGCCATAGATCAGGGTCGCTTTTTGGATGGATTGCCCATCCGGGGCGGTCATTTTGAAGGCAATCGATTCCCCGAAGGTTACGATTGCTTCGTTGACGCTCAGGGATGGAGCCTGTTGGAATGGGGCGGCTGCCAGGGTGAATACCAGGCTGGCCAGGAAAACAAATGCGGACAGGTGGCGAACAGGCATGTTCATATGCGAATCCTTAAGGGTTTAAAAGGCCTGGAAAGACCCCAACTTTCGCTACCATTATAACCTTGTTTTTTAAGAGGGGTTTAAATGAACCCTAAAGGAGGTGTGCGCAATTGTTGTAGCTTTGGCTTTTCCTTTGCGTCTTCTGGGGCTTCGCGGCTAACATCTCGCTGTGGGGTTCAGGCTTTTTCGCGGTCGAGCCACAGTTCGCGATATTGGCGCTGCCAATCCACCAGAAAACGGGCTGCCAAAACCAGGCCTCCCAGGGCAGTCACCCAGGTAATTGTGCCGCGCTGTCCAAGTACCCAAAGAAATGGGGCCAGCGTGACTGCCATAATCACCGAAGCCCGTGCCCCATGTTTGATCACCAGCACCAAAGCAATTAACCAGCCCAACCCCATCACAAAAGACAGTGGTGCTACAGCGAGCATCCCCCCGCCTGCGGCGGCCAGGCCCATTCCACCCCGAAAACCAGCGAAAATTGGCCAGCAGTGCCCGGCAATGGCTGCTGCTACGGTCAGCCCGATCAGCCAATCGGGGCAGCCCGCGATTTTTGCCAGGTAGACCGGTACAAACCCTTTGGCGAGGTCCAAAATTCCTACCAGCGCCCCGGGTCCAAACCCAACCTGGCGAATGGTATTGGTGGTGGTCGCGTGTTTCGAACCGCCATCGCGTACATCCACACCTTTAATCATCCGGGTAACATAAACGGCAAAGGCCAGGGAGCCGCTTAAGTAGCCCAGAAGAGGGAACAGCAATAAGAACACATTATCAGGCATAGCACACCACCAATGTATGACATTATCCAGGATTATAAACGCAAATGGCCAGGCCGTTGTTGCCAATATGACAAAATGAGGGGTTGGATTCAGTCCTGAGAAAAAGAGTTCACTATACATAGATTGTACATCTTGACAAATTTGTACAAACTATGTACAATACCTTTATCAAGATTGCTTGGGTTACTGATTCTAAATTTCTGATTTTTGAGTAGAGGCATAAATGTCACCGAAAAAAGCGCTTTCCACCGAGCCAATTTACAACATTAAATCTGTTGCTGAGATGACCGGTATTCCCCCGGTGACGCTGCGCGCCTGGGAGCGCAGGTATGGTTTCCCATCCCCCGAGCGAACAGGCAGCGGCTACCGCTTATATTCTGAGCATGATGTCGCTTCATTGAATTGGCTAAAATTGCAAACCGACAGCGGCCTTTCCATTGCCCAGGCCGTTAAACTGTTCCACAGCATTCAGGATACAGGCGCAAACCCGGCAGACCCGCAGGCACGCCTGGAGGGTGTCTCTGTAGGCGGCAAAAGCATCGAACAATTTCAGCGGGAATTTACCCAGGCGTTGTTAGACCTGGATGAAGCCCGGGCGTATCTCGTCATGCGCACGGCTTTGAGTTTTTACCCATTGGATTCCGTGCTGCTCGAAGTGATCAGCCCGACGATGGTAGAAATTGGCGAACGCTGGCATAATGGTGAGATTAATATTGCCACAGAGCATTTTGCCACCCACCACTGCCGCCTTCACCTGATGAATGCCATTGAATCCACCCGGGAGGTGACCCGAAAGGGCAGCATTGTGGTGGCCTGTGCGCCCTATGAAATGCACGAGCTGGGTGCGCTCACCCTGGTTGCGATTTTGCGCTGGCGTGGGTGGCATGTGACGTACCTGGGCGCCAACCTGAGCCTGGATCGCCTGCACGAAACGCTGGCTTTGCTCAAACCGCAAATGCTGTTGTTTTCCGCCACCAGGGTGGAATCTGCAGAAGCGCTGGCTGGCCTGACCCAGGTTTTGGAGGCGCTGCCCCATCCGCGCCCGGTGGTGGGGTTGGGCGGGTTGGCCTTCCAGGTGGACCCCACCCTGACCAACCGCGTACCCGGCACCTATATTGGCCCCGATGCCCGGTTGGCTGTGGACCAGATCGAACGCATCCTGGGGCAGTATTAAGAGTGCAATCTACAAGCAGATTTTTTTGGGTGATATATGGCTGAGCGAATTTTTCTCCATCAATCCGTCCTACCGTCTCGCATGGCGGATGTGCTGGCGTTTCATGCAGCCCCAGAAGCCCTGAAACGCCTGACCATGCCGCCGATAATCATGCAGGTTCGCCAGGACAGCCGGTCTTCATTAACCTCCGGAGAATTGGCCTTTACGTTGTGGATGGGTCCGCTGCCTGTGGCCTGGACGGCTCGCCATGAGCCTGGTCCAATCCCCACTTCTTTTGCGGATGTCATGGTACAAGGGCCGCTGAAAAGCTGGCGGCACGAACACATCTTCGAAGAAATTCCAGGCGGTGTGCGCCTGACTGACCGGATTACTTTTGAACACAAGCCCGGCCTGGCTGGTTTGTTCAGCCGGCTGCTGTTCGATGGTTTGCCTCTGCGCATGCTGTTCCTTTATCGTCACTGGCAAACCCGCCGTCTTACTCGCAGAAAAAAAGAGGTTTAGCATGGTTTCCCAAATCCCATTAACTGGAAAGCTGCGGATGCAGTACGAAACCCCGCCGCAAGGAATCACCCTGACCGGGTATATTGTCCGGCGCATGCACAAAACCCGTTTGCTGGCCGGGATTGAAGCCGCCGCAGCCAGCCAGCCCGCAGAAGCCCTGGCCCAGTTTGCCGTATACGCTGCCGCTGCCGCCACTTCGTGGGGGCCGGCGCTTTACCAGCCTGCCTTCGATTCCCCTGGCGCAGAGCGGGTTGAGAACGACCCCGATACCGGTGCACTGGTTCGGGTGGTGCAAAAACCCCGCAATCCTCATTATCAGTTTACTTATGAAGTGGAACTGCCCGGTGGCGGCTTGATTACTGGGCGCGAGTCTATCACAGGCACCACGGTTGGCCTGCGTGGGCTGGGCATGCCTGCTCCTTCATTTTTCATGTATTCCAGTCCCAATGGCGAATACGAAGCCCGGGCCAGCGGCGTGGTCTATAGTGAACTGGGCTTTGGGTTCCCCAATTGGGTGGTGCGAGGGTATGGCGAGCTTTCCCTTGAAGATAACCAGGAAAACCGCGGCCAACTCACCCTCGACCGTTCTGGCAAAATCCAGGTGAAAATTTCCCTGCCGGGTGGAGAAACCCACAACAAGACCTACCAGATTCGCTAGAGGTTAATATGAGCACCCATTCCCAGGCACCCGGTGCATTGCGAATAGACCCGGCACTTTCCCTCTGGCCTTTGGTAGACCGCTGGGAAACCGTCTCGGTTTTTGCCAATTACAAAGGGGTGCTTACGACTATCAGCCACGAGATTGAAACAGGCGTCCGCAACAGCAGCAGCCGTCCACAGGTCTTTTCGGGGTTTCAAAAACTTTCGCTTTTCTTGCCCCAGGTGGAGCGCTACCGCAGGCTGGCCCGCAGTGCAGGACATATTTGGGTATTTGGCGTTTTTGACGTCATTCCCCCCTCCATTCCAGGTATTACCTATGTCCAGCTTGCTGAAAGCGACACGCTTGCTTCTGAATGGTTCATCATCGCCAATGGCGCAGATTTTTTTTCTGCACTGGTTGCGCAAGACTTATCCGGTTTTTCCATACCGGATGCCCAACGGCAGTTTCGCGGCGTTTGGACCTTTGAGGCTGAACTGGTGCAAACCCTTTACCAGCAAATTTGCCTGGCGCTTGGCCAGAAACCCTTGACCAAAAGCCAGGTAGGCCGGCGCGATTATTCCCGCCACCTCGCCACCATTGCCAGCAGCGCCAGCCGGCTGGTGGACACCTTGGAAACTCGAAATCAGACCATCCTGCGCCAGCAAAAAATGCAGGAAGATTTCACCCAGATGCTGGTTCATGACCTGCGCAACCCCCTGACCAATATAATTGGCTCCCTGGATATGGTTGTGAAATCCAGGGATTTAGAACCTGCGGACCAGATGGAATTGGTTGCTTCCAGCCTGCAAAGCAGCCGGCGCATGGCCAACATGGTCTCCAGCATCCTGGATGTTGGCAAGATGGAAGATGGCCAGTTTGTGCTCAACAAAGAAAAAACCAGCCTCCTGGCCTTCATGGAAGGGGTCATCCAGCGTTGGGCGATTCCGGTGCGATACATTGGAAAAACCCTGGTGGTCAACTTCCCAGAGGAAGATGTACAACTGGATGTGGATGTTGCGGTCTTGGGCCGCGTATTAGACAACCTGGTGGGCAACGCCATCAAGTTTGGCAGCCGGATTGTGGTTGAATCCCAGGTGGCCCAGGGCAGAGTGTCTTTTATTGTGCGGGACAATGGCAAAGGCATAACCGCAGCAGACCTGCCCCATATTTTCGAAAAATACCGCCAGGGCGGCAGCCAGGCCGACCGCAGTAAAGGTACGGGCCTGGGCCTGGCCTTTTGCAAGCTGGCTGTTGAGGGCCACGGCGGGCAAATCAGCGCTGCCACGCATCCTGAAGGCGGTGCAGTGTTTACAGTCACACTCAACTTATCCTGAAATTTTGGAGGTAAAGCATGAATCAAAAAGTAATTATCACCGGTGGAAGCGGCTCGATTGGCCGCAAACTTACCCAACACCTGGTTAAACAAGGCTATGAAGTGGTGATTCTCAGCCGGAACCCCGCAAAGGTGAGCGGTTTGCCCTCCGGGGCGCGCGCGGTAAAGTGGGATGCTAAAACCGGTGAAGGGTGGTTCATCGAGGCAGAAGGTGCTGCTGCGATTGTGAACCTGGCAGGCGAAAACCTGGCCGGAGAGGGTTTTTTCCCATCTCGTTGGACAGAACCACGCCGTAAAGCCATTTTGCAAAGCCGGTTGGATGCAGGGCAAGCCGTTGTTGATGCTGTCCGGCGCACCATCCAGAAACCCGGAGTGGTGATCCAGTCCTCTGCTGTGGGCTATTACGGCCCACAGGGAGATAATGTCGTGGTCGAATCCAACCCGCCTGCCAGCGATTTCCTCGCCCGGGTTTGCGTGGACTGGGAAAAAGCCAGCGCCGGCGTGGAGGCGTTGGGTGTGCGCTACGCCGTCATCCGGACCGGCATCTACCTGACCCCGGATTCGGGTGCTTTGGCCCGCCTGCTGCTGCCCTACAAACTGTTTGCCGGCGGCCCGTTTGGCAGCGGCCAGCAATGGTACGCCTGGATTCACCCGGAAGATATGGTTGGAGCCATTCAATTCTTAATTGAAAACGACAGCGCCAGTGGTGCATTTAACCTGACTGCACCCAACCCGCTGAAAAATAAAGATTTCGGTAAAACCCTGGGCAAGGTGATGGGCCGGCCTTCCTTCATGCCGGTTCCTGGGTTTGCGCTCAAATTGATGTTTGGCGAAGTGACCACCGTCGTCCTGGATGGCCAACGGGTTGTTCCCCAGCGCCTGGTTGAAATGGGCTACACCTTTAAATTTCCTGAATTAGAAAGCGCGCTGCGCGATTTACTCGCCTGATCTGTCTGAAGGGTTGAACCGAATGCAGCGGGTGGTTATCATTGGGGCAGGGGTCGGTGGATTGACCACGGCGGCTGTTCTGGCCAAAGCCGGGTTGGACGTCACCGTTTTAGAAGCCCATGTCTACGCCGGGGGCTGCGCCGGAACTTTCTACCACCAGGGCTACCGGTTTGACGCTGGAGCCACGCTGGCCGGCGGTTTTTACCCCGGTGGCCCGATGGACCGGGTGGCCCGGGCAGCAGGGGTGGCTGCCTGGCCGGCCCACCCATCCAACCCGGCTATGGGCGTGCTGCTTTCGGATGGCAGCCATGTTTTGCGCTTTACGGGCCCAGAACGCCATGCAGAACACGAGCGCGCTTTTGGCCAGGCTGGCATCCGCTTTTTTAAGTGGCAGGAAGCCACCGCGGATGCCCTGTGGGCCCTGGCGCTGCGCAACCCGGCCTGGCCGCCCCAAACCCTGGGGGATGCGGCTGGCCTGATGGGGAAGGGTCTGGGCTGGTTGGTGGAGGATTTACGCCGGGTTTCACCATCTTTGGCAGCAGATGCCTTCCGGCCTGTGGCTGCCCACTTAAAAAACGCCCCTGAAAATCTGCGCCAGTTTGTGGATGGACAGCTTTTGATTGCCGCCCAGGCAACCAGCCCGGATACCTACGCCTTGTATGGGGCTTCGGCGCTCGACCTGCCCCGGCGCGGCGTGGTTCATCTGGAGGGCGGCATGGGTGGAATTGCGGCTGCCCTGGTGCAGGCGGTGCGCCAGAACGGCGGCAAAGTGCTTTTTCGCAAGCAGGCCAGCGCCATCCGGTTGGAAAAGGGCCGCCCGGTGGCGGTGGAAACCCGGCGCGGCGAATCGTTCCCGGCGGAAATTGTGATTGCAAACCTGCCGCCCTGGAATATCCGCACCTTGTTGGGCGATGCTGCCCCGCCAAAGCTCAAGGCACTTCCCGAACAACCCGCAGATGGCTGGGGGGCTTTTATGGTTTACGCCGGGATAGACGCCAACCTGCTGCCGCCAGATTTCCCACTTCACTACCAGGTGATTGCCCGGGAACCGATGGCTGAAGGCAACACGGTTTTCCTTTCCATCAGCCCGGGGTGGGATGTGGGGCGTGCCCCGGCCGGGCAGCGCGCCCTGACCATCAGCACCCATACCCGGCTGGGTCCGTGGTGGGACCTGTATCGTTCTGACCCGGATGCCTACGACAGCCGCAAAAACGCATACCTGGATCGGATGCTCACAACCGCAGAAAAAGCCCTGCCTGGTTTGCGTTCTGCATCCAACCTTGTGCTGCCCGGCACACCGGTCACATTTCAGCGCTTTACGCGGCGCGAATGGGGTTGGGTGGGCGGTTTTCCGCAAACCAACCTGTTTCGAGCCTGGGGCCCGCGTCTTGCTCCCAACCTGTGGATGGTGGGCGACAGCATCTTTCCTGGCCAATCTACTGCTGCGGTGGCGCTTGGCGGAATGCGTGTAGCCGAAAGTATTCTTGAGTCTATCCAGGCTCTGCCTGGGGGTTTTCTGGGTAGACAAGAATCCGAAATCCCTCTATAATCAAGTTAAGAAAAAGATTAATATTTACCCCTTCATACCTGCTTGCCGCCTGTTAAGGGTTTGAATCAACCGCTGGGCTGCTTGTTGGAGTAGTTGTTAATCTTTTAAATCAACCCACCGGAGGATGTAAGCCATGCCTGGCTTAAAATTCCCATTTCTATTTAAGCAATCTACCCTTGCGCTTTACCGCGAAGCCCGCCGTGCTAAAGATTACCGCTGGTTCGATTTTCTTCACGGCCTGGTTTACGGCCGTTGGGTATATTTATACATCAGCATCGGTAAGGGAGAGCACCCGCTTGTACGCCGCTACCGAAAACTTTCCCAAAAGGCCTATGCCTTATTCGATCGCCTCGTGACCCGGCCCCCGGCGAAAACCAAACCCGACAAAGCGCCTTCAGAAACCATCACCTTTGCAGATACTTACCATGGCAAAGTTGTCCCTTTGCAGGCCGCCCGGCAATTGGTGATGGTGAACCAGCCCGTTCAACTACCCGACCTCGAACAGGTCATTCCCTATAAACGGGCTCGTGACATCATTTTGCAAAATCCCGACCATATTGTGGCGCTCGATTGTCCCTGCCGCTCGGCCATGCCCAACCCCTGCCTGCCCCTGGATGTCTGCCTGGTGGTGGGGGAGCCGTTTGCTGGCTTTATTCGCGAACACCACCCGGACCATTCGCGTTGGATTACACCGCAAGAAGCGGTAACCATTCTCGAAGCGGAAGATGCCCGGGGACACGTTCACCATGCCTTTTTCAAAGATGCCATGCTGGGGCGTTTTTATGCCATTTGCAACTGCTGCTCTTGCTGCTGTGGGGCCATGCATGCTCACCAGAATGGGGTGCCGATGCTGGCTTCTTCTGGATATACCGCCCAGGTAGACGAGGTCCTTTGCATTGGCTGTGAAACCTGTGTGGATCTATGCCAGTTTGAGGCGCTCTCGCTGGATGGATACACCGCGTTTGTGGATGCGGAGGCCTGCATGGGGTGCGGTATTTGCGTTTCTGCCTGCGAACAAGAAGCGATTACGCTGGAGCGCACCCCGGAGAAAGGTGAACCCCTCGAAATTTTTAAATTAATGGAACAGGCCAGCCTGGCCTAAGGATTGTGGCAATGCAGCGCAGAATGGCCTTTCAGTTCGTGATGTTCACCTGCGGCTTTTTTGTGCCGCTTACGCTGCTGGCGATGTGGTTTTACCCTGGCAGCACGGTTTCTGACCCAACCACCCAGGGCTACCTGTTTACCCGCAACTTTTTCTCTGACCTGGGCCTGACTCGTACCTACGGCGGTGAGCCTAACCTGATCTCTGCCCTGATGTTTTTTGCTGCGTTGGGGTCTGCAGGGCTGGCTCTGGTGGTGTTTTTTGGGCTGGCTGCTGTTCACTTTTCAGATGGCAAAGCAAAATGGTTCGGGCGCCTGGGGTCGTTTGCGGGGGTTCTTTCCGGGTTGAGTTTTGTAGGGGTGGCGTTTACCCCGGCCAACCTGTATTTGGATTGGCATATCCAGTTTGTTTATTGGGCGTTTGAAGCCTTCCTGGTGGCCGCCCTGTTTTGTGCGGCAGCCATTTTCTTCCAGCCTGGTTATCCCAGGCGCTATGCCTGGCTTTATTTGTTGTTTGCGGTTTGCCTTGCAGGTTATCTCTGGCTCTTATTTGAAGGGCCGGCTTACGAAACGCCAGCAGGCAACCTCATCCAGGCTGTGGGACAAAAAATCATTGTATACATTGCGATCGTCAGTATGGCGCTGCAGGGCTATGGTGCCTGGTGGTATGAAAAAAGGCGGTCCGGATGAACGGAAAACGGCGTTGGGCAATTTTGGTGGTTCTCCTGGGGGTCGGCATTGTGGCCTGGAGTTCTGGCCGCCTGGTGCTGGACCATTTGATGCAAAATCCTGGGGCCGTGCCTCTGCCCAATGAAATTGCCGGCCTGCCGCTGGATAATGCCTATTATGCCATGCGAGCTGTTGAAGATTTTTCAAGCCTGCATGGCCAGAACTTTGCGCTTGTTGGCGGTGCAGTGGGGCAGTATCTGGATCACAGTGAAGTGGTTATTTGGGTTGGTGAAGCCCCCCTGGCAATTATGGCCTTCGAAATGACGCTGCGTATGGAGCGAGTGATTGGGAAAGGTCATTCGCCCTTTTTGCCACTGGGAAATTACAACCAGGGCAATATTCGGGTTTATGAATTGGAAGGCCTGGGCCAGCGTCACTTTTATTTTCGAGTGGGCAGGCTGGTTATCTGGTTGGCCGCAGATGCTTTGGTTGCCGAACAGGCCCTTGCGGATACGCTGTTTTTTTACCAGTAGCCATCGTTATCGTTATCCAGATGTTAACCTGAATTTGACACAAATAACAGGTAAAATATGGCTATGTCCACAGAAAAGAAACTGGCTCTGATCCAACAGCTTGATGATGCTCGCGCCTATATGGAAGACGTGGTTGCCCAAATTGACCCTGCCATCCAAATCTATCCACTTTGGAAAATTAAGGAAATCCTGGCGCACCTTGCGGGTTGGGATGATGCTGTGATTGAAGCCTTGAAAGCAGTGACCCAAGGATTTACGCCTGGAACCCCGGCTGCACTGGGCCTGGATTACTACAACGAGCAAACTGTCACGACCCGTCAGTCACTGCCCTACGAACATATCCAGCAGGAATGGCGGGCTTCGCGCGAACTGCTCAAGAAGGCGATCCTGGAATTTCCAGATGAGTTGTTTGATGCACCCTTTGTGCTTCCCTGGGGGCCAACGGGAACCATCACTGGCGTGGTGCGGGTGTTTTCACACCACGAGCAGGAACATGCCGAAGAAATCTTGCAAATTAATCAGCAGCATCAGTAAGGTTTAAGATGCGGCGGTTGGAACCGCCCGTTTTTGTTTGAATGGCTTCCCCCTGGCGCGCTGCGCCAGTTTACAACCTTATCCCCATCACAACCCGAGCGGTCAAGTTAGCCCTGGCTGTTGGGTGGTTCATGGATTGGCATCTTATGGTCAGGCAGCCCTAGGGAGTTCCTGGCAAAGGATTTAAATGATATGGAAACACCAGCCACACCTGACCTTGGCGAACCCCACCTCCGGGCGCGCCTTCCGCAGTCAATACCTCATCCAATCGAAGAACCCATTCCCGCTGCCCAGGTCTCGCCTACGGAAAGGCAGCGTTGGTTGTACAGCATCGCGAACCTGGGCAACGCCATCCCGTACCAGATGATCAACTTCCTGTTATTTTTCTACGTGGATATCAAAGGTTTACCTGTTCCCATGGCCTCGATTGTGATGGTGGCCTATGCGATTTGGGATTCCATCAACAACCCGGTGATGGGCTATCTTTCGGACAATACGCAAAGCCGGTGGGGTAGAAGGATTCCGTACATGTTGTTTGGGGTGGTGCCCTATGCGGTATTTTTTGTGCTGATCTGGCTTCCGCCTTTTGAGGGCGTTACACAGCCCTATTTGCTGCTGGCCTACCTGGTGGGCATCACCTTTGCCTGGGAGGCGCTGGGCACCATCATGGCCACGGCATATTTCTCTCTGCTGCCGGAAATGTTCCGGACATACCACGACCGGATCAAGGTGGCGGTCAGTATGAACATGATGCAGGTCATCGGGTTGTTGGTGGGCCTGGCGCTGACACCCTGGCTGGCAAACCAGGTGGGTTGGCCGCAAACCGCCCTGGCTTACGCACTGGTGGTGGTTGTGGCCTATTTCTTTGGCCTGACCGGGATGTTTGAACGCCCCCAGCCGGCTGCGGCCAAACCCATGCCCCTGTTAAACGGCCTGCGCCTGACCCTGATGAACCCGGCTTTTCTAACCGCTTCGATTTCCCAAACGTTTCGCTTTGTCAGCGGCAATGTGCTGACCACCGGGGTGATGTTCTACGTGGTGCACAGCCTTGGGCGGCCTGAGTCTTTCGGTTCGGTGGTTATGGGCGCTGCCTTTGTGGTGACGGCCCTGGCGCTGCGCCCGTGGCGAATTTTTATTGCCGCTCGTTTCGACGCTCGAAAGACGCTGATGATTGCCAACGCAGTCATGGCGGTGGCCATCATTCCCATGGGGTTTGCCACTTCCACCCCCATCATTTTGCTTGGCGCTGCCGGGGTGGGGTTGGGCCTGGCTGGCTTGATTTTGATGGGGGATGTGATTATGGCGGATGTAGTGGATGAGGATCATGTGCGCACAGGGCTGCGCCGCGAGGGGGTGTATTATGGGCTTTCAAAATTGATCATGAAGATGTCTACTTCGATTGCGGCAGTCATTTTTACCTGGGTCACGGCAGCTTATGGGTATATTCCAGGGGCCGCAGCCCAGGCAGAAAGCGTTGGCCTGGGGTTCCGGGTGTATATCTCTGTTCCGGTCGTGGTATGTTCTTTGTTGGCAGTGGCTGCCCTGTATTTTTATCCCCTGCACGGCGCCCGGCTTCAGGCGGTTAAAGATGCCCTGGTGCACCAGGGGCAGCAGTCCTATGCGTCTGAACCCCCCATCGGGGAGAGGGCGTAAGGGGCGAAGCCTAATATCTATATACACAGAGAACCACCGGGTTAACCCCAATCGCCACCAAGAAATCTATTAAACAAACTCGGTGGCCCTGGGTGTACCCTGCCGCAGGGTTTCAGGCCATCCCGACTGGCGCAGTTCCCAAATCACCCTTCGCGCAAATTGGCGCAATTCGCGGCAAAAAACGACAGGGGAAAAACATTTCTTTGATCAAGCATCGAATCACGGCTGAAGCCGTGACTATAAGGGGGGGCTGGTTCAGGTTTGAAAAAGAAACCCGCGTGATCAAAACTTTGGGTGTATGTTCGGCCAGGGGTTCTTAATCCGTCTCTCCGTGCTGCAGTGCGCCAGCAAGGGATGCCACGAACTGCCCGGCGGCCAGCGCCGGGTTATCGCCCTGTTCGAGGGCTTGGCCAACTCGCCGGATGAGCGCCGAACCGACAATTACCCCATCGGCAGCCTGCCCCACTGCCCGCGCCTGTTCCGGTGTGGAGATGCCAAACCCAACCGCAAGGGGTGTTTGGGCTTTGCTGCGCACCCGCCGGATGAACCCGGCCAGGTCCGGGGGCAGGCTTGTTCTTTCCCCGGTGATGCCTGTTACAGCCACCAGGTAAGTGAACCCGCTGGCGTGCTGGCTGACCATTTCGATCCGCGCTGAGGTGCTGTTGGGTGAGAGCATGTATACCAACGCCAACCCCTCAGCGCGGCAGAGCCGCTCCATCTCTTCCCCTTCTTGCGGCGGCAGGTCTGGAATAATAAAGCCATTGGCACCAGCGCTGGCGGCTTCTTGAACCAGTTTTTCCAGCCCGTAGGCCAATGCGGGGTTGTAATACCCCATTAAAATCAAGGGGATTTCAATTCCCCGGGCGCGCAGCAGGCGAACCCCTTCCAGGCATTTTTGGACCGTTACCCCTTGTTCCAGGGCTACCTGGGTGCTGTGTTGGATGGTTGGCCCGTCGGCCAGTGGGTCGGAAAAGGGGATTCCCAGCTCCATTAAATCTGCACCGTTTTCAGCGCAGGCAGCCATAATCTCCAGGGAGGTTTCAAAGTTTGGGTAGCCAAAGCTGAAATAGGGCATGAAGGCTGGTTTGCCTTTGCCGAAAGCCTGTTGGATGGGTTCGATTGGTTTCATCAGGTTTCCTTTGGTGGTTGTCCGGTTGGTTTGGGCATTTTATGCCAGGGCTTGGATGACCGTATCCAGGTCTTTGTCGCCGCGCCCGGAAAGGTTGACCAGGATAATGCTGTCTTTGGGCAGGGTGGGCGCGAGCTTGAGCACTTCGGCGATTGCATGCGCCGATTCAAGTGCCGGGATAATTCCTTCCAAGCGGCAGAGGATCTGAAATGCTTGCAGGGCTTCGGCGTCTGTGGCGGAGGTGTAATAGGCCCGTTCCAGGTCGCGCAGGCGGGCATGTTCCGGCCCCACGGCGGCGTAATCCAACCCGGCGCTGATGGAGTGGGTCAGGGCTATTTGGCCGTCGGCATCTTGCAATACATAGGTGTACGCCCCATGCAGTACGCCAGGCCGCCCCATGGCAGGGTCGTTGAAGCGGGAAGCATGTTTGCCGCTCAGGACACCTTGGCCCCCGGCTTCGACCCCAATCAGGTCCACCTGTTCGTCGGGGATGAATTCATGGAAAATGCCAATGGCATTCGAGCCGCCGCCCACGCAGGCGACGATTTTATCGGGCAGGCGCTTTTCGAGGCCCAGGATTTGCTGGCGGGATTCCCGGCCGATGACGGATTGAAAATCGCGCACCATGGTCGGGTAGGGGTGCGGGCCGAGGGCGGAGCCAAGCAGATAGTAGGTGTTTTCAACGTTGGTCACCCAATCGCGGATGGCTTCGTTGATGGCATCTTTGAGGGTTTTGGAGCCGCTTTCCACGCCGCGCACCTCGGCGCCCATCAGCCGCATCCGGAAGACATTGGGGGCCTGGCGGGCCATGTCCACCGTGCCCATATATACGATGCACTCCAGCCCCAGCAGAGCACAGGCGGTGGCGGTCGCTACGCCGTGCTGCCCGGCGCCGGTTTCGGCGATGATGCGCTTTTTACCCATGCGTTTGGCCAGCAGCGCCTGGCCCAGGGCGTTGTTGATTTTGTGTGCGCCGGAGTGGGCCAGGTCTTCCCGCTTGAGGTAGATTTTTGCGCCGCCGCAGTGTTCCGTCAGCCGGGCGGCAAAAGTGAGTGGGGTGGGGCGGCCTACATAGGTGGTTTGCAGATGGGCCAGTTCAGCTTGGAAGACCGGGTCCTGCTGGGCTTCCAGGTAGGCGCCTTCCAATTCTTCGAGGGCGGGCATGAGGGTTTCAGGGACAAACTGGCCGCCGTACGGGCCAAACTTGGCGGGCAGCGGGCTGTTTTCAACAAGGGGGCTGGGTGTGGTCATGGGCAATTCTCCTTGGTAGGCTGGGCCGGGGCAGGCAGGTGTTATTTTTCGATGAGCAGTTTGCGGTCGTGGCGAACGCCCACAGCCTTGCGAACCTTGCGCATCAGTTTTGCGCCCACGTAGCGGGCCTGTTCAGCGGCAGACAGTAAAATGCCATCCAGGTGTTTGCGGTCTTTGAGCAGCTCGTTGTAGCGGGTGCGCTGCTCGCTGAAGGTGCGCTCCAGCAGTTCGTAGAGCTGCTGTTTGACTTCGCCATAGCCAAAGCCGCCGCGCAGGTAGGTTGCGCGCAGGCTGGCCACTTCTTCGGGTGTGCCGAAGTATTTAAAGACGTTAAACAGGTTGCACTCATCCGGGTTTTTGGGTTCTTCAGGCGGGCGTGAGTCGGTGACGATGCGGAACACGGTTTTGCGCAGTTCATTGGATGGGGCAAAAATCGGGATGGTGTTGTTGTAACTTTTGCTCATTTTGCGGCCATCGGTGCCCGGGATGGTCATCACTTCGGCATGGATGATGCCTTCCGGGATGACAAAGATTTCGCCATAGTTGTTGTTGAAGGCGGTGGCAATATCCCGGGTGATTTCGATGTGCTGTTTTTGGTCCAGGCCAACGGGCACTACATGGCTGCCGTAGAGCAGAATGTCGGCGGCCATCAACACCGGGTAGGTGTAAAGCCCGGCGTTTACCCCGGCGTCGGGGTCCTCTCCGGCTTCCACGTTTTTATCCACAGCTGCTTTGTAGGCATGGGCGCGGTTGAGCAGGCCTTTGGGGGTGAAGCAGGCCAAAATCCAGCTCAGTTCAAAAAGCTCTGGAATGTCGGACTGGCGGAAGAGCAGGGTTTTTTCAGGGTCGAGTCCCAGGGCGAGGTAGGTGGCGGCCACGTCGTAGGTCAGGTCGCGCATTTCTTTACCATCGCGCACGGTGGTCAGGCCATGGTAATCGGCGATGAAATACAGGGCTTTGTACGTTTTGGTCAGGTCGAGGGCCGGGCGAATCATCCCCAGGTAGTTCCCAATGTGTGGGGTTCCGGTGGGTTTGATGCCCGTGAGAGAAATTTTTTCTTCAGACATGGTTGCTCCTTAAAGATTTTTTTGCTTGACTGATAAATTCGCGAATCAGTGCTGGGTCTTTGACACCTGGGGCACGTTCAACGCCGGAAGCGACATCCACCCCCCAGGGTTGGACCCGGGCAATGGCTTCGCGCACGTTATTTGGGTTTAAACCACCGGCAAGCAGCAGCGGGTGGGCCTGGGCAAGCCGGGCGGCCAGCGTCCAATCTCCGGTCTGGCCGGTGCCGCCGTACTCGCCGGGGTGGAAAGCATCCAGCAAGAAGGCGGGCGGTTCGCTGCGCAGGGGCAGGGCGGCGGCGGTTTGCTCTGCACTGGCAAGGGAGGCGGGGCGGATGGCTTTGAAGGCTCGTTCACCCAGGGCGGCCAGCGTTGCAGTCGTTTCATCACCGGCAAGTTGGGCTGCATCAAGCCAGCAGGCGTGCAAGATGGCGGTGATTTCTGCCGGGGAACTGTTGACAAAAACGCCTACAGCTGTGGGGCGCATACCCTTGGCTTGCAAGGCATGCTGAATGGCTGTGCAGGCCGCGGGCTGGATATAGCGTTTGCTTTGCGGGTAAAAATTATAGCCAAGCATATCCGCCCCGGCTTCTACGGCGGCCAGGGCATCTTCCAGGGTTTTGATGCCGCAAATTTTGACCTTCATGCGCCCTCCTGCAGGGTTTGGCCAGCAAATAGGCGCACCTTTTCGCCCCGGTTAGGGGCGGTGACCAGCGCTTCGCCCACCAGGATGGCACTCACCCCGGCTTCGGCCAGCCGGTCAATATCGGCCCGGCTGTGGATGCCGCTTTCGGCCACGCAGGGAATGCCCGCCGGGATGTGGGGCAGCAGCGCCAGTGTGGTTTCCAGCGTAACCTTGAAAGTGTGCAGGTCGCGGTTGTTCACCCCAATGATCTGCGCACCGCAGTCCAGGGCTTTGTCGAGTTCGGCGCGGGTGTGTACCTCTACCAGGGCAGCCAGGCCAAGTGCATGGGCTTCTGCCGCCAGGTTTCTTAAATCTGCTTCAGGCAGCATGGCGGCAATCAGCAGTGCCGCGCTGGCCCCGGCGGCGCGGGCTTCCAGAAGCTGGTAGCGGTCGAAAATAAAATCTTTGCGCAGCAGCGGGAGGGTTTTAGGCAGTTCCCCGGCTTGCATGGCGCAGGCAATGGTTTGGAGGTGTTCCAGGCTGCCGCCGAAGAAGTGTTCGTCGGTCAAAACCGAGATGGCCGCCGCGCCGTTGGCGGCATACACTCTGGCCAGTTCGAGCGGCGCAAAATCCGGGCAGAGCAAGCCCTTGCTGGGAGAGCGCTGTTTTACCTCGGCAATCAAGCGCGGGGCGGGGCGCTGAAAATCCAAAAGCGCAGCCAGGAAGCCTGGCGGGGTGGGTGCAGCCAATGCTTGCAATTCCAGGCGGCTTTCAGGGAGCCGCGCTTTTGCAGCGGCGACTTCCTGGCGTTTGTGGGCGAAAATCTCGTTCAGGATGCTCATGGCTTTCCGTTAGTTGGCCTGGGCCGCCAGGCGGGTGCTGAGTGCGACCAGGCCATCCATTTTTTCCAGGGCAGCGCCGCTGTGCAGCGCCTCTTCAGCCTGTACCAGGGCGGTCTTAAAGTCGCCGTTTCCGGCTGCCAGGGCAGCAGCGGCGTTAAGCAGCACGACATCGCGCAGAGGGGAGTGGATTTTGCCGCCAAGTAAGGCGCGCATGATGGCAGCGTTTTCCGCCGGGCCGCCGCCGGCAAGGTCTTGTTGGCTGGCCGGGCGCAGGCCAAGCTCGGCAGCGTCCAACGTTGTGGTGTGGACCTGGCCGTCTTGCAGGTGGCTGATGGTGTTGGGGCCGCTGGTGGTCAGTTCGTCCAACCCGCCTGCACCGTGGACCACATAGGCTGCTTTGCCGCCGAGCCTGCCTACCACTTCGGCCAGGACATGGGTCAGGTCGGGCGAGAACACCCCAATTAATTGGTGCGTGGCCCCAGCGGGGTTGGTCAACGGGCCGAGGACGTTGAAAATTGTGCGCTGGGCCAGTTCGCGGCGCGGGCCGATGGCGTGGCGCATGGCCGGGTGAAACTTGGGGGCAAACATGAAGCCAATTCCAACTTCATCAATGCATTGTGCAACCTGTTCCGGGGCCAGTTCCAGGCTGACCCCCAGTTCGGCCAGCACATCGGCGCTGCCGCACTGCGAAGAGGCCGCCCGGTTGCCGTGCTTGGCCACCTTGCGACCAGCCCCGGCAATGATGAACGAGGCCGCGGTAGAGATGTTGAATGAATGGGCGCCATCTCCCCCGGTCCCGGCAGTGTCTATCAATCCTTCTTCTCCGGCGGAGGCATGTACCCGGTTAACCACAGCCCGCATGGCGGCGGCGCTCCCGGCGATTTCTTCCACTGTTTCGCCTTTCATCCGCAGCCCCACCAGGTAGCCGCCAACCTGGGCCTGGGTGGCTTCGCCGTGCATGATGATGCGCATGGCTTCTTCGGCCTCGCGCTCGGTCAGGTTTTGCCTTTGAATCACTTTCGCAATATAGGGTTTAAGCATGCTAAACCTCCCTTAAGTTGGGTTTTACGCTCAAGAAATTCTTCAAAATTAACTTGCCTGAGGGGGTCAGAATGGATTCGGGGTGGAACTGGACACCGTACACCGGGTAGGTTTTATGTTTCAGTCCCATCACTTCCCCTTCTTTGGTGAAGGCGGTGATGGTCAATCCATCCGGTACGGGTTCTTCGACAATCAGGGAGTGGTAGCGATTGGCTTCAAACGGGCTGGGGATGCCTGTAAACAATGGATCTCCATAATGGTATACCGGCGAGACTTTGCCGTGCATCAGCCGGCCAGCCCGCACCACCCGCCCGTCGTATACTTCGCCAATACATTGGTGTCCCAGGCAAACCCCCAGCAAAGGGATTTTTGGCCCCAACTGGCGGATAACTTCTTTGGAAATCCCGGCATCGCTTGGGTCGCCTGGGCCGGGGGAGATGACGATTTGGGCAGGCTGCATGGCTTCGATATCGGCCACGCTGGCTGCATCATTGCGAACCACACGCACCTCAGCCCCCAATTCGCCCAGGTACTGGACCAGGTTGTAGGTAAATGAATCGTAGTTATCAATCACCAGGATCATGGTTTTTTTCTCCTTTTGTGTGTTGAGGCAGGGTATGGTTCAGTGGCCGCCGGCCATCTGGACGGCCACGGCCAGGGCGCGGGCTTTGTTGAGCGTTTCCTGGTATTCTTTTTCAGGTTCAGAATCTGCCACAATGCCTGCCCCGGCCTGGATGCTGACCGTGCGGCCGCGCATGACCAGGGTGCGCAGGGCGATGCAGGTATCCAGCGACCCATCGTATGAAAAATAACCCACAGCGCCAGCATAAGGCCCGCGCGGGTCGGGTTCCAGGGCGTTGATGATCTGCATTGCCCGGATTTTTGGCGCGCCGCTCACAGTTCCGGCAGGAAAGGTGGCTGCAAGCAGGTCAAAAGCATCAAATTCCGGGCGCAGCCTGCCTTCGGCATGGGAGACAATGTGCATCACATGCGAATAGCGCTCTACGATAAACTGTTCGGGAACCCGCACCGTGCCATATTCACATACCCGCCCCAGGTCGTTGCGGGCCAGGTCAATCAGCATGACATGCTCGGCGCGCTCTTTGGGGTCGGCCAGCAGTTCTTTTTCCAGGGCCTGGTCTTCACTGGGGGTTTTGCCGCGCGGCCGGGTTCCGGCAATCGGGCGAATAGCGGCGATACCATTTTCCAGGCGGACGTGCATTTCAGGGGAGGCGCCAATCAGGTGCAGCGGCTCTGGCCCGGCCAGGTGTTGGAAGTCAAAGTAAAACATGTAGGGGGATGGGTTCAGGCGGCGTAAGGAGCGGTAAATACTGAAGGGGGATGCATCGGTTTCTTGCTCCAGGCGTTGGGAAAGCACTACCTGGAAGATATCACCGGCGGCGATGTGTTCCCTGGCGGTTTCCACTGCCTTGACAAACTGTTCGCGAGAGATGTTGGAGCGGAGAGGTTCAGGGGTGGACTGCGTATAGGCGGGTGCTCCCCCCAACTGCAGTGGGGTTCGAATCAGGGCTTCAATTTCATCCAGCCGGGTTTGGGCTTCTGCCCTGGCGGCTTCTTCGCTGGTTTCCACGGGGACGCTGGCAATCAGCACCAGGTTGCCAAAAGCATGATCGAAGGCCACCAGCGTGTCGGCTTGCAGCAGAATGGCATCGGGAAGGCTGGGGTGGGGTTTGAGCGGCAGGCTGTTTTCAAAGAAACGCATGGTTTCGTAGCTAAAGTAGCCCACCAACCCGCCTGCAAAGCGGGGGAGTTCGGGGTGGGGGTCCAGGGCATAGCGTTTTAATTCCGTGCGCAGGGCATCCACCGGGGACATGGTTTCGGGGATCTCTACCAGAACCGGGGCACTGGTTCCCTGGTAGATTTGCAGCGACCGGCCGTGCAGCACAAACGCCCGGCGGGGGTGCACACCAATAAAAGAATAGCGCGCCAGCCTTTCTCCTCCTGAAACGCTTTCTAGCATAAACGAAGGGCCGTGTCCAGCCAGGCGCAGGTAAACCGATACGGGAGTATCCAGGTCGGCTGGCAGTGTGCGGGTGAGCGTCAGCAGCCGGATAGGGGGATGAGGATTGTTTTGTGCGTGCATGGCAGTCTCCAGTGTGCAAATTAAAAAGCCCGCCTTGTCCCGACAGGGACGAGAGCGGGCTCTCGCGGTGCCACCCTGGTTAGGCTGCTTATTAAACAAAATTTCCCACGGTGTTGCGGGAAAAGCGGAAAAGCCAGCCTCACTTTGAGGGTACTCAGGCGCATGGTGAATGGGCCTTGCATACCCTTGCCCGGTAACGGGGGCAACCCGGCGCAGGCTACTGGGTGCACCTGGTTTTTGCCTTGTGCGTTCTGTTCGCCTTGCAGCTCGGAGGTCCATTCGCCGCTATCGTTTGGTTGGGGCTTCCACCAGGCTGGCTGCCTGCCCCATTCTCTGGCCCATCGTTTTAGCGGGTACTCGTCCTCGTCAGTGCTTTTGACTGTGTTCGATTGGCTTCAGTTATACCTGGGACGTGCAGGATTGTCAAGAGTGAAAGCAGCGCCCCACCCCCTACATCCCCCGCCCCGGCCGGGGCGGGGGACTTTAAGAAGATATAGGGTTAGCGCAGCCAGGCTTCGCCGTCTGCGCTAACCCCGAACCCGGGCTTTAAGAAAGGCCTGGGAGCCTCTGCCCTGGCCCTGGATTGATGAACAGCCTGGCAAGATTGGGGAAGCCCGACCCCCGAAATATCCCGCCCCGGCTGGGGCGGGGGACTTTAAGAAGATATGGGGTTAGCGCACTGCGGAAGCTGTGGGTCAGAAGTTTTGGGGTAAGTGGAGCGGTTCTTTACCTTGATCGGGTCAAAGATTCGGCGATTTCGGCGAGGGCCTGCGAATAGTTGATTACAGGGGAATAACCCAACACCGCACGGGTTTTGTCCAGTGGAAACTGGGTTGGGAAGCCCACCAGGTTGAAGGCTTCGTAGGTCAGGGGTGGGCGGCCCGGAAGCCGCAAGCCCCGCCAGGTCGTTTCTACTGCACGGGAAAGCGGTCCCGCGAGGCCGCGCCGGATGGCACGGGGTTGGGGTGCCCCTGCCAGGCGGGCCAGGTCTCCAAAGTAGGTTTTCCAGGTGATGCCTTCGCCATCTGCGGCGTTGAACGCCTGGCCGACCGCGCCGGGCGTGGCAGAAGCCTGGATGAAAATTTCCACCAGGTTGCGTACATGGCACAGCCCGGCGTCAAAATCTCCGCCGCCAATCAGCGAAGGTGTCCCCCGGCGCAGTTCGGCCACCACCCCTTCCAGCCAAAGGCGGCTGCCCAAACCATAGACATTGCCAGGGCGCACAATGACCACCTGCAGGTTGTTTTCCCGTTCAAGTTCTCGGGCAAGCCGTTCCTGGGCCTGTTTGCTGCGGCCATATAAGCCTGCTGGCTGCCCAAAAGGCAGGTCTTCGGTGAGAACAGAATCCTGGATGCGTTCTCCATAGACGGTAATGCTGGATGCCAGTACCACCTTTGCGCCGGCGGTGGCGGCCGCACCCAGCACGTTGCGGGTGCCCTGCACCGTGACGGCATCGAAAAGAGCCGCAGGTGCTTCATCCCCGACCACAGCCGCGAGGTGGAATACGGTTTGAATTCCCTGCATGGCCCGGGCGACCGATTCTCGGTCGCGCACATCGCCGCGCGCAATTTCCACCGCCTCCTGCCAGGGGTTTCGGACAGTTTCCCCCGGGAGTGCCAGCACCCGAACCGCCCACCCTTTTTGCAGCAAACGGGCCACCAGGTAGTCGCCAATAAAACCGGTTGCTCCGGTTACCAAAACCGGGTTTTGATTTGCCGTGAATACGCTCATTTTTTGCTCCGAGGGGATTTTTGAGGGATTATACTCCAGGCCACGAAGGTTGCCATGCATCAAAGATTCAATATCAACCCAATGGGGCACAGTGACGGGGTGCGCGCAAATGTTGTTAACATTTGCGGTTTTCACTTTCCAACCCCACCCCCAACCCCGCCCCAGGCTTTGGGGCGGGGAGTAGAAAAGGGATGGAGAATGGATGCAGTAACAACAATTGCGTGCTCCTCAGTGACGATTGAACACTTCTACCCAACCAGATTTGCGGTATAGTTAACCCAACTTGCACATCCGATTTAAAAACCCCGGTTCAACATTGAGAAACCCCGAGGTAGGTTATGGAAGCTCTTGCACAATTTGCGATTCAATTTAACGATGTTGTGGTGATGGTGGCGCTGATTGACGCGGCCGTTTTGGTGTTTGCTCCGGCACATGTCCGGCAGATTTTACAGTGGGGCATTCTGATATGGGTATGGGGGGTGTTGGGGCAGGTGGCGATTATTCTTACCCAAAAAACCCCTGAAGTGATTGGCATGGTTTTCCGTTTCACACCCGATGTGATCACCCTCTTTTTCTTCATCAGTTTCATGCTGTATGGAGTGACCCTGTTTCGGGTGCTGCGCCAACCGCGCCGCCGGCGCCGTTCGTATTCCCGCCGGCAGCGCAATCGCGAGGATGAATATCGCTCAGGCTACCGGCGCTCATCCCGCCGCAGGCGGTGGTAGCAGCGGTCCGGGGAGGTCAGGCAGCATTAGAAGGGGAGGGTGGGTCATCCTCTTTTGGCCGCTCTCGCACGATGGGCAGGCCGCGTGGGTCTGAGGCGGACAGCAAAATCCATTCATTGCGCGATCGCGAGAGGTAGGGATACTGGTACTGTTTGAATTTTCCATTGACATAGGCGGCGTAAAGCACCCCCGGAGAAACCTGGTCCAAAAACTGATAGGCCGATTTTGCATCGGGGAAGCGCAGCGCACCAAACCCTGGCGGATCTCCACTGGCATATAATGCCGCATGTTGGATAGGCTGGCCTTCCAACATTTCCAGCAAAATGAGGACGATGTCAATTTTGACCTGATCTTCTGCATAGTGTGACATCATCTGCCAGAGCAGGCGGGCATAGTCTTGTGGGGTTTCAGGACGGCCAGTGGGGGATTGCATCGCTCCTCCGGAATAGCGTTTGCTGGATACTCAATTATTGTAACCGATTTTAACGGGCCAGATTCAAACGGAAAAGGCAGCGGCTCAGCCCCACACCCAGGCCTCGCCCCAGGCTGTGGGGTGTTAGCCAACCCAAGGATTCAAAGAAGCCAGATTCATCTGGTAAATTTTTTCTCGAACAACAACCTGTTTTGAAGCGGGTCTTCAGCTGGGGTAAAACCGATGATTTGATAGCCATTTTTGTCCAGCAGCATTCGCATAGCCGGGTAGCAGTTGCGGGTTTTGACCTGGATTGCCCGGTAGCCAAGGGCTTTCACCTGGCTCTCCTGGTTCTCGAGGAGGGCCTGGGCCAGGCCGCTGCGCCGGAACTCGGGCAAAACGCCCCCCATCCAACTGTAAAAAACCCGGTTGTCCAGGGCATAGCCAGCCTTGAAGCCAGCCAGTGCTCCGGTTGGGGTTTCGGCGACCAGAATCAGGCTGTACCTGCCTGCCATGCGCCTTTGGTATTCGGTCTCGTCATAGGGTGCGTTAAATTCCGGAATTTGCCGAGAAACCGCTGCGGCTTCTGCAATGCTGGCGGCTCGAACCTTATACGGTGCAGAGGGACTGGGGGACTTGTTTTGTGCCTGAAGCGCGGCGATTGCCTGGTCGTGCCCACCCCCTGCCATTTCGCGGGCATTGGGCAAACTGTGCCGAGGAAAAAAGGTGGGTTCTTGCGCTTCTGGAGTGGCACACAGCTGGCCGCCAGTCACCTGGGCGCGGTACAAAATTAACAAACCCCCACCGCGTGGGTCATCAAAGAAATAATAGACATCTACAAGCCCGCCCACTTCCACGATAAGCCCGGTTTCTTCCAGGGTTTCACGCCGGGCAGTCTCTTTGGGGTCTTCATCTGCTTCGCAGTACCCTGCGGGTAGGTTCCATTTGCCCTCAAAAGGGGGGTGACCCCGCCGCACCAGCAGTACACCGCCATCCTGTTCAACGAGGCAGCCAGCGCCGACCTTGAGATGAGCATAATATATCCAACCGCAAGCCGGGCATTTCAGGCGCAGCCTGCCATCCAAATCCTGGAACGCCAGGGCAGCAGTGCAGTATGGGCAGTAGCGCATTGGGGATCAGGGTTTGCGGTTGCGCCTGGTCAGCTTTTGGTATAGGGCTTCCCAAAATGGCAGCCGGTCGTAGTAGGCAGAGAGGAACAACACTCCGCTGAGCAGCAAAATCAACGCCCGCACCAGGGGGTCGAAAGTCCCAATCATCCCCATGATGAAAAAGGCCACGCCAAAAATTACCCGGATGCGCCGGTCTGCGGCAGCCGGGCTGCCATGCACCTCGCCCGAAAGGGCAGCCTGGAACAGGTTATCCAGGCCGGGTTTGTCTGCAGCGCCCACCTTACGCTGCATTTCGCTGCCGTTATAAAAGGCCACCAGGGTAGGGATCCCGCGCACACCCATGGCTGCCAGCAGGTGCGGGTGGTCATCGGCGTCAATTTTCCATAGATCCACTTTGCCATTGTACTCCCGGCTCAATTCGCTCAGTGTGGGCTCAATGAACCGGCATGGCGCGCACCACGACGCCCAGAAGTCCACCACCACCGGGCGGGGATTGCTGCGCAGGGCTTCCTGGAACTCTTTTGCGGAATCAAATTTTTTGTGGTCGAATGTGTTTTTTCCCATAGCTTTATTGTACCCAAACCTGGCTTAATTTCCAGGGACAACAGCCATTAAACAATGGTTTCCTGAAGTCAGAAGCCCCCGTGAAAGCCCAGACCCACCTTCCAGCCCAAGTCTGATATAGGCTGGGGACATGGGTTACACATATTCTCTACCAGGGTTTTTACCGCCAAGCCGCAAAAGGACGCCAGGAGCAGTAGGGGTCCAGGGACGCATTTAAGGATTCTGGGGGTCGCCAACCCAGCCCTGCTCCCCTGCTCCTAATCGAGCAGCCCTCTGCATCCCCGGGCGGGTGTATAATCATTATTAAGATCAAAGAATTCCCGAATTCCTGGAGAGTTGCACATGGCCAAATCTTATGTTGAAAAAATGCTTAGCGATCGCGAAAAATTGGTTTTGATTTGCCAGCAGCACTGGTTTTTGCTGGCAAGCATGGTTTCTCTGGAGATCTTTTATATCATTGCCATTGGGATCGCCACATTATTGGGCGCGCTGTACGCAGAAAATTACAGCAGCCTGATTTATATTGTCGGTGCGGTTGGCCTGGTTTTCCCGATTGCCAGCATCATCCGGGATATTTTAATCTGGCGGAACCATCAATACATCATTACCAACCGGCGGGTGATGCAGGTTGCGGGAATTATCAACAAAAATGTTGTGGATTCTTCCCTTGAAAAAGTGAACGATGTAAAGATGAATCAATCTTTCTTTGGGCGCATTTTCAATTTTGGCGATATTGAAATCCTGACGGCCAGCGAGCTGGGGGTGAACAAGTTCAAACGAATTTCCAATCCCATTCGCTTTAAAACCGTGATGCTCAATATGAAAGAACAGCTTGAACGCGGCGGGGTGGAAACTGCCGAGCGCGAAGATGTGCCGCGCCTGATTGGGGAACTGGATGCACTGCGCAAGCGCGGGCTGCTCACAGATACAGAATTTGAGGAAAAGAAAGCCAGGCTGCTTGCAAAAATTTGAGGCCAATGGTCGCTTTCCCTATGCGGCTTCCGAAAGAGCGCAGCGACTGAGGAATCTTTAAAATCCTAAGCCTGGTACCCAATCATTAGGATTTGCTAAGACCAGGGTTGTTCTGATGATTTTCTAAGACAACCCTGGTATTAATTTTGCGTAGATACACACGAAAACCGAGTACAGTTTGAAATGATGAAAGGAGTTAACCACCATGTTTTTCTTTGACCCCATGTATCTCGTTTTTGCTTTGCCTGCTTTGATTCTTGCCTTGTGGGCGCAGGCCCGAGTGCAGTCGGCCTTTCGGAAATATTCGCAGGAATTTAACCAGACAGGTCTGACGGGTTCACAAATTGCCCGGCGCATGTTGGATATGTACGGCCTCAACCACGTGCGCGTTGAAGAAACCCAGGGGATGCTCAGTGATCACTATGACCCTGTCAGCAAGTCGCTGCGGCTCAGTCCGGATGTCTACCGCGGGCGCAGCGTGGCTGCTGCCGGAATTGCAGCCCACGAAGCCGGCCATGCTTTGCAGCACCAGGAAGGATACGCCCCGCTGCAGGCTCGTACGCTGATGGTGCCCGCGGTGCAGATTGGCAGCTGGCTTGGCCCGATTATCTTCATGATTGGTCTGTTTACTGCCGGGTTATTCGGAACAGGCGTGGCCTGGTTTGGATTACTGCTGTTTGGCGCAACTGCTTTGTTTGCCCTGGTCACGCTGCCGGTTGAGTTTGACGCCAGCAACCGGGCCAAGGCCTGGCTCACCACCAGCGGCGTGATGATGACCTACCAGATGGATGGTGTGCACAAGGTGTTGAACGCTGCGGCGCTGACCTATATCGCCGCGGCAGCCCAGGCCATTTCGACGCTGCTGTACTATGCCTTTTTGCTCACCGGCATGAGCCGGGACTAAATTTCAGGTCTCTAAACAAAAAAACACCGCCGTGAGGCGGTGTTTTTTATTGCATTTATCGATTTCTATGGGGCGGCTTTTACTTCGTCCCAAAGCCGCTGGTAGACCGCATCAAACTCGCCCAGGGGCATAATGGCTTGCAGCTTCTGGCGCTGTTCTGCCGGTGGGAAGATGAACGGGTTGGAGAGATAATCCTCAGACAGGAATTCGGTGGCGGCAGCGTTGGGCGTGCCGTAGTAGATATACTCAGACAGCATGGCGCCGATATCCCCGCGCAGCAGGAAGTTGATGAGGGTTTCTGCGGCCTCTTTTTGGGCGGGTGTGGCGGTGGCTGGAATGCACATCATTTCCATATATACCACGCCGCCTTCTTCTGGAATCAGAAATTCAATCCGGGCATTTTCTTCCTTGGATGCCAAAACTTCTCCATTCCAGGCGTGGGTCAGGATGATTTCCTCAGCCAGCAGCATTTCATCAAAGGTGTCGTTGTCATAGCTGCTGATTCCTGCTTTGGCGCGGATGAGCAGGGCTTTGGCCTCTTCGAGCTGAGCCATGTCCGTTGTGTTCACATCGTAGCCCAGGTAAAGCAGAGCGGCAGCAAAGGCTTCGCGCGGGTCGTCCAGCAACATCATGCGGTTGTATTGGGGCGAATCCTGGGCTGCATTAAACAGCGAGCTCCAGCTAGTGGGGGTTTCCAGTGCGCCATCCAGATAAGCGATGCCCGTCATGCCCCACTGGTAGGGGATGCAGTGGGCGTCTTCCGGGTCAAAAATGGTGGATTGAAATTCTGGCGACAGGTTGCTGAAATTGGGGATATTGGTTTTATCCAGTGTGGCCAGCAGTCCCTGTTCAATCATCACCTGGGCGGCGTAATCGGTGGGGATAATCAGCGCATAGCCGGTTGCACCGCCTTCCAGCTTGGCAATCAGTTCTTCGTTGCTCGAGAAGTAATCTTCCACAACTTTAATGCCGGTTTCTTCGGTGAACATTTCCAGCACTTCCGGGTTCATGTAATCAGTCCAGTTGTACAGGACGATTTCTTCCGCAGCGCCGGAAGCCGGGCCAGTTTGGCCCTGGCTGCAAGCCGCAAGGCTTAAGAGCGCCAGCATGACTGCAATACCCAATAACCATTTTTTCATTTCGAATGTACCTCCGTTAAAAAATAAAAAGTTGTTTGTGTTTTCCTCATCCATCCTGGTTTTTAAAGTGCTCACAGGGGGCTGACCTGTAGGCGGATGAGGGGGCTCCAGGTTTGCTGCCCGGGGCACATGGTTTGGTCTAAGGGTTATAAACCCAAATCCATATCTTCTTTGCTTTCATCTTTGCGTAGGGCAATCGAAAGCAAAACCAGGATTAAAGAGGCGAATAAAAGGATGGTGGACACGGCATTGATTTTTGGCGTGATGCCGCGTTTAATCATCCCGTAAACATAGGTGGGCAGCGTGGAAAAACCCGCCCCACTGACAAAGAAAGTGATGATGAAATCATCCAGCGACAGGGTGAAAGCCAGCAGCGCCCCCCCCATGATGCCGGGCATTAACATCGGCAGGGTTACCCGTGTGAAGGTTTTCCAGGTGTTGGCATACAAATCGCGGGCGGCTTCTTCCAACTGGCTGTCAATTCGAGCCAGCCGTGCCCGAACAATTACGATTACAAAAGAAATATTAAACGCCACATGCCCGATAATCACCGAAAACGGAACCGCCAGCCGCACCCCCAACAGGTTCAACCGCCAGGGTTCGAAGCCGATGCCGCTCAGGCTGAAAAACACCAGCAGCATGATGGCCATGGCGATATCGGGGATGACAATCGGCAGGTAAATCAACGATTCAACGGCCAACCGCCCACGAAAGCGATAGCGTTCCATGCCAATCGCGGCCAGGGTGCCGAAGACCGTGGCAATCAGCGCGGACACCAGGGCCACAAAAACACTATTCCACATGGATTGGAGCAGGGGGCCATCCTGCATCATTTCTTCATACCAACGCAGGCTGAACCCATCCATCGTGGAGGTGGAGCGCCCGGCGTTAAACGAAAACACCACTACGATTAATATCGGTGCATACAGAAAGACATACCCTAAAACCCCATAGCCATTTAAAGACAGGCTCGAAAGCCGGTTTTGCAGGTAAGCCGCTCGTTGGACGGGGGAAAGGTTGAGGCCAAGCCGTTGGCGCAGGCTGGTTGGGACGTTGGACTGGGGGGTCATCGTTCACCTGCTGGTTGACTGGTGGCTCTGAAATAAACCATAATCCCCAAAAGCATTACGGCCATCATCAATGTAGAAAGTGCTGAGCCAAACGGCCAATCGCGAGCGCCCAGGAACTGGCTGTTGATAATGTTGCCAATCATCAGGCTTTTGCCGCCGCCCAACAGTGCCGGGGTGACAAACGCACCTAGCGAAGGAATGAATACCAGCACAGAACCTGCTACCACGCCGGGCAGCGCCAGCGGCCAAATCACCCGCCGGAACACCTGTACCGGGTTGGCGTACAAATCACTGGCGGCTTCGAGCACACTTTTATTCATGCTGTCCAGCGCGGCGTAAATGGGCAGCACCATATCGGGCAGCCAGCCGTACACAAGCCCGAGGATGATTGCAAAGTCATTCCCAAAGAGCGGCAGTGGTTGTTGAATAATCCCCAGGTCCATCAGGGTAACGTTGATTAACCCGGTATTGGTGCGCAGGATGGCCATCCAGGCATAGGTGCGAATGAGAAAATTGGTCCAAAAGGGGACAATCAGCGCCACCAGCAGAACCCCTCGCCAGCGCGATGGGCGGGTAGCCATGAAGTAGGCCAGGGGAAACCCCAACAGCAGACAGACCAAGGTGGTCACAATCGCGATGTACATCGAACGGGTAAAGGTGGAAAAATACAGCGGGTCAAAAATGCGTGTGTAATTTTCCAGGGTGAAGTCCCAGCGCACACCGCCAAATTCGCCGCGCTGCAAAAAGCTGTAAGCGATTACAATGAGCAGTGGGATTACAAAAAATATTACCAGCCAGGCCACAGAAGGTGCCAACAGCAACCAGGCGCGGAGGGTTTTCGAACGAGATATCAGGGCGCCCATGTTAGTTTGCCCTGAGGATGCGCGCCTGGTCGGAAGCCCACCGCACCGCAACCGTTTCGCCAACGGTGTAGTGCCCATTGGTGCTGTATGCGTTTTGCTGCCGAGCCACCAGTGTGGTTTGGCCGTCTAACCCTAAGACATAACGGGTATCTGTGCCGACATAAATGATTTGTTGGATGGTGGCGTTGATTTGTGCTTCCAGGGGGGTGGCACTTGCCGTTTCACCCAGGTGCGAGAGCATAATTTTTTCGGGGCGAATGGAAAGCACCGCGTTTTCGCCTGAAGCAAGCCCATCTTCCGCCCAACCGGCGGTTGCAAAGGCGCCATCTCCAAGGACAATTTTTACCCCTGAGCCGTTTTGGTGCACCTTTCCGGGGAGCAGGTTGGTTTCACCGATGAAATCGGCCACAAACAGCGTGTTGGGTTTTTCGTAAATATCCTGCGGCTGGCCAACCTGCAGCACCTTACCTTTGCTCATTACGGCAATACGGTCGGACATGGTCAGGGCTTCTTCCTGATCGTGGGTGACGTAAATAAAGGTGATACCCACCTGGGTTTGCAGGTTTTTCAGTTCAAGCTGCATGGCTTTGCGGAGTTTCAAGTCCAAGGCGCCCAGGGGTTCATCCAGAAGCAGAACTTTAGGACGATTAACCAGGGCACGGGCCAAAGCAACCCGCTGCTGCTGGCCTCCGGATAGCTGGGAAGGCCGCCGGTTTTCCAGGCCAGGCAGGTGCACCAGGTCGAGGGATTCCATAACGCGCCGGCGGGTCTCATGCCGGTCTACCCCACGCATTTCCAATCCAAACGCCACGTTTTGATACACGGTCATATGCGGAAAAAGCGCATAATTTTGGAAGACCGTGTTGACTGGCCGCCGGTTGGCAGGCAGGTAGCCCTGCAGTTCACCGCCAATGTAAATCTCGCCGGCATCTGGTATTTCAAACCCAGCGATCATCCTTAAGGTTGTTGTTTTACCACAGCCACTGGGGCCCAGCAGGGAGAAAAATTCCCCTTCCCGAACTGCGAGCGAAACGTCATCCACCGCCGCAAACTCGGAGAATCGTTTGACGATATTACGGAGCTCAACCGCTATCGTATCAACCATTTCACCTCCGTGAAGTTATTTTTTTGCTTCCAGGCGCCAGCCTGCCTGCAAAAAATGAGGCGAAAATCGCCTTTTCTTTAAGATCGCTCGCCCGGGACGAGCAAAATCACAACACAACCACAACCCCTGCGCATATGTCCGTTTTTACCGTCACTGCCTTCAGGTTTATGAGGGGCTGCCGCGGGTGTCCCGCTTACCCGGAAGAGAAAGAAAAGTGTTGAAGGGGTGGACTCCGTAAGTCGTCTCTTACCTTCGATTGTTGGGGTTAACCTCCTGGAGAACAATCCTGTTCTTGTAAGGAACCCGCCGAACTTGCAGCGGGGAACACCAAAACACCCTGGTTTTAACGTTGAAAACTGACGGCCCCAGCAGATTTCTGCCCGCAACACGTCAGTCCTCAGCGCAAGCGCTTTTGGTATTCAATTTTCCGACTGACCAAATTTAATTATATCGTGAATAAAATGAACCTGCAAGCATTTTGGGTTAATAATCTGGCGTTTCTCGAAATTAGAAACGCCAGTGGAGACTGGCGGGGGGGCCCCCCAAACCCCCCCCCCCCCCCCCCCGCGGGGGGGGGTGGAGGCTATGGGTGTGTG
>CAZAYY010000025.1:40564-57429 GCA_964489525.1 uncultured Anaerolineales bacterium
GCCCAACCGGGGGGGGGGTACTTTAATAACTTTATGGGTGGCGAGCTGGGGGGAATCTCCCGCCTGCTCGCAACCCGAACCCTGGCTGGAAGAAGCCCGTGTGGGTTTTTCTGGTGTTGTTTGAAGTCAGAGACTTCTGTGGAGACTGGCGCCCCAGGGCTTATGGTAGGGTGGGTAGGAAATCGGCCACAGCCTGCATAAACTCCAGCGGTGTTTCTTCGTGGGGCACATGGCCGCTGTTTGGGATGATCACCAACCTGGCGTTGGGCAGTTCGCCTGCCAGGCGCACACTCTGCTCGGTGGGTACAATCCGGTCATTGTCGCCGGTGACTACCAGGGTGGGCATGGTGAGTTCCCCCAGGCGGGGCACCAGGTCGGGGTCTTCGCTGGCCAGGGTGAATTCCCAAAGCGCTTTGTCCCAATTTTCAATGCGGGTGGGTCGGGTGTAGCCCTCGATCATTTCTGGAGTAACTTTGCTGACATCGTTCCAGGCGAGTGCGAGCGCATCGGTGCCGCTGTCGCTGCCGAAAAATGAACGGGCAACCAGGGGACCAAGCCGCTTAAATTGGGGCAGCGCCAGCAGGGGTTTGATGAAAGGCGGTGCACCGCCGCCGGAATAGATGGCCGGGTCCACCAGAATAAGCGCTTCCACCCGTTCGGGGTAGGCCAGGGCGTAATTGACCGACACGGTTCCCCCCGCCGAATTGCCCACCAAAATCACCCGGTCTTCTTCAAGGAAATCGAGCAGGCCATTGATGAGTTCAAGCTGGGCTGCCGGGCTGTAGGGGTTTTGTCCTTCCCAATCCAGTGGGCGTTCGGTCAGCCCGAAGGCGGGCCGGTCGAAGGCAATCACCCTACCATAGGCAGAGAGCGGTTCCCAAACCTGGTTCCAGGTGGTCAGGTTAGCGCCAAAACCATGCAGGAGGAGAAAGACGGGTTCCCCGCTTCCGTTGGTTTTGAAATGTACCTGCAGGCCGTTGATATCCACAAACTGGCTGTCGGGGTAAGCCAGGCTTTTAGGATCGTTGGTTGCGCCTTCAATGGGGGGGATGGGAATCAAGAAAGGCAGGATGAAGAAAACAAAAATTAAAACTCCGCCAATTCCAAGCCAAATTTTTTGTTTTTTAGACATGCGTATCTCCTTTAGAATTCTCCAGCCATGGTACCGGAATAGCCGGTTAGCTCCACATAGCCATGCCCGGCTACGGGAGTCGTTCCAAATTGGCCGCTTACCCGCACAGCGCCTTCCCAATAGGTATAGGTCAGGTTAAGTTCCTGGTCTTTTTGATGGGGTTGGATTTCGAGCGAAATGTCATGCCCGGGCACATTCACCCGCCAGCCGGATGGGTAAACCGCATCGCTGTGCGGGCTGCGCCAGGTTCCTGTGGGGGTTATGGTGAAATCTGCCCGGGTTAGCGCCTGGGTGCGCCCATCGGGGAAAATTAGCGTCCCGCTCGAAAACGGGTCTACCGAGCCGTCTTCCCGGTTGAGGTAAAACAGCATTAATTCTGTGTTGTTATCCAGTTGAATCGAAAACCAATCCCAGCCGACCTGCCCTTCGGAAAGGGCGCTGGTGCTGTATTCGTGATCCATCCAGGAAAACCCGCTGACAGGGTAGCGGTCACCGCCAAGCGTCACAGTTCCAGACGCGGCCAGGCGGGTCTGGCTGACATAAAAAGAAGCGTTCCCCGGGTCGGGGCCTTTCTGGCTGTAGCCCTGGCTGCCTTGCAGCACGGGGCCTTTTGTGTCCACCAGGGAAAGTTCCAGCTGGACATCGCCTTGTTGGGCTTCAAGCAGGTAGGTGTTTTCGCCGGTTTGGGTCACGTTCCAACTTTCCAGCCAGACCTGGTACGGGTTGGCTTGTGCGCCAGCCACCCCGGCCGCACCTCGCCCAAAGCGTTCAAAGGCGTAAAAATCTCCCCGGCGAACATCGCTCAAGGCGAAGTGGGCCAGGTAGACCTGGTCGAAAGCCCAATCGGACTCCCGGTCTGGGCTGCGTTGGGCTGGGGGCAGCAAAGCCCGGCGGAAAAAGGTCAGTTGAAACCCAAAATGGTCGCCTTCAGGGGTTTGCAGGTTGCCGGTGTAGTACCACCATTCGGTCTGGTAATCCGGGTGGGGGCCCAGGTGAGTTTCCGGGTTGAAGGCCAGAGGGGCCTCCACCCGGGCAAACCCGGTTTGGGGTGGTTCGGGGGCGTTTACCACTACACCAGCCACCCCGGTTTCTGCGGGTGGGTTTGCCAGGAGGAATGCCGCCAGGGTAATCAGGGCAGCCAGGGGAAGGAGAAGAAGCAGTCGTTTCACTAGATGTTTCCTTTGAGGTTTATTTATTCGCCGCGTAAGGCTTCTGCAGCCGCCATTCTGCTGATTTTAAGGGCAGGGTAAATCCCGGCCAGGACAGCGGCCAGAACAGCAACCAGCATCGCCTGGAGGAATGGGGGGGCGCTCAACTGCAGTTGGAGGGTCCAACCGAATGCACGTTGGTTGATGATGTAAATTAAAATCATTGCCAGGGTAAACCCGGTGGGCAGGGATAGCAGCCCGGCAACCGTACCCATCAGCCCGGTTTCCAGGATGACCAGCCTCCGCATTTGTTTGCCGGTCAGACCGACCGCCCGTAAGATGCCCAGTTCGCGTTTTCTTTCAAGCTGGAGGGAGAGCAGCGCGCTGAGCACACCAATGAACGCCACCAGGGTGGCCAGGAGCTGTAAGGCGGTGGTAATGGCAAATGTCCGGTCAAACACTTCCAACGCCTCCTGGCGCAAGGCCAGGTTGGGGCGGATGGATAGGCGCTGCAGCCCGTTCAAGGCGCCTTGCAATGCCTGGGTGACTTCGTCTGGGTCTGCGCCCTCTTTCAGGCGCAGGGCCACCGCGCTGATGGAGGGGTCATCCCAGCGCTGCTGGTATACCGGCAGCGCCATGATGAGAACCCCTGCGGTCGAAGTGTAGTCGTAGTAGATTCCAACCACGGGAAAAGCCTGCTCGCCTGCGTTGGTTTGCAGCCGGATTTCGGCCTGCTGGCTGCTGGTGATGCCCAGGCGATTTGCCAGCGGCTCAGAGATGATGACCGCTCCGGCTTCCATCGCCCCCCAAATTTCTGGAATGGGCAGGTTGTGGGAAGCAAACAAGCGCTCTTCGGCCACTGTGCGGTTGTCGGTGGCAGCTACCGAAATTTCTCCATTGGGGGAATCTACCAGCACACTGCGCAGCACATCCACCCGCTCGACACCCGGCCAGGTATTGATGATTTCCAGTGATTCGGGCAGCACCCGGCTGGTGGCACGGGTGGCACTGGCGCTGGGCGGGGAGATATACACATCCCCCGCCAGGGTTTGCTCGAGCCAGATTTCAACAGTATAGCGGAAGCTGGTCACCATCAGGTTGACGCCAATGGTCACTGAAACAGCCACCATGAGTGCGGCCACGGCAATGGATGTGCGGCTGAGGGACTTGACCACATCCCTGGGCGCCATACGGCCGAGCAGTCCCCAAACCCGCCCCAGCAGGGGTGCAGCGCCGCGCATAAAAGCAGCTGTGGTCAGTGGGGTAAGCATGGCGAAGCCGATGATCACGGCAAACGTGCCTGCAAAACTGATCACCAGGCTGCTGCCCGGTGCCAGCAGCATTACCGCCCCACTGATGATCAATGCCGTGCCAAGGGCTGCTGCCAGCCCGACCGCTTTTTCGGCTTTACTTTCCAGGCCAGAGCGCGAGAGGGCCATGCGGGGTGGAATGCTGGCGGCTTCCCAGGCAGGGAAGGCCGCAGTGAGCGTGGTTGCACCCACCCCGAGCAAAATTCCTTTTACCAGGCTGATGGTGGGCAGGTCTACTTCGCGAACGGTGAGAACAAAGAAAAGGTCGCTGATGGTTTGGGTGACGGCCGCCACGGCAGCCTGCCCAAGCACAATTCCCAGGCCAATGCCGGCCAGGGAACCCACCAGCCCGACCAGCAGGGCCTCGCTGACCACCAGGGTGAACACCTCGCCGCGGGTAACGCCCAGGCAGCGCAAGGTGCCGAAAACTGGACGGCGCTGGACCACGGAAAAGGTCATGGTGTTGTAAATCAAGAAAAGGCCCACCACCAAGGCCAGCAGGCTGAGGGCGGTCAGGTTGAGGCTGAAGGCGCTGGTCATTTCTGCCACGCTGCCGGTACGCGCACCAACTGCCTGGAGCTGAACCCCTTCCGGCAGCAGGCTGCGGATCTGGTTTTCGGCTTCCAGGTTGTTTTCGGGCAAAATCAGGTCAATGTGGCTTACCAGGCCGGTTTTGCCGGTAAGTTCCTGTGCAGCAGCAATGTCTGCCAGGATCATCCCATCCAGCGCCCGGCGGCTGAGCGAGTCAGTGGGGTCCAACAGCCCGGCTACAAACACGGTTTGCATTTGCCCATCCACTTCCAGCGCCAGGGTGCAGTTGGGTTGGGGGGCATCGGCCGGGCAGGCCTGCAGGTTGTAGCGTTCTGCCTGGGTGGCAGAGAGCAAGACTGCATTGGGGCGAGTGAAGAAAAAGGTGAGCGCCCCAATGGGGGTTTGGGAGGAATCCCCGCTCAGGTAGCTGCGGAAGGGGGCTTCGGCAAAGGGGTCGACGCCAAACAACTGCAGGGGCAGTCCGCCTAACTGGGGGGATGTGACGTAAGCCGCCACCACAGGGGCCATGGGTACTTCCACCCCCTGGCGTTTTAAGGCTGCGTACAGGTTTTCATCCAGCCCTTCGGGGCTTCCGGTAATTTGGTGGGTCGCTTTGCCGGTCACGGAATCGGTGCTGAGTGCGAAGGCCCGGCTGGCGCTGCTGTTGGCAAGGTCAATGGCCACCACCACAGCAACCCCCAGGGTAATGCCCAGGATCATGAGCAGGCTTTGCCAGGGGCGGCGCAGCAGGTATCGCCAGCCAATGTTGAAAAATGGAGAACGCGAGCCACTTCGGGCGGTTGGTTTGGGTTCGGACATCGGTCATCAAGCCGGCTTGCGGTCTCCTCAGGTTGGTTTACACGTCGCGAATGTAGACGCGGTGGTTTTTATAAGCTTTGCCGCCCAGGTTATCCAGGTCGGCGCGCATTTGTTCTGCGGTTTCGGCCACCTGGGTCATTTCGGCATGTTTAAAGGGGTACTGCTGCAGGGTATGGACCATCTCTACGTAAAGCAGGGCGTTTGCGCCGCGTCCGTGGTATTCGGGCAAAATGCCCATGCCGTTGGCCGAAACCCAGTCGGTGCGGCGCATTTCAAACAGCAGGTCCAGCAGCCCAAAGGGAAATAAACGCCCGCGGGCGCGCTGCAGGGCTTTGGATACATCCGGAAATGCAAACAAAAAGCCCACCACCTGTTCGCCATGCACGATGATTTTGAGCATCTTAGGATCGGCCACCTGCAGCAGGTTATCGGCGACAAACTGAACTTCTCGTGGGGTGAGGGGGTAGTATTCCCAATTGTTGATAAAGGTGTCGTTATAGGCTTGCCCCACCCGCTGGATCCATTTGCGCAGTTCGTTTTTGGTGTTGAAGCGCACGGCTCGCAGGGTGCCTTTTTCTTCCACCCGTTTTACAATGCGCTGCAGCCGTTCTGGCACCTGGTAAGTGGCCGGGTTGACGTAGCATGAGACAAAATCGACTTCTTTCCGAAAACCGGCGGCCTCGGCAAAGGTGTTGTAATAGGGGTAGTTGTAGTTCATCATCGTCATCATCTGGCGATGCTCAAACCCTTCTTGCAGCATGCCATAGCCATCAAATGCACTCAGCCCCTTGGGGCCAACCACCTGGTTCAGCCCGCGCATTCGCGCCCATCCAAACCCCTGTTCAAACAGGGCCTGGGCGGCTTCGGGGTCTTCTTCGCAGTCAAAGAAGTAAAAGTGAGCCTGTTTTTTTTGGTGAGCCTGGTTGTAGCGGGTGTTTTCAAATACGCCAATCCGGCCGACGGGTTTGCCATCGCGCAAGGCCAGGAAAAAATCGCCATCGGAATGCTCAAAGTACGGGTGTTTTTTCTTGTTCAGCGGCAGGTAGGCATCGATAAACAGAGGCGGGACCCACTGAGGGCAATCGCGATACAGGCGGTAGGGCAGTTCAACGAACCATTTCGCCTGGTTTTTGTGGGTGGGGTCTATCTTCTGAACAGTCAACATGGCAACCTCCGGATGTTTGGAATTTAAGGTGAAAAGATTTTAATCTAATAACACCATTCCTAACATCAGGATTCTTATTTAACTGGTTAGATCGATGGGCAGGCCTGGCAGCAGTTTCCCATCCCGCAGGTAAAGAACCCGGTCGGCGTATGCGGCGGCCTCCTGGCTGTGGGTGACCATTATCATGTTTTTCCCTTCCTGGCGAGTGAGCCGGTCGAGCAGTTCCAGAATTTGAACGCCTGTCTCCTCGTCCAGGTTGCCGGTGGGTTCATCGGCCAGCACAAGCGTGGGGTCGTGGACCAGGGCACGGGCGATGGCCACGCGCTGCTGTTCACCGCCAGAAAGGCGGTCGGGAAAGGTTTTATGCCGGTCGCCCAGGCCAACGGCGTCGAGCAGGATGGCTGCTTTATCCAGGTCTCGGGTTGTGGTGCGCCCCACCAGTTCCAGGGGAAGGATGACATTTTCCCATACCGTCAGGGTGGGCAGCAAGTTAAAAAACTGGAAGATGAACCCAACCGCTGTGCGCCGGAAAATGGTGCGCTGGTATTCATCCAGGGCGGTCAGGTCGCGCCCATTCATCCAGATTTTGCCGCTGTCGGGGTTGTCAATTCCGCTGACGAGGTTGAGCAGGGTGCTTTTTCCGGTGCCGCTTTTGCCCAGGATGGCGACAAACTCGCCGGGGTAAAAGGAGGCATCAGCCTCTTTTAGGACTACCCGGGTGCGGCTGCCTTCCTGGTAGGTTTTGGAAAGGTTGGCCAGGCGTAAAAATTCACCTGTGGCAGGATTATTCATTTCCATTACGGGTGGGATGGGTTGGTTCCGAAAATGTGCCACAGGCGGCTCCTTAGAAAGTTTTTCCATGAGGTGCGAATGGGCTGCACCTCATGGGCTGGATGGGGTCAGGGTTATTTTATGGAATTCAGAAATTCCTTGCGCAGTTCCGAATCGGCGCGAAACAGGCCGCGCATCGCGGATGTGCTCATGCTGGCTTCGTTTTTCTTGACGCCGCGCATGACCATGCACATGTGCACGCCTTCGACCACAACGGCCACGCCTTGGGGGTCTAGGATTTCTTCAATCAGGTCAGCAATCTGGGCGGTCATGCGTTCTTGAACCTGCAGGCGCCGGGCAAACATCTCTACAATGCGAGGGATTTTGCTCAGGCCGACCACCTTGCCATTGGGAATGTAGGCCACATGGGCCCGCCCAGAAAACGGCAGCATGTGGTGTTCGCACAGGCTGTGGAATTCGATGTTTTTCACGAGCACCATCTCATTATAGTCCACCGTGAACATGGCCCCATTCAGCAGGGCCTGGGGGTCCACATGATACCCGGAGGTCAGTTCGTCGAACATACGGGCAACCCGGTTGGGGGTTTTAAGCAGCCCTTCGCGCTCGGGATTTTCTCCGATGTTAAACAGAATTTCCCGCACGGCGGATTCTAAAGGAGCATGGTGGGCGGGTTTCCCCGGTTTTTCCTCTTCAAAGCCTGGCGCAACGGTGAAGAGGTTTTCTAATTGCTTTTTGTTGGTCTCCAACATGGTATGTACTCCTTTCGTAAAATGTTTGTACATACATTAGATGCGCCAGCAGCAGGTTAATTACCGGTTGTTAATAAATCACTCATCCTATCCAGCGCTTCTACTTCAGCGGAGGTGAGCATCCAACCCAATGCGCCGGCGTTTTCCTGGGCCTGCCGCAGGTTTTTTGCCCCCGGGATGGGCACCGCACCTTTGCACAGCAGCCAGTTCAGGGCAACCTGGCCAGGGTTTTTGCCGCCGTGGGCCTGCCCAATTTCGCGCAGCAGGCCAATCAATGGTTGGGCACGTTGGATATATTCCGGGGTATACTGCCGCCGGGCCATCCCAGAAGGAATGTTTTGAGCGGTGTATTTGCCAGTCAGGATGCCTTTTTCAAGCGGGCTGTAGGCAATCACGGTGACCTGGTTTTGTTTGCAGTAGTCCAACAGGCCGCTTTTTTCAATTTTGCGGTTGAGCAGGCTGTAGTGCAGTTGGTTCGAGGCCAAGGGCGCACCCTGGTCATTGAGCAGGGCGGCTGCGTTTTGGGTTTGTTCCAACGAATAATTGGAAACACCCACAGCGCGAATCAGGCCCTGATGAAAAGCCCTGGACATTTGCTTCAACCACAACCCGTTTGCATGTGGGGGAATGGGCCAATGGACCTGGTACAGGTCTACCGATGACAGGCCAAGCCGCCCCAGGCTTTTTTTCAAAGCCCCTTCGAACTGCCCCCCAAACAGGCGAAATGGGAACGGGAAAAATTTGGTGGCAACCACCACATTTTTTCCGGATTCTTTTAAGAGCTGGCCCAGGATTTTTTCGGATTTGCCAAATCCATACACCTCGGCAGTGTCAATCCAGTTGATGCCGCTGTCGAGGGTGGTGTGAAAAGCCTGGCGGATGTCTTCATCCGTATAGCCGCCTTTTCCGTAATCCCATGACCGGTCGCCCCACTGCCAGGCGCCTGCGCCCATGGGTGAAATCTGAATGGCGGTTTTGCCAAGCGGAATGGTTTGGGGAGTGACAGAATTCATGGTTAACCTCATTCTAAACATTTTGGTAACTGCTCAGCCATCCGCCCGTTCTCTCCCCCGTCCCAAAGCCTGGGGCGGGGGCTGGGGTTGAGCAGTTACACATTTTGATTAGTGTGCCTGAAGGCATCTTGGGAAGAGTATATCCTGATGAAGATGCGAGGGGTGTTAATAAATATTAAAGTCTTCTCACTCTTGGTCAGGTTATTGTTCGCGTGTTACAATCGTTCCTGTTTTGGTTCAGTTCGCTGCCCCAAACGAAAATTATTCAAAAACCAGGAGATTTACTTTGAAACCAACCTATTGGATTAAGTGGCTGGTGACAGTCACAGTGATTGTTTTTTCCCTGGCTGGCTGCCTTGCGCCCGAATCTGCCAGCCCCACGCCTGAACCCACTTTAGCCCCAACGGCTGTGCCCACGGCCGCACCAACGGCTGCTTCTCCGGATACCACCAGTGCTGGCGCCCCCGTAATTGAAGGCGAGCCTACCCTGGTCACGGAAAGCGGCTTGAAATACTACGAGACCGTTGCTGGAACTGGCAGCTCGCCCCAGTTGGGCGACCTGGTTACGATGCACTTTGCCGCTTACCTGGAAGATGGTACCTTGCTGGCCGACACTTATCAAATGGGTGAGCCGGCTGTGGCTGTGTTTGGCCGCGACGACCTGCTTCCGGGTTGGCAAGAGGGCCTTGGTTTGATGAAAGTTGGCGGCTCGGCGCAGCTGGTTTTACCCCCCGAACTGGCCTTTGGCGTGGATGGCGGCGGCGGCATTCCGGCCAACGCGACCATTCTCATGACGGTGGACCTGATTTCGATTGAGGCCCCTGCCCAGCCCACCGAGGTTTCTGAAAGCAGCCTGACGACAACCGAGTCTGGTTTGCAGTATTTTGACCTCCAGGAAGGAACTGGCGAGTTGGCCGAGAACAATGCAACGGTATCCACCCATTTCACCATCTGGGTGCGTGAGGAACAGGGCGATTTTTATGCGGTTTCTTCCGAGGGCAGCCAACCGCTCAGTTTTGTGTTGGGCCGGGGGGACGTTGTTTTCCCGGGTTGGGAAGAAGGTGTTTTAGGGATGAAAGTAGGCGGCAAGCGTTTGCTGGTCATTTCCCCTGAATTGGGACTTGGCGAACAGGGCGCAGGCAACATTCCTGCCAATGCCACCCTGGTGATGGAAATTGAGCTGGTGGATGTTCTTTTGCCTGCCGTGAGAACCGAAGTAGCCGAAGAAGATTATATTGTGACCCCCACGGGTTTGAAGTATGTTGATTTGGTGGTCGGGACGGGGGCAGCGCCTACCGCCGGGCAGACGGTTGTGGTTCACTACACGGGCTGGCTGGAAGACGGCACCCAATTCGACAGCTCGCTGGATCGCGGTACACCTTTTAATTTTGTTCTGGGTGGCGGTAATGTGATTGCCGGATGGGACGAGGGTGTTGCCAGTATGCTGGTGGGCGGCAAACGCCAGCTGGTGATTCCTGCCAACCTGGCCTATGGCGACCAGGGCGCAGGTGGGGTGATTCCCCCTGGGGCAACGCTCATTTTTGAAGTGGAGCTGTTAGAAGTCCGCCCGTAATTGGCGAAATGAACCTGCAAAGCACCCTAGGGTTTGAATGACCCTGGGGTGCTTTTTTGTTCCATATTCCACAGAGGGCCACCGAGATATTTTCATTAATACTCGGTGGCTCTCTGTAATATTTCTCTGTGGTCCTCCGTGTAAACCGGATGACCTGTCGTTTTGAACCGTCACGGGCAGCGAACGCAGCGACTGAAGCAATCTCGCCCTGTTTGGCCCCGATAAGGAGGTTGCTTCGCCCCGGACGGGGCTCGCAGCGACATCCTCACCCGGCGTGTCGTCAGGAGATGTCTTTCAGGTATTCCGGCAGGGGGATGGTTGGGTCCAGTTTGGGGTCTGGCTGGGGTCCGCCATAAATGGTTTGCATCGGAATGACCCCCGCCCAAACGGGCAGGGCGTAGTCCTCGGCATCATCCTTGGGCGGGCCGGTGCGCACCTTGGCTGAGGCTTCGTGGATCTCCACCACGGCAACGCTGGTGGCGTTCATTTCCTTGGCGTTGGGCAGGCGGGCATCGGCCCAGCGGCCGGGGGCAATCTGCTCCGTCAGGGTGTAGAGGGCCTGCATTTTCTCATCCGGGTCGCTCACCAGCCGTCCGGCGCCAAAGACCATCACGGAGCGGTAATTGATGGAATGGCTGAAAACCGAACGGGCCAACACCAGCCCGTCTACCTGGGTGACGGTGATGCATACTGGTTCTCCAGCGGCAACGTGTTTCATCATCCGGCTGGCTTTAGCGCCATGCAGGATTATCCGGTTCCCCTGGCGGGCGTACAGGGTGGGGATGGCGTAGGGCTGGCCGTCCTGGACAAAGGCTACATGGCAGATAATGGCGCTGTCCAGGATGGCGAAAATGGTTTCCTGGTCATAGTGGCCGCGGTCGGGCAGGCGGTGGAGTTGGGAGTGCTGGCTCTTTGGGTATTCCATAGGGTTGGTCCTTCGCAGGGCGAGTTGCCGGGTTGGGGTAGAGAAGAACCTTCCTGGCATCCCCTGGCGCCAGGAAGGTTCGGAGAAACTGAGAAAAGCGGGTGCGGCTTAAAGCCGGGGGCCGGAGGCGGTCACTTCGGGTGGGCAGTCGGGTGCAAACTTCTTGAAGTTATCCACAAAACGGGCGGCAAGCTGGCGATATTTTTTCTGGTAGTCGTCTTTGCTGGGCCACGATTCTGCCGGGTAGAGCACGCTTTCGGGAACATCCGGGCAGGATTTGGGAACTTCAAACCCGAACAGGGGGTCGGTGTAGTATTCCACGTTTTGCAGGGAACCGTTGAGCACCCCCGAAAGCAGGGCGCGGGTGTGTTTGATGCTGATGCGCTTGCCAATGCCGTACGGGCCGCCCACCCAGCCTGTGTTGAGCAGCCAGGCGGTTACACCGTAGCGGGCCATTTTGCGTGCCAGCAGCTCGGCGTAGCGAATGGGGTGCAGCACCATGAAAGGCCCGCCAAAGCACGGGCTGAAGGTGATTTCGGGTTCGGAGCCCAGGCCCACTTCCGTCCCGGCCAGCTTGGAGGTGTAGCCGGTGATGAAATGGTACATGGCCTGGTTAGGTGTCAGCCGGGCGATGGGCGGCAGCACACCCTGGGCATCGCAGGTCAGGAAGATGACGTTTTTAGGGTGGTTGCCGCGCTTTTCAGGGATGGCGTTGGGGATGAAATCCAGCGGGTACGATGAGCGCGTGTTTTCGGTGCGGCTCTCGTCGTCCAGGTCAATCAGGCGCGAGATCGGGTCGAAGACCACGTTTTCCAACACTGTGCCGAACCGGCGGGTGGTGGCGTAAATTTCGGGTTCTGCCGTGGGCGAGAGGTTGATGACCTTGGCATAGCAGCCGCCTTCGTAGTTGAACACACCGCTGTCGCTCCAGCCGTGTTCGTCATCGCCAATCAGCCAGCGGTTCGGGTCGGCGGACAGGGTGGTTTTGCCGGTGCCCGAAAGGCCAAAGAACAGGCCGACATCGCCATCTTTGCCCTGGTTGGCCGAGCAGTGCATGCTCATCACGCCCTGCAGGGGCATCAGGTAGTTCATTACGGTGAAGATGGATTTTTTAATTTCGCCGCCATACTGTGAGCCGCCGATGATCGCCAGGCGCTGGTCGAAGTTAAGCAGGATGAAGGTGCTGGTGCGGGTCTGGTCAATCGGCTCGAAGCCCATGAAGGATGGTGCGGCAATCACGGTAAATTCGGGCACATGCACCCGGTATTCTTCACGGGAATTCAGTGGGATGAACATGTTGCGGGCAAACATGCTGTGCCAGGCGAACTCAGTCACAATGCGCACAGGTAGGCGGTATTCCGGGTCGGCCCCGGCGTAGCAGTCCTGGACAAACAGGTCGCGCCCCTGCAGGAAGCCCTGCATACGGGCAAAGGTTGCATCGAACTGGGCCGCACTGATTGGGCGGTTGTATTCGCCCCACCAGACGTTGTGTTCGGAGGAGGGTTCGCGAACGATGTATTTATCCTGGGCAGCCCGCCCGGTGTGCTTTCCGGTATCTACCACAATTGGGCCGTGCTTGGTGATGCGGCCCTCACCGCGAAACACAATTTCTTCCACGAGGGATTCGGTGGGCAGGTTCCAGTAGACCTTGCGCAGGTTGGTGAGCCCATGGTTCACCAGGCCGTAATCGGGTTTATACGCCGCTACATAATCTTCTGCAGGGGTTTTGATGTTCAAGATGTTGTTGCTCATATTTTCTTTTCCTCAGAGAAGGTTTACAGCCAATCGCGGACGAGTTTTCGGTCGCCGATATAGATTTCATTCGGAGCGTTCGGGTCGAGCGCCCATTTCATCCGGTCAATGCCTTCGATTAGCTCCTTGGCAGACCCGGCGTAGCTCAGGCGCAGGTGGCCTTCCATGCCAAATTCCTTGCCCGGAACCGTGACCACCAGGCATTTCTTGAGGAGAAACCGGGAGAGCTCTAAAGAGTTTTTGTTGTATGCCCGGAAGTCGGGCAGGGCGTAGAATGTACCGCCCGGCTTGGGGGTGATGACATCGGTAAAGGAGCGCATCTCGGCCATGAGCACATCCCGGTTGTTCTGCATCAGCAGGCGCAGGTTTTCGACGATGTTCTGCATCCCGGTGAGCGCGCCTTCTGCCGCCGACATGGACACGGTGGGTGGGTTGGAGGTGACCTGGCTTTGGACATTGGTCATCACTTCCACCAGCCGTTTGTTGCTCACGGTCCAGCCGATCCGGTAGCCAGTCATGCCGTACAGCTTGGCGACGCCGTTCACAACAATGATTTTGGTGTTTTCAATGTCTTTGTTTGTGAACTGGTAGGCCGGCGGGGCTTTGGTCTGGTCGAATACCAGTTTGTGGTAAATGTCGTCCATAATCAGGTAGATGCCCTTGCGCTCGCACAGCTCGACAATCGAGGCAATCAGTTCTTCCGGGTACACCGCGCCGGAAGGGTTGTTGGGGCTGTTGACGATGATGGCACGGGTATAACCAGACACTGCCGCTTCGATTTCTTCAAAACGCGGGATGAACGAGCCATCTTCCGGTGTGACGATGACCGGGATGCCGTAGACCATTTTGATAATTTCGGGGTAGCTCACCCAGTACGGCGCCAGGACGATGACTTCATCCTGTGGGTTGAGAATGGAATACATGATGTTGAAAAGCGACTGCTTGGCCCCGGTGGTGACGATCACGTTTTCGGGGTTGACATGCCGGCCGTAGTTTTCTTCGGTATAGCGGATGATGGCTTTTTTGAGGGAGGGGGTGCCATCTGTGGGAACATATTTCACTTCACCGGTGTTCAGCCGGGCGGTGGAGCCTAAAATGGCCGTGATGGGGGCTTTGTTTTTGGGCTCTCCAATGCCCAGGTGAATCACCGGTTCACCCTTTTCCCGTAAAATTCGGGCTTCCTCATTCAGCTTCAGGGTAGGCGATTCTGCAATGGCGCTTGCCAGTCGACTGATAGTCATAAAGATAAAATCCTCCTGTGGCGGGAGCATGCCCGCCAAAAAGTGGGCTCCCGGAGCAAACCGGAAGTGGTTTTCCTGAATGCCTGTATTATACACCGTCCCTCACGGATTGTACTTTGATTGTGCGCCAGGACACAAACGAGGAATCTTTCCCGCCGGGTGAAAAGGTACCTGCCCTTGCCCGTGGGCGCAAGCGGCCTGAGGGACGGGCGGGTCTGCGAACAAGCCGGCCTGGCTGCGCCGCAAAGACCCCGGTTTTTCTTGCAGCCTTTCCGCTGTGCTGCGACCCGCCCCTACGAGCGGAATGTGCCGCGATGGTGACGTGGGGGCAGGTCGCCATGAGGCGGCGGGGTACCTGATGAACCAACCCCATGGTCTTCATCGGCTTCTCGCACCACCCGCAGACCTGCCCTTGCCGTTCGGGACGACACAAGGGAGGTCAGTTCGTGTTGCTGCGCAAGGGTATATCGGTTAAAATCAACCCATCTTTCCACCGCCTGCCTGCACTTCAACATTCACGGAAAGACAGGCTTCCTCTTAAGAAGGGAATCATGGCATATACCTATTTCTCCGGTGTTGTTTGCCTCGAATGCGGCCATACCATGCCGCCCGACCTGTTTACCCACAAATGCGAAAAATGCGGCGGGACCTGGTTTGACGCCCAATATGACTTTTCTGACTTTCCGAAAGATTGGCGCACCCGGGTTGCCAGCCGCCCCACCAGCCTGTGGCGCTACCAGGAACTGCTGCCTTTTCCCGAAACCATGCCGCGCGTCTCGCTGGGGGAGGGCTGGACGCCGCTCACCCGCGCCGAAGGCTTGCAGCGCCAGTATGACCACGCCGAAATCTGGATTAAAGACGAGCGCCGCGAGCCTACCGGTTCTTTTAAAGACCGCCAGGCCGCCGGAACCACCAGTGTTTTGAAAGCCGCCGACATCACCGAGATGGTGCTGGCCTCCACCGGCAACGCTGCCGCTGCTTACGCAGCCTACTGCGCCCGAGCGGGGATTAAACTCTGGGTGTTTCTCACCAGCAGTGTGCCCGCCGAGAAGATGCGCGAGCTGGCCCTGTATGGGGCCGAGGTGGTGAAAATCACCGGGACTTACGACCAGGCCAAGGTGATTGCCGCCGATTTTGCCGGGCGCCGCAGCCTGTTTTTCGACCGGGGGGCCAAGGCGGTTCCCGGCAAAGAGTGTTTCAAAACCATCGCTTTTGAAATTGCCGAACAGCTCGGCTGGCGCTCCCCCGATTGGTACATCCAGGCGGTTTCGGGGGGCATCGGGCCGCTGGGGGTGATCAAGGGCTTTACGGAACTGCACCAGTTGGGCCTGGTAGACCGGGTTCCCAAGGTGGGCGTCATCCAGGTAGAGGGCTGCGCCCCGATGGTGCGCTCGTGGGAGCAGGGGCTGGAAAAGCCTTTGGATGTCCAACCCGACACCTTGATTACGGTGTTGGCCACGGGCAAGCCGGGCTTTGCCTATACCATCCTCAAACAAGCCAACGACCGCAGCGGCGGCGCAATGGTTTCGGTGAGCGATGGCGATGCCTTCCGGGCCATGCGCCGGGTGGCTCGCCTGGAAGGGATTTCCGTGGAGCCTGCCGCCAGCGTGGCTTTTGCCGGGTTGGAAAAGCTATTTAATGAAGGCCACATTCAACCCGGGGAAAGCGTGGTGGTGAACTGCTCCGGCCACACCTTCAGCGCCGAGAAACACGCCCTGGAAGACCGTTACGTTCTACACCTGGACACCACTCCCGAAGTGTTAGAAACCCATTCCTCTGAAGGACTGTTGGCGGCTTTGCAGCAGCTCGACGAGCAGGTGACGACTATCGCTATTATTGACGACAATCCCAACGACAGCCTGCTGATCCGCCGCCTGTTTCAAAACCACAAAAACTACCGGGTGTTTGAGGCCCACAACGGCCCGGATGGGATTGACCTGGTGCGCCAGCGCCGCCCGGATCTGGTGGTGCTCGACCTGACCCTGCCCAACATGGATGGCTTCACCATCCTGGGTGAGCTGAAAAATGACCTACGCACCCGCGACATTCCGGTTATTATCATCTCTGCCAAGTCACTCACCTCCGATGAATGGAAATACCTCAAAAGCCAGGCCGATTCGGTCTGGCAAAAAGGCAATTTCAGCCCGTTTGACCTGGTTGGACATGTGGTGAAGATTTTGGGGGATGAAGAAAAGCCAGCCGCCCCGGCTGCGCCTGCCAAAAATCCGGAACCAATCCAGGAATTTGGCTCGGAGCAGCGCAGCCGCATCCTGGTGGTAGATGACAACCAGTGGGACACGCGTTTGATGCGCCGTCTTTTTGAGTCGCGCCAGCGCTACGAAGTAATTGAAGCCCACACCGGCCAGGAGGCGCTCGATTCACTCACCAAAATCCCCCCGGATTTGATTATCCTGGATCTCAACCTGCCCGATTACAACGGCCTGGATCTGGTGGATATTTTCCGCTCTCGCCAGGAAACCCAGCGCACCCCCATTCTGGTTGTTTCGGCGATGGATATTGACCAACCCTCACGTCTGCGGATGCAGCGCAAGCAGGTAGATTCCATCTGGTCGAAAGGCAGCCTGGACCGCAGCAGCCTGCTGGCCCATGTGGATGAGCTGCTGCTGGGTTAACTGAACTCAACCCCACCCCCCGCCCCAGGCAGCACAGTATCCGCCTCCACGAACCTGGACAGGCTGGCATCGTACCAGCGGG
>CAZAYY010000026.1:0-56804 GCA_964489525.1 uncultured Anaerolineales bacterium
CCAGGTTATTTCAAGTGCCCTGGAGCTATGGAATAATGCTAATGCCCCCACGGGGGTTAATTTTGCATTCATAGCCAGGGCGTTAAGGGGGTATGTATACTGGATTCGGGCATAATTATAGCCCGCGTCCACACGGTGAATAAATCGGCCTAAGAAGGCTTTTACGGCTTGCAGGTCGTTTGCATCTTGGGCGCTGCTTAATTCGCTTCGCCATTTGTCCAGGATGGCTTCCAGGGCTTCTGGGCTTAGCTCGATACTTGCTGCAGATCGCCTGGCCTGGATCCGCTTCAGGTCAATAACCAGGCGGGCTTTTTCTGCCTGGCGCTGGGCAAGGCGATCTGAGACTTCTTGCCCTCCGTTTCGCTCTGCCAGGTCTAGCAGGTTTTGGATCGCCTTTTGTACCGCTGCCAGGTTCTTTTCCAGGCGGGCGGCTTCTTCGTGAAGCCCGTTCAGGTCGGCTAAAGCGCTTTTGGTTTCGTCCAGCAGCGCCGCGGCATACTCCGGGGTTAAGACCCGGTCCAGGACCGCTTCCAGGGTGGCGGCTTCCAGGGCTTTGGCCTTGATCCTTCTTGCTGGGCAGATCTGCTTCCCGTGGTTGTGTTTGCGCCCGCACCAGTAAAAATGCCAGGTCTTTACCTGGTCTTTGTTCAGTGCAGCCCCACAGTGAACACAGAAGGCCAGGCCCGAAAGAATCCCTTTGCTGGCCAGGCGGCGGGCATGGTTTGGGCCTGCTCGGATCCTGGGGTTATAGGCCTGGATGTTTTGCACAGCTTCCCAGGTGGCCTGGTCAATGGCTGCGGGGTGGTGGTCTGGTATTTCGAGATCACCCCAAACCCCAATCCCCAGGTAAGCCTTGTTTGAAAAAAAGTGCGCCCAGCAGTTTTTCCCCGTAAAAATCCGGGTTCCGGTTGCGGCCCGGATTTCTCCGTAGGTTCTGCCATCGGCCCGCATTTGCCAGGCCAGCTTCACCATGTCCCAGGTTTCGGGATCCGCTTCCCAGCGGGCAGCCTTGCGGGGTTCACCATTGCGCTTATAACCCAGGATTTCTTCCTGCCCGCGTTTGTAGCCCCTGGGCGGTATGCCGAAAGAAAAGCCTTGCTTGAAAAGGGATTGCAAAGCCCGCTTAACGTCCCTGGATGTCTGGCGCCTTTTTTCTTCGTTGGCGATATCGATCAGGGTTTCCACCGCGCGCCCGTAAATTCCTTCTGGGATCTGGTCGGTCATGCTGTGAATCACCAGGCCGCGCTTGCGCAGGGTGGCTTTGTAGTAGCTCGAATCGTCCAGGTCACGGGCAAAGCGGGCAAAGTTCCAAACCAGAAGCCCAGCGGGGCGGTATTCTGGGACGTTGGTCAAGTCCACCATTTCGAGAAAAGCATCTCTGCCCGCTGTGGTTCCTGCTGTCCTGGCCAGGTCTTCAAAGACCCTGCCCAGGGCCAGGGCGTACCGCTGGCAGTAGGCGATCACTTCGGCCCGCTGCTGGGCTGTGCTTTGTTCCTGGCCTTCTCCGCCTGAGTCGCGTAAATAAGCCCAAACCACAGATCCAGGGGGCAGCGCTGCGGGTGGTTGTAGATAATCTGGCATATCAGTCCTTTCTTGGTGGGTTGGGGTTGGGAATGATTCGCCCGTCTTCCTGGAGCAGCTCCCCGGTCTGAAGCATGCGGCGCACCTGGGCAGCCAGCAGCAGCCCCAGTTGCCCCAGGGCGGCGGCCTGGGCGCTGGCCAGGTCGGGGTATTTATCTCCGCTGGTTTCTTCCAGCGTGAAGGCGGGCGGCGGGTTAATCATGGTTCAGAATTAAAAAATCCTTTGATGCGAAATTTCTTTTTAGGGCGTTTTGTAAATTTTCCCGGTTATAGTCACTTGGTAAGTTTTCTACTCGGATATAAACCATGTTGGAAAAGAATTCACATTTTGCATTTTGTAAGGATTCCCAGTCAGGGTGATTATTTGCCCAGTAGTCAATGTGTTCTTGGATTTTCTCTTGTTCTGTCTTGGGTTGTGAAGGCGCATAAACCGGGGTTTGCTCGGTCTGGTCTTCTTCGTCCAGATCTTCTTCGTCCTCTGGGTATTCGTCCTCAGGCGGTTCTTGATTTATAAGCCCTGGGAAATGTCCAAGGATTTCTGGCTGGATGTATTGCTTCAGGGTGGAATCAAAATAAATCGTTTCAGGCAGTTGGCATTTTTCAAGCATTTTGATAAATAAGCCTTTTTTGCTTTTAGTAGCTTTTTTCTGGGCTTCTACCCAAAGACAAGCCAATTCTCTTAGAGAGTATTTTTGGGAATCAAAATCGAGTTCTTTACCCAAAATCATTTTCACAAAATCCCGTTTGTTTTTTTCGTCCTCGTCTTCATTCCCATGGGATGATGATGAGTTAATTAATTCTTCTTGATTTAATGGATTATTTATGGGATATGGGATATGGGATATACCCCGCGGGGGCGCGGGGTTTCCCGCGGGGTTTGGCGCGGGGTTTGGTTGTTTCAAACCCCGCGGGGGCGCGGGGTTTGGCATGAGTTCATAGCAGGAAATAACTCGGTAAATATTCCCTTTACTGCCATTCCCAGGAATGGTTTTTAGGGTTTCAATGTGTCCTTTTTCTTCAAGGGTGTTAAGGACTCTCCAGATGGAATCTTCGGACATTCTTGCTTTTTTGGCAATTGCTTTAACTGTGATTTGAATAATTCCTTCTGGTGATACTCGCTCATTTGCCATAATAATCAATACAAGATGTTCCTCCTTAGTATGTTCATGGTATGAATCGATAATGATGTTTAGCCAATCGTTTGCCATACTTGCCTCAAAAATGCTGTATAATCCCTTTACCTCAAAATGCTGTAGGTACGTTTGGGCGCTTCGGTTATTGGCCTGGGGCGCTCAAATGGTTTAAGGGTCATGGTTTCGGTTCCTGGGTCTGGTCTTCCACCCGTGCGGGTTCCTGGCCAGGGCGGGGCAGCTCGTCCAGTTCCTGAAGCTTTTGCCGAATTAGATAAATCGCCTGGGCGCGCATATCGCGGTATTCGCGGTTTGCAAGCCTGGCCAGGGCGCTGGCTTCGGCTTCTGGTAGTGATAAATGCAAGCGGTAAAATCTTGGTTCCATGTTCTTACCTCACAAACAAAAAGACCGGTTATTACCGGTCTTTATAATCTGGCCTTATTTTTTCAGGGATGCCAAAACTTCTACTTGCGAGTTTTGGCAGTTAATCTGTGAATCCGCCTGTAAAAATTATCTCGCTCTGATTTCAGGATGGTTAAGTTTTCTTGTATATCTTTGGGTAATCCTGGTTTGATTAATTCATCAAAAGCCTGTCTCTTGGTCCTGCCTTCTTCCTGGATCAGGCGTAAGGCTTCAAGGTCTTGCTCGTTTGGGTTGCGGCCTCCGGGGTGCAGGGGTGGGTATATTCGTTTGCCCCCTGGGTGGCTTCCGTGTGGGTGGAATTTTATCCCCGTGGGCAAACCAGGCAGGCGATAAACAGTAAACAATTTGTTTTTTATTACCTGGCTTTCAAAGCGCCCCCAGTTATCAAATAGCCTGGTTACAATGCCCCCACAAACAAAACCTAAAGAGAATACTAAAGCATATAAAAACTTGTTTGCCATAATTCACCCTTACCCATTTGCAAGGGTGGTATACTGCCCTTGCCGTAGAAAATTATTTTTTGCCCAGGCCCGCTTGTGGTTCAGACAAGCGGGCCTAAACTTTTATCTTCCAAACCATCCAGTGCTTTGGCCCTTGTTGGCTTTCTTCAGGGCGGCGATCTCTTGCTTCAGTTCCAGGATTTCTTCGAAAAGCTTCTGGGTCTGGGTATCGCGCTGGTTGATCTTGTTAACCAGGTGGTTCATGTTTTCCTGGCGGCGCATGACTTGATTGTTAATTGCGTTCGCTCTCTCGAATAGCTTTACCGCGTGGGCGGTTTGCTCTCGGATCTGGTCTGCAATTTTCAGGGCTTCTTCCAGGTCAAAGGCGCTTTTGTAGGGCGGTTCCCATTCACCGCGTAGGGCGGCCAGGATATTTTCCCTGGTGCGGCGTTCGTTATTCAGGCGGCGGATCAAGACAATTTTTTCGATGTCGGCATGGGTGAAGCGGCGCCCGCGCTTGGGCAGGGTCGCCGCCTGGGAAAAAAATTCCCTGTATTCGCTCACATAACGGTTTAGGGTCGCGTAAGGTATGCGGGTTAATCCGCTGGTTTCTCCGGTCGTAAAAGTGTCTTTGCTCATATTCACCTCGGAATTAGTATAGCATGCTCTAGGCTTCGCCATGCGTGGGGCGTGTGACGTGTGACAGAAGATCCCAAAACAGATAGTACAGTTTTTTGCCAAAATTCTGTAAATTCTGGGTGGGTAGACTGTTCGCCGTGCGTGACCCGTGTCCCGTGTCCCAGAAGATCCCAAAACAGATAGTACAGTTTTTTACCAAAATTCTGTAAATTCTGGGTGGGTAGTCTGTTCGCCGTGCGTGCAGCGTGCAGCGTGCGGCAGAAGATCGCGAAACAGATAGTACAGTTTTTTGCCAAAATTCCGTAAATCCTCGGTGGCTAGTCTGTTCGCCGTGTTGTGTGTTTTGCGTGTTGCGTGTTGCGTATCGCGAAGTTAATAGATCCCCGTTTTCTATCCGTTCACAAAACGCTAAATTTTGAGCTGCAAAGTTTCTGCGGGCGGCGTGTTGGGGGTGTCCTCGTTTAGGGTTCCCAGAAAGAGAAGATAACAAAAAGGTGAACATGCAGAAATAAAATATCTGGTTTGGGTTTCCGGATTGAAAGCGAGTTCATAACGTTTCTTGGTGGGGCGTTTGCAATAAACACAGCCTGTAGGTTCTGGATCGTTTTTCGCTCTCAGTTTTTCGATCTGCTGTTTGAGGGTCAAAGGTTGGGTTTGCATTTTTTTTGTCCTTCGGGGTTATAAGCCCCAGTTTGTTACTACGCTGGCTTTGGCGTGGTTTCGCTCGATGTCGATCTGGGCAATAGCCAGGTATCGCTTGACCATGTCCAGCGTACTATGTCCTAAAATTTTCTGCAAGGTAAACGAATCGCCCCCATTGCGTAAAAATTCAATTGCGAAAGTATGACGGAACCGGTGGGGATGTACTTCTGGTATTCCAGCTCGCTGCCCCAGGCGGGCACAGATCAGGCGCAGGGCGTCACGGTTCAAAGGGTTTCCTTTGGCAGACATAAAGACCAGGCTGTCTTTATCGCTGGGATTCACACCGCGGCAGGCCAGGTAAGACCATAAAACTTCATGAGTTCGGGCAGAAAGCCCTACCAGGCGCTGCTTGCTGCCCTTGCCCCAAACCGTGACCAGGTGTACCCCGCGCTGCCCCAGGCGAATATCTTTAACCCGGATTGAACACAGTTCAGAAGCCCGCAGGCCTGTATCCAAAAGGGTTAGGATGATCGCCTGGTTTCTCAGGGCGCCTTCGGGTTTAAGGGTGTAGGGTGTAGATAAGTTCTTGCGCGTGTAGGGTCTGGACAAACCCACAAGCCCCAGCAGCGTTTTGATCTCGGTTTCGGTAAAGGGGATGATCTCGTTTTGTTCAGGGCGGGGCGGTTTGATCCTGCGCAAAATGTGAATATCGGTCAGGCCCTTTTCCTGGGTGGCCCATGTCCACAGGGAAGACAGATCCGAAAAGTACCGCAGAAGGCTGGCATTTGTAAGTTGGGTTTGGGCAGCCATAAAAGCCCGGATGTCTTCGGTTTGGATCTCGGTAAAATTCGGGTCGTTGGGTTGGAAGTGCTGCAGCAGGCGGCCCAGCGTGATTTTATAAAGCGCTATGGTGTTTTCGCTAAGGCGCTCTACGTCCTGCTTGGTTTGGATAAATTCGCTTATTGCCGTAGAAAGAAACATTTTTCACCTCGATTACAGGCCCTGGGGCCTGGGCTTTTTGTGGCTTTTGGGTTTGGGTGGGTTCCAGGTGGCGCTGTCAGAATCCCAATAAAAGCCTTTCTTTTCCAGGAAAGTATAAAGGCGCTGGCGCGGCATGCGTTCGGCTTCCAGGCTGTATGTCACCAGGTGGTATACCAGGGGTAAATCTCCGCACTTGAACACTGCATAAGCCCGGATCGCTGCCCTGGCCTTCTGGGTCAAGGGTTCACGGGGTAGGGGTTGAATAATCTTCTTGTTCACGATTTCACCATCGGGAAGGGTCGCTGGGATCGCTGCCGTGGGTGTCGGCCAGGCTGCGGGCCAGTGCATCAAAAAATTCTTGTTCTGATAAATCTTTATCGCTTAGTTCAATGTTTTGCAATTCATCAGGTAAGCAGAAAAAATCGATAATGACCAGGTTGTTTGATTTAAGCATTTCTTCCACTTGCTCACTTGTTAGTTTGGGGTTCATGGTTTGTCCTTTCTGCCCTGCCCTACCGGGCCAGGGTGTGTAAAAATGGGGTTTTTGTGGGGGTTTGCATGCATGCACATGCATACAGGCGGTTTTTTATTCTGCCAGCTTGCGAAAGATCGCCCTGCCAGCGGGGGTTAATTCTGCTCCCTGGTTGGGTTGGTTGTTGATCCAGCGCAGTAAACCCCGGTCGATCAGATCGGCCCGTAGGCGCTCGAATTCTGCACGGGTGAAAATTCCAGCGCTGCCCGTCCAGCTCGAAACGGCCAGGCCGCGCCCGTTCAGTACTCCCAGGGCCAGGGCTTTGAGCTGTTCCGGGGTTCCTGCCAGGTCAATAAACTTGACCCTTCGCCCGTGGTCTTCGGTCAGTTCCACCCGCAGCGGGGCGATCTGGGGCAGCGCGGGCAGCGGGGTTTCAGGTTCCACCGGTGGGATTTCGGGCGGCCCGTATAGGGCGAATTCGCGGGCGGCCTGCCAGCGGTTCTGGGATCCAAACCAGGCCAGGCAAGAAGACCCTGCCCCAATGGCCAGGGCAGCGCCCCAGGTGAATTCCTGCCCTGCCCAGGTGAAAGCGCCCCAGGCAGTTAGGCCCATAAGCCCACCACTTACCGCGGATTGAGCCAGGGGGATAACTACCGCGCTTTTCATGCTCTCAATATGCTGTAAAGTATCGGTCATAATTTCACCTCTTGGAAAAAAAGAAAAAAACCTGCCCGGTTCCTCAGTTGGCCTTGCTTCTTGTCGGGTTCGCACCGCTGGGGGCAGGGTATGAAGTTGTAAAGGTTCTAAGGTTGAAAAAATCCGGTCATTTTTGCGTTTTGTGGCAAAAAAGGTTATATACGTCAAAAAACAACATTCGAAATAAATTAGGCGGCTATTTGCGTTTTTATGGTTCGCTCGTTTCTGGATAGGTGGAAAAAAGCCTATCAAGTTATAACGTGCCGTTATAATACGATAGGTTATCACCAAAAAAAAGACCCGTCAAGGTGAACGGGTCTTTTTACTTTTTCCCGCGCCTGGGGTCGTATTTGTCCAGGTGGGAATTTTGTTCCAGGTATTCGGTTATAGATGCTTTCGAGACAAACCACATATTACCCACTTTCTGGGCTTTCAGGTCGCCTTCTCGAATCATGCGCCTGACATGGTCAATGTGATAGCACATGAGTTTAGCGGCTTCTTGGGTGGTTATGTATCCGGAAAGATTGGGCATAGCTGCCAGGGTCAGGGGGGTATCTTCGCTCCAGGGCATTTGTCACCTACCAGGTTATTTCAAGTGCCCTGGAGCTATGGAATAATGCTAATGCCCCCACGGGGAATCGAACCCCGGTCTTAGCCTTGAAAGGGCCACGTCCTGGGCCTCTAGACGATGGGGGCGTTAAGCGGATGAATTCTATCACTTCCCCAGGGGAAGGTCAAGCAATTTTAAGCCCAATTTTCCAGCAAATTTCCGTCGGGAAGTGCAGCCAATCGGGGGATGGGGCTCCCGTATTTCTTACCCCACCGTTCCCTGCGGCGATGAAAGCAGCGTGATGATATCCACCTTGCGCCGGTTGAAAAACAGCGCCGGCGTTTCCAGCGACAAATCCGGAAACTGGATGGCGCGGAACTTGGCATCGTACAGCGGGATGAAATCCGCCCCTTCGGTCAGCAGAATTTTAAAATCCAGCCGCCCGCTCCATTCCAGCGTGCCTTCAATTTCAAAATCAGCCGTAATAATGCGCACCTGGTGGCTGGTGATGGAGCGATATCCACCGCGTGCCACCCCCTCCGGGCCCACATCTTCTCGCCGGCTCAGCCCCACCACCACCAGCCCCCGCTTCACCAGCCGGGCTTGCGCGGCCCGGTCGGCCAGTTTCTTCGGCTCGTGCAGCCGGGCCAGGTTGGCCTCTTCCACTTTCAAGAAAGCCGTGGTCGTGTCGTTCAGCGCACCCGACATCCCGGTTGAGTTCGAAACCTCCACCCGTCCCACAATCCGGTAGCTGGTTGTGAAAAGGTTGGCGGTTACGTTGCGGGTGACATTCAGCGTGCTGCCCAACATGGCCTTTACCGCCCTTCAAATGCCGTGGTGGGCGAGCCGGGGCGCGACACACGCCTGCTCGCTCGTCCTTTGCGCCGCGAGTGCCGCGGCAGGTTCAGAATGGTGTCCACCCAACTCATCGCCCGGATGTCATAATCCACGCGCCCACACACATCGCACACCCACGCCGGAAAATTCGGCACTGTAATCAGGTCCTCGGTCAGCCAGGTGTAATACGTAACGTGCTTCAAATGGCGCATGCCTGCCTGGCATTCCGCACACGGGTAGCTAAAATTCTGGTCTATGGTATCGTCTGCCATGTTGGTTTTTCTGGCTCCTCTTGCCTAATATTCTGGTGCTGCCAGTACGCTTGCCGGTTGTTGGAGCAGCCCCCAGGACCTGGGCGGCCAATACACCAGAACCGCTTCACCCACAATGTTCTCAACCGGCAGCCATCCCCAATTGTGCGAATCCGATGAGTTGTTGCGGTTGTCACCCAAAACAAACAAAGAATCTTCGGGCACCGTAAAATCGCCCACATAGTTGGGCGGGGCTTTGATATACGTTTCGCTCAGCGGCACATTGTTCACATACACCGTCCCACCCCGGATGAGCACATGGTCGCTGGGCAAACCGATGATGCGCTTGATGTATTCCTCTTCGGGCTGGCGTGGGAAGTGGAACACCACAATGTCCCCCCGTTTCGGTTCGCCCAGCCAATACGAAAGCTTGTTCACCAACACATATTCGCCATCCAACAGCGTGGGCTCCATGCTGTAGCCATCCACCCGGATGCGCGCCGAAATCGCGTTAATCACCAGGAAGAGCAAAAGCGATAGAAAAACGGTTTCCAGCAGGTCTACAAAAAAGTGAAGTAAATCCAGCCCGCCCGAGCTTTCACCATCCAGCTCTTCGTCGGGCAGAATTTCAGCGCGAAAAGTATCCATGACTTGATTATATGCGCTGCTGCATGCGCGGGCAAGGGGAAGAAAGTCCCGTTGGAGAATCTTAACCCGAATTTAACCCCGGTTTCAGCGTCGTGGCTTAAACACCAACCGGATCGGCGTGCCAATAAACGGGTAGTTGGCTCGAATCTGGTTTTCCAGGTAGCGTTGGTAAGTGAAGTGCACCAGCTTGGGGTCGTTGACAAACAGCATAAACGTCGGCGGCTCACTGCGCACCTGCGTGGCATAATAAATGTTCAGATGCTGTCCCTGGGTTGAAGGCGGGGCGTGGCGGTCCACCGCCGCCCGAATCACCTGGTTAAGCTGCGAAGTAGACAGCCGCACCAGCCGCTCTTCCTGCACCCGCAGGGCCATCGGCATCACATGGTGCACCCGCTGGCCCGTCTTGGCCGAAATATACAGCACCGGAACGTAATCCATAAACTTCAACGCCGTGCGGGTGCTCTTGGAATACTCGTCCATCGTATACGTGTCTTTCTCGATCGCATCCCATTTATTAATCACCAACACCGTGCTTTTCCAGGCATCCAAAATATACCCGGCAATGTGGGTATCCTGGGCGGTGATGCCCTGCGTGGCATCAATCACCAGCAGGGTCACATCGGCGCGTTCAATCGCCTTCATCGAACGCATCACCGAATACTTCTCTACCCCCTGGTCAATTTTGCCCCGCCGCCGGATGCCCGCCGTATCAATCAAGGTGATTGGCATCCCTTCATACTCCAGGTAAGTGTCCACCGCGTCGCGGGTCGTTCCGGCAATTTCGCTCACCAAAACCCGCTCTTCCCCCAAAAGCTTGTTCAGCAGGCTGGATTTACCCACGTTGGGCTTACCCACAATCGCAATATGCACCCGATCTTCGCCTTCTTCCGGCTCAACCTGCGGCCCCAACACCTCCACCAGCACATTCAGCAGGTCACCCGTGCCCACACCATGTTGGGCCGAAATCGGGTGCGGCTCGCCCATCCCCAGCTCGTAAAAAGCCATGGCTTCCTGGTCGCGCGCGATGGTGTCGCACTTGTTCACCACCAGCAGCACAGGCGGAACCAGCCTGCCGTTTTCTTCGCGCTGGTGTTTGCGAAGAATGGCCGCCACTTCCTGGTCTGCCGGCGTCACCCCGCTCTGCACATCCGTGATAAACAGCACCGCGTCGGCTTCTTCAATGGCCACTTCAGCCTGGAAGCGAATTTGCTCCACAAAATCGGCTGAACCAACCGAAAGCGGTTTGCGCCCTTCGCCTTTAGACGTTTCGCTCGGGTCAATCCCGCCCGTGTCAATCATATCAAACACATACCCGGTCCACTCCGCTTCGGCCATAATCCGGTCGCGGGTGGTGCCGGGAACATCGTCCACAACCGCCAGCCGTTCGCCAGCCAGCCGGTTAAACAGGGTGCTTTTGCCCACGTTGGGCCGGCCCACCAGGGCCACAATCGGTTTACGCATACGTTGGTTCATCATATTTCCTATGGTGTGGGGGTTGGGCCAGGGGTTGGCGTGGGGGTTGGGGTGGGGATGGGCCCAATCGTCACCTCAATGGTTGTCGGCAGCACCGACTCTTTGCGCACGCCCACCGGCGCAATTTCCACCTTGGGCTCCAGCGAATACAGCCCCACAGGCAGGTTGGTTACATCCACAAAAACCTGGACATCGCTCACCCCCAACAGGTCGAGCAGCGGGCCAGGCCCGGAAACAATCACATCCACCATGCTGATGGACAGGTTGGCCGCTAGGCCTTCGCCCAGCCCAACCACCGCAACCGGCAGCGAAAACAAAGGCCGGCTGCGCTCGATGGCCGCAATCCCCACCTGCACCACCACGGTTTGTTCATCTCCAAACACCGAAACCCCCTCCGGCAGTACAACCGAAAGCCGCCGTTCCACGTCGTCGGTGGCGTTGGTCAGGTCCAGCGGAATCGTTTCTACAAAACCGGGCATATCGCGCAGCACCTGCTCGTCGTTTGAAAACAGCGTAATCACCTGCGGCGAAACCGAAATAAACGTCAGTTGGTAGCCCTCGGCCTGCTGCCCAATTGTCACCGGGCGCACCGTCACATCGCGCACATTTCCCGGCCGTTCAATCACTTCGGTCACGGCCACCCTGTCTGGAACCAGCACCAACCCCGTCACCGCCCTGCCGTTGGCATCTTGCAGCTGCAGGGTAACCGTTCGTTCAATCGTGCGGGTGGCATCGGAAATATCCAGGACCGCCGCAGCGCGCACCACCTGCTCCACCTTCTGGCGCGGCCCAGAGATTACAATGGCTTGCTCGCTGGCAGTGGGAGACTGGACCTCGTATCCCGGGGCCGGGCTGCCCAAAATCACCACCTCCACCGGCACCGAGCGGCTCGCCAGCTCTTCCAGCGTCAGCGTAACACTCTTCGGGGTATAGTCCAGCATCCGCACCGGCCGGTAATCCACCGGCATCACCTGCACAGAAACCGTGTGCTGCCCTTCTTGCAGGCCAGACAAATCAATCACAGCCTGCAGCGCCTGCGGGTCGTCCCCAATGGCCGCGCAAATGGAACTTGGCGCCCAAAGGTCCATCTGAATCCGGTCCGGCAGCGTGCCAAGCCGGCGCAGGCTGGCGCCCTGCCCCACAATTTCCAGCGGCGCCCCCGTCAGATTGGTGCAAAGTTGGTTGGGGTCGGCGTTCATCACAGCCGAAACCCAAACGGTAATGGCCAGCGCCAGCGCCACCAAAAGCGCCCCAAAGTTTGAACGAATCCAGCCCAACAATTTCATTTAAGTGGTTTTTCCTTCCGTGCAAACCACCGGCGAAAACGCCCCTGCTGGCTGCTGCGGCCTTGCTGGGGGCGGTAAAACGCCAGCAGAATATTTTCCAACCGGGTGGCGTCCAGCCGGCGAATAATTCGCCCGCCATACGCCACCGAAATCATCCCGGTTTCTTCCGAAACCACCACCGCCACCGCATCGGTCACTTCCGAAATCCCAATCGCCGCCCGGTGGCGCAGGCCCATCTGCCGCTCTGGCGACTGCGCCTGGATGTTGCCCGGCGCCAGCGGCATCACACAGGCTGCCGCCTCCACCCGGTTGCCTTTCACCAAAATGGCCCCATCGTGCAGCGGCGTGTTCGGATAAAAAATTTGCAGCACAAGCCGCTCGCTCAACTCCGCATCCACCTTCACCCCCGTTTCGGCGTACTCTTGCAGCGAATTTTGCCGCTGCAAAACAATCAGCGCCCCGTGTTTGCGCGCCGCAAGCTGCACGCACGACTGCACAATCGTCGAAATCACCGAAGGCAGCGTCTGCGGGTCGGTGTTCATTTGCAAAACCGTGCTGGCCCGCCCCAGCCGTTCCAGCGCCCGGCGAATTTCCGGCGCAAAAATCACCGGAATCGCCAACAGCAGCGTGGGCAGCGTCGTCTGCACCAGCCACGAAAACGCCGGCAGATATTCAAAACTGGTCACCAACCCCAAAATAATCACCAGCAAAAACACCCCACGCAGCAAAGTCACCGCCTGGGTGTCGCGCAGCAGCAGCAGCACGCCAAAAAAAACGCCCGCCACCAATAGAATATCCAAAACGCTGAACCAGGTCAGGCGCTCCAGGATAAACTGCACATTGTCAATCAGGTTGGTCATCGCACCAGGTATCCTTCCGGGCAAATGCGGCTGTGCAGCGCAGTTCACGCCCGCCGTGCCGCGCCCGGTTTGAGAGCATATCCATCTTAAACCAGGGCGGCTCAAATGGGCCGCAGCACCCGGTCCTTCCGCAGCTGCTTAAACAGCATCACCGTTCCAGAAACATACGACTCGCGCGCTGCCTCTTGCCAGGCGCGCACGCTCAGCGTTTCCAACGTGCGCGGCTCGTAGCCCAACCCGGTCCACAGCGACTGGCTGCGGGCCAGCCCTGGCGCCAGGAAAAGCAAAGCCGCCTCGCTTTGCAGCTCCTTCGAAGCCTCTTCCACATGTTGTACCAACAGCGGAATCACCGCCTCCGGGTTCAGGTGGGGCGCCAGGTACACATCCAGCACCCGCGTCACCAGGTTATCCACCTGGAAACCCACCACGCCCACCATCGTATTCCCCTGCAGCAGCGCCATAAAAGCCTTGTCGCCAAAGGCATTCATCACATCATCGCGGCTCATCTTGCGCTGCCCGGCGCTCAATTTTGTAATCAGCGTCGCAATTGCCTCCGCCTGCTTGGGGCGGGCGCGCTGCACACTCAGCTCAGCCGAAGCCGGTTTTGGCGCCGCCTCGGCCTCCGGCTCTTCTGCCGAAACCGACTTCCAGGCCCGCGCCACCTGCTTCCAAATATCCTCAACTGAGCCCACATTCTTAATCAATACATGGGCCGCCTTGGCCTTATCAGCCTGGCTGCCCTGCGCCCGGATGCGCACCAGCGCCTCTTCTCTGATCAGGCCGCGCTTCTGCATCAGCCGGCTCACCTGCACCTCTTCCGGAGAAGTGGTCACCCAGATGCTGTCGCACCCTGCCCGCAGGGGCGACTCCAACAGCTTAATCGCCTCAATCACAATCACCTTCTGCGGAGCCCGCCTCGCCAGCACATCCACCGCCTGGCGCACAAAAGGATGGATAATCTGTTCCAACTGCTGCATATTCACCGGGTCGCTGAACGCCAGCCGCCCCAACCGGGCCCGGTCAATCTGCCCGTCTGCCCCCAACACCCACTTCCCAAAATAATCCACAATCGGCTGGTAAGCCGGCCCCCCCTTCGCCATGGCGCGGTGGCTCAGGTCGTCGGCATCAATGCCATACGCACCCAGGTGACCCAGCATCTTGCGCACAATGCTTTTCCCCGTGGCAATGTTGCCAGTCAGGCCAATCACATATTTTCCAGGCCACGCGCCCATACGACCTCCAAAACCAGTTTCGCTGGCGTACTGTCTAATAATGAAATTTTAGTCGTTGGCGCCCATAATGTCAAACGAAACTTCCCCCCTCCCCATGTAACCACGCCTTCCGTCGTTCCCTCCCCCTCCCCATGTAGTAACGACTTTAGTCGTGTCTTTATGAACAACCACGGCCGCCCACATCCTCCCGGTATGTCGCTGCGAGCCCCGCCAGGGGCGAAACAGCCCCCTCACCCGGGCAAACCAGGCCGAGGACGACTGAAGTCGTCACTACAAAAGAAAGGCCCATGTAACCACGCCTTCCGTCGTGCTCCCCTCCCTTAAATCCGTTGACAGTCACCACCAGGATGACTGTCAACTTCCTACCGCGTCTTTTCCACCAACCAGGCGGGGAAAGCGCCCCTACCGGATCACACCCAGCCGCTTGCCCACCTTCTGGAAAGCATCCAGCCCAATTTCCAAATCATCCTTACTGTGCGCCGCCGAAATCATCACCCGGATGCGCGCCTTGCCCTTCGGCACCGTCGGGTAGCCAATGGCCATCGCAAACACACCCTCATCATACAGCTCGCGGCTCACCTGCTGCGCCAACAGCGCCTCGCCCAACATAATCGGCGTAATCGGCGTCGTACTGTGCCCCGTGTCAAAGCCCATCCGCTTCATCTCTTCCTTAAAGAAACGCGCATTCTCCCACAGCCGGTCCACCAACTCCGTGGACGACTCCAAAAGGCTCACCGCCTCCAAACAAGCCGCCACATCCGGCACCGTCATCGCCGAAGAGAACAGGAAAGGCCGGGCGCGCTGGTGCAGCCACTCCACAATCTTCGCATTGCCAGCCACCACACCGCCCACCACACCAAAGGCCTTCGAAAGCGTGCCCACCTCCACGTCCACCTTACCGTGCAGCCCAAAATGGTCCACAATCCCGCGCCCCCCGCGCCCCAAAACCCCCTCGCCGTGGGCATCATCCACCATCAGCAGCGCCCCAAACTCGTTGGTCACCTCGTAAATCTTATCCAGCGGCGCCACATCCCCATCCATACTGAACACCCCATCCGTAATCACCAAAATCCGCTGGAACTTCTGCTGGTTCTCCGCCAGCACCCGCCGCAGGTCCTCCACATTGCAGTGCGCATAGCGCGCCGTCTCCGCCCGCGAAAGCCGGCAGCCATCAATAATGCTCGCATGGTTCAGCTCGTCCGAAATAATCAAATCATCCCGCCCCACCAGCGCCGGAATCACCGCCAGATTGGCCGTGAACCCCGACTGCAGGGTAATGGCCGCCTCAACCCCCTTAAACTGCGCCAGCCGCCGGTCCAACTGCACATGCAGCTCCATCGTCCCCGCAATCGAGCGCACCGCCGCCGGCCCCAGGCCGTACTTATCCATCGCCGCCTTCGCCGCCCGCAGCAGCCTGGGGTGGTTCGCCAGACCCAGGTAATTGTTCGAACAAAAATTTAGCGCCCGCTTGCCATCCACCTTCAGCCACGCCCCCTGCGGCGAATCAATCGTGCGAATGTGGTTATACAACCCCGCCTTATGCAGGTTTTCCACTTCTTCGGTTAACCAGGCCAGTTTATCCATGTCATCAGCTCCTGAAAAAAAACAAAAAAACCTTGGCCAGCCGCCTCCTCAGGCCGCCAGCCCTCTTCTTTTAGTATAGCACGCCAGCCAAATTTAAAAATTTCAAATTTATAATTTCCCATTTCCCATTTTCCATTTTCCATTTCCCATTTCCCATTTCCAATTTATAATTTCCCTCGAGGAACACATGGAAGATACCCCCCTGCGCGTCGCCATCATAGACCTGGGCTCCAACACCGCCCGCATGATCATCATGCAAGCCGTCCCCGGCTACTCCTTCCGGCTGGCCGACGAAATCCGCGAAGTCGTCCGCCTGCGGCAGGGCCTCACCCCCGACGGCCTCAGCCCCGAAGCCGAAGAGCGCGCCTTCTCCACCCTGCGCCTCTTCAAACGCTTCTGCGACAGCGCCCACATCCACGTCATCCTCGCCACCGCCACCAGCGCCGTGCGCGAAGCCGCCAACGGACCCGCCTTCGTCGAACGCGTCGAGCGCGAAATTGGCCTCACCCTCCAGGTCCTCACCGGCGAGCGCGAAGCCTACTACGGCGTCATCGGCGCCCTCAACGAAGTCCCCATGAACGACGGCATCGTCCTCGACATCGGCGGCGGCAGCGCCCAGCTCAGCCAGGTCACCGGCAGCCGCGTCATCGCCAGCCAATCCCACACCCTCGGCGCCCTCGCCCTCACCGATCAGTTCATCCGCACCGACCCCGCCACCGAAGCCGAAGTCAGCGCCGTCCAAAACCACATCCAAAAAACCCTCAACCGCATCCCCTGGCTTGCCCCCGCCCCCAACCAGGGCCTCATCGGCCTGGGCGGCACCATCCGCAACCTCGCCCGCATCGAAGCCAACCGCCTCAACTACCCCCTCTACACCCTCCACGGCTTCTCCCTCAACCTCAGCTCCGTCGAAAAATCCATAGACCAGTTCCGCAAACTCCCCCTCGAAAAACGCCAAAAAATCCCCGGCCTGCAAAGCGACCGCGCCGACATCATCCTCCCCGGCGCCATCGTCCTGCGCGAAGTCATGCGCCGCACCGGCCTGGACGCCATAACCATCTCCATGAGCGGCCTGCGCGAAGGCGTCTTCCTCGAATACTTCTGGCAGCACCTGCCCTACCCCATCATCCCCGACGCCGCCCGCTTCAGCGTCCTCAACCTCGCCCGCACCTATGCCTACAACAAACCCCACGCCAACCACGTCCGCTACCTCTGCGGCCGCCTCTTCGACCAGCTCACCCCCCTCCACGGCCTCGGCCAAACCGAACGCAACCTGCTCGAAGCCGCCGCCCTGCTCCACGACATCGGCTACATCGTCGGCTACGACGGCCACGACCGCCACTCCCAAACCCTCATCGAATACAACGGCCTGGCCGGCTTCACCCCCCGCGAAATCGCCCTCATCGCCCTCCTCGCCCGCTACCACCGCAAAGGCGAACCCGACATCAAACCCTACGAACTCATCCTCAAAAACAGCGACCGCGAACTGCTCCTGCGCCTTGCCGCCATCCTGCGCCTCGCCGAATTCCTCGAACGCGGCCGCACCGCCACCGTAGACGACGTCATCCTCAACTGGGACGCCAACACCCTGCGCATGACCCTCATCGCCGACATCCACCCCATGGTCGAAATCTGGCAGGCCGAACGCAACGCCCTCCCCCTCGTCGAACTCGCCTACCACCGCAAAGTCATCCTCGACAGCATCGCCGCCCCCGCCGGCTGGAATGTCTGACAAAAACAAACCCTAAAGGTTTTCGAAACCTTTAGGGTTTTCCTCATTTCGAATGTTTGACGTGTCATTTCCCGTAGCGGCCCGCCACGTCGTGCCCCTTTTTCACCTGTCGTTTCGAACGAGGTAGGGGCCTGCCATCTCGTGCCCCTGTTTAACGTGTCGCTTCGAACGAGCGCAGCGAGAGAGAAACCTTATCCGCTCCCCGCTCCCCGCTCCCGGCTATCGGCTATCGGCCACAACCTACAAGCCACAACCCACAACCCACAACCCACAACCCACAACCCACAAGCCACAACCCACAAGCCACAAGCCACAACCCACAAGCCACAACCCACAACCCACAAGCCACCCCCTCCCGGCTCCCGGCTATCAGCTCCCGGCTCCAGGCTATTGGCTTCCCCCTACTCCCCCTTCTCCCACAGCATCCGGTAGGTATACTCAAAACCCAAATCCAGGTCACTCGGCGCAAACGCCTCAATCTGAATCAACTTCCACCCCTCCGCCCCGCGGCCGTTCAAATGCGACTCCAACTGCGTCTGGATGCAAGCCAAAATCTCCTCCGCCTTCTGCGCCGCCGCCTCAGCCTGGGCAGCCTCCAGCTCCCCAAAGCGGAACTCCATAATCAAATTCCACGTCTCCCGATCCGGCGCACAAACCGTCCCCGTCGTCACAATCTCATAATCATACGTAAACGAACTCGCCGCCGGCCCGCTCGCACTCCCCTGGCAGCCCGCCAGCACAAAAACCAGCCCAAACATCAAAACAAACCAAAGCTTCTTCATCTTCAAAATTCTCCTTTTGTTAAAATCGTCCGCAAATTATACTGACTTTTCCCCCAAATATCCAACCCCGATTTTAAGCCAACAGACCGATTTAACATTTAACATTTAACATTTAAAATTTTGCATTTTGCATTTTGCATTTCCATTTTCCTCCCGAACGGCGCAAGCCGGAGGGATCTTCTCCCCAATTTAACATTTAAAATTTTGAATTTACAATTTCTAAATTCCAATTTCCTCTTGTTTGTTTCGGGATGTCACTTATAGTCTATAGACTTTTCGGCTACAGCCTTCTATGATTGGAGCATGGACATTCGGAGCCGGTTTGGCATAACGATTCGTAAAATCCGATTGGAAAAGGGCTTTTCACAAGAAATTCTTGCCCTCCGTGCCAATTTGCATCGGACCTACATTAGTGACATCGAACGCGGGGAACGAAATGTATCATTGGATAACATCCATAAATTGGCAATGGCCCTCGGAATTACACTAGAATTCCTTTTCACAGAAATGGAAAAGGAATTATGAACCGGGCCTATTATGCAGCACCTGTTCCCAAATTTCTGAACGACACCCCTAATCAAATCCTCGGGGCATTGGCCAAAGGCCATGCTTTTGCATTGGAAGATTTGCAGCGCAATGCCTGGACAAGCCAGATTGAGATTCTAAAAAACCAGCTGGTAATGCATAAAAATGGATATTTATTATTTGAATACGCAATTCCGAGGATGGGCAAACGCGTAGACGTTATTTTATTGCTGGCTGGCATTGTGTTTGTCATAGAATTCAAGGTGGGCGAAACCAAATACCACCATCATGCACTGGATCAGGTGATGGATTATGCACTGGATCTGAAAAACTTTCATGGATTGAGCCATGACTGCCCGATTGTCCCAATTTTGGTTGCTTCAGAGGCGAAAGATTCTTCCTTCACACTGACCCCATTTGATGATTTGGTTTTTAGCCCTGTTCGGTGTAATCGAAAATCCCTTTCACAAGCGATTTCGTATTGTTTGCAACAGGTTCAAACCACTTCATTCGATTTCTTAAACTGGGTCGAAGCACCATACAAACCAACCCCTACTATTGTTGAAGCTGCTCAAGCCCTTTATCAAGGTCATAGTGTGGAGGAAATTTCACGTTCGGATTCAGGTAGAACCAATTTAACAGAAACTACCCAGGCCATACTAGAAATTATTCACACCTCCAGGTTGAACAAGAAAAAGTCCATTTGTTTTATCACCGGTGTGCCCGGGGCAGGCAAAACCCTGGCGGGCTTAAACATAGCCAATGCCCACTTGCACAGTGATGATGAAGAAAACGCAGTATTCTTGTCTGGAAATGGGCCTTTGGTGAAAGTGTTGCGGGAAGCACTCTCACGGGACGAATACGAAAAAAAGAAAAATCAAGGTATAAGTACCACACGTTCTCAAACCGATCGAAATGTCAGTGCTTTTATTCAAAATATCCACCATTTTCGGGATGAATATCTGGACAAGAACAAAATACCCCTTGAACGTGTGGTGATTTTTGACGAAGCCCAACGAGCGTGGACACGCGAACAAACCAGTTCTTTCATGTCGCGGAAGAAAGGGTTACTGGGTTTCTCAATGTCCGAACCAGAGTTTTTAATCAGTGTGTTGGACCGCCACCCTGATTGGGCAGTCATTATTTGTTTGATTGGGGGTGGTCAGGAGATTAATACCGGAGAAGCCGGCCTTCCAGAGTGGTTTTATGCCCTTCGTACGCATTACCCTGACTGGAATGTCTATACATCCAATCTGATTGTTCAACCAGAATACACCCAAGGATATCCTCTTGCCTATTGGTTTTCCAAAAAACAGCTAACCGTGGTTCCCAATTTACACCTTGCTGTTTCTATCCGATCGTTTCGCTCTGAAAAAGTTTCCGAATTGGTCAGGACATTGTTAATTGGCGATCTACCTGAAGCCAGAAAATTACAACGTCAAGTTACTGCAACGTATCCGATTTTCATTACCCGCGATTATAAAGTTGGGAAAGAATGGCTTTGGCAACAAGCCAGGGGGACAGAAAGATATGGTCTATTGGCCAGTTCTGGTGCACTACGATTGCGGCCCGAAGGAATTTTCGTGAAATCCGAGTTGCAGGTAGAGCATTGGTTTTTGGATGGCAAAGATGATGTACGCTCATCATACTACCTGGAAGATGTTGCTACGGAGTTTGATATCCAAGGTCTTGAAATTGATTGGAGCCTTGTAGCCTGGGATATTGACTTACGTTATACCGAAGGTCAATGGCATCATTATGCATTTAGGGGGTCAAAGTGGATGAAGTTCCGCGATGAAACACGAAAATCCTACTTGACCAATGCCTATCGCGTGTTGCTCACGCGTGCCCGTCAAGGCATGGTCATTTATGTTCCTTTGGGTGATAAAAACGACCACACTCGCCCACCAGAAGATTATGACAATATTTACAGCTTATTAAAATCAATTGGTTTGCGAGAACTTCCCTAAAACCCATCCAATCCAAAATAAAGCCCCTAACTTTGGCTCAAACCCGCCAGATGGAAAAAAGCCATCTGCATCTCATCTTCTTTCAGCACTTCAGGTTCATTGGTGATAAACGAACGCAGTGCCTTCGGATTCAGCACCCACACAGGTTCTCCACCCTTCATGGGCTCAACCCACCATCCCGGGAAAACCACCACGGGTTTGACACTGAATTTCTTCCCCGTACTTTTTTGTAATCGGTCCGCCAACCATTTGGATAGATTGGTCGCCTGGGCAATCGGGTCCCGATCAGGGGATCGTCCATTGATCAAGATTTTTCCGTTCTTAATTTCAACGCGAGCTTCTTTTTGATTGGGTTTTGAATAGGTTTTGGTTTCTATTAAATAAATGCCGTGCTGGCTGATCACCACATGATCAATATTAAAATTGGCGCCCTGCAAATCATGCAGAATGCGCGCCCCGGTGTTCCTGAGTTCATCGAGCGATTGTCCAACAATCATCTCTCCATCTCTGGCAAGTTTCAATCGGTTAATAAGATTGATCTTTTTTCTAACCTTGTAAATTGTGTAAACAATGCTGATAACCAGAATAACCGTAGTAAAGTACGGCTGTGCAATAACTTGAAAAATCCACCGAATCCAGGTTTCAACCACCAATATCACTAAAGCCGCTGGAAACATAAAGTCAAATAAGATGGAATCATATTGCTCTTGAATCTCTCGATCCAACCCTTGCCCGGAATGGCGAAGGGGTTTTTCTTTTAATGGAGAGCGATTGGCTGGTTTTTTGAACATCACAAACACCTATAAAGCCTATGAATACAGAAAAATGACCATAAGGGATTCGTTCTTCCTTACTTCCGTTATAATACTACAAACCGCCTCACCATTATTTGATTCCCATGACTTTCTCCGATCTCATCCACCAGTTTTCCCATCTTCATACCGCCACAGGGGCAAATTGGAATGAAAACACCCGGCGCAAAGCGCCTAACAAACCTTTCTTATTGTTGGCGTTGATGGACTTATTTGCCCAGGGGAGTGTGACTGGTGATTTTGTCGAGCCTGTTGAGGAGTGGGTGGACCTGTTCAATATCTATTGGCGGCTGGTGATGCCCCCAGACCGCAGTGGCAATTTCTCAATGCCGTTTTTCCATATGCGTTCGGAGCCTTTTTGGGAGCTTGTTCCCAGTCCAGGGATGGAAAATGCGGTCCAAAACGCAAATTCTATCACCTCCTTGGCACAGCTTAGAAGATTAGTGCTTGGCGCAAGGCTGGCCCCGGAATTGGCCCAGGCGTTCACCCACCCTGATAGCCGGAATATCCTTCGTAAAGCCTTGTTTGACTCCTTTTTTGCGCCGGAATATCACCCAATTTTGTTGGAACAAAGTCTGGTAAATCAAGAAGCCTTTCAATACAGTGAATTTCTCTACGAGGAAGCCCTGCAGGGGCAAACTGCTTCCAAAGAAAGCATCAAACCTGCTGTGCGCGACCAGGGTTTTCGCAAGGCTGTTGTCAAGGTATATGACCATCGCTGTGCAGTGTGTGGCGTTCGAATGCTTTCCCCTGAAGGGCATACTGCTGTTGCCGCGGCCCACATCATCCCGTGGAGTGTCAGCCAGGATGATCAAATCCCAAATGGAATGGCGCTCTGTCACCTCTGCCATTGGGCTTTTGATGAAGGGTTGGTGTCAATCTCCAAAAACTACCTGGTGAAAATATCCAAACTGATTTTACTGCCCGGAAATCTACCCCTTCACCTTCCCACCCTGGCCGAACGACCAATTTTTCTTCCAGATGAACAGCCGTTTTGGCCCGGTATTAAGAACCTTGCTTATCACGCTAGACACATTTGGCGAAGTGGTTGAACCACTTCTGACCGTTCCCCTACTTCGCCCATTCGCGCAATTCGCCCCATTCGTGTCCCAGGTTTCCCCCTCGCTCCGCTCGCCCAAAACCACACCAAAACGACTGAAGTCGTCACTACAAAATGCCCGCCCCGCGCAGCGGCCCCCAATTCAACATTTAACATTTAACATTTCCAATTTCCCCTTTCTTTCCCTCCCTCGCTTCGCTCGTCCGAAACGCCACAAGAACGACTGAAGTCGTTACTACAAAATGCCCGCCCCGCACAGCGGCCCCCAATTTAACATTTAAAATTTCCAATTTCCCCTTTCTTTCCCTCCCTCGCTTCGCTCGCTCGAAACGACCCAAGAACGACTGAAGTCGTCACTACACAATGCCCGCCCCGCGCAGCGGTACCCGATTTCCAAATTCCAAATTCCCCCCGCCTCCCCCATTTAACATTTAACATTTAAAATTTTGCATTTCCCTTTCCCGCCTATTCCTTCTCCCACTCCTCCCCCGGATTATGCTCAAAATCAATCACCCGAATCCGAGGAGGTTTCCTTTCTAATGACGCATCTGCTTCCCGCGAGAAATGCTTTGCCCACTGCAGCAGCGCCTCCGCCGCCAGCCGGGCCTGTACCGGATTATCCCCATTCATCACCTCCTCCAACCGCGCAATCGCCGCCCGCTCCCGGATCTCCACCAGTTCCTGCCGCTTGGAGGAGGTCTGCTCATAATCATACGCATTCACCCGCGCCTCCCATTGGTACTGGTAGCTCGCCCTTCGCCATGAGTTCGGCGCAGACAGCGGCAGCTCAGCTTTGCCCTCCTTTGCCTTATCGCCCCTCGAAATCAGGTACGCCTGCCGCAGCGACCGGTTCGGCCCCAACTCCAGGTAAATCCGGAACCGCTCATACCACAGCGCCGGCTCACCCGACAGCCTTTCCCAAATTTGCTCAATATGCGCTGGAATATAAATCTTCTTCATGCCCCCAGTATACCATAATTAGAACATAATTTCTACATTTAATTTACCCCAAATTCCCCTTCTCAACCCCTTGACAAAATAGAACACATGGTCTATAATGCCCTTGCCGGTCCCGTTCCGGCCCTCGCACCTTAACAACCACAACCAAACATTCCAATTCCCAAATTTTGCATTTAACATTTTTCATTTTTCATTTTTCATTTTTCATTTTGCATTTTGCATTTTCCCTCATACCACTTCATACCAGCACATACACCCTACGCACCCCCAAACTGCCCCCCACCCCCCACATCCACCGGCCTCGCCCAGCCCAAAAAAATTTTTTCAAAAAACACCCACTTTTCATACCAAATCTGCCCACGCCCATACAACCAAAAACGGGCACGACATGTCGTGCCCCTACTCGAACCAACACCAAAACGACTGTCGCCACTACCCAATGCCCGCCCCTCCAAATCCCAAATCCCAAATTCCAAATCCCAAATTCCAAATCCCAAATCCCAAATTCCAAATCCCAAATTCCAAATCCCAAATTCCAAATTCCATATTCCAAATTCCAAATCTCAAACTTCCCCCAATTTAACATTTAACATTTAAAATTTTCCCTTTTCCCTTTTCCCTTTTCCCTTTTCCCCCGCCCCCGGCTCCTGGCTAACCCTCCCCCAACCACAACCCAAAGAACGCCTCCAAATCTTGCCCGCTGGCCTGCTCCATCACCCGGATAAAATCCTCCCGGCTGGCGTGGCCCCTGCCGAACTCTGCGAAATACAGGTTCAAGCCTGCAAAGAAAGCCGCATCGCCCACCTGCTCGCGCAGCGCATGGGCCAGCAGTGCCCCCTTCTGGTAGCTTGCCGTGCTGAACATCCGCTCCGGCGGCAGCGCCCCCAGCGGGTCGGGGTCCGGGTTGGCGAAATAGCGGCTTTCCATCTCCGCCATCGCCTCATCCAGGGACGGCCTGTCGTTGCGGTGCGCCCACTCCCGCGTCAGGTACACCGCAAACCCCTCGTTGTGCCACATATCCGCCCACGAAGCCATGCTCACCCAATCCCCAAACCACATATGGATCACCTCATGGATCACCGTCTCCTGGTTCATCATCAGCTCCGACAGCACCACCAGCGTCTGCGTCTCCAGCGAAGCCCGCACCTGGCGCACCGTCACAAACCCGAACGTCTCAAACGGATAGCCCCCAAACGTCTCCGCCATCCAATCCAGCGAATTCTGAGCGTAAAAGCTCACCCGGTTATAATCGTCCACCAGGTCGGGGAAGATGTAGCTGCGCATTGGGATGCCCCCCGGCGTCGTCTCCTCGATCAAAACATAATCCCCCACCGCCACCGTCGCCAAATACGTTGCCATCGGGCGGCGGTGCTCCCAGGTAAAGGTCTTCGTCCGGTCGGCGTTTGCCCGCGTCTCCACCAACAGCCCGTTCGCCACCCCGCTCAGCGACCCCGGAACCGTCAGCTCGAAGCGGAAGAACGCCTTATCGGTCGGGTGGTCGTTGCACGGGAACCAATAGCGCGCCCCATCCGGCTCCGCCAGCACAAACAGGCTGTTCTCACGGTACTGCAGCCCCAGGTTCGGAATAAACGGCACATAGCGAGACCGTTCATAGACCGGGCTGCCGCGGTACGCAATCACCACCTGGAAGGCCTGCCCCGCCGCCAGCGGCTCAGCGAACCCCACCATTAGCTTGCCCCCCCTGCGCTCCGTCGTGACCTCCCCACCGTCCACCGTGACCCGCTCCACCTCGAACCCGATGAAATCCAGCGAAATCCCCGCCAGCCCGTCCCACAGGCTTAAAGCGTCCACCGTCACCACCGCCTCCACTTCGTCCACCCACGGCGACAGCTGCAGCGCCAGGCTGTACTGCTGCACATCATACCCCGTGTTCCCCAGCTCCGGCGCATACGCGTCCCCCGCCGACGCCCCGCCCAGGGTTGGCCCGGAGGCCGTCGCCCTTGCAGGCAGCGCAGTGACCGTGGGCGGCAGCGGGTTGGCCGGGGCCAGGCTCGCCAGTGGTTCGGGCGTGGGCTTCTGCGTGGGCTCTCGCGTGGGCGGCAGTGCGGTGGGCCGTTCCGGCGGTCCCGGCTCATCCGTCCAGGTAGGCGCCGCCAGCGTCACCACCGTCGGCACCGGCGGCAGCGGCACATTCAACCCCCGGCACCCCGCCAACACCAACACCAACACCACGTACACGTACAGACGCACCGATGGTGCGTCTCTATCGACCCCCCGTGCGTCTCTACGCCAAACCCAATTCCAACCCATCATCCCTTTTTCCCCTTTTTCACCTGTTTGCCGTGTTCAAACGTCTCATCGTACTCAACCGCATCATCCAACCCATACCGCACCCACCTGCCGTGTTTCTCGTGGTTCAAAAAATGCCCCACCTGCCACAGCTGCCCCGACTGCCGGTAAAACACCCATTCACCCTGCATCTGCCCGTTTTCCCATTGGCCATACGCCCGGACCTGCCCGTTTTTGTAATAATAGTACAGCACATCCCCCTTCATCTCCTGGACAATCTGCCCGTTGGTATACCTTTCCTGCTGCATCGGCCTTCTCCTTGGACTGTGCACGGTTGAATAGACCCCTGAATTATAGCCTTAAACCAACCCCCAACCGAACCCCCTCCAACCGAAACCATAAAGATTTCCAAAACCTTTCGGGTTTACATTTCCCTCTCCCGGCTCCAGGCTCCCAGCTCCTGGCTTCCCCCATTTAACATTTAACATTTAAAATTTTGCATTTCCAATTTCCCCTTTCCCCCCCGCCTCCCCCTCCGCCAATAATCCGGTACAATGATACAAACACCAACCAAAGGAACCCCGCATGTCCCATATCGCCCGCTCATCGCTTATCATCGCCTTCTTCTTCGCCCTGGATAAAGGCCTCAGCCTGGTGCGCCAGGTGCTCCTCGCCCGCCAGTTTTCCGTGGCCGAAATCGAAGTCTTCCTGGCTTCCAACAACATCCCCGACCTGCTCTCCGCCCTCATTTCCGGTGGCGCGCTGGGGGTGGCGTTCATACCGGTCCTGGCCGAATACCTGCAAAAGAGCGGGCGGGCGGCAGCCTGGGGTTTGTTTGCCCGCATTCTCAACCTGGCTTTCCTGGTGACCGGCGGGTTGGCGCTCTTGATTTTTCTGTTCGCCCGGCCGTTAATCGTCTATGTCGTTGTGCCCGGCTTTACCCCCGCCCAGCACGAACTGGCCATCGGCCTGATGCGCCTCGACCTCGTGGCCATTATGATTTTCTCGATTTCCGGGTTGGTGATGGCAGGCTTGCAGGCCAACCAGCATTTCATCTTCCCCGCCCTCGCCCCTGTGGTCTACGACCTGGGGCAGCTCATCGGCCTGCTGTTTTTTGCCCCGCTCGAACCGGTCCAGTTAGGCCCGCTCACCTTGCCCACCCTGGGGCTGGGCGTCTGGGGCCTTGTCTGGGGCGTCATCCTGGGCGCTTCCCTCCACCTGCTCATCCAGGTTCCCGGGCTGCTGCGCTACCAGTTCCGCTGGCAGCCCGTTCTCGGCCTGGCAGACGCCGGGGTGCGCCAGGTGCTGCGCCTGATGGGCCCGCGCGTTGCCACCATGCTCTTTATCCAGATCATCTTCGTCGCCCGCGACAACATCGGCTCCCGGCTGGGCGAGGGCGGCGTCACTGCCATCAACTATGGCTGGTTCCTCATGCAGGTTCCCCAAACCCTGATCGGCACCGCCCTGGCCATTGCTGTCCTGCCCACCCTGGCCGAGCAGGTCGCCCGCCGCGAAGACAGCGCTTTTCGCGAAACCCTCAACAAAGCCATCCGCACCCTGTTGGCCCTCACCATCCCGACTGCCGCCCTGATGTCAGTTGGGGTTGAACCCATTGTGGCCATTTTGGGGTTTGACTCCGAAGTAGCGGGCATGGTCGTGGCCGCCACGCGCGGCTATATGCTTGGCGTCATTGGCCACTCTCTGCTCGAAATCGCCGTTCGTTCGTTTTATGCCCGCCACGATGCCCTCACCCCGTTGAAAACCGCCGGGTTGAATGCCGTCCTGTTTATCCTGCTTTCGGCAGGTCTTTCCCTGCTGTTGGGGCCAGGGGGCGTTGCCCTGGGCGATTCGCTGGCCTTCACCCTCCAGGCCCTGCTGCTGTTAACCCTGCTGCACAAGCGGGTCCCCGGCTTTTTGGCGGTCCGGCCCACCTTGCTGCGCTCCGCGGGGGGCGCGCTGGTCGGTTCGGCGCTCGTGGTGCTTGTGCTGGCGCTCGTCCCCTACCAGGACTGGGGCCGCCTCTACCAGGCCCTCTTGGGCGTGGGGGTTCTGGGCGCCGGGTTCCTGGCTGCCCTGCCCTTTATCTGGACCGAACTGAAGATGATGGTGAAATTATGATGTCCAACCTCCCGCTCTCTTCCCTTGTTCCCCCCGCCCTGCGCCGCGGCTGGGGCTGGTGGACCGCCGCCCTGACCGCCCTGCTTCTGCTTTGGGGCGCTGTAGACGTACCCCAGGCTGCCAGCCCCGACTGGCAAAGCAAGGTAGACCCCTGGGTGCTCAGCGCCGGGCGCGCCAGCAGCCAGGTCGAGTTCCTCGTTGTCCTCACCGAACAGGCCGACCTCTCCGGCGCGGCCGCGTTGGGCAGCAAGGCCGAGAAAGGCTGGTTCGTCTACACGGCCCTCACCGAAACTGCCCGCCGCACCCAGGGGCCGGTGCTGGCGGCCATCCAATCCGCCGGGGCAGCCTACCGCCCCTATTGGGTCGCCAACCTGGTTTGGGTGCGCGGCGACCTGGCCCTGGTAGAAGCCCTCGCCCTGCGCCCCGATGTGGCCCGCCTCTCCGCCAACCCCGCAGTCACCGCCAGCCTGCCCGAACCCCTCATCGGCTCCCCGGCAGACCCCGCCGCCCTTTCCCCCGGGCGCACCCCCCTCTGGAACATCGCCAAAATCCGCGCCCCGGAGCTCTGGTCCCTGGGCATCACCGGCCAGGGCGTGGTCATTGGCGGGCAAGACACCGGCTACACCTGGGACCACCCCGCCCTCAAGAACGCCTACCAGGGGTGGGATGGCAGCGCCGCCAACCACAACTACCACTGGCACGACGCCATTCACGTTGGCGAGTGGGGCGGCACGAACGTCTGCGGCTACGATTCCCCCGTCCCGTGCGACGATTGGCCCTCCGCCCACGGCACCCACACCATGGGCACCATGGTGGGCGATGATGGCGCCGGGATGCAGATCGGCGCAGCCCCCGGTGCCCGTTGGATCGGCTGCCGCAACATGGCCGCCGGGGTGGGCAAGCCCAGCACCTACCTCGAGTGCTACCAGTTCTTCCTCGCCCCCACCGACCTCAGCGGCCAGAACCCCGACCCCTCCAAAGCCCCCGATATCATCAACAACTCCTGGGGCTGCCCCCCCTCCGAAGGCTGCACCGACCCCAACGTCCTGCTCTCCGTGGTCAATGCCGTCCAGGCGGCTGGCATTCTCAACGTCAGTTCAGCGGGCAACAACGGCCCCAACTGCAGCACCGTGGTAGACCCGGCTGGCATCTACGCCCCCACCCTGTCCGTCGGTTCCGTCAATGCCTCAGATTCCATCTCTGGCTTCAGCAGCCGCGGCCCGGTGACTGTGGATGGCAGCGGGCGTAGGAAGCCCGACATGGTTGCCCCCGGCGAATCCATTCTTTCTTCTGTCAAAGTGGGTTACAGCTACTCCAGCGGCACCAGCATGGCCGCCCCCCATGTGGCCGGTGCGGCCGCCCTGCTGCTGTCCGCCTTCCCCGAACATTCCGGCCACCCCGACACCCTGCGCACCGCCCTGGCCGCCAGCGCCGTCCCCCTCTACACCACCCAGGGCTGCGGCGGCGACACGGCCCTCACCCTCCCCAACAACGTCTACGGCGCCGGGCGCATGGATGTTTTTGCCGCCTACCAAAGCCTGCTGCCCCAACTGCACCTGGCGAAATCGGTCCAGAGCTTCCAGGGCCTGGTCAACCAGGTGGTGATCACCTACACCCTCACCGTAACCAACCAACACAATACCCCCGCCACCGGCCTGGTCCTCACCGACACCCTGCCCGCCGGCACCGCCTTTTTCTCTGCCTCGCCCGGCCACACCCTGCAGAGCGGCGTGGTGCGCTGGGAGCATCCTTCCCTGGCAGCCGGGGCAGCCTGGCAGGTCTACCTGGCGGTAACAACCACCCCCGGCCTGCAGGTCACCAACCTTAACTACGCCGTTGCCAGCGACCAGGCCGCCCCCATCACCGCCCCCCCGGTCACCATCCAGATTTACCGCGTATTACTCCCCTGGATGCCCCACTGACCCTAAAATCCCCCCGTTTTGCCTCCCTGAGCGCCGTTTAGGGGAGGCAAAACGGGCACGACATGTCGTGCCCCTACTCGAACCAACACCAAAATGACTGAAGTTATTACTAAAAAATGCCCGCACTGCGCAGCGGTTCCCAATTTTTCATTTAACATTTGAAATTTTCCCTTTCTTCCCCCATCCTGTTCATCCTGTCCATCCTTGTTAAAAAGATTTCTCCCTCGCTTCGCTCGCTCGAAACGACACAAGAACGACTGAAGTCGTCACTACCCAATGCCCGCCCCGCGCAGCGGTCCCCAATTTCCAAATTCCAAATTCCAATTTCCAATTTCCAACTTCCCAATTCCCCCGCCTACAGCCAACAGCCTACAAGCCACATCCTACCCCCCACAACCTACAACCTGCAGGCCACCCCCTACAACCTACAAGCCTCACCCCACCTTCGACCCCGCCATCATCAAGCCAAGGTCTGCCCGGCTCACAGTCTTCGGGTCCACAAACCCCACAATTTCCCCGTGATACATCACCGCCACCCGGTCAGACAGCGACAAAATCTCATCCAGCTCCGCCGAAACCACCAGCACCGCCGCCCCCTGGTCGCGCATCTCCACAATCTGGTTGTGAATATACTCAATCGAACCGACGTCCAGGCCGCGGGTGGGCTGGTTGGCAATCAACAGCGAAACCCCCCGGCTGAATTCACGCGCCACAATCACTTTTTGCTGGTTCCCGCCCGACAGGTTGCCCACGGGCACATCCGCCCCAGGTGTGCGCACATCGAACCGGGCCACCAGTTTCTCGGCATTTTCCAGCACCGCTTTGTCGTTGCGGGTCAACCCCGAGGCAAACGGCGCTTTGTAATAGGTGCACAGCACCATGTTATCGCCAATGCTGTACGGCAGCACCAGCCCGTGCTTCTGGCGGTCTTCCGGAATGTGCCCCATGCCCATCTCGGTCAGGGTGCGCGGGGTGGGTTTGCTGACAGCCTGGTTGTGGATGCGAATCGTCCCAGATTCCGGGCTGCGCAGCCCGGTCAGGGCTTCCACCAGTTCCGTCTGGCCGTTGCCCTGCACCCCGGCAATCCCCAAAATCTCCCCGGCGCGCACCTCAAACGAAAGACCCCGCACGGATTCCAGCTTGCGCTCATCGCGCACCCGCAGGTTTTCAACCTTAAGCACAACCTCTTTGGGTTCGGCCGCGGTTTTGGATACTTCCAAAATCACATCGCGCCCAACCATCATGGCGGCCAGGCCGTGTTCGTCGGTTTCAGCGGGGGTGGTTGTGCCCACCACTTCGCCGCGCCGCATCACCGTAATCCGGTCAGCCACCGCCAGCACTTCTTTCAGCTTGTGGGTGATGAACACAATCGAAACCCCGCGCTCGGTCAGCGAGTGCATAATTTTGATCAGTTCGTCCACTTCCTGCGGGGTAAGCACAGCCGTCGGTTCGTCCAACACCAGGATGCGCGCCTCGCGATACAGCGCTTTGATAATCTCCACCCGCTGCTGTACGCCTACGGGCAGGTCTTCCACCACTGCGTCCGGGTCCATCTGGAAGCCGTAGTTGTCGCACAGCGCCCGGATCTGCCGCCGGGCTTTTTCCATGTCCAGGGTGGTGCCCCGAGTCACTTCCGAGCCAAGGATGATGTTTTCTGCCACGGTAAAGACGGGCACGAGCATAAAATGCTGGTGCACCATTCCGATGCCCATGGCAATCGCATCATGCGGATTCTTAATTTCAACGGGTTTGCCGTTCACCAGGAACTCGCCCTCATCGGCGGAATACAGCCCGTAGATGATGTTCATCAGCGTGGTTTTCCCGGCGCCGTTCTCGCCGAGCAGGGCGTGAATTTCTCCCTTTTTTAAGTTGAAATTGACCCGGCTGTTGGCAAGTACGCCAGGAAAGCGCTTGGTGATGTTGCGAGCTTCGAGGGTGTAGGTTTCGCTGGTCATGGGAACTCACTCTTTTTCGTATGGAACGCCATCAGCCGCAGGCGGGCGGGCGCGTCCTACAAACCCGGCCAGCACGATAATCGTCAGCAGGTAGGGCAGCATGCCAATAAACTGGTGGGGGATGTCAATCTGCCCCCAGAACTGCAGTTGGGTTTGCATGGCGTTGGCGAAGCCAAACAGCAGCGCTGCCCCCCAGGCCCCCAACGGCGTCCATTTGCCAAAGATCATCACGGCCAGGGCCACAAAGCCGCGCCCGTTGGTCATACCGCGTTCAAACGAGCCGACGGCTTCCAGGGTCAGAAACGCCCCGGCCAACCCGGCCAGCGCCCCACCCAAAATGACATTCCAGTAGCGGACTTTGAACACATTCACGCCCAGGGTGTCGGCTGCCCGTGGGTGTTCGCCCACGGCCCGGGTGCGCAGGCCCCATTTCGTATAAAACAGGACGTAATGCACCACAAACACCAGCACAATCGTGGCATACGTGATTGGTGGGTTGTTGAAAAATACCGGCCCAACCAGCGGAATTTCGGCCAATGGCCCTAATGCAATCGGCAGCAGCTTGCCGCGCGTGGTCAGCCCGGTGGTGTAAAAATACCCGGTCAGTCCCAGCGCCAGGATGTTAATCACTGTGCCGCCAATAATCTGGTCAATTTTGAGGGTGACGGACATAAACGCCAGCAGCAGCCCCAACAGCGCCCCGGTGAGCAGGCCAGCTGCCACACCCATTGCCGGGCTGCCGGTCCACACACTGACCATAAAGCCCATGAACGCTGAAAGCAGCATCTGCCCTTCGATGCCAATGTTAATCACGCCCGAACGCTCACCCAATAAGCCGCACATCGCCCCCAATACCAGCGGTGTAGACTGCCGCAGCATGGACGAAAGCACCGCCTGGGTGACAATCGCGTTGCTGGCGTAGCTGATGGCAACCGCCGTGACCAGTGCGACCCCGCCGCCGGCAAGCAAACCCCAGCGCTTAAGCCAGCGCTGCCAGGCCGGAACTTGGGGGTGGGTGGGAAGGGTTGCTGCCATCTTAGTGCCTCTCTATTGGCTTCCCCAGCCTGTACTCAGCTTGACTTTTTCTTCCACCCCTTCTTTGCGGTAGCGAATTACCCAGCGCACAATCATATCAGCGGCGATGAAGAAGAGCATCAGCGCCTGCACAACATCGGTAATCTCTTTGGCCACGCCCGCTTCAAACTGCATCTGGCTGGAACCCGCTTTCATCGCGCCCACCAGGATCGCAGCGGGGATAACGCCAAGCGGGTGGGTTTTGCCCAGCAGGGCAATGGTGATGCCATCAAAGCCCAGGCCGACGTTAAAGCCGGGCTGGTAGCGTTTGACGATTCCCTGGGTTTCCACGGCACCGCCCAACCCGGCCAGCATGGCGCTCATCACCATAGTCAGAATGACAGTTTGGGCTACTTGAATCCCGGCATAGCGGGCGGCGTGGGGGTTCAGCCCCACCGTGCGAATTTCAAAGCCCAATGTGGTGCGCCAGAGCACCCACCAGGTCAGCGCCGCCGCCAGCAGGGCAATGAAAAACCCCAACGGAATATTGCCAATCGTTGGAATTTCAGCAGAAGTTTGGATGAGTGGGGTGCGGGCAACAATATTGCCCGGTGTGGTATCTTTCAGCGGCCCGTCGGCCAGGTAGTCGGTGATGTTGATGGCGATATAGTTGAGCATGATCGTGGTGATCACCTCGTGCGCGCCCGTGTAGGTTTTCAGCGCGCCAGGCAGGGCACCATACAACCCGCCCGCCGCTACCCCGGCCAGCAGCGCCAGCGGGGCGTGGATATAAGCCGGCAGGCCCTGCACCGCAAAGCCCACCCAGGCCGAAACCATGGCCCCAATCAGCAGCTGCCCTTGCGCGCCGATGTTAAATAAACCGGCCTTGAAGGCAAATGAGACTGCAAGGCCGCTGAAGATTAAAGGTGTCGCTTTTTCGAGGGTGCGCCCAAAGGCCCGGCTGCTGCCGAAGGAGCCTTTAATCAAAGCGGCGTAGGCTTCAAAAGGATTGGCGCCGGACACCAGCAGAATAATGGCGCCAATGATCAGCGCCAGCAGCACTGCGGCCACAGGAATGCTCACCTCACGCCAGGCAGCGCGCAGCCACTTTTGCCAGCTGAAACTTGCTGTAGCTGGTTTATCCGGAGGGGTCATTTTGGTTTCTTCCGGCATCTGGATGTCCTGAAATTGTGTTTTCCCAACCGAGAGGGGCAGTCCCCTGCACAAAAAAACATGCTGCTGCGGCAGGTTTACCCGCAGCGCCCGGCAAAGAATAGATAAGATTAACATGATTTTACCTTGCTTAACCAATCTCGTAAAGCATGAAATTCAAAACCCCCGATACTTCCTTTTTCCTGTCGTCACCCCTTCCGCCGCGCCCTACCGCGATACCGAGGTGACAGTCACCTCCAAGGTGACTGTCACCTTCCTTCCCTCCGTAGTCACGACTTCCGTCGTGTCCCCCGCCCCAGCGGGGCGGCATGATTATAGAACTCAGCCCAGCCGGGCTGCCAATGCCGTAGGCATGGCATTATCCACGCCTTTCTTGACAGCAAACTTCGTGTCAGCCCTACGGGCTTGGGGAAAATCGCCAGGCATTGTCTATAATCATGTCAGCCCTACGGGCTTGAATGCCCCCATGTCGTCACGACTTATGGTTTTTGATTTCCAAAATCGGCATAATCTGCCAGGGATGTATACCGAAAGTGGTTGTCAAAGACCATCAGTCGTGTCCCGCCTTCGCGCAGTTGGGGCTGTCCAAAAATGGCACGATATATCGTGCCCCTACCAGGATGCCACCCCCACCAGCCCATCCTCCCGGCATGTCGCTGCGAGCCCCGACAGGGGCGAAGCAATCTCCTCTTCTGGGCAAAACAGACCGAAAACGACCAAAGTCGTCACTACAAAAGAACACCCCCCATAACAGCGACTTCACTCAACTTAAAATGAATAACCCCCGAACTTGTTATCCCAAACTCCCCTTAAAACAGGTCATTTGTCCCAAAAAACACGGGGCAGTTGTCCCTGGAATTGCTGTGTGAGTTCGGTTATGCTAAAGGTATCTGAACGACAACAGGAGAGCCAATATGTCCGAAACAAACTGGGAAACAATCAAAGTCCACTATTGCAGCCGGGCCGGGGCTGAAGTGACCCTGGAAGCCCAGGTAATTTATCCTCCCGAATTCCTTCCCGACCAACCGCCGCGTGTGGTGGCTCATCGCTGTTCCTACGGCGTGGAGTGCAACCTGATGGACAAACCCACCTGTGTCTGGTCTGGCACCAATCCGAACTACGATCCATTTGAATAAACGTTCCCCAAGCCGTTCTGGGAGCATTTCAGAAGGTTTCCAGCCATTGCCAGCGCTCAGGCGCTGGTTTTGTGTTAAGATGGACGAAAACCATCTTCAGGATATCGGATGCAGAAAATCAAACCGTTCCAGGCAAGCCGGTTAGCCATTGTAGACAGCACACTGCGTGAAGGGCAGCAAAGCCTTCACCCTCGCTTCCCCGACCGGGGAATTGTTTTTTCGGAAGCCCAACAGTTGGAATTGGCTGCACTGCTGATTGAATTTGGTGTGGATCATATCGAAATTTTTGCCCCGGTTCGGTCTCCCAGTGCTGCCAGAATTGCCCGCCAGGTAATTGCCCTGGCCCGTAGTACGTCTACCCGTGTGCTCGTGCATACTCGCGTCACGGCCGAAGATGTTCAGGCTGCCCTTGACCTGGATGTGGATGGCATTAACCTGTTTATCAACCTCTCTCCGTTTGGCAAATTTTCCCAGGGTGGCGAAGCCCAGGCCCGGGTGGAGGCAGTACTCGGCCAGCTGGGAAGCCACCAGGGGCGCAGGCAGGTCATCCGCCTCAGTCTGGAAGACGCCTTCCGCACCTCCCCAAAAACCATTTTGGGCCTGCTGCAAGTTTTTTCCGGCGCAATTAACCGGGTTGGCCTGCCCGATACCACCGGATTGGCCTACCCGGCGGAAGTTGCCAGGTTGGTTAAGGCCGTCAAAAAGGCATATCCCGGTTTGGAAGTTGAGTGTCACTTTCACAACGATATTGGGTTGGCCGTTGCGAATGCAATCTATGCCCTGGCGAGCGGCGCCACCCTGCTGGACACCACCCTGTTAGGAATCGGGGAACGCACCGGCATTGTTCCGCTCAGTGGGCTGCTGGCGGCATTGTGCAAAACCCCCCAGGTGTATGAAGTACTTCGCCAGAAATACCGCCTGGAAATGCTGCCCAGGCTCGACCAGTGTGCGGCAGAAATGCTCGGCATCCCGGTTCCGTTTCAAATGCCGGTTTCCGCGCCGGGTGCTTTTGCTCATGTTTCCGGGGTGCATGTGCGCGGTCATGCCTACAACCCGGCTGCGTACCAGCGGCTTTCCCCGGCCTGGTTTGGGTGCGAACCGCGAATATGCCGGGCGTCTGCTGTTGTGGGCAAGAGCGCCCTGCTGCAGCGCGCTGCCGAACTTGGGCTTGTCTTGACGGAGCCAAACGCCCAACTCCTGGCAGATGCAGTGCGCGAACAGGCCCGGGAGAAAGGCGAAATTTCCCCACAAGAAGTGGATGACCTCATTCGGGGCTGGACTTCACCCAGGCCAGGTGATGAATGCTGACAAAAAAACGCTCCAGGCATCCTGGAGCGTTTTTTTAGGCATGGTATTTAGTTTTATGACCGGCAGGGCAGTATGTTGGCTGCCCTGCCAGAGAGAACAAAGGGTGGTTTAGTAGCCGGTGGCCAGCGCGCCGCTCTTCAGGGCTTCGTCCAGCTCATTGATTTTGGCTTTGACGTCGGCGGGGATAACGGAATCAAAATCGTGGTAGGGGGCCAGGCCGGTTGCGCCGAGGAAGTTGCCAGCCGGGAAGCTGCCTTCCTGGGCGGCTTTAATCAGGTCGAATACACCCGGGGTGATCAGCTTCATCGCGCTGGAGATCAGGCAGGGGTGGGCTTCGGGAACGGTGCCCCACTGGTCGGTGTCGACACCGATGCAGAACTTGCCCGCATTGGCCGCAACCTCAATCAAGGCGCCGTTGCCGGTCTTGCCGCCCGCACCAAAGATCACATCCGCGCCCTGGTCCATGGCCTGCTTGGCAGTGGAGGCGCCCCATTCCGGGTCGGTAAAGGCAACATCCATGCCGCCGGGGTGGAAGGTGGAGATGATGTTGATGTTGGGGTTGATGTAGCGAGCGCCGTTTTCATAGCCAACTTTGAAGGCCACAACCGGGGGAACCAGGTCGGTGCCAAGCACAGCGGCAATTGTGCCAGTCTTGGTCATCTGGGCGGCCAGAGCGCCAGCCAGGAAGCCAGCTTTGTCTTCGGGGAAGATTAATCCAGCAACGTTGGCGATGGCGGCTCCCTGGAACTGGTCCACACCAATGAACTTGATGTCGGGATATTGGGCGGCCGCAGCGGCGGTGGCTTCACCCAGTGCAAACCCAACGGTCACGATCACGTCGTAGTTCTTGTCGGCGAACAGACCAATGTTGGCAGCATAGTCCTTGGCATCCTTGGTTTCCACATATTCCACGAGGGCACCCAGTTCTGCTTCAGCCCGCTGCACACCTTCCCAGGCCGACTGGTTGAAGGACTTGTCGTCCACTTCACCCACGTCCGTCACCAGGCCTACGCACAGCACATCAGCATCTGCGCAGTCGGCTTCGGTGGCGGCGGTCTGGCAGCCGGCCAGGGCCAACACTGCAACCATCAGCAACACAAATAAAATCAGGGTTTTCTTGCTCATTTGGCTTCTCCTTAATATGGTAAGAAAATTGTTTTTCAGCTTTGTAGCCTTACCCTTAATTACATATTAATCTAATCAAAATGGCAAGGGGTATTTGTACTCAAATTGTTAACAATTGCGCAATAGTTTAATCTTCTCATTTTTTTAACAAGAGATACACCCGCTGCGAATCGTTTCGGCAAAAACCCCCACACCAAAGCCAAACTGGCCGGTGTAAAGGCTCATCCGCCCCTGGGACCCTTAAGGAGCAGGTGTGGGTGTGGGGGTAGGGCCTGCGCCGGTGTCAATCCAGCCGCCCTGCAGGTCTGCCAGCATGGCTTCACCCAGGCGCATCCGCCCGGCGGTTAAAATGTCCGGGTTGGCATCTGCCAGTTCAACAGGCAGCGGTTCGAAGATGCCCGTTTCTCCCGCCAGCAGGCGCGGCAGGTATTCAAGGTACACCTTGCTGACATCACTTCGAATGGAAACCACCCATTGGCTTTCGGTTCCGGGTGGGGGAGGGGCAGCCGCAATCACCTGGATTTCCTGGCTGGCCAGGTAGCGCAGCAGCGCTTCATCCCCGGCACCTGGGGCCACAAACACAGTTTCCACAAACCGGTTGCGCATGAAATCCGCCAGGACGTTCCATTCTGCCGGGCTGGCGTTGGCAGGCAGTCCGGCGTACAGCGGGTAGGCATAGTAGGGCGGCCCTAAAGGCCGGCACAGCCCGCAGAAAAAGCGCACCCCGTTTTGAAAACCAATCCGGGCTGCCTGTCCGGTTTCCGAGTCTTCCACACTAATCACGCCTACCCGCCAGCCCGGGGTGACCACAGCAGCCAGGTACCCAGCCAGGAACCCGGTCTGGTCGGGGGCATTACCCCCCGCAATACTCACCAGGTTGGGTGCCGGGGCCACTCCCGCCAGCCCGGCTACCAGAAAGTTTGTTCCCGGCGCACCACTCACCAGGCCGTCTATCTCCGCCGCGGTGGTTTTGGGGGCTGCCAGAACCACAATATAGCGAGCTTCTGCTGCCTCCACAGGAGAAAGGGTCTGGCGAATTTGCCAGCGCAGCCCTGCTGCGGGCGCCTGAAGGGCCAGTTCTGCTTGCAGCAAATCGGATAGACCGCCATCAGAACCAGGCAGTGCCAGCAAAATGGCTAACGGCGCCAGCGGGGTGGCTGTGGGGGCAGGGGTGGCGCTTGGTTCAGGGCTTGGGGTGAGCGTGGGTGTGGATGGTTCCGCCACGGGTGGGTTTGCACCCTGTGTGGGAGCAGGGCTTGCGCTTTCCATGCAGCCTGCCAACATCAAGACCAGTACGGCTGCTGCAAGCAAAACTCGGGTGAGCTGCTTTTTGTTCAACGGTTTTCTCTCCTGTATTTGTGTACGGCAATTTTACCGGGATAAATTTTGCCAATTGGCACCATAGATGCACCTGAATTCTACCAAGAAACGGCTTCAAGGGGTTGCTGCGGTATAATCGAACCGGGCGGTAAATACTCCCACAAAACCCCGCCGGCGGTTAACCGGCTGCAGCTGGCTGGCTTCCCTTTTTGCTGTGAAAGGAGCGACGTGAACGAATTACGCAACCAGATGATTCCCGACGACCCGGACCACTTGCCCCCCGCTCGCCGCAGGCAAGCCAGGCGTTTGCTGGTCCCGCTGGACGGTGACAAACAGGCAGAATTTATCGAGCAGATGGCGGCTTCTTCTGCGCCATCGGTGGATTTCTTCCTGTTCTCGCTGATTTCCGGGTTGGTGATGGGCGCCGGTCTGCTGGTAGACCATCCTGGCCTGCTGGTTTTTGGACTGCTGGTTGCCCCTTTGCTGGCCCCTGTGGTGGGCCTTTCAGTGGGCGTGGCGTTGGGGGCGCCGGCCCAGTTTGGCCGCAGCCTGTTGGCATTCACCATTGGCTGTGGGTTTGTGTTGGTAGGTGGGCTAGCCGCTGGTTTGGTTTCAGAATTCTGGTTTCCTGGCGCCGACAGCCTCATGCTTCAGGCCCGTTTTCATGCCCGGTTGAACTGGGTTTACGCCCTGGTGGCGGTGTATGGTGCCCTGGCAACAGCCATAACCCTGGCGCGCCGTCCCGAACATGCCGGGCTGCCCTCCGTAGCCCTGGCTTACAGCCTTTACCTGCCCCTGGTGGTGGCCGGTTTTGGGTTGAGCGCTGGCCTGCCCGAACTGTGGCCCGCCGGGCTGGTGATCTTTGCGGTTCACCTGGCAGGCACGGTGCTCCTGGCTGCGTTCGCATTGGCCTTTATGGGCTGCCGTCCATCTTCGGTTTTTGGATACACCCTGGGCGGCGCTTTTGCGCTGCTGGCGGTTGTGGTGCTGCTGGGAGTCAGCGGCGCCGGCGTTGCTGTCACCGGGCAGATTGCCATTCCAACCTTTACCCCTTCGCCTACCCTGACCCTGACCCCCACAGAAACTCCCACCGCCACCCCGGTGCCCCCCACCGCCACGCCTGTTCCGCCGACAGCCACATCCACCTTTACCCCGGTGCCCCCTACCGAAACCTTCACCCCCAGCCCGGTTCCTCCTACGGCCACCCCTGTGCCGGTTTTTGCTGTGGTGAGCGCAGTGGGGGACACGGGGGCTTTCATTCGCAGTTCTCCCGCTGGCGAGCGCATCAAAGTCCTGGCGAACGGCACACTTGTCCGCGTTCTGGAACAGCCTGTGGTGGTAGACCGCCAGGAGTGGTTCCACGTTCTCACCCCCGATGGCATTGATGGCTGGATGTTGGGCCTGGTGATTACGATTGCCACCCCCCAACCCAACTGGGGGCCATAACCCCCCCTCCGGGATGGCAAAACAGCCGTTTTTTTATTGAAGTGGGTCAGGCGGCAAGCAGGGCGGTGAAACCGTCGTACAGCAGTTTTGCGCCCGTAACCAGCAGAAAGGTGTACGACAGGCGGTAGAACAATCGCTCGTCAAACACCCTGTGCAGTCGGATGCCAAGCCAGATACCCAAAGGGGCCAGGGGACTGAGCAGCAGCGAAGCCAGCAGGTTTTCACTGCCAAACTGGCCGAGCAAAAAGTAGGGAACCAGTTTAACGAAGTTGACCACACCAAAAAACAATACGGTGGTCCCCACAAAAATGGTTTTATCTAATTGTTGGGGCAGCAGGTAAACCCCCAACGGCGGGCCGCCGGCGTGGACACCAAAACTGGTAAAGCCCGATACCGCCCCCCAAAATGCACCGCGCACAGCGTTGGGCCGGGTTTTGGCTGCGGGCCGCCCCTGGCGTAAAAAGTAGTTGAGGGAGAAAATAACGGCCACACTGCCCACCAAAATCCGCACCTGGTCATCCGAAAAATAGCGAAAAAACAAAGCGCCCAGGCCGATGCCCAGCATAGCAGCGGGCAGCAAAATTACCAGGTTGCGCCCGTCCCAGGATCGGCGGTAGTGCCAGACGTTAAAAATATCCATCAGGCACAGCAAGGGCAGCATGATCGCAGCAGCCTGTTGGGGCGGGATGACCAGCGCCATCAACGGCACACCCAATACACCCAGCCCGCTGCCAAACCCGCTTTTGGAAATGCCCACAAGCAGAATGGCCAGGGTGGAGACGAAGTAGAACCAGGGGGAATCCATCACGAGGACGATTTTACCCGCTTTTGGCGTGCTAAAGTTGGGAAATGGGTGGTAAACAGGCAGCCCAGGCTTGCCTGTCACATCCCCCCTTGAACTTCCCACCGGGAAGGAACAATTCTACCTTATCCGCACGAGTAAAGTCGGGGTACAATCCGGATAGAGGTGTGCCGATGACCACTGCTTTGTTTTCTTTACGCCCGGTGGACCCGGGGCGCGATTTTCCCCAAATGGTAGAAATGCTCCGCCCGTTGGAGGCGGTTTCACTGCAAAGCCTGGCTCGCTGGCATGGTCATCAGGTGGAGCGCGGGCTGCCTCTGGAAGTGGTGGTGGATGCTGCAGATCGCTGCCTGGGCTATTTCAGCCTGGGGTGGCGCAGTGGAGAGGATGATGGACAGTTTGATTTGGAGCTGTTGGTTGACCCTGCCCACCGGGGCCAGGGGGCCGGGCAAACCCTCTATGCCGCGATGTTGGAAAAGGCCCGTGAACTGAAGGCGGCAAGGCTTTTTGTGCGCATTGTAGAAGGCGATGCGCACAGCCTGGCATTCGCCCAGCATCGGGGGTTTACCCAGCGCAGTCACGGCATTGAAATGCGCCTTGCGCTGACCCACTTTGACAGCGCTGCCTTCGACCCATTGATAGAACGGCTGCGTGGGGAGGGCTTCCGCTTTACCCACATGGCCGAACTAGGCGACACAGAAGAAGCCCGGCGGCGGCTCTACCACCTGAACAACACCACCGGCGCAACCATTCCCGGCTCTGATGGAGTGGGTTCGTGGCCTACCTTTGAAGAATTTGACAAAACTGTATGCCAGGCACTCTGGTACCGGCCTGAAGGACAGGTGGTGGCAATTGATATCCGTGCAAATATTTGGGCGGCCATGAGCGCAATTACCCGCTTTGATGGTGCGGACTATGCATACAACCTGTTTACCGGGGTGGATGTGGCCTACCGCGGGCGCGGCCTGGGGCAGGCGGTCAAGGTGCTGGCGCTGCGCTACGCGGCCCACGCCCTGGGGGTAACCGAAATACGCACCCACCACAACAGCCTGAACGCCCCGATGATTGCCATTGACCGCAAGCTGGGCTATGTCCAGTCTGCCGGGGTGCTGGGGCTGGTGAAGGACTTGCAGCAGGCTTCAGGCGATAGGCGATAAGCCACAAGCCACAAGCCACAAGGCTCTTTCCCGAAGGCTCGATTGCCTGTCCTCTGTCTTCCGCTCCCGGCTCCCAGCTTCCAGCTCCTGGCTCCTGGCTATGGACTCCCCGCTACCCCCTCACTCTCGCCCGCGCGTCCAGCGCCAGGGCGCCTTTTCCTTCAGGCAAGACCCTCAGCGGGTTGATTTCAATTTCAGCCAGTTCTGGGAAGTCGGCGGCAAGCTGGCCCAGGCGCAGCAGCACATCTTGCACTGCGGATCGGTCGGCGGGGGGCAGGTTGCGGTAGCCTTTTAATTTTCGCCCGGCCCAGGTGTTTTCCAACATACTCTCCACTTCCGGCAGGGTGAGGGGTGCAAGGGCAAACTCCACATCTTGCAGCCCTTCTACTTCCACGCCGCCTGAGCCAAACATAGCCACCGGGCCAAAATCGCGGTCTTGCACTGCACCCACAATCACTTCTTGCCCCAGAGGAATCATTTTTTGGATATGCACACCTTGGATGTCGGCATCCGGGTGGGCAGCCCTGGCCCGTTCGTTGACAATGGCAAAGCCATCTGCCACCCCACCAGGGCTGGATAGGTTGAGCAGCACCCCCCCAATGTCGGATTTGTGCGGGATGTCTGGCGAGACGATTTTCAACGCAACCGGGTAGCCCAGGCTTTCAGCCATTTCCACAGCCTGCCCGGCGGTTTGGGCCAGCAGGGTTGCCGGAACCGGAATTCCGTAGGCGGCCAGGGCTGTGTTCACTGTTTCGGGGGGGAGGAACTGGCCTGCCGGCTGGCCTTTGAGCAGGTTAGCCACAGTCTCCCGGTCAATGCCTGTTGGGGTGATCGGTTGGGCCTGCTCCTGCGCCAGGTATTCTGCTCGCTGTGCCAGCACAGCCAGGGCAGTTGCTGCCCGTTCTGGAAAGCGATATTCCGGCACCCTGGCTGCCCGGAAGTGTTCCACGGCCTCCTGGATCATCTTTTCACCCATCACGGCCACCACAACCGGTTTTTCTGCCGTGTAGATGCTGGGTACCATGGTTTTGGCCACGCCGCCTGCTGAATCCATCGGTGGGCTGGGCAATATGACCATCACACTGTGCACGCCGGGGTCTTCGAGCAATATTTGAAGACAGGTGGTATAGGCTTCGGAGCCAGCTCCAGCGAGCATGTCCACCGGGTTGTTCACGCTGGCCGCCGGAACGAGCACCTTGCGCAGGCGGGCTTTGGTTTCGGGCAGCAGGTCGGTCAGGTAGAGGCCGAGGGCTTCAAGCGCATCAGACGCAGTGACGCCAGGACCTCCAGAGTTGGTCAGTACGGCCACGCCGCGCCCGCCCGGCGGTGGGCACCAGGCCAGCGCACGGGCCCAGTCGAACAGCTCTTCGCTGGTGTTGGCGCGGATCACCCCGGCGCGGCGGAAGGCGGCATTAAAAGCCGACTCTGAACCAGCCATTGCCCCGGTGTGGGAGGATACTGCCCGTTGGCCGCTTTTCGACCGGCCCACCTTGAGCGCCAGCACGGGTTTGATTCGGGTGGCCTGGCTGGCCTGCTCGACAAAGCGCCGTCCCTGGCTGACCCCTTCCATGTACATGGTGATGACATTGGTGTTTTCGTCTTCAACCAGGGGGGCAAGCAGGTCGGTTTCGGAGACATCGAGCTGGTTGCCCAGGCTGTATAAACGTGAGAGGCCAAAACCCTGGCCGCGTGCCCAGTCAATCACCACGGCGCAAATTGCCCCCGAGTGGGAGATGAAGGCCACGTCTCCCGTGGTGGGACCGGGTGGGGGTAGGAAGGTGGTGTCCATTGGCAGGTGGGTGTCCAGGATACCAATGCAGTTGGGGCCGATAATGCGAATCTGGTGGCGGGCGGCAATTTCTCGCAAAACTTTTTCCAGGGCAGCCCCTTCAGCCCCTACCTCGCGAAAACCGCCAGAAGCGATGATCACCGCCCGGATGCCGCGCTGCCCGCAGGCTTCGAGTGAGTCGGCAACGTAAGGCGCAGGTACCAAAATCACCGCCAGGTCCACCGGGTCGGGCACTTCGGCCAGGGAAAGATAAACAGGGTGTTCCAGCAGCTTGCCGCCGCCCGGGTTAACCATGTAAATGCGTCCTTTGTAGCCGCTTTGCACCAGGTTGCGGGCCATCCCAAACCCCAGCTTGCGCGGGTTTTGCGATGCGCCCACCAGGGCAATACCTTTGGGGTTAAAAAACGGGGTCAAGGTTGGGTCAGTAGCCAGGCTCATGGGGTTTTCTCCTGAAGAATTGGGGTTTTGAGGAACATTTTTAAGGCCATTTTGAACTGCACCGGGCCTTGTTGAATCAGGGGCAGGTACACCGTGTAGCGCGGTTCAGCAGTTGCACTGGGGGTGGTTGTGGCTGTGACTGTCGCGGTTAGTGACGGGGTTTCGGTTGGGGTTACGGAAGGGATGTGGGTGAGGGTTGCCGTCGCGGTAGACGTGGGCAGGGCAGTATGGGTTGGGCTGGGCGTATATGTGGGGGTCCACGTTGGTGGTTGGGTCGGTGTTAAGGTTGCTGTGGAGGTCTGGGTGGGTGACAATGTTGGTGTTTGGGTAGGCGGTAACGTCTGCGTGGGGGTGGCGGTTGCGGTGGGGGTTGAGGAGGGTATTTGGGTTGGGGTAGGGGGTAAGGTTGCGCTGGGCAGCGGGGTTGGTGTTGGCGTTTCTGTGGGTGTGGGGGTTGCGCTGGGCAGCGGGGTTTCTGTGGGGGTTTCGGTTTTGGTGGGCGTTGCTGTATGGGTGGGTGTGGGCAGCGGGGTGCGGGTGGCCCGGAAGGGTGTGCGGGTTGGGGTTGGGGTGGGTGTGAACAGTTCGCCGCAGGCATAGATTTCAATATCTACCATCACCTGGTTGGGCAGCAGCGGTGTGCCGAAGAAGGCCACCCCATGCCAGGTTTGCCCAGGCAGAATCAACTGGGAAAACTCAAGGTTGGCTGTCCACTGCCCGGGCAAAACCGGCCCGGAAGGCAGCCCGGCCAGGCTGAGCGTGGTCCCCTGAACAACGAGCAGTTTTAAGTCGAAGGTCTGGTCCAGGCCAGCCGCTGCGCCGTGAACTGCCAGCAGGTATTTGCCTTCCGTTGGCAGCAGCAGGCGCAGGCTTTCGTTTGCACCAGCGCCCACAGAAAAAGCCGCAATTTCTGTGTTCCAGTCAAAAACGCCGTCGTCGTTTTTGTCGTACAGCAGGTAGAGGTCCAGGTCGGGCGCGGCGCTGGAGAGCACCGCTTCAATTTTCCCGCCCTGGATGACCGTGAATTCGTGCGTTGTGCTGGCGGTGGAAGGGTCGGCGGGGTTGTCCTGGACTGCGGGTTGGGCGGGGAAAACCTGGGGCAGCGCCAGGCCAAACGCCTGCCCTTGCAGCCCATCCAGTTCCAGGGTGCTTTCAAGGGTTACCTGGCCCAGGGCGGGGGTGCAGCTTTCCATCTGTACCAGCGCCGGGGATGCCGAAAGGACACCCGCTGTCATCGTGAAGGGTACAGCAGCCTGTGCGCCAGCGTGCAACACCTGGTGCAGGGCAACCATGTGCAGCCCGTCTTGCAGTGGGGCGGCAGCCCAGTCGGCCATTCCGCCGGTGCGGGTCTGGAAGGACCAGCGGCTGGCCCCCAGGTAGGGGCTTATCGAGCCGCCCAGGGGGGCGAGGGTGTACGGCCCGAAGTAACCAGGCTGCCCAAGGCTGTAATCGTCCAGACCGGGGCCGAGGATGTGGAGATCGAGGTCATTTGGCCAGGGGCCCTGCCAGTTGGCATGCACCAACAGTGCCTCGGCCCGGTTTGGCTGGCTTATGGGGTTATCCAGGAAGAAAAAGCGCCAATCTCCCACTTCGGCGCGGAAGGCCCAATCGACATACCCGGCCACCTGCCCATTGTCGTAGAGCGTACTGGCTGGGGGCGTGCCGCCCGTGGTGAACCCAGGGCCTGGAGCGGCCACGTTGGCAATCACCGGGATATTGCTGGTTTGCAGGTCAGACTGTGCTCGAATGTTGCCTGCATACATCCCTACCGGGGTGTCGGCGGGGATGGTGAGTGTCGCCGTGAATACGCTTTGCCCACCTGCCGGAACGACCACAGGTTCGCCGGGCAGGGCCAACCAGTCCCAGGGGGCATGCTGGTAGAACGACAGCCGGATGGTGAAGTTTGTGATGGGAACCAGTGCGGTGCGGCTCTGGTGGCGCAGGCCAATAAAAAGCCCATCCCCCATGCGGGCCAGCGGCTCGCGCACCCACAGTCCCAGGGTATTCGATAGATTGTCATCCCGGTTGAAGCGGTTGTATTCCAGGGCGTCAATCTCGCCGTTGTTGACCACCCCGTTCAGGTTTATGTCGTTCCACAGCAGAGTGTCCAGGTCCACATCGCTCCAGCGGAAGACCTTGGGGCGCCAGTATTGGTTGGCGCTGAAATTGAGATCGGGGTCAAACTGTTCGAATGGGAAGAAAATTTGAACTTGCAGCAGATCTGTACCGGGTGGAATGCGGTTGGTGATGTCGACCAGGTAATCCGGGCGGATGTTCGAGGGGGCATCTGCCAGCGTGTACAGGCTGCTGGTGAAGGGGAAGGTTTCTTCTGCCACAAGCACCATCTGGTCGCTGGAAAGGGTGACTGTGAGCGGAGCAGGGGCGGGGTTGGTCAGGGTGAAAACACCGCTGGCAGCCTGCCCGGGGAACACCAGGCGGCTGAAGCCGGGGTAGGTTTCGCCGCGGTAGTCGCCCGTCTCCCAAACCGGGGGTGTGCTGAAAATGCCGCCGCCGCCTGCGGCAATTCGGGCTGCCTGGTAGGCGTTGAGCAGCCCGGCGCCCTGGCTGAAGGGGTCCATGTGCTGGTCTTGTGCTCCGGCCAGCAGAATGGCCTGGGCAGTGGGCGAATCGGGCCATATGCCGTAGCGCTGGAAGTAGGCATCGTAAACCAGGGCCAGCGCCCCAGCCGCCAATGGGGCCGAACGGCTGGTGCCCTGCCAGGCAATGGCCATATTCCAGCCGTTTGTGCCCACGTTGAGCGCTTCAGAGGCGGAGCCAATCACTCCGTTGGCGGTGATGTCCACACCAATCGAGCCGCGTGCCCCTGGGCCGCGGTCGGTATGGGCGCTGATGTCTCCCCAGGTGATCTGGTCGAGCCCGCCCGGTGAGTCGAAGGTAGTGGTAGAGCCAAACTGGGTAGACGCACCCACTTCCAACCCATTGGGGGGGGCGGGGATGATGCGCGTGCCGTAGCCGGGGCCGCCGTTGCCAGCGGCAAATACTGCCGTCAGGGTGGGGTTTGTGCGCACCAGCATATCGAGCAGCCGGCTCACTTCTTCCCAGCCATCGTTGGTTGGGTTGGAGTCTCCCCAGCTGATATTGATGACCTGGCTGTCGTCCTGGGTTCCGGCGATGCCGTCGTAACCCAGCGCGGCAAACAGAAAACCATCTTCATAAAACGGGGTCTGGTACTGGTTGCCGTTGGAGACCAGTTTGGCGTCTTTGCCTGTCCCAAGCACCATACCCGTGCCCGGTCCGCTGTAAGGCGGCTTGTAGGCCGGGATGGGCCCATTGAAATAGCCATTCACCACGCCCTGGGCAGCGGCGTTAGAGGCCACGTACTGTCCGTGCCGAGCAGCGCTCTGGTTGGGGTCCAGGATGGCGAAGGCCACCATAGACCCATTGGCCGGGGTCAACCCGCCCCACAGCCAGTCGGAGGCCGGGATGGAGTTGAACCCATCGGCGATGAAGTAAACCAACCCTCCCGACAGGTCGTTATAACCATCTGGCCCAGGGCTGGAGGCTGCGTGGTTCCAATAGTCCAGGCAGGCGGCCGGGGTGTTTTTATTGACCGGGGTTTCGTCTGCGAAGCTGTAGTCGCGATCTAAATCCACCAGGATGGTGTCGTAAACACCGGGCAGTTGGCTGTCTACCACCAGCACAGCGACCCGCTCGCCATAGATGGACTGCAGGCGGGTGTCGGGGTGGCTGCCAATGTGGTAGAGGCCGCTGGCGCTGGTTGGGCTGGTGGGTAGGTTGTAGCTGCGGTTGACGCTGCTGCCCAACGGGCGATACACACACGGCTCTCCCGCCGGGCAGGTGGCGCTGGTGTCGGCATAGTCGGCGGCGCCGGAGGCGATGTTGGTGGTTCCGTGGTAGATATCCCGGGCATAGAGAAACATCGAATAACTGTCGAACATCTGCGGCCAGCCCAGGTAGGGTGAGGCCGGATCCGTTACCACGGCCCAGGTGCCGTACAGGTCGGGGTGGCAGAAGTCAATTCCGGAGTCGTTGATCAACAGCTTGACGCCTGTGCCCGTGTACCCGGAAGCCCAGGCTTCGGCGGCGTGGTGGTTGTCTTGCACATCCCACCAACCCCGGCTGGCAGCCTGGGGCGGTTCGGAGCGGGTGTTTTGCGGGGTGTCTTGCGCTAAAGCCACTTTGGCGGCAACTTCCGCCGGGTCCGTCATGGGTGGAATTTCATCGTCATAATCGCCGATGGGCTGGGAAAGGTTCTCTGCGGGCAGAATTTCACCCACGGCATCAAGGCTGGCCAGCTTAGGCAGCAGAATCGAAGCGATTGTCCCATACACGGTTTGGCGACCCAGCGGGTCCACATACGGACGAACAATGGCATCGGGCATGTAAGGGGAAAGATCGGTCCCGGCCTGAACCCGCACAATAACGGTTTGGGTGGCCAGGGCGCGGTTGGTGGCTGGGGCAGCCTGCATTCGTTCCAGCACAAGCGGGTGCAGTTTTTGTAGTACCACGGGCGAATCCATCCAGGCGGCCTGTTGGCTGATTGGAGCGGGTTGCAAATTACCCTGGCCTCTCTCTGCCAGGGCAGCAGCACCCGGGGCGAGCAGCCAGGCAACTGCTGCCGCCAGTGCGATGACAAGCCAGGCCGCCGGGTGGCGGTGGAGCGGGGAGCGTTGGTCAGGCATAGTTCACCTCGATTCGGGTTTCCCGGTCAAATGCCACGGCAAACCGCATCACCTGTGCGGGCAGGCCTTTTGTGGGTTGGGGTGGGGCCAGCGGCTGCCACTCGGCAGAACCCGGGCGGCTCTGTTGGCTTAAGGTCACTTTGCCAGGCAGCCAAAGATCGAAAACGCCTTCAGCAGGGCCGGGGCGCAGGAGATCCAGGGTCACCTGTCCAGGGGCTGTTTGCCAGGCTGCCAGTTCCACCCCCTGGGAGATGTGCAGGCTGCTGCCGAGGTAGGCGGGTTGGTTTGCCGCATGCGCCCGGATGGCGAGCACAGCACAGCCATGGGCAGGCAGGTCCACAGACAGGGCGGGGAAATCTGCCTCCCAGCGCCAGGCCTGGCCGCTCCAAAAAGAGCGCACCAGGTAGTCCCCAGCCAACAGGCCGGCTTCTTGCCGGGTGAGGGCCAGGGTTTGGGGGCGATCATCCCAGTTGAAGAGCGCAAAAAGCTGCCAGGGCCCGGTTGGGCCGTCCAGGTTCAGGCGGGCCAGGCGCGGGTTTGGGCGGTCGAACGCATCCAGGATGGAAGCTCGCCCGCCCAACAAAGGCAGCAGGGCATGGAGAATTTCCAGCCTTTCCCGGGGCAGGGCGGCCAGGTCGTCCGAGAGCAGCAGGGGGCTGCCAGTCAGCGCCAGGGCAGAAGCCACGCTTTGCACCTCAGCCAGGGTTAGGTCGCTGTCTGGGCGCACCACCAGGCAGTCGCCATCGTTAATCCACCAGCGGCGGTGCATGGGGGCGCGCAGCAGCGTGTTGTGGACGGCATTCCGTGCAGAGGGCATGCCTGGCTCGTCGCGAATCAGGCTCGAAACCCCCATTTCTTTCGCATACCAGCGTGGGGCAACATCCGGGCCGATGCGCATGGCGTCAAACAGGCCAATGGCCGGCCCAAGCGGTGAACCGCAGGCCAGCAGTTCGGTTTGTGGGCCGGCTTTTTCGCGAATGAGTGCAAATGCGCGGCGCAGCGCCTGGGCACGGCTGAAGCTGGGGTCGTGGCGAATTCCAGCCAGCGCCCCGGCATAAAGAAAATCCAGTTTCAGGTAGCCGTACCCCCACTGGTGAGCCGTGGTTTCGATGACCTCGCCCACGTAGGCGAGGGCTTCGGGGTGGGTCAGGTCGAGGGCGTTGTGAAAGACCCCCCAGTTCCAGCCAGCGCTCACCGGGCGGCCCCAGCGATTGCGCAGCAGCCAGTTGGGGTGGCGGCGGGCGAGTTCCGAACGGGGGTGAACCGTAAAGGGGGCAATCCACAGCCCGGGCTGCATTCCGCTTTGACGGGCGGCGGCAGCCAGCGGAGCCATCCCTTCGGGAAAAGCCGGCTGTGTGGTGAGCCAGTCGCCCAGGGCAGCCTGGTAGCCATCGTCAATCTGGAACAGTGTCATGGGCACGTCAGTGCGCAACCGGGTGGCTTCGGCCAGGTTGCGCTGGATAATTTCAGCCGTTATCTGGGTGAAAAACTGGTACCATGAACACCAACCGGTGTGCAGTTCGCCCTCTTGTGGCAGCGCCAGGCCATGTTCGCGGGCCACAGCATCCATATAGAGGCCAAGCGGGTCGGGGCTGTGGGTTTGAATGAAAAAGAGGCAGGCCCAATCGGTTTCCAGGCGGCTGCCGGGGTCCAGGCGGGCCTGGTCGCCATTAGCCCACATGCTGATGGCTGAGCCGAGTGGATTCAGGTAGGTTTCGAGCGAACCGAAATGCTGGCGCTGTGACAAAAACCCCAACAGCATACCGGTTTGGCTGGTGCGGTCGCCCAGCACACCAAACATATCACTGCTGAAACAGCTTGTCCGGTACGGGTGGGGTGTTCCAGGGTTTTTACGCATGGGCAGGGTGATGGGACCCAGGTGAGTGCGGCGGAAACGTTCCCCGGTGGCGTAGGTGCGGGTGTCGTCCCACGAACCCCAGCCATTGGAGAAAAACACAGGCTCCGGGGGGTGTTGGGGGAAGGTGATTTGGCCTGGTTGGTAGCTGCGCCAGTCTGCGGCGCTGGGTGGGGGCAGGTAGCCCGCTTCGAGCATCTCCAGCTTGCCCACCGATACAGGAGCGTTTCCCTGGTTTTGCAGCCTCACCCGCCAGGTCAGCATGGGCAAGGTTTGCGAAACCGCAAAAATGACTTCCACAGCAACGCCATGTTCGTCTGGGGGCAAGATGAGGCGGCGAACATCCAGCGGCCCGTGAGCCGAGTCCATCCGCTCCACCTTAGACAGCCCTGCCTGCCGCCAGTCACCCATCCGTTGGATGCGGCGGCCCATCAGCCAGGGGGCAACGGGCTGGTAGTTCAGGCGCATCCGCGCCCGTTGGATTTTCCAACCCGGAACATTCCGGCTTTCAATGTAAAATGTAGCTTCTTCCAGGTTCAAGGCCAGGCCGACCGAGGGGCTTTCCAGACTGTAGTTCATGGCATCACCTCTTTTCTATTTTAACTGGTATTTGCTCCCAAAAGGTAACATTTTGGCCTTTTGTGCATCTAATAGATGTAGATTAATAAACCCAACCTGCGGCTCTCTTAAAGCTTGGTTGGTTACAACAGGAGAAAACATGGAGAAATTTCTGAACGATAAAATTGCCGGGCAGGTGCGCGACGTCTTTAATAACCTGGAAGAGCCGGTTGCCGTGCTGGTGTTTGGCCACAAAGAAGATGACTACAGCCAGCAAACCATAGGCCTGTTGGAAGAGGTGGTTGCCCTTTCCGATAAGCTTTCAATGGAAATTTACGACCCCGATGAAGAACCGGCCCTGCTGGTCCAGTATGGCCTGGATATGTTCCCGGCGCTGGTGGTTGCTCGTAAAGTCAGCGACGCCCTTGAAGATTTCGGTGTGCGGATTTTCGGTTTGCCTGCCGGGCATGAGTTCACCTCACTCATTCACAGCCTGATCATCGTCTCCCAAAAGGAGTCCCAGCTTCAACCTGAAACCATCGCCTTTTTGCAGGGTCTCACCGAACCGGTGAACCTGGAGGTGTTTTCAACCCCCACCTGACCATACTGCCCGCGGGCAGTTGTGCTCGCTCACCAGTTTGCCATGGTCAGCCCAATGGTTAAATCGGCCATGGTGGAAGCCTCGCACTTTTACGAGCTTTCGGTAAAATACCAGGTCAGCGGTGTGCCGCATACCGCCATCAATGCCAACAAAGGTGTGATGGTTGGGGCTGCACCTGAAGAACACTTAATCAACGAAATCAAAAGCGCCCTGCGCAATTAATCAAGGAGTCTGAACAATGGAATCGAGCGCCAAATGGCAAGGAAAAATGGCCTTTGATGGCACTGCCGGGACCGGCTTTCATGTGAAAATGGACGCATCAACCGACGTGGGCGGCGATAACAGCGGCTTTCGCCCGTTGGAACTGGTGGCGGTTGGGTTGGCAGGCTGCACAGCCATGGATGTCATCTCCATTTTGCAGAAAAAACGCCAGGAAGTGAACGGCTTTGAAGTCAAAACCCACATCCAGCAGGCCCAGGACCACCCGCACGTCTACACCCATATTCATGTGGAGTACATTCTTACCGGTAAGAACATCGACCCCAAAGCCGTAGAACGGGCGATTGAACTCTCGCAAACCCGCTACTGCTCGGCCTCGGCCATGTTGGCCAAAGCCGCCCCCATCGAGACTTCTTACCAGATTATCGAAGGTTAAGGTTTTTGAGGATCCAGTATGGCCATCTGTCCTGCTGCGCCTGACAGATGGCCATATTTTTTTAACAAATCCTTGGCAGCAGTTCCCCCATCAGTACATCCACAATGCGGGTGGCGCCGATGGTAGTTCGCATCAACACCCGCCCGGCGGGGCCGGCGGTCACTTCACCAATGATCACGGCCTCTTCCCCATAGCGGGTTTTGCGCATGGCGGCCAGCACATCTGGGGCATCTTCTTTTGCCACCACCACCAACAATTTACCCTCGTTCGCAATATACAGCGGATCGAACCCGAGCATCTCACAGGCGGCACTCACAGCTGGTCGCACCGGGATTGTGCTTTCATCTATCACAATCCCTACATTCGACTGGGCAGCAATTTCGTTCAGCGTGGTGGCAACGCCGCCCCGGGTGGGGTCGCGCAGGACGTGAACTTCTGCGCTGGCTTCCAGTATGGCCATTACCAGATGGTTCAAGGGGGCAACATCACTTTGGATGTCGGCCTCGAACCCCAGCTCGCCACGGGCGCTGAGAACGGCAATGCCGTGGTCGCCCACAGGCCCGGAAAGAATGACCACATCCCCTGGGCGGGCCAGCGCACCCCCCACCTGTAAACCGGCCAACACCGTGCCCACCCCGGTGGTGGTGATATAAAGCCCGTCGGCTTTGCCAGCCTGCACCACTTTGGTATCCCCGGCCACAATTTCCACCCCGGCTTCCGCGGCTGCAGCGCGCATGGAAGCCAACACCCGCTCTAAAACCGCCACCTCCAGCCCTTCTTCCAGGATGAACCCCACCGTTAGATAGCGGGGAATCGCCCCCAGCATCGCCACATCGTTCACCGTGCCGCATACTGCAAGGCGGCCAATGTCTCCACCTGGAAAAAACAGCGGAAATACCACGTGGGAATCCGTGCTGATGGCAAGATCCACACAGGCCGCCGCTGAAACGATCCCAGCGTCGTTTCCAGCCTGCAGTGCCGGGCTGGAAAGTTGTGGCATAAACACCTTTGCCACCAGGTCATGCGTCATTTTTCCGCCGCTGCCATGACCCAGGACAACGCGTTCGGTATGGGTCAGTGGAACCGGGCAAACCGGGCCTTCGAGAGTGGGAAGAGATTGGGGAGGGGTCATATTTTTTAAAATTAGAATTTAGAATTTTGAATTGGGTTATTCGTTCAAGTGACGGGCGTAGCGGTAGTAGGCTGCGCAGGCGCCTTCGCTGGAGACCATCGTAGCCCCCAATGGTTTTTCAGGGGTGCACAGGGTGCCAAAAGCGCTGCAATGGTTGGGCTTCTTAAGTCCCTGCAAAATTTCACCAGCAATACACAGCGGCGACTCTTCCGGGTGAATATCGCCTACGTCGAAGCGCAGTTCAGCATCAAAATCGGCCAATTCAGGCCGCAGCTGCCAGCCGGAGTTGGGAATCATCCCAATGCCGCGCCATTTGCGATCACATTCTGCAAACACTTGCTCAATCACCTTTTGTGCCGGGCGGTTGCCTTCAAAAGTCACGGCCCGTTGGTAGGCGTTTTCTACTTCATGCTTGCCCGCTTCAACCTGCTGCACAGTGGCCAAAATGCCCTGGGCTATATCGAGCGGCTCGAAGCCGGTCACCACAATGGGGGCCTGGTATTGTTGGGCCAGGGGGGGATATTCCCAATAACCCATGACGGCACACACATGCCCGGCTGCCAAAAAACCCTGCACCCGGTTGGTGGGCGAACCTAAAATGGCATGCATGGCCGGGGGAACCCGCACATGCGAAACCAGCACGCTGAAATTCTTAAGCCCCAGGTTTTTGGCCTGCAGCACGCTCATTGCGTTAGCGGGTGCCGTGGTTTCAAAGCCAATCGCAAAGAACACCACCTGTTTGTTGGGGTTTTGTTGGGCAATTTTGACTGCATCCAGCGGAGAATACACCACACGCACATCCCCGCCTGCAGCGCGAATGGAGAATAAATCCTGATTTGAGCCGGGAACCCGCAGCATATCGCCATAAGATGTAAAGATGACATCCCGCATGGCGGCAATGGCCAGGGCTTTGTCAATTTGCTCCAGGGGCGTAACACACACCGGGCAGCCCGGCCCGTGGACCAGTTCCACCTCATCGGGTAGCAGTTGGTCAATCCCATGCCGGATGATGGCGTGGGTTTGCCCGCCGCAAATTTCCATCAGCACCCAGGGGCGGGTCACTGTCCGGCGAATTTCTTCGATCACTTTCTGAACCAATGCCGCATCGCGATATTCGGTAACGTATTTCATATCAGTTCCTTGTAAGAGGGGGGAGGCTTTAAGCTTTAGGCTTTAGGCTGGAGGCTACATGCTGCAAGCTATTCCCCTGGCCCAATTTCCTCATGAATATCCACCATCTGGCGCAGCATTTCAAGGGTTTCTTGGGCTTCGGTTTCGCTGAGCTGGCTGATGGCAAAGCCCACGTGAATCACGGTGTAATCGCCCACCTGTACTTCGGGCACGTACTCCAGGCAGGCTTCACGCAGGACTCCACCAAAATCCACTTTGCCCATTTTCAGGCCATTGGTTTCATAAATATCGACAATTTTTCCTGGAACACCTAAGCACATGGGTTTTTCTCCTTTTGTGTCATGAGTATAACTTAAAATATCCAATCACCACCTGCCCGAGTGCGAGGCCCCCGTCGTTTGCCGGGAGGCTGCGGTGCAGCAGCACCTCGAAGCCAGCCGATTCAAGCAGCCGGACCGATTGAGAAAGCAGCCAGGTGTTTTGCCACACTCCCCCGCTTAACGCTACCCGCGCGGCCCCCGTTTGGGCTCGGGCAGCAAGGCAGGCGTCTAGCCCCATCCGGGCGATGCTGTTGTGAAAACGGGCTGCCAGGGTAGGAATGCCCACACCCTTGCGCTGTTCACGGACCAAAGCCCGCACCAAGGGCACCGCGTCGAGCAGCCCTTCAGCCACCTGGTAGGGGTAGCTGCCTGTTTCGGTCGGGTCGGCTGCCCGTTCAAACTCAATGGCTGCCTGGGCCTCGTAGTTGGTGGTATGGCGCAGCCCGGCCAGGGAGGCTGCTGCATCAAACAGCCGGCCCATACTGCTGGTGGGCGGCGCGTTCATGCCAAAATCGAGCTGGCGGCGCAAAATGCTCAATACACTGCTGGGTGTGCGCAGGCCCTTGGCAGCCGCACTTTGGGGCGCAAAGGCTGCCGGGGGCAGGTCGGCATCCCAGGCGATGTTGGCCTGGGCCAGCCAGGCTAAGGCCGTCCGCCAGGGTTCGCGCACCGCTTTGTCCCCGCCCAGCAGCGGGATGGTATTCAGGTGAAAGAGCCGTTCAAACCCGGTATACGTGGCCAGGATAACCTCGCCCCCCCAAATGGCGCCGTCGGTGCCATACCCGGTTCCATCAAAAGACAGGCCAATCACCGCTTCGCCTGGAGGTACGCCATTTTCGGCCATGCAGGCTGCAATGTGGGCATGATGATGTTGGACGCCCAGGGCAGGTAGTCCCTGTTTTTCGGCACGTTCCAGGGCGTAGCGGGTGGCGAGGTAGTCAGGGTGCAGGTCATAGGCCAGCGCTTCAGGCTGGATTCGGAAAAGGCGTTCAAAATGGGCGGTACCTTGCTCGAAGGCCTGCAGGGTTTCATAGTTTTCCAGGTCGCCAATGTGGTGGCTGAGAAAGGCATAATGGTCACGCGCCAGGCAAAATGTGTTTTTTAATTCCGCCCCGGTTCCCAGGATGGGCGGGATTTTCCAGGGCAGGCGCAGGGGGTCAGGGGCATAGCCGCGTGCCCGGCGTAAAAAATTTACCCCGGAATGCTCCCGGTGTGGGTCTGTCCAGGCCTGCACCACCGAATCGTCACAGCGGGTGTGGATGGCGCGGTTGTGCAGCAAAAAGGCATCCGCCAGCCCGGCCAGGCGCTCGCGGGCGGCCTGGTTGTCGGTGACAATCGGTTCTTCGCTCAGGTTGCCGCTGGTCATCA
>CAZAYY010000027.1:0-56616 GCA_964489525.1 uncultured Anaerolineales bacterium
CAGTCATCGAGCCAGAACCCGAACCCGTACCGGAGGCCGAGCCTGAGGCCGAACCGGAACCGGAACCAGCCATCGAGCCGGAGCCCGAACCCGTGATGGAGGCCGAGCCTGAGGCCGAACCGGAACCGGAACCAGCCATCGAGCTGGAACCCGAACCGGTGATGGAAGCCGAGCCTGAGGCCGAACCGGAACCGGAACCAGCCATCGAGCTGGAACCCGAACCGGTGATGGAAGCCGCACCGGAACCGGAACCAATCCCCCTCCCAGAGACAGCGACCATTGTTGCGGCGCCGGTAGATGCCGCAGAATCGGCTGCGCCCCTTGAGGAATCCGAAATGCCTCTGGAAGAGAAAACCTCGCTCCCCCAACCCGACTGGAGCAGCGCAACCATCATTGCAGCCCGGCCTGATTTGGAAACTCCCCCGCTGGCAGAACCCGAAAGCCACCCGGAAGAAAGCATGCCCGAGCCCGAATTCACCCCGCAAGACTGGGCTGCCCCCCTCCCCGGGTTGGAAGAATTCCCTGCAGTAGAGGCCGACCCCGAAAAAACCGGGCAGTATAAACCAGATGAAATCCCAGGTGCGCCCGAATTTCCCGCCGAAGAACCGGCCGGTTTTGACCAGGGTTTCGAACCGGCTGAACTGCCCATTTCCAATTTTGCGTCCGCGACTCTGCCTGGCGAACCCACAGGCGAAACCCACCCACCTGCCCCGGCAAGCAGCCAGGCAGAGGAAGCCAGGGCTGCAGCGGCTCCGCTGCCAGGCGGTCCGGTGGAACCTGCTCCCTTTGCCGCCTTGCCTAAGGAATCGCCTGCAACCATCCAACAACCTGCCACGCCCTCTCCTGGCGCAAAAACCCCGGCGGCAGCGCCGCCACCCACCCTCACCTTCCGCATGGCCGATGGCAGCGAAAGAAAAGTATCCCTGGATAAAGACCAACTCTCCATCGGGAGAATCGCCGGGAATGACCTGGTGATGCCGGTAGACTCGATTTCCAAAAGCCACGGCCGGTTGAAGAAAATCAACAACCAATGGCACATCGAAGACCTGGGCTCAACCAACGGCATCTACGTAAATGGGGAACGCATTCCCGCCTTCACCCCAACGCTGCTGCCCCCAACCCTCGAATTTACCCTGGGCAGAGATATTGCCGCCAGGGCATTGGGCGTTTCCACCCCGGTTCAAAAGGCGGTTCGCTACACCTCCAGAACCATGGTGATCGCCGCGATTGCAATCCTGGCCGTTGTCCTACTGGGCGGTGGTGCAGCAGCAGCGGTAATCGCCAACAACCGGGGCGACCGGGGGCAGCGCGAAAAACCGCTTTACCCTGCAACTGCTTTTGAGTGTGAATATCCGACGATGAGTTTAGCCCCCATCCCAGGGGTAACGCTTCAGCCCGGCACAACCCTCGACCCATCCATTTACATCACCCCACCTCCGGCAGGCAACACAACGTCGTTTGTCACACCCCCGGCGCCTGGACCGGGCAGTGTCCTCCCCCCAGGCGTTCCCACCCCTGTCAGCCGGCCTATTGTCTCGCTGGCATTTCTGGAACTGCCTTTCCCCTATGATGGCACCCTGACCAATTTCGGCGGCACTCGCGATCAATTTATCGCCGCCAGCCAACGGGCGGCCATGGGTGGGCGCATCACCAGCTTCTTTGACCATTATTACCCGCTCTACCCCGCTCCTGCCGACCCAAGCCTGCCAGGGGGCAAGGAACCAGCCGAAGAACCGATTGGCAAATATGTCCTGATATATACCGGGTTGAACACCCAATATGAAAACTACAGCGGGCACCCGGCTTATGATTATTCACCCGTTGAGCGTGGGAAAGCCACCACACCGCTGTTTGCCGCTGCCGATGGCTTCATTGCATCTGTGGGCATCCACAGCGCATCCGGTGCATATTTTGTAAAAATCAACCATTTTGTGCCCAATGTGGGTGGCTACCAGACCATTTATTGGCATCTCGAACCCGATGAATATTTTGACGCCATGATCGGGCGTGAGGGTGAATTCATCACCGCAGGAACCCGGATTGGCACCATCGGCAACACAGGTTGGAGCACCGGCCACCATCTCCATTTTGAGGTGCGCTTCGACCGCAACAACGACGGTCAATTTTCCAACAACGAAACCGTAGACCCCTACGGCTGGATTCCAAGCGTTGAAAACCCGGAAGACCCCTGGACAAAACGCACCGGCAGTGTGAGCCATTATTTATGGATCCACCCCATGGGCAGTCAGGCCGTAGTGAATGCAGACGGCAGTGGGATTCTGAACCAGAACGCCAGCGACCCGGGCCGCGGCGGCGCCGGGTTGGATGATGAACCGACCCCTGAAAAACGCGAAACTACCCTGTGCGCGCCGCCTGGATCCCTACCGCCAGGGGGAACCGTCACCCTTTCCTGGGCGCCCGACCCACCCCCCAATCAAAACCAGGCCGGTGTCGGCAGTGCATGTGTTCTATCAGTAGTGGATAGTGCCGGTGTACCGCTGCCCTCTTTCAACCCTGCACTGCAAATATCCCTGCCAATTAACCCCGAAAATCTTCAAAATGTGGACCCCAACACCCTCAAGATTTATTGGCGCGGCCCAGGCGAGGATGATTGGAAACCCCTGGAAACCACCCTGGACCTGGAAAACGGGGTCGCAACCGCTTTCACCAACCAATCTGGCCAGTGCGCTCTACTCGGTACCCCCACCACAGACGTCACCCAACCCCAAACTTCGTTCAGCATATTGGGCGAACCCGGGTTAGATGACGCCTGGTACAAAACGGTTCTTGTCGCCCTGGAAGCCACAGACCCCAGCGGCATTGAACAAATTGAATACAGCGTGGATGGCGGCAGCACCTGGCAAATCTACACCGGCCCATTCCCGCTAGAACCCAACGGCATTCCAGAACCCATTGATGTGATGGACGAAGAGTTTTTCGCTGGAGGCGCCGGCCGTTTCCTCGTATTGGCATCGGCAATTGATAAAGCCGGCAATGTCGAATACCCACCCGCACTGTTCCAAATCGTGATTGACCCTTCGAAGGACCCGAACCCAACCCCAACGCCCCCCGAACTGGTCACCTTCACCCCTGGCCCAAGTGCAACCGCAACGGCAACACCTACCGCCACCCCAACGCCTTCACCCACGGCAACCACCTTTGCCTGCTCATTCGAGCTGACCATCGCCCAAAATTCCTTCTGCCGCAGCGGCCCCGGAACCATTTATGATGTCATCACAGGCTTTACGCCTGGAACGGTAGTCAAAGTATTGGGGCAAAACATGGACCCAAGCCCGAAATGGTGGGTCGTGCAAATCCCCAACAGCAATGTAAGCTGTTGGGTTTCGGAACTTGCGGGCGCGATGCCGCCCGAAGCCAGCTGCGTGGTTAAGTACAACACCCCACCCACGCCGACCCCCACACCCACCATCACCCCCACCCCGCTGCCACCTGGTGCACCGGTTTTGGGCATTCCAACCGACCAGGATGAATTGTATTGCAAAGGCGTGAATTTTGCCTGGAGACCCTCTACCACCCCAGATACCTCGGCGAGTTACGAATTGCTGCTGGAAAAATATACACTGCCAGCGGGTCTTTATGAGGCGCCAGGTACATGGACATTCTATGGAAGCTATCCCACCACAGAAACATCCATGCTGCTGTATCCAGATTGTGGCGCTACCTACCGGTGGAGTGTTCGAGCACTTAACAGCGTTGGAGTACCCGGGCCGTACTCCGAAACCTGGGAATTTTATTATTATGGTGAATAACGTGATATGATTGGAAAACGTTAATCAACTCCTATGCTAGACCGCTGGCAACCCGTTAATTGAGGTATCTCTATGAAGTTTTTCTTGGAAAATTTTAGGCGTTTTGGTAGCCAATTTAGGCGCTACGTACCCCACACCGTTATTGTGATTGCCACGATAGCGATGGGGTATTTTGCCTATAACCGCATCGACACACCAATCACCTTGCCTACCTCCCTGCCTTTTGATGTCCCACCCGCTTTAAGATGGGAACTTCCGACCTATGTACCCACTTTAACCCCAGTGGCTGCATCCACAGCCAGGCCCACAAATACACCCCCGCCAGCCCCTACAGCGCCCATCCTGGAAACCGTCACCCCCACCACACCCGCCCGATCAGCCCAATGCCCCGCCAGCCCTCCCCAGCGGGTGGATGTGGGCATGCAGGCCCGGGTCACCATCACCGATGGAACCCCGCTGCGCGTGCGCACCGAGCCTGTGGTCACCAACAACAATATCCTCATTCAACTTCCAGAAGGCACCCCGTTTGAAATCATTGGTGGGCCGAGCTGTTGGGAATCTTCCACCAACAATTTCACCTTCTGGCAAATCCGGATGACTGATGGACAAATCGGATGGGTAGCCGAAGGCACCCCTGCGGGCTATTTTATTGAACCGCTGCCCTAATCATTTGGAAGATTGAGATAAGGAAGTAAAATATGTCGCTTGAGAACCTGGTAGGACAAACCCTTAACCGTTATAAAATCGTCAGCATGTTGGGTGAAGGCGGTATGGGTGCTGTATTTAAAGGGCACGATGTCACCTTACAGCGGGATGTTGCCGTAAAAGTGATGCACCCGCATTTTGCCCGCCAACCGGATTTCCGGGAGCGGTTTTTGCAAGAAGCCCGCACCGCAGCCAAAATGGCCCACCCGTCCATCGTTCAAGTATTTGACTTTGGCCAGGCATCTTCACTGTTGTTCATCGTGATGGAATTTATCCCCGGAGAAAACCTGGGGCAGCTTCTCACCAACCTGCGCGAACAGAAGAAGTGGCTCTCGCTTGAACAAAGCGTTGAGGTGGTTCAAATGGTTGCCCAGGCGCTAGACTATGCGCACAGCCAGGGGATTTTACACCGGGACATCAAACCTGCTAACATCATGCTCCGGCCCGAACCAGCCGGAAAACTGCCCTTCCGGCCTGTCCTGACCGACCTCGGACTGGCCAAGCTGCTCGACAGCCCCGGCCTGACCCAGGAAGGCACCGCCATGGGCACGCCTGCATACATGTCCCCCGAACAAACCCTGGGCGAACCCTCCGATTCTCGATCGGATGTGTATTCACTCGGTGTTCTGCTGTTCGAACTATCCACCGCCCGTCTGCCTTTCCCGGCCCGCAACCTGAGCGAGGCTGTGCGCTACCACACCAAAGAAACCCCGCCTTCGCCGCGCAGCATTCGCCCCGATTTGCCCGCAGCGCTGGAGGCAGTGATCATCAAAGCCATGGCAAAAGACCCCGCCCAGCGCTTCCAGAGCGCAGGGGATTTGGCCAGCGCCTTGACTGGCGCTTTTTCAGGCGGTGGTGCACCGGCTGCAATCAAGGCCAGCGCGCCGCCCCCGGCTTCTCCCGGCAGTACGCAGTTTGATGAAAAGCAGGGAACAGGGCGCGGCGGCTCGATTTTCAACCAGTTCGCCGCCCCGGAAGTCAAAACCCAGGACCGCATTCAAATGCTGCTGCCCGACAAAACCACCCGGGATTACCCGGTCAAAGGCCGCGAAACCACCGTCGGGCGCGATGAAAGCAATGACATTGTCATCCCCGCCGGGAACGCCTCGCGGCAGCATGCCCGCATCATTTTTGATGGCACAAACTATCAGGTTTTAGACCTTAACTCAACCAACGGGACGTTTTTAGGCACAACCCGCCTGCTCCCCGGAATCCCTGAAGCCTGGTCGCCCGACAAGCCCATCCAAATTGGGCAGGTTTTCTTGCGTCTGGTACGGGCCGAAATTAAACCTGGTGTCGAAGCCACCGCCGTTTATGCCTCTCCGGTAGGCCAGGCACCCAACCTGCCCCCGGCTGGGCCTGCAGGCGGAACGAATTTCGCCCAGCCTGGCGGTGTTCAGCGACCAGCCCAACAAAGCGGGGCGCGGGTTGCCCTCACGCTTGCAGATACCAACCTTGTGGTAGACCCGGGGCGAAGCATCATTGTGCCTGTCACCCTGTTCAACCAGGGCAGCGTGGTAGATCATTTCCAGGTAGGCGTAACCGGCATTCCCGCAGAGTGGATCCCCACGCCAATCAACGCCGTCCAGATGATGCCTGGTGACCAGAAAATTGTAAATGTGATGGTGCAGCCGCCCCGCACCCCTACATCCCTGGCGGGTGATTACAGGGTGCAGTTCAACGTGGGCACCTCGGCTTCCCCCGCCCCCCTAAGCAGCGCTACCGCCACTTTGAAGGTCAATCCCTTCAGCCAGTACGCCAGCCAGGTATTCCCCCTGAAAGTAAAAACCAACCGGACCGGGAAAATTACGGTAACCAACCAGGGGAATTATGCCGAAACGTTTAATATTCAGATTAAAGACCGGGGCGATGAAATCAGTTTTTCGCCGCCCGTTTTGCAGCTGAACATTCCCCCTGGCGAGGCGGAAACGGCTGAGTATATCGGACGGGCGCGGAAACGCAAATTAATCGGCGCCGCCACCATGCACCCCTTTAGCACAGAAATTGTGCCATCCGGCCTGGCCATCCCCAAAGGTTCACCGGGTGGGCCACAGCCACAGTTGGTTAGCGGTGAAATCATCAGCGGCCCAATCATTCCCGCCTGGCTGATTACTTTTGTCATTGTCGCTTGCATGGTTTCAATGATCCTGGTAGGCCTGTATATTCAAACCTACAACCGGCAGGTTTCTGCAATCGTCGCCACCAACGCCGCCCAAGAAACGATCAACGCCGCACAAATTGCCGGGTTAGATTCGGATAGCGATGGTCTGCCGGATGCAGAAGAACTGCGCCTGGGCACCGACCCGTTCAACGCCGACAGCGATGGAGACGGCTTAAACGATAAAGAGGAAATAGATTCGGCCACCAATCCGCTCAACCCGGATACAGACGGGGACGGTCTGAACGACGGCGATGAAAAGCGCTTTGGCACCAACCCCAACGTGATTGATACCGATGGCGACACCCTTTCGGATGGCGATGAAGTCAATCGCATTGGCTCCAGCCCCACCAAAGAAGATACCGATGGCGACGGCCTGAAAGACAACGTAGACCCATCACCCGGCCAGCTGCCCACCCCCACCCCGCTGCCAACGGCCACCCCGCCGCCCAGCGCCACACCCGAGCCCACCGCCACCCCGGCAGCAACCCCCACCCCCACTCCCATTCCGGGTGCCTGGCATGGCTCCTGGACCTCGAACTGCGAGTTCCTCAACTGTGCAACGGTGGAGTTAACCCACTTCGCCGGCCAGAACAACGTTTCGGGCACCTTTGCCGACGGCAACGGCACCCTGACCGGAACCGCCCAGGGCAATTTCCTTTCCGGTCAGTGGTCTGTGGGCGGCACCTCTGGCAATTTTAGCTTCTGGCAAACCGACGACAGCAGCGCCTTCCGTGGAAACTGGGACAAGGTATACGACTGGTGCGGTTCGCGCAGCGGCAGCCTGCCCACGCCCTGTGGGTTGGCCTCCTGGGGCGGCACCTGGCAAACCACCTGTGGGGCATCGGGCTGCGAAACTATGACCATCATCCAAACTGGCTCTTCCGCCACTGCAATTTATGCGGGTGGTGTGGGCAGCCTGCAAGGGACCATCGAAGGCACGGTGTTCAGCGGCAACTGGTCGCGCAACTCCGGCACAGGGACTTTCAAGTTCTTCATGCAGCAAAACGGAAAACAATTCAATGGCAACTGGAACGGCTCGAACGAGTGGTGCGGCTTCCGCGAAGGCGCTGGCAACCCGAACCCCTGCCTTAACGCTACGGTTATCATCAATAAATTTGAACCACCGTCCATCATCATACCCATTATTCCCATCTTAATCCCCACACTCAAACCTTAGGCAGCACGGCTGCCCCATTGAACCTGTTCTGGCCTGCCGGGCGAAACCACCCGGCAGGCCAGAATTTTTGTACCCCTCAACGCAGCAGCAGCGGTAAATATATTTGGATGGGAGGTGCCAGTTCCACCATCTGTACTTCGGAAAGGTCGCTCAGGTTGCCCGAAAAATCATAAGCGGCCACGGACACGTAAACACGGGGCAGGCGCGGCGGCACAGGCAGCCCGTAGCAGCCCAGGCTGAACGCATCAAAAAAGCCCAGGTCAAAAATCCCTGGGGCTGAACCAAAGTAAACATAATACCCCGCCAGGGATGGGTCAGCCGGGGCAAAGCCAGCCGCAGCATCTGCAATCGGGTTATCCCAACACACCAACAGGCTGCTTTTGGGTTCGTTCACTTCAACCGATAACCCGCTCGGAATCGCTGGGGCAATCTGATCTTGAAGGGTGATGACTTCATCAAAATAAGCCGAAACCGGCAGGTTTTTCAAATCATCCACCACCGCGTAGACATAATACTGGCCGCTTTCCGGAACCCCCTCCCCGGTCCAGGTGTAGCTGCCTGCGGCGGGGTCCAGGCCAGCTGCAATCAGAGAGCCATCAAATCCGTAGACATCGGTATCGTAATAAAGCGCAAGTGTGGTATCGGGGTCAGCGTCAAAAGCGCTCCAGGTAATGGTAAAAACCTGGGAGCCGGTGATGCGGGGGGTGTCTTCAGCCCGGCCGAAAACCACCCGAGCGCTGACTGCCCGCCCCGCTGCCAGGCTGGGAGGCAGGTTGCGGCCTAATGCACCAAAGGTGTAATCTTCACCACCCTCCAGGTTTTCAACCACACCCTGCCAGGCGCCTGCCTTGGGGTTTTCCACAAAAAATACGGTTGAAGTGATCGTCTGGGTATAACCCGCTCCGGGGTAGCTGCTGGCCATATCCACCACAAACCCATCCGGGTCGCGCAGCGAGAAGGTCGGGCTGCCTTGCTGCCAATCCAGCCCGACCATCAAGAAATCGGTAGGTTCCACCGTGAAGCTGAGTACATCCGTGCTACCCACCGATTCCCCCGAAGCAGCCAGCGCAGCCCAGTCACGAGCCTGGTCTACCAGCCGATAGGTATCCAGCGTGCTGCCGAAAGACAGGCTGCCGTTCGCGTTGAGAAAGAAGGCGAACTGCGCCAGGGTGATGTTTTTCGACCCAAAGAAATAGTTGACGCGGATAGTGATATCCACTGCACCTTTAAAACCGTAGGTGGTTGAAGTACAGGCGCTGTTGCTGCAAAACTCGCCCACCTTGGCGCTGATTTGGGCAAAAGTCGCCCCAACCGGCGGCAGCGAAACCCCCCAATATTCGCCCAGAGCGCCCTTTTCAAAACCAAGCGTTACCGTTGCGCTGCCGGTAAAATGGAATTTACCATCTGAACGCCAGACATGCAGGCTGGCATCCCCGGTCATCAGGTAGGGCAGGTAATTAATATGGAGCGAGCCATACAGCCCCTGGGACTGGCTCAATACCAATGAGGCCTCGGCCGCATCAAAAATGAGCACTTTGACCTCTCCCGAAATGCCAATCTCATACGGCTTGCTGAGCTGAACCCAAATGGACGGCTCGCCAGAAACCACCGGCCCCAGGGGCGGCACTTCTAATTGGGATTCGATAGTGCCTGTAATCTGCACGCGCACTTCGGGGCGCAGGGTAACCCGGCCTTCCATCCCGGTCAGCGCCAGGCCGCTCTGGCCAATCGGAATGCCGGGCTCAACCTCACCGCCCAGCAAAACATAGCGCAAACCATCCTGGTCAAGTTCGAACTCGGCATAGAGCGAGCCATCGTACGAGGTTCCCGGGGTTTTGGTGCTGGCAATGTTGGGCAGGCTGAAATCGGCGCGGCCCTTGAGCAGGTACTGCCCGCCGCCCGACAGGGTGAGTGCAATGCTGGCGCCAGCCAGGTTAAACTTGCCGCCCGTACCCGGAACATTCATATCGGGCAGGCTGAGTTCGATCGTCCCACCGCCAATATCTTCCAGCCCATCTTTGCTGAGGATAATATCGGTTACCGAACCCTTGGTGCCCAGGTCAAACGCGGGCGGGAGGGTGATGGATGCCTCTCCAATTAAGATTTGGCCGCCCCCGCTTGGGCTGTAGGAAAATGCGGCATCGGAAACCGAGAAAGTCACCCCAGCGGCTTCAAACTCCATCTCGCCCAGGCCCACGCTGCCGCTGACACTGCCATCGTGATGGAGGGTAAATTCCAACCCCATTTCCGGAAAAGCACCCTCAATTTCATAGGCAGTCACCCGGGCATGGGCTGTGACAGTGCCTTCTAACACATTCATGATGAAATCCGCCAGGGGTTCAGAGGTATCCACACCCAAATCGCCCACGCGGGTAAGCTGAAACACTGCGTTGAGCAGGGTGTTCACCGCGCCTGTTTGGGAATTGACCGTAAACTCGCCCTGGAAAACCGGCGAAGCCGTGCCATCATCCATCAGCAAGGAAACTTTGCTGGCGCTGCTGCCCTGGATGCTGCCTGCCTGGGTGTCGAGCAGCAGGTAGCCATCCACCACCTGGGCATAGGCACCCTCCAGTCGGGCAGCGCCCGACACCGCCCCCCCAGGCCCCAGTCGCACGTTGCCGCTCGCCAGCCAGGCCGACCCGCCCTGGCTGGTGAAGGCGTCGGCATAAACCACCACCTCACCCACTTCCATGGTATTGGCGGGTCGGGGTTCGGCAGGTGGATTGGGGGGAGCTCCCGTAGGAGTGGGAACCTCACCGGGCTTCAAGGTGGGGGATGGGGTAATGGAAGGCGTCAGGGATGGTGTAAACGTGGGTGCGCCCAGGGGTGTACTGGTCGGTTGGGTGTTGTCCACGGTAAAGACATAGATATCGCTGCGCGCCACTTCAGCGCCGGAGCTGGTGCGGGCGATGACCTGCCAATAATAAACATCGTTGGCATAAGTTTGTTTATTGGTATAGGGTGTAAAAATCGGATAATCCGGGTAGGCATAATCATAACTGCCTACCATGGTCGGACTGGTGCTGACTTTGATATAGTAATCATGCGCCCCCAAAACAGGCGTCCAGAAAAACGTCGGGGTGCTGCCCAAAACAGCCCCGTTGGCGGGTGCGTTGAGCAAAACCGTAGACTGCTTTTGAAAAACCTGGATGGCACTGCGGGCAATCACCGATCCAGACCCGGTGCGAGCCTCCACCTGCCACCAATAGAATGGGCTGTGGGCATAGCTTTTTTTATAGGTATAAGGAGCATAAGCCGTGTAATCCGGGTAGGCATAATCATAATCTGTTCCACTCAAGTCTGGCATTTCGCTGATGATGATGTGATAGTCCACTGCCCCCACCACGCGCTCCCACTGGAAAACGGGGTCAACCCCAAACAAAATCTCCCCAGGGCGAGGCGCAGACAGGGGCAACACCTGCTGTCGAGTGAAGGAACGGATCTCGCTCTTCGCAATCACCAAACCGGACCCGGTCCGGGCTTCAACCTGCCAATAGTACAGGCCGTTTTCGTAGGCGCGTTTGCTGCTAAAGGGAACAAACACCGGGTAGTCGGGGTAGGCGTAATCGTAGGCGGTGTCACTCATATCCGGGTTTTGGCTGATCCGGATATGGTAATCTACCGCCCCAGGGACGGGTTTCCAGGTAAAGACCGGGTCAGCAGGCAAAACAACCCCATACTCCGGATTGCTGAGCAGTAAAACCGCCTGCCTGGTAAAGGAATAAATGGGGCTGGTGTCAATGATACTACCCGTTGAACTGCGGGCTTCCACCTGCCAGTAATACACACCGTTTTCATAACTGCGTTTGCTGGCGTAAGGGGTGAAGGTGGGGTAGTCCGGATAGGCATAATCATACGCCGTACCGCTCATATCCGGGTTTTTACTGACTCGGATGTGGTAATCGGCTGCCCCAACCACCGGTGTCCAACGAAAGGTCGGGTCACCGGTAATGATCTCCCCATTCAGCGGGGTTTGGAGTGTAATCACCGTGGAGCCGCCCAAAATTTGGTTCACAACCAGGGTAAACACACCGGCTGCGCTGACCCCGCCCACGTGGTTTTGGCTGTCCAGGCTGGTCACTCGCCAATAAATTGGCACCCCTGGCGGCAGGGCATCAACCGGTGTCAATTGGGTGTTGTTCGTGGTATATGTACGCACCCCAACCAGGAAAGCCAGGTCGGTGGATATTTCCACCCGAAAGGCAACCGCTTCCGGTGGGGCAGACCATACCAAAAACGGGATGATCACGGATGCCTGGTTCAAAGGGGCCACAAGCCGGGGGGCACGCAGCAAAAGGGTGAACTGGCCCACAGCACTCCAGGAACCCGGCTGGTTGTTGGCCTGCACCCCTCGCACCCGCCAATAATATCCACCTGGGGGAATCGCGTTGGTCAGGGCAATCTCCGTAAGATTGGTGTTTTCAGAATACGCCACCGGGTCGAACTGGGCGTTTCGCGCAAGTTCCAGGCAGTAAGTTGCCGCCCCCGGCACAAGTGTCCAGGAAAAGCGGGGCGTGGTGACCTCTCCATTCGCCGGGTTAAAGCCAGAAACAGGGCTGAGCAGCTGCGGCCCGGGCACTCTCTTCAAAAAATTACCCACCTGGCTCCAATCGCCGCAGTGGTCGTTTGAGTCCAGGCCGCACACCCGCCAATAGTAAAGGTTATCGGGAATACTGTTCAACGGCATCAGGCTGGTTCCATAGGTTTTATACGATTCGTTGACGGTCGTGAAAACCGGGTCCGTAGACAGTTCGATTTTATACTCCACAGCGCCTTGAACTGGCTTCCACTGCAGCAGGGGTTCGGCCACAGCCAGGTTGTTGGGCGGGTGCTGAAGAACGGGCGCAGGAATATATTTATTGAATAAAACCCCGCTGCTCCAGGCGCCAGGGTTGTTTTCGTCATCGTAGGCGCGCACCCGCCAATAGAACACCCCTTGGCCGAATGAATTCACCGGGGTGAGGTTAAACAGTTTGGTTTGGTCCGTAAAAATTAGCACAGAAAAATCTGCGAGTGGGCTGATTTGAATTTCATACTTAACTGCCCCAGGGGCACTCATCCAGGAAAAGGTGGGAATGATGATGGTGCTGCCGCTGGCAGGCAGCAGCGGCACAGGTGCCCCAGGCGCACCCAGGCCAGGGACCACAAAAAAGACCAGGGCAAACACCACCCCGGTCAAAACAGCCGTCACAACCAGGGCGAACGGCCGGCGAATACGAACAAAAAATGGCAGGGTCCACATGGCAAATCCTTTCATCATCCTGACCCAGGACGGCGATGCCACGTGGCGCGATGGAATTCGTTGGCAGGCATTATCCGCCCAAAATAAAAATCCGCTTCCCTCCCTTATTTTTATTGTACAATGAATCAGGCGCGATTTTTGTTGTAATTTTCCTGCAATTCCGGAGTTGATTAAATAATCAAATCTTTACGGACATGAATTCACAAAATAATAAAACCAGTAAAAAGGAATTACTTCGGTCCCGAAGTATTCATCAACCCGGATAAAATATTGCCCCGGCGGAAGAGGGTTTTGGTCGCACAAGAACATAAGCTGCGAAAACAGAGACGAATCCGAGTCATCATTGAATGCCACTATGTCAAAATTCGAATTATACAACCACATTCTGGTATCGCCTGTATCCCCATCGGTTAATAAAAACACCTCAGAATTATTGTTGATTGTAAACGTAAGCCAATCCACATCGCCAGAAGGGCGAATACTATGAATTTGACTCGAATTCGATATCAATTGCGAACTTTGCTCTGGAAGATTATCCGGTTCATATAAATCCGGATTCGCGCATGGGTTAATAAACACGGTAATTGTGTATTCATCAATGATATCGTCATTGTAAAACTCGTCAATTTTTGCGTAATAAGTCCCTGGGCTAAGCGGATCCGATGAACATAACCGAGTGATCGAAGAAAACAAACCCACGCCACTGTCATCGTCATATTCCACGAGATTTAACCCGGAATCATATAACCAGAGGCGAGTATCGCCTTCTATACCCTCAGTGTATAAGAAAATTTCCGCGGTAGATGGTACGGAAAACATTTCCCAATCCAAATCTGTAGCAGGGTTAATGCTATGAATTTGTGGCCGCCCGTTATAAATCATTTTTGCCTGGGAGTATGTGTTATCGGGCTCGTAAGCATCCATCAACAATGGGAGTCTACTTATTGAAGGCAGATAGGCTTTATAAAAACCACCCTCAAATTCAATAAAACTATAAGGTTGGGTGGTATAAACATCAAGTAAAAACGCATTCGCAGAATCCACTGAATTAAAGATGCTCAAATCCGTCAGGATATAGGGTCCATTAAAACGATTTTCGCCAATAACGGTTCCATCAAACATTAGCTGTACCGTATATTGTCCGCTAGAACCTGCAGAAAAGCTTGTAGCTGCCCAACCAATTTCATCAGAATTTTCGGTTACCAACCTGCCGTTCACATCGTACGTTCCGGGTTGAACCACATCAATCGTTAAACCCACAATCAAGTTTTCATATTGGCCATTTCCATTTGTGTCAACCCCGATTTCATCCAAATCAGTAATAACGATCAAAGGATGTTCAAATCCTGTATACAGGTAGCTAGATGTTGTAAGGATGTCAGCTTTTTTATCTACAGATCGGGCAAATTCGGTAACATCATAAAGACGAACCTCAGATACATGATATGGGCCATTAATTCCATTTTGGTAAATGGATTCGCCTTTAAATTGTAAGGTGACCTGATTCACCCCGGTAGATAACCCGTTCAAGGTTTGGTGTCTGCTGGAATAATAAGCCGTGGCAATTGGGTTGCCCAAAGAATCTTCAAGAATTGCCTCGACATCAAAATGCCCGGCTTGAAGCACATTAATACCCATAACGACATTTAAGTAATCATACAAACCATTGCTGTTGTCATCTGATGGAAAAACCTGAGAAACATTTTGAATTTCCCCGGTTTTTGGACCAACAATGAAAGGCAGGTCTTCATTGCGAACAAAGCCGCCAGATTGGCCTTCAATACTTAAAACACCATATCCGTTAGAACCACCAGAAAGAAACTGGGCGGCAAAAACACCATCATTCGAGTTCAGGTCTCCATGGGTACCATCGTCGTAAAACGTGATGGATACTGTGGACTGATCGGGATAGGTTAGTAAACCCATCAAAACCGTATCAGGCATACGCAACTGATTCTGGATCATCGAAACCTGCACATTGACGGTTTCATTGGGAAGATACCCAAATTTATCCGAGGCAGCATTCAAGATTACCGAGGAAGGCCCAACAGAATATATCAAGTATTCCGCTGGAAGGTTAGCCGTGGTAATTTTGCTTTGCCAGGTTCCAACCTTCATCGTTGAAAGAGTATACCGATAGAGATATCCCCCAGGCTCGACACCCTCATAATAATCAATATTGTCATCTGTGCTGGCCGCAGCAGGATCAATAATAAAGCCGGAAGGATCTATGATTGAAAAGCTTACAGGAACATCACTGATTAACTCAAAAAACAAATCGCCAATGGCGTCCACTATCACATTTGACAATCTGGTTTGATAGGCAGGTTGTGCGGCTGACTGGATGAGCAGATACGTATCTGCTGTTGCCGTGTTTAACTCACGAAGTTGGGGGGGTGTAGAACACGAGGCATCAGAATACCGTGTAGATACCAACTGGTGGATAGCACATTCATAAACCTCGCGGCTCTCTTTGATTCCCCCATGATCCAACTTTGGATAAAGAAAATCCATATAGTCCCCATCATCGCCATCTGGAAAATCGCCATTATTATAGGCTTGCCAGGGGTAGGCTCCAGACCGGTCAGGATTTACCGCCTCATCCGATGTACCTATAAAGCTATAGTAAACCACACTTGTATCTAAGTATTCCGAAAACTTGGGGGTGCAATTTTGCCAACCCCATGGAATCAAACTCCATTCACAGTTGCTGTAGTTGCGCTCACGCATCTGCTCTTTGGTGAACTCCTTACCTACCTCTTCACACCTGCTTACCTTCAAATCGTCAGGCTTGAATTGTTTACACGCAACATAATATGCAACTGTTTTGTTATAAATCGTCCCATGATGTGGACTGCCAAAAGTAATTAGCGTTTCCACGCTTTCAGCCACTCTCGGTATCTTCAAAGCAGCCCTTGAGACTAACCCACCTTTACTATGTGCAAACAGATTAACCTTTTCAACACCATTGTCTAAAAGAACACCATAAATATGACTGGCCAACCAATTTGCAGTTTCGTCAATCGGATAAAGCCCTTCCCTTAAATCTGCCTGTCCACCAGAGGGAATACCTTCATCGGCAAGCCATCCCTCAAATTGATTAAAAGCAGTGGTATTACCAGTCCACCCGTGCACAAACACAATCGGCCGAATGGTATTTAGAATTCGGATCAAACCCCAGTCTACCTTAACCGCCCAGGAACCCTGGCACATCACGTCTACCTGTATGGCAATTTCATTGTCAGCCGGGATGGGTGGAGCACCATCTCCTTTTTGTGTTGGAAATCGCAGGTATTGAATTGGCACTTCAAACCCGGGTGTGCTCCAGGTATTGTCTGCACCTGTAAGTTTCACGGGTATACCATTTTTCTTAATCTGGTTTCCATTCACCCAAATGTAATCCACTTCTGAGCAACCGTTAGAATCCTGGTTGTTTTGATCTACATCCCAAACCCGTAATACCAGGGATGCATATTCGGGCAAAACATTATTCTCCACCAGATATTGTGCAGCTTCTGATGTAAGGAATCCATCCGAAAAATTTCTTTGGGAAATGTTCTCATTAAAGAAAAACCTCGTGATTAAAATGTTAAATCGAATAAAACCATCGTCATCTGTATGGAAAAGGTATTGGTCTAATTCATCACCAGTATCGGCCACAAATTGTTCGTCTGTAGACTCGGGCGGTGCGCCCCGACCAACTGAAGATGCTCGTTCGACAGAATCGCCCTCCTCTGAGTTGTTAAGATTTTGAGCCATTGAATTTCCAGATACTTGAGAAGGTGCAACGATCAATAAAGTTACCACCGCAAACGCTACAAGAATATTTCTAATGTGTTTCATATCTCCTCCCAGTGAAATTTGATGTTTATTTGACTATCAATAATATAGTGATCAAATTGCCAGTGATATTTTGGCCACCGACTTGATAACTCCCTTGATAAGGCGTTAACTCATACAAAGAAATTACCCATTCAGCGGGTTTTTCCCCATTGAGGACGTATTTTTTGGCGTTTGGTTCTGGAATCATGTCCCGCTCTGGAATCCCATTATTTCCGTTATAGGTTATTTCCCGTGAAGTACCCATGTTTATATCCGTAAAAAATCCGTACCCCCGTATGTTATCAGTATAATTAACCGGATATGGTAACGCAGAAATTTTTGAGTCGAGTTCAGAAAGTGATAAACCAGTTGTAAAATGAAGAAAGATGCCACAATGAGAATTGATATCCCAACACCTGCGAACCTGGGCAATTTTATTTGATTCCTGGTAATCCAATAAAACTGCCAGGTTTTGAAGCTTGGCCTCCTGAGAATCCCGAAGGATTTCAGTCCAAACCAGGCCAATCGAACCCAATAAAAACACAACCACGAATATGATTATTAACAATTTGAAGGACTTTTTCATAAAAAAGATCTATCCACCTGAAAAATCCCGAAAAATAAATGCCGCCCAATGCACACGAAAAGGCTTGATTTTAAACCCATAAGCCTTTTCAAAGCATAAAGCATAACTTTACAAACACAAGGGACAAATGTCCTGAAAAAACAGGGTCATTTGTCCCAATAATTTTCTTAGAAAACATTGTGGCGAAATTGGGTTAGGTTCCTCAATACCCTCCATACACCGGAATTCTGGCGCCGTTAATGGTTCCTGCTTCCTGGGTGCACAGGTGCAGCAGGGTGGCAGTGATTTCTTCAGGGGTGGTCCAGGCTGCGTTTTTGGGGCTGGGGCTGTTTTGGCGTTCGTGCTTCACATCAATCGTACGCACGAGCAGCAGATTGGCGGTGATGCCGCTGTCTTTGACTTCTTGCGATAGGGTGAGCATCAGCGCTTCCTGGGCGGCTTTGGCGATGGCATACGGGGCAGAATTGGCGGTGGGGCGCTGGGCGGTGGGGGATGAAATGGCCAGGATTCGCCCCCAGCGGTTAGCTGCCATCACCGGGATGCAGGCCTGGGCAAGGTGGAAGGTGGTCCAGAGATGCTGTTGGAGCATGGCATCTACCCGTTCTGGGGAAACTGCGGTCACAGGCTGGCCGCCATCCCACCCACCCACAAGGTGCACCAGCACATCCAACCGGCCAAAGGTCTGGGCAGCCTGCTCAACTGCGCTTTTTGCTTCTGCTGTGCGGCTCAAATCGGCGGCGAATGCCTGGGCCTGGCCATCTGGCAGCGCCAGGCTGGAAAGCAGGGTGTTCAACTTATCCAGGTTCGAACTGACCAGGGCCAGTTTTGCACCCTGGTTAGCAAAGGCGCGGGCGGCCACCTGGCCCAGCCCACCCGTTGCACCGGTAATCATCACGACACGATGGTTAAACGCCATGTCTCACCTCCGAAAATGGGAAATGGTTACAAACAATACTGGCAGCGCTTGACGACAAAGCCATCAGCCGCGAAATCGCTGGCCAGAGCTTCGGCATCCTGCAGGTTCAGGCAGTCCAACCAGCCGCCATCAGGGCCTAACTCACCCGATGGATGGGAAAGGCTGGGCTGTTTGTCGTGGACGTAGCGGCAGTGGGCGCTGTGAATGGTCACCTTTTTGGTGGGAATAAAGATATTTAACCAGTAGGCAGGAAAATCACTCATTTTTGCCTCCAGGGAATGGGAAGATAAACCTATTTTACCCTTTTCTGATTGTTAAATTTGACGCAATCGTGGAAAAGGATGTATAGTTAAGGTGCGGATAGATGCACACTCCCTTCCGGTCAGCAAGATTGGCAAGGGATTTCTAGGTTATGTTAGAAAAGGAGACAGGCCATGTATCGTTCAATCCTGGTTCCCCTGGATGGCTCTAAACGAGCCGAAAAAATATTGCCGCATGTCAAAGCCCTGGTGCGCTGCAGTGGCGACGAGGTGATTCTTCTGCAGGTCATTCTTCCGGACTCCGTTTTGATTGATTTACACCACACTCCCCCCACGTTTAACCACGAAATTTTGGAACTACGCACCCTTGAAGCCCAGGATTACCTGGAAAAAATCGCAGCGGAATTCACAGCCGAAGGAATTCGCGCCCGTGTTCTCATTGAAACCGGGGGAATTGTGGATACAATTATCCACGCTGCTGAACGAGAACACGCCGGGCTGATTGCCATGGCCAGCCATGGACGCAGTGGATTGTCCAGGGTTTTCTATGGCAGTGTAACTGCTGGTGTGCTCAACCAGATCGACCGGCCGCTGCTGCTCATCCGGGCAGAGGGCAGCGAATAACCAGGAAAATAAACCAACCCACCAGAATTGGCCCACGGGAGATTTGCATGTCATGGGATTATGATTTTATTGTGATAGGTTCCGGATTTGGGGGTAGTGTTTCTGCACTGCGGTTGACAGAAAAAGGCTACCGGGTGGCTGTTTTTGAGATGGGGAAACGGTATGGTACCAAAGACTTCCCAAAATCGAACTGGAACCTGCGCAAATATCTCTGGGCGCCTGGGTTTGGCCTGCGAGGGATATTCCAAATGTCCCTGTTCAGCCATGCCTGGGTGCTGACCGGAACCGGTGTGGGCGGCGGCTCCCTGGTATACAGCAACACGCTGTGGGTCCCCCCTGACAAGGTCTGGCAGGACGCCCGCTGGGCCAGGTTAAAAAATTGGAAAGATGTTATGCCGCAGCACTACCACACCGCCCAACGGATGTTAGGCGCTGCCCACAACGAGTACCTGGGCACAGCCGACACCATTTTGCTTGAAATGGCCCGTAAAGAGGGCTACGACCATACCTTCTACACCACCAACGTAAGCATCTATTTTGGGGAGCCCGATGTCACCGTTCCCGACCCCTATTTTGGCGGCGAAGGCCCGGAACGCACAGGCTGCACGCTTTGCGGCGGGTGCATGGTGGGCTGCCGGGTTGGGGCAAAAAACACGCTGGATAAAAACTACCTGTACCTGGCGGAAAAACGCGGCGCAAAAATTTTCGCGGAAACCAAAGTCATTCATATAACCCCGCTTAACGGAAAGAGCGATGGCAGTGACGGCTACCAGGTTGAAACGGTAAACCCGCTTAACCCGTTTTCGGGCAAAAAAACCTTCACCACCCGCGGGCTGGTTTTCGCCGCAGGTGTGTTGGGAACGGTAAAACTGCTTTTAGAAATGAAAGGAACCGGGGCACTGCCCAACCTGAGCGACAGGGTGGGCGATTACGTGCGCACCAACTCCGAATCCATCATTGGCGTACGGATCAACAACGCCGAGCTGGACATCAGCGAGGGGGTTTGTATTGGGTCGGGGATATTCGTGGATGAAGACACCCACATTGAAGCGGTGCGTTTTCCCAACGGTTCCGACAGCATTGCCCCACTAACCACCCTGCTCTCCACACCCCAGCCGGGCATACCCCGCCCACTCACCTGGCTGGCGACAATCATCAAACATCCCCTGCGGTTTTTGCGTTCTTTGGTCCCATTTGGATTTGCCAAAAACACGCTCATCTTACTCGTGATGCAAACTGCCGACAGCTTCATGCAAATGCGCTTGAAACGCTCGTGGCTGCCGCCCTTCAAAAAACAACTGGCCACCCAGGGGCCAAGAGTGCCGACATATATCGAAAAAGCCAATGATTTTGCCATGAAAGTGGCTGAGCAATACGGCGGGATGCCGCTGACAGCCTGGACCGAAATTTTCCTGGATATTCCCACCACAGCCCATATCCTGGGTGGCGCGTCCATGGGTAGTTCGGCTGAAGATGGGGTGATCGACCGGGAAAACCGGGTATTTAATTATAAAAACCTGTACGTTTGCGATGGCAGCATGATCGGTGCAAACCTGGGGGTCAACCCCAGCCTGACCATTACCGCCCTGACTGAACATGCCATGAGCTATGTGCCACCCGCCAGCCAGGCCACCTGGCAGGAAACCGGGAAGACACCCGCCTGATCGCCTGACCCTTGAGGAGAAATTCGATGAGCAAACCCGAAATGATCCCTTTTATAACCCCGCATAACGGGGAAAAATATGGAGAAATCGCGGCAAGCACCCTTGCAGAAACCCAGCAGGCCATGAAAGATATGCGCATTTCAGCGCGCATCTGGAACAAACGCAGCGTCGGGGAACGGGCTCGCGCCCTGAAAGAATTCCAGGGATACCTGATTGACCGCTCGGACGAGATTGCAGCGGTCATCAGCCGGAACACGGGCAAAAGCCGCCAGGACGGCCTGGCCGAAGTGTTCATGACCGTGGATATGATCAACCACTATTGCAGTAAGGCCAAACACTGGCTGCGCCCGCGCCTGGTGCGCCCGGGCATTTCTGTGTTGTTCAAGCTGCCCGTTCTGCAATATCGGCCAAGAGGTGTTGTCGCCATTATTGGCCCCTGGAATTACCCGTTCAACCTGAACCTGGCACCTATCGTTAGCGCACTTCTGGCCGGCAATACCGTGGTTTGCAAGCCTTCTGAGGTTGCGGCAGATGTCGGCCGGATGATTGATGAGATATTCCAGGAGTTTATGCCCTTAGCACCCTTTGTGCGGATTTTGCATGGAGACGGCAAGGTTGGCGCAGCCCTGGTGGAAAGCCAACCCGACTACATCTACCTGACGGGTTCCGTGGAAACTGCCAAAAAGGTAATGGCCAATGCCGCCAAAAACCTGATTCCCTGCGGGTTTGAACTGGGCGGCAAAGACCCGGCCATCATCCTGGAAGATGCCAATTTGCGCGAGGCTGCCCGCTGGACGGTTTGGGGGGCTGTTTACAACGCCGGGCAAAGCTGCATGGCCATTGAACGGGTCTACGTTGTGGATTCGGTTTACGATGAGTTCGTGCGCTACCTTGTGGAAGAAACCCAAAAAATTCGGGTGGGATATTCCAGCAGCCTGAAAAGCCCCTATCACTACGGCCCGTTTACCTTCGACCGCCAACTGCACATTGTGGAAACCCAAATGACTGATGCCATTGAAAAAGGCGCGACCGTACTGACCGGGGGCGATCGCGAGGGCATGTTTTATGAACCCACCATTCTGACGGATGTCAACCACCAGATGCTGATCATGCAAGATGAGAACTTTGGCCCCATTATTCCGGTGGTGCGGGTGCGCAGTGAACGCGAGGCCATCCAAATGGCTAACGACAGTCACTTTGGGTTGGGTGCCTCGGTTTGGAGCAAGAATTTACTGCGAGCATATCGGGTGGGCAGCCAGGTGCACGCGAGTTCAGTAATCGTGAATGATGCTGTGGTGCAGTTTACGATTTCAACCACCCCTTATGGGGGCATTAAGCAATCCGGCAATGTTTCTTCCCACGGCGAAAAAGGTCTTTTGGAATTTACGGTGCCCCAGGTGGTTAACGTGGGGCCAGGCCCACAACCTTATGACATTGCCACCATGCTGCGCGCTCCGGGAACCTACAAACTTCAAAAAGCCTTGATGACGCTGCTGTTTGGTACCACTGCAGCGCAAAAACTGGAACCATTCGAAGCCGCCTGGCACGATGCACAATCCATCTCTGTGCTGAGCCACCTGGCTTCGGCAGAGCCTGAAAAGCAGGGAGCAAATCAAACCGCCCACCCGAACCTTTCAGAACGACTGCTGGGAACACCTCAAATTCAACCCATAAAAAAGGCCACCCGATATTGGTTAACGGGGTCTACTTTGAGCAAGCTGGCCGCAGCAGCGTTCGCCTTTGGCGCATTTGGCTTCTTTCTAGGTGGGAAACGCGGCAAAAAGTAGTAGCGAACCCAGGGCTGGATATGCTATAATCTTAATGTATGATCCATGCCCCGTTCGCGTCATCCGGGCGCTGGCAGCAATAAAGCAAATATCTATCCCCAGTTCGGGCCACGCCTGACATGACTCCTCAATAAAACGGAGCGCAGTGTCAGGCGTTTTCATTTCCTGACCCTGGTTAATTCTGTTTTCCCTTTTTCCAGGAGGTGTCGTATGTTCTCTCCAAACCTTCAGCACCCAAAACGGATTTTGCTCGCCGTTGATGGGTCACAAAATTCATTTTATGCCGCTGAACTGGTTCGCGACCTGCCGCTTCTGCCCACCACCGAGATAATCGCCCTGGCCTGTTACCAGGATGAAAGCAATGTGCATATTTATGAAGGCTTGCTCAACCAGGCTGCCCAGTTTTTCCACATGAAAGGCATCCAGATTCAAACCCGGTTAATTTTTGGACATCCCGCCCAGGGGATTATGGAGTATGCTGCGGCCAATATGCCAGACCTGATTGTAATGGGCGCAGTTGGGCTGCGGGCAACCCTGGGGATTTTGTTGGGAGGTATTGCCCAACAGGTGGTGGAATACGCCTGCTGCCCGGTGTTGGTAGTCCGGGGACCTTACCAGGGGTGGAAAAAGCTGGCGCTGTTGGTAGATGGCTCTCCGGCCAGCCAGGCGGCGGTGAATTACATGGCCGGTTTTTCTCTGAACGAAGAAACCGAAATTAACGTAATGCATATTTTGCCGCCTGTGCCCACGCCAGAATATGTGGCGCGAGCCTGGGCCGTCCCGGTGGAAGCCATTGAACCCGTTTCCCTCCAAGAAATTCGCGAAAGCCTGGCCGTCCAGGCCAAGGAAGAAGAAAGCTGCATTGAAAACACCCTGATTAAGCCTGCAGTCGAACAACTGCAAAAAGCAGGCCTGCGGGTGGATTGCGGCATCCGCCGGGGAGATGCAGCCTCCGAGATTATTGAATATGCCAAAAATACCCCTGTGGATTGTATTGTGGCAGGGTCGCGCGGGTTGAGCCAGGTGCGAGGTTGGCTGTTAGGCAGCGTTTCGCGCAAATTGGTGCATTATGCGCCCTGCTCGGTCTTAATTGTGAAAACCCCCCAAAATTGAGCCCAGGCAGTCCTTGGATAACTACCTTACCATAAGCGTTTACTAGACCCATAGGTCAAGAGAATTGCCGATCATCCCCTGGAAAGGTTATCAACCCGGTTTCCACGATGGAAAAAGCAAAAACCAGGCACAAAAAGGAGTTAAAATGCAGAAAAAAATCGCTCCCGAACCCACCGTATGGTGTAAAGGCTGCGGCGCGGAAATCAACTGGGCGCCTGTGATTGTTGATCAGCACTATTTCTGCTGCGAAGACTGCGCCAATGGCCTGCCGTGCCAGTGTGGGGAACGCATGGAATGGGAAGACGACCACAAAAGCAAAAAAGATGCGGTGTCCCCAATCTATCCGGTTGAGTGACGTTTCAGGGAAGGGACAAGGCTTCTTCTAATGTTACACAGTCATCCAACAAGGATGCGTCTGGGTCGGCGCTGGCCTGGATAAATAAGTCATTTGCCAGGGCCGGGTTTTCCAGGTTGAACCACGCAAAATAAGCATACCCACACAAGGCTGCGGGTGCGCCGGGTTGGGCTGCGAGGGCTTGCCGGAAGGCGGTTTCTGCTGCCAGGTAGTCGTTCAGCATCACCTGGGCATCAGCCTGGCACAACCAGTAGACCATCAAATGTTGGGGGGAATCACTCGAATAGGCAGCAGCATGTGCGCAGGCTTCTAAAACCAGCTGGGGGTCGCCAATTTCCCGGGCAAGATTGATCCATGCCCAGGTGTAGTTTTGATTTTGCGGAGAAAGCCGGTTGGCCAGGCGAAGAGAACCCAACGCCCCGAGTGGGTTCCCCTGGTAGTAGGCAGACTGTGCTTGTTTAAACCAGGGCGGGCTCCAGGCCGGGTCGGCAGAAATTGAGAGGGCCATCATGGAATCGAGCCAGGATAAACCAAGGTTGGAAGGGTTTTGCGCGTAGGAAGGCATAGACAAAACGCCAAGCGAATAACTTGTCCGGCTGATGGTTTTACAAACGATATTGGGCAGCGTTCCCACGGCGCAATCGGGAGATGCAGAAAAATTTAAGGCAGTCACAAAGGCCGCCAGGAAAACAGCCGCAGGCAAAACCACGGCAACCAGGAATCGAAAGATGCCAACCGGGTTGATTGCGCGCTTAAGCCTGCTGAAAGTTCGCTCCAACCACGAGGTGGGTTGGAGCCTTATGCGCAGGGAGGATGGTTGGGAAAATTTCGGTACGGGTTGGTATGAGGCCGCCTCCACCCGCCGCAGCAAATGGCTTTCCATGTGGGCAAGGGGGCCTTGAAGCGTGTAAATAACAGCAAGGCCCGAAGCTGCCAGGGAACGGGCCTCATCTGGTTTTCCATCAGCCAGGGCCACTGCCGCCTGGGCGCGGCGCAAGGCCGGGCGCGAATGGTTTACGCGTTGGTTAACCTGCCGCAGCCAGAAACGGGCTGCAGTGGTGTCGTGGTGAAAAAAGGCAGAAAAGTAGGCCAGTTCGATCATCATTTCATTCTGGCTGACGATATCTTCCATGCGAGAAAGGGAAAATATTTTTCGGAGGGCATCCTCTGCCTGGCGGGGCTGGTTCATCGCCAGAGCGGAAAAATAGGCCAGCCACTGGCCGCTGACCACCCGCCCGGTAGGTGGTTCGAGCCAACGGGTGGCTTTCTCCAGGTGTTCGCTTGGAATTTTTGCGAGGGGAATCCCCTCCAACAACAGCGAATAGACCTTGTGTTGGGCCACAATCAATTCCCCATCCGACGCCGCATGTGGGGTGCGCCCCAACAGGGAACGCAGCAGCATCCCATCGGAATACATATTTACCCAGGAACCGAGGGGGTAGAGATTGTATAAACCGCCCAGGATATTCATCAGCCCAAAGAAAACCAGCAAACCCTGCCAAAACAAATGCAAGCCGGGACAGAAGAACCCGGCCAGAACAAACCCCAACCCGGCCAGAATGTTCAACCCACCTGCCGATGCAACCATGACCGCCGTCCGCCAACGGTAGCCCGGGGTGGGTGCTGGCAGGTGCATCATCACGGCACCCGAAAAGCTGTTCAAACGCAGCAAAATCGTCAGGCCTAAACGACCATTTAAGCGGCGTTCGAGCGAAAACGGGCCAATTACAAAGCGCCAAAGTTTGAAACCAGTCAACCAGCCGCCCAAAACATGCCCGCTTTCGTGCACCCAAATCAACAATGCCGCCAGGCCAAGATAAAAGGCCACCACCAGGAGAAAACCCATCGCCCAACCCCCTGGGATTTGCAGGTCAAAGGGAGGAATTTTTCCATCCCTGGCCAGTTGGCTCAGGGCGGTCCAATAACCAATAAAGCCAATTAAAGCCGCAGCCTCCAACCCCCCCAATGTATGAAAGAGCGCCTGGTCGAACCAGGATGCCTGGCGAACGGGCAACCGTGCAGGCAGGTAGCGTTCGTGCCAGCGAGGGGCAGCGCCTGGTTTGGGTGCGGCAGATGCGCCTTGCCAGTTTTGCCAGGCCCAGGCAGCCAGCCCACCCAGGGCCAGACCGGCCAGGTTGGCTACGGCATCCCAAACCGAAACCTCACCATCGGGTTTCAAATACTGGAAAACTTCAATAAGAACCCCATACAAACCCAGGCCAGCCAGTGCCAACACCCAAACCCAGGCCCGGGTGAAAACTTGCAGCGCCATTACAGCCAACGCGGCATAGACCACCAGGTGAGCCAGCTTGTCGTAGCGTCCCACCAACCCGGCAGTGCCCGGCCACAAGGAAACTACAGCCAGACCAGCAAGCATAACCAGAAATCCAATTAACGCTTTACGATTCATTCAGGTCATTCAATACCCAGGTCATAGCCTGCTTCTGCGAGGGCCTGCAAAGCCTGGGGAAGCTGCTGCTCCGTGACGAGGATGTAATCTGTATCATAGGTAGAAATGGCAAAAAGGCTGACCTCAGCAGCAGCAAGAACCCCGGAAATCCCGGCCAGGATTCCCGTCAAATTAAAGGCCAGCGGCCCCACCACTTGCAAAACCCGCCAGGGACCTTCCACCTTCTGGCTTTCAACCTGGATTTCAACAGGACATACCAGGCTCAATTCCCCCGGTGCAGCCGTGAGTGAAAAAAATTCAAGGGAGTCCAAACCAGATGGCCAGGGAGAACCGGGCAGCAGGCGATGCACGGCATATGGACCCGAAAGAAGGTTGATTTTCAAAATGGCCTCCTGGCAGCGAAATTACAGAACCTTGTCTTTATCTCTAAGGATCATAAAGGGAATTTCATCCAGCCGCCTGGAACGCGGCAACCAGAGCCTGGACGGCTGCGTTGACCTGTTCGGCTTGTGCCTGGGTGCTGGCCTCCGTGTAAACCCTGAATTCAGGGGCATTCCCGGATGGGCGTAAATGAATGACCAGGCCAGATGCAAAGGTGAACCGGACACCATCTGTATGATCTTGTTCCAGCAAAGGCCCATAGGTTCCCTCGAAAAATTCACTCACAAATGCCGCACCATCGGCCTGTGCCCGGTCAACCAGGGCCTTGCCTTGCTCAGTGGGAAAAGGACTGACCAACCCACTGATGGTGTAGCGCGGTGGAAGTTGGGCCGCCAGGGCAGAAAGCGGGATTTGATTCTGCCCGGCAAGGGCCAAAACTGCCAGGATGGGCAAAGCAGCGTCACGGGTGGGCAGCGCGGCCAGGCCAGCCCCGGTCAGTGGGTGGGCAATATCCGACGCCAGCAAAAATCCGCCATTGGCTTCGTATCCAACCACAGGCGAATACCCCTCGTCCAGGGCACGCTGCATCCCTTCAACCACGTAGGGCGACCCAATCGGGGTGCGGTAAATGCGGGAGAAGCTGCCCGTTTTTTCGAGGGCAGTATTGCAGTTAAGCGGCACAACCACTGCCTGCGCTCCGAGGTACTGGGAAACCAAAATGCCCAACACATCACCCCGCAGAATATTTCCCCGGTCATCCACCACGAGAGGCCGGTCTCCATCACCATCCGTAGAAACCAGGGCATCGGCCTGGTGCTGGCGAACCCAGTCTGCCAGGCGTTCAGGCTCTTCAACCGCTTCGGTATCTACCGCGATAAACGCGTCGCTGTGTCCCTCCAGAACAACCCTGGCACCATAAGCCCTCAGCAGCTCTGGAACCAGACGCCGCGAAACACTGGAATGCTGGTAAACCACAACCGTTTTCCCCACCAGGCAGCCGGGTGGAAAAAACGCCGCATTCCTTTGCAGGTATTCTTGCAGCGCCTGGGGGTTTTCCCCTTTCGCCAGCAGCCCGGCTTCATCCAAAAACATACCCCCTGGCCCAAACAAACTGGAATACTTATCCTTATTAGACAGTTCGGAAAAACGCCGCGAGATTTCAGATTCATCGCGCTTCAACACCTCGCCCCATGGCAGGTTGAACTTGAGGCCATTGCGGTCTGCGGCCACGTGGCTGCCCGTGACCATCACCGACGGGATGCGCCGGGAAATGCCAAACTGGGCGAGGGCTGGGGTAGGAAGCTGGCCGCATGGAATGACATTCAGCCCGGCATCGGCAGCCGCGCGCATCACTGCCCGGCGAATGCGAGGGGAGCTGCTGCGCAGGTCCACGCCCACAGCCAGAGAATCCAAACCAGGGGCTGCAGTTTCAAGATATTGAATAAATGCCCGGGTATACAGGTAGCAAACCTGGTCCGTCATTTCAACCACCAGGCCGCGCACACCGCTTGTGCCAAATTTAACGGTCATTGAAAATTAAAAACTCCTTCTTACAATCAGGTGAAGTATTGGTAAAAGCGCCGCCTGGTGTGCGGCAGAAAGCCATAGCGTTGGTATAAGCCTTCAACCCGCTGGTGCGCCTCTTCCACTTCCAGGTCCATCGCCAGGCACCCGGCCGAACGGGCAGCTTCGAGCGCCTGGGTAAGCAGGGCGGTTCCAACCCCTTTTTCGCGCCAGGCGGGAACTACATACAGCTCATCCAACCAGGCGGCTTTGCCACCATGCTCCACCGTCCAGGTAAAGGATACCACGGCAACCCCAACAATCTGTTTTTCCACCCGGGCGACCAGAATCGCCCCTTTCTGTGGGTCGGCAATCATCCCAGCTACGGCTGGGCGCAGGGCAGTTTCACCAGTGGCAATCTCATGTTCCGCAAACTGCGCTAAAAGCAGTTGAACGACATCATCCTGGTCGGTCAAAACAGCATGTGCGATGTCCATCTTACCTCGGCAATTGGGACTGCGAACGGTTTACAAATCTTGCTGCTTCTGGCCCAAAAATCAAGCTGCGGGCCCAATCTTTTTGGTAAAAACTTTCGGGGTAGGTTAACAGCAGGGGGTTGGCGGCATTGAGCCGGGACAGGTGATCTGGGGATAAGGAGAATTGGAGCATGCCGAGGTTATCTTCCAACTGGGCCAGGCGGCGAACGCCAAGAATGGGAATGATGTTTGCAGATTGCTGCTTCACCCACCGGATGGCAACCTGGGATGGCGTCTGGCCAATTTCGGCTGCAATTTCAGCAGTCAATTGGGCCATCGCTAGTGCTTGTGGCGAAACCTGGCGAACCCGGGATTCTTGCCCTGGGCTGCCCTGGTTGAACTTACCAGATAATGCACCACCAGCAAGCATACTGAACGCCATGAAAGCCATATGGAGCGAGTGGGTCATTGGCAATATTTCACGTTCTGCACCGCGCTCCAACAGGCTGTACTCGCCCTGGTAGCCTGCAAAACGGGCCCAACCGCGCAGTTCGGAAACGGCCACAGCATAGGCGGCAGCCCAGGCAGGGCTGTCGGAAATTCCGATGTAGTGAACTTTACCGGCGGTTACCAGGTCGTCCAGGCCTCGTAAAATTTCATCCACCGGGGTGGTGCCATCCCAAATGTGCAGCCAAAGAATGTCGAGGTATTCGGTTTGCAGTCGGCGCAGGCTGCCCTCCACCGTGCGGAACAAGTTCTTGCGGTGGTTGCCGCCTGCGTTGAAGTCTGCCTGACGGGAAGCATGGCTGTGGAGGGTGTATTTTGTGCTGATGACGAAGTAATCTCGTTCACTGCGGGTAAACTCCCCCACAAATTTTTCGGATGTGCCATTGGTGTAGTTGCACGACGTGTCGATAAAATTACCCCCGGCCTGAACATAGGCATCAAAAATCGCCTGGCTGGTCGCTCGGTCTGCACCCCAACCCCAATCCTCCCCAAAGGTCATCGTACCCAGGGCAGCCTCAGACACCCTCAGGCCCGTATTCCCAAATAATGAAGTTCGCATCATGGGACTATTCACCCACGAGACGAGTTAGGATAAGGTTCAATTCCGCTGGAGCCGCTGTTTTGGTTTCTAACGAAGTTTCTTGCCCGGCTGCTGGATAATAATAACAGCGAAAATTCAGGGGAACACCCTCGTCACTGTGTTCTAGCTCCACCCGCAAGACAGCCCGTCCCAGGGGTACAGACCAGATGCGCCAGGTTTCGGGGATGCAGCCCGAAAAAAGGCGCTGTTGATAATCGGCCAGGGTGCGGGCAACATCCATTTCCACCTGCATTCTCGCCCTAACCCGAGGCAAAATCGAAGCAGACTGGGCGGGAAAATCGGTTCCAACAGGCTGGGGGGGCAGCGGTGGAACTGCATCTTGAACCGGCAAACGTCGCCCGGCCAAAACAGCCGTATGCAGCACGCCTTTACGATAATCATCCAGGGCTTTTTGAAACAATGAACGGCTTTCTGGCAATAAGGGAAGGTCTCTCAAACCGGTAACCGCAAGGCGGTCGAGTGCTAGAGTGGTTATCTGATTGGCATCCAGGGTTTGGACAGTGCGCAAATCATCGGCTGTAAAACCCCAATTAAAAAAGCGCAGCGCAAGGTCCCGCATTTTCTGGCCAATTTCATTTTGCTCGTTTTGCAGGGAAGCGTGTTCTTCCATGGTTAAACCAGGTAATTTGAGGGTGCGGCGGAGCTGCTGCTCTTCTCCTCGCAGTTGAAGATATTCTGCAACGGCATCCTTTACCTCGGCTATATGGGTCTCAATGCGAGCCTGGTAGGCTGCAACCTGGGTCTCAGCATCATCTTGAGGGAAATCTTCTCGAACTGGCATTCAAACCTCCTGGTATCCGGTTTTCCTATTCGAAATGAACGCCTGCAACCCGTGACAGGTTGAGCGAATCATTTTTGTTTTCTAGATTGGCAGTGGTTTTACCTCCCTTTTATTTTATCACCAACCTGTTAATCTGAATGGGTGCCCTTATTTGGAGATGTACGCAAAATTTTTCAGAGCCTGCGGTTCTAACCTTCCAACCCCAACCCAGCCCCAGGCCTTGGGAGGGAAAGGATGGCATGGACGCGGGCATGCCAAGATGCCTGGTTAACGAAACAGCTCTGTGAGAAGGGGCTGAATTGCATCCCAATCTGGAATCAACACATTGGCCCCATCTGCTGTGGTTGTGGGTGTGACCAATTCTCGGGTGATGGTTTGACCATTGATGCCGTCGGGTCCAGCCCGGAGCAAAGCCAGGCCAACCCGGGGCGCTAACCACCACGGGAAATTGGTGTCTACGGCCTGGTAGGCAGCCGCAGCAGCAGAGGGCAAATGCAGCCAACCCGCTGGAGAGATCATCTTTTTTAAAAATGCCCGTAAAAATAACTGGCCGCGCTGCATCCGGAAGAAATCATCCGAGCCGGAACGGTCACGAATAAACGCGAGCGCCTGGGTGCCGTCCAGGGTGTGGGTACCAGCCGGGTAGCCAGACATGGGCTCAGGCAGGTCAATTTGCACCCCGCCCATTGCATCTACCACCTGGATTACGCTGTCGAAGCGCACCCGCGCATAATAATCGGCCTGGACCATAAAATTCTGACGGATGGTTTCAATCGCCAGCGCAGGGCCGGTTCCTGGCTCTTCTGCTTCGGCAAAAAAATGGGCGGCGTTAATCCGGTTCTCCCCGTACCCAGGAATGGGCACCCACAAATCGCGGGGGATCGACAACATATTTACTTCTGGTTTAAGCGGAACCACCGACAGCAAAACCATGGTGTCGGTTCTGCCGGTAAAATCGCCGGGTGTGCGAGAATCGGTTCCCAGGATTAAAACCGTTGTGCGCAAGGGAATTAAAAGGTAAATCACAAACAAGATGGCCAGGGCAAGCAGCACACTAAACAAGCCGCCCGAAAAGCGCCAGTTGGTTTTCCTTTCCCCTGGAATCCCGGGCGGGGTAATCCGCACCGGTTGGGTTGGAGCAAGAGACCACGCCGGGCGTTCGCGTGACCATGAATCATTGGGATCTTTTTTCTTTGGAAAGCGCATCTTGTTGGGTTTATTCTGGGGAAAGCATGGGGATTTTCATCCCGGTTTTACGGGCCACAGCAATGGCTTCAGGGTAGCCTGCATCGACATGGCGAACCACACCCATGCCCGGGTCCGTAGTAAGCACACGTTCCAGCCGGCGAGCCGCTTCAGGAGTGCCATCGGCCACAATCACCTGCCCGGCGTGTTGGGAATAGCCAATGCCAACGCCGCCGCCATGATGAAAACTGACCCAGGTTGCCCCGCCTACGGCGTTGACCAGGGCGTTAAGAATGGCCCAGTCCGAAACGGCATCGGATCCGTCGCGCATGCCTTCGGTTTCGCGGTTGGGGCTGGCCACCGAACCGGCATCCAGGTGGTCACGCCCGATTACAATCGGGGCTTTTACAATACCCTTTGCCACAAGTTCGTTAAATTTCAGGCCGGCCCGGGCGCGCTCGCCGTAGCCCAACCAACAAATCCGGGCGGGCAGCCCCTGAAAGGGCACTTTTTGACGGGCCATCACCAGCCAGCGGTGCAGGTGTTCATCATCCGGGAACAGTTCCATCACTGCTTCATCTGTGCGATAAATGTCTTCGGAATCTCCAGAAAGGGCAGCCCAACGGAAGGGGCCTTTGCCTTCACAAAACAGGGGCCGGATATAAGCCGGGACAAAGCCAGGGTAATCAAAAGCGTTTTTAACACCAGCATCAAAAGCGCGTTGGCGAAGGTTGTTGCCGTAGTCAAAAACCTCTGCGCCGCGTCGTTGGAACTCGAGCATGGCTTCAACATGCCGGGCCATAGATAGGCCGCTGCGGCGGATAAATTCTGCGGGGTCGGACGAACGCAAAGCGGTGGCTTCGGCCAGGGTCAGGCCGTGGGGAATGTAGGCCAGGTAATCGTGGGCGGGGGTTTGGTCGGTCACCACGTCCGGGACAATGCCGCGCTCCGCCAGGTAGGGGAAAACATCGGCGGCATTGCCAATCAGGCCAATAGATTTCACGCCATCCTGGCGCACGCTCTCTTCCACAAGGGTCATGGCTTCTTCAACATCGTCCACAGTCACATCAATATACCCAATCGCCTGGCGGCGGCGGGCACGTTCGGGGTCAATTTCCACCACCAGGGCAGTCCCACCGTTCATGGTGACCGCCAGAGGCTGGGCACCTCCCATCCCGCCCAGGCCAGCCGTCAGCACCCATTTGCCTTTCAGACTGCCCCACCCTTTTTGGTAAGCCAAGGAACCCAGGGTTTCATAAGTGCCCTGTAAAATCCCCTGGGTGCCAATGTAAATCCAACTTCCCGCGGTCATCTGGCCATACATCATCAGGCCTTTTGCATACAACTCATCAAAGTGCGCCTGGGTAGCCCAATGCGGCACCAGGTTGGAGTTGGCAATCAGGACGCGTGGAGCGTCGGGATGGGTTTTGAAAATGACCACTGGCTTGCCAGACTGGACGAGTAGGGTCTCATCGTTTTCGAGGCTGCGAAGACTGTTGACAATTGCGTCGAACGCTTCCCAATTGCGCGCTGCCCTGCCAGACCCCCCATACACCACCAATTGTTCGGGCATCTCGGCCACTTCAGGATCGAGATTATTCATCAACATGCGCAATGCAGCTTCTTGCTGCCAGCCTTTGCATGAAATTTGGGTACCGCGGGGGGCGCGAATCACTCGGGTCATGGTTCCTCCTGAACGGGACATGGGTTTCAATTACGCCAGGTTTTCCAATCTGCTGAATTTTCTCCAACACACAGGCCTGAACACAAACCACCAGGCGCGACAACCCGGTTAATCAAAATGGTTAAAAATAGTATACCCCAAGTAAGAAATGGGTTGTGTGGTAGAGGCTCTCTGAAACTCTGTGGTTTTTTGTATCGTTTTGGGTGTCGTCCCGAGTGGCGCAGCCACGAGGGATCTTTTCCCACAGCGTTTAAGATTTCTCAGTCGCTGCGCTCCTTCGAAACGACACGGGTGGAGAGAATGGCGCTTTTTTTACGGGGGAAACAATTTCGTTTAATGGCGGCGAAGGAGGCCAGAACGCGGGGCAAACAGGTATGCCAGCAAAAAACACCCTGTTGCCACCAGCACAATGGCCGAACCCGAGGCGATATTCAGGTAGTAGCTGGCATACAACCCTACCACGCTCGAAAACGCCCCCACCCCTGCCGAGATGGCCATCATCCCTGGCAGGCGCCGGGCCAACATATAGCCCGTTGCAGCGGGCGTCACCAACATGGCTGCCACCAACGCCACCCCAACCGTTTGCAAAGAAACCACAATCGTCAGGGAAAGCAGAACAATCAACAGGGTGCGCAGCCATTCAGCGGGCAGGCGTAAGGTGGCTGCCAGGGTTGGGTCAAAGGTAATCAATAAAAAAGGACGGTAAAGCAGCGCCACCAACCCAAGCACAAACAGACCAATCCCTACCGTGAGCCACAAATCGGCCGGGCTAACCCCGAGAAGGTTGCCAAAAAGGATATGGCTGAGGTCTACCGCATAAGAACGGATCGAACTGATCAGCGCCACACCCAACGAGAGGGAGGCCGCAAAAAATATGCCTATAGCGGTATCTTCTTTTACAGCCCCATGGCGCGAAACAAAGCTGATGGCCAGGGCAACAATCACCGCCGCAACCAGAGCGCCAAGGGTCAGGTTAATTCCAAACAGGTAGGCCACAGCCACCCCAGGAAGGATGGAATGAGCCATGGCATCGCCCAGGAAAGCCATCGAGCGCAAAACGACATACGCCCCCACAATCGCACACATAATGCCCACAATCAGTGCCGCAGCCAGGCCGCGTTGGATAAAGGTATAGGCCAGGGGTTCGAGCAGCCAGGTAGTCATCAGGCGTCCTCCGGTGGGCAGCACTGGTCTACCACAATTGCGCCATCCAACGTCAACACCTGGGTACCAAAAGCTTTTTGCAGGTTTTCGGTTGTAAAAACCTCCTGCGGATGACCATAGGCAACCACACGCCGGTTGAGCAGCAGTACATATTCAAAACGCTGGGCCGCCAGGCTGAGGTCGTGGGTAGAAACCAACACAGTGACCTGTTGTTTTTGGAGTTCATCTAATAAGGAAAGAACAGCCTCCTGACTGGGAGCGTCCACCCCGGTAAAAGGCTCATCCATCAACAGGATATGCGGCTCTTGAGCCATGGCGCGAGCCAGAAAAACCCGCTGCTGCTGACCCCCAGACAGCGCGCCAATGGATTGATCTGCCATGCCTGCCAGGCCCAAGGCATTTAATGCGCGCAGTGCCGCTTTTTTATCTTCCTGGTTTACTCGCCGAAACCAGCCCGTATGGCCATACCTGCCCATCAACACCACATCTAAAACTGTAGCCGGAAAACGCCAGTCAACATCCTCTCGCTGGGGAATATACGCTACACAATCCAGGTGGTGGCCGAGGGGCTGGCCATGAATATACACAGCCCCGCTGCGCAGCGGAAGCAAGCCAACCAAAACCTTAAAAAGGGTAGATTTACCCGCCCCATTTGGCCCCACAACTGCTACCCGGCTGCCATGCGGCACCTGGAAGCTGATATCGCGCAAGACCGGCGTTCCATTGTAACCAGCGCTAACCTGACGAATTTCTAACCGAGCAGGGGTTGAGGCGTAATTAAGCGGCATAATGGCATCCTGAAGAAAACCCTTCATACTGAAAATCATTTTCATTATAACAGCCTGGGCTAAAAATGCAAGAGGACGAAAAATGGCTATAAAAAAATATGCATCCATCCGATCTCTGGCCACCCGGATGGTTAAAGGATTCGTGAGAAATGGTGTGAACTGCACCGAAATAAATCGCAAACAGATAAAATTCCTTAACACTACCAAGGCGTTGCAGGAGTCAAAAATGAAATCAAAATGGATGACGGGATTAATACTTGGGTTTTTGCTATCCCTGGCTTTCAGCGGGCCAGCAGAGGCACATAAAATGGCGGATACCGGGGACGGGAATGTCATCACCCTACCGGATATTGTTACCTCTTTGGCTTTTTACCAGGAATTGGAAGCCGTAAACGAGGTGCATGTATATACCTTTGAAGGGCAAAAAGGGCAACGATTCCAGGCTGGAATCAACATTCCGGCTATTGCGGGCTTGGAAAACTACGGGGTTTCCTTGCTGCTGCTTGGCCCGGGCCTGGACCCCCTGACCCCGGCAGCATTGGGTATGGAAGAAAACTCGGCTGCTTTTGCACCACGCCAACCCAAAACAGCCGAAACCAGCGAGGAGGAATCCTCGGAAGAATCTCATGGAGACCACGGCGACCATGAAGCCGACCCCCTCGCCAACTTGCACGAAAATCATTCGGATACTACCATTCACCGGATTGAGGAATTGATGGTGCTGCTCAACCTGCCCACCACCGGGGTGCTGGCCCCTTCCGGGCCTGGTCCCGATTTTTTTGAGGCGTTTTCGCAAACCCACTACTGGGGGCGGCAGAGCATCCAGTTCAACCTTCCCGCCAGTGGCAGCTACAGCCTGCTGGTTTTCCATCCGGAAGGAGAGAGTGGAAAATATGTCCTGGATACCGGTTATGAAGAAGTGTTTGGCATTGGGGATATCCTGCAAATGCCCATCTGGTGGGTAAAAATTCGCCTGTATTTTGGCCAGGGCGCCCAGCTTGCGATTTTAGGCAGTGGAATTGCACTGACCCTGGTAGGGGGAGCCTTGTGGTTAGCCCGGCGCAAAAAAGCCATGCGGCAGACCCTGCCAGAAGTTTAATAAAAAATTCCCAATGGGATATAATAAGCCACTATGGAAGAAAGAATACAAAAATTAATGGCACGTGCTGGCTTAGGTTCCCGGCGAGATTGTGAACAATTTATTACCCAGGGTCGGGTTACCGTTAACGGAAAAGTAGCCCTCCTGGGCTCCAAGGCCGATCCGGCCAAAGACACAATTCTGGTGGATGGGCATAAAATTGAGGCAGAACCGCTGGTGTATGTTGCCTTAAACAAACCCCGCAATGTGATTTCCACCGTGGATTCACCCGACCCGCGCCCGACGGTTCGCGACCTTGTGCCCATTGAAGGCCGCCTGTACCCGGTTGGACGCCTGGATATTGAGAGCGAAGGGCTTGTGTTGATGACTAACGATGGCGAACTGGCCAATCGTATCAGCCACCCCCGCTACGGATGCGAAAAGGAATACCGGGTGATGGTGCCGCGCCAGCCAGATGACGACCAGCTCAAAGCCTGGCGTCTGGGCGTGGTGTTGGAAGACGGGCACAAAACTGCCCCGGCAAAGGTTTATATTGAATCGGACGCTGGAAATGGCGTCTGGCTGAAAGTCATCATGCACGAAGGCCGCAAACGGCAGATTCGTGAAATTGGGCTGCGCCTGGGGCTCCCTGTGCAGCGGCTCATCCGGGTACGCATTGGCAGCCTTCAGTTGGGAAAACTCAAGCCCCGTGAATGGCGCTATCTTACCCCAGCCGAAGTGGATTCACTCCAAAAAAGCGCACCCCAAGGGGACGACTCCCCCCGCCCACGCGGCGAAAAACGTGCCCGCCCAGGGTATTTCCCCCCAAAACCGAAAGACGCAGAACAAGAACCCCGGCATGGTGGCAAACCCACCAGCGGTTGGGTGCGTAAACCCGTCAACGCTCGAGTTCGCCGCAGCACGGAAGGTAAAGCCGAAGAACGCCCCACCTGGAAGCGTTCCAACCGGGATGACGACGCCCCGTTCCAGCGCAAAACCACCCCCCGAACGCCCAACAGCGGCCAGCGCCGCCCACCCCGGCGGCCAGGGCCCCATTCAGACAACCCCCCCATCCTCATAACTCGTTAATTGCTGGCTTGATATCTCCCCCAAAGTTTCATGGAGGTACCGGTAGGTTATGGCAGCACCCACCCCCACCCATTCTGATAACCCGCCTGAACAATCATCCTGGTTAGACCGCTCATTCCTGAGTGGAATCCCTCTTACCTGGGAAACCCTGCTTTTCGTTCTGATAATTCTGGCAGCCATTGTCACCCGATTTTACGACCTGGAAGCGCGGGTGATGAGCCATGATGAAACTTCGCATGTCTATTACTCCTGGCGGCTTTCGGAAGGAATGGGGTACGAACATACTCCCCTCACCCACGGGCCTTTCCAATTCCATGTTGTTGCTCTAGCCTACTACCTGTTTGGCGATAACGACCTGACCGCTCGCATTCCCGCAGTTCTCACCAATATCCTGACCATCTTCATGGTCTGGCACTACCGGCGCTGGTTGGGCAAGGCAGGTGCCCTGGTCACAGGCGTGTTAATGGTGATTTCCCCTTACTTCCTATATTATGCCCGCTACGTCCGCAACGAGGCCTTTGTTGGGTTGGCGGTGATGATCAGCCTGTGGGCAATTCTGCGCTACCTGGAAACCGGCAAAGAAAAGTACTTCATTTACTTAACCCTGGGCACTGTGCTGCATGTTACGTCGAAAGAAACTTCGTTTATTTATGCTGCCCAGGCGTTGTTGTTCCTGGGGCTTTTGTTTGTCGCCCGGATTACCCAACAAAAATGGCCCAAACCTCAATATCGCAACGGGTTTTTGGGCAGCCTGGCGGTGGGCTTTGTGTTGGTGGGGGTAACCGCCATGGCATACTTCCAACACGAAAAAGATATCGAGGCTGCCCTGGCGGCTGGCCTGCCAGAACCGGGCAATGCCCTCACCATCAGCATGGCCGTGCTGACCCTCTTGTTTTTCCTGGCAGCAACGGCTTTGATGCTGATTGGGTACACACAAGAACGCCTGCGCCAGGAACGCACCGCCGACCTGGCCATCTTGTTGGGCACTTTGACACTGCCCATGCTGACCCCGTTCCTCATTGTGCTGGCACACTTCGACCCGCAAGATTATTCTTCAGCAGGCATGACGCGCACACTGTTGTTCCTTGTTCCCGTCGGGCTGGTTACCGCCGGGATTGGCATCTGGTGGCGGCCGCGTGCCTGGCTGATTAACAATGGGATTTTTTATGCAATCTTCACCGTGCTCTACACCACCCTCTTCACCAATGGCAATGGATTCTTCACCGGGCTGATTGGCTCCCTCGGATACTGGCTGGCCCAGCAAGAAGTGCAGCGCGGCAGCCAACCCTGGTATTACTATGTGGGTCTGCAAATTCCTGTGTATGAATTTTTACCCGCCCTGGCCAGCCTGTTGGCGCTGGGTTTCGGGCTGCGTGCCTGGCTGCGCAAAGCCAAAACGAACCAAGAAGCTGAAGTCGTTTTTGACCCTGATGGGACACAACCAGCCCCAGCCATTTTGTTTTTCGGGTATTGGATCATCACGGCCATTGTTGCCTACACCTATGCCGGGGAAAAAATGCCCTGGCTGACCTTCCACATCACCCAACCCATGATTTTGGTGGGTGGTTGGGCGTTGGGCCAACTGATTGAACGAATGGATTGGGCCCATTTCCGAGAACAAAAAGGGTGGCAAACCCTGCTGCTGGTCATTTTATTCTTTATTGCTCTGGTAGGCACATTTGGGGCTTTACTCGGCGCAACGCCGCCATTCCAGGGCAGCACCCTGCAGCAGCTTAACGCCACCAGCACTTTTATCACCGCTCTGGTGGTGGCCGTTCTATCGGGTGTTGGCCTTTTCCGTCATATTGACCGGTGGTCTCTCCGCCAGGTGGTCAACCTGGGCTTGCTGGTTGTTTTTGCTTTCTTAGGCATCATCACCGCCCGGTCTGCTTTCCGGGCTGCTTACATCAACTACGACTACCCGACTGAATACCTGGTATATGCCCATACCGGCTCCGGAATCAAAGTAATCCAGGAGCAGTTAGAAGAAATCTCGCTGCGCACCACGGATGGGTTGGAAATGTTGGTCGCGTTTGACAACGAAACCACCTACCCCTACTGGTGGTATTTGCGCAACTTCCCCAATCAGCGTTATTATGGAGAAACCCCAACACGAGACCTGCGCGACGCTCCCGTGATTATGGTTGGCGATAACAACTATGGGAAAATCGAGCCTGTGGTTGCCCAGGGTTATGACCAATTTGACTTTATCCGCATGTGGTGGCCCAACCAGGATTACTACAATTTGACCTGGGAACGCATCTGGAATGTGGTATCGAACCAGGAATGGCGAAGCGCGGTGTTTGACATCTGGTACCATCGCGATTACACCCGCTATGCCGAGTTGACCGGCGCCGATTTCTCGCTGAGCAATTGGAACCCATCGGACCGGATGCGCCTGTATATTCGCAAAGATGTCGTCAGCATGCTGTGGAATTATGGGTCAAGTGCCGCCCCCGAAACCACAGAACCATTTATGGACCCATACGAAGGCAAGCAGGTTGCGCTTCAACCCATTTCAACCTGGGGCATCCAGGGCAGTGCACCCGGCCAGTTCAATGCCCCACGCGGCCTTGCGGTTGCCCCGGATGGCAGTGTGTACGTAGCCGACTCCCGCAACCACCGCATCCAACACCTGGATGAGAACGGAAATGTTCTGCAAAGCTGGGGAACATTTGCAGACATCTTAAGAGGCGAGGCCCCTCCGGGCACCTTTAACGAACCCTGGGATGTCGCCATCGGCCCAGATGGCAGCATCTATGTTGCCGACACCTGGAACCACCGCATCCAAAAATTTACAGCCGAAGGCCAGTTCGTCACCATGTGGGGCTATTTTGGCCAGGCAGAAACCGGCGAGGCGTTCTGGGGACCTCGCTCCGTGGTGGTTTCTCCGGATAACCGGGTGTTTGTTTCCGACACGGGCAACAAGCGAATTGCCATCTTCGATGCCAATGGCGGTTTCCTGGGGCAGTTTGGCAGCGCAGGCATGGCCGCCGGCATGTTCGACGAGCCGGTTGGGATTGCCCTGGGCCCAGGCGACACCCTGTTCGTCGCCGACACCTGGAACCAGCGCATCCAGGTATTTGTCCCTGAAGCGAGTGCCGTGAACAGCTACATCCCTCTCAACCGCTGGGATATTGTCGGTTGGTACGGGCAATCGCTGGATAACAAACCCTACATTGCAGCCGACGGCATCGGGCGGTTGTTTATCACTGATCCTGAGGGGTTCAGAGTGCTGCAGTTTACCCAATCGGGCCAGATTGTCAACTATTGGGGCGATTACAGCCCCGGCCCGGATGGCTTCGGCCTGGCTTCAGGCATTGAAACCGGCCCGGATGGCAGTGTTTGGGTCAGTGACGGCGCTAACCACCGCATCTTCCGGTTTGACGCACCGGGAAACCCCTAAAACGCAACTTGCTCTTTATTAAAAACCTCAAAGACGGGGCGGCTGTGCCCCGCCTTTGGGTTTTATGAGGGATGATTTTCTTTGCGAACACTTAACCTTCTGGCGGTAAGCAAGGGTACAATCTAAAAAACAAAGCATCCACAAAATTACTTATTCACAGGGAAAGCCAATGAATACCAGAATCCCCCAAATCCCCACTTCAGAAATTACGCCAAAACAGGTGTATTTGAACCGAAAAGAATTTATCCGGACCATGGGACTGCTGGCAGCCGGTTCTTTGCTGGCAGGCTGCGTGGTAGAGGATCCGGTGGTTGAAGCAAACCCCACCGCAAATATACCCGCGCCCATTCCCACCACCAACGGCAGTCAAGATGAATTGGGAGATGACCTGACCCCCTTTGAAGCGGTAACCACTTACAACAACTATTACGAATTTTCGACCGACAAAGCAGAAGTGGCCCGCCTGGCGAAGAATTTTAAAACCGAGCCCTGGACAGTAGAAGTGGGTGGTTTGGTCAATAATCCAAAAACGTTTGGCGTTGAAGACCTGATCCAACTGTATGGGGAAGAAGAGCGAGTCTACCGGCTGCGCTGCGTGGAGGGTTGGTCCATGGTTATCCCCTGGCTTGGTTTCTCCTTAAACAAGCTGCTTAAAGAAGTGGACCCCAAGAGCGAGGCGAAATTTGTCCGGTTTGAGACCGTGATGGACAAAGAGGAAATGCCTGGACTGAAAAGCCCCTGGTACGACTGGCCCTACACCGAAGGACTGCGCCTGGATGAAGCGATGAACGACCTGACGATTTTATCCACCGGGTTGTATGGCCAAAGGCTTCTGCCGCAAAATGGCGCGCCGCTGCGGCTGGTAGTCCCGTGGAAATATGGGTTCAAAAGCATCAAATCCATTGTGCGCATTGACCTGGTGGACACCAAGCCGGAATCGCTGTGGATGAAAGCCAACCCGAGCGAATATGGCTTTTATTCAAATGTCAACCCGGATGTCCCGCACCCGCGCTGGTCGCAGGCCACAGAACGGCGGATTGGGGAACTGGGCCGCCGCCCAACCCTGCCCTTCAATGGATATGCGGATCAGGTAGCCCACATGTATGTCGGAATGGACCTGACCAAAGCCAACGATGCAGGCGCAGATTAAGAAACACGGCCTGCTGCTTGCCGCCCACAGCGCTGCGCTGATTTCATTTGCGATCCTGGCATGGGACACCTTCAGCGGCGGCCTGGGGGTTAATCCTATCCAGGAGGCTACCCTGCGCACTGGGAAGGCTGCCCTCATTTTTTTGGTGCTCTCCCTGGCCTGCACACCGGTTAACATTGTTTTTAAATATAAGCCTGTCCTGCGCCTGAGCAAATGGCTCGGATTATATGCCTTTGGCTATGCAGCCCTGCATGTTTTTATCTTTTTTTGGTTCGACTACGGGTTGGATTGGGCCCTCATCCTGGATACGATCCTGGAAAAACGGTTTGTCCTGGCTGGATTAGCCGCTTTTCTCATTCTCCTACCGCTGGCCATTACCTCTACCAAGGGGTGGCAAAAACGCCTGGGAAAGAACTGGAAACGCCTGCACCGCACAGTGTACGCCGCCAACATTTTGGCTGTGGTACATTATGTGTGGCTGGTTAAATCGGATATTCGCGAGCCGCTGGTGTATGGCGGCATTGTCCTTCTGCTGCTGGCGATACGCACACCCGTCGGCAAAGTGATGTTTCGCAAAGGCATTCTGCCTGCCAGCCTGTCCGGCCAAAAAATGTAACCAACCCGCCCTCACTTCTCAAACACCAACGCTGCATATTCCGTCCAACCCTGGGCAATGCAGCGCTGCAAGGCGGTGCTGCCGCGCAAACTGTGCCAGTATTCCCCCGGCACGGGCAGGCGTAAAATCAACCCGGCCAGCTTAATCCAAACAGCAGGAACCGTGCGCAGCCAGGGTGTCAGGTTGTGTTCCGCAACCAGGTTCAGCCCGGCAGACCGGGCAGCGGCAAGGTATTTTGCACGAGGGCCGAGCGATGGGATGCGCCAGCCAATCTGAAACTGCCCTACCCACCATTGAGCCGAAGCCAGGGCTGGCTCCACCAGGAAATCATCCACCACCACCAGCCGCCCACCCGGCGCCAACGCCCCGGCTGCCGCACCAAAGAAACGCTCCAGGCTGGCCGCATGGCAGGCCGATTCAATGGCCCAGGCACCCTGGAACCAGCCCAGGCCAGGCAGGTTTTCGAAATCCGCTTCTAAAAATGTGCAGTGCGCTGCCAGCCCCAGTCGGGCTGCCCTTGCCCTGGCCATGCGCACCTGTTCCGGGCTGATGGTCACCCCCACTGCCTCCACTTTCAGTGCCTGCGACACCCAGGTAGTGGTGCCGCCAATCCCACAGCCAAGGTCCAACACCCTGCCTCCGGGCACTGGTCCAGGCGCTAGCTGCTCGACCACCATCCGGTTCAGGTACTCAAATGACTGCTGGCGCGTGATCACCCCCGGCGCCCAGACCTGGCGGTGAATGGCGGCCACATGCTCGCCGCTGCCAAACCAACGCAGGAAGCGGCGGGTGTTTTTCTGGTAGTAGTCGGAAACGGGGGAAGACAATTGTGATTTATGATTTATGATTTATGAATTTGAAATTTGGAAAAGAGAATTTGGTTGTTTTTCCATGCATCCACAAAGCACCCAGCAGGAGCAGTTCAACGGCTTTGTCGATGTAGCCCAGGATGCCCTGGGTGGTTGCGATGTTTTTCTCGCCCATCGCGACCCAGGCGAGGATGGTTACCGCGGTGTAGGCCATGAAAGCAGTCCACACCAGTTTCTCACGCCCTTTCAAGCCTGGGATAGGAAGCAGGAACGCCCCGAGCAGCCCCAGGTAGCCCAGGCCGTTCAGGGTGAAAACGACATCAAAACGCCCCATGACCAGATTGAGGTAAAAGTGGATTGCAGCCGTGGCCAGGGTAAGGATGATAATCAGCGTGCGAAGAGTGGTTTTCGACATGGTGGGCTCCTTGGAGAGAGGTTGTAGGTTGTGGGCTGTAGGTTGCAGCCTAAGTATAACAGGGGCCTTGCCAGCCAGCGAGGATTTTTTTAGTTTTCTTTTTGGCTTCCGATTTTTTGGGGTTGGCGGCATTATTAATAATTCCGTTTCGAAAGAGCGCAGCGTCTGAGAAACCTTACCAGCCATTGTTTTTGCATTTATCATTAAAATATTTCCCATTTAATTTTCCCCCTTCCCCTGGTATGATTGCGCGAATGAACAAACCCATTTTAATCCTGACCAGTGGAACCCGGGGCGATGTGACGCCATACCTGGCGCTTGGGCGCGGGTTAATGGCCGCCGGGCTGCCTGTGGCCATTGCCAGCCATGCGGAGTTTCGCTCGTTGGTTGAAGGGTCAGGGGTGACATACCGAGAACTGGCCGAAAACCCCACCGACCTGCTCAAGCAGCCCGGCAGCATGCCCCTCACCCTGGGCAAGAACCCGATCCAAAATGTCAGGGCCAGCCTGCGCTTCCTGCAGCAGGCCCGCCCATGGTATGTCCGGCTGCTGGAAAGTGCCTGGCAGGCCTGCCAGGGGGCCGGGGCGGTGGTGGTGAACCTGCCCACCTGGTGGGGTGCTTCAATTGGTGAGGCGCTGGGGGTTCCCGTCATTTGGGCGCCGCTGCAACCGCTCACCCGTACCAGGGCCTTCCCAACAGCCCTGCAGCCTATTGCAGGCTCGGCCGGCCCTGCTTATAACCTGGCAAGCCACCGGGTGTTGGAGCAGTTGCTCTGGCAGCCCTGGCGCAAACAGGTGAACGCCTGGCGAAACAAAACCCTGCACCTGCCCCCTTACGGATGGGGGGGGCCGTTTGGGCAAGAAGGAATCAACCACCACAAAGTGGTTTACGGCATCAGCCCCCATGTACTGCCCGCCCCGTCCGACTGGCCAGCCAGCCACACCCTGGCAGGGTATTGGTTTTGGGACGAACCGGATTGGCAGCCGCCCCCAGCGCTGGAAACGTTTCTGTCGGCCGGGGAAGTGCCGGTCTATATTGGGTTTGGCTCCATGGAACAAACCCGGCAAACTTTGGAAACCGCTTTCCGGGCGGTGGAACAGTGCGGGGTACGGGCGGTTATTGCAGCCCGGTCACTGCCCGGAAGCGCTTCTTCCCAACGGAGTAATGTTTATCTCATTTCGCATGCCCCACATGGCTGGCTGTTTGAGCGGGTGCGAGCGGTCATTCACCACGGCGGCGCAGGCACCACGGCGGCAGGTCTGCGGGCGGGCAAACCCACCGCAATCACCCCGGTTGGGGTGGATCAATATTTTTGGGGTGAACGCACCTGGAAGTTGGGGGTTGGCCCTAAACCAGTCCCGCAGCACAGGCTGAACCCGTGGATCGCTGCCGAAATGATCCACACCCTGGTGAACGACCAGGGCATGGCGGCACAAGCAGGCGAACTGGGTGAAAAAATCCGGCAGGAAAATGGGGTTGAGAAAGCCGTAGAAATTATCCGGCGGCAGGTGGGCTGAGTTTCGCCCGGCCAGCCAGGGCTGAGAGGAAAGCCAGGGCAGCGATCCCGGCGCCCAAAAAGTAGGGGGCTGCCATATCGAGCCGCTCAAAACTGACCCCCGCGATCGAGGGCCCAAGGATGGCCGCCAGGCTGAGGAAAGACTGCATTCCAGCCAGCACCCGCCCCTGGCTTTCTGGCTCCACCCATTGGGAAACCAGGCTGGAGAGCACGGGAATGGCCAGGCTGGTGCCGAAGGCCAGCAGACCCACCCATCCAAAGAGCCAGCCAGCCTGTTGGTTCAAGGCCACCCCCAGCAGCATGATGGGCGGCAGGGCCATCCCCAGCAAAACCAGGCGTCGCTCGCCCAGGCGGCGAGTGAGCCAGCCCACCAAAACCCCCTGGGTGAACACACCCACCAGCCCCACAAACGCAAAAAACAGGCCATTTTGTAAACCCGCCCAGCCAAACCGGGCCTGGCTGAACAGCGGAAAATTGGACTGCAGCCCGGAAAAAGACAGGTTAAGCGCAAATAGAACCAGTAAAAGCCAGCGCACCACCGGGCGCCGGGCGATTTCAACCACCTGCGCACCGATGTGCAGCCGGGAAACCTGCACCCATTTGGCCCGGCGCTCCGGGGGGAGGGATTCGGGCAGCAGGAACAACCCCAGGCCCACGTTAAGCAGTGCGGCGCTGAGCCCAGCCCATACCGGCCAACGCAAATCGAAAGCGCCCAAAATGCCGCCCACTGCAGGCCCAACCATCAGCCCCAGCCCCATAGCTGCGCCAAGCATCCCCAGGCCGCGCGCCCGTTCCTCAGGGGATGTGATATCCACCACGTAAGCCTGGGCAGTGGTCAGGTTGCCGCCGGTCAGCCCGTCCAGGGCAATGGCCACAAACACCCACACCAGCAAACTGCTCCACCCCAAAAGGGCGTAAGCAGCCGCAGTCCCCAGGATGCAGCCCAACAGCACAGGGCGGCGGCCGAAGCGGTCGGAAAGCGGGCCCAAAATCGGACCGCTGATGAGCTGCATGAGCGCATAGAGTGAGCCCAACGCACCCACCAACGCCGCCCCGCCGCCAAATTCCTGGACGATAAACGGCAGTACAGGCCCCACCAACCCATAGGTGAAGATATCTAAAAAAACCAGGAAATAAACCAGTTTGTAGGTAGGTTTGGACACAAAGGGTATTTTACCCCGTCCAAAAAGACATTTGCCTGGCAGGGTGAAAGCCATCCAGCAGGATGAATGGAGCCGCCCGGTTGACCTGCACGCCAATTTTCCGCAGGGCTTCCAGCGAACGAATTTTGCCGCGGCGCCTTTCGCGCAGCAGGGTTTCAACCATCTTCGGGCCAAAGCCAGGTACCCGCAGCAGCATCTCCCTGCTGGCCCGGTTCAACTCCACAGGAGATTGGCTTAAATGCGCCTGTGCCCAGGCCAGCTTGGGGTCAGTATGGCGGGGCAGGTTGCCTCCCGGTTCAAAGGGCAGTTCTTCCAGGGAAAAGCCGTAATCGCGCAGCAGAAAAGAGGATTGGTACAGGCGGTGTTCCCGCTGGACGCTTTCTGGGGGCAGGTTTTCAAATGGCGTATCCACAACCGGGTTAAACCGGGAAAAATAGGCTCGCTGCAGGTGAACTTTTTGGTTCAGTGCTTCGGTTGTGGAAAGCAGTTCCAGGTCACTTTCACCCACGGCCCCCACCACAAACTGGGTCACCAACGAAGGCCAGCGCCCGTTCCAGGCCCGGGTGGGCGGGACAGCCGCCTTAATTTCCTGCGCCCAAAGCAAGGGTTGGACCAGTTCTTCGGTAAATTCTTTAAGTGGGGCCAGCTTTTGCAGCCGGGCCGTGTTGGGCGCTTCAAGGTTAACCGAAACCCGGCTGGCAAGTTCGAGGGCCCGCTGCACCTGGTCTTTTTCAGCGCCGGGCATGATTTTCAGGTGAAGGTAGCCTTTATACTGGTATTTTTTGCGCAGGATTTCAGCAGTGTCCAGCAGTTTATCCTGCGTGCGCATGCCCCCGCCAATGATCCCCGAACTGAGGAAAATGCCCTCCACCAACCTCGCTTTGTAGAGGTGATTGAACAAACCAGCCATTTCGTCCGGCTTAAAGGTCGCCCGGCGCAAATCCCGGCCAGAGCGAAACGGGCAGTAGTAGCAGTTGCGCTCGCAAGCAGAAGTCAGCAGGGTTTTGAGCAGGGTGATGGTTTTGCCATTGGGCATTTGCGCATGGGAAACCGGAATGCTGCCCAGGCGTTTACCGTCAATCACCGGGTCGCAGGCCGGGGCGGCCCCAGCCAGGGGCGCGCCGTCCATTTCGAACGACATATCTTGGGAAAGCAGTCCAAGCTGTTGAAGGGGTTCCATAAAATAATTATAGCATATTTTAGAACATTTGTGTTATTTGCGGCTGTAGGCTTTAAGCTTTAGGCTGGAGGCTGGAGGCCTGAAAATAAGGTTACTTGCTCTGTGCCAGCAGATCAACCACGCTCCTTTCGGTCATCGCATAACTGCTTACAGCCTCCCACCCATATAAACTTGCACTAAAAAGTGGTATATTTACATTAAGTTTGTGTAGTTTTTCACAACGCAAGTTGCGCTGTATAGGAGGATTTTGGATGAAACCTGTTGAAATCACGCATGTAGCCAAAGCCTTTGGCGCGATCCAGGCGGTGCGCGATGTGTCGTTTGAAGTACACCCAGGAGAAATCTTTGGGCTGCTTGGCCCCAATGGTGCCGGAAAAACGACCACACTACGCATGCTGTTGGATATTTTCAAACCAGATGCCGGGAGTGTATCCATCCTGGGCGGCCCAATGTCGGACTCTAAAAAGAAACGCATCGGCTACCTTCCCGAAGAGCGCGGGTTATACCAGGAAGCCCAGCTTGAAGCCTGTTTGCTGTTTTTCGCCTCCCTTAAAGGCATGCATAAGGCAGAAGCCAAACCCCGCCTGGATGGATACCTGCAGCGCTTCGACCTGGGCAGCTACCGCAAAAAGAAAGTCAAAGAACTCAGTAAAGGCATGCAGCAGAAGGCCCAAATCATCAGCACCATTTTGCACCATCCCGAACTGATTATCATTGATGAACCCTTCAGCGGGTTGGACCCGGTGAACACACAGCTTGTGCGGGAACTGATGGACGAACTGCGCTCGCAAGGGGCCACGATTATGATGTGCACCCACCAAATGCACCTGGTTGAGGAATTGTGCGACCGGATGGCATTGATTGATCAAGGCACAAATGTACTGTACGGCAATGTTAACGATATTCGCCGCCAACACGCCACCGGTGAGGTGCTGGTCAAACTGCATGGCCCATTACCCGAACTGCCGGGCGTGCTCAAAACAGTTCCCTACAATGGCGGATACCGGCTGACCCTTGCCGAGCACACCCCACCCCGGCAAATTCTGGGAGCACTCGTACAATCCGGGTCCGAAGTGGAAAAGTTCGAAATCGCCCTGCCTACATTGGACGAAATTTTTATTGAAATTGTGGGCAGAAGCGCTTTGGGAGAACCGGTATGAATCCGATCTGGGCGATTGCCGCTTACCATTTCAGAAAAAATGTACTTTCCAAAGGGTTTATTATTGCACTGGCTGCACTGCCTTTCTTTGTCACATTTACATTGCTGTTAGGGTACTTAATCAACCTGGCAGAAAAAGATAATACCCCATTGGGCGTGATCGACCCATCCGGCGTGATCCGGGTTACTGAGATTCCGGGTGCTGATGAGCCGCTTGACCTGCGATTTTTTGCAGAGGCCGCAGAGGCAGACGCCGCTCTGGAAGCAAGAGAAATCTCCGGATACTATCTGCTTCCAACAGACTATCCACAAACCGACGACGTTTCCCTGTACTATATTGAACCTGTGGATTGGCAAACACAAAGTGCCTTTGCCGATCTTTTGCGGGTCAACTTACTGGAGGGCTACACCAGTGAGGTTATCGAACGAATCATTCGCTCTCCCGAAGTGCTCTATCACTCAATTCCCACAGGGCGCTTGCTGCCCGAAAGCGGGCCCAGGGCAGGCAACCTGGCGCCGATAATCCTGGTATTGGTCTTCATTTTCGGGATTTTCACCGTATCCGACATGTTGGTGGGTGCGTTAGGAGATGAAAAGGCAAACCGGACGATTGAAATTGTGATGACCTCGGTTAAACCCGAGCAGTTAATTGCCGGGAAAATACTGGCAGTGGTTGGCTCATTGGTCATCGAAATTCTGGTTTGGCTTATGGTCTTGCTGCTGGGGGTGTGGATTGGCGGCAGTCTGATGGATTTTCAATGGCTGCAAAACATCGAGGTGATCTGGCTGGACATTCTGCAGGTTGGCTTGCTCTGCCTGACTGGTTTAGGGTTCTACAGCGCCTTTCTCATCCTGGTAGGATCGCTGCTGCACCAGGTAGAAGATGTACAGCAGGCTGCCTCAATCGTTATTTTGCCGCTCTTCCTGCCCGTTTACATTCTTCCCATCATTATGGAGACCCCGGACAGCCCGATTGCCATGCTGTTTTCGCTCCTGCCAATTACCTCTGCCCAAACATTGGGTATTCAAATTCTTTTCTTTCCCTTGCCCTTGTGGAATGTTCTGACAGCCTTAGTCTTTAACCTGGCGGCAACTGTTTTTTGTGGATGGCTTGCAGCACGCGCTTTCCGGCGGGGCGGGTTGCGCTACGGGCAGCCCCTCCGGTTGTTAGAACTTTTTGGCACACCCAAACCCAAAGGAGAATCCCATGATTGAGAATATTCTCCTGATCATGCAGCAGGAGATTAAGGCCACCCTGCGGCGGAAATTCTTTATTATTTTTGCTTTTGGATTTCCTCTCATCACCGGCCTTGTGGCGGTAATCCTCTACCAGGTGAATAACAACCAACCACCACCCCTTGAAACACCGGCTGAAAACGCAGAAGCGATCATCCCGGAAGGATTTGTAGACTACAGCGGCATCATCCAGGCCGGGTATGACTCCCATATGGGCGGGTTTATCAGGTTCTCTGAGGAACTTTTCGCTCGAAACGCATTGGATGCTGAAGAGATCAAAGGGTATTTTGTAATCCCAGCGGATTACCTAAAAAGTGGAAGGCTGGAGTATTTCTCCCTGGAAAACAATGTGCTCAACATCCGGCCAAATTCGTACGGAATGGCCACACTCCTGGCCATTAACCTTGCCCAAGACCGGCCAGAAACCTGGGAAAGGCTGGTTGTCCCCATGGAGGTTTTTCTACACGCCAAAGCGCCTGAATCATCCGCTGATCTTCAAGACAACTGGTTCGCTTCGAGGCTCACCATGTTCATGGTGGTCCTGCTGTATATTGTAATTCTCATCCCGGCCAGCAACCTGGTGAGCGGCTTGCTGGATGAAAAGAAAAACCGGGTGATGGAAATTTTGCTCTCATCGGTATCCCCGATGCAGTTATTCGTGGGAAAGCTGGCCGCCACTGGCATCCTGGGGCTGCTGCAAACCCTGCTCTGGATAACGGTTATGTGGGGCGTGGCAACTTTCGGGGGACAGCCCCTCAACCTGCCTGAGGGTTACAAGATTCCTATGGATCTCCTGGCCTGGGGCATTGTATTCGCTACCCTGGGTTTTATGATGTACGGGGCACAGCTTGCCGGGGTGGGTGCGATTGCCCCCGACCTGAACGAAAGCCGTTCCGTCACCATTTTGGTGATGCTGCCCCTGATTGTGGGCTATTCCCTTACCATGGTAATCGAGGAAGCGCCGTTTGGTGTCCTGGCATATGTACTGAGCTTCTTCCCACTGACGGCTCCCGTGGTGATGATTGGCCGCCTTGCTGTGACGGACATCCCTTTGTGGGAGCCGGTAGTCTCAGCCCTGCTGCAAGGGTTGGCAGTTTGGTGGTTGGTGCGCACCTTTGGACGTCTGTTCCACGCCCGCCTGATGCTCTCCGGACAACCCCTGACAGTGAAGCGATTGTTCACTGCCCTGCGCACGGGGTAGCGGAATTTAACACAAAGAATGCAAAGAAAAGCACAAAGCGCACAAAGTAAAAAAGCAGGGCACGAACGCCCGAAATTTTCTCCTCCGTTATGCTCTTCATACCTGCTTTGTGCCCTTGGTGGTTAAAAAAAATAACGAGGTAAAAATTGACCACACCCCACACCACCTACCTGATCCGGCGCGGGCTTTCAGCAGACGCCGCTGCCCTGCGCTCCCTTTTCGACACCGTTTTTGACCCGGAACCCGTGGGCAAACTGGCGGAGGTGATGTTCCACCATCTGCCCAGGCTGACCCCGGAAAACTGGTTCATCGCCGAAGACGCCACCAGCCATCAGGTTGTCTCCGGGTTTGTACTGATCCCCTGGACGGTGGAATGCAGGGGAATCCCGCTGAAAATCGCCGAAATGGGCATTGTGGGCACCCTGCCCGCCCACCAGGGCCAGGGCATCCAGCGCCGGTTGAACACGGCGTTCGACACCGAGCTGAATGACGGGCAATTTGACCTCGCTATCATCCAGGGCATTCCCGGCTTTTACCAGCAGTTTGGCTACCACTACACCCTGCCGCTGGAAAACCACATCAACCTGGACCTGCACCGGGTGGACGAGGCGGGCGCAGCAGGCTGGCAGTTCCGGCAGGCCAGGATGGAAGACATCCCCTTTTTACTGGAACAAGACCGCCAATACCGCGCAGCCTATTTCCTATCCACATGGCGCGATGAGGCCAACTGGCGCTACCTGCTCACCCACAGCATGGAAACCGAATATGCCTCCGAGTTTTGGATTGGCGAACCGGATGGCGGCGGCGAGCGTTTTTACGCCCGGCTGCCGTTCCACGGCTTTGGCGAAGGGCAAATTGTCAGCGAGGTGAGTGAGAACATCTCCCACGCCGGAATGCAGGCCTTGCTGGTGCTGGCCAAAAGGCGGGCGCAAGAACGCAGCAAACCCTACATCCGCTTCAATCAGCACAACGAATCGCGCCCGGGCAGCCTGGCCATCGCCGCCGGGGCGCAGCCGGGCAGGCCTTACGCCTGGCAGGTCAAACCGCCCAACCCGCTGCGCCTGCTGCACAAACTGGCGCCTGTGCTGGAGAAACGCCTGGAAAACAGCCCGTTGGCGGGGTACACCGGCGTTTTTCAGCTTAACACCTACCGCAGCCGCTTTGACCTGTCCTGGGAGCAGGGCCGGCTGGCCCTGCAGCCAGGCAGCGAACACAGCCCAGCCAACCTGCAAATCCCCTCTGACCTGCTGCCCTCGCTGCTGCTGGGCGTGCACACCTGGCGCGAACTGCAAGCCTTTCGCCCGGATGTCTTCCCCGGCGGCGGCCCAAGCGGTCTGCTGGCGGATGTGCTCTTCCCGACGGAGGTCTCCTGGCTGCATGAGATGTATTGATCGGAGGATATCATGTTGAAAAAAAGAACATTCTGGGTACTGTCGTCGCCGATGAACCGCCGTTATTTATACTTTTGTGGCATGGCAGCGCCAGTATGGTTTGTCCTCTTAACCATACTGGGTGGTTTAATGCGCCCCGGATACAGCCATATTCAAAACACAGTAAGCGAACTGTTTTCGCCCGGATCCCCCAATAAGCCTTTTCTGGACATTCTCCATTCGGTTTTTGCAGCTTTCTTAATCCTTTTTGGAATTGGGCTGCTGTTGTTCTTCCAAAGAACGGACCAATTGAAGCGTTTAGGCCAAACTGGGGCATCCTTCTTCATCCTGATGGGGTGCATCAGTATGCTGACTGCAACGATATTTCCGCAAGACCCCTGGGGATCGCCGGTCACATTTGCAGGGAACATGCACCAAATCCTCAGCGGCATGGTTGGGTTGCTATCGGTTTTATCAATGGTGTTGATTGGATCCTGGTTTATCCGCACAAAAATCTCCCCAAGGTTTGGGGTGTACACTTTCGCGACCATTGGCCTGGTGGTGGTTACAGCAGGTTTATTTGCGGTCAGCACAGGAGGTCCATGGATGGGATTGGCTGAAAGGATTGCCGCACTGGTTGGATTCCAATGGACCTTTTCCCTGGCTTACTGGTTGTTTTCACAAGAAATGGATCTTATTGGATCCAGGAACACGAGGGATTGATAGGCGGTCAGGCGCATTTGAACAAGATTTCTGATTCGCTGCGCTCCTTCAAAACGACAAATTTAAAAAAACGGTTCAAACCGCGCGGGAATTTTGAACCGCGAAGGCGCGAATGAACGCGAATGCGCGAAGGGACTGCCTCCAACCGCCAGCCCATCCCCAGCATGAGCACAACTTCCAGCCCGGCGCACCGCCAGGAAGCCAAACACCCCACCGCCAACCCTGCCCCCTTCGCGTCTTCGTGCATTATCGCGCATCCGCGATCCACGATTTGAACCCGCTCAAAAATCCCCCACCGTCCCCTGTGCAGGAATGCGGCGCAGGTCGTAGGGGGTGACCTGGTAGACGTAGTAATTCAGCCAGTTGGAAAAGAGCAGGTGGGCATGGCCGCGCCAGCGCACTTCGGGAGGCTGGCGCGGGTCGTCGCCGGGGTAGTAGTTGTGCGGGACGGCAATGGGCAGGCCTTTCTGAACATCCCGGTCGTATTCCGCTTTCAGGGTGAGCGGGTCATATTCCGAATGGCCGGTGATGTAAAAATGACGGCGGTCGCGCGAGGCGGCAATGTACACCCCTGCTTCGGGGGATTCGGCCAGGATGTCAATTTCGGGGACGTGGGCCAAATCCTCTTTGCGGATTTCGGTGTGGCGAGAATGCGGGGCGTAGAAGACATCATCAAAGCCCCGCAGCAGTTTTTCGTGGGTGCGGGCTGCCCGGTGGGGAAAAACGCCAAACATTTTCTCAGGCAAAGGGTGCTTGGGGATACCGTAGCGGTGGTACAGGGCGGCCTGGGCGGCCCAACAGATGTTGAAGGTGGAATAGACATGGGTTTCGGCCCAATCGAGCACGGCGGTCAGTTCGGGCCAGTAGTCCACCTGCTCAAAGGGCAGGGTTTCGACGGGCGCGCCCGTTATCACCAGCCCGTCGAACTTATTTCCGTTGACCCGGTCAAAATCCAGGTAGTGCTCCACCAGGTGTTCTTCGGGGGTGTTGCGCGAGGCGTGGGAGGCCATGTGCAGCAGCGTGATATCTACCTGGAGGGCCGAGTTGCCCAACAGGCGCAGCAGTTGGGTTTCGGTGGCGATTTTGGTAGGCATGAGGTTGAGAATCGCCAGGCGCAGCGGGCGGATATCCTGGTGTTGGGCGCGCTGCTGGCCCATGACAAAGATGTTCTCGGCTTCGAGGATTTTGCGAGCGGGCAGGGTTTCGGGGATGTTGACGGGCATGGGAACTCCTAATTCAACGCCTGGTCGAGGTCCCAAAGGATATCTTCGATATCTTCAAGGCCGATGCTCAGGCGAACAAAGTCCGGGGAAACGCCAGCGGAGTGCTGTTGTTCGGGGGAAAGCTGGCTGTGGGTGGTGCTGGCAGGGTGAATGGCCAGGCTTTTGGCGTCGCCCACGTTGGCCAGGTGCGAGAAGAGCTGCAGGCGGTCAATAAAGCGACGCCCGGCTTTCAACCCGCCTTTGACGCCGAAGCCCAAAATCGCCCCAGCGCCTTTGGGCAGGTACTTTTGGGCTGCGGTGTAGTCCGGGTGGTTGGCCAGGCCGGGGTAAGTGACCCAGGAAACGGCAGGGTGCCCAGACAGGTGTTCCGCCACGCGTTGGGCGTTCTTGACGTGGCGCTCCATGCGCAGGCTGAGGGTTTCCAGCCCCTGCAGCAGTAAAAAGCTGTTGAAGGGGGACTGGCACGCCCCAATGTCGCGCAGGACCTGGACACGGGTTTTGAGGATGAAAGCCGGCGCGCCGAGGTCGGCATACACCAAGCCGTGGTAGCTGGCATCGGGAGTGGTGAAGCTGCGGAAGCGCCCGCTGGCAGCCCAGTCGAAATTGCCGCCATCTACAATCACACCGCCAATGGTGGTTCCATGACCACCGAGGAATTTTGTGGCAGAGTGGAGCACAATGTTTGCGCCCCACTCCAGCGGGCGGTAGAGGTAGGGCGTGGCGAAGGTGTTGTCAATTACCAGGGGCAGGGCGTGGCGGCGGGCAATCTCGGCCACAGGCTCAAACGGGAAGACATTGATGCGCGGGTTGCCGAGGGTTTCGCCGTAAATCAGGCGGGTGTTGGGCCGGATGGCTTTCTCAAAATTGGCGGGGTTGGACGGGTCCACAAAGGTGACATCAATTCCCAGGCGGGGGAAGGTGTAGGCAAACTGGTTGTATGTCCCGCCGTACAGTGTTGAAGCAGAAACGATGTGGTCGCCCTGCTCACAGAGGGCCAAAATGGCCATGGTTTGGGCCGCATGGCCTGAAGCCGCCGCCAGCGCACCCACCCCGCCTTCTAGGTCGGCGATGCGCTGTTCAAACACATCGCTGGTGGGGTTCATGATGCGTGTGTAGATGTTGCCGGCCTCCTGCAGGGCAAACAGCCGGGCGGCGTGGTCGGTGTCGTTGAATACGTATGAAGTCGTCTGGTAGATGGGCACGGCGCGCGAACCCGTGGCCGGGTCAGGCCTCTGGCCAGCATGCAGCTGGCGGGTGGTAAAACCCAGGGTACGTGTATTGCGTTGTGGTGTGGACATAAAAACCTCCGATAAAAAAAGTGGGTAAATAAAAAGCGGCGGACAGCCTGTCGCAATTCCGGAGAATTTGCGGGAGGCTGTCCGCCGCTTGCCAGGGCTGGCCCTGGGGGCGCTGCTCAGCTTAGAGCAGCAATAGCCCAAAGCGGAGGTTGCCTACCCGCTTCGGGCACATCATCATAGCGCAGGACATCAAGAACAAGGTTTTCATAAGCTGGGTGCAATTCTATGTGGATCAGTGGGATTTGTCAAGAGGTCAAAAAAAGGGATATATGGCTTTCTCAAAGTCGCGTTTTGGTAGAAGTCAATAACAAGAAGGCGTCTG
>CAZAYY010000028.1:0-49660 GCA_964489525.1 uncultured Anaerolineales bacterium
GTGCTGGCCTGGACAAACGCCACGGCGGTGTACTGGGCTGCCTGGGCGGTGGCGGTGCTTTGCCGTTCCACCTGGGCGGCGGACTGGGTGGAGGATTGTGCGGTGGCGGATGCGTGCAAGTTTGCCTGCCCTGCCGTGGCTGTGGCAGCCTGCGCCTGCTCGGTTTGCCGCGCCAGCGCTACCTCGGTTGCAGAGGATGCTGTCATCTGCAGCGCCACCAGGGTGCCTTCGGCAGCCAGTTCTGCCATCCGGCTTTCGCCCGCCTGGCGGGTGGCGCGGGCTTGCAGGGCTGCCACCTGGTCCGTTGCCACATACGCCGGCATCGGCGTGGGCAGCTCGCTCCACCCGCTCCCTGGGGCTGGGGCGCAGGCAGAGATGGCAAAAATCAGCATCAAGAGGGACAAACCCTTTGCCATGGCTGCCATCCTAAAACCCCCAGCGGTCCAGGAGGAGGGTTTCTTCTTCCTCTTCAACTTCTTCGGGCAGGTAGACCAATGGTGCAGGCTGCTGCGGTAACGCCGGCCGCTGCACCCCATCCACCCGTCCCCAGCGGGCATTGGGTCCAGGCGCCCAGCGCCCGGGGGGTTGCTGCCGCGCTCGCGAGCGCCATACAACCGCCAGTCCAAAGCCGCCAGCCGCTCCGGCGACCAGTGTCACCAGGGCAATGAACCCGCTGATACACTGGTTGGTGAGCAGGGTGGTGGCAAGTGTGGCAAAAGCCACACCGTTTGCCAGGCTGGCGGCGGCGCTGGTCAGGGCGGTGCCCAGGGCGAGCAAGGCGATGACGCCAGCAAAGCCAAGGAAAAGGGAAATTCCGAAAGTTTTCATGAGCTCCCTCCTGGCAGAAGCCGATCAGCGCCTCGCTGCCCAATCACAAAGCGCATCACCTCTGCGGGCCAGCGGGCTTCCTGGCGGTAGCGGTCAAGCCGAGCGGTATATGCCGCCAGAAACTGCGCCCGATCGGACACGGTGTTTTCTGAAGCACACAACCGCTGCCAACCAAACAGGTGGACAACTTCGGCAATCAAAGGATGGCTAAACTGCAAGGTCTCGCCAAAAGTGGTCAGCCAACCGACCCGGTCCATCTCTCGAAGCACCTCACCCCAGGCTGCGTGGGCATCGGGCAAGGGGTCTGCCGCCTCCTGCACATCCAGGGCGGCCTGGCGCAGTTCGGCAATGGTTGGGAAAAACTTAGAGGTGGCAATGTGCGCGAACGCAGCCTGCTGGAGCAGTTCCCCTGGAATATCGGACAATAAACGGGCATACAGGGGAATCGTGCCGTCGTTTGCGCCGCTGTTGGGGTATGCGGCTGTCAGAATGGCCATGATTTTCAGAATCTCGGTTTCAGAAGCCATTTTCTCCTCCGTTTGAAACCTCAGTTGGGTTTAGATATTTTTGAAGTTGGGACAACATAGTGCCTTGCCGGGCGGGTGCACCGTTTGACCGTGAACCACCCCTGGTGTGCGATTTTTGCGCAGCCCGTCCGTTGGTGGACCAATCTGCCAGGACCCGGTCTGCATAAGGCAGCAGCCTGTCGTTGCGGGCAACCCCTGCACCGGTGTGCAGTGCATCCAGCAGCCATGCCACACCACTGGAACCAGACACCCTGGCAGGCGCATCCACGCGCGCTGCCATGCGCCGCAGTCGAGCCAGAGTAACAGCAGTGATTTCATGCCCGGCATCTTTGAGCAGGTCTACCGCAGCAACCAGATCGGCATCAATCACAACAGGTGCAGAAGCCTTTTCTGAGCCGGAGGCCGAAGATTGCAGCGTATCTCCGGTCACCTGGGATAATCCAGGTCCCGGAGAGATCGGCTGGGATTCGGGGTCGGGAACAGCCAGGTTCCGGCGCTGCCGGATGATGCGGGTGCAGTATGTAAATCGTTGAACGGGTTTGGCTGCCTGGGCAAAAGCAAAGGCAATGCCAGAGGCAATTTCGTCTTCAGTAAACCCATCATTCACCAAGGCATTGGCAGCCCGAATTTCTCTTGGGCTGGGGGTGTAAACGCCACCGTGTTGATGGGCAAAAAGGTTGAGGGCTGTTTGTGCCAGGGGTGAGGCCTGGCTGGGGTCGGGCGATTTCTCCTCCTCATCTTCTTTAATCTTCTTAATATTTGTGGTGAATTTTTCGACAGGGGTGGTGGAAAATTCATCACGGACCGTGTCGAATTTTTCGACACGGTGAATTTGTTTTTGCAGACGGTTTTCCAAATCCCCTGAAACCAGGTACAGTTTACTGCCGGCATACTGGCCACGTGAATCCCGAAATTCTTTGCCGGCCGGCAAATCGAGGATTCTGATCAGGTAACCATCCTCGGCCGATGCAAGTTTTTCCGTGCAGGCCACCACCGTCTGGCGATGAAAGCCCAGCTCTGCCGCCAGGCCAGTATCCGTAATGCGGGCATACAGGCGGCCTTCGTCTTCCTGGGTGGCCATCCCGAGGGAGATCAACAGCTGAAGATCGGCCCCTGTAAGCGGGCGGCTGTGCATCACAATTGCCAGGAAAACCATAAACCGCTTAGCGTCTGAGCCAAATTTTTCGCGATACCAACCGCTGGAAAAAACCTCGGCAAACAGACGGGTGGAAATTTCAAAACCCTCCGCCCAGGCAGCCCGATCTGTGGCAAAGGTCAGAGACTGCTCGTATTGAAACTTAATCAGGCGCTGCTGGGTGGTCATGGTTGAATCTCCGGAGCGTTAACCGCGACAAACTTGGTCCGGGCTGCGATAAAGGTCACGGGAACGTGCCCGACTGGCCCATTTCGGTTTTTGGCAACAATCAATGAACCTGCACCTGGGGAACCATTTTGAGTCTGGTGGATGAAGAGCACAACATCGGCGTCCTGCTCAATTGCACCAGATTCCCGTAAATCACTCAGCACCGGCATTTTGTTATCGCGCGCTTCAACAGCCCGCGATAACTGTGCCGCTACAATAACCGGCACACCTAATTCCTTGGCAATGACCTTGATCTGCCGGGAAATGGCGGTGACTTCCTCCTGGCGGTTATAAAACTTACTGCCCCCTGACATCAGTTGGAGATAATCCACAATAACCAGGTCTATCTTCTGGCGGGAAGCCAGGCGGCGCAGGTGAATCCGAAGCTGGGCCGGGGTGAGGGTGGGGGTGTCGTTCAAAATAATCGGTGCATCTTCAAGCAATTCCATGACCCCATGAACATGCTTCCATTGATCATCCGTCAGGTGACCGGTGCGCAGAACCTGGGCGCTGATGCCGGTGTGCATTGCCAGGATGCGCTGAACAACATGGTCGCTGGACATTTCCAGCGAAAAGAAAACCACCCGCTTTCTTTCTAAGCGGGCAATATGCTCCGATATCCCACACAACAACGAAGTCTTACCCATCCCGGGCCGGGCCGCCACAATGACGACATCCCCCGGCTGCAGTCCACCCAACAGCTTATCCAGGTCCAGAAACCCGGTTGGAACACCGGGCGGGGTTTTCTGGTTGGCTGCCGTATACATCTGGTCATATACCCTCGAGAGTACTTCCTTAAAAGATTGCATGTTCTCGGAAACCAGGTTGTTGGATACCCTGGTCAGAGCCTGCTCCGCCTGGGCCAGCATGTCTTCAGGGTCCAGGTCGTCTTTGTGAGCCAGGGTGGCTACTTTGGACGCCGCATCCAACAACTGGCGCTGCAATGAATGCTTTTTGATGATTTGAGCATAATCCAAAACATGCAGAGAGCTGACCGTAGCGGTGAGCAGCCCGCTCAAAAAAGCAGGTCCCCCCACTTCCTCCAATTTTCCACGGCGTTCCAGCTCTTCGGTTATGGTAACGAAGTCCACTTCCTGGCCTTTTTCAATCAGGCTGACCAGCGCATTCCAAATAACCTGGTGCCTGAGAAGGTGGAAATCCGACCCGGTTAAACCGTTCGCAATGTCCCAATACCGGTTGGCGTTCAACAATAGGCCGCCCAACAGGGCTTCTTCTGCCATGCGGTTGTGCAGTTCGGGCTGGGCGCTCATTGCACACCTCCACCATGTTCAGGGTCAACAAAACCGGGGTTGGATGCAATTTGGTTGCAATTGGTGTTTAATGGGTTGCGGGTATAACCCGATTTTGGGCGTTTAAGGCCCAATAATGGCATTAAAACAGGTTGTTTTAATGGAAATATCCCACATTTTGAAGTTTGCTGGCACACCCTCCAACTTCGGATCAGAGGGTTGTGGGTTCGAGTCCTGCCTGAGGCGCAGCGACCGGTGGTGGTTTGGTTGGCAAATCCACCACCGGTTTTGGTTTAAAGAAGGTCAGGCTTGCGCTTTTCGAGCCGCCAGTTTCTCAATTTCTGCATAGAACAAGACCAAGGCCCCCACACCAATGCTCAAAAGCAGGTCGGGCAGGGTGAGCGTGGTTGTTTTTAGATAGGTTTGCAGCGCGGGAACATATAGCGCTGCCAGTTGGGCAATGGTCACCACAAGGGCCAGGCCCAGCAAAGGCTTGTTTGAAAACAGGCCTACCTTAAAAATGGAATCGGAACCACTGCGGATACCAAATGCCTGCCAGACCTGGGCGAAGGCCAACGTGGTAAACATCATCGTTTGCCAATCTTCATGACCGGAAAAATAGTGCCAGGCACCCATCCCCAACGAAAGCGCCCCAATCAGCACCCCAAAGCGCACCACCTGTCCCCCCAAACCACCGCTAAAAATACCAGCATTGGGCGCAACCGGTTTGCGCTTCATCACATTCTGCTCGGCAGGCTCTAACCCCAACCCCACCCCCAGCAATCCATCCGTCAGCAGGTTCAACCAGAGCAACTGCAAAGGTAAAAGCGGCGCTGGAAGACCCACCAAAACGCCCACAAGCATCACCAAAATCTTACCGAAATTACCCCCAATGGAAAACTTAATGAACTTGCGCAGGTTGTCGTAAATCACCCGCCCTTCTTCAACCGCCGCCACAATGGTTTTAAAATTATCATCCTGTAATACCATTTTTGCAGCTTCTTTCGAAACATCCGTACCCGTGATGCCCATCGCCACGCCAATATCCGCAGTTTTTAGCGCTGGAGCATCATTCACCCCATCGCCAGTCATCGCAGTAACGTGCCCACGCGCCTGCAAAGCGTTCACAATGCGCAGCTTGTGCTCTGGCGAAACCCTGGCAAATACTGCGATTTCTTCCACCACCTCGCGCAGTTGGTCTTCCGAGAGATGGGTCAGTTCCACACCGGTCATCGCCCGGCCATTTTCGTCGGTAATGCCCAGTTCGCGGGCAATGTGCAGAGCCGTCAGCGGGTGATCGCCAGTGATCATCACCGGACGAATACCGGCCATTTTGGCTTGGGCAACCGCATCTTTCACCTCCGGGCGCGGCGGGTCAATAATCCCCACAAAACCAACAATGGTCAGCCCGGTTTCGAGCACCGTACCGCTTTCCGGTTGGTCATAGGTCTTAAACGCCACTCCGAGCACCCGCATCCCGTTTTCTGCAAGCGAGCGGTTAGCCGCTTCGATACGCAGGCGGTAATCTGCCGTCAACGGGTGACGCGCCCCATTTTCCCAAACATGGGTCGAAACTTCCAAAAGCCCATCCACAGCCCCTTTGGTAAACGAAATGTACGCCGCATAGGGAGCGACTACATCCAACAGCTCCCGAATGGCCGACTGTTCACTCCTGGCCAAGTTGTGCAGGGTGGTCATGCGCTTTCTTTCTGAATCAAACGGAAGTTCGCCCACCCGCGGCTTATGCTCATCCAAATCCGCTTTCATCAAGCCGAATTTAGCCGCCGCCACAACCAAAGCACCCTCGGTTGGGTCGCCAATCGCCCGGAATTTTTTACCATCGGAATCGTCATCCACCTGCAAACGGGCGTCATTACACAGCGCGCCGCCAATTAACAGCAGGCTGAGCGACCCTTTGGGGGTGGACAGCGCTTTTCCGCTCAATTCCACCACCCCATGGCCGCGCTGGTCGGTCTCCTCACTCACTGTCACCCGGTCGCCAGCCACATCCAACACGGTAACCGTCATCCGGTTTTCCGTTAAGGTACCGGTTTTGTCCGAACAGATGGTCGTCACCGAACCCAGGGTTTCCACCGCTGGCAGCTTGCGAATCAAGGCATTACGGGCCAGCATGCGCCGTGCCCCCAACGCCAGGGTGATCGTTACCACAGCAGGCAGCCCCTCAGGCACCACCGCAACAGCCACGCTAACTGCCAGCAGAAAGGCATCCACCACCTGCGCACCGCGCCAGATGTCGAAAGCGGCAATCAGCCCGGCCACCACCAGGCCGCCCATCGCCAGCGTTTTGCCCAACTGGTCGAGCCGCTTTTGCAAAGGAGTCAGTTCCGCCTCCCCATGCTGCAGCAAAGCAGCAATATTCCCCAATTCGGTCTGCATGCCCGTGGCAATCACCAGCCCCGCCCCGCGCCCATAGGAAACTATTGTGCCCATGTAAGCCATGTTTACCCGATCCCCCAACGGCAGTTCAGCTTTCTCAAGTGGATCGGTGTCTTTTTCAACTGCGTCCGATTCACCCGTCAGAGCGGCTTCCTGAATGCGCAGGTTGACGCTTTCCACCAGGCGCAAATCCGCCGGGACAAGGTTGCCCGCTTCAAGCAGAACCCAATCCCCTGGAACCAGGTCACGCGCCGAAATTTCCACTACCTGCCCGTCGCGCCGGACCCTCACCTGGGGTACGGCCAGCTTTTTCAGCGCGTCCATTGCCTTTTCAGCGCGGTACTCCTGGAAAAAGCCGAGCAGGCCAAAGAGCAAAACAATCGCAAAAATGGCCGAAGCCTCCTGCCACTTTCCCAGCAGCGCAGAGACTGCCGCCGCAGCAATCAGGATGAGCACCATCGTGGCGGTGAACTGCTCCCAAAGGATTTTCCACGGGCCGCGGGTGCTTTTTTCAACCAGTTCATTCGGCCCATACTTTCCGAGACGGGCAACTGCCTCGCCGGAACTTAACCCTTTCGAGGAAGAATTCTTCTGTTTAATCACATCTTCAAAGGGGATTTGGTGCCAATTCATATATTCTCCTATTCAAATAAATTATCGGCGTTTGGTTAATAAAAATAAGACCGCCGCCAATCGGGTTTGGCGATGGTCTTGCCACTTATTGAGCAACCGGGAACTTACATTCCGAAATGACGATTGCACATCCCGCAAGCGGGTGGCTACTCCCCATCGGAGTTAAAAACATTATACATGCCTGTCCAGGTTTTGTCTATTCTCCCCCCAGCATCTCTCAGGCTTTTCTTAAGGTTGGGGGGTTGGGTGCAAGCAGGCAACCGATTTGTTGGAAAGTGGGTACAATCTTCCTCAAAAAACGATGGACACCCTGATACTCATTTACCTCTTTTTGAACCTTCTGGCTTTCCTGGCTTTTGGCCTGGACAAAATCCGCGCCAAAGCCCAAATGTGGCGCACCACCGAGCGCACCCTGCTGGCCTGGTGCCTGGTGGGTGGGCCGGGGGCGCTGCTGGGCATGTGGGTGTTCCGCCATAAAACTCGCAAACCCATCTTCTGGCTTACCGCCAGCGCCGGGGCACTGGGGGGCATGCTGCTGGTTTTTGCCCTCCTGGCTTAAGTTAAGGATTCGAAACCCCGCTCGATTTTCAATTGCGCAGGGCGCAGAATGATGCTACGATAGATAAGGGGGTTAAAATCCTGCCGGGATTTTGTCGTTATAAGGAGTTGGAATGGATCAAGATGGATTTCGTGCCATGCTCATCGGGCGGAAGGTCCCCGCCGAAGCGCTGGATTTAGCGCTGTCTCTGGCAGAACGCTTCGAACAGTATGCAGCCGGCAACGGCGGTTTTTCCACCGAGACTGCCTGGGCATTCTCGCAGGTGCTGATTGCCGAAGGGCTGAATACCGTAGAAAACTTTATCACCCTGGCCCGTTATGGGTTGTTCATCCGGGACAACGCCGTCTATGTCGCGTTTTTGGAATCGCTGGATGGCGGCGAGGCGCAAGAAAACCTGTACCACCGCGTTGCAGAACGCTGCGGCGAAGCCATGCGCGATGCGATATTTGCTGGAATTGGCGTCGCCCCATTTGGCCTGCCAACCCCGGAAAAACCAGCCTACATGCAGCCGGTGATCCAACGCCTGGAACACGCCATTGGTCCCGAAGCCACCCGCAGTTTATTGAGCGACAGCCTGCGCGACCTGCCGGACTACGCCTGGGAGCGGGAGATTTACCTGGCGTGTGCCAGTTTGGACGCATACCTGGACCGTAAGAAGCAGCACTTCATGGAACAAATGGAAGCCTGCCAGCGGGAAGGCCGCCTGTTCTTTGCCCAACCGGTCACTGACGAAGTGCTCGCTTATATCCGCAGTCAGCCGGAAATGGGCGGCGGGGTTCGGGTTGGGAATATCATTTACGAAACCAAAATCCCCTTCTTAACCGAGTCCTACCTGCACACCGATGACCCCCTCTTGAAGCGCTATTATTACTGTCACTGCCCCTGGGCGCGTGAGGCGGTCAAAAATAGTCAGCCTGCTGCCCCCATTTTTTGCAACTGCAGCGCTGGTTTCCATAAAAAACCCTGGGAAGGGGCACTGGCACAGCCTGTTCGCGTCGAAGTTTTAGAATCGGTTCTCCAGGGAGACAACCGCTGCCGTTTTGCCATTCACCTGCCAGCGGACGTGAACGTGGGTGGACCCACCGAAAATTTGGCAAAATTGACTTGAGCATCTTTACGAAAGCGCACAGGCCAAAGCACAGCCGCAGACAGCCATCAAAGCAAGCGAAAAGCCAACCTAAAAATCCTTCTTCAACCAGACCACCAAACGGGCAATCGTCCTGGCGGTCCAAACCATCAGCGGGTATGAACTGCCCATTGCCAGCAGAAAAACAGAAACCCCCAGGAGGATAACCCCAAAACGAAGATCGAGAGGAAAGGCATATGCAGCGGCCACCACCCAAAACAAGCCAAAAAACAGCGTAATCCGGCGATAAGCCAGCATCACGTAAACAAGGTACATTTCCAGGCGTTCACGGTACAGTTTCTTGCGATTGAACATAAAAATTCACCTGATTTAAGACAGGAAAGGCCCAGAAGCAAGAACCAGGAAAAAAATGCAGCGGCACATCCCTGTATCGGAATGTGCCGCCGCTGGTGCCATTTACGGTTTGTTGGATAGTTTCTGGACCAGTCGGAACACAACAACCACCAACACCACCAGTAAAATCACGGCTGTGACAGATGCGATAACCAGTGTGGGTTCCATTTTAGCCTCCTATCTTTTGATTTTTATTCGGGCAGGTCATTCAAAACCTGCTTCATCATTTTTTTATAGGCACTGAAGGCGCTGCGGCCTTTTTCGGTCAGGCGCAGGGTGCTGTGGGGTTTTTTACCTTTGAAGGTCTTTTCCATCTGCACATAGCCTGCTTCTTCCAGCTTGTTTAAGTGTGTCGCCAGGTTGCCCCAGGTCAGCCCGGTCAGGCGCATCAGGAAAACATAGTCGGCACTTTCAACCACATACAAGTAAGACAAAACCATCAAACGAGCCGGGGCATGAATTACCTGGTCCAAATCCGAAAGGGGGTGGGCATCGGGCAGGGTCATCTCACACCTCCGGAGCAGCGGGATGGGTTTTGACCAGCCAGAACAAATGGCCCAAACCTGTCAAAATCATCACCCCAGCCACAAAGCCGAACACAACTGGGTAGCCATGATGGGGCACACCGTGGTTCTGGTACAACCATTCTCCCAGCGGCGGGGCAGCAAACAACAGCAAGCCATAAGCAAACAAGCGGGGGAAATCGAGCAAATACGCGGCAGCGCTGAAGCCAGCCAAAAGAACCAAACCCAGGACAGCAGGGATAATCAAGCTCATTTGGGTGGGGGCAGCAGGTTGAATGCCCAAAGCAACCCAAAGCCCCAACAGCGCCAAGAACACATTCACAACCAGCATCACCATCGTAAAACGAGCAATTCTTTTCTGGCGCGCCTTGCGGAAGGTTACCGTCCCCAGGCGAGGTGTGACGATATATTTACGAGTCAGCCAGATCGCCAGATAGACCAGCGCCCAAAACGGCAGAAACACAAACGAACTCCAAAAATCACCCAGGGATGTGCTCAACAGCGGCGCAATGGCAAAAATCACAACAAAACATCCAATCATCACATCCCACATCCCATCGGCAAATGTTGCCCGAACCGCCTGCTTTTCCAGGGCTTTAAGACTAATTGGGGGTTGCATGACACTCTCCTTTCTTTCCAACAATTACTTTGTTTTTCAAAGTTCTTTTCTATATTATATAACTTTTCAAAAAAGTGTCAATACCCAAATTTCACAGGCGTGCCGGGTTAACCTGGCTCTTGTGAGATCCGGATCTATAACAGATTTGAGAAAACCCCCAACCAGCCGCAAAAACCCATCAAAAAAAGCACAGAGGCCCATTTGCGGTATAATCAATAACAATTATCCACAAAGAGTTTTTCTCGAATTTTCCAATCGCGATGCCCGACCCTCAGGTTCGTTTCCAACAGCTGATTACCGCCTTGAAAGAGCGCAACTTCCGCCTGACGCCGCAGCGCGTGGAATTGGTGCGGCTGATTGCCGCCAGCAAAGGCCACCCAAACGCAAACCAGCTTTACGTGAGTGTCAAGCAGCAGTTCCCCACCATGAGCCAGGCAACCGTATATAAAACCCTCGCTTTGTTGAAAGAAATCAACCAGGTATTTGAAATTGATTTGCGCAGCGACAGCCACTACGATGGCAACCGCCCCGAACCCCATCCCCATTTGATCTGCATCCGGTGCCAGCAGATCATGGATGGGGATGTGGTGCTTAACCAGGAATCACTCCAACAGCTGGAGAAAACCTCCGGGTACCAGATTGTCCGCGCTCAAATTGCCCTGTACGGATTTTGCCCGACATGCAAGGCATCTCAATAAGCCGTTGATAAGTATGTGTATGTTTCTAAAAATATTTCTAACCAAAAGGAGCAACGATCATGGAAGAAAATAAATGTCCCGTTACGGGAAAAATCCTCACAGCCAGCAGAGGTACATCCAACCGGGATTGGTGGCCTAACCAATTAAACCTGGGCATCCTCCATCAGCACGCCCCCGCATCCAATCCGATGGACCCGGGATTCAACTATGCCAAAGCATTCCAATCGCTCGATCTGGCCGCACTGAAAAAAGACCTGGCCGACCTGATGACCGATTCTCAGGAATGGTGGCCTGCCGATTGGGGCCACTACGGCGGCCTGTTTATCCGGATGTCGTGGCACAGCGCAGGCACCTACCGGACCGCCGATGGCCGCGGTGGGGGCGGCACTGGCAGCCAGCGTTTTGCACCAGTCAACAGTTGGCCCGATAATGGCAACCTGGACAAGGCCCGTCGCCTGCTCTGGCCCATCAAACAAAAATATGGCAACAAAATCTCGTGGGCCGACCTGATGATCCTGGCCGGCAACGTGGCGCTTGAAACAATGGGCTTTAAGACCTTTGGCTTTGGCGGCGGTCGGGCAGATATCTGGCAGCCTGAGGAAGATATTTACTGGGGCGCCGAAACCGAGTGGCTGGGCGACAAACGCTACAGCGGCGAGCGAGACCTGGAAAACCCACTGGCTGCCGTCCAAATGGGCCTGATTTATGTCAACCCTGAAGGGCCCAACGGCAACCCCGACCCGGTTGCTTCCGGTCGCGATGTCCGCGACACCTTCGCCCGTATGGGCATGAATGATGAAGAAACCGTTGCCCTCGTAGCAGGCGGGCACACCTTCGGCAAAGCCCACGGTGCAGGCGACCCCACCCTGGTTGGCCCCGAACCCGAAGCCGCCCCAATGGAAGAAATGGGACTGGGTTGGAAAAACCGCTTTGGCACAGGCAAAGGGGTCCACACCACAACCAGCGGCATCGAAGGCGCCTGGAAACCGAACCCCACCCACTGGGATATGGGCTATTTCGACATGCTTTTTGGGTACGAGTGGAAGCTGGTTAAAAGCCCGGCCGGCGCTCACCAATGGACGCCCAAGGACGTCAAACCCGAACACATGATCCCCGACGCCCACGACCCCACCCAAAAACACCCCCCCATGATGACCACCGCAGACCTTTCGCTGCGCTTTGACCCGATCTACGAACCCATTTCTCGGCGCTTCCACCAGGACCCTGAAGCCTTCGCAGATGCCTTCGCCCGCGCCTGGTTTAAACTGACCCACCGCGACATGGGCCCGAAAGCACGCTACCTTGGCTCCGAAGTCCCCACAGAAGACCTGATCTGGCAAGACCCAATTCCAACAGCAGGTCATCCCCTGGTAGATGCCCAGGACATTGCTGACCTTAAAGCCAAAATCCTGGCGGCGGGTTTATCCGTTTCCGAGTTGGTATCCACAGCCTGGGCTTCCGCTTCCACCTTCCGCGGCTCCGACAAGCGCGGCGGGGCTAACGGCGCCCGCATTCGCCTTGCACCGCAAAAAGACTGGGAAGTCAACCAACCAGAGCTGGTGAAAAAAGTGCTGCACACCCTGGAAGGAATCCAGTCCGAATTCAACCGCACCCAGGCGGGCGGAAAGAAAATCTCCCTGGCAGACCTGATCGTACTGGCTGGCTGCGCCGGTGTTGAACAAGCCGCAAAAAATGCCGGCTACGCTGTGACCGTTCCCTTCACCCCAGGCCGTATGGATGCTTCGCAGGAACAAACCGATGTGGAGTCATTTTGCGTGCTCGAACCAGTCGCCGATGGCTTTCGCAATTACCTGAAAGCAAAATTCGCCGTTTCTGCAGAAGAACTGCTGGTAGACCGGGCGCAGCTATTGACCCTTTCTGCACCAGAAATGACCGTTCTGATTGGTGGGCTGCGCGTATTAAACGCAAATTTTGAACAGGCCCAACACGGGGTTTTCACCCACCAGCCGGAAACCCTCACCAACGATTTCTTCGTCAACCTGCTGGATATGAACACAACCTGGAAACCAACATCCGAAAGCGCCGATGTTTTCGAAGGCCGCGACCGCACCACAGGCGAACTCAAATGGACCGGCACACGGGTAGACCTGGTTTTTGGTTCCAACTCCCAACTGCGCGCCCTGGCCGAAGTCTATGCCCAGGACGATAACCAGGGGAAATTCGTGTGTGATTTCGTTTCCGCCTGGAACAAGGTCATGAACCTGGACCGCTTCGACCTGGCCTGAACTCCGCAAAACAAACCCTGACCCCTTGCAGGTAATCCCACAGGGTTCAGCCCAAACAACCGGCTCAGCGATGGCAAAGCCCATACCATCGCTGAGCCGGTTTCGATTCTATTTAAAGGATTCTCGGCAAGAGTGCTATACTTTAATTGTGCCAGGAGGAGGCTGTTATGCTCAAAAAGTTCCGCGACTTTATCAATGTCAAAAAAGAATATGTGCTGCCACCCGCCGCCAGCAAAGAGGTGGTGCTTAAATGGCTGCTCCGCTCGTTCTCAGAATGGGACCCTGAATTTCCACTGTTTGGCCGATCACTGGAAGAACACCGGGCACAGCGAGACCAGGCTGCCCGCGAACTGGCCACCCAGGAAACCTCCCTGCAAAAAATTCTCGATAAAATCATCTCACCCGAGCAAACCGAATGGGCAGTGGAAAATGCTTTTACCGAGGTCAAAAGCCGCCTGCTGGACCCGGAAATCGGCGCAATGATGGTAGCAAGGGATCGCCAGTTGAGCCACACCGAGCGAAAATCCACCCTGAAAGTCCATGTGGACGTCACGATCAACGACATTGAAATCCCCGACCCGGAAAAGGACGAAATTGTTTTATACCTGACCATTTACAGTGGTGCGCATCCGCAAGAGATTCTAGAATATATTGCCCACCAAAACATCCTGCCTGCCGAACAAATAGAAGCCATTAAGACCAAGTGGCAATTATCCGACCTGCGGATTGGCGACACACCCGAAGAAGCCAAAGCCCTGAGTGACTGCCTGGCAGTCAGCATTAGCGATACGCTGGAGCAGCAAACCCAACACCTGACCTACAACATCGGATACCAGACGAAACTACTCTGGCGCAACCAGCACATCGTTTGCCGGGTGCGCACCCGCTTTAACTTCAACCAATTTCCATTTGACGAAAACATCCTGGCTTTTCAAATTGAACTTGACAAATTTATGGATATCTCGGAAGCGGTGCTCGTCCCCAACCCGTTTTCTACCGAAACGGTCATGCTGGGAGATCTCCACCCACCGCGCGGCTACCGGCTTTCCTGGTACACCCCCAAACTGGAAGCTCTTGCCGAAATCAAGAATATTGGCGAAATCATGAACCACACCCTGCGGTTTGGCTTTGCACTCAAACGGCGCACTTCCGCTTTCCTGTGGCGCATGTTCATCCCCGCCATGACAATTGGCGCTCTGGCCACGCTGGCGGCGGCATTCAGCATCTTTGGCGGGTTGGCCACCGAATCGGTGCTTACCCAGGTCATCCCGGGGGTGCTGATTGCCACCGTTGCCCTGCAGCTTGCTGGGGCGCAGCTTGTACCGCCCACCGCCGGGCGCACCCGCATGGATTTGCTGTTTGTGATTATCTACGGGCATTTATTCCTGCTCTACCTGGCGCTCAGCCTGGTTCCCACCCCCCTCGCCGCAGTTACTTTTGGAGTTTCCACCCTGCTCTCGGGAGCGGTTGTTTCGCTGGTGCTCTGGCGCCTGGCCCGTTTCGCGAGTTAGGTTTACCTGCCTGGTTGGAAAAAGACCAAAGCCAACTCAATGGGGGTATAATCTTCTTTTGCGCAGTCAAACTTACCCCAAAAGTGAACACAAGTTCTACTTCAGGGGTATAATGGAGGTATGGCTGCACAAACGAAAATCCAAAATATCTCACCCTCCCTGGTTGTAAGTGATCCTATGTCATCTAACGTAATTCGTGTCGAGGGCGCTCGCGCCCATAACCTGAAAAACCTGACGGTTGAAATCCCACGCGACAAGCTGGTGGTGCTCACCGGGCTTTCGGGCTCCGGCAAGTCGTCTCTGGCGTTTGATACCATCTTTGCCGAAGGCCAGCGCCGCTATGTCGAATCCCTTTCAGCCTATGCCCGCCAGTTCCTGGGGCAAATGGACAAGCCGGATGTAGACACCATTGAAGGGCTGTCCCCGGCCGTGTCCATTGACCAAAAAGGCGGCTCGCACAACCCGCGCTCCACAGTGGGAACGGTCACCGAAATTTACGACTATCTGCGTCTGCTTTATGCCCGGACAGGCATTGCCCACTGCACCGAGTGTGGGCGCGTGGTGGTGCAGCAAAGCGCCCAAGAAATCGTCGATGCCGTGCGCCAGCTTCCCGAAGAAAGCCGGCTCTTAATTCTTGCACCAGTCGTGCGCGGGCGCAAAGGCACCTACCAGGCCACCCTGGAAGACATTCAAAAAGCCGGGTTCACCCGCGCCCGGGTGGATGGGAAGGTGATTGTGTTGGGGGAAGACGAGGTGGACCTCGACCGCTACAAAGTCCACGATATCGAAGCTGTAGTAGACCGGCTGGTCATCCGCCCACCGGAAAATGATGAAGACGCCAATGCGTTCCTCTCCCGCCTGACCGACTCGGTGGAAACCGCCCTGAAGTTTTCCGGCGGATATTTGATTGTGCAAAACCTGTCTACCGAGCCCGCCGAAGACCTGTTTTTCTCCGAACACCTGGCCTGCCCGGTTCACAAAATCAGTTTCCCAGAAATTGAGCCGCGCACCTTCTCTTTCAACACCCCCCACGGCGCCTGCCCCGACTGCCAGGGCTTAGGTTTTCGCCAGGAAATTGACCCTGAACTGCTCATTCCCGATAAGCGCAAAAGCCTTCGAGATGGTGCCATCATCCTCAGTGAGTGGGGTGGCCCAAAAGAAGAGGGCGGGTACTACTGGCAAACCCTGGAAGCAGCTGCCGAGTTCTACAAAATCAACCTGGACCGCCCGGTCAAGGAAATGACCCCCGAACAGTTGGACATCATCATGTACGGCTCGCGGGGAACCGAAGTGGCGGTAAAGTATACAAACGCTCGTGGACGGGTTTCAACCTTTCATACCAAGTATGAAGGGATCATCAACAACCTGCAGCGCCGCTACAATGAAACCAACTCGGACTACATGCGCGAGCGCATCAGCCAATTCATGAGCGAAAAACCCTGCCCCACCTGCCAGGGCGCCCGTCTGCGCAAGGAAGCCCTGGCAGTCACCGTAGACGACAAGAATATCCTGGAAACGACAAGCTGGCATGTTTTGAAAACCTTGGAATGGGTAGTGCGGCTGATGGATAAGGAAACCCCCTTGAATGCCCGCCAGGAAGCGATTGCCAGCCGGATCTTAAAAGAACTGGCCGAGCGCCTGCAGTTTTTGGTGGATGTCGGCCTGGACTACCTGACCCTTGGGCGCACTGCCGCCAGCCTGTCAGGTGGCGAGGCTCAGCGCATCCGCCTGGCCACGCAAATTGGCTCGCGCCTGATGGGGGTCTTGTATGTGTTGGACGAACCATCTATCGGGCTGCACCCGCGCGACAACACCCGCCTGCTGCGAACGCTCAAGTCCATGCGCGACCTGGGCAACACAGTCCTGGTGGTGGAGCACGACGAAGAGACCATCCTGTCCGCAGATTGGATTCTCGACCTCGGCCCCGGCGCTGGCGAACATGGCGGCGAACTGGTGGCCGAAGGCCCGCCCGAAGCCATCCTGGCCCATCCACACTCCCTCACCGGGGCATACCTATCCGGGCGCAAAAAAATCCCCGTCCCCACAGAACGCCGCCCGGGCAATGGACAGGTCATCCGCATTTTGGGTGCCCGCGCCAACAACTTAAAAAACGTGAATGTGGATATCCCCCTCGGCAAGCTGGTCTGCTTCACCGGGGTTTCCGGTTCTGGTAAATCCACCCTGATGAACGAAACCCTCTTCCGGGCCATCGCCCGTCACCTGCACGGCAGCCGCGACGTACCCGGCACCCATGACTTGATTGAAGGGTTGGAAAACATTGACAAAATCATCAACATAGACCAATCGCCCATCGGGCGCACCCCGCGTTCCAATCCAGGCACCTATACCGGCCTGTTTGATGTCATTCGCGACCTGTTTTCTGAACTGCCCGAAAGCAAGGTGCGCGGCTACCAGCCCGGACGGTTCTCCTTCAATGTCAAAGGGGGGCGCTGCGAAGCCTGTCAAGGGCAGGGTCAAATTGTCATTGAAATGCAGTTTTTGCCGAATGTCTACGTTCCCTGCGAAATTTGCCACGGGGCACGTTTTAACCGCGAAACGCTCCAGGTGAAATTCAAGGGGCTTTCGATTGCGGATGTACTGGATTTGCCCGTTGAAAATGCCCTGGAAGTTTTCTCTGCCTTCCCATCCATGGTTAACAAGCTGCAAACCCTGGTGGATGTCGGTTTGGACTATGTACGCATCGGCCAGCCTGCCCCCACACTTTCGGGTGGTGAGGCCCAGCGGGTTAAACTTTCGCGTGAACTTTCCAAACGCTCCACGGGGCGCACGCTTTACGTGTTGGACGAGCCATCGGTGGGCTTACACGCCGCCGATGTCCACAAGCTGGTGGAAGTGCTCCACCGCCTGGTGGATGAGGGCAACACGGTGTTGGTGATTGAACACAACCTGGATATCATCAAAGTTGCTGACCACATCATTGACCTGGGACCCGAAGGCGGCGATCGCGGCGGAGAAATTATCGCCCAGGGCACACCCGAAGCAGTAGCCCGGGTGGAGCGCTCCTACACCGGCCAGTTCCTAAAACCGGTTCTGGAAGGCCTGCACCCACCGCTTGTCTGAGGGTTATTAAACCTACCGGAGTATAATTTAACCAATTGAGGTGCTGTTTGTGAAACCGAACAGCACGGTTGAGGTTTGATTTTCACAAAGGAGCAACCCATGTCCACCATACCGCTGATTCCCCGAAAAAAATTATTTGGAAACCCCGACAAAGCCAACCCAAAACTAAGCCCGGATGGCAAACTGCTGGCGTTCATTGCCCCAGACGAAAACGTACTTAATGTCTGGGTTGGCAATGCCAACGAGATTGCCTCGGCCAGCCCGGTCACCCGGGACCGAATTCGCGGGGTGCGCACCTACCACTGGGCCTACACCAACCGCCACATTCTGTACATCCAGGACAAGGGCGGCGATGAAAACTGGCATGTCTACTGCACCGATGTCGCCACCGGCGAAACCACTGACCTGACCCCCTACGAAGGCGTGGCCGCCCAAATTTCCGAAGTCAGCCCCTGCTCTCCGGAAAGCATCCTGGTCGGGCTGAACGACCGGGTTCCAGAACTGCATGACCTGTACGAAATCAACATCCTGACCGGAGAGCGCACCCTGGTGTTGGAAAATGAAGGCTTCATGGGGTTTGTAACCGACGACACCTACACCCCCCGGCTGGCGCTGCGGATGACACCCGAAGGTGGGATGAACATCTTCCAGCGCAGCGAAAATGGTGATTGGTCAACTTTTGCAGAAATCAGCATGGAAGACACCATGACCACCCAACCCTATGGCTTTGACAGCACTGGCCGCTACCTCTACATGGCCGACAGCCGCGGGCGAGACACCGGCGCCCTGTTCAAGGTGGATATGCAAACTGGCAAGTTCGAAATGCTGGCCGAAGACCCCAAAGCCGACCTAGCCGGGGTGATGGTTCACCCAACCCAACACACCGTCCAGGCAGCCAACTTCCCCTACACCCGCCGCAGCTGGCAGGTCATTGACCCGGCCATCACTGGTGACCTGGATTATCTAAAAACCGTAGAAAATGGCGACCTGGAAGTGCTCAGCCGCAGCCAGGACGATCAAAATTGGGTGGTGGTTTTCTTGATGGACAACAGCCCCTTCCGCTATTACCACTACGACCGGGCCAACCGGAAAGCAAACTTTTTATTTACCAACCGCAAAGAGTTGGAAGGCCTGCCCCTGGCAGCCCTGCGCCCGGTCATCATTCCGGCTCGCGATGGCCTCAACCTGGTCAGCTACTACTCCTTACCCTACGGCTCCGACAGCCAAACACCAGGCACCCCCGACCATCCCCTGCCTCTGGTGCTGCTGGTTCATGGCGGCCCCTGGGCGCGAGATGAATGGATTCTCAACCCCTGGCACCAATGGCTGGCCAACCGGGGCTACGCCGTGCTCAGCGTTAATTTCCGCGGCTCAACTGGTTTTGGCAAAACCTTTGTCAACGCCGGCAACAAAGAATGGGGCCAACGCATGCATGATGACCTGGTAGACGCCGTCCAATGGGCAATCCAGGCCAAAATTGCCGACCCATCCCAGGTGGCCATCATGGGCGGCAGCTACGGCGGTTACGCCACCCTGGCCGGGCTGACTTTCACCCCGGAACTTTTCGCCTGTGGGGTGGATATTGTTGGCCCATCCAACCTGATCACCTTACTCGAATCGGTCCCGCCCTACTGGAAACCGATGCTGGACATGCTCACCACCCGGGTGGGCGACCACCGCACCGAAGAAGGCCAGGCACTGCTCAAAGAACGCTCCCCCCTCACCCACGCCCAGCGCATCGTTCGCCCGCTGCTGATTGGCCAGGGTGCCAACGACCCGCGCGTCAAGCAGGCCGAATCCGACCAGATTGTCCAGGCCATGCAGGCCAAACAGATCCCGGTGACCTATGTACTATTCCCGGACGAAGGCCATGGCTTTGCTCGCCCCCAAAACAACCTGGCCTTCCATGCCATCGCCGAAGCCTTTTTGGCTGGAACGCTTGAAGGGCGTTTTGAAGCAATCGGCAGCGATTTTGAAGGCTCCAGCATCCAGGTGCCAAGCGGGGCCGGCCTGGTGCCCGGGTTGGAAGAAAACCTGAACGAAAAATAGGTTAATCTGCCTGGTCATTGCCTTGGAAAACCCTAAACCCACCTCGCTGGCGGGCTGATCCTGCCAGCGAGGTTCATTCTCACCCGGTAAAGCCAGGATTATGATATGGACACCCCCCCATTATTATTGGTTTCAACGATCCTGCTGACCTTACTGGTCATCGTGGTCACCCTGATCGGTGTGGCCGTTGGGCGCTACCCCTGGCTGCGCATGAACCGAGCCACGATTGCGCTGGTGGGGGCAACCATATTGGTGGCAATTGGGGCCATCTCTCTCGAAGAAGCCTACGCAGCCATTGACATGGACACCATCACCCTGCTGCTGGCAATGATGATCATCAATGTCAACCTGCGCCTTTCTGGCTTCTTTTACCTGGTCAGCCGCTGGGTGGTTCGCTGGGCGCGTTCGCCGCGCTGGCTGCTGGCACTGATTATAGCAGCGTCCGGTGTGCTGTCTGCCTTGTTCCTGAACGATACCATTGTGCTCATGTTCACTCCGTTGGTAATTGAAATTGTCCATTCCCTCAAGCGCGACCCCATTCCCTACCTGGTTGGGCTTGTCACGGCAGCCAACATTGGCTCAGCCGGCACCATCACGGGTAATCCGCAAAACATGCTGATTGGGATTTCCTCCGCAATCCCATACGCCAGGTTCACAACCTACCTGGGGCCGGTGGCGCTGGTAGGGTTGGTTGCAGCCTGGGTTCTGGTTGTGCTGGTATACCGCAAAGAATTCATGCCGCAAACCTTTCCCGCTGCGCCCGAACTGCCGGCGCGGCACTACCGCCCACTTTTACGCAAAAGCCTGGTAGCCACCGGCCTGATGCTGGCGGCATTTTTGACCGGGGCGCCCATCCCGCTGGCGGCCATGGGCGCTGCGGCGCTGCTGCTGTTCACCCGGCGGCTGAAACCTTCGCGGGTATTCAAAGAACTGGATTGGTCCTTACTGGTGTTTTTTGCCGGGCTGTTTATCGTTACTGGCGCCATCGAAACGACAGGGTTCAGTAAAAGCCTGTTTTCGGTATTCGAACCGGTGGCTGCGCAAGGGGTGGCAGCACTGACTGGCGTTTCGGTGGTGTTGAGCAACCTGGTTTCCAACGTCCCCGCTGTGCTGCTCTTCCGCCCGCTCATTCCCAACTTTCCAGACCCGCAGCAGGCCTGGCTCACCCTGGCCATGGCTACCACGTTTGCAGGCAACCTGACGCTGCTTGGCTCTGTGGCCAACTTGATTGTGGCCGAAACCGCCAAAGCGCGTGGCGTGAACCTCACTTTTATGGAATATTTAAAAGCAGGCGTACCCATCACCCTGGTGACCCTCGGGTTGGGCATCGCCTGGCTGACCCTGGTAGGCTAAAATATGGACAAAATCTATCACATTCAAATCCTTCGCACCGCCCTCGAAACCCGGCTGCCCGAAGAAAGCCTCGCGCAAATAATTGCCGCCAACCTGGGGCAAGATGCCCTGGTTCACCAATTGGGCAGCAAAGCCCACTTTCATTTCGACAACAACCAGCTTACCGCGGGCAGCGCCTACATTGCCGAACGCCTCGCCTTTATTGCCGCCTGCCCACCCACCTCCCAAGGCCGAATGGAGCAGTTGGCAGCCTTTGGCCAGCTGAGCCACGCCGCCCAGGATTTTTACGCCCACACCAATTATGTAGACCTGTGGCTCGAAAAGCACGGTGGACTGACCAACACCACCCCAGAACAAATTGAACCTTTAGAAGCAGAAATCCTCGCCCACCCGGCGCTGCACAGCGGCTTTTTTCATTTCTTTCCCCACCTGCTGTACTATATCCCCGGCATACGCGGCTGGTTCAGAAGGCTGTTCCTACCCCAGGATTCGCACGAATATATGAACCTGGATTCTCCGGAAAAAGGCCCGCGGTTCTGGTATGCCTACCACGCCGCAGTCAAGCGCACCCTGCACGAGTTTCAATCTGTCAATTCGAGCTTCGGACAAGCTGCAGCGGTATCTTGAGGATGGAATGACGATGATGTCATTCGCAGCAAAGCCATCTTATCCTTGAGCGGTTCTTATGGACATTCATCATTCAGCTTCCACAGAGGGCTACGGAGAAACACAGAGAGCCACCGAGTTTTTTTAAACATCTCGGTGACTCTCTGTGTTTTTTCTCTGAGGTTCTCAGTGTAAACCGGATGACAAAGCTGGTTTTACCCATATGATGAGATTGCTTCACCCCTGGCGGGGCTCTCAACGACATATCCGGTAATAGCAGCCCCCCACATGTCGTTGAGAAGGAGCGGAACGACTGAAGCAATCTCTGCGCAATTTGCGATTCTGTGGGGTTTAAAAATCTCCCAGGCAAATGCCCAGGTCGCGTGCCGTTTGCACCACATCGCCATCCAGGGGCACAATCTTCATGCGTTGGGTGGCCTCCTCCAACGGAACATAGTTAACCACGGGCGGGTTCAAGGCAACCATCACACCCCGTTTGCCCTCTCCAATGGCACGCACCGCAGCCGCGCCAAAACGCAGCGCAATCAAACGGTCAAAGCTGGTCGGGGTGCCGCCGCGCAGCAAGTGGCCCAGCACCACCACACGGGTTTCTTTGCCGGTCATCTCCTGGATGGCCGCACCTACTTTTTCACCCACGCCCCCGAGACGCTCAGCCCGGCCTACCTCGCGGCTGATCACAGAAAAATCGCCGCCTTTTGGCTTGGCGCCTTCTGCCACCACCACAACCGAAAAATCGCGCCCGCGCGCTTCGCGCTCCATGATTTTTCGAGCAACCGTTTCCATTTCAAAGGGAATTTCAGGGATAAGAATCACATCGGCAGAACCCGCCACACCCACTTCCAGGGCAATCCAACCGGCATAGCGGCCCATCACCTCCACCACCATTACCCGGCGATGGGCGGAGGCCGTGGAATGCAAACGGTCGAGGCACTCCGTGGCAAACGAACGGGCAGTGTCAAAACCAAATGTGATGATGGTTTTATCCAGGTCGTTGTCAATCGTTTTAGGCACCCCAACCACCCACAGCCCTTTTTGGGCCAGGGCGTGGGCAATCGCCATCGAACCATCCCCGCCCACCGAAATCAGGGCATCAATTTGGTGAAGTTGGAAGGCACGAATCAGTTCATCACTGCGGTCAATTTCAACAGTTTTACCATTGAAATCCGTCACCGGGTAAGCCAGCGGATTGCCCCGGTTGGTGGTACCGATGATCGTTCCACCCAGGTGGGTGATGCCCCGCACGCGGTCGGCAGTCAGGCGCACAAGGCCGCCTTCGGGGTAATTTTCGGGCATCAGCAGCCCATTGTAGCCGTCGCGAATGCCATACATCTCCCAACCCCGGTTGATGGCGGCATGGGTTGCGGCACGAATCACCGCGTTAAGCCCCGGTGCGTCGCCGCCCCCGGTACAAATGGCCACTCGTTTAATGGATTTTTGCATCAAAACACCTCCAGGTTCTCTGCCCGGACGGGCAGCTTCTTCGATTTTATTATAGACCCGCCTTGTCGGAACTCAGCCCTTTTTTTGAACCAAACCCAACAAAACATAGCCCAGGCCCAACAAGAGCAGGCTGAATTTGAACAGCGCACACCAACCCGCCAAGGGCGCCAGGTAGGCTTCCCTGGCGCCGAAAACCAGGCGAATCAGGGCGTAATTTTCGATTGAATCCAGCCCGGCCGCCAGGATCTGACCCCAGGCCAGCCATGGCCCCAATGCAGCCAGGCGCGGCAGGCGGCTAAACCGGGGAACGGCCAACACAACGCCCAGGCCCAATGCCAGCGCATAAGCCGGCATCAGCAGGTAATCCACCCCCAGGCCAAACGCCGCAGATACCCGGGCCTGGTCACCCCAGGAGGCGATCATCGCCTGGGCTGATTCCAAGGTCCAGGCAAATTCAAACGAAACAATCCCTGCAGGGGCTGCCTCGGTCACCAGGGGTTGGTTGATCAGAAAAGAGTTGGCAAACACAAACAAGGCAAAAAAGGTGGCAAACCGAAAAACAGCCGGCCGGCTTTTTTCGGCCAACCAGGTAAAAGGATGAGGAGCGAATGTATTCTTTTTCATCGGTTAATTTTTGTCCAACTCGCGCCAAAAAAGGATCATATCGATATCCCCAGGAGATACACCTGCTTCGGTAAGCATAACCGCAGCTTCAGCCCGGTGTTGGGTACCGTGGTTTAGCACGTGCAGCAAAATTTTCCACAGAATCTGGTGAAAAGATTCGCCGCGGGTATTGCGATAAACCACAGGTTTTAATAAATCTTCATCTTCAAGCCTTAATAGCCAGGTTTGCCAATGGGCCTGTTCTTCAACCCAGGCCTCTTCCAGGGAATCCAGCGAGGAAAACGAATTTCCGGGTGGCAAAGAACTGGGGAACTGCCCCAATTCACAGCGCACCCGCCAGATATGCTCAGCAATATAAACATGGCTCAGGGTGCCCAAAATGGCAGCACCACCCAATCTCTGCGGAGAAGCGAGCTGTTCTGAAGAAAGCAGCCGAGCTGAAGCCAATATTTTTTGATTGGCCCAGTGGTTATAAGCAAACAGTGGAATCATTTGGGTTTTGTTCATCCTGCCTCACAAAGAAAAAAGTAAAACAAATCTAATCGGTTCAATTATAAACCAATCCGAGTCTCGGTCAGCATGCGGAAATTCGGAGGGAGCAGGCAAAGGTTGTTAGAATTTGCGGTTCTCACTTTCCAACCCCACCCCCAACCCCGCCCCAGGCTTTGGGGCGGGGAGAAGATCAGGTAGTTGCCACCTGGCGGGAAGGGCGACAGGGGGATTGGGAATGGATGCAGTAACAACAATTGCGGGCACCACGCTGGTTGAGTTCGGCAAGGAATATCTATCGTTTGGTGTATAATTTTTGGCATTATGTCCAACCCAAACACCAACCTCCAACGCGGCGTGCTGGCGCGCTACCGGCCGCTGTTGTCCATCCCGGCGCATACCATGGAAGTTACGCTGCTCGAAGGCAGCACACCGCTCATTCCCCTGCCGCGCCTGGCAGAAGAATTGGGCGGCGGTTTTGAACTGTATGTCAAATTTGAAGGGCTGAATCCCACCGGTTCGTTTAAAGACCGGGGAATGACGATTGCCATCGGTGAGGCCGCCGGCAGCGGGGCAAAAGCGGTGATCTGCGCCTCCACAGGCAACACGGCGGCCTCAGCCGCAGCCTACGCCGCCCGGGCCGGCCTCCGCGCAATTGTGCTGATTCCGGAGGGCAAAGTAGCCGCTGGAAAATTAGCCGGCGCAATGGCCTACGGCGCCCAGGTGGTACAGGTACAGGGTTCATTTGACGATGCGCTCAGCCTGGTGGTTGAAATCAGCCAGAAACACCCCATTGCCCTGGTTAACTCGCTCAACCCCTACCGGTTGGAAGGGCAAAAAACCGGTGCTTTTGAAATTTGTGAAACGCTGGGCAGCGCCCCGGACCTGTTCTGCCTGCCGGTGGGCAACGCTGGCAACATCACTGCCTATTGGATGGGCTTCCGCCAGCATGATGAACTGCATCATACCGGGCTGCCGGAGCTGTTGGGCGTGCAGGCCGAAGGCGCCGCCCCCCTGGTTTTGGGCCACCCGGTAGAAAAACCCGAAACCATTGCTACTGCTATCCGCATTGGCCGCCCGGCCCGCGGCGAGCAGGCGCTTCAAGCCGCCGAAGAATCTGGCGGGCGCATCATCGCCGTTAGCGATGGAGAAATCCTCTGCATGCAAAAGCGGCTGGCTGCCGAAGGCGTGTGGGTGGAGCCTGCCTCCACGGCTGGCGTAGCCGGGCTGGCTGTCCAGATCGAATCCGGCGCCTTGAACCCACGCGGCAAACGTATCGTGGCTGTTTGCACCGGTCACGGGCTGAAAGACCCAGACATCATCGCCAAACATGCCGCGCCACCCATGCTGGTTTCGGCGGAACTGGCTGCTTTAGAAGAAGTGCTCATACAGGAGAAGTGACCTCATGACTGACCATCCCAAAACCCTGGTGATGAAATTTGGCGGCACATCGGTGGGCAGCCCGGCTGCACTGCACCGGGTGGTGGATATTGTCCGGCAGTCCCGGCCAGGTTGGCCAAACCTGGTGGTCGTCGTCTCAGCGATGTCCGGCGTTACAAATCTGCTGCTCAACACCGCCCACACGGCCCAACAGACTGCCAGCGCCAGCAGCCAGGCCATTGATGCCGCCGCTGAGCAGCTCACCTGGATGCACCAGGCGGTCGTAGCAGAACTGGTGGCGGACCCGCTGCAGGCAGAAAACCTGCAAGGGGAACTGGATGACCTTGTGGCCGAATTTGCCGGGCTGTGCCGTGCGATTGCCGTTTTGGGCGAAGCCACCCCACGCGCCCTGGACGCGGTTGCCTCACTGGGGGAACGGATGAGCATCCGGCTGACAGCCGCGGCACTGGAAGCCGCCGGAATTCCCGCCCAGCCCATCGAAGCTACTCAACTTATCGTCACCGACCGCCATTTTCAAGATGCACATCCCGATTTTGCCGCCACCACCCGCCAGACCCGCGCCGCTCTCAGCCCGGTGTTTGCTGCGGGGCAGGTGGCTGTGGTTACTGGCTTTATTGGCGCAACCCCCGAAGGACTGATCACCACACTGGGGCGCGGCGGCAGCGACTATACCGCCGGCATCCTCGGCGCAGTCATCCCCGCCCAGGATGTCTGGATCTGGACCGACGTGGACGGTGTGATGACCACCGACCCGCGTATCGAACCCGCGGCCCAAACCATCCCGGAACTCACCTACCGGGAAATTGCCGAACTGGCCTACTATGGCGCAAAAGTACTGCACCCTAAAACCATCCGCCCGGTCATTGAAACCGGTGTTGGCCTGCGCATTTGCAACACCTTTAACCCCAACCACCCTGGCACCCGACTGGTAGCAGACCGGGCTGCAGGCAAAGGTTTGGTTAAAGCCGTCACAGCCATCCGAGGGCAGGTGTTGGTGACCATTGAAGGGCGCGGTATGCTGGGGGTTCCCGGCGTGGCCGCCCGCACCTTTGCTGCGGTAGCCTCCACAGGAACCAGCGTCCCGCTGATTACGCAGGCATCTTCCGAACAATCCATCTGCTTTGCCATCCCATCCAGCGCAGGACCCCAGGTTTTGGCTGCCCTGGAAAAAGATTTCGCCCGGGAACTGGAAACCAGGGACATCGACAGCGTTTGGGCATCCCCCGAAGTCGTCATTATCACCGTGGTGGGCATCGGCATGAAACACACACCCGGCATCGCCGGAAAGATTTTCAGCGCACTGGGGCAAGACCAGATCAACATCATCGCCATTGCGCAAGGCTCGTCCGAAGTATCCATCAGCCTGGTGGTTGAAACCGCCCAGGGCGATGACGCAGTACGCACCTTGCACCGCTTGATTTTAGAGGAAAATAACCATGAATGACCGCATCCCTGTGGCCGTACTTGGCGCAACTGGCAGCGTCGGCCAGCGCTTTGTCCAACTGCTCGATACCCATCCCATGTTCCAGGTGGTGGCCCTGACTGGCTCTGAGCGCACCAGCGGCCAACCTTACGGCCAGGCCTGCCGTTGGGTGCTCACCAGCCCCATGCCAGACTGGGCTCAACACATGCCCGTGCTGTCCAGTGAACCGGGCAGTCTGAACGGTGCTCGCATTGTTTTTTCGGCCCTTCCCTCCGAAAAAGCAGCCATTATTGAACCGGAGATGGCCTACGCAGGGCTGGCCGTTTTTTCTAACGCCTCAACCTTCCGCACCGAACCCGACGTCCCCCTTCTCCTGCCTGAAGTCAATGCAGCACATGCCGCTCTGGTGGCCTATCAGCGCCAACAGCGCGGCTGGAAAGGCAGCATTGTCACCAATCCAAACTGCACCAGCACCGGCCTGACGGTTGTTCTCAAAGCCCTCGACACAGCCTTTGGCGTGCGCCGGGTGTTTGCCGTTTCCATGCAGGCGATTTCTGGGGCGGGCTACCCTGGCGTCCCGTCCCTGGATATCCTGGATAATGTCATCCCATTTATCGGCGGAGAAGAGGAAAAGGTAGAATGGGAGCCGCGCAAAATGCTTGGGGTGCTGGAAAACGACCGGGTCAAACTCGCACCGGTAACCATCTCCGCCCACACTAACCGGGTAGCCGTCAGCGATGGCCATACGGTTTGCGCCAGCATCGAACTGGCTGCCCCACCCAAAATTTCAGATGTCCACCATGTTCTGCGCAGCTACACCGGGCCGCAAGCCAGCCGGGGACTGCCCTCCTCACCCAACCCGGTAATCCTGGTTCGGGAAGAAGCCGACCGGCCCCAACCACGCCTGGACCGCGAAACTGGCCGGGGCATGACCACCGTCGTCGGCCGCCTGCGCCCCGACCCACTTTTTCACCTGCGCCTGGTGGTGCTGTCCCACAACACCATCCGCGGCGCGGCGGGCGGCTCGATTTATAATGCCGAACTGCTCTACAAAATGGGGATAATTGCATGAAAAACTACGGCCTTGCCCATCTGAGTGACTTCCTGGGCGACCGGGTAATTTACCGCAACCTCGCGCCCTGCGACCCAGCACTGCCCGCACTGGATAACTTACGCCCTCGCTTGGGGCTTCCCGATGGGGCCATCCCCCGCAAAAACGAACTCGACTATGCGAAGTGTGTCGCGGCCATCCTGGTGCACGCCCGCAGTTTGCTGCCTTTTCCCGGCAAAATTGAGCGCATCCTTTTCCTGGGCGACACCCGACTGCTCGACACCACCGCTTTTGAAAACATCTGCGCTGCAGGCGGCTGGCCCGGAGCGGCTTTTATCGCCAGTGAAGACAGGCAGCCCCCAACCCACACCCTGGCTGAACTCGCACCTGGCCGCTGGCTGTTCAACACCAACCGCTGGTCTGCGCTCACCCACTTTGATACCTGGCTGGCAGAGCAAGGTTTTTCTGTGGATGCCAACACCGCCGTTCTGATCGATATTGACAAAACCAGCCTGGGTGCTCGCGGGCGCAACGCCGCAACCATAGATCGGGCGCGGGTCACCGCCGTCCGCCAGACCGTTGCCGGGTTGTTAGGAGAGAGTTTTTCGGCGGAAGCCTTTGAAACCCGCTACACCTTGCTCAACCAGCCCGAATTTCATTCCTTCACCGGTGATAACCAGGACTACCTGGCCTATATCTGCCTGGCCCTGGGCGGCGGGATTGGCGACCTGGACACGCTTGTCCTCCAGGTGCGCAGCGGCGAAATGACCCACTTCAGCCAGTTCATCCAGGCAGTAGAAAATCAAAAAGAACGGCTCGCCGAAGGGCTGCGCACCATCCACAGCCGCATTTTTGCCAATGTGCAGCGCGGCGACCCGACTCCATTCAAAGAATTTCGCCGGCAAGAATATCTCGAAACGATCCAATCGCTGGGTTTTTTACCCGATACCGCCCCCGTGGAACAAATGCTTGCTGACGAGATTGTCATCACCCAGGAAGTGTATACTGCCGCCCTGGATTGGGCCGCCAGGGGCGCTCTGCTCCTGGGCCTTTCCGACAAACCCGATGAAGCTGCCTTGCCCACTCCCGAACTGGCCGCCCAGGGCTGGCTGCCCCTGCACCACAAAGCCACGCACAGTATTGGAGAGGCAGTGGGTGGTGGGTCGTGGGTGGTGGGTAGAATGAATACACCTAGGTTCAGGTAAGTTTTCATACGAAACTCACCCCTGGGCAGGGGCGGTTTCGGCAGCCTCTCCGCCGGGGAACTGGTTCAGGCCATGGCCTGAACAGTCTTGCGCATCCGGATGGCAATCACAAAAGCAGCAATCAACACAACAAGATACAACCCGCCATAAATCGTCATGAAACCCTTTTGCATAATGAACGCCAGCGGGGTAAATACGAGAAACAAAACAACCGCCAGGATGGTCCAACCGCGCAGCCAGCCCAAAACATCTCCATCCGTGCCGGATTTTTTGGCCGCGTTGTACAGCCACAAAAAATACAAACCAAAAAACAAGAATTCAACGGGGTCCATCAGCTTCATCCACCACTGCGCGGGTGTGAACCCTTCCCATAAGTTAACCCAGGAGGCCAGCGGCCAGGCCAGCTCTACCCCATTGAACCAGATCAGCAGGTCCAGCAGGATGTGAGAAGCGATCCCAACACCAAGGCCAATGCCCAGGGTGTTCCAGCGGTCCTGTTTGGTCACCCGGCTGATAATCCAAAAGACCAAAACCGCAGCAGCAACCGTGAAAACGCTGTGGGTGAAAGTCCGGTGCAGCCCTTCGGTGGGCTGTTTGGTGAGTGTGGCGACAGCCACAAGAATGTTGTCTAAATCAGGAAAAAGGTTGCCAAGGATCACGCCCAGCAGCAGCCATGGTGCTTTGCCTTTGTTGGGCAGCAGTGGTTTTACCAACGTCGTGGTTAACGCATGCATACCTGCTTGTGCCATAACATTCTCCTTTTTAATAAACCATACTAAATGGGCTACTTCCAGTATAGATAATCACAGGCAGGAATGTCAACCGGTTTTTTCAGGGATTTTTTCACCCTGGGGCAATCACACCCTCCCGTAGGGGCGGGTCGACGCGAAACGGAATCCCCCACCAAGCCACCATCATCCCCGGCGAGGAAACACCCCCATCTAACCCGCAGACCCGCCCATGCCAGGAAATCAAAACCATCCTGGGGGACGGGCGGGTGTGCCGGTTTTCTTCAATCGTTTCGACGAACGGTCGGAATAGCAAAACCCACGTCCCATGCTGGCGCGGCCACCCGCCCCTACATCAGGATGCGAAAACGGCGGCGTGTTGGGCGGGGACTTCCACAACCAGGCCGTTTTCGCCGACCTGTGCGGCTTGCGGGGCACCCCACACCTGGGTGTACGCCCTGTGCTGCAAGGCCGATGCGGGAACCTGCACACTGGCCGGCTCGAGCCCGGCATTCACCACCACCAAAACCTCCTGCCCACCCAGGCGGCGGGTATAGGCCACCGTGCGCCCACCCGTGGGGATAAAGGCAAGCTCACCTGTGCGCAGCGCCGGGTGCGCATGGCGCAGCCAAATTGCGGCCCGGTAGTATTCTTGCAGGGAGGCATCCCAGGTGTCCGGGCGGTGCCAGGGGAAAGCCGCCCGGCAGTCCGGGTCTCCGCCAGCGGAAAGGCCCACCTCATCGCCATAATATACACACGGTGCGCCGGGCATGGTCATTTGCAGCAAAATTGCCAGCAAGAAAGCGGCTTTGTCGTTGTTGAGCAGCCAAAGGGCGCGCGGCATATCGTGGCTGTCCATCATGTTGAGTTGGGCGAAGTTAATTTGCCAGTCGTAAAGAGCATGCATGGCATCCATACGCTTTATGAACCCGTCACCATCCAAGTTAGGCAGGGTAATGTCCACATGCTTCCAGGTGCGATTCAAGTTTGCACCACCGGCAAAGCCAAGAATGTTGTTGGTGATGATGTAGTTCATAACCGCATCGAACATATCCCCCTTCAGCCAGCGCTGGGCCGGGTGCCAGATTTCGCCCACAATATAGGCATCCGGGTTTACCCCCTTCACAACCTGGCGGAATTCGCGCCAGAAGGTATCGTCATCAATATCCGCCGGGACGTCCAGTCGCCAGCCATCGGCGCCGAACTCCAGCCAGTAGTGGGTAACTTGAAAGAGATAATCGCGCACGCCAGGGTTGTTGGTATTGAACTTGGGCAGGGACGGCTCGTTCCACCAGGCGGCATAGTTGATTTTATGTTTGGCCTGGGGGTACGGGTGAAGAGGAAACCCATGAATATGGAACCAATCGATATAAGGCGAGTTCCCGCCATTTTCAAGGATATGATGAAACGCCCAAAAGCCGCGCCCACAGTGATTGAAGACGCCATCCAACACAATGCGCATATCGCGTTTGTGGGCTTCGTCCAGTAGAAAGCGCAGGGCGGGCTTACCACCCAGGAGGGGGTCTACTTCCATGTAGTCATAGGCGTTATAACGATGGTTGCTCGCCGCTGAAAAAATGGGGTTCAGGTAGATGGCCGTGATGCCTAACCCCTTCAGGTAATCTAATTTCTCGGCCACCCCGAACAGGTCGCCGCCCTGGTAGCCTTGTTCTTTGGGGTCTGCGGCCCAGGGCTTAAATTGGATGCCGCGTGGGTGGGTCGTTTTATCACTGCGAGCAAAACGGTCGGGGAAAATCTGGTAAAAAACCGCGTTTTTAACCCAATCTGGCGTGATGATGTTCATATCTGGCAACCTCTCGATGAATAAATAGGCCAATCGGCCAGGGAAATTATACTATTCCGGCCATAAAAATCATGGTCTTAACCCCACCCCAGGTGGTCAGGTCTGCCGGTTGGACAGCATTCCATAAACCACCAGGCCCAGGTAAACCAGCACAGCCGTGGCGTTAAGCAAAGCCCCCCAGGTGCGCAGCGGACCGTTTGGCAGCAGATCGCCCAGCCAGCGTAAAACCAGGGAACCATGCAGTAATGCCAGGGGAGCATACAAGCGGGCATGGAAGGTGACCATCCGGCCTGTGAGTGCCGGTAGAATGATCGGCGCATGGCCAAAAATCATGGACATAATAAAACCCACAAAAATGGCGTGAAGGTAGGCATCGTAGCGCAGCCCAACCGGGCCAGGGTCACCCCAAAGCAGCAGCAGCCCCCCGGCCAACAACCAGGCGTAGCCTGCCAACAAACAAACCGCCACAAAACGCGGCAGGCCTGTTTTCCGGATGGTATAGCGCGAGATATCATAGCGAAACAGCCAGAGCGCCATACCGGCCCAACCCAAAGCCACAAGCACCCGCCCACCCTGCAGCCAAATTACCTGGCCAAGCCCAAAGAGGGCCACCGCAGCCAGCAGCAGCGCTGTTGCCCCCCCGCTCACGCGGCTGAGGCGGCCAAGCTCCAGGCGTTCGCCCACAATGGTCAGCACCAAAAAACCCGCCCACCAATTCACCAGCTGGTGAACTGGCTGGCCAAAAAACCACAAACTGCTGCCAACCAACCAGGACAGCGCACCCAGGCCCATCAAAACAGTATAGACTGCGGGGTGTTCATGCACGATGTAGAAATAAATCAGCACCAGGCACAGGCTGCCTGCCCAGAGCAGCCCAACCACCCCGGGTCCCTGGACACCGGCCAGGGAGAGCAGCGCGCCCAAACCGGTCAACAACGGGCCAAGATACGCCCCCACCCGCAGCCAGGTGGGTCGGTTTCCCGCGGCAAAAGCAGCCGCTCTTTCCAGGCCAATCAGTGTGCCCAGAAAACCCGAAATCATCAGTGCACCATGCAGACCGGGCAGCAAAGGTTGGATGGGTGGGAAGCGCCAGCCCACCCGCACAAGGCCGCCCCACATGGCCGCCAGCAGCGTTAACAGCGCCAACCCCATCAGGGGAAATCGAATCCGGTCGAAAGGTTTCATCCTAACAAAAGCAGCAGCATAACCACTTCGGTCTCAGCAAAAATGCTGTGGGCAAGTTGGGCCGGCATGTGCGCCCAGGTTCCGGGTACGGCCGCAAATGGGTCCCCCCCCAGGGCGACCCTGGCCTGGCCTGAAACAAAATGCAGCACTGCCGGGCGCGAAGCCGTGTGTTCCGAAAGCTCCTGGCCGGGGGCAAACCCGAACACAATCGCGGTGACATGCTCATCTTTATAGACGGTGCGGCTAACAATGCTGTCCGGCGGAATTGGGTCCGGCAGCAGTTCAGAAACATTGGGGGTGAAATGATATCCAGTCATCAGCGGCTCCTTATCAAATTTTTATCGGTTATTGGGGTCAGTGGATTACCAAACCCCCGGCAGCAAGCGGTAGCGAACCTGCCGGGCATACTCATGGTAGCCCACCAGTTCGGACTGCAGGACCTGGTCTTCCAGGTGGGTGCGAATGACCAGGACAAGGGTAATGAAACCCACGGGAAGCAATGCCCACCAGGAATTAAGAAAGAACGGCGTAGCAAGGTAGGTCAACAAGGCGCTTGCATAACCGGGGTGGCGCACCCAGGCATAGGGTCCTGTAGTAACCACCCGATGGCCGCGTTCGGTTTGGATGCGCACCATGCCCGAAAAAAAGCGGTTCTCAATAAGTGCATACGAACCAATGGCATAGCCGCCAAGAATCCCTGCCAGCGCAAGCAGCCGGGTGAAAAGGCTGAACCCGGCAGGCTGCCCCAGCCAGGCATCCAAACCGACCACCAGCGGAATCAGGCCGCCCCCCAGCCCCACCAGCGGCGCCAGCACTTTATCCCAGGGTTTCGCATCTTCGTGCTGCAAAAAGCGAGCCCGCTCTGCAAGCAAATCGGGATGGCGGCGGGCTGCCAGGGCACGGCTGATTGCAAACCCAACAATGCTGACCGCAGCAAAAACCCAGGCCTCCCACCAACCCCAATCGCGGCTGATTAACAGCGGGAAGAATGGCACCACAACGATGAAAAAGAGCATCTGGACAATGATACGAGGCGAAACAGGCTTATTCATGGCTTACATTTTTACCAGCGCAGGTTGATCCAGGAAATTATTTCCTTAATGATTCTACACCATAAGCAGGCTTCAAGGCGCTGGTAATTGGGTTCAAGTTGAGGGCTTTCAATCAACCCTTCACCGCTACGCGGTGGGGGGTGAAAAATTGGGCACCGGGGGGCAAACGACTTTTCGTACTTGCCATTTTTAGGATGGATGGACAGCCAATAAAATGGTGATACACTATTAACATTGGGTTAATTCCTGGCAGCCGCGCCCAAACCCAGGGGCGTTAATACATCGGGAACCGGTGAACAGCATTCATTTTTCAACCATTTGGAGGCAGGATGAAAAAAGTACTCTCCATCAGCATGGGGTCAGCAAGTCGAGACCACACCACCCGGCAGGTATTTTTAGACCAGGAATTCGAAATGACCCGGATGGGTGCCACCGGGGACTTTGAACGGTATATCGAACTTTACAAGGCCTACGATGGTCACGTGGACGCGTTTGGGGTGGGCGGCATGGAGTTTTACCTTGACGTAGCCGGGCGAAAATACTACTTCCGAGATGCCAAAAAAGTGCGCAAAGCCATCAAAATCAGCAAAGTGGGCGATGGCAACGGCGTTAAAAGCCTGCTGGTGCAGCGCGCCGTGAGCGCCCTGGAAAAACACTTGAACGAACAGGAAGGCCGCTCCCTGAAAGGCCTGAAAGCCATGAAAACCACCGCAGTAGATCGCTATGGCATGGCCAAGGCGTTGGTGGATGCCGGATGTGACGTGACATTTTGCGATTTCATGTTCGCCCTGGGGCTGCCTGTTGCACTCCACAGCCTTTCTGCGGTGCGGGTTGTAGCGGCACTGCTGCTGCCCGTCATCACCAACCTGCCCTATACCTGGCTTTATCCCCTGGGCAGCGAGCAGGACAAGCCGCCCCAGCCGAAATGGGAAAAATACTATGCCCAATCTGAAGTCATCGCGGGAGATTTTTTGCAAGTGCGGCGTCACCTTCCAGACAACCTGAAAGGCAAAATCATCATCACCAACACCACCACCGCCAAAAATGTGGAAGAACTCCGCCAGCGCGGCCTGCACATCCTGGTTACCACCACCCCGCGCCTGGAAGGGCGCAGTTTTGGCACCAATGTCATGGAAGCCACCCTGCTGGCATTAATGGACAAACCCCAGGCTGAAGTCAACCGGGCGGATTTCCTGGCCTTAATCGAAGCAATTCCGCTGCTGCCGAATATTGAAGTGCTTAACCCCTGAATAAACAGATCACTGGCGGGTTCCCTCCAGGGTGAGGCTGGCCAACCCATAATCTGCACCCGCCGGGATGGGAGTGCCTTCCCCATTGGGGTAAACGGTGCGTGTGTGCACAACCAACGCAAACCCGGCCTGGCGGGCAATTTCCAGGTAAACCTGCTCGTCCAGCGCTCCCGCCACACAGCCCGCCCACAGGGCCATATCCTGGCGCAAGGTTTCAGGAACCATCCCAAAAGTAACCATATCCGAAATCACAAACCGGCCACCCGGGCGCAAAACCCGGCGGAGTTCAGAAAAAACCCTGGCTTTGTCTGGAACCAGGTTGATCACACAGTTCGAAAGGGCAACATCCACGCTGGCATCCGGCAAGGGCAGGTGTTCAATTTCACCCAGGTGGAACTCTACATTTGAAATCCCGTGGGTTAAAGCATTCTGGCGCGCCAGTGTGATCATTTCGGGGGTCATATCCACACCAATGACCCGCCCAGCCGGGCCAACCGCCCTGGCTGCGATGAACACATCAATCCCAGCCCCACTGCCCAGATCCAAAACAACCTCACCCGGTTTCAAGCTGGCGAAGCGGGTTGGCGCGCCACAGCCCAGCCCCAGGTCTGAACCTGCCAGGGGAAGCTGGTCGAGCGCACTGTAATCCACCAGGGGGTTCACGGAAACATCCTGTGGGCTGCAGCAAGCAGAAGTACAGCAAGAAGTGCCCTGGGTGGCAATGGCTGCATAGCGCTGTTTGACATTATCTTTGATTGTGTGTTTGTCCATCATTTTCTCCTTTTTTGATTATCTCACATATTTTGACGCATAAATCCCACATAAGACGCAATTTTTCGCGAAATATTTTGTAACTAATTTGGAATGGGTGAGCAACCACCAATTTTTCTCCATTTGACCAGAATATGACAAATATCATACTCATAACCTGGTGGTAAGGGAATAATAAGCATACCCTATTTAGATAACAATTATGGAGGCTCAACAATGAAAAAATGGATCTTTCTTCTCTTATCGGTCATGCTTCTGCTTGTGACAGCATGCGGGGGCGATGACAAAGCCACGCCCGGCGCAACCGGCCTGCCTGCCGATGCAGCCGCGCTGGCCGCCGAACGTGGGCTGACCGCCGACCAGGTGTACGCCGCGCTAAAAACCTACATGCCTTCCGGGGAAACCGACCCCTATATCATGATTGCCTCGGGTGGGCAGTCGGGCCAGGTGTTGGCAATCGGTGTGCCATCCATGCGCATCTTGAAGATGATTGCTGTGTTTACGCCTGAATCCTGGCAAGGGTATGGTTACGGCGGGCATGGCGACAAGGTTTTGGAAGAAGGTTATGTTGATGGCAATGAGCTGAAATGGGGTGACACCCACCACCCGTCTATCTCCGAAACTAACGGTGAGTATGACGGACAGTTCGTATTCATCAACGACAAAGCCAATGCCCGCCTGGCTGTGATTGACCTGCGGGACTTCGAAACCAAGCAAATCGTTAAAAACCCCAATGCAATTAATGACCACGGCGGCTCTTTTGTTACCCCCAACACCGAATACGTCATCGAAGGGCCGCAGTACGCAGCCCCAATCGGCTGGGAATATGCCCCGATGGACGATTACCAAAACACCTACCGGGGCCTGATTACCTTTTGGGCATTCGACCGGGTGAAGGGCCGGGTGGATATGAGCAAATCATTCCAAATTGAATTGCCCCCCTACTGGCAAGACCTGTGCGATGCCGGCAAAAAGGTCAGCGATGGCTATGTCTTCTGCAATTCTTTCAATACCGAACTGGCAACAGGCGGAATTGAAGAAGGCCAACCCCCTTTTGAAGCGGGTGTGAGCAAAAACGACACCGACTACCTGCACATTATTGACTGGAAAAAATCGGAAGCCGTGTTCGAGGCAGGCAAATTTGACACCATCAACGGCATCGCTGTTATCAGCCTGGAAACTGCGATTGCAGAAAGACTGCTGTTCTTCACCCCTGAACCCAAAAGCCCACATGGCGCAGATGTGACCCCGGGCGGTGAGTACATTGTGGTTGGCGGCAAGCTCGACCCGCATGTCACCATTTATTCTTTCGAAAAAATCAAGGCAGCCATCGAAAGCGGCGCTCAATTTGAGCCGGATGTTTACGGCGTCCCCGTAATTCCCCTAGACCAGACCATGGAAACACAGGTGGAACTGGGGCTTGGCCCGCTCCACACCGTATTTGACGACAAGGGTTATGCCTATACCTCGCTGTTTTTGGATTCTGCCATCGCTCGTTGGACGCTGGGCGGTCCCTACGCCAGCCTGCATCCGGAAGAAGGCTGGCAGCTCGTTCAAAAACTGCCGGTTCAATATAACATCGGTCACATCACCGCAACCGAAGGCGACACCGCATCACCCGATGGGCAGTTTGTGGTTGCGCTCAACAAATGGAGTATTGACCGGTTTGCCAATGTCGGCCCGCTGCTGCCCCAGAACTTCCAGCTTGTAGATATTTCGAAAACTGGCAGCCAGATGCAGGTGCTGTACGATATGCCCATTGGCATGGCAGAACCACACTATGCCCAGATTATCAAAGCCGACAAGCTCAAAGCCTTTGAGGTGTACCCGGAAATTGGTTGGAATCCAGACACCATGAGTGTGGACCCGAACGCCATCACCAGCGAAGCCGAAGCCCGGATAGAACGCAACGGCAATGAAGTTGAAATTTGGATGACCGTCCTGCGGTCGCACTACAAACCCGAGCGCATTTCGATCAAAGCAGGCGACCGGGTTACCTGGCACCTGACCAATCTGGAAACCACCCGGGACGCCACGCACGGCTTCGCCCTGTCGGGGTACAACATCAACCTTAGCCTGGAACCGGGCGAAACCCAGACCATTGAGTTCGATGCCAACATGTCGGGAACCTTCACCTATTACTGCACCGAGTTCTGTTCTGCTTTGCATCTTGAAATGCTTGGTTATTTCCTGGTCGAGCCCTAAGCCAGGGGGGATATCTTTTTGGAGCGGCGGGTTGTCCAGAGCGGAATAAAAAATATCCTCCTCTGGACAACCCCCACTCACACCTGCCCGTTTTTTGTAACAGTATCCATCCAAACCACAAAGGCTCTTAATCATGAAACGTTTTATTGTAGCTCCAGATGTCCAGGTTCTCCTTCCAGATGGAAGCAAGCGCCTGCTGTTTAACTACCTGCTTCCCAGCACCATTTTGATGCTGGCAGCCCTGGCGCTGATGATTTCCATGTTCCTACCTTACTGGAGCATGACCATGACCGCCCCCCAATACCCCAAAGGGCTCAAGGTAGATGTGTATGTCAACCGGCTGGAAGGCGATGTGCGCGAAATTGATACCCTCAACCACTACCTGGGCATGCCGCCGCTGGATGAAGGCGGCCAGCTTGAACGCCAGGTTTCTGTAACCGCGATTATTATCCTGGGCCTATTATTGATTGCCGGGGTTTTTGTTCACAACCAATGGGCTGCAATCCTGGCCATTCCGGCAGTCTTATATCCGCTCATCTTTCTGGTGGATTTGTATATCATCCTTTACACCTACGGCCACAGCATTGACCCCACCTCACCGCTGGGCGGCGCGATCGAACCCTTTACCCCGCCCATTTTGGGCGAAGGCCTGGTCGGGCAGTTTGGCACAGTGGCCCGTTTCGAGGCTGGTTTTTACCTGGTTTTAGCATCCGTAGGCATCATCATGGTTGGCTTGTGGTTCCACCGGGCTGCTTACAAACCACTGGTTGAGGCGCGCAAAAATGTCGCAGCCCAGCAAACGGAGAAAGCATGAAACGATCCATCCGCCTGGGAACCCTGGTTGTGCTGGCCGCGATGCTGCTCCTATACTTCGCGATTGAAGTCAGGGCTGCTGCAGAAAATTCCCTGGCAAAACAGGCCAACACCCTGATCGTTTCGCAAAACGGCCCCTACACCCGGCTGTCTGACGCGCTGGCCACAGCAAAAAACGGCGACACCATCCTGGTGCAAGCTGGAGAACACCCAGGACCCGTGGTGGTTGATAAGGCCATCAGACTGGTAGGGGAAGGTTGGCCAATTATTGACGGCGGAGGCAAAGGCACAGTCGTTAAAATAAGTGCCCCTGGGGCTTCCATCGAAAATTTTGTGGTGCGCGGCAGCGGTTCGGAACCCGACCGCGATCACGCTGGAATCACCCTCGAAGCAGCCAATACGCAGGCGCTCAACAACCGGCTTGAAGATGTCCTGTTCGGAATTTTTGTGGCCGCAGCAGACAATGCGCTTGTGCAGGGCAACCAGGTTACCAGCAAAACCGAATACGACACCGGGCGCCGCGGCGATGGCATTCGGGTCTGGTACAGCCAGGGGGCACAAGTGGTGGATAACCACGTCTACGATGCACGCGATATCGTGTTTTGGTATTCCGAAAACACGGTCTTGCGCGGCAACCTCATCGAAAACAGCCGCTATGGCATTCACCTGATGTACTGCGATGGCGCACTGATTGAAGGCAACACCTTTTCCCGCAACTCGGTAGGGATTTACGTGATGTACACCGACAATATCATCCTACGAGAAAACCTCATCCGCGGGCAGCATGGCCCGAACGGCTATGCCCTGGGTTTTAAAGATACCGACAATGTCACCGTTGAAAATAATGTCCTTGTAGACAATCATGCCGGGGCTTTCCTGGATGGCATTCCTTATTCCCCCTCTGGAACTGCCATATTCCGCAACAATATTTTCGCTTACAACGACATTGGAGTCAGCATGCTGCCGGCCGTCAGCCGGGTGCAGTTCCGGGAAAACACCTTTTGGGAAAATGTCGAACAAATGGCGCTGCAAGGCGGCGGCTCCAGCCCCAACCAATGGGAAGGCAACTTTTGGAGTGATTACGGCGGTTATGACCTGGACCAAAACGGGCTTGGAGATGTGGCCCACCAATCTGAACGGCTTTTCGAAAACCTGACCGACCGGGAGCCGCTGCTGCGGGCTTTGCTGTACAGCCCGGCTGTCCAGGCCATTGAATTTGCATCGAGCAGCTTTCCCATTGTGCGCCCCCAGCCAAAACTGAGCGACCCTACCCCATTAATGCAGCCAGCCGAGCTGCCTGCCTGGGCGCTGCCAGAAGCACCTCGTCCAGCCTGGCTGCTCAGCGCTGCGCTTCTCATCACCGGTCTGGGTTTGCTGCCGCCAACCCTGGCTTTCCTCAGGAGAGATCTATTGAACATGAAAAAAACAAAATCCTCGCCCACACCCACCCCTGCTTCTGGAGCGATTACGAATCCAGGCAGCGCACAAATCATCGTCAATTCGCTCAGCAAATCGTATGGCAAATTTGCCGCACTGACGGACGTATCTTTCAGCATCCAGCCTGGACAATCGGTGGCTCTGTGGGGCGCGAATGGCGCTGGCAAAACCACCCTGCTTAAAGCCATCCTGGGACTGGTTGCGTTTTCGGGTGAAATTGAGGTGGGCGGCCTGGGTGTTCGCCGCCATGGCAAAAAAGTGCGTGGGTGGATCGGCTATGTTCCCCAGGAGTTTCAATACTACGACCTGACCGTGAACGAAACCCTGCGTTTTTACGCCGCCCTTAAGAAATCCGGGCAGGAACGCAACGCCTCCCTGCTGCAGCAGTTGGGCCTGGAAACTCACGCACACAAACGGGTGGGGGAACTTTCTGGCGGCCTACGCCAGCGGTTGGCGCTGGCGGTTGCCCTGCTCAGCGACCCGCCCATCCTGCTGCTGGATGAACCCATGGCCAACCTGGACGCCCGGGCGCGCAAAGAATATATCGCCCTGCTCGCCGAACTGCGCCGCCAGGGAAAAACCCTGGTTTGCGCCACCCACCGCACCGAAGAAGTGGAAGCCCTGTGCGACCAAGTTTTGGTGTTGGAACTTGGCAAACGCATGGCCTTACTTACCCCCGAAGAACTCATCCAGCAAAGCCTGCCCAAGGTCGAAATTTCGCTCTGGGTGCAGGGCAGCCGCAGCCAAGCCCTGGCCTATCTTCAACAGGCAGGCTTTGAAGCTCACCTGAATGGGCGGGGCACGGTTGTGGTTGAAGTGTTGGCAAACCAAAAGATGGCTCCCATTCAAATCCTGGCCCAACACCAGATGATTGTAGAAAACTTTGAAGTCGAACAGGTGGCACAATGAACCCGCATACCCTGATCACCATCGCCCAGCGCGAACTGCGCGATGCCTTGCGCAATAAATGGCTGTTGTTTTACGCCCTCGGTTTTGCAGTTTTGGGGCTGGCGCTCTCCCAGGCCAGCCTGGCCTCGGCCGGTTACGCCGGGCTAGGTGGGTTTGGCCGCACATCCGCCAGCCTGGTCAACGCCGTTATGCTTTTTGTCCCGCTCATTGGCCTGACAGCCGGGGCTGGGGCCCTGGCAGCAGACCGCGAACGCGGTACGCTTCTTTACCTGCTCACCCAACCCGTTACCCGCCTGGAGGTTTTCCTGGGCAAGGTCATTGGCGCTGGCCTGGCCGTGGTTGCCGCGATTGGCCTGGGATTCGGGTTGGCCGGGCTCGCACTCTCTTTCTCCGGCACAGCAGACGCCGGGTCGTACCTGGGAATGGTGGCGAGTTCTCTGCTGCTTGGGATGGCCGCGTTGGGGTTGGGGTTCTTAATCAGTGCCCTCACCCGTAAAGCGGCAACTGCTTCCGGCGCAGCACTGGTTGCCTGGCTGTTATTGGCCTTCTTAGGAGACCTGGGGGTCATTGCAACCACCCTCACCCTGCGCCCCACTGCAAAAGCACTGTTAGGCATACTGCTCATTAACCCCCTGCAAACCTTCAAAGTTGCCATGATTTCAACCCTGCAATCCGGCCTGGATTTATTGGGCCCCGTGGGCCGGTATGCCAGCTACGAATTGGGTTCGGCCCTGGTTCCCATTCTCATCGGGATGCTGGTGTTGTGGTGTGTGGTACCCTTAACGATTTCGTTCCTTATTTTTAACAGGAAAGGTGATGTATGAAAAAGTTTCAAAAATGGTTCTTCTGGTTTTGCGCAGTAGCAGTTTTCGCCCTGGCTGGTTGTGCGCCCAAGGTGGTTGAAATCCGCCTTCCTGAAATTGCCTACGGGCAGGATTTGTGCGACGCCTGCAACATGGTGATTGATGACCCTCGTTTTGCGGCAGCGATTTTGCTGGAAAATGGCAAGTACCTTAAATTCGATGATATTGGCGACATGCTTTCGTACAAGGGCGAAGGCCTGCCGGCTCCGGCCCTGGCCTATTATGTTCATGATTATTACAGCGAAGAATGGCTGCTGGCCGATGAGGCATTTTTTGTGCAAAGCAGCAGCCTTCCCTCTCCCATGGGGTATGGGTTAGCCGCATTTGCCAGCAAAGATGTAGCTGCCCAATTTGCCTCCCAATTCATGGCAGATATTTTGACATTTGACGAACTGGAAAGCGATATGCCCCGTTCGCACATGCACCACTAAACAAATTCACATTGGAGGTTTTTATGTTAAAACAACGCATATTCATTTTCTTGGTCCTCTGCCTGGGTGTTTTGATGATCACCGCTTGCAGCGGCGCTTCCAGCGGGCCGCAGGGTGACCCTGAACTGGGAAAAGCAAAATTTGATGCATCTTGCGTAAGCTGCCACGGCCCCGATGCCAAGGGCCTGCCCGACCTGGGCAAGGACCTCACCGTCAGTGAGTTTGTCGCGGGCATGACCCAGGAAGAAATGGTCGCCTTTTTAAAGGTTGGCCGCAGTGTCAGCGACCCGCTGAACACCACCAATGTAGATATGCCCCCCAAAGGCGGCAACCCGGCGCTAAACGATGAAGATCTGCTCAACATTGCAGCCTACTTAGATTCCATAAACAAATAAACCCCGCAAGAACCAAAAGGAGCGGAGCAATCTCGGCCTGTTTTACCCATGTGAAGAGATTGCTTCGCCCCTGGCGGGGGTCGCAGCGACATTTAAGCACCCCGGATGTCGTTGCGAGCGAAGCGAAGCAATCTCCCGGCGCAGCGCCTTTTTTGAAACATGGAACTCCGTACTCCCTTAAAATCGTTTATAATTGCGCAAGTCTTGCTATTAAAGCAGCCAGCAACCCGGATGAACTTATGAGCGAAGAAATCAACCGATCCAATCCCCCCCTCTCCCCAGGAGAATGCTGTGATAACGGCATACCCCTGCCTGACCCATTCCTGGACTATATCCAATGCCCCAAGTGCGGCGAAATGGAAGTGGAGCTGTGGTGCTACGAAGATGAAGTTGCCTGCCCAATTTGCGGGGGAACCATCCGCCACCAGCAGCCAGAATGCCATGGCACCCCATACTGTGATGAAATTCTCCAACAAATTCGTGAAAACGAAAAAAAGCTGTCCTCCCCCTGAGCCCTTACCATTTAAGTGTCTTGGGCCATCTGAGCTATTTTTTCCTCATTCAACAGCAAAATAAAACCACCCCGCAGGGTTTTGAGCCAGCCCTGGCTGCGAAAGCGCGACATGGTGCGAATGGCCGTTTCCAGCGTGGTTCCGCTCATATCGGCCAATTCCTGCCGGGAAACGGAAATGGTAATCAATGTGCCCTCTGGATGGCCGCGGCCAACCGTCCGCCCCAGCTTTAATAAGATATGCGCAATACGCCGCTCAACCTTTTCCCCTGCCAGGATTTGCATATCCATCATCGATCGCAGCCGCATCCCCAATGCCCGAATCAACCGCAGGGAAAAATCTGGATAATCCTGCAAGAATTTTTGGTACTGCACAGCCGGCAAGCGCACCACCGCCGAACGGGTCAGCGGAATGGCATCGCCCGGGTTAGTGGGCAAAAATATCGTTGCTCCACCAAAAGGCTCCCCCGGACCAATCAGCTCCAAAATCACCTCGCGGCCGTTGGTATCGTGCCAGACGATTTTGATTCGCCCTTCCTTGAGAAAACACACATATTCACAAGGTTCCTGTTGGTAAAACACCGCCTCGCCTTCCTCATAGGCTCGAATGGTGCAGGCCTGGGCCAATTGATTTAGAACAATATCCGGCAAACCCGCAAACAGGCGAATTTGCCGGATGAAATCAACCATTTCACGGGGAGAATCTTTGATTTGCATCTCGCTTTAAACCGATCCTCCTGGCCGCGCTGCCAGGTAGGCTTCGGCCTGCTCTACCGTAAACTGCCAGACCTTATGCGACAGGTGCGGTTTGAAGCCCATTTCGTGGTTAATTTTTAGCATGGGGGCGTTCGAATCGGCATTGCCGGTGTCCACAAACTTCACCTGCGGGCGCTCTACCAAAACCTTGAGCATCATTGCCCCCTTCAACCAGCGCCCCAGGCCGTGGTTGCGGTACTTAGGCAGCACCCCAGTAGCCCCCTGGCCAATTCGTTGGGGGCGGGTGGGCCGGTAGTATGTCTCAGTGAACCCGGCAACCTCTCCAGAAGGAACATGCCGGACGTAGAGCGTCCAACGTTCAACACCCTGGGCAAGCATGGACGCCTCTTCCTGGCGAACTTCTTCCGCGGTCGGGTGCCAATCTTCCAATTGGAGCGAACCGCGCGGTGCCGTGTTCATTACTTCAATTATGCCCATGTAATCCTGCAAATCTTCCTCTGGAATCTGCCCTTCCCATAAACCCAGGGTGAAATCGGTGGCTTTTTCCTGCGCCTCGGCTACCCAGGTGCGCATTAAAGCGGGGTCCAGGTCAGCCATTTGCAGGCGGTTGGTTTTACTCTCCAACCCCAACATTGCCCCCATTTTTTCCATGAGCAGTTCTCCAGCAGGGATCGCTGAGTCGGTATCGGTAATTAACAAGGTGCGGTTGTGTTCTTGGGCAAAAGCAACCACATACTTCAGGAGTGCAGCCGCCAGGCCATGTTGGCGGTGGTTGCGGTGCACATCCAGGTTAAAACCAACCAGGTTTTTATTGTCTTCGGTAAGCGTAAACGAAACCTCCAGCTCGGCGGCTGCCTGGGTCCGGTCAGGCGTCCAGGCCACCACCACCTGCAGCACCACAAATGGAGGAACCGATTGAAAGTTGGTAATAAATTCATCCAGGGTAGGTTGTGGGTCCCCGGGGGAGCGTTCTTCCCGCATGGCAATCCGCAGGTCTAGCAATTTCTGGTAATCCTCGCGCGAGGCATCTTTGTAGTTAAAAACATCAACAATATAGGCGGTCATAAAGCACCTTTGTAAAATAGAGAAAACAAGAGGGACAAAAAGGATTTTAACACAAAACACCACAAGGTACCCGCCGATCAAAACCTGCCCTCATGACCATCCAACCCCGCCCGAAATATCAAACCTCCAGAATAGGGTAAAATCATTTTATGGAAAACCAAACAATACCAGATGAATTTCGCGCCGGATTTGTCGCCATTGCCGGCAGGCCCAACGTGGGCAAATCTACCCTTATCAATCGCTTATTGGGGCAGGTGATTGCTGCAGTCACCCCCCGCCCGCAAACCACCCGGCGCAAACAGCTGGGTATTCTCAGCCTCGAAAAAGCCCAGGTTGTGCTGGTAGACACACCTGGCGTCCATCGAGCCCATAACAAGCTGGGTGAATTGATGAACCGGGAAGCAGGCAATGCATTTCATGAAGTCGATGTGCTGCTGGTTCTGGTTGACGGTAGTGAACCGCCTCAGGATGAAGACCGGCTGCTAGCCGAAATGGTTTCTGCACAAACCACCCAACCCGACGCCCCAAAGGTTGTGCTGGCAGTCAATAAGATCGACCTGGTGCCGCCTGCCGAACTGGCTGGGCGTTTTGCTGCTTTCCAGGCCGTTTTTCCTGGGGCAAGCCTGCTGGGAATATCTGCGGAGCGCGGCGATGGCATTGCCGAACTGCTGGCAGCCCTGGTAGCGCGCCTGCCCATCAGCGACGCCTATTTTCCGGATGACCAGGTTACCGATTTGTACGAACGCGAAATTGCCGCTGACCTGGTGCGTGCGGCTGCGCTGCTCCACCTGCGGGATGAAGTTCCCCACGCCATCGCGGTACGCATTGATGAATACACCGAACGAGAGGATCACGGCGCCCATGTATCGGCTACGTTGTTTGTGGAACGCGAATCGCAAAAAGGAATTGTCATCGGGCGCGGTGGGGCCCAGCTCAAGCAAATTGGGTCTACAGCCCGTAAAGCCATTGAAGAAATGAGCGGGCGCAAAGTGTTTTTGGATTTGCGAGTGAAGGTGCGGGCCAACTGGCGAAATGACGAAAAAGTTCTGCGCAAATTTGGATTTGCTGGGCGCAGTGGCGAATCATCATTAGACGATGATGAGTAAACCATGATATAATCAAAATTGGTGACGGTTATTTCCGAATGCCAGAATTTTTTAACATAAGGAGTAAAGACCCCATGACCAAAATCACTACCATTGAAGGGATTGGACCAGTTTTGGCAGAAAAATTTGCCGCAGCCGGTGTAAAAACCACGGAAAAATTGCTTGACAAAGGACGAACCCCCAAAGGCCGGGCAGACCTTGCCCAGGCCACTGGAGCCAGCGAAAAACAAATCCTGGAATGGACTAATCGGGCCGATCTGTTCCGGGTAAAAGGGATCGGTGAAGAGTATTCCGACCTGCTTGAGGCAGCCGGCGTGGATACCGTTGTGGAACTTGCAGGCCGCAACCCTGAAAACCTGCACGCGAAATTGGGCGAAGTCAACGCTGGAAAGAAAAAGGTACGCCGTGAACCCACCCAAAAAGAAGTTGAAAAATGGGTTGCGGCAGCCAAGCTGCTGCCCAGGATGATTGAGTATTAACCAACGCAAGGCAACCAACCATCGCCTGCGCACCAAAGCAGAAAACCATGGTTCGCAGGCGGTTTTTTTTAATCGCTTGTCTATGAAATGGCATTTGTGGCTCTTTTTGGCCGTTTTATCCCTGGCTGCCGGTGGCTGCCTGGCTGTGCCTGCTGCGGCCAGCCCGGCGCAGCCCGGTGACGTCCCACCTCAGGCATCGCCCTCCGCAAACCCCACAGTTCAAGCCACCAGAACACCCCCCCAAACCGCAACCTGGGTGCCAACCCTAACCCCCACTGCGCTTCCTCCCAGCCCAACCCTGCCCCCACCAACCGAAACCCCCACCCCAACACGAACCCCCTCACCAGAGCCAACTGCGACTCCCACCTGGGTAACCGTCGCTCCCCGCAGTGAATTGGTGGTGCCCATCTTGATGTACCATCGCATTCGCAATGAACACCCCGATAACCGCTACAATGTCGTTCCTGAAGTGTTTCGCAGCCAGATGCAAACCCTGGCAGACCTGGGATACACGACATTGACCACCGCACAGTTAGCCAGGATTCTGCTTCACGGCGGCGCAATCCCCCCCAGGCCCATCGTCATCACCTTCGACGATGGCTACCTGGATGTCTATGAAACTGCCTGGCCCATCATGCAGGCTCACGGGTTTGTCGGGTCTTTTTATGTTGTGAGCAGCTACGTGGGTGGGACAGGTTTCGCCAATGCCGAACAGTTGAAGGAAATGGCTGCCGCGGGTTGGGAAATCGGCAGCCACAGCCAGTCGCACCTGGACCTTCCGGCCGATCACAACGAGGTGTACGCCCAGCTGGCCGGGTCAAAAACCGAACTTGAAAAGATGTTAGGCGTGTCTATTGACACCGTCGCCTACCCTTTTGGTAAAATTGATGCGTATGTTGTGGAAAAAACCATCAAATATGGCTACCTGGCCGGGGTGGGGCTGGGGAATTTGAACACCCAAAGCACAGGTTCCTTGTATTATCTCAGCCGGCGCGAGGTTCGAGCCAGCTATACGCACAGCGATTTTTTGGCACTGCTGCCCTGGACAGAGCCCCTACCATAATCCAAGGGTCGTAGTTAGCAGCATATAAGATCATGCCATGCCTACGGCATGGTTATGCTGGTTGCACCGGGTCCTATAATCATTTCACCCCTACGGGGTGGGTGGGGAGCAGCACGGTTGAAACCGTGACTACAGGGGAAACCCTGAATTCAAGCCCGTAGGGCTGGCAGGATTATAGCAAAAGGCATGCAATTGCCCGAAGCCCGTAGGGCTGGCACAATTATAGACAATGCCGTGGAATTCCTCAAAGCCCGGAGGGCTGGCACAACCGGGTTGACCACCTGTGCTATAATCAAATCAGGAAAATTTTCAGGCCACCACGATAACAGGCACAGGGCCGGCTGGGGGAAAGCCGCTTATGGTGCCGTAGACTGCGCAAAATTGCCTCACGTGGGACTGTCTCAATTCACTTTAGACTGGCTTTTTTTGGGTGGTGCCTGGCAGCTCGGGTTGAACCTCGTTTCTTAACGCGGATTCAACGACCCGGTCAGATGATTAAGCTGGTGCTCAAAACACAGGGGAACTGCTTTTTGAGCCCGACGAGAAAGGAGCAAATATGAACCAACCAAAAACAGTGATTGCAGCCGCCTTGGGTGAGTGTGTGCATGTGGCGGGCATCTCGAACTTTTTGCGCATGGCTGAACAAGCCGGCTGGCGCACCGTTTTTCTGGGACCGGCAGTCCCCATTGATAAGGTGTTGGAAGCCGCGCGCCAGGAGAAGGCCAGCCTGGTTGGAATCTCGTACCGGCTGACCCCCGAAACGGGCGAAAGGCTGTTGGCATCCTTCGCAGAAGAGGCCGACGAACTCCACAGCCAGGGGGTGCGGTTTGTTTTTGGCGGAACCCCCCCTGTGGCCGAACGGGCCGAACGCCTGGGCTTTTTTGACCGGGTTTTTGACGGCAGCCAACCCGTAGAACAGCTTTTGGCCTATCTGAAAGGGCAGCAGCAAACCACCCTGAGCGCAGCCGACTACCCCAAAACGATGCGCGAACGCGTCACCTGGAAAGCCCCATACCCCTTACTGCGCCATCATTTTGGACTGCCCACAATGGAAGCAACCCTTGAGGGCATCGCGAAGATTGCCGAGGCACAGGCGTTAGACGTCATCTCCCTGGGAATTGACCAGGACGCCCAGGCCAACTTTTTTCACCCTGAGCGGCAAGACCCGCGCCAGCGCGGGGCAGGGGGTGTGCCTGTGCGCAGCCCAGAAGATTACCGGGCTTTATACCAGGCCAGCCGCACCGGCAATTACCCTCTGCTGCGCACCTATTCCGGCACAGATGACTTTATCCGTCTGGCAGAAATGTACGTAGAAACCATCCAAATTGCCTGGTGTGCCATCCCACTTTTCTGGTTCAACCTGATGGACGGGCGCGGCCCCTGGGATCTGGAAGGTTCCATTCGCGAACACCAATCCGTTATGGCCTGGTATGGCCAACGAGATATCCCGGTAGAACTCAACGAACCACACCATTGGGGGATGCGCGATGCTTCGGAT
>CAZAYY010000029.1:0-49210 GCA_964489525.1 uncultured Anaerolineales bacterium
CGTATGGAGACCTGCCAAAAATTTATAATGATAGGAGACGCAGACGTCATGAGCATTACAACTGAAAAGAAAACCGAGATTATTGGCGAATATCACCGCCACGATGCGGACACCGGCTCGCCCGAAGTCCAAGTCGCCTTGCTGAGCACCCGCATTTCGCAGCTCACCACCCACCTGCGCAGCCATAAGCACGACGAATCCTCGCGCCGCGGCCTGCTCAAACTGGTTGGCCAGCGCCGCCGATTGCTGGCTTACCTGCGCCGCAAGGACTACCAGCGCTTTATCGCCCTGGCAGACAAGCTCGGCATTCGCAGAAAATAACCGTTTTTAAACCGCCCTGGGATAACCACACGGTGTTATCCCAGGGTAAATTTTTTTCGCAAGACGCGTACCCGGTTGGGGTATGGTAACTGGTGACAAGCTGGCGTTTGCCCACAGTTCCCAGGTCCTGACCGGGGGATCGTCCAAAAAGGAAGGTAATATTATGAAACCCGAAGCCAAAACCTACCAGGTCGAAGTTGGCGGTAAAACCGTTCATTTCGAAACTGGCAAACTTGCCGGCCAGGCCGGCGGCGCCATGACTGTGCGCACTGGCGATGCCATGATCTTCGCAGCGGCCACCATCAGCCGCCAGATCCGCCAGGGCATTGACTTTTTCCCGCTCAGCGTGGATTACGAAGAACGAATGTATGCTGGCGGACGCATTCCTGGCGGTTTCTTCCGCCGTGAAGGCCGCCCCTCCGAAGAAGCCATTCTCACCTCGCGGTTGGTAGACCGGCCGCTGCGCCCGCTTTTCCCCAAAGACATGCGCAACGATGTCCAGGTACTGCTCTACGCGTTTTCAGCCGATGGCACCAACCCGCTGGACATTCTGGGCATCAACGCCGCCTCGGCTGCGCTGATGATCTCCGATGCCCCCTGGAACGGCCCTGTTAGCGCTGTGCGGGTTGGCCTGATTGATGGCGAGTTCGTTATCAACCCCACCTTCGACGAAATGGACCGCTCCACCCTGGATCTGCGCATCGCAGGCACCCGCGACGCCATCCTGATGGTCGAATGCGGCGCTGCCGAAATTCCCGAAGATGTCATGGTTCAGGCGCTCGAACTCGGTCACAAAGCCATGCAGCCCCTGATTGATATCCAACTGCAAATGGCCGTTGAAATTGGCAAAGAAAAAATCGAATACACTTCATTCAAAGTCAATGATGAATTGAAAGCCAGTGTCTACGGCATGGCCGCGCCCCGTTTGCACGAACACTTCAGCAACAAACTGACCAAAGCCGAAATGTACGCCGGGGTGGACCTGATCAAAGCCGAAGTGCTCGCCGCCATGGTCACCGGTGAAGAAGGCAGCCCTGCGGAAGCCGATGTGGCCAGCGCGTTCGATTCCGCCTACAAAAATGTGGTGCGCCAGCGCATTCTCGAAATGGGCATCCGCCCTGATGGCCGCAACACTACCGAAATTCGCCCCATCTGGTGCGAGGTTGGCTACAGCCCGCGGGCCCATGGCTCAGGCCTGTTCACCCGTGGCGAAACCCAAATCCTCACCCTGGCCACCCTGGGAACCCCCAAAGAAGCCCAGGAAATGGACAACCTGACCCCAACCGAGCGCAAACGCTACATGCACCACTACAACTTCCCGCCCTTCTCTACGGGCGAGGTGCGACCGCTGCGCGGCTCTTCCCGCCGCGAAATTGGGCATGGCGCCCTGGCCGAACGGGCCTTAGTTCCGGTGATTCCGCCCGAAGCGGAATTTCCCTACACCCTGCGGCTGGTTTCTGAAGCCCTGTCTTCCAATGGCTCCACCTCCATGGGATCGGTGTGCGGCTCCACCCTGGCGCTGATGGATGCCGGTGTGCCGATCAAAGCCCCGGTTTCCGGCATTGCCATGGGCCTGATCAAAGAAGGCGACTCCTACGCCATCCTCTCCGACATCCAGGGCATCGAAGACCACCTGGGCGATATGGATTTCAAAGTGGCCGGAACCGACAAAGGCATCACCGCCCTGCAAATGGACATCAAAATTGCCGGCCTGACTGCTGAAATCATGTCCCAGGCGCTGTCCCAGGCCCGGCTTGGCCGCAAACACATCCTGGACAAAATGCTCGAAGTCATGCCTGCCCCGGCTCCCGACCTCAAGCCATTTGCGCCACGCATCACCACCATCAAGATTCCTGTGGAAAAAATCGGTGCGGTGATTGGCCCCGGCGGCAAGATGATCCGCAGCATCCAGGAAGACACCGGCGCAAAAATTGACATCGGCGAAGACGGCACTGTGTTCATTGCCACCGCTGACGGTGAAGCCGCCCGCGCAGCCCGCGAACGGATTGAATCTCTGGTGGAAGTGCCCCAACTCGGGCGCATCTACACCGGTGTGGTCAAGCGCGTCGAAAGCTTCGGCGCATTCGTTGAAATTATGCCCGGCCAGGAAGGCATGGTGCACATCTCCCAGCTCGACAGCACCCGCGTCGAACGCGTGGAAGATATCTGCTCCCTTGGCGATGAAATCACCGTCATGGTGACCAACATTGACCCGGACGGCAAAATTCGCCTCTCCCGCCAGGCTGTTTTGGAAGGCTGGACCATCGAAGAAGCCATGTCGCGCGACAGCGGCGGCCGCAAAGGCGGCGGAGATCGCGGCGGGCGCGGCGGTGACCGGGGTGGCGATCGCGGCGGAGACCGGCGCGGCGGTGGCGACCGTGGCGGCGGCGGCGGTTGGAACCGCGATCGCGGCGGCCGGCGCTAACCCAGATCCTACAAACCCACAGCCCCCAACCAACCAGTTGGGGGCTGTTTTTTTCACCGCCGTTATTCTGCCGATAAACGATAGCGCCTCAGTTTTCGCGAAGGTTCGCTGGCAGTCAACCAGCCCTCCTCCACCCACCCGACCAACATATCCCTGGCCTGCCGCAGAGACAAACCCAAGGCTTGCGCTACATCCGCAGCCATGATTTCTGCCTGGCGTTCAAATAAACCATACACAATTCGCCCCCTCCGGTCTAACCGGCGCAAAAAGGCCTGTTCGCCTGGCTGGCTTAGCGGCACACGTGCACGAACTTCCCTGGCTGCCCCTTCAAATCACGCCCGGCAAAGGATTTGCCATCCAGGATAACCTGCTCGACCTCGGCCAATGTAAGACGATTTCCCTCGATCCGAGTTGAATAATGAGTCGAACGAACCCGAGCCTGCATCCGTAAAGACTCTACCAGGCGCAATGACAAAACCGTCAGGTTTACCTCTGTTCGCGCCCGTTCGGTGGCTTATAAGCAGCGAACCATTGCGGGTGCGAATTGAAACCGGAAGGCATAACGAAGATTGTACTCCTGAAAAGGCGCGGCCTTACACATTAAAAAGCAACCAGATGAGCGGTTAAGCTCACCTGGTTGCCATTATTCCTTTGATCGCGGAGAAAGACTAGCGCAGGCTGCCCTTGAGGGCTTCAAGTTTGCCGGAAACGGAACCGTCTAACACCTTGTCACCCACCCGGATGACCAGGCCGCCGAGGATGGAAGAATCCACTTTGAAGGTGACATCCTTCGCCCCGACTTTGGCGAGCACATCTTTCTGAACAGCACTCTTCTCGGCATCGGTCAGGGGCAAAGCACTGGTGACTTCAGCAGAAGCGCCAGCAAGGGCTGCATCTTCCAAAACCACAACTTTACCGGCTTTAACACCAGAGAAAAATTCATCAATCAGGGCATGCTGGCGCTTTTCATCCAATGCGTCGCCCACCAGTTTTTGGGCAGCCGCGATGGAGAGGGCAGCAACATCCTTGCGCAGACCGCTGAGAATGCTGGCGCGTTCCTGTTCCAGGCCAGCGCGGGCACTTTCGCGAATTTTGGCGGCTTCTGCTTCGGCTGCAGCGCGCAGGTCTTTGGCAACGCCCTCAGCGCGCTGAGCGGCATCGCGTACGATCTGGGCAGCTTCTTCCTGGGCGGCGCTCATGATTTTGCGGGCGTCTGCTTCGGCGTTTTTGCGGGCGTCTGCAGCTTCTTGTGCATCTTCCATGCTTTTCGCGATGGTGGCCCGGCGGTTTTCAATCATGTTCGCAATTGGGTTGAACACCCAGGCGCGCAGCACCAGGAACATGATTAAGAAGCTAAAAAATTGTACTGCTACATAGCCTAAACTAATACCAATTGCTTCCAAGGGTACACTCCTTTACTCAAATAGCCGAGGTGATCCTGGCCAACCGGATAGATTAACCAACGAACAAAATCAGGAGCGCGACCACCAGACAATAAATGGCGATGGCTTCAGCAAACGCAATGGCAAGAATCATGTTGGTCTGAATCAGGGGGGCGGCATCCGGATTGCGGGCAATACCCTGCACGGCGCCACTGCCAAGAATACCAATGCCCAAACCGGCGCCAATTGCGCCCAACATGGCGATCCCTGCGCCAATCAGCTTTGCGGCTTCTGCTTCCATAAGAACGTACCTCCGTAAATAAAATAATTTTAAAGGTTAGATTTATCGGGCGATCAGGCCCTGCCAATCACATTTTAGTGGTGTCCGTGTTCCTCATCGCCATGACCATGGCCAATCGTAGCCAGGGACATGAAGACCATGGTCAACATACCGAACACAAACGCCTGGATGAGACCGACGAACAGTTCCAACAAGAAGAAAGGCGATTGTGCAAACACCGGGACCAGCGAACCAATCACGAACAAGATGATGGCGCCAGCGAACATGTTGCCAAAAAGACGGAAGGTAAACGAGATGATTTTGGAGATTTCACCGACGATTTCGAGCAAGCCGACGACAATGTCAATCAGGCCCATGATGAAATCGAGCGGGTTGCCAAAACCAGGCTTCTTAAGCGACTTGCGGAAAGTAGCCGTGTTCCAGAATTTGGAGAAATACCCTGCACCGAGCGAACGGATACCAATCACCTGAACACCAATTACCGCAAATAGGGCAATCGCCAGGGTGAAATTCAGGTCCGTAGCAGCCACACGCAGGAAGGGGTAAATGGCATGGGCGCAGTCAGCATCTGCATCGCCATTGATCAGAAAGGCAAACGGGCCGGTTTCCACGTAGTGGCAGTGGCTGGCATGCTCACCCAGCTTTTCGGGCTTATACAGGCCAATCGATTCCATGCCCGGAACCAGGCCCATCCAGTTCGAAATCAACACCACGGTAAAAATCGTACCAAAAACCGGGAAAATGGTTTTGGTCCATTTTCCTGCAGATCCTTCGGTCAAGCCATACAGGGCTTCATAAATAAAAGCAAAAAAACCGCCGACACCGGTCAAAACGGTTTTTCCACTGTTGATCTGCCGTCGAATGCTCAAGGCAATCAAAAATATAATGAGGTAAGTCAGCGCGGCCGCCGTCATGGTATTGAGAATTGAAAAGTTCTCGGTAATATCAATCAGCGGTTCAGCCTTTAACGCAATAAATGGGCGAATTGCCTGTAAATCTGTTTGGGTAAACAGCACAATCGCCGCTGCAATTACAGCTAAAAAGTAATAACGATAAATTGGTTTTCTCGTCTTCGCTTCCAAGGCACTAGTCCTCCTGAGATGAGTTTTCTTTATCTAACGGCTTCATTTTTGCCGTTGCTTTGCGCACAATCCAGAACATGCCAAACACCGTGAATGGCACACTCACAATTAACAAACCCGCGGTAAACGCCGGGCGGGTGCCAAAATGGTTGTCTAACCACAGCCCGGCAAACAGGGCGATAAAAATCACCAACAGCGTCAGGAAACCTACCTGGCTGATCACCGCTGCAATGGTCATGTTGAGCATATACTGCGGGTTCTTTTTGGGGTCCGTATTACCTGGTTGCTGCATGATTAGAAGATTTTATCACAAATCCGAGCTGGTTTTAAAGGTTCAAAACGACCGCATCCACTGACCAGGGTTCATTGTGAGACCTTCCTCGCCACAGGAAGGTCTCACGAATTGTTGCCAGGAATAATTCCAAACACGCCCTGGAATGCACTTTTTTGTTCAATTTACCGGGTTGCAATGTGGTTCCCAATGTTGGAGAATTGTATCACAAACCGGGGATACGTCAACGTCAATTGGCCCTCAAAACAACTAAAAAATCGCCCGGGCGGCCATTTCGGCAAAGCCCCACCACGGCGCAAACAGGGTGCCCACCAACAAAATACCCAGGGAAAGCAAGCCCAGGGCCAGCGATTCGCCGCGGGCCAATGGGATGGGCAGGTGGTCGTTTTCAGCGCGGTAGAGGTAAATGACTTTCAGGACAATCAGGTAGTAGTACAGGCCCACAATGGCGTTCAACACACCCACCACTGCCAGCCAAACAAGCTGTGACTCAACCGCCGCCGCAAAAACGAAGACCTTGGTCACAAACCCCGCCAGGGGGGGCATGCCCGCCAGGGAGAGGAAGGCCAGCAGCATCACCAGCGAAAGCCCCAGGGAACGGCGGCTCAGGCCAGCATAGGCACTGATTTCATCTGACCCCACCGCTCTGCTGACGATATTGATGGCACCAAAGGCGGCCAGGTTGGTCACCAGGTAGGCAATCAGGTAGAACACGGCGCTTTTTGCACCCATCTCTGAAGCAGCCACCACACCAATCAGGGCGTAGCCAGCGTGGGCGATGGAGGAATAAGCCAACAGGCGTTTGATATTGTTTTGCGCTAATGCCAGGGTGTTGCCCACGGTCATGGTCAACACGGACAGGGCCGCCAGCAGCGGGACCCACTGCACGCCCTGTGTTGGAAACACCACCACCAGGAAGCGCAGTAAAACTGCAAAACCAGCTGCTTTAGAAGCCGTTGAGAGGAAGCCGGCCACCGGGGTGGGCGCACCTTCGTACACATCGGGTGCCCAAAAATGCAGCGGGTAAACCGAAATTTTGAAGCTAAACCCAACCAAAACCAGCAGCAAGGCCACGGTTACGCCCAGCGAAAAATCAGAGCTCACCAGCCGGTTGGCCAGGGCGTAGATATCGGTCTGGCCCGTGAACCCGTACAACAGGCTGAAGCCATACAGGGTGATGGCCGAAGTGGCTGCGCCGAACAGCAGGTACTTGAAACCCGCTTCAACCGATTTGTCATCGCGCTTCAGGAAGCCAGCCAGGACATACATCGGAATGGAGGTGGTTTCAATGGCCAGGAAGAGCATTACCAAATTGCCAGCACTGGCCATCAGGCCCATGCCCATTGTCGAGGCAATCATCAGTGGGTAGAACTCGCCTTTGCGATACAGGTTTTCGGAGTTCATCACAAACAGCGCAGTGATGGCCGCCCCAAACATGGCCACCAGCTTGAACACAAAGCCCAGCCAGTCATGCCGGAGCATTCCACCCCAAATCGGGACGGACGTATCGCCAGGCCGTGCCCACAGCAGGCTGACTACAATCACAACCAACAGGCCGCCAAAAGTCAGCCAGCCCAGGCTGCGGCGTTTTTCTTCGGCCAGCGCCAGGTCAACTGCCAGGACAACCGAGCCAAGCACCAGCAGTAAAATTTCTGGCAAGAGCGCCAGGATCATAGAAGTTTCGATGCTGCCCATAGATTATGCACCTCCAAACAGGCGCAGAACGTTTTCAACGCCCGACTCTACTAACGGGACCATGATTGCCGGGTAAACACCCAGGACAATCATAATCAGGCACAAAACAACCAGTGCAACTTTGTCTAAAGCGCTAATCGGAGTGATATGGCCTTCAAACTCTGCCGGCACGGTTCCGAAGAACACTTTGCGGATAATTTTTATAATGTACGAAGCAGTAATCACAATCGAGATGACCGCAATAATCGCAATCAGGGGAGCCACCCAGGGTGCAAAGAAGAAATTCCAGTTGCTGAATGTGTTCGCAGTCATGCTCCAAACGCCCATAAAGATGGGGAATTCAGCCACAAAACCCGAAAAACCAGGCATGCCCATGGAGACCAAGCCGCCGATGATAAAAGCGACCGTCACCCAGGGCAGGTATTTGACCATCCCTCCCAGTTCGGGAATCTGGCGGGTGTGCGCCCGGTCGTAGACCATCCCCACCGCAGCAAAGAAGAGCGCCGTCATCACCCCGTGGGAGAACATCTGGAGGCCCGAACCAATCATGCCGTACTTGGTCATCGAAGCAAAACCAAACATCACCAACCCCATATGCGAAACGGAGGAATAACCGATGACGTATTTAAGGTCTTGCTGAATCATGGCGATGAAAGCACCGTAAACCACGTTAATGAGTGCCAGGAAGAGGACGACAGGCATCCAGGCTTTGGCGCCTTCGGGCAGCAGCATAATGCCCACCCGCAGGGCCGCAAATGCACCCAGCTTCATCAATACCCCAGCATGGAACATCGAAACGGCCGTAGGTGCGGCCACATGGCCCACCGGGCTCCAGTTGTGGAAGGGGAAGAGGCCGCCCAACACAGCAAAGCCCAGGAAAACCAGCGGGAACCAGATGACCTGGAACGTTTGCGAAAAGCCGGCGCTTTCTAAGGCAATCATATCGAAGGTGTTCAAGCCAGAGGCGAAATACATGGCCAGAGCACCGACGAGCGAAACCACCGAACCCACAAAGAGGTAGAGGGTCAGCTTCATGGCGGCATATTCGCGAGTAACCTTCCAGCCCCAAATGGCGATGAGTAGGTACATCGGGAAGACGGCGATTTCGTAGAAGAAGAACAGCATGAACAAATCCAGCGCAACGAACACACCAAACACACCACTCGCCAGGATAAAGAGGAAGGCGAAAAACTCGCGCGGGCGGTCGTCAATTCCCCAGGAGATGAGCACACCAGTGAACATGACCACGCCCGTGAGCAGCACCAGCGGGGCGCTCATGCCATCTACACCAACATAATACGATACACCCAGGGCTGGCAGCCATTCGTATCTTTCCAGGTACTGGTATCCCCCTGCGGAGATGTCATACCCAAAATACAGAAAAACCGAAAGCGCCAGGGCAAAGGTTGCTGCGCCGAGGGCAGCCACACGAATTTCCGTTTTGCGCTCTCCGGGGATGAGCAGCAAAAGGACGGCGGCAACCATCGGGGTGAAAACAATGAAACTGATAATCGGAAAATCCATGGTTCACCTCTAACCAAACAGCACGGACACCGTGCCATTAATTACCTTGAGCAGCCACATCGGCCAGACACCCAGCCAGAGGATCAGGACCATCAAGGGCACAATCACGAGCAGCTCGCGGGCATTAATTTCAGACAGGTGGCCGCGCCAGCTTTCGTTCAGCGGGCCATGCAGCACCATCTTAATCCCTTTGAGAATGTACAGGCCAGTGAAGAGCAGGCCAAGCATCGAAATGGCGGTGTATATCGTCAGGCCGGGCCAGGCTCCCCGCACAATCATAAACTCGGAAACGAAGCCGTTCAACCCGGGCAGCCCCAACGAGGCCATTGAGATGAAAATCATGATCCCGCCGTATACTGGAATCAGCGGGAAAAGCCCGCCAAACTGTTTCAGGTCGCGGGTGTGGGTGCGGTCGTAGAGCACACCCACCAGGAAGAACATGCCAGCCGCCGAGAGGCCGTGGTTGAACATTTGCAGCACTGCCCCGTTCATGGCAATAATTGCGTCTTCGGTGCCAATGGCAGCTGCGGCAGCGGCAATGCCCAGCAGCACAAAACCCATGTGGTTGATGGAGGAGTAGGCGACCAGCCGTTTGAAGTCATACTGGCCGTACGAGCCAAACGCACCAAAAACAATGGCCATCATGGCGAGGAACGCCAGCGCTCCGGCAAAAACAGCCGATTGTTCAGGATAAAGCGGCAGCACCAGCCGGATAAACCCGTAGGCGCCCAGCTTAAGCAACACACCCGCCAGGATCATTGAGCCGGCAGTGGGGGCTTCGGTGTGGGCATCGGGCAGCCAGGTGTGGAACGGCCAAACGGGCACCTTGAGGGCGAAGGCCACAGTGAAGGCCCAGAAGGCAATGCTTTTCACAGTCGCAATCGGCAGGCCAAACAAGCCTTCTTGCAGGCTTGGCCAAACCCGGTACAGCTCAATCAGGTCAAAGGTGCCGGATACAACACCAATCATCTGGATGGCCAACAGCAGCCCCAACGAAGCGCCCATGGTGTAGATCATGAACTTGAAGGAAGCATACACCCGGGCTGAGACTGTAAAGCCTTTCCAGACTTCTTTCTCACCCTTGGCACTGCCCCACTGGTTGATCAGGAAATACATCGGGACCAGGCCAATTTCGTAAAAGACGAAGAAGACCAGCAAGTCCAGCGCCAGGAAAACACCCAGCATGCCTGTTTCGAGCAGCAGGAACAAAATCATGTAGGCTTTGACCCGGTCGGTGATGCCAAACGAGGCCAGAATGCCCAGCGGGGTGAGCAGGGTGGTGAGCAGCACCATCGAAAGTGAGATGCCATCCACCCCCACATGGAAGGATGAATTGATGGCTTCATACCAGGCCACCTGCTGGGTAAATTGAAAACCACCGGCCTGCCAGTCGTACTGCACCCACAAAACCAGGGTGAGGACCAGCGGAACCAGGCTGCCCAACAGCGCCGTGTAGCGCAGCAGGTTATTTTCTTCCTTCGGCAGGAAGAGCATCACCAGCGCCACAATGGCCGGGAAGAATAAAATGAGCGGAAGCATATTTTGCATGATGGATTCCATCCGTCGCTCCTGTCGTCAGCCGGGCTAGAGGCCCAGCAGATAATAAAGTACCAGGCCAATGGCCAGGATATTGACCAGGGCAACCAGCATATACTGTTGGATGCGCCCGGTTTGAACCACGCGTAAGTTTTGGCCAACGCTCTTGAAGCCATTTGAAAACCAGTCCACCACACCGGTGACCACCGGGTTTTCAAAATAGTTCAGCAGTGTGCTGCCAATGGTCAGGGCAACCCGTGAGATGCCGTGCAGGAAGCCGTCAATGGCACCCTGGTCCATCCACTTGAAGGTGAAGGTTTCGGAAATCCAGCGGGCGAAGGCTACAAAGGTCTTGTCGTAGAACTCATCAAAGCCATACTTGTTTTCCAAAACGGGGTGCAGGCCGCCCAGCAGTTTCTTCATCGGGTCCACCTGGCCGGCTTTGTAGCTCTTGTAGGTTTGGTAGCCCAGCCACAGGCCGCCCAGCGCCACCACCAGCGAGGTTGCCAGCGGAACGATGTTGAAAGGCGGGGCTTTGGGGTGTTCAGCCAGCGTGCTGCCCACAAAATCGTGGAACCAGTTGGGGATGGCCCCACCGGTCAGCCATTCGGGCATGCCCACCCAGCCGGCGCCTATGGCAAACACCGAAAGAATCATCAGCGGGATGGTCATCGTCAGCGGGGTTTCATGGGCGTGCTCGGCTTCTTTGGTGCGGGGTTCGCCAAAGAAGGTCAGGGTAATCTGGCGCATGGTGTAAAACGCGGTCATCAGGGCCGCAATCGCCAGGGTAGCAAACACCAGGTAGTGATGGTGGTACCAGGCATCCGCCAGAATTTCATCTTTTGACCAGAAGCCCGCCGTAACAAACGGGAAGCCCGAAAGGGCCAGGCCGCCAATCAAGAAAGTCCAAAAAGTGATGGGCATCTTCTTGCGCAGCCCACCCATGTTCATCATATCCTGCGGATCCACCTTGTGGTTGCCGGTGTGTAAAACCCCATGCTCCATACCGTGGATAACCGAGCCAGAACCCAGGAAGAGCAGTGCCTTGAAGAAGGCGTGGGTCACCAGGTGGAAGGCGGCGGCAATATAAGCGCCGATGCCCAGGGCGGCAATCATAAAGCCCAACTGCGAGATGGTCGAATACGCCAGCACCTTCTTGATATCGTTTTGCGCCACGGCAATGGTGGCGGCGAAAATGGCTGTAAAGGTGCCGATGAGCGAAACCACCAGCAGGGCTGTGTTTGGCTCGCCGTGCCCGTGCCCCGCCGCAGAGAGGATGGGGAAGATACGAATGACCAGGTAAACGCCTGCAGAAACCATCGTGGCTGCATGAATCATGGCAGAAACCGGGGTGGGGCCTTCCATGGCGTCGGGCAGCCAGACATGCAGCGGGAACTGCGCCGACTTGCCCACCGCACCGATGAAGAGCAAAATGCCAATGGCGGCGGCGGTGTTGAGGCCAAAGAAAGCCGTGCTTTCACCCAACATCTTCAAGGTTTCTTCGCTGAAAATCACGCTGTAGCTCAGGCTGCCCGCTTTTGAATAGAGGAAAGCCAGGCCCAGCAGCATGAAGACATCGCCGATACGGGTGGTGATGAACGCTTTGATCATGGCATTGCGGGCCGAAACCTTGCCATACCAGAAGCCAATCAGCAGGTAAGAACACAAACCCATGATTTCCCAACCCACAAACAGCGTAAGCAGGTTGTTGGAAACCACCAGGACGTACATCCCAAAAGCAAAGAGGCTGAGGAAGGCGAAGAAGCGCGAGTACATCGGCTCCACGGAAAGCACGGTATGCTTGTGGCCATGTTCGTCGGTGACGGTTGCGCCGTGCGGCGGCAGACCCTTCTGGTCGTGGTCGCCTTCGGGTTGGCCAAAATTGTGGTAGCCAACGCTGTAGATGAAGATCATCAAAATCGTCCAGGCCACGAAGAACAGGGTGATGGCGGAGAGCGGGTCAATCCGCACCCCGATATCAAAAGAGCCTGAGCCAATCGGCAGCCACTGGACAGCCGCCTCAAAAGGATGCGAGCCCAGGTCGTGCGGGTCCATGGCCAGCGCCCGCAAGAAAACGATCATACTCCCCAACCAGGAGACCAGCACCGAACCGATGGCAATGCTGTGGCTCAGTTCGCGGTCGCGGTGCGTGAAGAGAACAATTGCAAAAAATGCCAGCACCGGCGGAAGGGGGATGAGCCAGATAAGTGTAGTGGTATCAATAGCCATAATCACTCCATTTTCTCATCGAGTTCGAATTACCATTTCATCAGGTCGAGATTTTCGGCCACCACGGATTTGCGGCGGCGGAACACAGCGATGACCAGCGCCAGGCCAACAGCCACTTCGGCTGCGGCAACCGCAAATACAATAATGGAAAACACCTGCCCGGAGATATCCCCAGGGGCGTTGTAGCGCCAAAAAGCGACCAGGTTAATATTGACTGCGTTAAGCATCAGCTCGAGACCCATCAGGATGGCCACAGCGCTGCGCCGCGCCAGGACACCATACAGGCCAATCGAGAACAACGCCGCCGCAAAAACAAGGTACCACCAGAGTTCAATCATTGTGTATGCCTCCTTCCTTGCTTAATTTTTATCCCAGGCAATGAAGATTGCCCCGATCAGGGCTGCCAGCAGCAAAACGGAAGCCACTTCAAAAGGAACCAGGAAGCCCTGTGGAGAAACCAGCGCCAGGCCAAGTTCTTTGACCTGGTCAACCCCCTCCGGCAGGGCGGCAGTGGTTACCCTGCCCCCTTCCCATTGGGTCAGCACCCAGGCCAGGCCGCCAAAAATCAACCAGGCAACCAGGGCGGGCAGCCACCAATTGGCATTGGTTTGCGGGCCAGCATCGGTCATCACCCGGCGAGTGAGCATGACGGCAAAAATGAACAAAATCGCAATTGCCCCAATGTAAATCACCACCTGCGCCACAGCCAGAAAGGGCGCTTCCAGCAGCACAAACATGACAGCAACGCCAAACAAGGCAACAATCAGCCAGAGGGCTGAACGCACCAGGTTGGGTGTGGTTACGACCATGAGGGCCGAAAACAACACCAATAACGCAGTCAGAATAAAAACGATTTGCAGAACCATGGACACACTCCAGTCTGTAAGGTAGGGGGTTATTCCCCGGCAGCCCGCATTTGCGGCGGGCGCGCCACCGGGCGAGGCTGGCCAACCGGCTTGCGAGCCGGGCGCTTCTTCAAATAATCTGCAACCAGGCGGAAGCCAATCCCGGCCACCAGCAGGTTCATCACAAAAAGGAACAGCGATCGGGTGATATCGGAAACCTGGGCAGTCACCAGCAGGGTATCCAGCACTGCTGTCAAAATCAGCACAGCCAATGACAGCGGGGTGAGGATTTTCCAGTTTAAAGCCAGCATCTGGTCAATGCGCACACGGGGCAGTGTGGTGCGAATCCAGACGACCACAAAATAAAGCAGAAACGCCTTAAGCAGGAACCAGAAGAAGCCAAGAATGGGGTAGGCATATGCCCCCGGACCCTGCCAGCCGCCAAAAAACAGCACTGCGGTCAGGGCGGCGATGGTAAAAGCGTGCAGGAACTCACCCACGAAGAACATGCCGAACTTAAGTCCGGAATACTCAATGTGGAAACCAGCCACAATTTCAGACTCAGCTTCAATCAGGTCGAACGGCGTACGCCCAATTTCGGCCAGGGAAGAAACAAAGAAAATCAGGGCTGCTACCGGAGCCATCCAGAAAAACGTACCAAAGAACGTGTTCTGAGCTTCGACAATCTGGTGGACACCCATGCTGCGAGCCAGCAGAACAGGCACCAGCAGCGATATCACCATCGGCACTTCATACGAGACCATCTGGGCAACCACGCGGAAGGCACCCAACAAGGCGTATTTGTTATTGGATGACCAACCGGCCATAATCACCGAAACAATTCCAATTGCGCCAACGGCAACGATATAGAGCACACCCACGTTGATATCCGTGCCCATCCAGGCCGTAGAAAACGGAATCACCGCCCAAATCAGAATGACCGTAGCCACACTGATCAGCGGCGCCATGTTGTAGGTCAGCTTATCGGCTCCCGCGGGGGTGATGTCTTCTTTGGTAAAAATCTTGACAATGTCGGCAAACGTCTGGAAAATCCCATACGGGCCAACCCGGTTGGGACCAATGCGGTCTTGAAAACGGCCGGCCAGTTTGCGCTCTGCCCAAATCAGGATGATGGTCAGGCCCAGGCCAAACGAGCCCACAATCCCGGCGCCAATCAGGGTCATAATAAACGTAACCAACCCCGGGTTTGTTGGGAACCAGCCGCTCAGGACACCATTCAACCAGCTTGCAAGGAAAGTGATTGGGTCGCCTAAAAATTCCATAAACTGCTCCTCTTACTGAATTTGATTAAGACACATGCATGCGCAAGGCCAAAATCAGCGGTTTACATAACAAAAGGCTGGTTACTCACTCAGCCTTTTGTTGTCGCTAGAATTTGTGATCAGGCCCACTCCAGATGGCCTTTGCGCCAGGCATATACCAGGGCTTCAACAAGAACCACAATAAATAAGATGCCTACGAAAACGCCATAAAACTGGAGACCGCCATAAGCAACCGCCCAGGGGAAGAGAAAAACTACTTCCACATCAAAAATCAAGAACACCAGGGCGTAAATATAGTATTGGACCTTGAACTGAACCCAGGTTTCACCAACGGTTTCAATGCCACATTCATAGGTAGATTGTTTTATGGGATTCGGTTTTTTGGGCCCCAGGATTAACGCCAAAGCAATGGGAACCCCTGGGAAAGCAGCTGCAATCAACAAGAAAACGCCAATAAATATCCAGCTATCCAGCATAAACGCTCCTTACTCCTTAGACTTTGGTTAGAAGTATTCGTCCTTTTCCGCTACTTGGAGGGCTATCCGAATATAATCTAAACAGCATCCATTATTAGTAGCACGTTAAAACGAACGGGACGATTGTAACACACTTTAACTTTATTGTGCAACTTCACGCAATCCGTCCAGAAAATTTATAATCTTCCTGTCGCTGCCCCCTCAGGGCGTCATTCCGAGCGGCGCAGCAGCGAGGAATCTGATACCCACAGGGTAAAGGTTTCTCAGTCGCTTCGCTCCTTTGAAACGAAACACCAGGGAGGGCGGCACGCCTTCGCAGCACATAAAACATCGGTTAATCACCATCATTAACCCACAACACGCTACCAGGATACGCAACCCAGGCCAGCTGCAATACGGACAAAAATATGGACCAATATGATTATCAAACGCAACCCAACCAACGCTGGTGGGACATCCCCGCAGCTGTGATTTTGCTTGGCACTGTCTTTTCCGCCACTTTACGGCTGGCTTCCACGCGCTGGGTAGACGAACTACCCCTCATTCACGTGATTGCCCTGGTTGGCGTGGTGGCGGGCCTGGCCATTGGCTACAGCCGGTTCTCCAGCAAAGTGAGCAGCCTTTTGATTCTGTTTTATGGTGTTTTCATGATAGGCTGGCGGTTTGGCGAGGCATACACTGCTGGGCAGCTCTGGCTGGACCGGGTGGAAAATCTGGTGGGGCGGGTTGGCACCTCTGTTAGTGCCTTAATCCAGATGGAGCCCGTAACTGACCCGATGATGTTTGTGTTGGGCATGGCGGTGGGGTTTTGGATCCTGGGCACAGGAGCTGGCATCAGCCTGACCCGCTATGCAAACACATGGTGGGCCATTTTACCCACCGGCATTGTGCTTTTCGTCATTCATTATTTTGACCGTTATTTCCCAGAAAGGTCCTGGACACTGGGCGCTTTTATTTTCCTTGGGCTGGTGCTGCTGGCTCGCATGCATTTTGTGCAAATGCACAGCCGCTGGCAGGCCACCCGCACCCACCTGCCGCCTTATGTGGGCATTGACCTGCTGCGCACCACCCTGGTGGCAGCGCTGCTGATCCTGGTTTTGGCCTGGAGCGCTCCCGCCATGGCGGCCACAATTCCGCCGGTGCAGCAGGCCTGGCAGGTGGTTGCCAGACCCTACTACGAAGCCCGCGACCGGTTTTCAAATGCCTTTGCGGCCCTCAACTCGCCTGTGCGCGTTGCGCAAGATGTCTTTGGCAACAGCCTCAGCCTCGGTTTGGGCAGCGAGTTGGGGGATGCAGTTGCGCTGACTGTAACAGCCCCACCCAAAAGCAACCCGGGGGTGCGGTATTACTGGCGCGCCCGCACCTATTCGCGCTATGCCAACAACACCTGGTTCGACATGGAAACCCTCAACGAGCGGGTGGGCGAAGATGATATCACCCTACCCGTGAACAACACCAACCTGCGCACGAACGCGACCTTTATTGTTTCCCCAAACAACCTGGAATTTACTCTGTACTCCATCAACGAAACGATTGGGGTAAACCGTCCCGCCAATGCCTATTATATAGAAAACACCGATGGCAGCCTGGATATTCTCGGCCTGCAAGCTCGCCAGGCTGTGGTCCCTGGTGAAAGCTACGAAATCCGGGCGAGGGTGGCCAATGCAACCATTGCCGACCTGCGCGCCGCAGGAATAGATTACCCCGATTGGGTGCGCGCCCGTTATTTGCAGCTTCCCGGCTCGATCACTCCCCGGACGCGCGAACTGGCGCTGCAGCTCGCTGAAGGGCAAGAAAGCGTGTACGACATTGTTGCGAATGTAACCAATCATTTGCGTGCAACCATTCAATACCAGGAGCAAATTGACGCACCTCCCTCCGGGCAAGATGTGGTGGATTGGTTCCTGTTTGACTATCAGAAAGGTTTCTGCAACTATTACGCCACCGCTCAAATCATGCTGCTGCGCTCGCTGGGCATTCCGGCGCGCATGGTGGTGGGCTATGCCCAGGGTCAAAGCGACCCACGCGGCACCGTATACACGGTCACCGAACGCGAACGCCACGCCTGGCCAGAAGTTTATTTCCCCGGCATCGGCTGGGTGGAGTTTGAACCCACAGTCAGCCAACAGCCCATCCAACGGCTGAGCGGCGAACCGGCCACCCCCCCCGACAGCACCAACAACCCCGACCCGGAACAAGAGGAACGCGACTTATTGAGTGAACTGCTCGAAGAAGAAGCAATCCCTACTTCCACCCCAGCCCCCGAAGACCTGGGCGCAGGTGAAACCACCAGCGCCCCGCCGCCACCCTCCAACACGCCGCCCTGGGCGACCGTTTTCGCCTTGCTTGCTGGCGTACCCACCGGCCTGGCGATTCTCTTTATGCTCTACCGGTCCAACCAGACCCGGGTGCGCAAGCTGCTCACCCAACAAATTACCCCGATACCCATCCTGATTGAGCGTTTGTTCATCAAAGCCGGCATTCGTGCACCAAGATTCATCCAACGTTGGGCCTACCGGGCTGCCCTGCCAGGCACAGTAAAAGCCTACGAACAAATAAACCGATCCCTGGCCTACCTGGGCAGCGAAGCGCCAGCTCACTTCACCCCCAGCGAAAGGGCCTTGCTGCTCAACCGGATCCTGCCCCAGGCAGGCGATGCAATTGAAACCCTGGTTTTTCATTACCAGCAGTTGATTTATGGCAACATTCAAATCAATGACGATGCCGCAATTTCTGCCTCGCGCAACCTGCGCCGCCAAACCTGGGAGGCGTACCTGCGCCGCCGTTTTTCTTTTCGAACTTCGTGAAAAATGGCAGTTTTTTCAGGTAAAATAAGGGTATATCCCAAGCCATAAACAATCATGGGAACCCGCCGCTCTTCAGGCAGTTGGTTGGTTGAGTTAGCAGCCGCGCTCTTGCAAAGCATTCACTCACCCAACACCCACATTTCGGGAGGCCGTTGAATGGAAGAAAACACAACGACAATTATTGTAATTCCAATGGACCAGCAGCTTCAAACCCTCAGCCAGCTTGCTGAGCAGGTACGGGCAAGCCTGCTTGCAACACACATTCCGCTGCCGCAAACCTTAACAGAAAACCTGACCCAGCTTACCGGGCAGTTAACCCGCCTGAGCCGCAAAGCCGCCACCTATGAAGACGAGCGGAACAACCTGAAGGCGTTGGCCGAAATCAGCCAGCTGGTTAATTCTTCGCTTGAAATCAATGAAGTGCTGCGCATCGTTATGGATACGATTGTGCGGCTCACTGGCGCCGAACGCGGCTTCCTGATGCTCAAAGATGAACAGGGCGAAATGCAAATCAGCGTGGCCCGCAACTGGGAACAAGAGTCCATCCACACCAGCGATTTTGCCATCAGCCACACGGTGATTGACCGGGTGGTTAACGAGGGCAAATCCATCCTGACGACCAATGCGCAGGAAGACCCCCGTTTTGGCGGCCAGGAAAGCATTATTGCTTACAGCCTGCGCTCCATCCTGTGCGTTCCCCTGAAAGTCCGTGAACAAATCACCGGCGTTATCTATGCCGACAACCGCATCCGAACCGGGCTGTTTACCGAAACGGAAAAAGAACTCCTTAACTCGTTCGCCAACCAGGCAGCCATTGCCATTGAGAACGCCCGGCTGTTCGAATCGGTCCGGCGCACGCTGGCCGCAGTCAGTGAACTCAAAAGCCTGATGGACAATGTCTTTGCCTCCATTGCCAGCGGCGTCATCACTGCCGACCCAGATGACAAAATCACCCTCTCCAACCGGGCTGCCGAGCGCATTTTGGGACGCACCACAGGCGAAATCCAGGGGCTTAAGGTGTACGACCTGCTGCCCCCGCTGGCCAGTGAACTGGAAAGCCACATCCAACACGCCCGCAACCAGGATGAACAAATCATCGGGCGCGAAGTTGTGCTGCACATGCCCAACCGGGGCCGGCTGGATTTAAGTTTCAATATCTCCCCCCTGAAAGATGCCCAGGAAATCACCCAGGGTGTCGCCATTGTGGTGGACGACCTGACCGAGAAAAAACGCCTGGAAGCCCAACGCAGCCTGTTTGAACGCATGGTCTCTCCGGCCGTAATCAACCAGTTGGACCCTAACGCCCTGCGACTGGGCGGCAACCGTATGGAAATCACCTCACTCTTCGCCGACATCCGCGGCTTCACCACGTTTAGCGAACGGCTAGACCCGGAACAGCTCATCTCTGTATTAAACCAATACCTTTCAGCCGCCGCAGATGCCGTGCTGGACGAGCAGGGCACCATTGATAAGTTCATGGGCGACGCAATCATGGCCTGGTTCAATGCCCCCATCCCCCAGGCAGACCACCCGCTGCGGGCAGTTCGAGCCGCCCTGGGCATACGCGATGCGATCCTGGGCCTGCACAGCCACTTCCCGCCCGATTTGCAGCTCAGCTTTGGGGTGGGCATCCACTTCGGCGAAGCCGTGTTGGGGTTGGTGGGCACTGAAACTCGCCTGGACTACACCGCAATTGGCGACAGTGTAAACACCGCCAAGCGCATCCAGGAAAACGCACGCGCAAACCAGATCCTAATCAGCGCCCAGGTCTACAACCTGGTGCAAGGCAGGGTAAAAGTCCAGGCTGTTGCGTCCATCCAGGCCAAGGGCAAAAGCGAACCCATCACCGTATACGAAGTATTGGGAATATCAGGGGAGTGAAGCCGCCGGGATGGTTGCCCGGCGCACTGGCTCAATCTTCACCCGGTTTGCGGCCCGCTGAGCCTGGTCTTCATCCAGGGTATACAGGGGCAGGTTAAGATATTCGGCAACAGCCACATAAACCGCACCTGGCGCACCAATTCACTGGTTTGCTGCTTCAGTTCCCGAATGCCTACAGTGGTTAACATACCCAAAACCCTCTAAAGTGAACACAATTGTAGACACTTATTACTTAGAAGGACTGGGCACCGCAACCTGGCCTTCTTCTGGAACCCCAACCAGGCGCACCTGGTCGGGATGGGTCTGGGCCAGCCAGGCCAGGTAGGCTGCCCCGGCCGCGTCCAATTGGACCGGAGAAAGCAAACCATCCAACGGCAAAACTCCTTGCAGCAGGCGGTGGCGGGTAATTTCCTCGAATATTTCCATCGGATCGGGCACATTCATATCGCGCACGTACAGGGCAAGCTGGCGCTGGATGCGCCCTTCCAAAGAGCCGCGTTCAAATGGCACCCGCCCCAGCAGCCCATGGAAAAGGGCCTGGGGTGTGGTTTCTAAAAACTGGCGCTGCCCCGGGCCAGGGTAGCCCACAAAATCACGTTCAGACAGGGCAGCATACAGGGAAAATCCCAACTGCATCCAGGCTGGCGTGCGGTCCCCTGCCTGGGGGGTGCGGGGCGATTCGATGCCTTCTTGTAAAAGCAAAAATTCAGCCACCCGCCGGTTGGCCCGGCGGCCGGGGCTGGCGGAAATGCCCAACCGTTGGCGCACCTCCGGCTGGACCAACAGTCCCAGGTTGGGGCCACGCGGCGCCGCCACCGCAGCCCAGGCAGACCCCTGGCCGTCCAACAGCGCCAAAAAGCCATCCAGGGCCGCCTCGCCAAATTCTAACCGGCCCGGCCCCGGCAGCCAGCAAGCAAAGGTAACCTGGTTTTTTCCTGCAGAAAGGTCTACGCCATAAAAAACTGTTGTCATTTTTACCTCGCTTTTTCTTCATGTCGGGGTGGAGCCGCCCAGGTGATTTCACCTCAAGGCACTCTAAAGTTGGGGCATGGGTAAAACTCTTTTCAAATTTCCCGCCGCTGGGGTGGAAGATCCAAAGGGGTATGGTGTCTTTCTTGCAAAAGTTTCTGACTTCAGGAAACTCCTGAACTTTTGCCTTCCAAATGGTTGACATTCTGACACAACCTCATTATAATCTCGTTTCGCGCAAGTCAGGCAGCATCTGCCGGGCTTAAATATTTTATCCCCAACTTCCCCGGCGTCGGGCAAGGCGTTGAAAGTGCGTGGTCGCTGGTGAAGTGAAGCTTGGAGGAACATATACAATGAAATACGCCATTATTGAAAGCGGCGGCAAGCAGTATCGCGCCGTCGAGGGGACAACCGTAGCGGTTGATCTCCTGCCTGTTGAAGCAGGCGAAAGCATCGAGCTGGACAAGGTTCTGCTGCTGGCAAACGAAGGCAGCGTCGCGGTGGGCACCCCCACGGTTGCTGGCGCTGTCGTTAAAGCCACTGTGGTGGAAAACTTCAAAGGCCCCAAATTGATTGTATTCAAATACAAGGCCAAAGAACGCTACCGCCGCAAAACCGGTCACCGCCAGCCCTATACCCGGCTGAAAATCGAAGAAATTATTGGTGGATAGGAGTGTTGAGCCATGGCACATAAAAAAGGCGGCGGTTCAAGCCGCAACGGACGAGATAGCAATTCAAAACGCCTGGGCGTGAAAAAGTTCGCCGGCGAACACGTGCGCTCTGGAAACATCCTGGTGCGCCAGCGCGGCACGCGCATCCTTCCCGGCCGCAATGTTGGGTGTGGCAAAGATTACACCCTCTTTGCAACGGTTGAAGGGCTTGTACTCTATGAAACCATTCGAGATGGCCGCAAACGCGTTACAGTTGTTCCCATCGAAACGCTCGAAGCGCTCGAATCTGCCAGCGAAGCCGCGCCCGAAGCAGCGGCCTAACCAGAAAGACAGGTAAAGACTATGCCAAAAAAAGGTATTCACCCCAAGTGGTATTCAGACGCCAAACTGGTGGTTAACGGCGAAGTTGTGGCCATCATTGGCGCAACCAAACCCGAACTGCGTGTTGAAGTTTGGTCGGGAAACCATCCCTTCTATACCGGCGAAATGCGCATTGTGGACACTGAAGGCCAGGTAGACCGCTTCTACAAACGCCTTCAGGCCCGCCAGGAGTACCTGGACGAGAAACGCTCCGCAGCCGATGCCCGCACTTCCCCCGGCCGCCCGGTTGACGAGCTCGAACTTCCCAAACGCGCCTTAGATGGACTGAAAGCCGCCGGTATTGCAACCGTTGGCCAGCTCCTCGAAAAGCTTTTCATCAGCGAAGAGGAAATTCTGAGCATTGACGGCTTTGGCCGCAAATCCCTGGCGGACACGAAAAAGAAACTGCGCCAGTGGGGCTATAAGCTTCCTTCAACCGCTGAATAACATTCCCCTTTTCAGATGAACCAGGGCTGCCCGGTGGGCAGCCCTGGTTTTTATTGGTGGTAAAATCAGCTGTAATTGCTCACCTGGCCTCGCTGCGTTTCCCTTTCTCTCGGGGAGTCGGGGGAGTAAAATCCTTAAAATCCATTTGGCTTACCTCCAAAAGAGCCCCAATTTCAAAGTCAAATGCAGTTCTTATGAGGAGGATATGAAACATCACCACGGTTCTGTAGAAGTCATCTGCGGCTCGATGTTCAGCGGAAAAACCGATGAACTGATTCGCAGGCTGCGCCGGGCGAAAATTGCACGGCAGCAAGTCCAGGTGTTTAAACCCGCCATAGACAACCGCTACAACGTTGAAAAAGTGACCTCCCACGATGGCAATGCATTCCAGGCCCAGCCCATTGAAAAATCGGCTGAAATTTTAAAAAGCCTGGACAAAGGTACCACCGTGGTAGGCATTGACGAAGCCCAATTCTTTGACGACGCCATTACCAGTATTGTCCACCAACTTTCAGAACAAGGCATTCGGGTGATTATCGCCGGGCTGGATATGGACTTTCGGGGCGAGCCGTTCGGGCCTATGCCCACACTCATGGCCCAGGCCGAACAGGTTACCAAACTGCAGGCCATTTGCATGGTTTGCGGCGAGGCAGCCTACTGCACACAGCGGCTGGTGAACGGCCAACCGGCACGCTATAACGACCCGGTGGTCATTGTTGGCGCAGATGAAATGTATGAAGCCCGCTGCCGCCGCTGCCACAAAGTGCCCCGGCCCTGAACACCCAATTCGAAGGAGGTTGCAGCGCAATGATTCAAGATTACCGCGAATTTATTGATGAAGTTCTGATCCCCGAAGATGTGCTCCAAATGCGCATTGGTGAACTTGGCAAACAAATCAGCCAGGACTACGCCGGGCAAGATTTGTTGATGGTGTGCATTTTGCGCGGCGGGGTGCTCTTCCTCACAGACCTGATGCGAAAAATTAGCATTCCCCATCATATCGAATTCATGCATGTCTCTTCCTATGGCAGTGGGGCGCGCGAATCAAGCGGCAGTGTGCGCATCAACTTCGACCTGCGCACGGATATTTTCGATCGCAACGTCCTTTTGGTGGAAGACATTATCGACAGCGGCCACACCCTGGCAACGGTAATACAAATTCTGCAAACTCGCCAGCCCAAAAGCCTGCGCATCTGCACCCTGCTGGACAAGAAAGAACGCCGTCAGGTGGAAATGCCAATTGACTACTGCGGCTTTGAAATTCCCGATAAGTTTGTGTTCGGCTACGGGCTGGACCTGGACGAATACTATCGCCACCTGCCATTCATTGCCACAGTGGACCCCGCCCGTTATCACGGCGCAACGGAGTAAGACACCCCAAAGGGAAAGCCGCCCGCATGTTCGACAACAACATCCTCAATAAGGTTAAAGAAGCCCTGCCTTCCGAAAGTTCCGTATACCTGGTGGGCGGGGCGGTGCGCGATTTGCTGCTGAACCGCGAGAACCACGACCTGGATTTTATGGTGGCGGGTGACGCACAAGGCCTGGCGCGCCTGGTTGCCAACCGGATGGGTGGGGCTTATTTTGCTCTGGACGACACCCATGGCGCCGGGCGGGTGGTGCTGTTTTCTGACCCAGGTGACAAAGGCTCCCAACGCTTCATCCTGGATTTTGCGCCCATCCAGGGCGGCTCGCTGGACGCCGACCTGCGGCTGCGGGATTTCACCATCAACGCCATCGCCCTGCCCCTCTCTGGCGACTCAAAAGCCATTGACCCTTTGGGCGGCCTGGCCGATTTACAAAGCAAAACCCTGCGCGCCTGCTCCCCAACCGCCCTGCAAGATGACGCCATCCGGGTGGTGCGGGTGGTGCGCCAGGCCACAGCACTAACCTTTAAAATTGAACCCCAAACCCTGGCGCTGGTGCGCGCCGCTGTGCCGCTGTTGGTAAATATCTCCATTGAACGGCGGCGCGACGAGCTTTTTAAAATTCTCAGCGGGCAGCAGCCGGTAACCGCGATTCGCCTGCTGGACACCCTGGGGGCACTGCCGCACCTGCTGCCCGAGTTGGCTGCCCTCAAAGGCGTGCCCCAACCTCACCCACACATTTACGATGTTTGGGAACACACCCTGCAAACCACAGCCTGGCTCGAAACCCTGCTGAACTACCTGGCCAAACCAGGCTATAACCCGGATTCTGCCAACAGCCTGTGGCTTGGCCTGGCTGTGCTGCGGCTAGGGCGCTATCACCCGCAGTTTTCCGAGCAAATGCAAACCTGCCTGGTACCGGAACGGCCCTGGCGCAGTTTGCTGCTGTTGGCCGCCCTGTATCATGATATTGGCAAACCGCAAACCGGTTCAACCGGCGCAGATGGCCGGCTGCACTTTTTCGAGCATGAGGATGTAGGTAAGAAAATTTTGGCCCAACGAACCAGCCATCTGCGCCTGAGCAACCAGGAAATTGACCGGATGACACTGGTAGTTGCCCATCACATGCGCCCCCATCACCTGGCCAACAGCCCCCACCCCCCTACCCGACGGGCAATTTTCCGCTTTTTTAACCACACGGGCCAGGCCGGGGTAGATATCTGCCTGCTCAACCTGGCCGACCTGCTGGCCACCTATGGCAACACCCTGCCCCAAGAAACCCTGGTGCATTACCTGGACATTCACCGCACCTTGCTGGAAGCCTATTTTGAAAAACCAGAAGAAAGCGTGTCGCCGCCGCGCCTGCTCACCGGTAGTGACCTGATCGCCCGCTTTCAGATTCAGCCCGGCCCCCAAATTGGCCGCTTGCTGGGCAAAATCCTGGAAGCCCAGGCCGTTGGCGAAATCAGCACCCAGGCCGAAGCCTTCGCCCTGGCCGAAACCCTGCTCCGCCAGGAAATTGAATAATCCACCCCCGGGTGCATAAGGGGGTGGATCGGATGGGGCCGGGTTTAAAACCCGATTCCCTTAAGGGTAAATCTCGTCCAGAAAAGGCTGGTAAAACGAGCGGCAGCCTAATGGGTGCGAACAGGCATCCATTGGGATTTCAGGAACCTGGTCCTTGGGGTAAGTGCCGGCCAACTCGCGGCAGGCCTGGCAGGCATCTGCAGGGACCACCAGAACCACCTTCAACACACGCGGGTTTTCCTGCATCCGCTTCAACGCTGCTTTAGTTTCTTCCAGACGCCGGGCCACTGCCTCGGGGGATAATCCTGTTTTGGGTTGAGTCATGTATCGCACTCCTCTTTTTTCTTCAAAGATAGACATGGAAGAACACCCAGCTCTTCCATGCCTGATTTTACTCGTTGACCCGCTCAGTTGAAAAGGCGGTTAGCCTTCCTTCCCGGTGGTTGGCGCGGAAGGCGCAGTCGGTGTTTCCACCACCTTACCCAGGTATCCCGGCAGTTCTACCCCGGCCATGGCCGAGATTTCGTGCAGCGCGGGCAGGCTTTTCACCAGGTTGGAGATGAAATTGGCTGTACTGGAGCTGTCGGCAGAGCCGCTGTCCCAAACGGTGATCTTGTCAATCTTAAGATTGCTGATGGCTTCCACCTGGCGCGACACCAGCTCTTCAAGTTTTTCAATCATCAAGAGGGTGGCGGCTGCATTGGCGTCCCCATTACAGCTGGCTACCAATGCCCGGTAGCCCTCTGCTTTGGACTCCAGCAGCTTGCGCTGGCCTTCTGCTTCCGCCAGATATTTAGCCAGGATGCCGTCTGCTTCACCCTGCGCCTCTCGGCGAATACGTTCGGCTTCGGCTTCCGCGGCAACTTCGATTTTCTGTTTTTCCACTTCCTGGACAACAAGCTCTGCAGCGCGCAGGCGTTCCAGTTCCGCTTCGTATTGGGCGTGTTGGATACGGGCTTCGGCATTGCGCAGGGCAATTTCTGCGCGCTGCTTGGCTTCAGCCTGTTGGATGGCCAGCTCGGCATTGGTGGTGGCAATAAGGGCCTTGGCGGTGTTTTCACCAGTCACCGCCTGGGCTTCCTGGTCCTGGGTGAAGATACGCCGGCTTGCCTCGGCAGCTTTGCGACCTTTTTCAGCCTGGGCTGCTGCTTCGGCCTGCTGGATGGCCAGCTCGGCTTCGGTTTGGGCAATTCGGGCCTTCGATGCGTTTTCACCCGCCATGGCCAGGGCCTCTTGCTCTTGAACAAAAATTCGCTGCCCGGCATCGGCCTGTTTGCGGCCTTTTTCAGCCTCAGCCAGCGCCTGGGCAACCTGAATTTCGCGGTCGCGGGTAGCGGCCGCTTCACCGATGGCGCCCAGCTTTTCTTGCTCTGCTACATCCACCCGGGCTCGGTTAATGGCCTCGGAAGCGGCTTTTTTACCGATGCTTTCAATGTAGGTAGATTCATCGGTAATGTCGGTAATATTGACGTTAATCAGGTGCAGGCCAATTTTATTCAGTTCTGGCTCCACATTGTGGCGCACCGATTCGAGAAAACTCTCGCGGTCCTGGTTAATTTGTTCAATCGTCAGCGAGGCCACCGTCAGGCGCAGTTGGCCAAAGATGATTTCCTTGGCCATGGCCTCGATATCCTGGTATTTAAGGCGCAGCAGCCGCTCGGCGGCATTGGACATCAAACGTGGGTCGGTGCTGATGCCCACAGTGAAGGTGCTCGGAACGTGAATGCGGATATTTTGCAGTGAAAGCGCATTTTCCAACGGGATGCTAATCGTCATTGGGGTCAGGCTCATGTAGGCATAATCCTGGATGAGCGGCCAGATGAACGCCCCGCCGCCGTGAATGGTGCGGTTGGAACGCCCTTTCCCTACCCAACCAAAAATCACCAGAATCTGGTCGGACGGACAGCGCCGGTAGCGGTTGGCGAGGAATATCAATGTAAAGAAAATTAGTGCAGCGAAAGCAATGAGGGTAAAAACCAGCAAAGTTGTTGGGTCCATGTGTTCCTCCTCGAATTAATCAAAAACTACATTTTCTTGACCACCAACGTGCGGGGGCCAATCATATCCACTACAAGAACATGCTCACCAGTGGAAATTGGGGTATGGTCGGCAGAAACGGCATCAAAAATGCGTAGTCCCCCCTGAACTTCCACCTGCACCTGGCCCAACCCTTTTTCAGTGATGCGCAGGTAAACCTGCCCGGTTTGGCCGATGGCATTGCGAATGTTTACGGTGCCATCGGATTGCAAACGAAACATCTGGCGATAAATCTGGCTAACTACCCAAACCGCAAATGCACCCACCGCCAGGCTGCCCAAAACCACCCAGGCCCAGTGTACTTCTGCACTGAGCAGGGTCAGGCCGCTCAATCCAAACATCATAAAAAATGAGGCCAATCCCTGGAATGACAGCGCCTTGAAACTAAAATCCGAATCCCCCGAAAAAACATCCACATGGCCGCCGTCTACGTCCAGGTCTACATCGGCGTCTTCTGCGCCGAAGCCAAACAAAGCCATCACCAGGCGTAAAACGAACAAAGTGCCGCCAATAATCGCAGACGCCCAATAAATGGCTTCGAGAATTGAGAGGTTTCCAAGGATTTCTGCCATGTTTAAATTATACCGTTATTTAGATACAAAGCCGGTTGAATCCCCGGCTGTGAAGCATTTGCCCAGAAAATTGGGGCGGCTGGCTCAGGAAACTTCAGCGCCGCGCCAACCCGTTGCAGCAGCCCAGGCTTCGGCCCCTGCCATAATAATATCGCACACCGGGTCTTTAATGTCGTAATATGCATCCATATCATCAGGATGGAGACGGGCCAGGGCAGTTTTCACCTGAGCGTAAGCCTGCGCTGCCGCCGGGTGGGCGCGCAGGTAATCCCGAAACAGGATTGGGTAGCGCTGGTTGGCGCGGCCCTGGATGCGGATATGGATATTCACCGGCCGCTGATCCGCGGGAGATTTGAACAAACGCTTAACCCATTCTTTGGGTTGGTCTGGCATGCCCGGCGGTTGGTGATCTTTCACATGGATGCTGCGGATGAGCCCAGCCTGTTCTAAGGCGGTTTCAACCTCTGGCGAAAGCTCCGCAACGGTTACCTGAATATCAATAATATCCTTGGCAGCCAGGCCAGGAACTGAAGTGGAGCCAATATGGTCTATGCGCAGCGCAAGCGGCCCCAGGGCAGATTGGAGCAGGCGGGCATACCGCTCAAATTCACCGGGCCAACCTGGTGTGTAGGGGACAATCTCAATCATGGGTTACACTCCTACGAATAAGATTACTGGATTATCTGGGCACAACACTTACTCCCGGCACCGCCGCTCGCAAGGTCACCTGAGGCGGGCAGGCTGCTTCGCTGCGCTCCTGATAAATTGAGTGAGTTCCAAAGGTGAAGTGTGGTGGGACAGCATCAACGTCAAACCGATGCCCGCGCCAAAGCCGTAAACGCCAGGACAATGATGCCCAGAACCAGGTTTACCCAAAGCAGCCCAAGGCTGCGGCGGTGCAATGTGGGCAGGGTTGGAGCGGGTTTGCCGCGGCTCGCAAGCAGCAGCGCAGTCCGGATAGCAGGTAAGACGCTCCAGGTGAGGTAGGCGCTGATGCCAGTCATACCAAAAAAGACGAGGTGTTTAATCAAAATGGCAAGGGCCCAGCGGTTCTCGACTGCCAAAAAGCCTTCGTACTGCGGGCTTGCCGACATTTGGAACATGCCTGTTCCCACCAAAACTACCAGCGAGAGCCAGGCAAGTGGGTCGAATCGCCGAAAAACCCCTTGTAAAAAACGCGCCTGGTCTTCTGGACCTGCAAGCTGACGGGCTGCCGGTAAAAACAAAAAGACCACTGCTGCCAGGCCGCCAATCCAGGCAACGGTTGCGAGCATATGGAGCCAATACATGGCAGTTAATGCCCAGGCAGGGGTTTCGCTCATACTTTAGTTACCGCTCAGGATTCAGGCACAGGCGTGGCAGCGGGTTCACCTGCCCCTTCCGTGGTTGGGGCCGGGTAGGCATTGCCTTCGGTTGTGGGCGCCGGGTAAGCGGCACCCTGGGTGACTGTGGGAATTTCAGCCCCGGGCGTTGCAGTTGGCTGCGGGGTCTCTGTTGGCGGGGGCGGTGGGCTGCACTGCTCGGCCAAAAATGTTCGGGTGGGTTCCAGGGCAGGGTTGCCTGTGTAGCGCTGCAAGATATCAAATTGAACCTCTGCGTTGCACCAATCACTGGCGGCCGCCAGGACATCTACATACTTTGCCATCGCTTCGGTGTAGCGCTGTCCGGCAGTCCAACCAGTGCCATCTTGCAAATTGGGGACTGCGAAGGCAATCTGGCCAAAATAATAGGCTGCCTGCCCCCAGTTGACCTGCCAAAAGCTGGCGCCAATCAGGTAAAAGCGGGCCCAATCCCGGTAGTTAAGGGCTTCTGCATCCAGTGGACCAAACAAAGCCGCCTGGGCCAGGTCGTACAGGCCGCTTTCAAGCTGGCCCAAAACCAGGATTTTGTTAACACCCTGGTTGCGATAGGCCACGTAGAGCATGGAATCTACTTCCACCGGGAAGTAATTGACGTCTTCTTTGCGCAGGTTGAGCAAAGTCTCAATGGCCTGAGCCCAATTTTGGGCGGCCATGTCTGTGCGCGCCTGTTCCAACTTCTCCTGCACACTGCGCAGGTCGGGGGTTGGTGTGAGCGTTGGGGTTGCGGTTGGCAGCACAATGGTAGGGGTGGCCGTAGCGTTTACAATCGTCAGCACCCGGGCGAGCATTTCAATGGCATCGGCATTCGAGGGGTCGTACTGCAGTACATATTCGAACCGCTGGCGGGCACGGTCGAACTGACCAGCGTTAAAATCTTCCACGCCCAGGTCAAACTGGGCCAGCAGTTCACCCGAAAGACGGGTGGCTTCTATGGATACCCGGTCTTGCAGGCCAGCCCGGTAGCCGCTGTAACCTCCGGCAGCCACAACACCCACAAAAACCAAAAAAGCGGCCAACCCCACCAGAAAAGCCGGGATTTTGCTTTTCTTAACATTTCTTACCGGCTTAGACACCGTTGATGGCTGGGTTGAATCGAGTCCGTTATTTTGCATGGGGGCAATTATACCGCACGGATTTTAGAACAGGCTGAACAACAGTTCAGCGGCGGCTTATTTATTCGAGCGCTTTGAGCGCACTGAGAAGCGCCTGGAATTCTTCGCGGCAGGGCGGACACAATTCCAGGTGGCGCTGCACCAACGGGAAAATGCTGGCTGCATCCTGGCCGCTGGCAACCATGTCGGCAAAATGGTCTACCTGGTCAAAGCAATCCTGGCAGCCAATATCGTCGTTGTGCAGCGAGAGCATGGCCCGTACAATGCTACTGATGTTGTTTTGTTTAATTTGAACAGCGTCACTCTGATTCATAGGAGTAGGGTACCTGGTTGGTGTTGTATTCGATAGACGCTTTACAGGGGAAATGTCTTACCCAAAAACGGAAAGAACATCCTGGGAGGACAGACCTGCATTGGCCAGGCCGCGCACCAGGCGTTGGCGAGCATCAAATACCAATTTGTACAGGGCGTTGGGATTCGTGTTCAACTTGTGGGCCACTTCGCCCAGCGGCATCCCGGCGACAACCAGGGCGAGCAGAGCCTCGCGCTGGCGACCGGTCAGCTCGGTGTGGATAATCTGCTCCACAAGAGAAAACATCTCGGTGCGAGCAGTTTGTTCTTCGGGGGTGGCGTTGGGGTCGGCCAGGAAAGAGGGGGTGAAATCTTCACCCTCCTGGCTTTCAATGATGGATTGCAGGGAAACATCTTGCCAGCGGCGGCGGCGCAGCTCTGAAAAAGCAACATTGATTGCAATTTTCTGTGCCCAGGTGGTGAACTGGCTTTCACCCCGGAAGTTGGGCAGGTTTTCCAGCACTTTGATCATGGCTTCCTGCACAAAATCCTCTAAAATTTCTTCAGATTCAGCAGGCAGCCGTTGGGCCAGGGCAGCCCGCAGGCCGCGCAATAACAAGGCGCGCAAATCAGCCAGCGGCTCTTCGGGGTGCTGGCTTTGTAATTCGATGATCCAATCCTGGCTGGTGCGGCGGTGGTTGGTCGGCGCACCAGCACTGCTGGCCTGGCCTGACCGCGGGGCTCTCATGCGGACGTGTCTGGCAAAGCGATTAGAAGGTTTGGACGATCATCGGCAGGATAAACGCCAGGATCAAAATCACTGCGCCTGCAATGGTCAGGATTTGCTTCCAATTAATAGGTTCCTTGACCTCGCCATCCGAGCCTTTGCGAATTTTTTTATATTTTCCCATAACCGTATCCTTTTTTACAAACAAGGTAAATGCGCACGGGATAATACCACAAAAAACAGATTTAAAAACTACTCTAAGTGGGCTTTAATGCTGTGTGCTACAGCTTCGGTGATACCCGGTATTTTCATCAGCTCGCCCACCGAAGCACTGCGAATATCTTCAATGGAATCAAACCGGCGCAGCAAGGCTTTGCGGCGGGTTGGGCCAATTCCCGGGATGGCATCCAAACGGGAAACCAGCCCCAGGCGGTCACGCCTGCCGCGGTGGGCGGTGATGCCAAAGCGATGGGCCTCATCTCGAATGCGCTGCATCATGTACAGCCCCTGGGAACTGCGCGGCAGCAAAATGGATTGGGCCCGGCCCGGGACAAAAATTTCCTCCTGCTGCTTGGCCAACCCCACCACCGGGATTTTATCCAGCAGATTAAACCGTTCCAAAACTGCCACAGCCCGGCTGAGCTGCCCCTTGCCGCCATCTACAATTAATAAGTCGGGCAGCCGCGAAAAGGAAGGGTCGGTTTTTTTACCGGGGCCTTTTTCTTCCTGGCTGGCCTGCCAGCGGGAAAAGCGGCGAGTCAGGGTTTCTTCCATGCTGGCAAAATCATCTGGCCCGACCACGGTGCGAATGTTGAAGCGGCGATAGTGGTTTTTATTTGGCACGCCGCGCTCGAAAACCACCATGCTGCCCACAGCTGCGGTGCCCTGGGTGTTTGAAATGTCGTAACACTCCATCCGCACAGGCGGCTCAACCAGGCCTAACGCCTGCTGAATTTCTGCCAGGGCCTCAGTTTGGCGGTGTTTGTCGGTATCCCATTGGGCTTTTAAGGTGGCCAGGGTTTCGGCTGCATTTTCGGCGGCCATTTTCACCAGGTCTTGCTGCTGGCCTTCGCGAGGAATGAGCAGTTCCACCTTCTCTTCACCACGTTTGCTTCCCAACCACTGGCGAATCACCTCCAGTTCTTCAATCTCCTGGGGCAGCAGCACCTGGGGAGGGACATTGGGAGACTGGTCGTAAAATTGCTGCAAAAAGCCGGCCAGCACTTCCTGGTCGGGCGTATCTTCCGCCCCTTCCAGCAGAAAATATTCCCGGCCGATCAACTTGCCACCGCGAATGAAAAAAACCTGGACACAGGCTTCTCGGTCTGAACGGGCCATGGCAACCACATCCGAATCCACGTAATCGGGGGAAACCACTTTCTGGCGTTCGACCACGTTAAAAATGGCGCGAATCTGGTCGCGCAGGGCGGCGGCGCGCTCAAAACGCAGGTCTTCTGCAGCCTGGTTCATCTCGATTTGCAGGCGGTCGAGGATGGATTCTGTGCGCCCATCCAGGAAGTTCATCAGGTCGGCAATCATGCCGCGATATTCCTCGCGACCAACCGCACCAATGCAGGGGGCGTTGCACAGCTTGATATCATAATACAGGCAGGCACGGGGGTCTTGCCCGGTAATAACCCGGTCACAGGTCAGGTATGGGAAAATGCGGCGCAGCACATCCAGGGTTTGGTGTACCGCCCAAACACTCGTATACGGGCCAAAATAGCGCGAACCGTCTTGCTCCATCTGGCGGGTAACCGTCACTTTGGGGTAGTCCTGGGCCCAATGGACTTTGATATAGGGGTAGCGCTTATCATCCTTCAGCCGGACGTTATAATGCGGCCGGTGCTTTTTGATCAGGTTCATTTCCAGGATGAGCGCTTCGAGTTCAGACCCAACCACAATCCACTCGATATCGGCAATTTTGCGCACCATCTGGCGGGTTTTGTTGTTGTGTTGGGCGCTGTTGTGAAAATACGAGCGCACCCGGTTGCGCAGGTTGATGGCCTTGCCCACGTAAATAACCTGTCCCTCGGCGCTTTTCATCAGGTAACAGCCAGGTTTGATGGGCAGGTTCTCCAACCGAGATTGAACCTGCTCCGAAAGCTGTGTCCTTGATTTTTTAAATTCAGTCATCATTGCGCAAAAATGATACCAGGATTTCAGGGACGAGTGACCACCAACCAACCCAAAATCACCAGAGCCGCCCCAAGCAAAACACCACTGTAGGTGGCAGCCCCATGAATATGAAGCTGGACACTGCCTAAAAGCAGCGCGGAAAAGATGATCCCCCCCGTGAGCCGCTGGATGGACTTATCCAATTTACGCAGGTGGTGGGTTTGTTCGGGGTTGCGCACCTCCAGCTCGCCGCGCTCAATGAGGTCCATTGCCCGGTCGAACTTGCGCGGAATGGTTACCAACACCCGCAGCTGTTCCAACAATTCGCCCTTCCAAAACTCCCACCCCACCAGGGTTTCTTCCGCAGCCACTTTTTGGGCGTAAGGGGTTACAGTTTCCCAAAGATTAAAATCAGGATGGATGGCCGTACACATTCCAGAAAGAATGGCCACCGTGCGCCCCAGCCAGATCAGGTCCTGAGGGATTTGGAAAGGCATTTCATAAAGCAGTTCGCGAAACTCTTTGGCAAAGGTTTCCATTTCAGCAAAGCTGATATTGCGAATCTCGGTCATGGTTTTGCCACCAAGACGCTCGAAAAGCCGGGCCTCAGCCCGTTCGAGCAGGTGAATATCCGCATTGGGAAGCAAAATTCCCAACATCTGGTAAGAGCGCACCGAACGCCGGGCGTCGCGCGTGGCGCCGCCAATCAGCATTTCGCGCAGCCCGGCGGCCATGGTGGGCGGCACACGACCAACCATGCCAAAATCAATAAAGGTGAGTGCAAACCCATCTCCATCCGGCTCAACGAATAAATTGCCCGGGTGAGGGTCGGCATGGAAAAACCCATCTTCAAAAATCTGTTTCAGATAGGCTTTGAACAGACGTTCGGCTACCGCGGGGCGATCGATACCCGCTGCCTCAACGGCATCAAAATCCGTAATTTTTATACCCAGTACATTTTCCAGGGTCAGCACCCGCCGGCTGGTGAACCCCCACAACACAGCAGGAACCCGAATGCCCGGTGTGCGGCGAAAATTGGAGGCGAAAATTTCGGCGTTTTCAGCCTCGGCAATGTAATCCACCTCTTCCTGCAAACTGCGGTTCAGGTCGTTTAACAACATCGGCACATTGGCCCGGCGTTGAATGGGCGGATAGCGCTGCAGCCAGCGGCCCACGGTAAAAAGGGCTTCCATATCTACTTGGATGATGGCTTCGATATTAGGACGCTGAATTTTGACCACCACTTCGGTGATGGGCCGGTCGTCACCGTCAGGGTTTGGGGCGTATTCGGTCTCACGCAGCCTGGCCCGGTGGGCCTGGCCAAGCGAAGCAGCTGCCAGGGGTGTCGTGTCGAAGTAGGCAAAAGTTTCTTCAAGCGTTTTGCCCAGCTCTTTTTCAGCAAGCTGGCGAACCAGTGCAAACGGCTCGGCAGGCACTTCATCTTGCAGGCCGGCCAGTTCTTCGGTGATTTCAACGGGCAAGACATCCACCCGAGTGGATAGGAATTGACCCACTTTAATGAGCACCCCGCCCATTTGGACTGCCAGCGCCCGGTAGGATGTGGCAATCTTGCGCATGCGCCTGGAGCGGGTGCTGTTGGTCTGACCACTCAGGCCAATGCGCGGCAGGAACAGTTCCCAAAATATCAACCCGGCAATCACCCGGGCGAAAAAAAACGTAATCCGGCGGTAGCGGCTGCGCAGCATATCTTTATTTTAGCACGCAAATTCTGCGGCTGCCTCTGCCTGCCGCGGCGCCACGGAAACAACCTCGGTGGCCCTCTGTGTAACGCAAGTAAAAAAATTACACAGAGAACCACAGAGAAAAACACAGAGAGCCACGGAAAAAGCAAAAACAACGCAGTTACATCCATCACAAAATTATGGGGGGTTCCGGGTATGTCAGGCAGCCAACACCTGCACCACGGATTCCACCCCATTCTCTGTGCGGATGAGTGCGCCCAATTCCGCCGCCCTGGCGCGCATGGCCTGGTCCTGGATGGCGGTTTGAATGCGGTCTGCCAGGGATTGGGCATCTAACTGCTGGGCGGGAATGGGTGCCGGGCCAACCCCCAGGCGGGTCACCTGCTGCGCCCAAAAAGGCTGGTCGGTGGTGAAAGGGATTAAGATTGAAGGCACACCCGCGCGCAGGCCAGCCGCTGTGGTGCCAGCCCCGCCATGGTGGACGACTGCCGCCATTTTGGGAAACAACCACGAATGGGGCGCAGACTGGATGGCAAACACATTTTCTGGCAGTTCTTGCGGCGCCAGGCCGCCCCATCCCAACGATAGTACGCCGCGCTGACCGCTGATTCTTAAGGCCTCAATGGCAATTTGCGCCAGCCGGTCGGCTGACTGGGTAACCACACTGCCAAAGCCAATGTAGACCGGCGGCGGCCCACTCTGGATGAAGAGCTCCAGCGCCGGGTCGGGCTGCCAGCCAGCTTCTTCATCCAAAAACCAGTAGCCGCAAACATGCGCCCGGCCCTGCCACTCTGGCGGGGGCGGCAGCACATGGCGGCTGAAACCAAAAAGCAGCGGCGGACGCTCTGCCAGGGGTTTGGAAAATGGCCAACCCGAAAGCCTGGGCAGCCCCGGGTTTTGCCTTTGCAAAAAGAAATAACCCAGGCGCGAACCTATCCAAAAAGACAGGCTGTTCAGCCGGTGGGTCATCCGGCGGTAGCCCGGGCCAAGCGGCAGGTCGGGCATGAGCAGAGCGGGATACTGTGGGGTGGGAATAAACGCCGGAAAAAGCTGTACAGAATAATCTGGAATGCCCCGCCGGCGGGCGGCTTCATGGCCGGCAATGGTCATCAGAAACGTGTGCAGCACCGCCCCGGCGCCTTCGCAGGCGGCGTCCACCTGGCTCATCACCTGCAGCGCAATCGGCATGACATAATCGTACATGGAGCGCACCACCTTGCTCCAACTGGCCCCGCTGTTTTCCACAAAAACCCGTGATAGTTCAGCAGGGTCGCCAGCCAGGGGCACAAACTCTATGCCGTGTGCCTGGACGAAAGATTCGAAGACAGCCGGGGCTGCCATTCGCACCCGGCAGCCGCGCTGCTGCAAACCGGTGCCCAACGCCACCAACGGCTGGACATCCCCACGGGAACCATAAGTCAGGATGACAATGGTGTTGTTCTTCACCGGGTTTTCCCTCGGTTCCGATTGTGGCTCAGCGCTGGTATTTCCAGCGGTCGCCCACAGTGGCAAAGTCTTTCAGGCTTTGGTAGAAAATGGGTTTGCGCAGAGCAGGCGGCATAGCGCCGTGGGATACAATCACATCCATCACAAAAAGCGAGAACTCGGTGGATAACCCCTCCAATTCTGAATGGATGACGGTTTCGTACACTGCGTCAGCCCCCTCGACCAGGCGGGTGTGGGTCAGTTTGGCTGCGGGCTTCAGCGTGTACCCCAGGCGCGGCGCTTTAGGACCTTCGCGCCCGGTCAGGTAGCCGGCCTGGACAACGCGCTCCCGGTCGCTCCAGGGCATGAAATGCAGGGCGGCCTCGCGGTATTTACGAATCAAATCCAGGCTGTAGTTGCCGTTCTGAACACAAATCAGGAAGCGAAAGGGGTCTTTCGATATAACCGTCCAATATCCCATGGGGAACATGTTCTCTTCCACAGACAGCAGGAGGACGTGTTGGGGGAAAAAACGAGTGTCGAAAGGGGCGTTTTGGGCAGGGGGCATAAAGGGCTTCTCCTGGGGAAAAATTAGCTTTCAGGTTTAAGGTTAGCCAGCAAGGCTTCTATTTGCTGCTTCAAGGCTTCGATTTCAACTTTCAAGGCATCGCTCTTTTGGTCGAACTTTTGCAGGTCGGCTTCTGTGGAAGCCAGGCGGTTCACGTACTGACTGCGCAGTTCACCTTCTTTGCCACTCTCTTTAAGGGCCTGCATGTTGGCCCGAATTTGCTCCTGGGAGCGGAAAATCTTTTGGCGTTCCTGGTCTAGCCCGGCCAGGGCTTTTTCGGCATCGCCCACCTGTTCCCAAAGGCGCAGCAAATTCGAAACCTGGTTGTGAACGGACTGGGTAATCAACCCACGGCGCAGAAAGTCTTGCAGGCGATGGTAAGACTGGCGGCGCAGTTCTTCCTGGCGTTTTTCGAGGCGGCGCTCTTGCACTTTAAGCCGGGTTTCTCCCCGCGCCGGCACTTCCACCAAAAAGCGCAGATAATCGAGGGTGGTTTCCTGCGGGGTTGGGCTGTCAAACAGTTCATATTGGCCGCTGCGGGGATATTCCACCAGCACTGTAACCGGCTTTGCCAGGCTGTTGTTCAGTTGGTAAGTGCGCCAGTGAATGGACCATTCCTCAAAAACCAGGTATGCCCCTTGCAGCACCAGGCGTTGGGTTTGCTGGCGAAAGCCGTTTTCTTCGCTGACACGCACCCCAAGTTCTACCGCATAGGGCACTGTGATTTCGTTTTCCGCTGAGGTAAACGGCAGCACCGCCTCGCCCAGGTAGTTCTGCTCGGTTACCACGGTGACCGGCCCGCGTTCGAGCGTCAGGCCGGTGGTGTTTTTCAGGCGCAGGGTGGCAACCGGGTGCGTTTCGAAAGCATTGCCGTTGTAGAGCAGATCTTTTTTGAAGTCCAGGCTGGAAAGCACAACCGGAACCATGGCCGACTGGCCGCGGCGCACCGAAACCGGGGTGGCCACGCGGTATTCAAACAATTCACCCAGGGATTTACCCACCGGCACTTCCGGCATCGCTGCGGCCAGTTTATCAACATCCATGGGGGGCGCGGCAAGTTTGGCCATCCTCTGGGGGGCAGGGGCTGCTTCGGCTGCGAAATGGGCAGCGTGCAGGTAAACCGGCGCTTCGAATTCAACCGGGGCCGAGGCGGTCCGGTCTTCCTCTTCCACGACGGGGCGTTCGGGTATGCGGGGTGTGTACAGATCGTATATAAAGGAAACCGGCATCCCGGCCACCAGGGCCAGGCTGATGTTCTCCAGGTCTTCATCCAGCTGGTTATCAAAAATACCCCAGCCCATGAGTAAGGCTTTTCGCACTGCCGCTTCTCCCTCTGGGTTCTCAGGAACCACCAGGCGGTAGCTCACCCGCCAGGTGGGCGAGGGGGCAATGTAGCTGACCGCCAGGTTGTGGCTGCCCGGCGAAAGGCGCACCTGCACATCCTGGTAGGTTTCTTTCTCTTGAACGGTTTCAAGGAAAAATTTTAGATCCTGCAAGGCATCCTCGGCCAGCACACCGATTGCCCGTAAACGGTGAATCGGAAAGGTTTGGACCACGTTTACCTGGAGCAAAACCACCTCGGATTTTTCCAACACTTCTTCGCCGGGGGACTCATCCAGCCCAACCAGCACCCCAACGTGTTCTTCGTTCTGGTCCAGGTAAAGACGCACCTCGCGCCCTCGCAGACTGGTAACCAGGTCGCGCAGAGCCCGCAGCGCATCGAGCACAATGGAGCTGCCCTCCAGGCGTTCCTCTCGGCTTTTGGGGGTGGGGTAGTCCACTCCCAACACCTGGCCGCCATTTTCGTCCAGGATGGTCAGGCTTTTGAGTACATCGTTCATCGCACTTTGCTTAAAAACCAGGCTGGCGGCTTCGCCCTCCACCTGTCCACGGCGCACATAAAAACCTACGCCGTGTTTATATAGGGTCATATGTTTAATGGGAATTGAAGTCATGTGCTTTCTCCTCAGGGTGGATACCCATCATCACAATTTTATTGGAGTAAATACCCGATCCCAATTTCATTTCCCCCTTCCCGACGAGAAGGAAGGATAAAGGGGGATGGGTAAGCAATAATGAATTACCTTTATTGTACATGAGAATTGGCCTGGATGAACTTTGGGAATTATTCCACAGAGGGCCACCGAGTTTTTTTTAAATAACCTCTGTGGCTTTCTGGATTTTATCGCTGTCGCCCTCGGTGCAGCCTGGCCAGAAATTAGGGGAACTGACGTGCGGACGAGCAGCAAAGCCAGCCTGTCGCACCCTACTAACGTTTTAACCTCGTATAGCCTTCTCAGAACACTTATGCTACAATGGGAAGACACAAAAACACCCAGGAGGCCCGAATATGACCGCAAAACCTGCCCGGCGCGGCTATTACTTTGAAGAGTTTGAAGTAGGCCAGCAAAACATCACCCAGGGTCGCACAATCACGGAAAGCGACATCGTAACCTTTGCCGGCCTTTCCGGCGATTACAACCAGATTCACACGGATGCTGAGTTTGCCCGGGCTACCCCCTTCGGCCAACGGGTTGCACACGGGCTGCTGGTCACCTCGATTGGCAGCGGCCTGGCCATGCAAACCGGCATATTGGAAGGAACTGTCCTGGCTTTTCGCGAAATCGACGAATGGAAGTTCACCAAACCCGTCTTTATCGGCGATACCATCCATGCCGAGCTGGATGTCACCGAAACCAAGGCATTCCCCAGGCTGGGCGGCGGGTTGGTGACCATCAAGGTCAGCATCCGCAACCAGGCCAGCGAAGTGACTATGGGTGGTATTTGGAAAGTGCTGGTCATGAGTAAACCAAAAACAGACTGAGGCCACCCCAATTTGTAAACCAAGGCAGCTGGCACAAATGATGCAAGTCTGTTTATAGACCCGGCTGGACGGCCTGGGGATGGTTTAAAAGGTAAACAAACCCAATAATGAACGAACCTGAAAAAACAAGCCCTGATCAAAAACCGGAAAACCCGGATGAAGACCCGCGCGAACGTTTTCGCCGGCTGCTGGCAGAAATGCAATCCGCTGAGGATGAAGAAAACCGGCAGCCCGGGCCGGATTCAGGTGAACCTCAATCCAGCACCCCCCCCGAACCCCCAATTGAACGCCACCCAACGGGTGAACCCGACACCACCGGCGGCTGGTTTATGGCCCCCCTTCCGCCTTCTGCAGAACCTTCCCCGGACGAACCGCCTGCAGAAACCGGCTTAAGCAAACCATCCAACGATGCGCTGCCTGCGCCAACCGTGTTGAGCGCCCCAAAAACTGGCGAGCAGCCTGCCGAACCGGAACTCCACAAGCCAGGGGCCACTGAACCCCCTGCAGAAACCATTTTAAGCAAACCCAAACCAGCGGCATCCGGCGCCGGATCGCTCGCTACCACCAGCCTGGGCAAAACTGCCACCGACCCCGACAGCACCCTACCCCCAGCATCCGAACCCAATCACCGTACCCCCGCACCCCCGCCGCCCCTGGGAACCACCCCGCACCCCCGCCGCCCCGCAGTTGACGAACGCGGCATGCCGCTGCCCCGGCGTGTGGATGAAATTGACCAGAATGCAACCCGGGTCACGCCCGCTGCTTACTCCACCCCAACCACCCCACCCCGCCGTGCGGCATCGCCACCAGGCAATGCACCGGGTAGGCCCCCGGCCAACCCGCAGCCAGCTTATGCTTTTTCGGGTTCGTTCGCCTCGGTAAAACCGGCCCGCGACCCGCTGGCCTGGCAGCGGCGCTGGGGCTGCCTGATTCAAATTCTGATCGTGTTGCTCTTCGGCCTGGTTTTTCTCGGCCTGGTGGGCGGCACGTTCGCCCTGTACCAGTATTACCAGATTTCAGCCGCCCTGCCCAGCGTGGATGACTTGCGCAGCCGCACTTCGCAGTTTGAAACCACCCGCATTTTGGATCGGGAAGGCAACGTCCTGTACGAATTGATTGACCCCAACGCCGGCCGGCGGACGTATGTGAAATTTGAAAACATCTCTCCGTTCCTGATCGCCGCTACGGTGGCCACTGAGGATAAAAATTATTTCTCCCACCCGGGGTTCGACCCGATGGCGATTGTGCGCGCTTTTATCCAAAATTTACGCAGCGGCGAAACGGTTTCCGGTGCATCCACCATCACCCAACAGCTTGCCCGCTGGCTGCTCTTCTCTGAAGACGAACGCTACCAACGCACCTACCTGCGCAAAGTGCGCGAAGCCCTTTTGGCCAACGAAATCACTCGCGTATACTCTAAAGAAGAGGTGTTGGAACTGTACCTGAACGAAATCAACTATGGCAACCTGGCCTACGGAATTGAAGCTGCAGCCCAAACCTATTTTGGAATTCCTGCCAGCCAGCTCACCCTCAGCCAGGGCGCCTTTTTGGCTGGGCTGCCACAGGCACCATCGGTTTATGATGTGTATAACAACCGGGCGGTGACCTTTGCCCGTATGGCCGATGTCCTCACCCTGATGTACCAGGCCAGCCTGGAGCAGGGGTGTATTTTTATCGGCGAAACCCAGCGCTCGGTGTGTGTGAGCGATACCGAAGCTGTTCAGGCTTTTGTCAACCTGCAGGACTACACCTTCAAATCCCCCGGCATCCAGATGCGCTATCCCCATTGGGTGACCTACATTCGCAGCATTGTTGAGGCCCAATACGATGCCCAACAAATGTACCGCTCCGGGTTCACCATCTACACCACCCTGGACCCTGCCCTTCAAAACACAGCCCAGGACATTGTGGCCCGCCAGGTGGCTGGCCTGGCCGACCGCAACGCAACCAATGGGGCACTGGTGGCCGTAAAACCCAGCACCGGGGAAATTTTAGCCATGGTTGGCTCTGCCGATTTTTATAACGAAAACATTGATGGCCAGGTCAACATGGCCCTGGCGCCGCGCCAGCCTGGTTCAGCCATCAAACCCCTGACGTTTGTCGCCGCCTTCGAAAAAGGCTGGACGCCCGCCGCCATCATCTGGGATGTACCCACCGAATTTACCAGCTCCGGGCTGCCCAATGACCCTGGCCCGCGCTACACCCCGGTCAATTACGATGGTAAATTCCACGGGCCGGTCAGTGTGCGCGAAGGCCTGGCCAATTCGTACAACATCCCGGCAGTAAAAGCGCTTGAATTTGTGGGCGTATACGACAACCCCAACACCCCCGAAGAAGACGGCCTGGTACCTTTTGCCCGGCGGTTAGGTATCACCACACTCACCCGCCCGGATTATGGCCTGGCGCTCACCCTGGGCGGCGGCGAAATCCCCCTGGTAGAAATGGTGGGTGCCTACGCCGTTTTTGCCAACGAAGGCAAACGGGTACCCCTGGTGGCCATCACCAAAATTGTGGATGCCAGCGGCAACGTTCTCTTCGAACAGCCGCCTGCCCAACCCGAACAGGTGGTTCGACCCGAACATGCCTACCTGATTTCCCACATTCTTTCCGACAACCAGGCGCGCACACCCATGTTCGGCGCCAATTCGGTGCTCAACCTGCCCTTCCAGGCCGCTGCGAAAACCGGCACCACCAACGATTTCCGCGACAACCTGACCATAGGCTATACACCCGACCTGGTGGTGGGGGTTTGGGTGGGTAATGCCAACAATGCACCCATGATCAACACGACCGGTCTCACGGGTGCGGCGCCCATTTGGGCAGAGTTTATGCAGCTGGCCGTTCCACGGGTTTCAGGCGGCGCACCGCGCACGTTTTTCGGCCCAAACACCATCGTTCAAAAAACCGTTTGCGCTTTTTCGGGCAGCGAGCCAGCACCCCGCTGCCCCAGGGTTCGCCAGGAAATTTTCGCGATCAACCAGCTTCCACCACCTGCCAGCCAGGACATTGTTTTGGAAAGCCAGGTGGACACCTGGACTGGCCTGCTGCGCTCAGAAGATTGTAAAGATTATTATGTTGAACGGGTCACTTTGAACATCTCCGACCCCGCTGCACGCAGGTGGATCGAACAAACCAACGAGGGGCGCGCTTTGCTGCAAGCCCTGGGGTTTGCAGAGTTGCCCCTGTTCACCCCCGCACGAGCCTGCAACGCCAACGATCCGCGCCCCGTCATCCAGTTTAACGCGCCCGTAGACGGGGCAGTCATTCGCGAGGACCAAATTGATATTATCGCCATCGTGGACGCCACCAACGGGTTTGAACTCTTTTCAGTGCAATACGGCCTGGGTGAAGATCCTCAGGAGTGGGTAGAACTGGCTTCGCATTTGGAACCTTTCCGCCAGGCAGGGGTGGTGGCCGAATGGGACTTAAGCGAAATCCCCAACGAGCGCATCACATTACGCATCTATATCGATGGCTTGTTGGGTGTGGAGGCCGAACGCCGCATCCGGATCAACCTGGACGTCCCCACGCCCACTCCAACCCCCACGGAAACCCCCACAGAAACCCCCACCCCAACGCCAACCCCGACGGAGACGCCCACCCCCACGCCTACCTTTACGCCCACGCCCACCAACCCGGAGCCAACCGCATCGGCAACCCTGGAACCAGCCACGCTGACCCCAACCCCATAAAACGCCATGCCCCACAGCCCCATTTCTGAAGCACGCTCAAACCATTACCGGGAGGTTCGGAGGGTCTTGCTGGCGGTTCTGGCAACAAATCTGCTCGTTACGACCGTTAAAATCACGCTTGGGTTGGTTACCGGTGCACTGGCCGTGGTTGCCGATGGCTTCCACTCGCTGGTAGATTCGTCATCTAACCTGATTGGGTTGGCGGCCATCCGCCTGGCCAACCGCCCACCGGACGAAAAATATCCCTACGGCTACCGCCGCTATGAAACCGTGGGTGCGCTGGCCATCGGTGGGCTGCTGCTGGCCGCCGCCTGGGAAATTGCCGAAAGCATCCTCAACCGGCTTTCGGGCAGTCCACCCCCCGAAATTTCACTGTTGGCCTTTGTCCTGGTGGTGCTTACCTTCCCGGTTAACCTGCTGATTGTTTACCTGGAAACCCGAGCGGGCAAACGCCTGAACTCTGAACTGCTGCTGGCCGACGCCACCCACACCCGCACCGACCTGTGGGTGACTGGTTCTGTGGTCATTTCGCTGGCTGCAATATGGCTGGGCCTACCCTGGGTAGATTTGGTGGTGGCTGGTGGGGTTGGGGTGCTTATCATCCGGGCAGCCTTCAGCATTTTGGGCAGCGCGGCCAGCACTCTAACCGATGCCGTCGCGATTTCCCCTGAACGGGTAGAGGCCATTGCCTTGGGCGTGCCCGGGGTGCTGCACGTGCATAATGTGCGTTCAAGAGGTGCGCCCGACACCGCCTTTGTAGACCTGCACATCAAAGTATATTCCGGAATGAGCACCGAACAGGCCCACGCCCTGGCCAGCGAGGTTGAACGCCGTCTGGTGGATGGAGTTGCCGAAATTGCCGATGCCCTGGTACATATTGAACCCGCGCAGGAAAACCCACCCAGCCGCTGGGAAAAAATTGCCTATACCTTACGACAGGTGGCAGACGGGATGAAGTTGGGCCTCCATGACCTGCACATCAGCGAAAACCCCGCCGGAGGCTATAACATTGAACTGCACCTGGAAATGCCTGGTGAGGTGTCCCTGCGCGAAGCCCACGACCTTGCAGAAGATTTCGAAAAACGGATTTACGCCCTGGAAGACGCTCCCAACCAGTTGATCACCCACATGGAACCCCTTCACGGTGAGTTTACGGTAATCAATACGGAAGTAGATGATGCCCTACGCCTATCCATTCGCGCCTGGTTAAACCAGGCCGTTCTCCCCGGCCGGGTTTTAGAAGTTCAGTTTTATCAAACCGGCAATCACCTGAGCGTAGTGCTGCGGTTTGCCCTGCCAGGGCAGCTTTCGTTGGCCGAAGCGCACCAGGCCGCAGAAGATATCGAAATGGGACTGCGCCTGAATTTCCCTAAGGTGTACCGGGTGGTGGCCCATGTTGAACCCGAAATTACAGAAGCTGCATCTGAGGAGAAGAATACGTCAGCGGGTCCAGGCTGAGCTGCTCATACAGGTTGGCTTGCGTCAGCAAAGGCGAGCCGGCCAAACGCCGCACCAGACGGAACTTCACAAACCGCACAAGATTTTGATCCATTAAATAATCCAGGTAGGGATTATCCTGGCGCTTAAAAGCCAACAAATTGGCACGCCCACCGGGCAGCACCACAAAGGTTCTGGCCCGCAGCAAACCTTTTTGAAACACCACAGAATGACCCGCTGTGGTTTGGATGAAAAATTGCGCAGCCACTCCCCCGGGCCCCAACCAGGTTAATGGCGGGCCAGGCTGCACTTCGTAGCCCAGGGCGGCCCCCATTTCCAACAGCAAAAACGCAATTTCATCGAGGTCGGCAGACCGCCTGGCCGGGGCATCCTCCAGTCGCAAAAACCAACCCCCCTCGCGAAACACGCCGTAAGATTGCAGGCAGGTTGCCACCAGGCTGCGGGCGGGCGTCAGGCTGCCGGTAAACTGGGCGCACAATGCCGCATCCAGGTCGCGCAGGGGTTGGCCCGGCTGAGCTTCCAACGTTTTTACCAGGGCCAGTTCCACCCGGTCGGCCAATACCTGGTCGGCGCGATCGAGCTGCGGCGGGTCTTTCAACCACCATTTTCCCACATCCGGGGCTGCCCCGGCATTAAAGCGGGTAAAACCCTGGCCGATCGAAAACGCCGAACGGGCGATTTTGTTCAATGCCAGGTAGGCCGCACCGGGTTTTTCATCACGGCCTGGCAGCAGGTGGTTTTGAGCCAGGCCCGCGGCAAAAGCAGTGTAGGCGGCCAGGTAACCCACTGGTGCATTGCGCCCCAGCAGCAGCTCGCGCACCGCCTGAGCACCGGCCTGGACCACCCGGGTTTCGCTTAGCTGTGGCAGCAGCGCCTGGGTTTGGGGCAGCACTGGCCCGGCAGCCTTCCATACAGCCTGAACCAGGCGCTCGTCTTCGCGCAAGGCTGCGCCCTGCAGAACCAGGCCTGCCCGGCTGGCTGCTAAAAAACCAGACCCAACCAGGCGCGCCTCTGCATCTGGCAGCAGGCCAAAAACAGGCGTACCTGCAGCCAGTGGGCTGGCTGCAGCGGCTAACGCCGCACTCAGGGCGGTTGTGTGCCACTGCCAGGTGTAGCGCTGGCGGCGCAGCACCCCTTTGAACTTGCCCAGGGTTTTCTCACCCCACAACCAGCCAATCCAAAGCGCCGAAAGCACCCAAAAAGCCTGGTTTGGACGTGGAAAAACCGCCGCAACCGCCTGAATGGGCGGCAGGCTAACTGCGGTTTCTCCGGTTCTGGGCTTCGCCGCCTGGCGAACCAGCCCCTGAATTCGCCCCCGGTACAGGCAAATACCGCCGCTTTCCGGCGGCAGGTCTGGCCATGTCACCAGGGGCACGGCCTGGCGCTGGCCACCCCAGTCTGCTGCAGCAGCTTCCAATGCCAGCCAGGCGTTGTTTTCACAATAACGGGAGGGGACGGCCAATTGATACAACCGGCTGCGCCCGGGCGGGTGCGGCCAGAGCAAAGTCAGGCTGTCGCACACCACCAGCAGCAATGCCCGCAGCAGCTCACGCTGGTGGTCGGTTGCCTGCATGATATCCACCTGGTTCAAGAGGGAAAACATGGCATACAAGGCACGTGGCGGGTAGGTATCCAGCGCTTTTTCAACCGCCTCGCGCAGCGGGTCTTGCAAACCAACCGCCCGCTGCAAAGCCTGGAGGCGGTGCAGGCTGGCCAGGCGAGTGCTGGCCGCGTACTGCGCCGCCAGGGCAATGTCGCGATCATCCACAGGAAAATCGCCAGCCGTCCCACAGTAAGGGCAGGTCAGGCGTTTTGCAGAAGGTGCCAGGCGGCCTTCTTCCCAGTAAAACGCCTGGGCGTCAATTTTTTCAGTACAGGTGGGGCAGTGCGTGGCGTAGAGTTTGCGCAGGTGGAGTTCCAGGCGTTCATCGCCTTTGCGCGTCCCTGCCAACAGCGCAACCACCGCCAGCATTTCGTCCTTGCCGGGTGGGGTTGCCTGCATTTCTAACATAAAGCGTGTAATGGGGTTGTTGCTGGCAGCCAAAACCCGGTAGCCCGCCCTGGCCATCTCCAAAACAGCCCAGGGAGCAGCGCCAAAGGGCTCTAACACCCAGCTCTTAAGCGGCAAGTTGGCCTGCAGCCAACGGGCCAGGGACCCATTAATTTCGGGCGGCAGAAAACGCCAGAGCGGGCGGTTTTGCTCCACCCCGGGCTGCATTGGAACCCAAAAAGGCAGGCTGCTGCCAGATGGCTGCTTCATACCCGGTTAATTGTACTATGGAAATCCCCGAAGCCGTTGGAGGCGGGGTAAACCGCCGCCTTAAAGAAAAGCCTGCAATTCCCTTGACAGATTGCCCATTTCCCTTAAAATCAGCATGATGTACACCAGTATATTTCTTGAAACACACTTAAAGGTTCAAGTGAAAGAAAATGAACGAATGCCCCGGAAAACACCCGTTCCCGTGGGCATTTTTTTTATTCACAAATAGAGCCACCCGGCTCTATTTTTTTACCTGACCATGACTGAGGAGATGGCATGCTCAAATTACCAGGACTGACCGATGTGCATGTACACCTGCGTGAACCTGGCGCAACCCACAAAGAAGATTTCGACAGCGGAACCGCCGCTGCCCTGGCTGGAGGTGTGACCACCGTTCTGGCCATGCCCAACACCCAACCCCCACTGGTGGACGCGCCTTCCTTTGAAATGGCCTTAGAGGCCGCCCGGCACAAAGCGCGCTGCGACTACGGCATTTACCTGGGTGCCGGCCTGGACAACGCCCAAAGCCTGCCCGCCCTGGCCGAACAAGCAGCCGGCTTAAAGCTGTACCTGGACGCCACGTTTGGACCGCTGCTCCTGGATGACATCACGGCCTGGATGGACCACATGCAGGCCTGGCCGCACAATCGCCCAATTGCCGCCCACGCCGAACGCGTTTCGTTGGCCGGGCTGCTGTTTGTTGCCGGGCTGTATAACCGCCCGGTGCACATTTGCCACGTTTCGCGACGCGAAGAAATTTTGCTGATCAAAGCCGCTAAAGCCAAAGGGGTTCCGGTTACCTGCGAAGTGGGACCGCATCACCTCTTCTTGAGCACTCAAGACCTACAATCCCTCGGTCCCGGACGCTGCGAAGTGCGCCCCCGGCTGGCCAGCCCGCAGGATGTTCAGGCCCTGTGGGAAAATCTGGATGGAATTGACTGCTTCGCAACCGACCATGCTCCCCACCTGCTGATCGAAAAAGACAGCGACTCCCCACCGCCTGGCTTTCCTGGCGTCGAAACCATGCTGCCACTGCTGCTGACGGCGGTGGCGGAAGGCCGCCTGTCTTTGGACAACCTGGTTTCCCGTTTGCACACAAACCCCCGCCGCATTTTTGGCCTACCCGAACAACCCGAAACCTACATTGAAGTAGACCCGGATGCACGCTTTGAGATTCGGGCGGCAGAAATGTTCAGCCGCTGCGGGTGGACACCCTTTGAAGGCTGGCAGGTGCGCGGCCGGGTGCGGAGGGTTGTCCTACGCGGCAAAGATGCCTTTAAAGATGGCCGGGTGCTTTCGCCCCCCGGTGCCGGAAAAAATGTTCGAAGTTAAAAAAGGAGAAGTTATGGTAAACAAAAAAAATCTCGAAAAACCGCTGAACCCTCATCTGCCCTTTGGCGATAACCGGGGAGCGCCCTTTTATGGTAAAGATATTCTCTCGGTGAAACAATTCAGCAAAAACGACCTGGGCTATATTTTTGCCGTTGCTCACGAAATGCGCAGCATGGTAGAGCACATTGGCACGTTCGACATGCTGAAAGGCAAAATCCTGGCGACCCTGTTTTACGAACCCTCCACCCGCCCCTCGACTTCTTTCACGGCAGCCCTGGAGCGCCTGTGCGGCAGGGTGATTCCCATCAAC
>CAZAYY010000030.1:0-49129 GCA_964489525.1 uncultured Anaerolineales bacterium
AGCCCCAAAATCGTTTTAAAGTCCCCTGCCCCAGGCCTGGGGCGGGGGATTTAGGGGGTGGGGACCTGGACTTTCACAGGAGTTTCTGACTTTAAGAAACTCCTGTTGCCCAAGAAACGATAACTTGCGCCTGGCAGTGCTACAATTAAAATAACCTCAGACACTGCACCCCCACGCCACTCCCCCCATGAACCTGATTAGCGCCAAAAACCTGCAAAAAATCTACCAACCCGGAAGGTTGGCCGTGGAAGCCCTGCGCGGGGTCAACCTGGACATTGCCCCGGGTGCATTCGCCGTGCTGCTGGGGCCAAGCGGCGGGGGGAAAACCACCTTGTTGAATTTACTGGGTGGGCTCAGCCGGCCCACCAGCGGGTCTTTAGTGGTGTGTGGGGTCGATTTAGCCCAGGCCAACGCTGCAGACCTCAACCGCTTTCGCCGCAGCCAGGTGGGGTTTGTATTTCAATTTTTCAACCTGCTGCCCTCGCAAACCGCCCTCGACAATGTTGCGCTGGCAATGCTGGCACGCGGCCTGGGCTGGACTTCTGCTCGTAGGGAAGCCCAACAGGCGCTGGAACGGCTCGGACTGGCATCCCGCCTGGGACATCGCCCGGGCGAACTTTCCGGCGGCGAACAACAGCGGGTGGCAATTGCCCGGGCACTGGTAGGGCGGCCTACTTTGCTGTTGGCCGATGAACCCACCGGCAACCTGGATTCCGAAAACGCTGCAGAAATTATGCGCCTGCTGGCAGCACTGCGCGAAGATTTTCACCTGACCTGCATATTGGCCACCCATAACCCCGAATTCAGCCGCCTGGCAACCCAGGTCATCGAACTGCGAGACGGGTTAATCCAGCCTCCCCGGTCAACCAGGCCATGAACCTCCTGCTTTTTCTCCGGTTGTGCCTGGACGACATTCGCTACGACTGGCAGCGCAGCCTGTTAAACATTCTAAAGCTGAGCGTGATGGTGCTGACTTTTCTGTTGGTGGTGATGTTCGGCCAGGCTGCCCAGGCCTTTTCCACCGGTTTTGTCAACTCAGCCCATAATTTATTAATTGTCTCCCAAAATGTGCTTGACCCAATGGATAGTTCTCTAGACCCAGCCCTGCTCGAGGAAGCAGCCCAGGCGGTAGAAGCCCAATTTGGCCCGGGCACAATCTTAACCACTGCCCCGGTTTTCTTCCGCCATATACGCCTGGAAAACCGGATGCTGCAGGTTTTGGCGGCTCCAGAACAAACCTTTGATGGGATGTTCCAACTCACCTTAATTGAAGGGCAATGGCCAGCAGCAACCACCCAGGTGGCCGCCAGCCAGGGCACAGCGCTTAACACAAACTGGCAGGTAGGCCAAACCCTGGTGATCTATGGACAGTCCTTCACGCTGACAGGGATTTTTGAAACCTCCAGCCGGGGCGCGGCCTCGCTTTGGATGACATACCCGGCGGGTGTAGTGTTGTTTGGATTGGAACGCGGGATTCAAATTGGCGCCATTCAGGTTAACCCACAGGCTGATCTTCCAACCATCCAGGCTTGGCTGGAGGCCTATCCCCCACTGGCTGGGCGGTATGCGGTATACCAGGAAAGCCAGCTCAATGAACAATTAACCCTGGCGTTGAAAGGCCTGATGCCCCTGGGCCGGCTCTTTCAGTTCATGGGTTTTTTGATGATTGCTTTTGGCGGGTTTAACGTGGCCAGCCTGACACTTCAAGAGCGCCAGGCCGAAATTAGTATCCTGTTTCAACTTCAATTCACCCGGCGCGCAGTACAAATATTTGTCATGATCCGGGGAGTGATCCTGGGTCTGGCGGCCTATCCCCTGGGCTGGGCTGCTGCCTGGGTGGCCCAGCGCCCCCACCAATCCGGGTTGGTGATTTATGGAGCGCATCTCGACCTCTCCCTCAACAACCAGGTGGCCTGGCTTGGGTTGGGTGTGGTTGTTCTCAGCCTGGTTGCCGGAGCATGGGCAGCAGTGCAGGCCGTGCAGGAGGGCGAATGAAACGGATAGCAGCCTTGCTTGCCGGCCAGCACCTGCTGGAAGCCTGGCGGCAAACCCTTTCCCTGGTTTTGATGTTTGCCATCTCGATTGCCCTGGCATTGACCAGCACAGGCTACCAGGGTGGTTTATCGTCCGAGTTCGTGGGCAGCGGCTCAGGATACCTGGTGGTGCAGGAGCCGGGCAGCATTGGGGAACTGGGCGGCAGCCGCCTTTCTCCTGAAACCGCCTCCACCCTGGAAGCCCTGGGGGTTCGAGAAATCATCCCCCAGGTTTATCGCGCTGTGGGTGTTTCCATCCAGGAAGTGATCCAGATGCGCGGGGTGGACCTGCAAAATTATCCAAAAACCATCTCCTTTGATATGGTTTCAGGCAAAGCCCTGGACGGCCTTTCCGCCCCCAGGCAAACCATGGTGGGCTGGCGGTTGGCAGAGAGGGTGGGGGCAGAATTGGGTGAAACCATTCAACTGCGCGGGCGGACTTTTACTGTTGCCGGAATATTTCGCACCGGCACCATTGCCGATAACGAAGCCTGGGTTTCTCTCAAAGATGCCCAAACCCTGCTGGGCTGGGGAGAAGACGTCTCGATTTATTTGATTCCAGACAATGGACCGCTGCAACATGGCGATTTTCCAGCCCCTGGGTTAGAGATTGTGCGCCGGGGTGAAGCCGTAACCGCCATGACCGCCCAAACCGGGCCGCTGGTGGCTTACATGCTGCTGGTCAGCCAGGCCAGCCTGGTCTCTTGCGGGCTGACCCTGGCGGTCATTTTGCTGCGCCTGGCCTGGCTGCACCGCCGAGAGCTGGCCATCTTAAACTGCCTGGGGTTTCCCCAGTCCGTTTTCGGTATATACTTAATGGTACAGGCCGCAGTCATTTCTCTGGCAGGGGCAGGATTGGGTGTGGTTCTTACCTGGGTTCTGAGCCATTGGACCGGAATTGAAGCGGCCGGGTATGTCGTGCCTATGCGTTTCGAGACCTTGCAGCTCATCAAAACCGCCGCCTGGTTGGCTGCCATCACCCTGGCGGGGGTTGTCATTCCCACCGCCTGGCTTTTCCGGATGGCACCCGATGAAATACTCCATGTGGAATAAGACTTTTTTAGGTTTCCATTTTTATTTCGGAGGTTTATATGAAAAAGCAGCTCTGGTTTGTTCTCCTTGCGCTTATCTTTGCGGGTTTGGCCTGCAACCTGCCCATTTTAAGCGGCAGCACACCTGAACCCGGACAGCCCGACACCCTCGTACAACCTGGCCAGCAGCAGGCCACCCCCGCCCCCACCCAACCATCTACGGGCGGCGCTTCTGCTCCTGGCGGCACAGCAGACAGCCCACAGGTTGTTGTAGTCACAGCCACGCCTGCCCCCACTTCGATTCCATTCGAACCGGTGACAATTCGTCAGGGTCTTGCCAGCCTGAACAGCTACCGGATGGTGATTACCATTAAAAACACTGGCCCAGACCCCGCAGATCTGAACGAAATGATTTTCGAAACCTCCTACGATACCGAAACCGAATCCATGTACCTGAAGCAGATCTCCCGGTCGGCGTCTGCAGATGACCCCGAAGTATACGAGTCGCTGAGCGAAACGTACCAGATGGGCCTGGTTCAGTGTGTGGTTGAAGAAGGCGAATTCGAAATATCCAATATGAGCCCAGCCGAAAAAGAAATGACCGACCTGATGGTGGAAATGGTGGACATGACCCCCATCATCACCAACCCACAGTTTGTGCGCAGCGAAATGTACAATGGCGTGATGACCAATTTCTTTACCTTCCAGGTGAGCGGCATGGGCGCTCGTTCTGGGGCAGAAGTAGTTGCAAACTGGGGAGAATACTGGCTGGCAGTGGATGGCAATTACATTATGAAATACACCTTGCTGCTGGAAACTCGCGACGAACAAACCAACCTGCTGCACTTCGATGCACGCATTGAAATGCTCGAGGTTAACCAACCCGTCAACATTTCCCTGCCTGCAGGCTGCCAACCCTGATATGATTCTGCTAGATGGAAAAAAGATCCATGATTGAACAGGTTGAAAACATCCGGGCAGCCATCCGCTCCGTTGTGGTCATTGAACCGCGCCGGCTGGACCTGATCCTGGCGGCCTGGTTGGCTGGTGGTCATGTTCTGCTGGAAGACGCCCCCGGCCTGGGAAAAACCCTGCTGGCCAAGGCCCTTGCTCGGTCCGTCAGGGCCAGCTTTAAACGCATCCAGTGCACACCCGACCTGCTGCCGCAAGACATCACCGGCGGATCGGTCTTTAACCAAAAAGAAGAACGGTTCGAATTTATTCCTGGCCCCATTTTTGCCAACATCATCCTGGTGGATGAAATCAACCGAGCCTCACCCCGCACGCAATCGGCCCTGCTGGAGAGCATGGCAGAAGTTCAAGTCAGCGTGGACGGCTTCACCCATGCCCTGCCCCGCCCATTTTTTATCCTGGCAACCCAAAACCCGGTGGAAATGGCCGGGACCTTTCCGCTGCCCGAAGCACAGTTGGACCGCTTTTTGGTTATGCTCGACCTGGGATACCCGGCCTTTGAAGATGAAGTTTCTATCCTGGAGCGAGAGGAACACACCGACCCGCTGGCCAGCCTTCAACCGCAAATTGACCTGGAGCAAATTCTAGCCATGCAGGCCAAAGCCCGGCAGGTAACCGTTGCCCGTCCGGTACAAGAATATATCGTCCACCTCGCCCAGGCCACCCGCACCCACCCCGACACCATCCTGGGGGTCAGCCCGCGCGGCGGGGTGGGTTTGCAGCGTCTTTCCCAGGCACTGGCCCTGCTGTACGGGCGCAGTTTTGTCCTCCCCGATGATGTCAAGGCCGCAGCCCCATCCGTGATGACCCACCGGCTGCTCACGCGGGACCGCAGGCCAGAAACCGCCCGGGGCGTGGTGGCAGATGCGCTTTCTGGGGTACCTGTCCCGCTGCTGCCAGGTGCTTCCAACCCTGCCTGATGCCCACCCGCCGCGTTTTCGTCACCCTGCTGCTGGCTTTCCTCCTATACCTGTTTGCCAACCAGACCCAGGTAGGATGGTTATATGTCATGTCCGCCCTGTTTACGGGAATGCCCCTGGCCGCTTTTTGGTTCCACCGCAAACGCCTGGCCGGGATTTCTCCCCACCGGGAAATCAGCGGCAGTGAATTATTTGAAGGGGATGAACTCACCCTCCGGCTGGTTATTGAAAACCAGGGCAATCGCCCGGTATGGCAGGTGCGCAGCAAAGAACGCTGCCCTCTGGCCGCGCCCGATTCGGCACAGGCGTCAATGCCCATCTTTATCCCTTTCCTGGCCCCAGGGGCAAGGGCAAGCCTGGCTTATTCGGTAGACGTATACAAACGCGGGGTGCATACCTTCCCGCCCCTGGAATGGGCAACCGGGGCGCCATTTGGCTTTTTTGCCAGCCGTAGGGTCATACATTTGCACACCTCGCTGCTGGTATACCCGGAACTGCGCCCCCTGCGCCGCTTCGAGCTGCTCGACCGCCGCCCATCCATCCAACAAACCCGGGCAAAAGCAGGCTTGGGCACCGAAGTACTGGGCATTCGCCCCTACCGCAGCGGCGATTCCCCGCGCCACATTCATTGGCGTTCCGTGGCCAAAACCCGCCAGCTCATCAGCAAGGAATTTGCAGATGAAACCCAACCCGGTGTCAGCCTGGCCCTGGATTTATTTCCCAACCCCTACCCAGACCCAACCACCAAACACAACCCGTTTGAATGGGCCGTGAAAATTGTCGCCAGCATCGGGGAATATGCCCTGCGCTACACCTACCCGCTGCATCTGCTGGTAGACCAAACCGGCCTGGCCGCGCCGCGCGGACCTTTAAACCGGCTGGTGCTGCTGGAATACCTGGCGCATGTCCAACCCACCAGCCTGCGCACGTTGGACCAAATTCTGGCAAGCGACCTGGTGGAAACTTTCCTGGCTGTGGTAATGCCCTGGCCCAACCTCAAGGTAATCGCACCCCTGGCTGCCCTGCAGCGCAGTGGAATTGAAATTTTAGTGGTGCTGGTAGACCCGGCTTCCTTTCCAGACGGGGGAAACAGCGCCAGGGAACTCGACGCAGCACTGGCCGCGGCAGGGATCCGCACCCGCCTGGTGGCCTTTGGCGATGATTGGACGGCCATTCTTGAGCCAAAAACCCAATCCTGGCTGCAGCCAACCGCCGCTGCGCCCATACCCGAAGGGGAGATATGAACCTGTTCAAAATCGCCACTCGCCTGGTCACCTGGGGAATTGCTGCTTTCCTGGCTTTGCTGGGACTGTTCTTTTTGTTTACCGGTTGGGGGTTTTGGGGGCCCATTTTAGCGGCGGTGGTGTGGGGGTTTGCGGTAGTCATCGTCCTGATTCCCAGGTGGGTTGCAGCAGCCGGAGAAAAGCTGTTCCGGCGGCGCAAACGGCTGCGTGAGCCCGAAAAATCTGCCCGGCTGCGCTGGCTGGTGCTTGCCATGCAGGCCGCCGGGCTGCTGGCCCTGGCGTATTCCGGCCAGCTTTGGGGCACAGCCGCCCTGGCATTGGCCATCAGCATCCCCGGCTTTTTCTACGCCCAACGAGCCGCTGAGGGAAAACCGCTTGGGTGGGTGCGTGTGCTGGTCTTTAGCATGTTTCACCTGGTTTTTGTCTGGATGGTGTATGGCATATTCGCCGGGCTGCCCTACCCACAGGCCCAGCTTGCCATGTTTGGAATGGCCGTGGTCAGTTGGGAGCTTTTCTCTCGCCTCAACCTGTTTTCCGGCATCGGCCTGGGGCTGATCAACCTGTATGTCGCCGCTACCCTCAGCCGGGATTTGTTCTTTCTGCCATTCCTGCTGGGGTTTGCCGGGCTGCTGCTGGTTTTCCTGTGGCAGGCAGAAAACGAAGATGGGCTGCAAGAAAACCCCGCCATCCTGGTTACCCAGGCGGGCACAGAAAAGCCAGGCAGCTTTCTGCCCTGGAAGTTTGCAGGCGGCTTTTTTGCCGGGCTGCTGCTGGTGGGGTCGCTGGTTTTTCTATTTACCCCGCGTTTTGCCAGCCGCCCGTTGATTATGCCCATTTCGCTGCGAGTCCCCATTCGCAGCGGGGTGCAGTCCGATATCATCAACCCGGCTGTACCCCTGGTGCAGATCCAGGGTTGGTCGAACCAGGCCAGCGATTATTACTACGGTTTCGACTCCCGCCTGGACCTGGCCTACCGCGGCGGGTTGAACACCAACCTGATGATGTATGTGCGCAGCCCGGCCTGGAGCTACTGGCGCAGTCATGCTTTTGACACCTATGATGGCCGCACCTGGGCGCAGGGGTACCCTGAAGATGTGCGCGTCATCACCCGCAAGCCGGGCGAAACCAGCATTCAAATCCCTGGTGTGGCTGCAGGTGGTGATACGTTTGTTCAGACCTTTTACCTTGTGCAAGACCTTCCCAACCTGATTTTCGCGGGGGGAGAACCAACCCAGCTTTTCCTGGCCGCCAACCAGGTGGTGATCGACAGCACCGGGGGAATCCGGGTGGGCGAACCGCTGCAGAAAGGGACCGTGTATTCGGTGATTTCCAACCGCCAGGAATTCAACCCGGAGGATCTGAAGGGCGCCGGCACAGCCTACCCACCCGAAATCAGCGTCCGCTATCTGCAGCTGCCCCAAACGGTGACCAACCGCACCCGCCACCTGGCCAGGGAACTGACCGCGGGTTTGCCCGACGCCTTTGAAATGGCTGTCGCCATCCGCGACCACCTGCTGGCCAGCTACCCTTATGATTACTTTCCGCCCCCACAGGCGCCCAACACAGACGCAGTGGACCAATTCTTGTTTGTGGACCAACGCGGCGTGTGCGAACAATACGCCACCAGCATGGTGGTGATGCTGCGCTCGCTGGGTGTTCCCGCCCGGCTGGCGGCGGGGTTCGGCAGCGGGCGCTACAACCAGGTCACAGGCTACTACGAAGTGCGGGCCAGCGATGCCCATGCCTGGGTGGAGGTATATTTCCCAGGGTACGGGTGGGTTGCTTTTGACCCCACCCCAGGGTGGGAAGGCAGCCCCCAAACCGGCCCGGTGCGCCGCTGGGTTTTCTCCAATTGGACCGAAGACCTCAACCTGCCACAAATCAACCTGGGTGGGGCCGTCCAGGCTGGCGCCTCGCTGCTGGCAGCCCTGGCAGCGCCGCTGGGCGGGCTGGCGGCGCTGGCTGTGGGTGTGGGGCTTGCCTGGGGAATGGCCTGGCTGTGGCAAAGATATGCAAAAAAAAATTTTCGGGGGCCAGGTGCAGCGCTCCATCCGGAACGGGCCAGGATTCTAAGAGCCTACGCCCGCATGCAGCGCCGCCTGCGCAAACCGCGCCTGCCCACCCAGACGCCACGCGAACACGCAGCACAGCATCCTGAATTTGAAGAAATGTTAGAAGCCGTCGAAACCGCTGCCTACGACCCAACACCCCCTCTGAATTAAAATCGGCGTTTTCAGGCAGCCAGGGTTTTCGCCCACGCCAGCGTTTCTTCAAACGCCTGGGCCTCTGAAACCGGGGGAACATACCCCAGGTCTCGGCGGGCTTTTTCCCCGCTAAAATAAAAATCGCGGCAGGTAGACAGCACCACATAGCGGGTCAGCAGCGGGGGCTGCGGACCCATGCCCAGCCTGCCCATCGTTTCCATGATCACCGCCAGGGCATAGGCGACGGGGGCAGGAATGGACGTGCGCGGCGGCGGGAAGCCGAGTGCCTGAAAATAGGGGGTAAAAAAATCATAAAAGTTGCCGGGTTGGTGGTCGGTGACGAAATAAGCCTGCCCGCTGGCAGGTGAACCCGGCTGTAAAACTGCGGCGGCTTTCAGGTGGGCTTCGACCAGGTTGGTGATGTAGATATGGTTGAAGCGAGCGCTGCCATCGCCCAGGCGAACCATCTTACCTTCACGCACCGCCTTGAAAACCGATGGAAACCGGTGGCGGTCGCCCGGGCCATAGATCCCGGCGGCACGCAGGGAGCAGGTTTGCAGCCCCCGGGCAGTGTTGGCCTGCAGAACATCCTGCTCGGAAAGGGCTTTGGTGTGGCCGTAGTCGTCCAGGTGGCGGCGGGGATAGGGCAGGGATTCATCGCCATTACGAATCGGTCGGCCATCGAACACCACATCAATGGAACTGGTAAACACCAGCTGAGAAATCCCCTGGGCCTGGCAGGCGGCGATCACATTGCGAGTGCCCTGCACATTGACCGCAAACAGGCGTTCGCGACTGCGTGGGCCCCAATCCACCAGGGCTGCGGTGTGAAACACCGTATCCACCCCCATAAATGCCGGGGCAATCTGGTCGGGGATGCGCATATCGCCCACGAAAGATTCCACATTCGGGTCGGGGTGTGGAGACAAGTCCAGGCTGTGCACCCCAGTCACTCCGGCTTGCTGTAACCCGCGCACCAGGGCCTGCCCCAAAAAACCGCTGCCGCCAATCACAAGTGCTTTCTGCATGGGTAAATTTTACCCGAATTAGCGGGTCGCGAAAGCGCAAAAAGGCGCGAACCACCATCCCAACCTTAGCACAAATTCGCGCAATTCACGGCAAAATAATCATAGCCCATTCGTAGGGGCGCAGGGGTAGGTTGGTGATCATCTTTAACATTAAATCTACCCCTGCGCCCTTACCACAGGAAAACATTTGCCCCATGACCGGGGCGGAGGCCCTCCACCCCTACCGGAAAAACCCTGCCAAATTCGGGTTGGATGGTTCCACCGTCGGACACCAGCCAGAAATGGATTTTTGGCAATTATCCGCCCAATTTAAACCCTTGACAAATTTATATTTACATTGTATATTTACATTGTAAATTCACGGCGTTAAGGAGAACCCCATGCCCAGACCGACAGCCAACCAACCCGGCCTTTCAGCAGAACAAATCAAAGTGGCAGCCCGCAGCCTGATGGAAGAACACGGAACTGCGGGGCTCACCCTGCGCGGTGTGGCACGCCTCCTCGGAGTGACCGCCCCGGCCATCTATAACTATTTCCCGCGCATGGAGGATTTAATCACGGCCCTGATTGTAGATGCCTTCACCGACCTTGCGGAGAACATGGAAAAGGCTCGCAGCGATGCCAACGAACAGACCATTGCGGAACAAATCACGGCGATGGTGATGGCCTACCGGAATTGGGCCATCCGGCACCCAATCGATTTTTTGCTGATTTTTGGGAACCCCATCCCTGGCTACCAGGCGCCCGAAGATATCACCACCCCATTAGCCCGGCGGCCATTCTTGGGGTTGTTTGAGCTGTACACAGAGGCCCTGGAAAAGGGCGAGCTGGTGATTCCAGAACCTTACCAGCAAATACCCACAAACATATTGAAGCATATCGCCGGCTGGATTCCAGGCTCTACCCACCGGATGCCGGGTGGATTGGTGCTGCTGTTGATGAGCGGCTGGAGCCGGATTCACGGGCTGGTTTCGTTGGAGCTGCTGCACCATACCGGCCCGGTGATTGGCGATACGGCGGCACTCTATGAAGTTGAAATCAAAGCCATCCTGACCCAATTGGGCATGCAGGCAGGGCAAGAATAACCACAAATCAAGAAAGGAAATGCAATGAAAAAATTACATATTGTTTTTGGAACGGGGCCTTTGGCCCGTGCGGTGGCTGCTGAGGTACTACGTCAGGGCGAAGCGGTGCGCATGGTAAACCGCAGTGGAAAAATGGAAGACGCCCCTGCCGGGGTTGAAGTGGCTGCCGCCGACCTGACCAACCCCGCCGCAGTGCGTGAGGTGGTTAAAACCGGATCGGTTGCCTACCAGTGTGCCCAGCCGCCCTATTATCGCTGGGTGGAAGAGTTCCCCGGGATGCAAAATGCCATCTTGGAGGGCTTAACGGGCAGCGGGGTTCGGCTGGTGTTAGCCGAAAACCTGTACATGTACGGCGACCTGGAAGGCCAGCCCATTCATGAAGGCCTGCCCTACAAAGCCCACACCAAAAAGGGCAAAATCCGGGCCGAAATGGCGCTGGCTGCCCTGGATGCCCACCGGTTGGGTAATGTTTGGGTAACCATGGGGCGGGGTTCGGATTTCTTTGGCCCATGGGCCTTGGGGTCTTCAATGGGCGAACGGGTTTTCTACCCGGCCATCCAGGGCAAAAGCGCCCAATTGACCGGGCGCACCGACCTGCCGCACAGCCACACCTATATCGGGGATTTCGGAAAAGCCCTGGTAACCCTTGGCTCTTCTGACCTGGCAGGTGGGCAGGCCTGGCATGTACCCAATGACCAACCCACCATCACCCAGGGCGATTTTGTCCGGCTGGTTTTTAACGAGCTGGGTATGCCGCCCAAAATTTCCAGCATGGGAAAACTGATGATGCGGATTGGCGGCCTGTTTGTTCCCGAAGCCAAAGAAATGGTCGAGATGATGTACGAGTTCGAAAAGCCGTTTATTGTGGATTCGAGCAAATTTGAAAAAACCTTCGGCTGGAAGGCTACACCCCTGGCAGAATCCATTCGCGAAACAGTTACCTGGTACAAAACGCACCCGGAGCATTAAACCAGGGATCTTCGCCCGGGGCAGCTATAAATCGAGCACCCTGTCTAACCCGCGCTGCAAGCCCGACAGCCCGCCCACCTTGCGAATGGCCAGGATAGCCCCATCCACATACGGCTGGGCACTGCTACCTGCCTCGTGACGCAGGGTCAGTTTTTGGTCGGGCATGCCGAAAATCACTTCCGCCGCAATGGTAAAGCCCGGCAAACGAATGGCATGGACCTGCGAACCGTTCATCCGGGCGCCGCGCGTGCCCACCTCACCCTGGGTTTGCTCCAGCGGCACCGTAAGTTCCGACGGTCGCACTGCCGAAAGGCGGTGTGCCAGTTCGCGCACGGTGCCGCTGGGCGCGTCTTTTTTGCGATCGCTGGCGTAGTCTACAATCTCCCATTGGGGGATGTAGCGAGCCGCCATTTCGGCAAATTTTTGCAGCAAAACTACCGTCAGGGCAAAGTTGCCAACCGCCAGAACTGCTTTCTGGTGGGTTTCCGCAGCCGCCGCAATTTCCGCATAATCATCATCCGACAATCCAGAGGTTCCAATGACCACATGAGCGCCGCGCTGCAGGGCAGCCAGCACATTGGCCTTGGCCGATTCGGGTTTGGTGTATTCAAAAAACACATCACAAGGGTGAGCCAGGGCAGCCCCGGCAGATGGATACACCGGGCAGTCCAGGCGAGGTTCCCCCAACACCTCGCCCAAATTTTCGCCCGCATGGGTGCGCGAAACCGCCGCCACCAGGGTTATATCGGTGCTTTGAGCCAGGGCCAGCGCCAGGGCCGACCCCGCCCAGCCGGTTGCCCCGGCAAGAATGACGCGAATGGACATGTTTCCTCCAATACAGGTAACCTTATCCGGGTTACCCGATAAGCTGGCTGACCCTGCTTATTCTTCCAACGTACTGATGTCACCTTCGGGCTGGCCGAGGGCACGGGCGCGCAGCACCCGGCGCATGATCTTACCGCTGCGGGTCTTGGGCAGGCTGTCTACAAAGGTGATGGTTTCGGGCTTGGCAATCGGCCCCATTTCGTGGCCGACATGCTGCTGGAGCTTGTGCATCAGGTCTTCACTGGGGGTGAAGCCCGCCCTCAGGATGACATACGCATAAATGGCGTTTCCTTTAAGTTCGTGGGGCAGGCCAATGGCGGCGGCTTCACTGACCGCCGGGTGGCTGACCAGGGCGCTTTCAACCTCGGCTGTGCCCAGGCGGTAGCCGCTGACTTTAATCACATCGTCCATACGGCCAATCACCCAGATATACCCATCCTTGTCTTTGCGAGCCGAGTCACCGGTCTGGTACATGCCGGGGAACTTGGTGAAGTACTGCTGTTGGAAACGCTCGGGGTCGCCGTAAATGGTGCGCAGCATGCCCGGCCAGGGACGCTGGAGCACCAGGTAGCCCTCTTCGCCCGGGGCAACCGGAGTGCCGTGCTCATCTACCACTTCGGCGATGTGGCCAAAGAAGGGTTTGGTGGCTGAGCCAGGCTTGAGCGGGGTAATGGGCAGGGGGGTAATCACAAATCCGCCTGTTTCGGTCTGCCACCAGGTGTCCATAATCGGGCAGGTGCCGCGGCCAATCACGCTGTGATACCACTTCCAGGCTTCGGGGTTGATGGGTTCACCCACGCTGCCAAGCAGGCGCAGGCTGCTCAGATCGTGGCGGGCAGGCCAGGCCTCCCCAAAACGCATCAGGCCGCGAATCGCGGTGGGGGCCGTGTAGAGGATGGTAATCCCATATTTTTCCACCAACGACCACCAGCGGTTGGGGTACGGGTAGGTGGGGGCACCTTCGTAAATAAAACTGGTTGCGCCAGTGAGCAAAGGCGCGTACACAATGTAGCTGTGTCCGGTGATCCAGCCCGGGTCTGCAGCGCACCAGTAGCGGTCATCGTCTTTGATATCGAAGACATATTTCAAGGTCGTGTGGGTGTACACCTGGTAGCCGCCATGGGTGTGCAAAATCCCTTTGGGCCGGCCGGTGGTGCCGGAGGTGTAGAGGATAAAGAGCATATGCTCGGCGTCTACCGGCTCGGTTTCGCAGCGCGGGCTGGCTACAGGCAGGCTCATCAGGTCATGGTACCAATAGTCGCGCCCGGCCTCCATAAAAACTTCGTTTCCAGTGCGTTTGACCACAATGCAGTGTTCAATGGTGGGTTGGCGCGAGATGGCTTCATCGGCAATCTCTTTGAGCGGGACGATTTTACCGCGCAGCCAGCCGCCATCGGAAGTGATCAGCACCCGGCTTTTGGCATCCTGGATGCGTTCAGCCAGGGCTTCCACACTGAAACCACCATAAACCACGCTGTGCGCTGCGCCGATTTTGGCCGTCGCCAGCATGGCAATCACCGTTTCAGGGATGCGCGGAAGGTAGATCGTGACGATGTCGCCCTTTTTAACACCCATGCTTTTGAGGACATTGGCAAACTTGGAGACTTCGCGATTGAGTGCATGGTAAGAATAGGTGCGCACATCGCCCGGCTCACCTTCCCAGATCAGGGCGATTTTGTTTTTGCGCCAGGTTTTAAGGTGGCGGTCAATGGCATTATGGACGATGTTCGTCTGCCCGCCCACAAACCACTGGTAAAAAGGCGGGTTGCTGTCGTCTAAGACCCGGTCCCATTTTTTATACCATTCCAATTCATTGGCACGGTCGGCCCAAAACTGTTCGGGGTTTTCGATGGATTGGCGGTAGAGGGTTTCGTATTCCTGAACATGGGCTTCAGCCACGGTGGCGGGGTTGGGAAAATACATTTCTTGTGGGGCAGAATTTTGGTCAGACATTGCACATCTCCTGAAAAAAAATATAAATTCATACACCACCCGCAAATAGGGGCAGCATTTTTCCATAGATTCAAGTTGGGGTTTTCGCGGGGCGGTTAGTTCGCCTGCCTAAGTCTACCATGAAGTCGGGATTTTTGCGCGCACCCCCCAGGCGTAAGGGCGTTCGGCACACGCAATTATTGAACCCCTTTTGAATTCCCCCGGTGCTTAATACCCCTTTTAGGGGCGCACACAAACCTGGTTGCGCCCGGTCTCTTTGGCGTCGTACAAAGCCTTATCTGCCCGTTCGAGCAGGCTGTCTATATCTTCATCGCGCTGCCGGTCAAGCTGGGCTGCACCCAGGCTGATGGTCACCGGAACCAGGCCGCCCACGGTTTCGATGGGATGGTCACTGACAGAAGCACGCATTTTTTCAGCCACCTGGCGGGCTTGTTCCAGGTCCAGGCCTGGAAGCAGCACAGCGAACTCCTCCCCCCCATAGCGGCCCAACACATCTTGCGGGCGGGTGTGCTGCTTGATAAAAAAGGCAGTGGTGCGTAATGCCTGGTCGCCAGCCTGGTGGCCAAAGGTATCGTTCACCTGCTTAAAAAAATCGGCATCAATCATCAGAACAGAAAGAACATGGCCATAGACCAGGGCGTTGGCCACAATTTCTTCGCCCAATTCAAAAAAGCGGCGGCGGTTGTTCACCCCCGTGAGCGAGTCGATGGCGGCAAGGCGCTGAAGTTCTTCTTCAACCAGGCGGCGGCGTTGAATTTCTTTTTCCAGCATCTGGTTGGCCTGCAGCAGCCGGCTGTTATACTCCTCAACCGTGGTTAGCAGCTGCTGAAGTTCCGATGTCCGTTGGAAAACCCTGGATTCCAATTCATCGTTCAAAATGGCATTTTCAATGGCAACGGCAGCCTGGGCTGCAAAATACTGCAAAGCGCGCAAGTCATCTTCTTTGAACATATTTCCCTCTGATCGGTTCTCAATATACATTGCCCCCATGACGGTACCGCGCGAAACCAGCGGAGCGCTCATGACCGAGCGCAGGCGCAGTGCGGTTACACTGGCCGAGGTTTGAAATTTTGGATCCAGAATGGCGTCTGCAGTCATCTCGGGTTTGCCACTGGCAATGACCCGGTCGAGGATGGTTTTACTGATGCGGGAATTGGGGGCTTCGATCTGCCCGCCGCTGCGGCTTCGCCGGACCCGGAAATCCCAACTGCCATCCGGGTTGACAAGCACCAGGTAGCCATTTTCGCCGTTAAATAAATCCAGAGCTACACCCATTGCATATTCCAGCAGGGGGTCGAGGACACGGTTTTCCGCCATGCTGCGGCTGATATCCAGGAGTCTTTCGAGAATTTGAAGATTCATGAAACGAGCAAATAGAACAATTCCAGGTAGCATCCTTACTAACCGGCATCGTTGGCTCGCAGGGTTGATTTTAGCACAAAACCCCAAAAAAACCCGTGTGGATCGCGAAACGTAACCCGATCACAACCCAAGCGGTCAATAATTAGGTAGAATGTTCAGGTTTGAAACGAGGTGACCCAATGCAAAACACATTGACCGCTGTGAATTTCTCCAGGCCGCTCGAAGCGCTGCGCACCGCTGGCGAAGTGCGGCTGGACCGCTACAAACTGCCTGCCTGGCCTGAGCTGATTGCCGAGGTGGAAACCCTGCACCCGGCCTACATCCACCTGCCGCTCAACGCCGGGACGGGTACAGGGGTGATTATGAACACTGAAACCGACCAACCAGTAGATTGGCCGTGGATTGAAGCCATTGCCGAACAGACCGGCACACCCAATATTAACATCCACCTGGATGTGCGCCAGGAAGCCGCCCCAGAAGTAGACCCGGATTCTATCCGGGCAGAAGACGGCCGAAAAATGGCCCGGCGGTTCATCCGGGATGTCGAAACCGCCGTTGCCCGTTACGGAACCGAGCGAGTGATTGTGGAAAACGACCCCTACCAACCCGGCTGGACGCCCAAAGCCGCCGTGCTGCCAGAGACCATCCAGGCCGTCACCCAGGCCACCGGCTGCGGGCTGCTGCTGGACCTCTCCCACGCCTGGCTGAGCGCCCACTACCTGGGTATGGATGTGCGCACCTACATCGAAATGCTGCCGGTGGACCGCCTGCACGAAATTCACGTGTCTGGTGTGCAGCCGCTGGTAGGCCGCTGGCTGGAAGCCGCCCGCAGCCAGGGTTGGAGCCTGGTGGAGCATGTGGCTGGAAAACCCATGGACCACCTGCCCCTGGTTCCCGAAAACTGGGCTCTGCTCGATTGGGCCATGGAGCGCATCCGCGTAGGCGCCTGGCGCAGACCGTGGATTGTTTCTATGGAATGCGGCGGCATTGGCGGCCTGTTTGAGGCGTTTACCGATACGGATATCCTTGCTGAACAAACCCCCAGGCTGTACGAAGCCGTGCAGCGCGCCAACCCACTGCCTGATGGGAAAAGATAAGATTCCTCAGCCACTGCGCTCCTTCAAAATGACACGTTGGGGCAGGTGCGCGCAAATGTTGTTTGCATTTGGGGTTCTCCCTTTCCAACCCCACCCCCAACCCCGCCCCAGGCTTTGGGGCGGGGAGTAGAAAAGGGATTGGCCACCTGGCGGGCAGTACCCGCCAGGTGGCCATTTTTTATTGTATAATCAACCATAGCGCAATACACTTACAAACCCTTCAGCCGAAGACAACTTTAAAAGAGGGTCTCACATGCTTGTTGGAACCCAGCTCCTGAATCGCTACCGGATTGATGCCCAGCTTGGACAGGGAGGCATGGGCACGGTATACCAGGCACACGACACTTTGTTGGGCCGGGATGTAGCCGTTAAGGTCATCAATAATTCCGGTTTAGGCACCGAAGGACGGGCACGACTGCTGCTCGAAGCCCAGGCAGCCGCAAGGCTCAACCACCCCAATATCATTACCGTTTACGATGTGGGCGAAGCCGATGGCGTCCCTTTTATTATTATGGAACTCATCCAGGGCAGCAGCCTGCGCTCTGACCAGAAAATCAGCATCCCTGAAGTGCTCAACCTGGGTAAACAGGTTGCCGGAGCCCTGGCACACGCCCACCAGGCCGGCATTATTCACCGCGATTTGAAACTGGAGAATGTTTTTGTCACTCCCACCGGAACCGCCAAGCTGATGGATTTCGGCCTGGCACGCTCTGCAAATACCCCGCGGCACACGCAGGAAGGGGCGATTGTAGGGACTTTTGCCTATGTCGCCCCGGAACTACTCATGGGCGAATCCGCTTCTCCCCAATCCGACCTGTATGCATTTGGAGTTATGCTTTACGAATTGGTCACCGGGCAGGCGCCTTTCAGTGGGGAAAACCTGATGGCAATCATCTCCCAACATCTACACACCACCCCTGTGCCCCCCAGCACCCACACCCCACAAATTCCACCCCGGCTCGAAAACCTGATTCTTAAACTGTTGGCGAAACAACCTGGTGATCGCCCGGCTTCCACCGAACTTGTTTTCCAGGAGCTTGAATCCATTACCGCAGGCGCTGCAGGCCCCCCCCAACAACCTGCACAATCGCTTAACCGCGTGGTGCGCGGGCGAATGATCGCTCGGGATTTGGAGCTCAGGGAGGCCATCCGCACCTGGGAAAAAGCTGTGGCTGGAGAAAGCCAGGTGCTGCTCATTAGCGGGGAACCCGGCATTGGGAAAACCCGCCTCGTTCGCGAACTGCTCACCCATATTGAAATGAGCCTGGGTCTGGCCACAATGGGCGAATGTTACGCCGAAGGCGGCCTGCCATACGCCCCAGTGGCTCAGGCCACCCGCCAGGTTTTCAAACACCCTGCCAGCAGCACCATAAACCTGCCACCGGTGGCTCTGGCGGATCTTGTTCAGTTCATCCCCGAAATCTCAGCCAGCCATCCAAATTTACCCACCAACCCCGTCCTGGAACCACTGGCAGAGCAGCAGCGCTTGTTTGAAAGTTTCTCCATGCTGTGTGATGATGTCACCCGGAAAACCCCGGTGTTGTTGGTGATTGATGACGCTCACTGGGCCGACAGTGGAACCCTGGGGCTGGTGCGCTACCTGGCGCGCCGGGCGCGCCGGGTTGGCATGCGCTTCATGTTGGTACTCACCTACCGCGAAGTCGAGCTGACCGAAGGTCGGGTTTTTAACGAAGTTCTCGCCGACCTGAACCGGGAACGCCTGGCCCAGCGTATCAAATTGGTGCGCTTTAATGCCGAACAAACCCGAGAACTGCTCCAGGTAATGCTGGCTGAAGAAATTAAAACCGACCTGGCAAACCATATACACCAGGAAACTGAAGGCAACCCCTTCTTTATTGAAGAAGTGTGCAAAACCCTCATCGAAGAAGGTCAGTTGTTTAGATCCAATGGTCATTGGCAGCAGCGGGATACTGCAGAAATTCGGGTTCCACAATCCATCCGGATCACGATTGAAAACCGGATGGATAAGCTGCCGCCTGCCGCCCAGGATATCCTGCGCCTGGCGGCGATCGTGGGACGACGGTTTACCTTTAATATTTTGCGCAGCGCCGGCGATTGGGACGAAGACACCCTCATTACTGGCCTGGAAGAAGCCATCTATGCTCAATTGATTTCAGAAACCAACCAGGCGGATGGGGGCACCTTTACCTTCGCCCATGCGCTCATCCCAGCAACCCTCATCGAATCCATCAGCGGTTTACGCCGCCGGAGGCTGCACCGCCGGGTGGCCGTAGCGCTGGAGAAAATTTCGCCAACCAGCTACGAAATCCTGGCTTTCCAGTATGCTGAAGCGGCAGATGAGCAGCAAGCCCTGTATTACTATCAAAAAGCTGCAGAACGCGCCCGTCAGGTCTATGCCAATGAAGACGCCCTCCGCCTGCTCAGCGAAGCGATCGCGCTGCTGCCCCCAGACGACGCCCGCCAGTTTTCGGCGCTGGCAGCCCGTGCCGACTTGAACTTTTTGCTGGGCCGGCGAGAAGCCCAGCGCGCCGACATTGACGCCTTACTTAAGCTTGCCGAACAGCTTAATGACGACCAGCTGCGTTGTGACGCCAACCTTGCCCTGGCTGATTTTCACCAACTCACCGATGCAGACCTCGCTCCAGCTCAGATTGCCCTTACACTGGCACAAAAAACAGGCAATCTGGAAAGACAAGGAGGCGCTTTGCGCAGGTTGGCTCGCGCATATTTCACCCATGGCCATCTAAAAGAGGCTTTAGATCACGCCATCCAGGCAGTGGCGTGTTTCAAAGAAACAGGTAATCTGCGGGAACTTGCAGCGGCGATGCAGGTCCATGTCATAATCAGCCGCAACCTGACACTGTTAAAAGAACTAAAAACCGATTCTGCCCTCAAAGTTATTGATGAATTTTTGAACCTGGCGCTCAAAATGAATGATAAACGCCTCGAAGGAATGGCGCTTCGGCAAAAAGCACTCGCCCATCTTCAGGTATTGGATCCCCAACCTGCGATTGCCCCAGCCCAAAAAGCCCTGGAACTGCTGCGCACTTCAGGGGACTATGTGGAAACCGTTTATGCCATGCGCGAAGTGGCGAACTGCCATTTTTACCTGAATGATCGTACCCGGGCAATTGAGATTTTATATGAAATGTTGAAACTTTCCAGCAGCATCGGTTTCCAGGATGGCATTTCCACCAGCCTTTCGAATCTTGTTGAAACCCTTTTTGCAGACCTACGGATTGAGGAATGCATGAAACTGTTGGAAGAACAGCTTGACCTGGCCCGAACCTCAAAAAACCCTCTGCTGCTGATGAATAACATCCGTTTGGTGGTCGGACCGCTGATGTATATTGGACGCGCCCAGGAGGCCATGGAACTTGAACTGGAGGCCCTCACCCTGGCCGAACAGCAAAATATCCAGAATATCCAGGTAGAGGTATTTATCAACGTTGCATTTGCCCATTACCTGTTGGGTCATCCCGAGCAAGCGCTGGCACACATCGACCGAGCTTATCAATTTGCCCAACAATACCGGACTCATTTTGATGTATACAGGGTGCTGCTTAACAAGGCGATCCTGGTGCTGCTGCTCAAAACTCCCAATTTTCTTCAGGAAGCCCAGGAAGCCATCAATGAGGTGCTTCAAGGGTTTGACCCCTCCCAAAATCCAAACCAATTTCTAAGATACAGTGTCTACAATGTACTTGCCCGGGTTCAATTTGCCCATCAGGATTATCTCAATGCCCTGGCCAACAGCCAGCTTGCCATTGACTTGCTGCCCAAACTGCCAATGGGCATCGCCACAGAAGACGCCCTTTTTGCCCATTCCCAAATCTTACAGGTGGCAGGCCACCTGGAAGAGGCGCGAGCCTACCTCCAAAAAGCCTATGACCGGATCATGCAAGTAGCCGATGCCCTGGCATTTGACCCAGACATGCGCAGCGATTTCTTACAGCTGCCGGAAAACCGAAAAATCACCGCTGCCTGGCAGGCCTTGCAATAAGTGGTACATCTACCCGGCAGGCATTTTTCGTGGCGTACGCGATTTAGACTTGAGGATTCTCGAAAATGCAATTTTCAAAAAATTTTTGGGAAGCCCTGGAAGGCCTGGTGGCCGCCAACGGCATGGTGATAGACCGGGCGGCACATACGGCTCACCCCCGCTTTACCGATAAAATCTACCCCCTGGATTACGGCTACATCCCCGGCACCAGCTCAGGCGATGGCGAGGGCATTGACGCCTGGCGCGGCAGCCTGCCTGAACCGACGCTGGCAGCAATTGTGTGCACGGTAGACCAGGTCAAGCGTGATACAGAAATCAAACTGCTGCTGGGCTGCACGCCGCAAGAGTGTGCGCAGGTGCTGGCGTTTCACAATGACGGCTTCCAGTCGGCCATTCTGGTCGAGCGGCCCTGAATGCTCAAGGCAGCAGCCAGGCCGGGCGGCAGTTTTGCTCGATGAACTGCTGGTAGGCCGCCAGAAGCTGGGCAAAGACCGGGCCGGGCTTTCCAGCGCCCACCAACTGGCTTCCGATTTGCACTGCGGGGACCAGCCCCCTACCGGCGGAGGTGATAAAAGCCTCAGAAACGCGGGGTAAAGCCTCAAGAGAAAGCGGTTCCAGCCGTACCGGTAGGCCCATTTCATTCGCCAGGTGCAGCACAATCCGCCGGGTGATGCCTTCCAGCACACCTTCCCCTGCGGTATACATCACCCCATCCAAAACTGCATAAAAATTCGAACTGGTGCCTTCCAGGATGCGCCCTTTTGCGTCCAGCAGCAGGTATTCGTACGCTCGCTGCTGGACCGATTCCAGGTAGGTGGTGCGGGCCTGGTAGTAACCGGCGGTTTTGGCCAGGGGGTTATCGCGGGCCAGCTCGGGGGCCAGGGCCAGCGTCACCCCGTTTTGCAGTGCAGCAGGTGAGGGAGGTACCAGCGCTTGCAGGGCAACCAGCAGGCGGCCTGGCTGCGGAGCACGGGCAAGCGGGGCAGCGAGCACATCCACCCGCACCCGCGATTCGGGCCAGGGGGCGGCATCCACCATTTTTTGCAGCGCAGGCAGCAGCAGCGGCCGCTCCACCCGCTCTGGCCAGCCCAATATTCCCATAGATTGGTCCATCCGGTCGAGGTGCTCTTCCAGGTAAAGAAACTGGCTGTGCCCAAAGGTGCGAAAAACCGTATACACCCCCAGGGGAAGCCCATCATACAGGTGTTCAAAGCCCTGGGTGCCGGGTGCCACCGGCAGGCTGAACGCCCCAAGGGGGGTAACCATATACCAGAACAGGGGGGGAGAAGGGAGCGTTTGCATCAGGGTAAATCGGCACCGCGGCCGGCAACAAACAAAGTGTACCAGTCCTCCCGGCTCAGTTGAACTGAATCCGCAGCAGCGCTGGCGGCAATCCGGTCTGGGCGGGTCGTGCCGATGACGGGTACGATGTGCGCCGGGTGGCGCAGCAGCCAGGCCAACGCAATAGCCTCTGGCGGGACCCGGTAAGTTTCGGCGAGTTTTGCCACAGCTGCAGCCGCCCGGCGAGTAGGTTCGCTGGCATTCGCAGGTGGGTTGAACAGCCGCCCCACCGCCACCGGCGACCAGGCCTGCACCTGGATATCGTTCAGCCGGCAGTAATCCAGGATACCGGTTGAAGCCGTGTAGGCATGCCCGGCCTGGTTGGCGATGATGCCATCGTTGGCCAGGTGGTTGTGAAGGATGTTCATCTCCAACTGGTTGACTACCAGGGGGAACGGCAGGTGCTTCTTCAGCAGTTCAATCTGCATGGGGGTGTGGTTGCTGACGCCAAAATAGCGCACCTTGCCTGCGGCGTGCAGCGCTTCGAAGGCGCGGGCCACCTCTTCAGGCTCCACCAATGGGTCCGGGCGGTGGAGCAGGAGAATATCCACCACATCCGTCTGCAGCCGCCTCAGGCTGCCCTCCACAGAACGAACGATATGCTCATGGCTGAAATCATAGCGGGGCGGAAAATCCGGGGTGGGATCGCCGCGGAAAATGATGCCGCACTTGGTCTGGATAACCAGCTTCTGGCGCAGACCGGGACGCTGTTTTAAGAAAACACCGAAAGCTTCTTCAGATTTTCCCCGGCAGTAGATATCGGCGTGGTCAAAAAAATGGATACCCGCATCGAGAGCAGCCTGGATGGAAAGGGCTGCCTCGGCGGCCTGGGCAGAAGTCAAAGGATTGGTGTCCCAACTACCCCCAATCCCCATGCAGCCAAACGCAATTCGTGAGACACTTAAGTCGGTATTGGGAATTTTTTGCATTTGCATGGTTCTCTCCTGCGGCCTAAACAGCCCGGTGAATTAAACCTTACAGGGGCAGGCGGCTGGCAGAGTTTGCTGCCGCGACCTACCCCTGGAAAACTCAAAAGCAGAAAGAACAACCCACCCATTCGACCCGTCCCAAGATTGGATCGGGGCCAGGGGGTGGGGGTAAGACCCTACAAATTTACTTGATTTCAGGATCCGGATAAATCTGGCGCTTTTTAATCTTTTCTACCAATTTTTTGCGAGTGGCTGCGTCTTTGGCTTCCGCGAGGCGGGCTTTCAGCTTGCGCAGCTTGGCAACGCGGCGGCGGCGGCGGGTAATTTCTCGATCACGTTCAATACGGGACATACAAACTCCTTGTGATTACGCAAAAGTGTGGAGATATTATAGCACCGCCTGAAGGGTCTGGAAAGCAAAGAAAAGGAAGGTTCATGCAGATATTGTAAGAACCGTGCGGCGCTAATGGTTGAAATCAGAATGATAACGGAATATACTTATTATGAAATCTACTCAACCAAGAAACGATTGAATCCCTGCTGCCCAGGCCAGGAACCAACCTGGGACGGGTTCCCCATCCCCTATTGGTTCCCATTGCCCGGCGGGCAGGGGGGCTGAATGATTTGGGAACAGATTGTTTCTTGAAAAACCCTAAGGAGAAAACCATGCAAAAACAAACACAATGGCACCGCTGGATGGTTTGGGCTGTGCTCTTGGGAGTCGCAGTCTTTGCCCTGGCAGCATGCCAACCCAGCCCAGAAAGTTCGAACGCAGTGATGCGGGTGGCACTCAGCCCGGTGGTAAACCTCGACCCGATCGCCATTTCCTCGGACAGTGAAGTGTTCCTGGCCAATCATGTCTACGATTACCTGGTAGATATTGACCCGGCTTCTCGCCCAATCCCCCGGCTGGCCCAGTCGTGGACCATCAGCCCGGATGGGAAAACCTATGTTTTCAAACTGGCTGAAGGGGTCACCTGGCACGATGGCACCGCATTCAGCGCAGAAGATGTGGTTTGGACCTTTGACCGGCTGCGCAGCACAGAAGGCGCCCCTACCCAATCGCTGTATGCCAACATTGCCAGCATCAGCGCCAGTGGGGCGGCGGAAGTGACCTTCCAGCTTAAGGAAGCCAACCCGTTCTTTTTATATGACCTGAGCGACAACCACGCCCTGGTGCTCAAACAGGGCACCACAGACGCCGACCGGGCCTTCAACGGCACCGGCCCGTTTAAAGTCCAGTCGTACCTGCCCGAAGACCGGGTCATCCTGGAGGCAAACCGGGATTATTTCATCGAAGGGCAGCCAGGGCTGGATGGGGTGGAAATTATCTTCTTCAGCGATGAAGGTGCCGCAGTGGAAGCGCTGCGCGGCGGGCAGGTGGACCTGGCCATGCGCATGTCGAGCGCCCTGTTTAACGGGTTGAAGGGAGAAGCCGGGTTGGTGGCCATTGACATTCCCACCAACGGTTTCGACCTGGTGCGCCTGCGCGCCGACCGGGCGCCGGGCAACGACCCACGGGTGATCGAAGCCTTTAAACTGGCCACTGACCGCAATGCCATCTTCCAGGTGGTGCAGCAGGGCTACGGCGCAGTGGGCAGCGACACCCCGATTGGCCCGTTGTACGGCGCTTACCACGCCAGCGACATCCAACCCCCGGCTCGCGACCCCGCCCGCGCCCGCCAGCTTTTGGAAGACGCCGGGTATAAAGATGGGCTGCAGTTAACCCTGCACGTGCCCGACTCCGGCAACCGCCCCAACCTGGCTGCTGTGCTTAAAGAGCAGTGGGCCGAAGCGGGTATCATGGTAGATATCAGCGTGGAGCCAGAAAGCGTTTACTACGGCGACAACGGCTGGTTGGAAGTCGATTTAGGCATCACCGGCTGGGGTTCGCGCCCCTACCCGCAGTACTATCTGAATGTGATGCTGGTTTCCGGTGCGGAATGGAACGAAGCCCACTTCTCAGACCCCGAATTCGACCGGCTGGCTGCACTGGCGGGCAGCACGCTGGATGAAGAAGAGCGGATTGAAACCTATCGCCAGATCCAGGCCCTGCTGGCTGAGCGCGGCCCGGTGATTATCCCTTACTATTTCGCCCAACTTGCGGTGGTTCGCGAGGGATTTGAAGGGTTTGAACTAAAAGCCTTTGCCGGGCGCACCGACCTGCGGCCCGTCACCAAACCCTGACCAACCGCCCACAGCCCGAAACCACCCGGCGTGCAAAACCCAAAAAACATCCAGGAAACTCCCCCACCTGTCGCGCTTGAACGCGGCGGGTGGGGGGTTTATTTCTCTCGAGCCGTTCGAGCGGGCGGCCTGCCGCAAATTGCCGGGGCGGTTATGCTTGGGCTGTTTTTGATGCTTGCACTCACAGGCCCGTTTTGGGTCCCGTTTGGCGAAAACCAACAAATCTATGAAAACGCCGGCCAGCCGCCATCTTCTCAACACTGGTTTGGCACCGACAACCTGGGGCGCGATGTATTCAGCCGGGTCGTGCTGGGTACTGGCGAAGTGCTGACCTATGCGGGGTTGGGAACGGCCCTGGCCGTCGCCCTTGGGTTATTCCTGGGCATGGCAAGCGGTTATATTGGCGGGTGGTTTGATGAAGTGCTGATGCGCTTGTTTGACAGCCTGCTGTCCATCCCGGCCATGCTGCTGGCGCTGCTGATGCTGGGTGTCCTGGGCACCTCGGCTGCAGGCATCTGGCTGGTGCTGGCTGTGGTCTATACCCCAATTGTAGCCAGGGTTGTGCGTAGTGCCACCCTGGCCGTTAAACCGCGGGGCTTCGTGGAAGCGGCCCGTCTGCAGGGCGAACCAGCCCTGGCGGTGCTTCTGCGCGAAATTTTGCCGCATATCATCCCAACCCTGGTGGTTGAGGCAGCCCTGCGCTTTTCGTATGCCATTTTCCTGGCGGCCTCGCTGGGTTTCCTGGGCGTGGGCGTGCAGCCGCCCAGCCCAAATTGGGGGTTAATGGTCAGTGAGGCCCGGCCTTATGCCGACCCATACCCCTGGATGCTGTACTTCCCGGCAGCGGCAATTGCATTGTTGGTGATTGCCGCCAACCTGACCGCCGACGGTTTGCGCCGCTTCTTGCTGAGGGAAGGATGAACCAGCCCATTGAACCTACCCTGCCTGCAAAACCCATCCTGGTTGTCCGGGGGTTAAACGCAGACTACCAGGTCCAGGGAGGCTGGGTTAACGCGGTGCGCGATGTCTCGCTTGCAGTTTACCCCGGGCAGGTGTATGGATTGGTGGGCGAAAGCGGCTCCGGAAAAACCACGCTGGCCTACAGTATCTTCCGGGCACTGCCCCCAGGCGGGCGCATCCAGGCCGATCAGGTTTTATTGAATAATGTAGATATTTTTTCCATGCCTGGCGAAGAACTGCGCCAGATTTGGGGAACCAAAGTTGCTTTTGTGCCGCAGCAAACCCAATCGGCCTTGAACCCATCCATGCGCATCGGGCAGCAGGTGGCCGAGGGGTTGGTTCTGCGTTTGGGGTTAAGCCGCGAAGCAGCCAGGGAGCAAACCCTGACCTTGCTCCAGGCTGTCCGGCTCCCGTACCCGGCCCAGGCCGCTGCAGCATACCCCCACCAACTGAGCGGGGGTATGCTGCAGCGGGTGTTGGTGGCCATGGCCCTCAGCCTGGAACCGGAACTGCTGGTGTTAGACGAACCCACCGCCAACCTGGATGTAACCACCCAGGCCGGCATTCTGGCGCTGTTAAAAGAACTGGTGGAAACCCGCCAACTGGCCGCGATTTTCATCACCCACGACCTGGGGCTGGTTTCAGAAATGTGCCAACAGGCAGCGGTGTTATATGCCGGGGAACTGGTGGAAGAAGGGCCAACCGAACGCATCCTTACCAGGCCCAGGCATCCCTACACCCAGGCACTGCTGGCCAGCCAGCCCCGGCCGGGGTTTCGCAAAACCGATGGACGACTGGAGGATATTCCCGGCAATGTGCCCCCACTCGGCAGCCGCCCAAAGGGGTGTGTGTTTGCACCGCGCTGTGCATTTGCCCGACCCGATTGTGTGGAAACCCGCCCCCACCTCGAAAGCCTTGGAAACATCCCGGAAACCGGGCAAACGGTGCACGGCCAACAGCGCGTGCGCTGCCATCACTGGGAAGAAATCTGGCAACATCGCCAATCCGTTTCTGCTCCCCTGCGGGTCGAGCAGGTTGCCCTTGCCCAAGTGGAAAAAGCATCTTTTCCCGGCCAACCTGCAAAACCGCTGTTGGTGGTAGACAGGCTCGATGTGGTTTTCCCACGGCCAAAGCCGGGAACCCACGCCGTTCGCAAGGCCACACTATCTATCCAACCCGGGCAAACCCTGGGGTTGGTGGGTGAAAGCGGCAGTGGGAAAACCACCCTGGCCAGGGCGATTTTGGGGTTGGTAAAACCAGCAAGCGGGCACACCCGCCTGGAAGGGACAAATCTGCCCGTCGAACTGCACAGCCGTTCAAAAAATGTCCTGAAAGACCTGCAATATGTTTTCCAGAACCCTGGCGAAGCGCTCAACCCCTACCGTCGAGTGGGGGAGATTCTTGCCCGCCCGCTTCAGCGCCTGGCGGGAATGACACCCCAGGCAGCCGCCCAAAAAGCCCGCGAACTGCTCGCCCTGGTGCGCCTGCCCCCGGATTACGCCCGGCGCCGCCCTTCCCAATTGAGCGGGGGTGAGAAACAGCGGGTAGCGATTGCCAGGGCCATAGCCACCCGGCCCAGGCTGTTGGTTGCAGATGAAGCCGTTTCAGCCCTGGATGTCTCTATCCAGGCATCCATTCTGAACCTGCTTAACGATTTGCAAACCGAACTGGGCAACGCCCTGCTGTTCATCTCCCACGACCTGGGCGTGGTGGGCTACCTGGCCGATGAGGCCGCTGTTATGTACCAGGGCAGTTTGGTTGAAGCTTCCCCGGCAGAAACGCTGTTCACGCCCCCGCACCACCCGTACACCCGTTTGCTGTTGGATTCGATACCCACTGCAAAACTGCGAAACCAGGCACTCCCCGGCGAGATCGAGGCAGCCAACGCCGTCTCCATACATTTGAGAACGCCTCATGTTGACATACCAAAAGAAAGCCAACTTCCAACGGGCCAGCACCCCAATAATCCAGGCTCGCCCAACCCAGGGTGCCCCTTCGAAAACCGCTGCCCCCACTCGCTGGGTGCCGTGTGCCAAAACCAGGCGCCACCCTGGCAAACCAGCCCTGAAGGCAAGCAAATTGCCTGCCATATCCCGCTGGAAGAACTGGCTTCCCGCCAGGCCCTGCCGGGAAAAGCGGAGATTTCAACATGAGCCGCTACCTTTTGCGCAGAGCGGGTTTTGCCATCCTCACCCTGCTGCTCACCTCGTTAATCATCCTGGCGATCACCCAATTTATTCCCGGGGACGTTGCCCGGGTGATTTTAGGCCGGGAAGCCGGCGAAGCAGCCCTGGAGGCTTTTCGCGAAACTTACGGGCTGAACGACCCCATCCTGGTGCAGTATGGGCGCTGGGTTTGGAATTTCCTCCAGGGGGATTGGGGCGAATCGCTCAGCCTGCGCACGCCCATTCGCGACCTGCTGTTAAGCCGGATGCGCAACTCGGCCATCCTGGCAGCCCTCACCCTGGTTTTGGCGGTTCCGGTTTCGCTCTTTCTTGGGGCGCTGGCCGGGCTGAACGAAAACCGCCTTCCCGACCACCTGACCAGCATCCTGGCGCTGGCTTTTGTGGGCTTACCTGAGTTTGTCACGGGCATTTTGCTGATCCAAATCTTCGGGCGCTGGCTGGGTTGGCTGCCCACCAGCGCTGCCTTCTCACCGGGCGCTCCACTGGCCGAAATGCTGCCCGCCACCGTGCTGCCTGCGCTCACCGCGACGCTCGTGCTGGTGGCTTATATTGCGCGCCTGGTGCGGGCCGGGGTGGTGGAAGAATTGAAACAGCCTTATGTTCGCACGGCCTTGCTCAAGGGATTATCCTACCGGGTGGTGGTGGTCCGGCATGTGCTGCGCAACGCTTTGCTGCCCGCCATCACGGTGATTGCCATCAGCCTGGGCTGGCTGATGGGCGGGCTGATTGTGATTGAGAATTTCTATAACTTCCCCGGTGTGGGCCGCCTGCTGCTGCTGGCCATTGACCGGCGGGACATTCCCCTGATGCAGGCCATCGCCATGGTTACGGTGCTGGCCTACACCCTGGCCAACCTGGCCGCCGATTTGATGTACGCCTGGCTGAACCCGCGGGTAAGATTGGACTAAGCCGGTGGCAAACCCTCCAACCAATTTATCAGCTTTTGTTGGTGCGAACCGCGCCAGTACACCTGGCCGCAGGCTTCGCAGCGGTGAAATTCATCAAAATAGCGGCGGGTGAGCGGCTCAAGTTGATCGAGAACATCATCTTTTGATACATATTGAAGCATTCCGTTGCAGTTTACACATCTTGTAAATGGTGTTGCACAAGAGCGCAAATCGTAACGGCGAAGAACTTGCAGAAGCTGCACCTGGGGATTAGACGAGCGCACCAGGCAGCCCTGCACCACCTGTTTGCGCATCAACAACCCCCGGTCGCGACTGAGCAAGATGCGCCCCTCGTTGGCAGCCCTTTCGGCCAGGTCGGGGTCGTCCACATCGTTGAAATAGAGGCTGTCAAACCCCAAAAGCCGCAGCGCATGGGCCAGTTTGCCCAGGTGTGTGTCCAGGATAAAACGCGGCATTTGCGTTGGAGAAGCCCCCTCTTTCACAGGAAATATCTCAACCCGGGTGCCGCCGGGCGCCGTCGAATCGAGATGGGTTGGCAGCCCATTGACCCACACCTCCCCCACCTCGGTGTGGGGAATGCCCAGGGATTCCACCAGGTGTTTGATGGATTGGCCATCCGGGAACGACAGGGTCAGCGCTGGCTGCCCGCGCCCCCGGCGGAGCAGCGTATCCAGGTCAGGATGGAATACAAACGCTGCCTGGGGCACGGCAACCCTCAACCGGACGGCCTGGGCTGCCAGGAAACCAGCAGCACGCCGCAAATAACCAGAGCCGCCCCCGCAATTTGGATGGGTGCAAGCCGTTCGGCCAAAAAGAGATAAGAAAGGGTTGGCGCAAAAAGAACTTCCACAGTAAGTACAACGCTGGCAACACTGGCCTGGATGTACTTCAACGCAGAGATATATAGAAAAAAGCCGAGGAAAGATGCACCCAAGACCAGCGCACCGAAATTCAGGAGCATGGCCGGGTTCACCTGGATCCGGCTTCCCGCGGCCAGCTGAAAAGGCAGCAGGGTAAGCGCCGCAAATCCAAAAGCATATGCCAGAATGACCAGGGGATCGTACCCACCGGCGAGTTTTTTGCCGACGAGGCTGAAAGTGCCGTGGGTCAGGGCAGAAGCAACACCAATTGCCAACCCCGGCACAGCAAGCCCGGCATCGCCCCCCTGGCCCTCCATGCCGGAAACCAGGGCCACCCCGGCCAGGGTCAACACCAATGCGCCGCCTTTGCGCCAGGTTGCCGGTTCGTTTAGAAAAAGAATGGCTGCCAGAGAGACAAACACCGGGGCAATATATACCAGCACTGTGGCTGCCGAAACGCCATTCACCAACACCGATAAATTCCACAACACATGAAAAGCCCCAATGCCCACCGCTCCCATCACGAAAAACCAGCGCAGGTCCCGGAACGCCACCCGCAGCGCAGCCGGCCGGGTGAGCACAACAGCCAGGATAAAGCATAGGGCTGTGGCCAGGTCGCGCCAGAAAGCCAGTCCCAGGGCGGTCATCCCTCCCGCTTCTGCCGCGCCATGCACAAAAATCCCTGAAGTAGACCAGGTGAAAGCAGCCGCCAGGAGCAGCCCAAAGCCGCTCAGCCTCGGCGTGAATATTGCATGGAGTTTTGAGTTTTCAGGCATGGCATAAATCTACACCCCATGGCAAAAAAATGCAATGGCAGAATCAGGAAGCAAACAGGGACAAATGTCCCCCAAATTTGGGGACATTTGTCCGTACCCGGAAAAATTCACACAGATATACTGGTAGTGGTACCTTATGATAACTGTGAGGTTACCAGGAGCGTGGAACCTGCCTCCATCATGCCAACAGAAGCACAGCCGCCCAAAAACCTGAATGCTTCACCACCTTTTGGCCATCTCACGAAACAAAGACCCTCAACTTTTGTTGTTCCAGGAGTAAACCCATGCCCATTTTCTCGCCCCGCCGTTACCAACCCCCGTTTTACCCGGTTTCTCGCGAAGGGGAGACCCTGGTTGATAAGGTATTCACGCCCTTTGAACGTGCAGTGAAGGGGGCGCTGTTTGGCTGCCGGATGTGCGGCAACTGCATTTTGCAGGAAACTGCCTTCATCTGCCCGATGACCTGCCCCAAAGGGCTGCGCAATGGGCTTTGCGGTGGAGCCACGCCGGAACGCTGCGAGGTGGACCCCACCCGCCCGTGCACGTGGTACAAAATTTACGAACGCGCCGAAAAAATGGGGCGGCTGGACAGCCTGCTGGAAATCAATGCCCCGATTGACGGCAGCAACGCCGGCAAAGAAACCTGGCTGCGCATGGTCAAAACCTGGAAAGAACGCGGCAAGGGGCCGCGCCCGGTGGAATTTTTCACCAACCGGCCAAAATTCAAAGAAGAATGGGATCACCTTTTTTATGATGTTCGCCAGCCTTCCTGGTGGCAGGGCGATTCGGTTTACCACCCCGCCAAGTATGAAAAACCCGTATCCCTGCTGGAAGCCAACCTGAAAAGCGGTCACTTCACCATCACAGCCGAAATTGCCCCGCCGTTAGGGGCTTCGGGCAGCCCGATTGAAAAGAAAGTATGTTGCCTGAAGGGGCACGTGGTGGCGGCCAACTTTACCGATAACGCTTCCGCTTCAGCCCGCATGAACAGCATGGCTTCCAGCAAAATCTGCCTGGATGCGGGCATGGAGCCGATTATGCAGCTGCAGGCGCGCGACCGCAGCCGGGTGATTATCGAAGCCGACGCCCTGGGCGCCGCCGGGTTGGGCATTCACAACATCCTCTGCCTGACCGGCGATCACCACCGCTTTGGCCCTTCCCCCATGGTCAAACCCGACCAGTTCGATATGGACGCCATTGAGGTGTTGTGGATGCTGCGCCGGATGCGCGACGAAGGCATTTACCTGGATGGCCGCGAAATCAAGCAGCGCCCGATGTGGTTCCTGGGGGCAGCGGCTTCCCCGTTCGGTGCACCGCCCAAGTACGAAGCCATCCGGGCCGAGAAGAAAATTAATGCCGGGGCACAGTTCATCCAAACCCAACCGATTTTCGATTACGAACGCTTCACCGATTGGCTGGAAGCACTGGACAAACGCAATCTGCTTGAAAAGGTCTATATCCTGGCAGGGGTGGTGCCGCTAAAGAGCGCCAAGGCCGCCCATTTTATGGCCGATGAAGTGCCAGGCGTGGTGATTCCAAAAGAAATTGTGGACCGTATGGATGCCGCCGGAGACAAAGACGGCCAGCAAGCCGAAGGCATTAAGATTACCCTGGAATTGATTGAAAAACTTAAGAACACCCCCGGTCTGAATGGCATTCACTTCATGGCGGTTCACTGGGAAGAGATCGTGCCGGAACTGATTGCCAAAGCCGGACTGCCGCTGCCAATCATCACTGAGCTACCAGCAGCCCCTAAAAAGGAGAAACTGCCGGTAGCAGCCTGACAACAGGACTGGGGCAGCGAAAAACCCCTGACCTGTAACGCCTCCCGGGTTTTGGTAACGCATGCGGGCGGCTGAGCCGCCCGCATGCTTGTTTAACCGTGATTTACTCCACCAGGGTGTGCACGTCTTCCGGGTCGCACCAGGCCATGACCCGGTCTCCGGGAGAATACTCGCCAATCACCGTATCTTTGGTGTTTTGGACGCGCACGGCCAGCTTTTCACCGGTGTTGAGGCGCACGGTAAAGCGGGTGTCTGTACCCAGATAGACCATCTCTTCAAGCGTACCATGCACCGTAAACAGGGTTGGGGCGGATTCATCCCCATTAAATGAGACGAATAAGCGTTCAGGACGAACGCTAAGCGTAACATTTTGGTCTGGGGTCAGTTCCAGGTTGCTGCGGGTTACGGTAACCAGCTCGCCAGCCACCAATGCGGTCATATAATCTTCTTGAAACCCAACCACCACTGCCTTGAGAAAATTGGTCTCACCAATAAAATCGGCCACAAACCGGGTGGCCGGGCGTTCGTAAATTTCCACTGGCTCCGCCACCTGCAGCAAGTAGCCCTCGTTCATCACCGCAATGCGGTTAGACATGGTCAGGGCTTCTTCCTGGTCGTGGGTGACGTAAATAAAGGTGGTTTCAACCTGGGTTTGCAGGTGTTTCAGTTCATACTGCATCTGCTTGCGCAGTTTCAGGTCCAGCGCCCCAAGCGGCTCATCCAGCAGGAGCACTTCAGGTTCGTTGACCAGGGCACGCGCCAGCGCCACCCGCTGCTGCTGACCCCCGGAAAGCTCGGCAGGTTTGCGGCTGGCGTATGCATTCATCCGCACCAGTGCCAGGGCTTCGGCCACCCGCCGTTTGCGTTCCTGGGCATTCACGCGCTTGACCACCAGGCCATAGGCCACATTCTGCTCAACAGTAAGGTGGGGAAACAGCGCATAGTTTTGGAATACTGTGTTCACCGGGCGTTTGTAGGGCGGAATATCGTTAGACAGTTTGCCCAGAATGAGCACTTCACCGGATGTGGGGGTTTCGAACCCGGCAATCATGCGCAGCGTGGTGGTTTTTCCACAACCCGAAGGCCCCAAGAGGGTGAAAAACTCACCCTGCTTGATTTGCAAACTGATTTCCTGAACGGCCGCAACACCGCTCTCTTCCTTCGCAGAATAAACTTTGCGCACGTTGCGCAGCTCAACAGCAAATTCAGACATCTACAAGCTCCTCAATCAAAGAATGGCCGGTCAGCGCCGGGGCTTTTGGGGCTGACCGATGCGGCGCAGCCATTCGGTAAACAATAACAAGGCCACGGAAACCACCATAACTATCGAAGCCAGGGTAATCACCAATGGCAGCCGCTTGGGGAAACGCAGTTGGGAATAAAGGTACACAGGCAGGGTATTATCGGTGCCGGTCAGAAAGAATGAGAGGGCGAACTCATCAAACGAAGTGGTAAAGGAAGAAAGAAAACCCGCCAGCAGCGCCGGGGCGGCAATGGGCAGCGTAACCCTGAAAAGGGTTTCCCAATAGGTCGCCCCTAAATCCATCGAGGCTTCTTCCAGGTTTTTCTCAAACCCTGCCAGGCGGGCGGAGACAATCAGCATAACATAGGGAATATTGATCAGGATATGCCCGGCACCCACGGTCCACAGCGATAGCGGGATACCCACTGCGTTAAACAGGATGAGCATGGCCACCCCTAAAACCACATAGGGAATCACCAGCGGCAGGGTACCGATGCTGACAAACAAGTCGCGCCCGGGAAACTTAAAGCGGGTAATGGCAATCGCCGCCATTGCGCCCAGGATGGTCGAACCCAGGGATGAAAAAAAAGCAACCAAAAGGCTGTTGCCCACAGCTTTGAGCAGTTCATCCGCCTGGAACAACTGGCGATACCATTCCAGGGTAAAGCCTTTGAGCGGAAAACTCATCACCGGGGAATCATTGAATGAGAAAATCACCAGTAAAATGATGGGCAGGTATAAAAACAAACCCAGGAACAGGTAATAAAACAAACCGGGGGAGAGCAGGGCTTTAAGGCGCAGCATATCAGTATCCTGAATACTCGGTAATTTTGACGAAACGAGTGATGATAAAGGTAAGCAGCAAGACCAGCACCAACATCACCATGCTCATCAACGCACCCAGAGGCCAGTTGAGCGCCCGGACAAACTGGTCCTGGATCAGATTGCCATACATAATGCCCTGCGCACCGCCCACCAGGGATGGGGTGACCCATTCACCTATGGTGGGAATAAAAACAAAGAAAAAGGCCGAGGCCACCCCGGGCATGCTCAGGGGCAGCGTAACCCGCAAAAAAGTTTCCCAAAAGGGGCTGCCCAGGTCTGCTGAGGCTTCGAGCAGGCGTTTGTCAATTCGCTCCAGCGCCGAAAAAATCGGCAGCACGGCAAAAGGAATCCAGACGTACACCAGGGTAATCACCACAGCGGTGCGGTTATACAGCAAAGCTGGCAGGGCTTCACTGGTGATACCGGCGGAAATCAGCAGGTTGTTCAACAGGCCATTGTTGCCCAGGATAATTTTCCAGGAAAGGATGCGCAGCAGGTAGCTTGTCCAGGCTGGGGCAATCAGCAGGGTAAGCAGCACCATGCGCATCCGGCCCACCCGAAATACCAGGAAATAGGCAATCGGGTAGGCCAGGATGACCGATAGAATCGCGGTTTCGGCAGCCAGGAAGGTGGATTCAAACAGCAAGCCCTGGTAGCTGCGGTTTTGCAAAAAGGTGTTCAACGCGGCCAGACTGAACTGCTGGCTGGCCGCGCCAAACGAACCGGAACGAAAACTATACACTGCCATGATTCCCACGGGAATCACAAACAGCAGCAAAATCCACACCGCCGGGGGTGTGATCAAAATGGCAAGACGCAGGCGGTTCTTCACTGGCTTATCAGGGCGAAGTTAAATCAACCAGGCTGCGGCTCAGGGGGCAGCCTTCAACTCGGTCCAGCGGCTGGTCACCACCTGGCGCAGTTCTTCACTGAGCGGCTTGTAGAAGATGGTCGAATTGAGCACTTCAGGGTCGCCAATTTTCATCAGGTTGACGATTTCCTGGTCCATCAGGGCGACAGCTGCGCTTGTAGAAACGCCGTAGGAATAGGTGTTGCCAAAAACGGCGTGGGATTCGGGGTCCAGCATGGCGTTGATGAAGTCATATGCCATATCCACATTGTCGGAATTCGCCGAAATGCCATAGCCACACATCCAACCCAGGCGGCCTTCGCTGGGGTTGATGTATTCCACCGGAACGCCCTCGCCCAACAGGGTGGTATAGGCATCATTCCAGGTATTGGTTGCCATCCAGACATCCCCCGAGGAAACCAGTTGAATGGCCATGCTGTAATCAGTCCAGTAGGTGAGCACATTGGGTTTCAGTTCGAGCAGCTTGGCGGTAATCTGGTCGTTCTGTTCAGCGGTGACGTTCCAGGGATCCAGGCCCAAAGCCAGGGCCGTGATAATATGGTTGGATTCACCGGAATCGTAGAGGGCGATATGACCGGCATATTCGGGTTTCCACAAATCCGCCCAGGAGGTGGGCAGGTTCTGCACTTTGTCGGTGCGAACCACAATGGATTCATAGCCCCAGTCGTATGGCACAAAATACTGCTTGCCATCAAACTCGCCAATCTTAGCCAGTTCGGGGTAAACCTTGTCCCAGTTCACAATCCGGCTGGTGTCAATCGGCTGGACCAGGCCGTTGTCTACATACAACTGCCAGAAGTTAATGCAGGGGTGGGAAAGGTCAAACTCAAAACCACTCTGCAGCTTGGCAAAACCTTCGGCATCTTCCGCAAAGAAGGTGTATTGGGGGTCCAGTTCCGGGTATTTCTCAACAAACTGCGGGCGGAACTCGGGCAGCTCGTATCCAGACCACTCCAGGATTACCAGAGGTTCCTGAGGCGCATTGGCACCTTCTTCTGCCTGGCCGCCGCACCCCGCGACCGCCAGCGCAAAAACCAGGAAAACGAACACAACCAACAGGGTGTGACTACGAAAACTCTCCTTCATTTCTTTTTTTCTCCTTTTTAACTGTTATGTTAAGCAAAAAATATCTTTTCCGGAGCACGGTTTATCACCGCCAGGCTTCTCCAGGTCATTGGCGTAGACCTGTAGGTATGCGGTGAGAAGCCCGCTCTAGAAAAGATATTTCACGTTTGTTGCGCGTATTTTAGTCTCGTTTTCGCTGTTGTCAATCCCCAAAATGTGACAGAAGATACAAATATGGTTAAGTGTTGATGAGAGAATTTTACGCTTAAACCACTTGCTGGCCGCGTTTGAAAACTGCATGAACCAGGTTAGCGCCAATTCGATAGGCCACATCCTCGATGCAATCTGCCTTCCAAAGCTGAATGTCGGCCAGTAAACCCGGGGCCAGTGCACCGCGGTCGGCCAGGCCCAGGGCAGCCGCGCCGCCCACCGTGGAAGCCAGCAGCGCCTCTTCCGGTGTGAATCCGTGCACCCGGCAGGCAAACTGGACAACCAGCTGCATGGATTCCACCCAGCCGCCCGGGCAAATATCGGTTGCCAGGGCCAGGGTGAGGCCAGAAGCACGCAGCATGGCGGCATCAAACGGGTGCGGGTGACGGACCGCAAAATCAATCAGCGGCATGAGCACCCCCACCACGCCCGCCTGGGCAAGCGCCTGGGCATCTTCAGGGCGGGTGTAGTTCAGATGGTCCACCGAGACAACGCCCAATTCCGCCGCCAACCGGCTGCCTCCCAGGGCGCTGTATTGGTCGGCATGCAGTTTGAGCCTGAACCCGGCGGCCCGACCAGCTTCTAAAATCCGGCGGGTTTGGGCGAGGTTGAAATAGCCTTCGTCAATATAGACATCACAAAATTCAGCCAGCCCCTGCGCGGCCACTTCTGGAATCATTTCCGTAATGATTTGCTCGACATAACCTTCAGGTGGAATGCCCGGCGGGAAGGCATGGGCGCCCAAAAAGGTGCTGACGATGTCCACAGGCAGTTCAGAATGCAAACGGCGGTTCACCCGCAGCATCTTAAGTTCGTTGGCCAGGTCCAGCCCATAGCCGCTTTTGCTTTCGAGGGTTGTTGTGCCGGCCTGGAGCATGCGCCCAATCCGGCTGGCTGCGGATTCGAACAAGTCATCCTCAGATGCAGCCCGGGTCATGGCCATGGTCGAAACAATCCCGGTCGGAATACCCAGGGCTTTGACCTCGGCAGGGGTTCGGGTGAGACGAGCGGCGTATTCCCGCACCCTGGAGCCGCCAAACACCACGTGGGTGTGGCTGTCCACAAAACCCGGAGCGGCCACCAACCCGCTCGCATCGTACACAGGCCAACCATTCTCTCCAAACTCGCCCAGGACCTGGGCCGTGGTGCCCACAGCGGCAATGTGTTCTCCCACAATCGCAATGGCGCCATCCCGAATCCGCCCCAACGAATCGCCGCTGGTGGGGATGCAGGTGGCCAATTCGGCAATATGCAGAATGAGCAAGCCCTGGCTGTCCACAATTTAGCTCAGGATGTAGTCAATGGCCTGGAACAGGGCGGTTTCATAACCAGGGGTGGTCGGGGTCACCTTGCCAGGAAGTGCATAGAGGCGTATGGGAACCTCAAAAGCCGTGAAAATCTCTTTTGCGCGTTGAACCTGGGTATGCAGGGGGTGGTCATCGCCAAGCAAAATGGCGCCGCGCAGTTTCTTGGGTTCGTTCGCCTGCAGCAGCGTCATCCATTGATCAGGGTCCCGGAAAAAGGGGCCGTCAGGGTCAATTGCGATAAACCCCCTGGCTTGAACGCCAAATGTAACCGGAAGCCAGGCGGCCAACTCGCCGCCCATTTCAACCCCGGCGACCACCAGGCGGCGTAGATCTACCTTGAAATGGGTGGAAATTTCTTCAAGATGTTTCTCAAGTTCAACCTGGGCATACTCCCGGTTATCCCACACGTAAGCCCCACTCCAAAGGGCCTGCATGGATTGAGGCGCAGCCACAAACCAGCCGCGATGGGCAGCCGGCGCCCAAAATCGGGCCGAATCTGCAGCGCGCTGGCGGTCGGCGTGCAGCCCCACCAGGAGCGGGCAGGGATTGGCGGCCGACTCACAGGTGCCTTGCTTGCGCAGCAGCAGCAATGGCAGCAGGGATTGGTATTCTTGCTGCTGCAGTTTGAGCAGCTGACCGGATTTCTCTTGAAAAACCGCCTGGCTGCGCAGGCTTTCCAACGACGGGCTTTGTTCGAGCAAATCCCGGCTGATCCATAATTGTTTGGCAGCCAGGTCATCCATCAATGCCAGCGCCTGATCCAGCTGTCCCAGGCGAGCGGCCATGCCCAACTGCCAGTAAACCAGGTAAAGGTATTGTTCTGGAAAACGGCCGCCCTCCTGCGCAATCCGGTCGAAAACCTGTTGGTATTGGCCGCTGGCAAACAGGGTGCGCAGTTCACCTTCGAATCGCGAAAATTCCATTGCGGTATCCATGGCGGCTACTCCAGGAAGCGGACCAGCGCCGCATAGGTTTCAGACATTCGGGCTGCGGCGGCTGCATCTTTCAAGGCAGGCAGGTTAATGCGGGCGTTGGACAGCGCCCCCTGCAGTCCGGCCCGTCCCAAAAAAATGGCACATTCCAGGTCGGAAGCGGCGTTGGGGTTGGAACGGCCCTGCAGTTGGGCGGCCAGGGTAAGCGCCTGGGTGCAGAGCCGGGCGTTATCCAGCGGGGTTTGAGTGGCTTGCTGCATGGCCTGTTCAATGGCCAGGGATCGGGCCTGCTTTTCGGCATCGGTGGTTTTGGGCAGGCGGTAAGCCTCCATCACCCTGTCAAAAGCCGCCGAATCGGCATTGCTGCCCGCCAGAAGCTGCTCTGCCAAAGCCTGGGCAGCCTGGTCAATCTCCTGGTAAACGGCATCGGGTTCGGGCATGTTTTTCTTGCCCACGGATACCCGGGCAACCATGCCCACCAACGAAGCAGCCATGGCTCCGGCAACAGCCGAAGCGGCCCCTCCGCCGGTCTGGTTGTCGGCCGGGTCGAGCACCCGGTGAAATGCGAGAATATTTTCATCCATATCAAAAACCTCCAGGCCAGGTGATGAAAACCACCACCCGATAATAGCCATATCATACAACAGCTTGCAGCAAATGGGGAGATTGGGTGCACGAAAGGTGCGCGCAAATGTGGTTAGAATTTGCGGTGCTCACTTTCCAATCCCGCCCCAGGCTTTGGGGCGGGGAGTAGAAAAGGGATGGGGAATGGATCCAAAAACAACAATTGCATGCTCCCCGTTCGAAATCGAAGGGTGTTCCTCTCTTTTTTACACAGAGGGCCACCGAGATTTTTTTAAACCTCGGTGGCCCTCTTTGGTTCTCTGTGGCCCTCGGTGTAACCTGCTGCAGGTTTTCATATCATTCAGAACGGCACAAACCCAACATCGCAAAGCAATTCGGGGTTTTTCCCCACAAATCTTTCGCGAAAAATTCGGGCAATTCGCGGCAAAGAAATCCCAAAGGGCCAAAGATTTCTCAGTCGCTTTGCTCCTTCGGAACGACACTACCGGGGGCGTTTCTGCAAAACAATACCCTTTTCTGCCATCCCAAACGGCGCAAGCCGGGCTGTTGTGGACTTCGCCAACAACAACTTAATCGTACTTCCACACAGCCAGGCTGCCTTCTTTCACTTTGCTCCAAGATTGGGCTGGTACAATAATCTTTATGATCAGGAAACTGGACCGAATCAAACATTTGCAAGCCCTGGCAGTGGGATTGGTGCTTGGGCTTTTCCTGCTGGCCTTAGTCGGCTGCCAGGGCGAACCACCGGTAAGCCCTACCCCTGCACCAACAAGGTTTGTCACCGGTGCCCGGCCAACGTTGACTCCCGTTCCCACACCCCTGGCCAATGACCCACCTACCCTGCCGATTGACCGTTCGGATGTGGGGGTGACGTTTATCCCGCCGCTGAGCAGCCAGGTTTTGTTTGGCTACACGTATCCGCAAGCGGACGGCGGCAGGCTGGCAGCCGAAGCGGCCAACCTGCAAAGTGGCAGCCCATTAGAACTGCGCCTGGATGGAATTCCCACCTGGGTTGTGGGCGCGCCAACCGACCAGGGCAGTGTCTGGGCGGTGGTGCTGCAGGATGGGACTGTCCAGGGATTTCTCTTTACCCATGGGCAGGTGTCCAGGGTAACCCTTTCTCCCGAAAAACTACCCGCTGGGATGCCTCCTTTGCTGGTCGTCAACCAGGGTGTACCCGGTCTGCTGACCGCGCCGCTGGAAAGTGCCTCAATAGAAACACACCCGGTGGTGCTGGATAAGCCCGCCCGCCTGGCTTTCCTGGATGAAGTGCGCCCGGGTTTGAACGACCTGGTCATCTGGCATAATGGCGAATTGGCCCGTTTCAACATCCAGGCACCCTCAAGCGCACGCATCTTGCAGGATGAAGACCACCGGCTGTTGTTGTTTGCGGGTGCAAAAGCCCCCGCCCCGGCAGCAGAGGGCGACGAAATCACCCGCACCTGGACGGCGGCTTCGCTGGTATTGGTGCAAACCGACCCCAGCCCCGCAGTGTTGCAAACCATTGCTTTCCCGGATGGCGTGACCGCGACGGACAGCGCCCCGGCCTGGGCTGACCTGGATGGCGATGGAAGCCGGGAGATTGCAGTTGTGCTGAACGGACCGGAAGGAACGTATTCCGCCATCTACGCGGAAAGCGGGGCTCTGCTGGCAGCCAGCACCCCCCAAACCGGGGTTGAACTTTCGCTGGTGGCCGCCCTGCCTGCCATAGAAACCGAAGCGGCCTTGCTGGTGCTTTTGGGCAGCAAAGCAGGCACAGGGGTGGTTGAAATCCAGCGGTTTTTCAATGGTTCGCTCCAGTTTGGCGGTTCTTTCGAAGGGGGCACGTTCCCCCTTGCTGCAGGCGGCCTGCGCGACATGGCGGCCATGGGCGATTTTGACGGGAATGGCCAGCCCAACGCCAGTCTGGAACTGCTGGCGCCCAACGCTGGGATGACCGGCCTGGCGGCGATTCATTGGGGGCCGGAGCCAGTTTCACCCGCCTGGGGCACCCCGCTCGGAGCGAAAATCACCACCAACCTGGCCATTGTCAACCTGCGCGATGGCGGGATGGCTGTGGCTGTGGGGCTGGAAACCCAACGGCTGGTGCTATGGCTGCCGTAACAGACCTACCCCCTCCTGAACAGCCAGTTTGAATCCGTTCAACCCGAATCCCTATAGCAGGGGTGGTCGGTGCCTGTCCGGCCAGGGGCAAATGTTGTCTCGCGGTAGGGGCGCAGGGGCAGGTTGGTGTTTCTCTTGTAAATTAAAACTGCCCTGCCCCTACAAACAGGCCGGATGTTTTTTGCCGCGAAGGACGCGAATTTGCACGAATGATGGTTGGGTTGGGTTATTAAAACCTGAAGGTTTTGGAAACCTTTAGGTTTTGTACCATTCGGGAAATTCGCGGCCAATCTCCCGGGGCGGATTCCAAAAGAACCACTGAGCCGTTGATTAAAACGCAGTGGTTCTCCAGGTTTCTCTGTGGCCCCCTGTGAAATCACAAGGCCAGGGGAACCAGAGGATTTATTCTATCCGGATACGGCGCAGGCGCAGGCTGTTGGTGACCACAAAAACACTGCTGAAAGCCATGGCCCCTGCAGCCAGCATGGGGTTCAGCAGGCCCAAGGCAGCGGCAGGGATGAGCAGCACATTGTAGAAAAACGCCCAAAACAGGTTGTTGCGAATAGTTTTGAGGGTTTTGCGCGAGAGCGAAATCGCCCGGGTAACCCCGCGCAGGTCGCCGCTCATCAGCACCACGGGCGCAGTGGCCACAGCCACATCGGTGCCGGTGCCAATGGCAATGCCCACTTCGGCTTGCGCCAGCGCCGGGGCATCGTTAATCCCATCCCCAACCATAGCAACCACTTCGCCAGCGGCCTGCAGGCGTTTGACCTGTTCGGCCTTCTCACCGGGCATCACCTCAGCAATCACGGTTTCAATCCCAACCGCAGCGGCAATGGCGTTGGCGGTTTGCTGGTTATCGCCGGTGATCATGGCGACTTTGATTCCCATGGCATGCAAGGATTGAATGGCCTCCACAGACCCGGGTTTGAGCGTATCGGCCACGGCAATCACGCCTTGGACCTCGCCATCAATAGCCACCAGAATGGCTGTCCGGGCAGCCTGCTGCAAACGGGCCACTTCTGCACCCAGGGCGCCCAGCGGCAGGTTGTTGGCCTGCATCATGCGGGCATTGCCCACCATCACACTGCGGCCATCCACCACGGCAGTCACACCCATACCCGCTTCGGCCTTGAAGCCGGAAGGCTCGCCAACCACCAGTTCGTAGCTGGTGGCAGCCGCCAGAAGGGCTTCACCCAGGGGATGCTCGGAGCCTTTTTCCACCGAAGCGGCCAGGCGCAGCAGTTCTGCTGCAGGCGGGGCTAGCTGGGTGTGGGCCGGGTCATCGGAAACCGCCTGAGCCACCGGAGCCTGGTTTTCCAGAACCACAATATCGGTAACGGCAGGCTGGCCGCGCGTGATGGTCCCCGTCTTATCAAACACCACCATGCTCACCCGCCCGGCGCGTTCGAGCGCCTCACCCGATTTGAGCAAAACGCCCATCTCAGCGCCTTTGCCGGTGCCCACCATCACAGCCGTGGGCGTGGCCAGCCCCAGGGCACACGGGCAGGCAATCACCAGCACCGCCACCATGTTGATCAATGCACGGGTGAAGGGGCTGAGGTCGGCAGCAGCGGGGGTCGAACCAAAAATCAACCAGGCCAGGAAAGTGAGGAAAGCAATGCCAATGACGATGGGCACAAAAACGCCTGAAACCCGGTCGGCCAGCGCCTGGATGGGTGCTTTGCTGCCCTGGGCTTCTTCCACCAGGCGCACAATCTGCGCCAGAGCAGTCTGGCGGCCTACTTTGGTGGCTTCAAACTTAAGCATGCCCAGTTTGTTCATGGTTGCCCCAATCACGGGGTCTCCGGGGTGCTTTTCAACCGGGAGCGATTCACCGGTGAGCATGGATTCATCCACCGCAGAGCGGCCCTCGACCACCACACCATCCACCGGAATTTTCTCGCCAGGGCGCACCAAAACAATATCCCCTACCACCACCTGGTCGGTGGGAACTTCCATCTCCTGCCCGGCGCGAATAATCCGGGCGGTTTTGGCCTGCAGGCCCATCAGTTTCTTAATCGCTTCGCTGGTGCGGCCTTTGGCGCGGGCTTCCAGGTATTTACCCAGGCGAATCAGGGTGATAATCACAGCGGCCGTTTCAAAATACACATGGCCGGGCAGTGCGCCCAACATCACCGGGATGGAGTAAAAATAGGCGGCTGAAGAGCCCATGGCAATCAGCACATCCATGTTGGCCGCCCGGTTGCGCAGGGCTTTGTATGCGCCCACGTAATACTGCCAACCCACATAAAACTGGACGGGCGTGGCCAGGGCAAACAAAAGGTATGGCCACCAACCCCCATGGCCAATTTCGTGGGGAACCAAGCCCAGATCGTTGCTCATCGAAAGCACAAACAGCGGAATGGTAAAGAGCAAACCAACGATCAGCAGGTGTTTTTGGTGGGCAATTTCCGCAGCCCGAGCCGAGGCTTCGGCATCTTCAAAATCTGCGCCGGTCTCAATGGCTTCAAAACCGGCCTTGAGGATGGCCTGGCGCAGGTCGGTTTGGGTAGCCAGGGTGGGAATGTACTTCACCCGCGCTTTCTCCGCGGCATAACTGACCTGGGCTTCGATAACCCCAGGAACCTCCGACAAAACGCGCTGCAAGCGCCGGGCGTCGTTATCGTCGCTCAGGCGCTTAATGACCAGGTCGGCTTCACCAGTGGCAATACCATAGCCGGCCCGTTCAATCCGGCGCATGATCGGCTCCAGGGAAACCAGGCCAGGGTCAAACTCAATGGCGGCGCGTTCGGAAGACAGGTTGACCACGGCCGATTTTACGCCATCCACCTTTTTTAAGTTGCGCTCAACGGTAGCCACGCAGTTGGCACAGGTCATCCCGGTAATCGGCAGCGTGATGTGCTGGGAAGGAAGTGCCCCAGCGCGTTTTTCGGTTTCTACAGTCATCTTAGTTCAGGCTGGCAGGCGCGTAGTTGATTTCTTTGAGAACGGCGACAATTTTTTCCTCGGTGGCAGGATCATTGAACACCACAACGGCCTGCTTGGACTGGGCGCTGGCCTGGACCGACACAACGCCTTCCAGGTCGGCAACTTCGGTTTTAATGGTGTGTTCGCAGTGGCCGCAGTTAATATTGGGGATGTTGAAGGTAATGGTTTGCATGGGGTTTCTCCTTTGAATAAATTATTTTTTAGAAGTGGCTTCGAAAACACTGCCAATTTCGCGTAAAACCCGCTCGCGCTCTGCCGGGTCGTCGCCGCGAATGGCGGTGATCACACATGAGTTTAAGTGCTCATCCAAAATCATCTTGCTGATTTTGTTGAGCGCCGCCTGGACAGCCTGAATTTGCTGGATCACATCAATGCAGTAGGCATCTTGCTCCAACATGCGGTTGATGCCGCGAATGTGGCCTTCAACGCTCTTTAAACGGGTTAATGCATCATCATGTTTCATCGGCCTGTCCTTTATCCCCCCCCCAGGGGGGAGGGGGTATAAGGGGATTATAGTATGATGGAGGAAGAATGTCAAGGAGGTTGTGGCTTGTGGCTTGTAGCCGGGAGCCTGTAGCTTATCGATTATCGCTTATTGCTTATTGCTTATTTCTTGATGGCAAACCTTCGGGGCAAAAGCCAAAGCACCAAAACCAGCGCCAGCCAGGCCGCCAGTTGGGCAGCCCTCAAGCCCCCCAGGATGAGAACACTGTCCCCACGCAGGGCTTCAAAGACCAGCCGCGCCAGGGCACTGCCCCCCACAAAAAGCAAGAACAGCACGCCGGGGGGAAAGTCCGGGCGGTTTTTGCGCGGCCAGAGCCAAATCAAAATCGCTAGCGCGGCCAGGGCTTCGTACACCTGGGTGGGATGGCGCATCGCGCCAAACAGATCGATCGCCCAGGGCAGGTTTGTGGGCAGGCCAAAACCCGCCCCAGAAGCCAGGTTGGCCAGGGCGGCAGTCACACCCAGCACCATCAGGGCAAGGGTCAGGGCGTCCAGGGTGGGCCACAAAGCCAGTCGTTTGCGCTGGCCGTAAATCAGCATGGCAATCCCGGCGGCACCCAGGGCTGAAGCCGGGTCGAGTGCAGACAGGTCCCGCCCCAAAATTCCCCAGGGGTCCGCGGCAAAGGCAGCCGGGTACTGGGCAAGATACCCCAGGCGGCCGCCAACCAACCCGCTGAGGAAAGCGACGAAAGCAAGGTTATACAGGTCGTTGGGGCTGCTGTTGAACCGGGCAGCCCACTTCTCCGCCAGGCTCAGCCCAAGCCACAACCCCGCCAGCCAGAGCAGGGGCGGAAGCGGCAAAACCAGCGGCCCAACCGGCAAAACGGGCATCATCAGCGCCCCCCTTCCAGAAGACGCTCCACCCGGCTGCGCAGCAAGGCTTCGGCAATCGGGCCGCCAATCACCACCTCTTCAATGGTGCCATCCCGGTGAATAAAAAAGGTGGTTGGCAATGCCCCCAACTGGTACAAGCGCGAAACCTCTCCGGCATCGTCAAACAGAATAGGAAAGGTAAGCTGGTTTTCTTCCGCAAACGCCAGCGCTGCAGCGCGGCTGTCCTGGTGGGTGGCGTTCACGGCCAGCACCACCAACCCCTGGTCGCGGTAGGCCTGGGACACCCGTTCCAGCGCCGGCATCTCTTCGCGGCAGGGGATACACCAACTCGCCCACAGGTTGACAATCACCACACTCCCCGGCGCATCTGCCCCAGCCCGCAGTCTGCTCAGCGTGACCAGGTCTCCGTTTTGATCTTCCAGGGTGAAATCAGGGGCTATAAAACCCGCCCGGGGAATGGGAAGGCCGCCCTGGGTCGTTTCGGAAGGGGCAGTTCGGTTGACCCCAATCCAAACCGCACCGAACAAGAGCAGGGCAGCCGCGGCCCATGGATACAGACGGTGGTTTAGCCATTGGTTCATGCGCATGGGTAGATTGTACCCGGATTCAGAACCGGATGAGAATATCCCCACGCGGAAAGGGGGGCGGAAATGGTGTTAAAACCTGCGGTTCTTCCTTTCCAACCCCATTCCCAGGCGTTGTCCGCAACCTGTCGGGCATTGCTCACAAAACCCTAATCTATTTAATGCGCTGGATTTAATCCTGGCGTGCTATAAGTAAATCTCATCTGAAATGAAAACGAGAAAATAAACTTCGAATAACACCTGATCACAAGGAGGTATTGTGGAAAAATCCTGGAAAAGAAATCTTCAATGGAGCCTCGGAGCAGTTTTGCTCCTGGCGAGCCTGGCGCTGGGGGCATGCCGGGCTGCACCAGGCGTCGAAATTGTTCAGGCCGAAGCTTCCCCAACCCGTGTTCCCACCCTGGAAGCCGCACCCACCATGGTTGTGCTGCAGGCTTCCCCTGAAAACGCCACCACAATGACCAGCGCGCCCGAGCCAACGGCCAGCGCCGCGCCTGCGCCCACGCCCACCAGCGACCCGACACCAACCACCCCGCCCGAACCACGCCCGGTGCGCCAGGCGCTGGAAGCCACAGATCCGGCCGGGGTCACCCTGGCTTCGGGAAAAGTGCAGTTTGTGGAATTTTTTGCCTTTTGGTGAGCGACCTGCCGCTCCATGGCGCCCGTCGTGCACGGGCTCGAAGCGAAGTATGGCGACCAGATGAATTTTGTCTACCTGGACATTGATGACGGTAACACCTTTAAGTTCAAGCAGTCGCTCAATTTTGTTTACCAACCCCATTTTTTCCTGATCGATGCCAACGGCAACATCATCCAGCAGTGGCTGGGGCCGGTCCAGGAAGCGGTGCTTGAAGAAGCCATCCTGGCTGCACTCCAATAGCCCTCTTATCAAAAGAGGCGGGGACAATCCCCGCCTCTTTTCTTTTTAATTTCCTCACCCTGGCTGAAGCAGCAGTGCTCAATTTCGCAAGCGAAGCCGCTGCAACTACCCAAAGCGTTTACCCAGGAAACTTAGCAAAATTACGTCCAATTCCGAAGGGTCTTAAGTTAGCATTCAAATATCCAGGCGGATGAAGCGCGTAGGTTTTTTTGAATATGCTGCGATTGCCATTCCACGAACCAGGCGAAAATGTGGGTTAAAAATCGGGTTATAATCGAGATAACAGGGGCAAACGGAACGCTACAGGATATCTCCCAAAAAGGGCTGATGAACTGAAAGATTGCAGCATAATAAATCGTTGGGCAACCACATACAAAACAGTAATAACCTGATGAAAATAGAGAAAATATACGGCATTACGTTGAAGGCGAAAATAACACTCAAGGTATAATCCCTTTCGAGCGTTATGCTTCCTTCGATTACTCATCTTTATCATAAAAATATGGTTTCAGCCATGCCCGAACTCACCAACGATTTCCAATTCCTGCCATCCGAATATCAGCAAGTCATTCAACTGGCACAAGAGAAGAATAACATTGTCATCGCCCCCCTACAATTGCTGGTGGGAGGCTGGTCGGGCGCGGTGGTGTATCTGGTCAGCGTGGCGTGGAATGAGACAAAGCGGGTCGAGCATTGTATTCTCAAACTGGATCGCAAAAGCAAGAATGCCAAATCGGATGAAGTCACTCGTCACAATACCGTGATGGAAAAAGCCGCGCCAGAATTCGCCCGTGCGCACATCGCCGAACTGGTCTTCGAGCGAGTCGAGCACGAAGGCGCGATCGCCATCTTTTATCGCATTGCGGGGGAGTCACTTCAGAAATACCGCCCGCTATCAAATTACGAACGGCAAAGCCAGCTTCAGATCATTTTCACAGAGACAAACAAACTCTTGTTGAGCGGTTGGAACGAACACCTGACCTTCGAGCAAGCTGTTCACCCGCAAAAGATTCTTGAAAAGTGGCTTGGCTTTCGGTTGGACGAAGGCGGGAATATCGAAAAATTCCTGAGCGATATCCGCCGCGTCAACCCAACAACAGCAGGCTTGCTCGTCAATGGACGTGTCTTTCCCAACCCGCTGTTGTACGCGCGCAAGATCGAGCCATGGGGAAACGTCCGCGCGATGGACGTCGCCACGGGCTTCATCCACGGCGACCTGAACACGAACAACATCCTGGTCAAGTTCGGGGACGATAAAGAGACTCTCGCGGGCTACTACCTGATCGACTTCGCCCTGTTCAAAGAGAACATGCCTTTGCTTTATGACCAGCGCTATCTCGAAATGTCATATCTCATGCTGGCGATGTCGCAGGTTGCGTTTTCGAAGGTGGTCAACTTCCTCAGTCTGCTTGCCGTGGCGGATGTGCCCGATCCGCACAAGGTGCCGATCGAAGTCTCGGGCGTCAGCGCAGTTGTCGGGCTGGCAAGAGGCGCATTCGCAGATTGGGTGCAGGCCAATCATCCCAGTCTGCAAGATGACCTGTGGGGACAATACTGGCTGGCGGGAGTCGCCGCGGGGCTGGCGTATTGTCACA
>CAZAYY010000031.1:0-47855 GCA_964489525.1 uncultured Anaerolineales bacterium
GGTCACCTGGCGGGTACGGCCCGCCAGGTGACCACTACCTAATAATTCACTCTTCCCTATATTGATTATATCTGATAAAATCACACCTTGCGTTAAGTGCAAGCCTCGTCGGCCGTGTCGGGGCTTTTTTGATGGATGGTTGAGAATGATTGAACGAACTGACTTGCGAAATATTGCGATTATTGCCCATGTAGACCACGGCAAAACGACCCTGGTCGATGGGATGTTGAAACAAGCCCATGTGTTCCGCGAAAACCAACAGGTTGCCGAGCGGGTGATGGATTCAAATGACCTCGAACGCGAACGGGGCATTACCATCCTGGCCAAAAATACCGCCATCCGGATTGTGGACCCGGATACCAACCAGCCCGTGAAAATCAACATTGTAGACACACCCGGCCATGCCGACTTTGGCGGCGAGGTGGAGCGTGTTCTCAATATGGTGGACGGGGTGCTGCTGCTGGTGGATGCCGCCGAAGGCCCAATGCCCCAGACTCGTTTTGTTTTGAAAAAAGCGCTCGAACTGGGCCATAGGGCTATTGTGGTGATCAACAAGGTGGACCGGAAAGACGCCGAACCCAGCCGGGTTCTCAATGAAACCTTCGATTTGTTCATTGAATTGGGTGCATCCGAAGAGCAGGCAGACTTTCCAATTGTGTATGCCATGGCCACGACTGCCCAGGCTGGCCTGACTCCTTCATTGGGGCCTGATTTACAGCCCCTCTTCCAGGCGATTTTGCGCGAGGTGCCCTGTCCTAAGGTGGACCTGGATGGCCCGCTGCAAATGTTGGTGACTTCGATTGATTATGACAACTATCGCGGCCTGACGGCCATTGGCCGCCTTTTTTCCGGGCGCATTACCGCCGGGCAGGACCTGGCCCGGATGACGCTGGAAGGCGCCATCCTCCCGGAAAAGGCCCGTTATCTCTACGTTCACGAAGCGCTGCGCCGCGAAGAAGTTACCATGGCCGAGGCGGGTGAAATTGTGGCTATAGCCGGGTTGGAAGGGGTTTCCATTGGTGAAACCCTGGCCGACCCCGAAAACCCAATTGCCCTCCCGGTGATTACCGTAGAAGCCCCCACGGTTCGGATGACTTTTGGCGTCAATACCTCGCCTTTTGGCGGCCGCGAAGGCCGCTGGAGTACCTCGCGCAAGCTGCGCGAGCGCCTGTTGGACGAATTGAAATCCAACGTGGCCTTGCGGGTTGCCGAAACCGATGCAGCTGATACGTTTATGGTTTCCGGGCGGGGCGAACTGCACCTGGCCATTCTGATCGAGACCATGCGCCGCGAGGGTTATGAATTCCAGGTTTCCCGCCCTGAGGTGATTTTTCAGGATGGTCCGGAGGGTGAACTCTACGAGCCTTTTGAAGAAGTGCACATTGAAACCAGCTCGGAAACCGTGGGCGTGGTCATTGAAATGCTCGGAACCCGCCGGGGTGAAATGCAGCACATGGAAGAAACCGGTCAGAACGCGGTCCGGCTGGCTTATATTGTGCCTACCCGCGGCCTGTTGGGCTTTCGCTACCAGTTTCTGACCGCCACCCGCGGCATGGGCATCATGTATACGCTGTTTCACGGCTATGGCCCATTTGCAGGCCCCATTCGCGGCCGGCCGCGTGGTTCCCTGGTTGCCTACGAACTGGGCAAGGCAACAACCTTTGGCCTGAAAAACGCCGAGCTGCGCGGCACGCTTTTTATTGGCGCTGGAATTGACGTTTATGAAGGTATGGTCATTGGCGAACACCAACGCCCGGGTGACCTGGATGTGAATATTGCCAAAACAAAACACCTGACCAACATGCGCCAGGCCAACAAAGAAATTGATGAAGACCTGACCCCGCCGCGCCAGATGAGCCTGGATGAGTGTATTGAATTCCTGGCCGCCGATGAACTGCTGGAAGTTACCCCCAACAGCCTGCGGATTCGCAAGCGCATTTTGGACCGCAACCAGCGCGGGCGCGAAGCCAAGCGTGCCAAAGAGCTGGCCGGAGAGTAACAGATTTTTGCAAATAAAAGGCTGCCTGATGCGATGCGGGCAGCCTTTTTTATTACCCTTCTTTTCCCGAACCTTCTTCAAGGTCGCTCAAGCGCAGGTTGAGCGCGTCTACCGAGATTTGGATTTCCCAAAGCGAAATACCCAGGGAGATTACCATCAGCACCAACCCGCCCCCAAAACTATATTCGCCAGCCTGCTGCAAGTTCGCGTACAGCAAGAACATGCTGATGGTGCAGAGCAGCAAGCTGCCCACCCCAAATGCCTGCATGTACTTAATCAGGTTTACTCTATGGCGCAAGTTGTCAATTTGTTTGAGGGTGATGATGTCGGGTTCTTTCTTGTAGCGGAAATGTAAATCGCGAATCAGGTTGGCCAGGGTCAGGAAGCGGTTGGTATACGCCAGCAGCAGCAGTGAAATGGCCGGAAATAAAAGTGCAGGGGTGGTTAGGGAAAGCTGCATGTTACCTCGCAAAATGATCGAACTGCATCCGTTGGGCAAGCGCCAAAGCGCCCAGGCTGCCCGCATAGCTGCCCAGTCCGGGTGCAACCAGGTAGGTTTCAATCTGGTTCAAGAGAGTTGGGGAATGGTAATAACCGTTGGCCAGGCGTAAGAGTTCGATGCGAATGCGGTCCAATAAACCAGGTGCCTGGCTGACCCCGCCGCCCAGGATGATGCGCCTTGGGGAGAGAATGCCAATATATGCAGACAGAGCCGCGGCGATGTAAAAAGCCTCCAGATCCCAGGCGGGGTGGTCAGGCGGCAGCAATTCGGCAGGCGCGCCCCATCGGGCCTGGATGGCCGGGCCCGAAGCCAGCCCTTCAAAACAATCCCCATGAAACGGGCAAATGCCGGGAAAGGGGTCGCGGTCTGGGTCGTGGGGCAGCAGTAAATGCCCCATTTCAGGATGCAGCAGCCCGCCCAGGGGTTGGCCCCGGTAAATTGCCCCTCCGCCAATGCCAGTGCCAATCGTCAGGTACACCAGGGGATCGATGCCCTGGCCTGCTCCCCAAAGGTGCTCTGCCAGGGCCGCACCGTTCACGTCAGTATCTATGGCAACCGGCAGCCCAAGCCGCTTCTTTAAAAAACCAGCCAGGTTGGTATTGCTCCAGCCTGCTTTAGGGGTGTGGGTGATATACCCAAAGGTGGGCGAGCCTGGTTCCAGGTCCAGCGGCCCAAAACTGGCAATGCCCAGTCCGGCAAGTTTGTGGGTTTTAGCCTGTTCTTCGAAAAAGGCGGCTGCTTTTTCCAGGGTTTCACCCGGGGTCGTTGTAGGAATCCGTTTTTCGGCCAGGATGTTTTGAGGCCCATCTGCTACGATACAAAAAAATTTGGTTCCGCCTGCTTCAATACCACCATATTGGGTTGGCTGCATGAAACACCTCTTTTCTTCAAAAATCCATTATAATCCAACAATTCTTTTTCACTTGAGGTTCACGTGGGTTTTCGTTTGCGCAATCAAAAAGACGCCAACCGGGTTCTCTGCCTCACCCGCCAGACCTGGTTTGCAGTTCTGGACCTGGCAGAATCCTATGGTTGGTATCCATTAGGTGATATGTGGCCGGGTGATTGGGGCCAGCAGGATTTTCCATCCATTGGTTATGGTCCAGACCCGCTGCTTGCTGACCTGGATGAAGATGAAAACTATTCCGACCGCAGCCTGGTTGTATTTGAAGATGCACTTAACCTCGCCGATGTGTTGGAAAGGGCTTTTTTGGAAATGGAGCCGCAGCGCGTCCCGATTTCTTTCTTCCTGGGTGTTGAGTATGCCGGGCTTGAAAACCGGCCCGCCATTGGTGTGCTGACTGCTGTGATTGAATTTTGCCGCCTGGGTTCTTTTTGGGTTGAAATGATCGGCAGTCAGCCTGCTTAAACCACCCTTGGATTGGGGTAGTGATTCAGACTTGTAGGGGTTCTCGCAGCGTGAGAAGGCACCTTCGGTAAAATATTCTTAACAGGTTTCCTAAATCCGTTTATAATTACCTGCAAGTGCTTGCCGGGCTTGCTTTCCAAAGAAGGATACCCTCATGAAAAGAAAACGCCAGGTTGAGCGGCTCACGCAAAATTTGTGGAACTCTGGAGTGTTTACATGGAGAGTAACCTGGTGGAAATTTTGTTGGTTGAAGACAACCCCAGTGACCTTGAATTGGCGCTGCACGCTTTGAAAAAACATCATATTGCGAATCGCATTGAGGTGGCCAGGGATGGTGCAGAAGCACTGGATTTTTTGTTTGCTCGGGGTAAACACGCCGGGCGTAACCTTGAAAATGGCCCAAGGGTAATTTTGCTTGACTTGAAGCTTCCCAAGGTGGATGGGCTTGAGGTTTTGCAGCAGTTGAAGGTCGACGAACGCACCCGCAATATTCCTGTGGTGGTGCTGACCTCTTCCCGCGAAGATCGAGATATCGTTGAAAGCTACCGCCTGGGGGTGAACAGCTATATTGTCAAACCCGTTGATTTTGAGCAGTTTATCAAAGCGGTGCAGCAGTTGGGTTTTTACTGGCTGCTGCTCAACCAGCCCCCCAAGGTGTAACCCTAAAAATGTCCGTCCCTTTGCGTGTTCTGATCGTTGAAGACCGGCCCTCAGATGTTGAACTGCTGCTGTATACACTTCAGCGCACCGGGTACGATGTGAAACGTTGGGTGGTGGACAATGAAGCCGACTACCTGGTTCAGTTAGAAAATCACCCCGATATTATCCTGTCGGATTACAGTCTTCCACAATTTAGCGCCCTGCGCGCCCTGGCTTTGCTGCAGTCCAGGGGTCTGGATATTCCCTTTATCATTGTAACTGGCACCATTAGCGAAGAGGTTGCAGTTGAGAGTATCAAGCTTGGTGCATCCGATTACCTGATCAAAGACCGCCTTGCCCGACTGGGGCAGGCGATTTCGTATGCTCTGCACGAGAAAAAACTGCGCGATGAAAAACGCACTGCAGAGGAACGGCTTCATCTGCTTTCACTGGCTGTTGCCCAAAGCACCGAAGGGGTTGCCATTTTAGACCTGAACGGGCTTGTGTTGTTTTGCAACCCGGCTCTTAGCCGGATTTACGGCTATGATCACAATGGCTTGTTAGGGAAAGATTTTGCGCAGGTTTATGGTGCCATCCGTAAACCCGAAGCCGAAAGCATTGCAGCCGAAGTTCTAGAAAAAGGCTTCTTCAAAGGCGAAACCTGGCACATGCGCAAAGATGGCGACCTTTTTTCGGTTTATCTTAACCAATCTTTGGTGCGCGACCATGCCGGCAGCGCAATGGGGTTTTTGGTGACGGTGCGCGATCATACCGAACAAAAAAAGGTTGAAGTCGCTTTAGAAGTGGAACGGGCAACCCTGGCAAGGCGGGTCGAAGAACGCACTGTGGAGTTAATGGTGGCCAACGCCGAGTTGGGTCGGGCTTCGCGCCTGAAAGATGAATTCCTGGCCAGTATGAGCCACGAACTGCGCACACCGCTTAACGCCATTCTGGGTCTTTCTGAGGCATTGATTGAAGAGACTTATGGCCCACTCAACTCGCGCCAGGCGAACTCGCTCAACCGCATCCATGAGAGCGGGCGTCATTTGTTGGCGCTGATTACTGATATTCTGGATATTTCAAAAATTGAAGCTGGAAAAATCACCCTGGAAATCTCCCCCATCGCGGTGACAGATGTGTGTGAAGCCAGCCTGCGCATGGTTAAACAGGCTGCCCTGGCGAAAGGAATTTCAACTGCACTTAACCTGGCAGGGTCATCCCTGGTCCTAAATGCCGACCAGCGGCGTTTGAAACAAATCCTGGTTAATTTGCTTTCCAATGCCATTAAGTTCACACCCAAAGGAGGGGAAGTTGGCCTGGATGTTTACCGGGATGACGAAACTGGTGAAATGTGTTTCGAAGTATGGGACACAGGCATTGGCATTCATCCCTTTGATTTGGAACGAATTTTTGAACCATTTGTCCAACTCGACAGCAGCCTCAGCCGGATGCACCCAGGTACAGGTCTTGGGCTTGCGTTGGTGCGCCGGTTGGCTTTGCTGCATGGCGGTAGGGTCGCGGTTGAAAGCGAACTGGACAAGGGGAGCCGCTTTACCCTCCGGCTTCCCCTGCGGCAAGGGGTTCCCTTTGCCCTGCGCGACGCAGACCCCGGCCTGGATGCGCCTGTGCGCATTGCCCACCCCAGCACCGTCGAACGCAAGGGGACGATTATGTTCGTGGAAGATCATGAAGATACCCTTGTCGCCATTTCGGAATACCTGAGCGGCAAAGGCTATACGGTTTCCGCAGTGACGGATGGCCACAATCTGTTGGAGCATATTGGCCCAACTTCTCCTGACCTGCTTTTGATGGATATTCAACTTCCCGATATCAGCGGGTTAGACCTGATTGCCCGGCTGCGCCGCGAACCAGCATGGAGCAAACTACCCATTATTGCGGTAACTGCCCTGGTGATGCCCGGCGACCGGGAACGCTGCCTGGCTGCGGGAGCCAATGAATACCTGGCGAAGCCAGTGCGCCTGGCCCGGTTGTTGGAAATAATTGAAGGATACCTTCCGCCCACAAACGCAGGGCTAACCGGGGTTGGGGCATGACTGGATTCAAAAGCCGCATTTTGATTGTGGATGATGAGGTTCTAGGGCGTGAAACCCTGGAAGCACTTTTGTTTTCAGAAGGATATTTGTTAGATTTTGCAGCCTCCGGTGTTGAAGCCCTGCAAAAGGCGGAAGAAACCCAACCAGATTTACTGCTGCTCGATGTGATGATGCCGGAAATGACGGGGTACGAGGTTTGCCAAAGGCTGCGCCAAAACCCGGCAACCGCTGAGATGCCTGTGATCATGGTCACAGCCCTGGATGACCAGGATGCCCGCCTGCGCGGGCTGCAGGCAGGAGCCGACGACTTCGTGAGCAAACCCATCAACCGGATGGAGCTGCGCGCCAGGGTGCGCACCATTACCCGGCTCAACCGCTACCGCAGCCTGGTGGAAGAACGCAGCCGTTTCGAACAAATGGTGCGTCTTTCTCCGGATGGAATTTTGATGGTGGATGAACATCGCCAGGTTGCCCTTGCAAATGCTGCCATTCTTGAGCGGCTTCACCTGTCTTCAGAGCGTGAAGTGTTGGGCAGACCTGCGGCCGAATTATTCGCGGTGGATGAGCGCGTTCGTTTCCACCAATACCTGGACAGGCTCACTACCCCCGGTTTACCGGCCCTCAAATGGTCGTCTTTGCTCCAACCTGCCCAGGGTAACCCCCTGCATGTAGAAGTGACAGCGGGCTGCCTGGACTGGCAGGGGAGTCCGGTGGTTCAATTGCTCGTACGCGATATATCCGAACGGGTTGCGGCAGAACGCACGATTCAATCCCAGGTAGAGATGCTCTCAGCGATGTTCACCGGCGCTCAAATGCTGGCCCACAACCTGGACCCGGTTTTGTTGGCGGCGGATATTGTCCACGCCTGTGTGGAAGCATTAGGTGTGGATGCCGTTTGGCTGGGGCGGGTGGAGCCAGATGCCCGGATTGTCCCTTGGAATTTCGCCCCGGCAGAATGGACGCTTCTGGGCCAAATGTCGCTTTATATTGACCACGGCGAAGAGAATGGTGAACGGGTTGGCTCACTTGTGCATAGTTCGGGGGTTATCGTAACCAACCAGATGGATACTGGCCTGTCCTACCAGGCATTCAAACCCCTGGCTGGCTTGGGTTTGTCTTGCGCTGCCTCTTTTCCCCTGGCAGACCGCGACCAAATGTTGGGTGTGCTGCTCTTGTTTAGCCGTCATCCGGGCTATTTCACATCTGACCGGCTGGAATTATTCCAGGCTTTTGCAAACCAGGTTGGGGCTGCACTGCAAAATGCAGCCTTATTCAAACAAACCCAGCAGCGTTTGGACTATATACGTTCGCTGCATGCCATTGATAAAGCCATTATGGCTTCCCCGGACCTGGACCAAACCCTGCAGGTGCTGCTTGAACAGGTGATCCGCCAGCTGCAGATGGATGCGGCCAATGTGCTGTTATATAACGAACAACAAGAATCGCTAACTTTTGCAGCTGGGGCGGGTTTCAAGAGCAAGTCCCTGGCGCTGGAATTTGCCACATCTGAACATGTGTTGGCCGGGCTGGTTGCGCAAAACAGACGGCCCCTTTACATTAACACAGCAGAACCGCTTGCTGAGGCTTTTCGCTCTTTGCACGGGTTTGAAAAAGAAGGGTTTGTGACTTACTTAGGGGTTCCCCTGGTGGCCAAAAATGCCTTGCAGGGGGTTCTGGAAATGTACCGGCGAACGTCATCTAAACCTCTCAAAGAGTGGTTTGAAATGGTAGATACCCTGGCCGGCCAGGCCGCCATTGCGATTGAAAATGCTGCCCTGTTTAACCATATTCAAATTGCCAACCGGGAATTGGAAGAAGCCTACGATGCCACCCTGGAAGGTTGGGCGCGGGCCCTGGATTTACGCGATAACGAGACCGAGGGCCATACCCAACGCGTGACCGACCTGGCGGTTAAACTTGCCCGGTTGGTGGGTGTTGATGAAGAAAACCTGGTCCACATCTGGCGCGGGGCACTGCTGCACGATATGGGCAAGTTGGGGGTGCCAGACAATGTCTTACTTAAACCCGGACCCCTAACGCCGGAAGAATGGAAAATCATGCGCCAACACCCGGTTTATGCCTTTCGCATGCTTTCCCCCATTAAGTTTTTACGCCCGGCGCTGGTAATTCCCTATATGCATCACGAACATTGGGATGGCAGCGGGTACCCCCAGGGGTTAAGCGGAGAACAAATTCCCTTGACGGCTCGCCTTTTTACCCTGGTGGATGTGTGGGACGCTTTGCGTTCCGACCGCCCCTATCGGCGGGCCTGGACAGACCAACAAACCGCCAGCTATATTCGAAAACACGCTGGCAAAATCTTTGACCCCAACCTGACCCCAATATTTCTCAAGTTTGTAGGCTATTAAAAACGAAACGCCGCCTTTTCAGACGGCGTTCCATCGCGGTGCGGCATCCTTAGCTTTGTAACCAAAGGAGGGATGCCGCACCGCTAGGACTATGACTAAAACTGTCCACGACATCACCTCCTTTTGTTGGGATGGTGAGGTTTAAAGAGCAACGTAATGCTCTGATAACGCAAGTATCACATAAACCTGGTCTGATGTCAAGAGGCTGGCGAACATTTTTTAGGTTCGCCAGCCTCTTTTTTTACTTAACGGGCAGGTAAATCAAACCATGGTTGTGGGGCCGGGAGCCACTGAATGACCTGGCGTACGGCTTGGTCAGGAAGTGATATCGGTCCGGTGATGTTGTTATAGGTGCCGCCAACGGTCTCGTGCCCCTCCAATACTGCACCATAAGTGTATGGGCCAATTGAATCTACCTGAACATACACTTCTCCGGTCATGTTTTCAGACCAATTTGATAGGGATGGCCAGAAAAACGCATCGCCAGGGGTCAGAACCACGCTTTCACCAGGTTCCAGCGGTAAAACGGTACTGGGGATGCCCCATACCATTCCGGCCGGGGCAATGAACCACCAGGCGTAATTGATCTGGACAGGCTCCATTGGGTTGATGTACAAATCTACCCAGAAGGGAGTGGTGACTGGGAGCAGCCCCACGTTGGCAATGGTTACGGCTAAGTACCCATTCGGGAAGGCAATGTTGGTGACGACCAGGTCTGGGCCAATGGGGCGCTCTTGAGTGGCGCTGGTGATGAAGGGTAGGTAAATCCTGTGGGCGGTAAACGTCAGCATCGCCGTATTGTTTTCCGGATCGGGGTCAAAAACACTCGCCGGCAGGGTAATTTGGGCTACATTTGTCACATCCCATGCGGCAGTCAGTGTTCCCTTAAAGTGGTAAACCAATTCTTGCCCGGCAGGTAGGTCGATCGTGTCAACCAGGTCTCCAGTTCCGGCGGCTGTGCATCTCCCAATATATACATAGCATGTCCAGCTTACTTCTGTTAACCCGGCTGGCAGCAAGTCCGTGATTTTCGCACCAAATACGTCGCTTGGCCCATGGTTTTGAATGGTGATTGCAAACGTCACTGGCTGACCTGGGATGGCGATCTTTTCTGTTGTGGTTTTGGTCACATCCAGGTCGGCAATGGCTTGCACTGGAGTGAGTGTGCCGGCGTAGTTGTTGGCATAATCCTTGTCGTAGGAGTCTGATGTGACATAGGCACTGTTAGACAATAAAGCGCCCGTTGGTACATTCGCCGGCACGAGAACCCTGATCTCGATGTTTTGATATTCGCCAGAAGCGAGGTTGCCGAGGCTGCATGTTAGTGGGCTGTTCGGGATGCAAGCCCCACCACCGCTTAACGTGATGGATTGGAGCAGGGTGTTGGCCGGCAGTTGTTCAATCAGGATAACCTTTTCCGCCAAGGAGGGGCCGAGGTTAGTTATTTGCAGTGTGTATACCAGGACTTCGCCGGCAACTGCTGTGGCTGGAGCCGCGCTCTTAACGAGCTGGAGATTAGCGCTGTCTGTGATTTCGTGGGCGGAGGACGCCTGGTTGTTGCTCTGGTCGGGGTCGAACACGCTGCTGGTTACAGTCGCCAGGTTGTTCAGATCCTGCCTATCGGTAGCCAGGACAGCAATTTGAACCATCCACTGGCCCGGAATCCGGGTGGAACTGAAGGGTTCCAGGTATGGCAGGGTGCAGGTAAAGCTCAGATCCTGATTCACCTCCACTGGAGCGGTGATACTGCATGTTCCACCGCCAGCAGAAATGTTGATCACTTCGAAGCGTCCGCTTGAAGCCAGGTGTTCCACCAGGGTGACTGCATGGGCGTAGCTGGGACCGAGGTTGTCAATGAGGATCGTATAGGTCAGGACTTGCCCCGCCGCCACTTCTCCATCTGGTTTGCCAAACTTGCTGACGCGCAGGTCTGCACTGCACCCCACGGGTACAGTCGCCGTGGCGCTGGCCTGTGCATCGGGCAGGGCGTCGCCTGTGCGGTCCCATGCAAGCAGCACGGTGTTGGTCAGTTCATCAACGCAAGCATAATCGGCCGCAACCTGTGTAAATAGCTCAATCAAGATTTGCTGGCTGGGGAGCAGGTCGCCCAGGGCACAGGTAACCACACCGTTGGCTTCTGTACAGGCAGGACCGGTAGTGTATAGATAGCTTGTGCCACTGGCCAGTTCATCTTCAATGTTTACGTCAAAAGCGGTGGATTGGCTGGTATTTTTTACGGTGATGCGCCAGCCTTGCGCCTGGCCAGCCAGGGGGATGCCCATCGGAGTTTTGGTAACTTCCAATTGTGCTGTGTTTTGAACGGTTGTGGCTGCCACCAGGCTTCCGGTGAAAGTGGCTGGAGAAGTCGTCCACCACGTAACCTGGTTGATAAGCCGCAAACCACCAGCGAGGTCAGGCGAGACTTGGACGGTGAGAACTACTGCGGCGGATGCATTTGGTTCCAGGTCGCCCAGGTTACACAGGACTGTGCCTGCGCCAGCGTTCGCCACACAGGTTCCGAGTGTGGTTTCTACGGAGACGAATGTAACCCCGGCCGGCAGCAAATCCTCGACCATCACCCCGCGGGCCAGTGAAGGCCCGCTGTTTGTCACATTAAGGGCATAGTTCAGTTTAGCTCCCGCTACGACAGGGTCAGGTCCATCGGTATGCGTAAACACCAGGTCGGATTGGGCTACAATGCCAGTGGCCTGGAAAGCCAGGTTGTTCGCCAGGTGCGGGTCATAACTTTGACTTTCGACACTCGCCTGGTTAAACAGCGTTGCGCCATGCAGGAGATCGGCTGAGGTATTGACACCAATTTGAATGGTGACCACCGCATCCGCAGCCAGGTTCCCCAGGTTACACTCAACTACCGGATTCAGGCTGTACCCCTGCGCCAGGGCGCACACGCCGTTGGGAGTGACAGCTAATTGGGTGACAGCCAGGCCAAGCGGGATGACATCCCGGACAACCACACCCTGTGCGGTCGATACGCCATTGTTTTTGACGACGAGTTGATAGGTGAAGCTTTCGCCGGCGGTTACGGGGTCGGCGCTGTCTGTCTTGACAATTTCCAGGTCAGCAGATGCCAAGAATTCGTGAGCCGTCAGGGTCTGGTTATTGCTCTCATCAGGGTCAATGACGCTGCTGGTCACAGTCACCAGGTTGTCCAGGTCTTGTGGTTCAATGGCCCGAACGCTCAGTTGGATGGTCCACCGGCCGCCGCTGCCGCTGCCAAAGGGTTCCAGGATTGTGCGGGTGCAGGTGAAGGAGGTGTACTGGTTTACTGTTTGTGGCAAGCTGAGGTTGCAAACACCATCGCCAGCATTCACGCTGACAATTTCAAAGCTGCCATCAGAGGCCAGCACCTCGACGGCCTGCACAGTGTGGGCAGCGCTGGGTCCAAGGTTGTCCACAACAATGGTGTAATTTAGCAGTTCACCCGCCGCCACCAATCCGTCGGGTTCACCGAATTTACTCACCCGTAGATCTGCTGCACAGTCCACCGGGGTGGCGGTGGTGGCTGCGGCACTGCTGGTCTCATTCCAGGTGACGGTAGCTGTGTTGGCCAGAGCGGCGCCGCAGGTGAATCCTGGGTCGATCCGGCTGTACAGGTCAAAAGCGACACTTTCACCTGGCTGCAGGTCGCCAAAATCGCAGGTGAGGGTGCCTGCGGCGAAAGTGCAGGCATTATGGCTGGCATAGATAAACCCAACGCCTGCTGGCAGTGTGTCTTCCAACAGTACATTGAATGCTGTTGAGAGGCCTGTGTTTTCTAAGGTGAGCCGCCAGCCCTGGTCGCGACCTGCGATTGGAGATGGGTCGTGGGCCAGCTTGGTCACGACCAGAACTGCGCCATTTTGAACAACAGTGGTTTCTGCCTGGTCACCTGTGATGATGGCAGGCGAACCGGCAGACCAGGTGATGGTATTGGTTAAGCCAGCGCCATTCGTTAAGTCGGGCGAGACCAGAACCGCAATATCAACCTGGGCGGTTTCACCGGGAGCCACTGCTTGGAAATGACAGGTCAGCGTTCCAGCTGCATAGGTACAGTGAATGTTACTGCTGTTTGACCCAGTGGACAGGAAACGGACATTCATGGGCAGTGTGTCTACAAAAGCAACATTGCGCGCCAGTGAAGGTCCATGGTTTTGGACACTCACTTTGTAAGTTAAGACTGTGCCTGCCACAACCGGGTCTGGGCGGTCGGATTTCTGGACAGTCAGGTTGGATAGGGCGTTAACCGTGGTTGCCTCCCCAGCCAGATTGTTCCCCAAATTCGGGTCATAGTTCTGGCTGGTTACAGCGGCCTGATTAAACAATACGGCTCCATCGGGTAGATCAGGACTGACTGTGGCTGTGATCTCAATTTCCGCAACGGCACCTGCAGCAAGGGTGCCCAGGCTGCATTCCAGCACCGGGTTTACGACATAGGCCTGTGTCAAGGCGCAACTGCCTGTTGGGGAGATGTTTACTGCTGTGATTTCGAGGCCCAGCGGCAGAATATCCCGAACAACTACACCTTCAGCGCTTGAAACACCAGCATTGGTGACCAGCAATAAATATTCAAGTGTTTCGCCGGCGGTTACCGGGTCTGTGTTGTCAGCCTTCGTAATTTGCAGGTCTGCTGATGCGTAAATCTGATGTTCGGCAGCTGCCTGGTTGTTCGTTTCATCTGGGTCTGGCGCATCAGAAGCTACCGTCGCCAAGTTGTTGAGGCTCTGGTTTTCCAGGGCCATGACAACGATTTCCACCATCCAACGGCCCGAATCAGCAGCGCCACCAAAAATTTGCAGAGGTGCGACCAATTCGCAGGTTATGGTCAGCCGTTCGTGGATGTCATCAAGGGGTGCGTTGGGGCTGCATTGCGCTCCGGGTTGATTTCCTGATACATCTGCATCAACGCTCACCAGGTTGAAGGTGCCATTGGAAACAAGCTCCTCATGCAGGACAACCGCTGGGGCGAAGCCAGGCCCCAGATTGTCGACTAGGATAGTGTAAGTCAGGTATTCACCGGCATAAACTGTGGCATCCGGTTTCCCGAATTTAACCACGCGCAGGTCAGCCAGGCAATCAACAGGGGTTGTGGTGGCGGCGGTGGCGCTTTCAGTCAGGCTGCCGTTTTTTTCCAGGCTCCAGTTGATCTCGGCGGTGTTTTCTAACGAGGCGCCACAGGTAAAAGCTGGATCAATACGCGCGACCAGGTCAAAAGTGATTTGTTCACCGGGCTGCATATCACCAAAGGCACAGCTTACGCTCCCGGCAGTAAATACGCAGGCATTGTGGCTTGCGTAGATAAAGCTTGTGCCGGTGGGCAGTATGTCGGTCAGCAGTGCGTTAAAGGCCGTGGATGGCCCAATGTTCTTGACGCTGATGCGCCAGGTTTGATCGCCACCTGCGGCTGGGCTGGCATCCAGAGCTAACTTGGTTACCGCCAGCGTCGAAGCGTTGGTGACATTAGTGGTTTCAGACTGGTCACCAATAAAGGTGGCAGGGGAGGCTGCCGCCCAGGTGATGCTGTCAACCAACTGCGCTCCATTTTCTAAATCAGGCGATACGGCAAAGCTGAGCATTACATCTGTCCAGCCGCCTACCTCCAGGTCTCCCAGGTAACAATCTACTGTGGATCCAGTCCAGTTGTTGATGCAGTAGCCAGCGCCATTGCCAAACTGGTAGTGGGTCAGGGTTAGCCCAATTGGAAGCGCATCGGAGAACCAGACTGAACGGGCAACAGATGGCCCCTGGTTTCTTACACTGACCAGAATGTGCAAGACCTCTCCGGCAACGACCGGGTCTTGTGCATCCATTTTGTTGACCAGCAGGTTAGACTGGGCTGCAATCGTGGTGCTTTCACCAGCCAGGTTGTTGGCATTGAACGGGTCGAACTGGTCGCTGTATACCAGGGCCTGGTTAAACAGCATCGCGCCATCGGGCAGCCAGGCGTTGGCCAGCAAGGTGACTGAGAAGGTTGTGTCTTCACCTGCCTTCAATGTGCCCAGGTGGCATACCAGTTCCAGGTTGCCAGGGACAGCCTGGGTGGTGGTACATGTGCCGTCCTCAGCTGCAATATTCACCGAGATCAGGCTGAGGCCTAGCGGAAGGGTGTCTTTAAAGACGATATTGTCTGCAGTGGATGGCCCGTGGTTGGTCACCACAAACTCATAAGCGAACTGTGTTCCGGCGCTCACGGGGTCATGGCTGTCCGTTTTGACCACTTCGAGGTCGGCCGCACTGGTGAAGGCATGGTTGACCACCTGGGTGTTGTTGTCCGGGTCGGGGTCATGGTCTGCGGAGGAAACTGCGGCATAGTTGTTCAGGTCGATTGGGTCGGCCGTCTGGACGACCACTTCCACTACCCAACGTCCAGCGCCGTAAGTTGGGCTAAAGAGTTCCAGGTCTTCTCCAGCCTTGCAGGTGAGTGTAAGGCGCTGTTGGATGCCTGTGATGGGCGCTGCTGGGGTGCAGGATGCCAGCGGGCGATTGCCCAGGATATCCGGGTCGATGCTCACCAGGTCGAAGCGTCCATTGGCAACCAGTTCATCGGTGATAACGACCTGGTGCGCATAACTTGGCCCCAGGTTATCGACGAACAGGGTATAGGTCAGCAGGCTGCCCGCCACCACTTCGTCATCTGGTTTCCCAAATTTCAACAGGCGCAGGTCGGCGGCGCTGTTGACATAGGCCCTGGAAGTGCTGCTGTTGTTTGCTCCGTGGTAGTCGGTCTCCTGCCCATAACTGGTAACGTTGGTGATGTTTTCTAACAGTGTGCCGGGCTGGGCGTTTGCGTTTACCTGGACCACAACCATGAATGTGTAGCTGTCACCCACTCCAAAATTCCCCAGGTTGCAGCCGCTTAATAGGTTGGTTTGGCCGCAGCCAGCCGTATCGAACAGGTAAGTGACCCCGGCTGGGAGCAGGTCGGTTATGGTGACATCGAGTGCGGAAGAGGGCCCCGCGTTGTGCACGGTGATTTCATAAGACATTTGGGTTCCGGCCACGGGTGTCAGGGTGGAGGCTTCTTTGAAGATGCTCAGATCGGCTACTCGCCGGACGGCCAATCCAGCATAGGCGGTGTTGTTTGGCTCGTATGGGTCCGGAGTGATCGGTAATATTCGGGCTTGCTGTGTTCTTGTAATAACGCTGGCGAGGTTGCCAGGAATGTTTTCGTTAATTTCATCATCGTGTGGATCCGATAAGTTCATTCGTTCTGTGGAAGCCAGGACAAGCCCATACACATAGAAGGTGCGGCGCGCGCCGGCATCCAGGTTGCCAAGCGAACAGGTTAGCAGATTCTGGCTGACAGCCGAAGGTTTACAATCCGCTCCCTCGGCGTACAAGTATTCTGTATTGCCCGGGATCGTGTTTGGATTGGCGTCATCTAATGTGTTCCAGGGGGTCAGGTTTTCGAGAATCTGCACATTTTGTGCCAGGCTTGGACCGCTGTTGGTGACTGTAATGATGTACCGCACCATTAATCCGGCGGTGACTTGAAACTCCATGTCCTGGTAAATGTGGTGTTGATTGGCTTCATCCCACCCGACAATGTTTTGGCCGTAGGCGGTCTTTTGGACGGTGATGTCTGCCGCTGCCTGGACAGTGGTATGGGTGAGTGCAAAGTTGTTTGCGTTTTCTGGTTCAAAGTTGTCGGAAGTGGCAATTGTACTGTTTTGCAGTACACTGCCAGCTGGCAGGGCGGAATCCACCATAACCTCGTAGGTGATTGTGGCGGTGGCACTTGCTGCCAGCGTGCCCAATCCACAGGTTAGCGCATCGTCTTCATGGGCGCAGCTTCCCTGGCTGGTGATCAGGCTGCCGGGATAAAGCTGTACACCAGTGGGCAGCAGGTCGTAAAGGATGACATTTTCCGCCGTCGAGGGACCTAGGTTGGTGACAGACAGCGTGTAAGCTACGCGCCGCCCAGCCGTTACAGCATTGGCCGCAGCCATATACGCTGGGCCAGCAGGGAATGGTTGGCCGGGAAGAGTCAGATCGAAGGCGGCGCCGGGCTGTCCAGCAATCTGAACTTCGCCTGTGGCAGTCTTGCTGACTTCCAGGTCCACAACGGCTTCGACGCTGGCCATGTTGATGGCGAGGTTGTTGTCGGGGTTGGGGTCAAATGAGTCGCTTGTGACCGTGCTGATGTTTGTAAGGTCGATGGCTTCCAACGCTGTCAGGGTGAATTTTGCGCGCAGGCGGCCGCGTCCATCAGGCAGGTAAGGCGACAGCGATGTGGCACCAAAAGTGCCAATATCATAGCCCAAATGCCAGGTGACAATATTCCCGTTGGTGCATGTGAATTGATATATGCTTCCACCCCCAGACTGGGTGGTGGAAAAGGCGCAGCTATTGATGGTTACCGCTCCGCTTCCCAGCAGGGTGTCGTTGATGAGGACATTCCATGAGGTTGAGGGGCCCAGGTTATCTACATATATATAGTAGTCGAATGTCTCCCCAGCCTGAATGTTTTCGAAAGGTTCGATGAACTTGGTGATGCGCAGGTCGGCTGTACTCAGTATATAGGTTTGGGTTGTGACGATCGTTCTGAAGGTCGTGCTGTTGCCCAGTGTGTATTCCGTCTCGGCCGTATTGGTAATGGTGCTTTGGAAGGGAGCATCATGTTCAATGCGGGCCCAAATATCAAAGGTGACGCTTTCTCCTGGGTTGAGCTGCCCCAGTTCACAGGTGATGCTTCCTCCGCCGTTTACTAGGTCGGCCCCACTGGTGTCGCATGGAATACTGGCCACTTCATAAATAGCGGCCTCAGGTAGGATATCTTCTACGTTCGCGTTGTAAACTGTAGATGGACCGTGGTTGGTCACCACCAGGACATACTTAACCTGCTCACCAGCCACCACTTTCGCTGGAACGCTTACTTTGGTTACCTCAACATCGGCATCGTATCGCAGTGTGGTATTGGTTGTTGCGCTGTTATTGGAAGTGTCCGGGTCAGGGGTGTCCTTTAAATTAACGTCCGCAGTGTTGACCAGGCTCCCGGTAGCAGTGGGCTTGATCCGGGCGTTGATAAAGACCAAAACAGGGTTTGTGTTGGTGGGTGGCAAATTGCCTAACGGGCAGAAGAGTGCGTTGGAACCAACCGTAATTTCGCAGGCTAATGGAATGGTGCCCAACGCACCTTCATAATCCACCATGGCGCTGATATATTCCAGGTTGGTGGGCAAGAAATCGCGGAGGGTGACATCTTCTGCGACAGACGGACCAGCGTTGGCAATCTGAAGTTCATAGTGAATACTACCGCCGGCGATGGGTGAGCCGATCACGTATTTAGACAAGTCGAGGTCTGCGGATGCTTGAACGGTGACCGCCGCCGTGTCCTGGTTATTGCTGTTATCCCGGTCGAAAGTGTCGGCAGTTACCGCCGCATTGATGCTGACCTGGTCGGACACGCTTGTGTCCGGCTGGTTAGCAATGAAAGCCGGGTCGACGATTCCCTGCACGGTGAAGGACACGCTTTCTCCATTCGTCAGGCTGCCCAGGTTGCAAGTCAGGGGATCCATGGGGTTGCCTGGGGTTCCCAGGGTGCAGCCGCCGATGGAGACGCTGAGTGTGCCATTCACCAAAGCGCTGGGCAGCGAGATGGCTGTGATGACGTTTACGGCAGTGCTGGGGCCATTGTTGGTCACCTGGATAGTCCAAGAGGCCAATTCCCCTGCATTGATGGTGGTCGGTGCATTGGCGCTCACATCGAGCGCCAGGTTCGCAGTTGCTTCGATGCTCGACAGGGCCAGGGCCAGGTTGTTGCTTTCGTCAGGGTCAACTGTGTTGGCCGTGACCGTGGTGGAGTTCAATACATCTATTGCTTGATTTGCGATCAGCCTGAAAGAGGCGCGTAAGCGGCCGCGGCTGTCTGGTGAATAGGGGTCGAGCAGGCTGGTTCTAAAGATACCAATGTCGGTGCCAAATTGCGTGGACACCAAAGAGCCGGTGGTGCAGGTGAATTGGGTAATGGATCCCCCGCCCTGAGAAACGGAAAAAGCGCAAGATTGGATGCTGACATTTGCACTAGAAAGCAGGGTGTCATTAATCATCACATTATAAGCCGCCGAGGGGCCAAGATTGTCGACATAAATGGTGTAAGTGAACGTTTGTCCCGCCTGGACGACTCCCTCCGGCATGACGAACTTGGTTACTCTCAAATCGGCCCGCCCCTGGACGAAGTATTCCGCTGTGGATAGATTGTTTTCCGGGTAGGGGTCGGGGTTGTAGGCACTCACCTCAGCGCTGGCCGAAATGGCCAGCGTTCCATCTGTGTCGTTCGTCAGGGCATTTGGTACGATTTGGGTTTTGATCAAAAAGCTGTATGTTTCACCGGTTCCCAGGTAGCCAAAGGGACAGGTGAGGGTGTCCTCAGGGCTTTCGGTGCAGATGTTCTTTGAATCTTCCAGGAACACGAGCGGAGTGGGCAGCACAATTTCCGCGGTAACACCGGTGGCTGGCGCTGGGCCGAAATTCACCACAGTCACTTGATAAACCAACTCTTCACCGGCAATCGCGGTGTAGGGTGGTTCGCCCCAAGTCGGGTTATACATTGGGGTAATTTGGATGAGCAAGTTCGCAGGGCAGTCGTACAGGCTGGCAGTGGTGTCCTGGCTGGCGACCCCGGTACTGCCGGCTGCGCCGCCGGCATTCCCGCTGGAACTGCCGCCCCCGTTGACCTGGAGCGTGCCGGCGGTCATGGCGAAACTGGAGAGATAAATGCGCCCGCCGCCACCGCCGCCACCGCCGCCGCAGCAGCCGCCTGCGCCGCCGCCTGCGCCATTGGCGCGAATGATACCGCTGTTGTTGATGGTGGTGCTGATAAGGGTGATGCCGCCGCCGGAGCCGCCGCCAGAGGCGCCCGTGTCGCTCAACGCGCCTGCGCCGCCATTGGCCGAAACAACGCCGGAACTGCCGACGGTAATGGGGCCAACACTGTAAACGACGATGCCGCCGCCGCCCCCGCCGCCGCTGGCGCTGGCGCAAGGGGAGGAAGCGCTGCCGCCAGCGCCGCCGCTGCCGCCATCCAGGGTGCTGGAAAGGTCGCCATAACTTCCACCCCCTGCACCGCCGGCCGCGACGTATGTACCGCCCGCGCCGCCGCTGCCGCCAAACCCGCCGCCCCCGCCACCTGCGTAGTTGCCACCCGGTGAATGGCCTCCGCCCGTCCCAACGCCTGGAGCGCCGATGCCCGGTCCAGACGCCACCCCTAATCCACCCGCACCACCGCCCGCGCCGCCAGGTGAACTTGTCCTGGGCTGGCAGGAGGGTGCGGTAGGCGTGGCGTTGCTTCCATCGACCGAGAGCGTACCGTTGATGGTTACTGTGGTGTAGGAGAGCAGAGCGAGCGGGCGGCTGCCCACGGCTCGTAGGGTTACCCCGGCGGGGAGGTTGATGCTTTCATACACAAGCACTGCGGCACCGTTAATGACCTGCGCGTTAGGGAGTGCCGTTCCGTCCAGGGTAAGCGCATCGGTGTCGATGGTATGTGTACCGGCGCTCAGGGTGGGAAAATCCTCAGCCGCGTAATAAACCGGGCAGGTTGGATACAGGGATGAGGTTGGGGCACGCAGGCCAAGGGTTTCTGGGAAAGTCTCAAGTTCTGGCGCTGTGGCTTCGGGCTCGTCTGGCCAGATGGCCCCCGGGTTATTGGAGAGCGGCGTTTGGGCTGCATCCAGCGTTTGCGCTGCGTCCAGCGTCGTGTTCTCCAGGAGCATATCTGGTTGTCCGGTGGCAGCCACCTGGCCCCCAGTTGGTGCGGCAGCCGCCAGAACGATTAACGCCAGAGCCACCATAAAGAGTAAACTAATGCGTTTCGTGGAGATGTTCATTTTTTTTGTCCTTTTTGTATGAATTAAACCAAAAACGCCAGGATGGGTAATGATGTTAAAAATGATTACCTGGCCTGGCGCATTTACTTCAGGCTATGGAAAGCCTGTCTTAAGTTGTTCTGCTACGCAGTATCCCATAAGATACCTCTTCCTTTATCCATAAAGGAACCTGGCGCTTTTCGGTAGTGAAAGATAACGTGGCCGTTACTTTGGATTGGGGAGATAAATTAAGTATATACCTGATTATTAATTATGCAAGGGGAAAAGCTAACGATTTATTAATGTTTTGCGACGAAAAACGCCCTCTTGGGTCCCAAGGAGGGCGAGGAGGATTACCACACTCGTTCCAGGTCGGGGTTTTCGCAGCGCTCTCGTCCCACCTTGGCCATATCCAGCCACTGATTGTTGAGCTTAACCCGCACCACGTCGGCAGTGAAATCGGTCACGGTGGGGCCGTGGTTGTCGAACAAAGAAGAGCCCACGGCGTAATAATCTACCGGTACGCTCAGCCGTTCGAATTGACGGATTTTTTCGCTGTTAAAGCCGCCCGAAACCACAATTTTGATGTTCTTACAGTAGTCTCTAGCACGGTCAAGCCAGTTTGCAGGAAGTGTCCAGCGCTGCCAGGCGTTGTCCAGCGCCTGGCGCACCGTGAAAACCAGGCGGGGGTTCACGCCCAGGTCCAGTTCGGGTGCGCCAATTGGGGGCACAGAGACATCGCGCAGGCTGCCGCTGGTATCCAGCCGAACCCCGGTCAGGCGGAATTTTTGGGCTTCGCTTTCATCCCCGCTGTCTACCAATTGCTGGTAGCGTTGGAACATGGCATCGCACACCAGCAGGCTGTCTTGCACCGAGTCGTTGTTAAAGTCAACCAGGGCAATGCGCGGTACTTCGGGCGGCAGGGTGCTGGCAAAACACAGCATCAGCTCGGCGGTATCGCCAAAAAAGCTGGCAATGGCAGCGTGGGCAATGGTGCCGCCGCCAGCGCCGCCCCACCAGTCGCCCTGGGCATCGGTGGAAACCAACGGGCCAAGTTTTTGGGCGTAGTCCTGGTTAAAGCGTTGGATGGCGATGTCATAGGCGTAGCCATCGGCGGCCTGTACTTCGTGCAGGTCAAATCGGGCAGGAAAAAAGAGCACGGGTTTTCCGCGGGCGGCAATCAGCGTGTTGTAAACATTGGTTGCCACCCGGCTGGCACGGGTGAGAATGCCCAGGGTGGGTGTTTCAAGCAAGGCAAAGTCGCGATAGCGCCCCCGTACCCGGATGATAGGTTTGATCTGGCGGGGATCGCCGTTGTAGCTGACCAGGCAGCCATCGTGAACGGCCTCAACCTCCAGGTTTTCGGCCGTGTTGTAAAACCGCCCATCTTCCCAATAGCCGGTGGCGTGTTCCAACATGGTCAGGGCCTTATCTACGCCCACCACAACGGTGGTTCCACTGCGGCGGGTGAACCACTGCATTTCTACTTCGATGTTGCCGAGGGCGGCGCCTTCGGGCGACAGGCCGGGGGGGAGGTTGTGGCGTTGGCCCTGGTAGGTGTAGCCAGACTGGGCCAGGGTGGCGAGCATACGGTGAATATTGTTGAAATATTTATCGGAATACCAGCCCTTGCGCATGCGTTCAATATCCAGCTTAAAGGTCTGGTTGTTCAGGCGTTTGCCGTTAAAAATGGTCATGGGATGAATCCTTATGGGTTAGCCGGAAAATATATCGGAAAGTGAATCGGAGGTACGGACAATATGAATCCCGGCTGCGGCGAACTGCGCATAGGCTTCGTCTGCGGCAGCGCTGAAGTCCACTACGCCGGGAACGACCACGGGTGAGGTGCAGTCTTCCAGCAAGTAAACCCGCCTGGCCAGGGTGGGGTCGGTTTGTTGAATTTCGGCCAATAGGTCTTGAACGGTCCAGGCCACGCAGTGGCTTTTGGCCTGCCCGGCAATGATCATGACATCACTGCGCTCTAAAATTTGCATCAACGCTCCGCTGCGGTTGGCCAGGGTTTCCCCGTTGGGTCCCTGGTTTACCTCGGGTCCAATTGCAGAATAGTGTTCGGTAAACGGGCTGCTGCCTTTGAGGATGAAGCGGGTGGGGCTGTAGCGGGCCATACTGTGAAAAAACACGGCTTCTTCGATGATGGCTGCCAGGGCATGGCCAATGCCGCCCAGCATGGCGTGATAGGGCCAGATGGTCAGGTTGTATTTGTTTTTTGCCAACAATGCCTGGGTGTAGTGTGCCAGGTGTGCCTGGCCAAAACCAGGCGATGCTTCCAGGGCTTTTTCCAGTGCCGGGTTAAACCGCCAGCGCCCCGATTGGATATCTTCAGCCTGGATTTGCGTGTGCGGGCCGGGGTGGTTGCCTTCGGCATCGACCAGGAATACCGCGTGGAAGATTTGGGCAGCCTGGTGGGTGTCCAGGGTCAGGACGATTTCTGTGATGGTGTCCAGGTGTTCATATAGAAACGCAGCCAGCCGCTGGTTGTCTTCCACGGCCCCATTTCCACTTTGGCCACCCACAAACAGCTCAAACCCGGGAGTGCAAAAGGTGTTTTGGATGTCGATCCCGACAAAACTGATCCGCCGCGTGTCGTTCGAGGCGGGTTGGATGTGATGGTGTTTTGCCCAACGGCGCGCCGCCTGGGCCAGGGTTTCGTATTCAACCCGGTAAACTTCCCCGGCTCGTTCAGGGAGGTAGAAAGAGGGCAGGGGTAAAGGGGTCTTTTCCATCAGTGCATGCTCCTTTTGGGTATATAGTGTTTTGTATACACTAATACTATCATGATTTCAGGGCAGCGTCAAGCGCCTTTTTTCTCTTCCTGGGTTAAGGCCGCTTCTGTTGGGTTACCGGTTTGCCCGATTGTTAACAGAGGTGTTCCCGATGGCTCGTCTTTAAACGTGCCCGGTTATTCGGCTGTCCCTGCAAACCTGCACACAGCCATCTTCCTGAACTCAATGCAGCCGAAAGGGCGGAACGTACCTTAAGGGGCAAAATTGGCACGCTGTGAGTGAATCGGGTATTATATAGATAGAACCAGCACCAATCTTTCTCGCCTGACAATGAAACTATTTTCCCTGGCCAAGTGGCTGGCGGGGGTTTGTGGATTGATTTCCCCGTTCTTTTTTACCGCCGGAAAAAAGGGGTTGGTTCGCGATCACATTGGGTTATTTCGCAACCTGGCGAAATTTCCCCGAAGAGGAGTTTTGCATGGAACATCATGGCGTTGATTTGTTGATTACGGTAATTGCCGCGGTTGGGTTTGGTTTGCTTGGCCAGTTACTGGCACACAGGTGGCATATTCCGGCAATTGTGCTGTTGTTGGGTTTTGGCATTGTGTTGGGGGGAGATGGATTGGGTTGGGTGCAAACCGAAACGATGGGAGATGGGCTGAGTACCCTGGTTAAGTTGGCTGTGGCCATTATCTTGTTTGAAGGGGCGCTTAACCTGAATCTTAAGTCGCTGCGCCAAAATGCAGCAGAGGTGCGCAACCTGGTCACGATTGGGGCGCTGGTTTCGTGGGTGGCAACAGCACTGATTGGGCATTTTGTGGCCGGGTTTGAATGGCCCATTGCAATTTTATTTGGCGCCTTGATGACGGTTACCGGACCCACAGTCATCCAACCCTTAATGCGCCGGATTGCCGTACAGCGTCCGGTAAAAACCCTGTTGGAAGCAGAAGCCATTTTAATTGACCCAATTGGCGCGCTGCTTGCAATTGCGGTGTTAGATATTATCCTGGTATTTGCTGCCCAGGGGCAGGCTGGCGTTCTTGCCTTTGCCTGGGCATATTTTGGCCGCCTGCTGATTGGAGGGGTTGTGGGCGCTTTGGGGGCTTATGGCCTGGCCTGGATGCTTAAAACCCGGAACCTGGTGCCTTTAGAACTGGTGAACCTGGTGGCGCTGGCCTGGGTTTGGGCAACTTTTGGAACAGCGGAATGGCTTCAGAGCGAGGCCGGGATTATGGCATCTGTGGTGATGGGGCTGGTTGTGCAAAATGCGGCCATTCCCGGTGCACGGCAGCTTCGGCATTTTAAGGAGAGCCTGACCACTCTGGGGATCAGTGTTCTGTTTGTTTTGTTGGCAGCCAACCTGCAGCTTGCCAGTTTGTGGGCTGAGGGCTGGCGCGGCATTGTGACGGTTGTGCTGATGATGTTGGTGGCCAGGCCCCTGGCAGTGTTTATCTCTACCTGGGGAACTGGCCTGGACTGGCGTCGAAAGTTATTTGTTTCCTGGGTTGGCCCGCGCGGGATTATTGCGGCTTCGGTGGCCTCCATTTTTATGTTTGCGCTTAACAGTGCGGGTTTGGAGGGGGGTGAACGCCTGTTGGCGCTCACCTTCCTGACGATTATTATGACGGTTACGCTGCAGGGCCTGACCGCTGGCTGGCTGGCCGGGGCATTGGGCCTGCGCGATATGGGTAAACAAAAAGTGTTGATTGTTGGGGCGAATGGGCTTGGCTGTAAAATGGCCGAAATTCTGCAAAAATATGACCGCCCGGCTTTGTTGGTGGACACCAACCAGACTTCGGTGGAACGGGCGCTTCAGAAAGGCATTTCTGCAGTTCCGGGCAACGCCTTAGAGGAAGAAACTCTGGAAAAACTGCATGCCGAAGAATATGAAACATTTCTGGCCGTAACCTCAAACTCGGAAGTCAATGTTCTGGCCTGCCAGATTGCCCATGATAGTTTCGGTATCGAGCGCACCTATCCATCGCTGAGCAACCCCGCCAAGGGTACGAACCCTGCGCTGCTGCGGCAAACAGGCGGTTTTTTGGCCTTTGGTCGTTTTATTACCGTTGTGGATTGGGAGCGAGATATTTCAGAAATTCATGAAGTGACCTGGCAGGTGCCCGCCGGACAGGTGAGCCTGGTGGCTCGTGAGGTCACTTTGCCGGGGGCCATCATCCCAATTTTGCGCTTGCGCAACGCCAGTCCTGAAGTGGTGCATGCCGAACAGGCCTGGCAGCCAGGGGATTCCATTGTTTTCCTGAGCACCGCTGAGCCTGCCGAAACCCAGGGAATCCTCCGCCGCATTGTGGGTAATTTGCCAGCCGGATAGCGGCGGGTTATTTTTTGGCGCCGCGCCGGGGTTTTTGGGTGTCTACTGCCGGGATATGGTAGCTGGGAACCTGCAGCACCTGCATATTTACCAGGCGAGGGTCTTCCAGGCGGCTGCGAATCCGTTCGTCAATTTGTTCCATGCTGCTGGCGGTGGTGATGACGGTGGGTAGTTCGGCATTATAGCGGTGATTGAAGAGCTGGTAGAGCTTTTCTTTGACCCAGGGGGTCATTGCCTGGGCGCCAAAATCATCCAGGATGAGAAGCGGGGCGCTGCGAATTTCGTCAAAACGTTTGTCGTAGCGGGCAGGGCCATCGGGGGCGAAGGTGGCTCGCAGGTGGTCGAGCAAATCAGGCACCATAACAAACAAAGGCGGGTAGCCAAGTTGAGCCTGGTGATTGCCAATGGCGGCAGCCAGGTGGGTTTTACCGCTGCCATAAGGCCCAAAAATCACCAACCAACCGTTGGGTTTTTCGGCAAAAGCCCGGGCTTCCCGAAAAACCCGCTCTAACCCGCGCACCACATCAGGGGGCAGGCCTTCGTTTCTACGCAGGTCAAAATTCTCAAACGTATGCCTGCCAACATAGGCCAGCGAAGAAAGCGGATGGTGGCTGGCATCGTCGGAAGGGCGGCGAAAGTCTGGCGCCTGGATGTAAATCTTAATCACCAGTTCCGGGTCCGAAATTCGCGACCGCAGCCTGCCATCAATTTCGTTAATGTTGTAGTTGGTGGTGATGACCGTGGGCAGGCGGTTGATATAGCGATAGTTTAGAATTTGAAACAGCTTTTCTTGGGCCCAGGGCGTGGCACTTTGCGCGCCAAAATCGTCCAAAACCAGCAGCCCAATCTGGCGAATATCTTCAAACCGTTCTTCGAAGGTGACATCCGGGTCGCTAAAGGTATAGCGCAGATTATCTAATAAATCTGGTGCGGTCAGAAACAGGGTTGGCACCCCGTGGCCTGCTGCAAAATTGGCAATGGCCGCAGCCAGGTGGGTTTTGCCGCAGCCATAGCCCCCATGAATCAGCAGCCAGCCGTTGATGGTTTGGGCGAAATTGCGGGCGGCATGGTAGGCGCTTTCAATGGAACCGGCATGGTGGGGCAGAATACCCACCCGGCCGCGCGGGTTAAAGGTTTCAAAGGTCAGTTGGGATAGTTCTTCCAGGTTGCTGTGGTGGAAGAGGCGGGCGCGGGCCTTGCTGCTGAGCTGCGGCTGCCGGCAGGCGCAAATTTGGAGTTTGCCGAACTGCGGGTGGCCCACCGGTAAATCCAACCGGGTATACCCCAGCCCCCCACACAGCGGGCAGCCTGCCTCGCCGGGCATATCGTGGCTTTGGCTGGGCTCCGGTTCATTTTCGGCGTTTTTCAAGTTTTTTGGCGAGTTGGTTGAAGTAATCGAGTTGAGATTTTTGAGAATCTTCTCCATTTTTTCGCTCATCTCTTCCTTTCTCCTTCCAGCCGCGTAGAATGGCTTCGATATATCGCCAGTTGCGGATGTTGCGTTCTACAGCGATTTGTATGGCTTCTTCAATCCAGCCAGCCGGGTATTCCGCTTCAGCATCTTGCAGCGTTTCAGCCAGCATGGGGGTGAGGGGGCCAATGTGGGATTCGTACAGTTGGAAAATATTTGGGCGCTGTTGGGCGGGTGTGATGAAGGTTTGGGCAATATCATCCGGGTTCCAGCGCCCGGCAGCCAGGGCGTCGAGAGCAGCCTGGCCGCGCGGCGAATGAATAAAGTATAGGGATTCGGTCTCTCCCTGCGGGGTGGTGTGGTGGGCTGCCAGCAGCGTGCCGCGCAGCACAGCCCTTTCCAGGCTTTCATCCAGGGCTGCCAGGGCAGTTCGTCCGGTTTTTGCCAATCCGTCCAGCAGCGATTTGTCGGCTGCCAGGGTCGACTTGCGAACAAATCGAAGATCGCCCTCTTGTTGGCTGGCATACCAGAACACAAAGAGGGTGACTTTCAGCTCGCCCAGGTGGTCCATTTGCGGCAGCAGATCGCTGAAAAATGCGTCGGGCAGGCTGGTTTGTCTTTGGGGGTTGGCTTGGAAACCGCGAAATACGGGCATGGTGCACCTTTAGCGCATCTGGCTGGTATCCACATTTTGGGAGAGGGCATTTTCAAACCGGGCCAAATTGGGGCGGAAGAGCAGTTCCACACTGCCCACCGGGCCGTTGCGGTGTTTCGAAATGATAATTTCTGCCACGTTTTCTTTGGTGGTGTCTTTTTCGTACTGTTCTGGCCGGTAGATGAACATCACAATGTCGGCATCTTGTTCCAGGCTGCCGGATTCGCGCAGGTCGGAGAGCATGGGTTTCTTATCGGCGCGCTGTTCAACTGCGCGCGAAAGCTGGGCCGCTGCCAGAATCGGAATCTCAAGCTGCTTGGCAAGAATTTTGAGGTTGCGCGAAATGTAGGAAACTTCTTGCACGCGGTTATCGGTGCGGGTACCCCCGCTCATTAACTGCAGGTAATCTAACACAATCAGGTCAATTTTGTGTTCCAGGTGCAGCCGGCGGCACTTGGTGGCCAGTTGGGTGGGGGTGAGGCCAGGGGTGTCGTCCATGAAAATCATGCTGCCTTCGAATACTTTCATCGCTTCCAGCAGTAATTGAAGTTCCCGGTCGTCTAGTTTGCCGGTGCGGATTTTTTGGGAGTTGATGCCGGTTTCCTGGGCCAGAAGGCGTTGGACCAGCTGTTCGTTGGACATTTCCATCGAAAAAATGGCGATGTGCTTTTGGCTGCGCAAGGCGGCATGCCGGGCAATGGAGAGCATAAAAGCAGTTTTCCCCGTGCCTGGGCGCCCGGCCAAAATCAGCAGATCGGACGGGTTGAGGCCGTTGAGCATTTTGTCCAGGTCTATGAAGCCGGTTGGCACGCCCAAAATATCGCTTTCTTTGTTGAGCAGCATTTCCAGCCGGTCCTGGTATTCTTTCAGGACGGGTTTAATATGCTGGGCACCCCTGGCGCCATGCCGGTCGCTCAGGCCAAAAATTTGTTTTTCAGCTTCATCCAGGATGGTGGTAACGCTCAGGTCTTCCTGATAGGCGATTTTGGCAATTTCATTAGCGGCGGTAATCATCCGCCGCCGGGTGGCGGCCGCTTCAACCATATGGCCATAGGCCACAGTGTGCAGGGTGGTTGGCACATTGTTGATCAAGGCGGTAAGGTAGGCCGGCCCGCCCACTTCGGCCAACTGGCCGCTGTTTTCAAGGGCTTCGGAAACGGTCAGGAAGTCGATTGGAATGCGCTGGTCGTGCAGCCGGGTAAAGGCTTCCCAGATCCAGCGGTTGCGGTGAATGTAAAAATCGTCCGGCCTGAGAAATTCAGCGACATCGTAATACACTTCCGGGTTGATCATAACTGCCCCCAACACGGCTTCTTCAGCATCGCGGCTGTGGGGGGTGACCTGCGGCCCGGCGGTGGTTTCGGTTTCGGGAGGAAAAAAATCGCTCATTTTTGCTCCAGAGAAAGGGGACAAAAAACCGGGGACGCCGTTAAGTATACCCGGCGTGCCCCGGTTTCGGGGTCAGATTGAAGGTGATTTCTAGGGTTGATCTTTTTCTTCGTCGTCTGCGTCAAAATCCAGGTTGTCGAGAAAATCTTCAAACACCGAAAGGCGGTCTTCCAGACCGCTTTCATCGCTGGTGGGTGCGCTGGCCTGGGTGGGTTTCGCGGCAGGTTTTTGGGCAGGCGCTTCGCTGGTGCTCAGGTCGTCTTCGGGAATGACTCCGTTTTGGTCAATGACTTTGCGTGCCACCAGGATGGGGCAATTGGCGCGCACCGAAAGCGCCAGGGCATCGGAGGGGCGGGCGTCAACATCGAAGGGTGTGCCATTGGCTTCGGCAACAATATTGCCATAATAGACTTCTTCGCGCAGGGAAAGCACTTCAACCCGCAAAACACGCGCCCCCAGGTGTTTGATGACATTGTAGAGCAAATCGTGCGTCAAGGGGCGGGCGGTTTCCACCTGCTGCAAGGCGATTGTAATTGCTTCGGCTTCGTATGGCCCAATCCAGATGGGTAAGTAGCGGTCTGCGCCAACCTCGCGCAGAATGACAATGCGTTGTTGGGACATCAGGCTGACGCGGATGCTGTCTATGACGACTTCAACCATTTCTTCGGATTTTTTTTCTGGCATTCAAGGCCTCCACTGAGCAGTTTGTGATGTTGTTCTGTTAAGATTGTATCATGCCCTGAAATGCCGTGCAACCAAATCCGGAACGATGTTTTCCACTGAAGCTTCTGGCAACATTTGCGTGCATACCTATGACCTGGGTGCGCGCAAATGTTGATAGAATTTGCTGTTATCACTTTCCAATCCCACCCCCAGGCTTTGGGGCGGTGGCCAATCCCTAAGAATTCCCCCTTCCCGGCGGGAAGCGGGACAGGGGGATGGGGAATGGATGCAATAACAACAATTGCGTGCATTCTATGACTTAAGTGCTATTATCAAATGTTAAAAATCAGTTATAATAAATTTGGGAATGTTAAATATTTAAGGTTTCCATTTCTCGTCCAACAGGATAGGTGATGCAGGCAAAGATTTTGATACTTGAGGGTAAACGCGCCAGTATACCCTCTCTCGTTTCGGCACTCAGCCAAAAAGGCTTTGAAGTTAAAACGGTCACAACCGGAAAAGCTGCGCTTGAAACCCTGCCAGTGTATGAACCGGATGTGGTGATTATTGACGCGCCTAGTTTGCGGTCGAGCGGCAAGCGTATCTGCACATCCTTGCGAGAAGTGTCGGAATCTTTGGCGATTATGATGGTGGTGAACAGTGACCAGAATACGATTGAAGGCGACGGCCTGGCAACCGTGGTTCTGACCCTTCCTTTCACCCCGCGTAAATTATTGAACCGCCTGAAACCCCTTCTTCCCGGTGAAAACAAGAAGACGATTTCTTCTGGGGCAATCAGCCTGGATGTAAGCCGGAGAATTGTGCGCTGTGACGGGCGCGAGGCCCAACTTACCCCCCGGCTGATGGCCATTTTGCAATTGTTCTTGAAGCAGCCCGGCGTGGTGTTGGAGCGTGAATTGATTTTCCGAAATGTTTGGAAAACGGAATATACCGCCGATACCCGCACGCTGGATGTTCACATTAGCTGGCTGCGCGAAAAGATTGAAGAAGACCCGCACAAGCCAAAGTTCTTAAAAACCATCCGGGGTGTCGGCTACCGGCTGGATTTATAACGCAATTGTGTGTCTAAAGCAGGGGCGCAGGGGTGGGTTTATGGTTAAACCCGTTCCCTGCGCCCCTGACATAATCGGATACAACCCCCCATTTTTTACAAGGCTGGATTATTTCCCAAAGCGTTCTTTGAGCAAACCGCTCAGCGTGGGCACGCCGATTTCTTGCAGTTCGTAGCGAACCCTTTGGGTGGGTTTGTTGATTTTCATCAGGCGGCCCAGGTCAATGGGGGTTCCAATCAACACCAGGTCTACCTCTGCCCGGTTAATGGTTTCTTCCAGTTCGCGCATTTGGGCTTCGCCATAGCCCATCGCAGGCAAGACAGCCCCGGTGGTGGGATATTTGCGGTAGGTAGCGGCAATGCTGCCCACAGCGTAGGGACGCGGATCCACAATTTCGCCAGCGCCAAACCGCCGGGCAGCCACCCAGGCTGCACCGTAGGCCATTTCGCCGTGGGTCAGGGTTGGGCCGTCTTCCACCACCAGCACTCTTTTGCCGCGAATGGCAGCCGGGTCATCTACGAAAATAGGTGAAGCCGCTTCGATGATGGGCGCGTTGGGGTTGAGAATTTGCAGGCTGTCGCGCACTTTTAGAATGTTTTCGGGCGAGGCGGTGTCTACTTTGTTGATGACAAACACATCTGCGGCGCGGGCATTGGCATTGCCGGGGTAATAGGTCAGCTCGTGGCCGGGGCGGTGTGGGTCCACCAGAACGATGTGCAAATCGGGTACATAAAAAGGCAGGTCGTTGTTGCCGCCGTCCCACAGGACGATGTCCACTTCTTTTTCGGCTTCGCGCAGAATACTTTCATAGTCCACCCCGGCAAAGACAACCGCACCGTTATCAATGTGGGGTTCGTATTCTTCGCGTTCTTCAATGGTACATTCGTGCTTGTCCAGGTCGGCATACGTGGCAAAGCGTTGGACGGCTTGTTTGGCAAGGTCGCCATAGGGCATGGGGTGGCGGATGGCCGCAGTTTTGTAGCCCATATTGCGCAAGGTTTGCAGGACAAAGCGGGTGGTCTGGCTTTTGCCTACGCCGGTGCGCACTGCGCCGATGGAAACCACCGGTTTGGTAGATTTCACCTGGGTGTTGCGCACCCCCATCAGCCGGAAATCGGCTCCAGCTGCCAACACCTGTGAGGCTTTGTCCATCACGTACTGGTGGGGCACATCGCTGTACGCAAAAACAACCTGGTCTACTTTTAATTCACCGATTAATTTGAGCAGGTCACTTTCGGGGTAAATCGCAATTCCGTTGGGGTAGCGTTCGCCCGAAAGGGCAGGTGGGTATAAACGGCCTTCAATATTGGGGATTTGGGTAGCTGTGAAGGCGACAACTTCATAATCTGGATTGCTGCGGAAATAGACATTGAAGTTGTGAAAATCGCGCCCGGCGGCGCCCATAATAAGAATACGGGTTGGGGTCATAAAAAGGTTCCTCCTGAAAATTATTGGCGAGATCTCTCGCCCAAACCATTTTACTCTAAACGACCGCTGTCGTTGTATAATTCCCCCATTCAAACCTGTATTTCGTTCATTAAACTGGAGTGGTCCATGCCTGAAACCGTTGAACCCGCCCGCATACGTTGGTTGGACCAGGCACGTGGTTTTTACCTGATGTACCTGGTTTTGGTTGCCACCTATCCACCCTCCCTGCTGGGGCGTGACCCGTTGTCCACTTTTTTGTTCCGGCATCCTTCGCCCAAAGAAGCGCCCTTTATTACCCTGTTCGATGTGGGTGTGCCCGCTTTTTTGCTCATCAGTGGAATTGCCTATGAGCTTTCTTTTCAGCGGCGCTGGCAGCAGGAGCGCACCAGGGCTGTGATGAGCGGCCTGGTTCGTTGGGGGGCGCTGCTTTTGGTGGGTTTGGTGCTGTATGTGGTAGACCAACCCCTGACCTTGCAGGCCTTTGGCAAAGTGACCGACCTGGTGAAAGATGCACCCGATTTGCAGCAGGTGTATGCTTTTGTTTTGCGGTGGGATGTTCTGCCCTCTTTGGGGTTAGCAGGTCTGCTAACGCTGCCTTTTTTGCTGCTTTCATACCCTGCTCGCACGGCTGCGGCGTATGGTTTGCTGGTGTTCAACCAGGGGATGATCTTTGCCAATGCCCACACCCACTGGTTGGATTATGCTTTTGCTTCAATACATGGTGGGATTTTCGGCACCATTTTTGCCCTGACCCCGGTGATGGTGTTGGGAACCTGCGTGGGGGCGTTTTACTTTCCAGAGGAAGTGGATACCCGGCGCAAACGTTGGGCCTTGCTGGGCTTTGCTTTGTTGAACGCTGCTGCCGCCGGGCTGCTCTGGCTGCTGCCGGATGGTTTTCCCAACAAGCGGGGCGCAACCACCGGTTGGGCTTTGCTGAGTGTGGCCATTGTGGTAGGGGGCTTGTTTCCCTTCTTTTTCCTGGATTATGCAGACAAAAAATATCCCCATCTGGATCCGTTTGGCAGTTATCGCAAGGATATCTTTGCCGCGTATGGCTTGAATCCTTTCCTGACGTTTTTCCTGGCTGAATTGGAATCCTTAACTCTGCGGTCTTTGTTTCCCGGGAAGGGGTTGGCGCAAATTGGGGTCTGGTTGTTGGCGAATATCGCCATTGCCGGGCTGCTGGTGTTTCTTTACCGGAGGCGCCAACAAATTCCTACGGTGCGAGTATCCCTTGTGCTGCTGGCAGTAATCGGTTTGATTATTTTGGTGGCGGCGGTGGGCAGTGTTCTGGTGGGGTGAGCGCGGCTAACTCAGCTTGCCCTGCAGCCGCCAGGCCAGCCGGGTGATTTTGGATAACAGCCCGGCAATTCCGGGCGGAGTGTAGGGAACATAGGACTGCAGACGGGTTATTTTCCCCTGCCGGGTTTCGATCACAAACACCTGGTCGAACCGGGTTTCCATCCCGCCGCGTAAAACATGGTGGGTGTCCAGCTCAACCACGATGCTGTCGCCATCCATCCAGGTTTTTCGAATGGCGAACCCCGGTTTAACCAGGCTGGATAAGCCCCAGGTTAACCCCCGTTCGATTTCAACTTTTCCCTGCATTCGGGGTTGGGGGTAATGTGGGTCGTAAACCACGGCATCCTCCGCAAAATGAGCCATTACAGCAGGCAGATCCTTGGCCATGAAGGCCCGAAACAAATCCTCGAGCAAAACCTGGGGGCTGGTCATCTTACATCACCTCTGGGGCCTGGATGCCCAGCACGCCGAGCAGGTTAGCCAGGGATTGGCGAGCAGCAGCCACCAGCCGCAGCCGGGCTGCCCGGACTGGGGGTTCGGCTTTAAGCACCTGGCATTGGGTGTAGAAATTGCTGAAAGCCCGGGCGATTTCATAGGCCAGGTTGGTAATATGCAGGGTTTTGAGTTCCTCAGCCGCCCGCTGCACATCGCCGGGCAGGCGCGAAATCAGGTCAATCAGTTCAATTTCAGCCGGTTCCAGGGTGTGGGTAGGGGTTAGAGAACCGGGCAGCGGTTCTTCGAGGCGGCGCAAAATGCTGTTGGCGCGCACATGCATGTATTGAATGTAGGGTGCGGCCTGGCCGTTGAAATCCAGGGCGCTTTCCCAGTCGAAGGTGGCAATTTTGGTGTGGTCGCGGCTGACCAGGGGGAATTTGATGGCTGCAATGCCCACCTGGCGAGCGACCTGTTCCATTTGTTCCGGGGTGAGCGAGGGGTTTTTCTTTTGAACTTCTTGCAGCGTGCGCTGTTGGGCTTCGCGCAGCAGGTCTTCGAGTAAAACCACATTACCTTCGCGCGAAGCGATGACCACATTTCCCGGCAGGGTGACAATTTCGTAGGGCAGGTGTTCGCACTTTTTAGCCTGTTCGTACCCGGCCAGTTCCAGGGTTTTGAACACCTGTTGGAAATGGAGGGACTGGCGCACATCCACGACATAAATGGCGCGGGTGAGGTTGGGGTAATCGGCAAACTTGCGCAGCGCCAGGCCGAGGTCTTCTGTCGCATATAAGGCTGTGCCATCGTTGCGAAGCACCACCAGGGTCCGAAATTGTTCTTTTTTGCTCTGGAGCAGTTCATCCAGTTTTACGGCCACGGTTCCGCCCCCGGCGCGTTCGTCCATGGCGATGCCTTTGGCAATCAGTTCCTGGACAATTTGCTTGCCAGGCCCTTCCATTTCGGAGTTGAAGTAGTAGCGGTCGAAGGGGATGTCCAGCACGTCATAAAGTTCGTTAAAGCCATCCAGGGACCATTGGCGAGTTTCTTGCCAGGTTTGAACCACCTCAGGGTCGCCTGCATCCCAGCGTTTGTACAGGGCGCGAATTTCGGCTTCGAATTCTGGGTTTTGCTCCAGGCGTTTGTTGGCTTCGGCGTAAATTTCGCCCATCCAGCGGGTGGTATCGGTTTCGGGTTTTTCACCGGCGTGGAAGTTCATGTAGTTCCACAGCCACTTGATGACATGCAAACCCATATCACCCGGGTAATTTGCCCGGATGACATCGTACCCCGCAAAAGCGAGAATGCGGCTGATAACATCTCCCAAAATGGCGCTGCGCAAGTGGCCTACATGGAAAGCCTTGTGGGTGTTGGGCTGGGAAAATTCCACCATCACCTGCTGGCCCTTGGGCGCGCCGTGTCCGTAGTCCGGCCCTTGTTCCAGAACCCGGTCAATGACTCCCTGGCTGTATTCCGCAGATGAAAAATACAGGTTGAGATGGCCTTTGACGGCTTCAATGTGGGTAAACCCTTTGGGGGTACCCAGGAAAGCAGCGGCCAATTCAGCCAATTGTACCGCTCGCTGGGGAACCGGCAAACCGCTGCTTTTGCCAGCGCGGGCTTCTGCGGCAGCCGCTTTGAAAAACGAGGTGGAAATACCCCATTCCCCGGAGAAGGGGATTGGCAGCCAGCTGAAGGCTTCCGTAAATGGAATTTCGTTTTGCGCGATGAACTCGCGCAGCCGGGTTTCTATGGCTTGTTGTTCGCGTTCAAACATTTCCGCTCCTTTTGGGGTGGGCTGGCGGCTTTGGGCCTCAGGTGGATTGGGGATTGGGTTATGAATGCAGAAAAAGCGGGAGCGCAGCAGCTCCCGCCTTTCAAGGTTAAATTAATCCATCAAGCGGCAGGAATCAGCCAGCGGCCTGTTTTTCCAGGGCGTTGAGGCGCTTTGCCAGGCGGCTTTTACGACGGGCGGCGTTGTTGGGGTGAATAATGCCTTTTTCAGCCATTTTGTCCAACGAGCTGACAGCCTGAAGGGTGGCTGTGCGAGCCTCTTCAACGCTGTTTCCTTCCAGGGCTTTGCGGGCATCTTTGACAGAGGCGCGCATCATACCGCGGAAAAAGCGGTTGTGTAGGCGGCGCTTGGTGTTTTGCCGGATTCTTTTGAGTGCAGACTTCTTGTTAGCCAATGTTCTCTCTCCAAATACTGTTGTTTCTTAGCGAACGGCTTTAAATTTTACCTGAACACCCCTTAAATGTCCAGAGGATTTAGGGGCAATTTCAAAGGGATTTCGAGGCCCCACCCCCCTGAATTCCCCGCCCGCCCCATGGCGAGGGCTTTAAGAAAATGGGGGTGCGAGCGGGTTTGCTTTGCCGCCCGCTCGCACCCCAAACCCCATCCAGGGGTGATCGATAAGGACTAAGGTTCAACCGGATGCCCGGCTTCTACCCAGGCGGCCCACCCGCCTAAAATTGGAAATGCCTGGCTGAACCCGTTTTGCCGTAAGTAGAACGCCACACGGGCGCTCGATTCTTCGGCCGGTCAGGTGCAGTAGGTTAGAATCAGCATGTTGGGGTCAAGTTCGCCAAGCCGAAGGGGCAGTTCGGCTTCAGGAATGGAAATGGCCCCGGGGATGTGCCCCTGGTCGTAGGATGCTTTGTCTCGGGTATCTACAAAAACCGCAATGTTGGCCTCGAAAGCGCCGTAGGCATCGGCGAGCGAGGTGCGCTTAACCTCATCTGGCGACTGCGGTATGCCGGTGGTGTTCTGGCTGCCATGCGGGTTGGTCATGAGGGCGGCGGTGGTTTGGGTTGGCAGCGGCGCCTGGGTGGCAGCGGAATTTCCGCCCAGCCCGATGACCAGGGCTGCAATGACCAAAACGCCGCCCAGCCCAAACAAAATGAGTGGGGCGATGGATTTGTTTTGTTTTTTCTTTTTCAACCTTTGTACTCCTCTAGAATGGATAGGATTTATTCAGTCAGAACCATGAACAGCAGTACGCCAATCAGCAGAATGGCAACCACCAGCATCGGCCCGGCTAACCCCCAGGAGCCAAATGCACTGGTGAGCACGGCAGCCAGGATGGTGATTGCCAGGAAAAGCAGCGCTGCACCCATGCCCCGGATTTGTTCCCGCCTTCTGGGGCTTTTAACCCAAAAGTACCAGCCGGTACCCATGGCGGAAGCGCTGAACACCAGGCCAATAAAAAACAACTGGGTGCCGGTCAGCCAGGGGAAATCCACCAGCATTGCGCCGCACACACCTTCCTGGCCGCGGGTGCGGTAGGTGGGCAGTTGGATCATGTGCACCAGGACGAAATTCTTCATGTCGGCATCGTCCTCGGTCAGGGTGTAGCGCAGGGTTTCGGTTTGCCCGATGGCCAGTGGAAGCCGGATTTCCTCAGAACGGAACAGGCCCGGGTTGCTGATGTTGGTGCGCACCAGAATGCTGATTTCCCGATCGGTTTGGTTGGTGAACCGGGCAGATACTTCCGCCGTTTCGCTGCGGGTCATCAAAACCGGGCAGCGCAGGGTTTTTAACGGGTCATCTAAAACGGCCGGGTTAAAATAGAAGCTGGCCTCCAGGTCGGCCCAGATGGCCAGTACAGCCAGCAGAATTCCAACCACAAGGCCGGCCAGGTATATAAATACAGCAAGATATAGGCGAGTCAAATTTGTTTTTTCCATAAACCCAATTTTACTCTTTTTGCGCCAATTCGCCAAAGAAGATGAGAAAATTGGATGGTTGATTAACTTCCCTGGTAGGGTGTAAAATATAATAACTGGACGAATTGAATAAACTGCGGTATGATTCAATTTACTGGTAACTTCCCGTGGTTTTAAAGCCCATTTGCTAAAAAACCGGTTTGCGTAAAAAAACAAATCCATCCAATCGAAGCTGCCAGGCATTGTTTTTGTTGATATTACTGGATACCACATTCAAAATATTCTTTTCCCCTGACGCTGCTTTGGGATGGTTAGCGTCAGGGAGTACGCTTTTGAAAGGAGGTGTTGCCCTGGAAAAATAGCCCTGCAACAGACCTCGTGCATCTTTTGGATGCAGGCGCACCTGTTGAGCGCGTTTTCCGCTGGATTTGAATCTACACAAGCAAAAGCCAAACAATTCACTCTTTCAACTGTTTTAAACTGTTCTAAGGAGGAACAAACAAATGTCTAAATCGAAATGGCTTATTATTTTGGCAATGCTGGTCGTCGCTGCTTTTGCTGTGGCCGCCTGCCAGCCTGCCGAGCCCGAAGTCATCACTGAAACGATCATCGAAACCGTTGTGGTCAAGGAAGAAGTAACTGTTGTCGAGACCCAGGTTGTGACCGAAGTGGAAACGGTTGTTGAAACCGTCGTGGTCGAGCCCACTGCCGTGCCCTCCACCCGCGTAGGCGGTTGGTTGGACATGATTGTGGTCATCGAAGAGCCCAGTGACGCCGCCGCCATTCGCCGCCTCGAAGCTGGCGATATGGACGTCTATGCCTACACTGTGGCCAACGCCGACCTGCTTCAGACCGTCCTGGCCTCCCCGGCTCTGAAGAAGATTGACTCCTTTGGTTCCTACAACGAGTTCACCTTCAACCCGGTTGGCCCGACCTTTGAAGCCACTGGCAAACTGAACCCCTTCTCCAGCGCCCGCTTCCGCGAAGCCATGAACTGGCTGGTTGATCGCGATTACATCGCCCAGGAAGTTACCGGCGGTATGGCCATCCCGCGCTTCTTTGCTTTCTCCCCGGTATTTGCCGATTACGCGAAGTATGCCGACCTGGCTGCCCAATGGGAAGCTTACTATGCCTACAACAAAGACAAAGCGGCCGCGATTATCGAAGAAGAAATGACCGCTTTTGGCGCCACCAAGGTGGATGGCAAATGGACTTTCAATGGCGAACCCGTTGAAATCATCGGCCTGATCCGCACCGAAGACGAACGCCTGAAGATTGGTAACTACTTCGCGACCGAACTCGAGAGCCTGGGCTTCACGGTCACCCGTGTTGAGAAGCGCTCTGCTGACCTGTCCCCGATCTGGACCGGCAACCCCAACGACGGCCTGTGGCACTACTACACCGGCGGCTGGATCACCACCGCTGTGCCCCGCACCGAAGAAGACAACTTCATTGACTTCTACGCCCCCGATGGTTGGCCTGGGAACCCGCTCTGGGATGCCTATACCAACGACCCGGCTTACTATGAAACCGGCATCAAACTGTACTACCGCGAATACACCACCCAGGAAGAACGCCGCGAACTGTTTGCCCAGATGATCCCTGGTTCCATGAAGGAATCCCAGCGCATTTGGACGACCAACCGCTCTTCTTTCGCCCCGCTGCGCGCCGAAGTTAGCGTCGTTGGCGACCTGGCCGGCTCCATCGCTGGCTCCCGCCTGTGGCCCTACACCATCCGCCGCATTGGCGAAGAGGGCGGCGCCCTGACCATGGGTATGCCCTCCATTCTCACCAACCCCTGGAACCCGCTGAACGGCTCCAACTGGATTTACGACCAGGCCCTGACCCGTGCAACCACTGACTGGGGCACCATGGTTGATCCGTGGACCGGCCTTGCCCTCCCGCAGCGTATCGAACGCGCTGAGGTCTTCGCTCAGGAAGGCCTGCCGATTGGCGTAACCCTCGACTGGGTTTCCCTCAATTTTGTTGCCGAGAACGTTGTCCCGGCCGATGCCTGGGTGGGCTGGAATGTCGAAACCCAGACCTTCATCACCGCTGGCGAAGCCTACACCACCCCGGTAACCGCCGCCATCAAGAGCGTGGCCTACTATCCGGAATCCCTCTGGGACGTGACCTGGCACGACGGCAGCCCGATCAGCATTGCTGACTTTGTCTTCTCCCTGATCCTGACCTTTGATCGCGGCAACGAAGCCAGCCCCGTTTACGACCCGGCCTCTGGCACTGCCCTGCGCTCCTTCTTGGGCACTTTCAAGGGCTTCCGTATTGCTTCCGAGAACCCGCTGGTTATCGAGTTCTACACCGATAACTGGCAGCCCGATGCCGAAAACAACGTCACCACCTACTTCCCGATTTACGGCTTCGGCCCCGGTTCCTGGCACAGCCTGTCCATCGGTCTGTTGGGTGAAGCTGCGGGTGAATTCGCATTCTCCCAGGCTAAATCCAAAACCCTCGAAAAGGAATGGCTGTCCTACATCGCCGGCCCGACTGTTGAGATCCTGAAGACCTACCTCGACCAGGCTGTTGCTGAGAACTACATCCCCTACGCCGCCACCCTCGGCCAGTGGGTTAGCTCCGATGACGCTGCCGCTCGCTGGGCCAATTATGCTGATTTCTACCGCAACCGCGGCCACTTCTGGATCGGAACCGGCCCCTACTACCTCGAACGCGCCTTCCCGGTTGAAGGTATGGTTGTGCTCAAGCACTATGCCGATTTCGTAGACCTGTCCGAGAAATGGGGCGGCTACGGCGAACCCCCGATTCCTGTGATTGACGTTGAAGGCCCCGCCTCCGTGAAAGCTGGCGATGCCGCTGCATTCGATGTCTTCATTGAATTTGCGGGCGAACCCTACGCTCAGGATGACCTGATCTCCGTCAGCTACCTGGTCTTTGGCGCAACCGGCGAACTGGTTGCCCAGGGTGCCGCTGAAGCTGTTGAAGACGGCATGTACGCTGTGAACCTCACCGCCGAACAGACTGGCAAGTTTACTGCTGGCGCCAACAAAGTTACCATTGTTGTCGTCTCCAAGCTGCTGTCCATCCCCGGCTTTGAGTCCCTCGACTTCGTTGTAACTCAGTAACCCTGAGTTCTTGTTAACCAATTGGCCCGGTAGGGTGAGTCTTATCCACCTGCCCTATCGGGCCAATCTTCTTCTAAATCCAACTCTTAGAGAGGCGCTATGACAGAAATAGATGCCAGCGTGGTACCCCCACCACAAAAAAAGGTTAAACCCGGCTTTCCCTGGGCTACATTTAACCGGGTGATGAAATACACCGTGGTTAAACTGTCGCTTTTGTTCATGACTGTGGTAATCGGCATTTACCTGACTGTGTTGATTGCTAACATGGGCGGATTTGTGGACCGGATTCGCAAAGCCCAAATTCGCGAAGGCGTGGCCCTGGCCATGCGCGGCAACCGGGAATATACCCTGCTGCCGGAAGAAGAGCGAGCTGCAATTATGAATGATCTGATTGCCCAGGAAGAAGAACGCCTCGGGTTGAATCGCCCCTTCGTGATTCGCAGTTTTGGCTACCTCGCCAATGCACTCACCCTCAACCTGGGTTTCGCCGAGCAAATGACCAGCGACAGCGGTTCGAAACAGGTCCGGCTGATCATTCTGGAGCGCCTGCCACCAACCCTCATCCTTTTCGGTACCACCAATCTGTTTTTGTTTTTCCTGGCAATTTCGATCGCGCTTTATCTTTCAAGGCGATATGGCAGTTTCCTGGACCGCTTCATCGTTGCCATGGCGCCCACCTCTGCTGCCCCCGGTTGGTTTTACGGCATTTTCCTGATCCTGATTTTTGCCGCCTTACTGCAGTGGCTTCCCTTTGGCGGAATGGTCAAAGCGCCCCCGCCTGAATCCACCTGGGAATATGCCCTTTCGATGATGCGCCACATGATTTTGCCGATTACTGCAATTATCGTCAGTGCCATTTTTTCCAGTGCGTTCAGCTGGCGGACATTCTTCCTGATTTATTCCAGCGAAGATTATGTGGAAATGGCCAAAATGAAAGGCCTGACCGCCCGCGATATCGAACGCAAATACATTTTGCGCCCCACGCTGCCCCCCATCATCACCTCTTTTGCCTTTCTGATCATTGGTCTGTGGGGCGGGGCGCCCATTTTTGAAACCGTTTTCAACTGGCCTGGATTGGGCCGCGCCACGTTCCAGGCAATTGGGTTTTACGACACCCCGGTGATTGTCGGTATCACAATCGTGTTCTCTTACCTCCTGGCAATTACGGTGTTCTTGCTGGACTTTATTTACGCACTCGTGGACCCACGCGTAAAAATTGGCGCCGGGGAGAGTAAGTCATGAACCTCTTCAAACGTATCCTCACCGAAATTAAAAACTACCCATCGGCCATTGCGGGTGTCATCATCATTGCTGGCTTGATTGGGATTTCCATTTATACGGTGTTTGCCATTCCATATGGTGAAGCCATTCGCTTATGGCGGGGTGGAGTGGGGGTTTGGGATGAAAACCCCCGCAATGCTTCGCCTGCCTGGATCAACTGGTTCCGGTCGGATGACCTGCCTGAAACCACCGTTTTGCGGACGGATGATGGCTCTGCCATAAAGACGATTACCCCAACGACAGATGGCAGCCAGATCTACATGGAATTTGACATTGAATACCCCTATGTTGGCTTTCCTCAAGAGCTGGCGGTATATTTCACTTCAGAATTTGAAGCCAAAAACCCTTTGATTGGCATGACCTGGGTTACACCCGATGGGAGAGAGGTCAACGCCGGAACTGCCCAGCTGGGCCCCACCTTCACCTGGTATGCCTCGCAAGACAGCCGCCTGGCTCGCCGGCTTCGGGTGGATTTACCTCTCGAGGGCCTTTTCATGACTCCCGATTCTGACCCGAAGGTTGCCCTTGCAGGAACCTATAAGTTGAAAATTGAGGCCTTTACTTTTGAGCCAGCCTCAGATGTTGAAGCCCGCCTGGTGCTGTTTGGCCAGGTGCACGGGATTGCCGGCACCGACCACCTGCGCCGGGATTTGATGATTGCTCTCCTGTGGGGGACGCCCATTGCGCTGTCTTTTGGTTTGCTGGCCGCGTTTGGCACCACCCTGACCACCATGATTATTGCCGCCGTTGGCACCTGGTATGGCGGTTGGGTGGATGGTCTGATCCAGCGCATTACGGAAGTAAACCTCGTGCTGCCGTTTTTGTCCATCCTCATCATGGTGGGTACTTTTTATTCTACATCCATCTGGTTGATGTTGGGCATAACCATCTTACTCAGTATTTTTGGGGCGGCGATTAAAAACTACCGCTCCATATTCCTGCAGGTGAAGGAATCGCCTTATGTAGAAGCGGCCCGTTCCTATGGCGCAAGTGATTCTCGCATCATTCTGCGCTACCTGGTGCCCCGCATCATCCCCCTGATTATTCCATCTTTGGTGACCCTCATCCCTTCCTATGTGTTCCTGGAGGCTTCCCTGGCGGTTTTGGGTCTTGGCGACCCCACGCTTCCGACCTGGGGCAAAATCATCAACGATGCCCAGGGCAACGGCGCCCTTTACCAGGGCTATTATTATTGGGTTCTCCAACCGGCGGTAATTCTGATGGTTACTGGCCTGGCTTTCTCCCTGGTGGGGTTTGCCCTTGACCGTATTTTCAATCCCAGATTAAGAGGCGTATAGTACCCATGGCTGCGAATAACGATAAAGTCATCAGTATTAAAGATTTACGTTTACATTTCAATACCACCAAAGGCGATGTCCAGGCGGTGGATGGCGTGGACTTCGATCTGGCTCAAAATTCCTCTGTGGTCATTTTGGGCGAATCGGGCTGTGGAAAAACTTCCCTGGCCAAAGCCATCCTGCGTTTGCTGCCGCGCAACATCAGCAAATACACTGGCCAGGTCTGGTTTGAAGGCCGCGATGTGATGAAGCTCAACGAAGAAGAGTTTCGCCAGAATGTGCGCTGGGTGGGCATGTCTATGGTTCCCCAGGCGGCAATGAACGCCCTCAACCCGGTGATGCGCATTGGCGACCAGGTTGCTGAACCTGCCATTGTCCACCACGGAATGAAGAAAGAAGAGGCCTGGGAAGTGGCCAGCCGCATGTTCCAACATGTGGGTGTGCCGGCCGATTTCATGCTGCGCTACCCCTTTGAACTCAGCGGCGGCATGCGCCAGCGTGCTGCAATTGCCATGGCCCTGGTCACGCTGCCCAGCCTGATTTTGTTGGATGAGCCTACCTCTGCCCTCGATTTGCTCACCCAGGCCAATATCATGAACGTGCTCAAACGCATCAAGAAGGAGTTTGGCACCAGCTACATCCTGATTACCCATGATATTGCCACCTCCAGCGAACTTGCGGAAAATGTAGCGGTGATGTATGCCGGCCAGATTGTAGAATACAGCGATGCTCGCCGGTTTTTCACCATGCCGCTTCACCCATATTCGCAAAAATTGATGGCCAGCGTTCCCCGGCTGCGCACGGATATTGAACCGGAGTTTATTCCCGGTCAGCCGCCCAGCCTGCTCAACCCGCCTACGGGCTGCCGTTTCAAAGACCGCTGCACGATGCGCTTTGCAAAATGCGAAGAGGAGCCGCCTACTTTTAACAAAGATGGCATCTTGGTAAAATGCTGGTTACATGAATAACCTGGAGAGACAAACATGGCAGTAGATGCAAAAACCGCTCAATTTGAAAAGACCGTTACTGAACACCAGGGTCCATCTTTAAAGGTGGATAATCTCCAGGTGTGGTTCACCCTGCGCCGGTTTGGCTTTGGCATTGCCGGCTATGTCCGCGCCGTAGATGGTGTAAACTTCGACCTCGCGCATGGCGAGGCCATTGCCATCGTGGGCGAAAGCGGCTGTGGAAAATCCAGCCTGATGAAAACCATCCTGGGTTTGAACATACCCACTGGTGGGCGTGTGGTTTACAAAGGCCTCGACCTGAACCAGATTGGGTCGAAGGGCCTGCAGTGGTACCGCTCGACTCAGATTGGTTATGTCCAGCAAGACCCCTTTGGCGCCCTGCCGCCTTTTATGAATGTCCAGCGCATTCTGGAAGAACCGCTTATCATCAGTGGTGTGAAAGACCCCGAAGAACGCCTGCAACGCATTCACAAGATTATGGAAGAAGTGAAGCTCAGCCCGGTAGGCGATTTCTTGCATAAGTTCCCCCACATGCTCAGCGGCGGCCAGCAGCAGCGCGTGGTCATTGCCCGGGCGATGATCCTGGAACCCGAAATTTTGGTGGCCGATGAACCTGTTTCGATGTTGGATGCTTCGGTGCGTGTGGAAATTTTGCGCCTGCTGCGCAACCTGCAGGACAAGCACAACCTTTCGGTAATCTACATTACCCACGACCTTTCCACGGTGCGCTACTTCTCGGAACGCATTTTCGTGATGTATGCGGGCAAGGTGGTCGAGAAAGCCTTGATGGAAGATTTGCTTGCCCGGCCTTCACACCCCTATACCCAGGCGCTGATGGCTGCAACTTCCGACCCGGATTATGAAAATGCTTTGACTTACAAAGACGTGCCCCCAGGCGAACCGCCCAGCCTGGTAAAGCCGCCTTCTGGCTGCCGCTTCCACCCGCGCTGCCAGTTTGCCATCAAGGGCGTGTGTGACACCCAGGACCCGCCAGAGATTGAAGTGGAACCCAAACACCTGGTGGCTTGCTGGTTGTACGATGAGAAATACAAAGCGAATGCCCAAGCTTGATCGCCATCTTAAGTTTATCCTCATTGGATTTGTGGGCGTGGTGATGGGCGCTGTGGTGCCATTCCTGATGGTGCTGCAGTTGATGGAATCCACGTTCTTTTGGAATTTTTTCGCTTATGTTGCCAGCGTGGGCGGCCTTTTCCTCGGTATCATTGGTGCTGCCGAACTGGCCATGGATAAGTATCACAAATCGAAAAAGGATGATGAGGATCACAGGCGCTAAGCCGCTGTGATTTTGATTAAACGAACACCAACCCCCGCTTTTCGAACAGGCGGGGGTTGTTTTTTTTGAAGCGAATTGCGGGAATTTGCGCGAAAGATGGTTGGGGTGTTCCATCTAAGGGGGACGGGGTGCACGCCGTACACCCCTACGGAGGGGCAATAAGGTTGTTTTTGACGCCGAAATGTGGCAGGGCCATAGACCTGGTGTCATTTTGCGCTTTCGCGATCCAGCGCCATAACCCCATCCGGCCGGGTTGTTTTCTGCTTAAATCGTCTGCCCGGTCATCACAAACCGGGTTAATTCACCTACGCTCCATTCGGATAGGCCCAACTTTTCCACGGTGCGGCCCCGGCGGTAATAATCGGTGCTGTGCATAATACAGGCCAGTCGGATGATGCTATCGATGCCGCGGGTGGAAACGCCATACCGCGTCCCAAGCGAGGCAATCGGCACCAGGCTCATAGGGATGTCTTCGGTGATATAGCGGTGATTTAACACCGGCGGCGCCTGGATGCCCACATAGCCTGGCTGGTTTTGAATGGCTTCGTACAGGTTGGCCCCGGTTGCACCATAGGCCATTTTTAGCCATTCTTGAGCCGTGCGGGCGCGAATGCCCAGGGCAGATGCCACGGTCACGCGTTCGCGGTCGAGAACTTCCAAAATTCTGGCAACGGAGGGCGTTACGCCGTCAATATAAAACTGAAACTCGCCGCGGGTGGATTCGATACGCCCGGAGTTGAGAATGGTCAGGGCCGGGTGAAAAATGGCGCCCATGTTGTTCAGGCCGGTGTGGAGCACACTGTGGCCATCAATAAACTGAGGGTATGCCGGGGCCAGGGCTTCCAACACCCGGTGGGTTTCGCTCGCAGGCAATGCGGCCACGGGCACCGATTCTTTGATCCGGAAAATGCGGGCCAGGGCCGGGCCATCTGAGCGGCTGGCGTAAATGAGTGTTTCGGCTTCTGCCACAACAGGGCATTTTGTGCAGCCCTTTTCGCGCAGCACCTGGGCAACTTCCAGTGCGCCAGCAGTCCGGCCCGGGTTGAGCACAATGATATGATCATCCCGCAAATGAGGTGCTGCCATTGCGGCCAGCTCGGCATGGGCAGTGGATGGGACGACAAACATCAGTACGTCAGAATTGGTCAGCACGGCCTTTAAATCATCGGTCACCAGGTCGAGCCGGCCAAACCCGTGAATTTCACTGTCGTAGCTGGTCAGTTCAATTCCGCCCCGCGCCTTGATGACGGCTATGTTGTCGAGGGTCCGGTTGTATAAACTTACCTGAAAGCCTTTCAAGGCCAGGTGGGCGGCCATGGCTTTGCCGCCATGCCCGGCTCCAATCACTGCAAATCGTTTCTTAATCATCGTACTTCCTCCAATAAATTTGCCAGGCGGGCCGCTTCGGGCACAGGCTGGCCTTGTGGGTTCACAGACTGGCATGCTCCTTGAATGATTCGGGTTGCGGCTTTGCCAGGGGCGAAACGGTTATTTTTTAGCTGGGGTGCGTCGAGAATGCCAACCGCCACAGCCCGGGCCAGGGTGGCCGGGTCGGTGAGAGGGTCGGCCGCTTCAGGGGCAGCCAGGGTTCGGATGGCGTCCAGGGCCAAACCGACTCCCTGGATGATTTCTTCTTTGCGGGCCTGAATGATAGGATCGTGGGTCATATCGGGTTGGCCGGCCAGGGCATTTTCAATGGCCCGGCGCGCCAACCCGCTGGCTTCGATGACATCCTCTGCGGTCGCGGCATGATGGGCTTCGGTGTGGCCGACGATGTGGACAATATGGGGCTTGAGCGCCATTTGGACGTAGATGCTAGCCGCCAGGTGCGCCCGGGCTGCAGCCGGGTTGAGCGGGTATGAGAGCAGCCCGGTGCGGGTTTGCCGCCAGATGCGAAAACCAGGTCCGCCTAAAGGCTCGATCATGTCCAAAACTGCCAGCATTTTAGCAAGGTCCATCTGGTCGGATAGGCCAGGAGGGCTGTTAAACATCAACTGGGCAATGTAGTCGCGCACCCCAAATGCCCGGGCATTGTAGGCAGCCAGGTAGGCAGATAGGACAAAAACCACATCCGAAGCATCGCGCATC
>CAZAYY010000032.1:0-39458 GCA_964489525.1 uncultured Anaerolineales bacterium
ATCTTGCTGGGACGCGATTTATTCCGCCTGGCGAAAGGAAAATGATGTGAACAAATTTTTAGTGATCTACGACTCAGTCTTTGGCAACACTGAAAAAGTTGCCCAATCCATCGCGGCTGCACTGATCACACAGGCCATCCCCGTCAGCCAGGTGGATGCCAATCAACTGGGCGGTCTCGACCTGTTGGTGATTGGCTCGCCCACGCGCGGCTTCCGCCCAACCGAGGGCATCAGCCAATTTCTAAATGGCCTGCCCAAAAATCAGCTGGCTGGTGTGCGCGTGGCTGCCTTTGATACCCGCATTGCGCTGGAAACGATTGACTCCAAAGCCCTGCGTTTTATCGTGGACAAGGGTGGTTACGCCGCCGGCACAATTGCCAAAGCCCTCGAAAAGAAGGGCGGTCAACTGGCTGCGCCGGGCGAAGGCTTTTACGTCACTGGCGAGCAGGGGCCGCTGAAAGATGGCGAGCTTAAACGCGCTGCGGAGTGGGTGGGCAGTCTGGTCAAGCGATGATGTGGAGCCCCCGCATTTTTTATGGGACGTTTGGCTCGGCCAACCTGGGACTGATCCTTTACGGGCTGTTGGCCTTGCTCAACCCCCAGATATTGACCGATTCCTTCTCGGCGCGCGTGTACCAATTTCCCCTCGAGGCATCCGCTGCGCTCGCATACCTGACAGCGCTCCTTCGCCTGCTTGGATTTTTCAATCTGTTGGCAGGCGGCCTGGGACTTTGGCTTATGTGGCAAAATTGGTGCAACCCGCAACCCTGGTTGGAACGAACCGTGATAACGGTTTCGCTCCTGGCTTACCTGGCCCCGGTTATTTTCGATAACACCGTAGGGCATATCGGTTTCTTCGAGATTGTCGAACACCTGCTGTTTGCCGCCATGCTCGCGGTGTTCTTTTTTCGTATATTGAAAAGGAAAGATATTGATGGAAAAGACAGATATTCAAAAGTCTGATGCCAACTGGCAAAGCATCTACCGGCTCGGTGCCGTTGCCGCTCTGCTGGCGGTTTTATTTGCTGTGCTGGAAATTCTGATTACGTTTATCCCCGGCGGTGAGCGCGTCTCTCCTGAATTGCTTACCGTTCCGCTCTGGTTCGAGCGGTTGCAGGCAAATCCGTTGCTTGAATTGCGCAACCTGGGACTGATCAACATTTTCCTGACCTCTTTTGGGCTGTTGCTCTCGTTCGCCCTGTTTGCCGCACATCGCAAGGTCAATCCTGGCTGGGCGGGGTTGTCGCTGGTCATTGCCGCCATTGGCGGCGCGGTTTTCTTCGCCACCAACCGCTGTTTTTCCATGCTGGCCCTCAGCAAGCGCTACGCCGCCGCCACCGACGAGGCCCAACGCTCCGCTCTGGTCGCTGCGGGTGAAGCCATGCTGGCCGTCGGGGAGAGCCATACGCCTGGCACCTTCCTGGCTTTTTCCCTGAGCCTGGTTGCCAGTTTGCTGATGGCCTGGGTAATGTTGCGCGGTGGCTTGTTCAGCCGGGCTGCCGCTTATGTGGGGATGGTGGCGTTTGGCTTCCTGCTGGTCTTTGAAATCCTGTCCGATTTCGTCCCGGCCCTGTTCGATGCCGCCATGATTTTCGCCATGATTGGCGGGATCGCCAGCCTGGTCTGGTACAGCATGGTCGCCCGGCGACTGTTCCAACTGGCGAAGGAATAGGTCCCAATCCATGAACCCACCGCATACTTTTCAATCCCGTCGTCTTTCTCCGGTTTTTACCCTTACCCTGGTTATTGCCGGGTTGACAACCGGACTCTCGTTGGCCGGGCTGCTCTTTCCGATGTCAATGTACCCGACCGATGAATTACGCCTATCATTTATCGCCAATGATGTGATCAACCTGGTGATTGGCCTGCCCGTGTTATTGGGTGCCCTGTGGCTCGCCCGCCGCGGGCAATTGCCCGGGTTGCTGGGGCTGCCCGGCGTGTTGTTCTATGTGACTTACAATGCGATTGCTTATGCCGCCGCCATGCCACTCACCTGGCCTTTTTTCGTCCATTTGGGACTGGTTGTCTTGAGCGCAGTTGCCATCTTCCGGCTGCTCTCCAGCCTGGACGGGACAGCGATACAGGCGCGGTTGCAAGGCCGTGTCGCAGAACGATTTGGCGCGGTTGTCTTGATTGGATTCGGAGCCTTATTCTTCCTGCGTGCGGTGGGTGAGTTCTTTGATGGCGCGGCCGGAATGGCGGAATTTGGCGTGCTGGTTGCCGATGGGCTGACCACCCCTTTCTGGATTCTCGGCGGCCTATCCCTGTGGCGTAAACAGCCATGGGGCTACATCAGTGGGGCAGGGCTGCTCTTCCAGGCCAGCATGTTGTTCGTGGGCCTGCTTGTTTTTTTTATCTTGCAGCCTTTCGTAGCCGGCACCCCCTTCCCTTTGGAAGATTTTATTGTCATTCTGGTGATGGGGTTGATTGTGTTTGTCCCGTTTGGGTTGTTTGTGCGCGGCGTGGTTTCATCAACCACCCGGTAAGCCAACTTACCGGCAGAGCGCGTTTGCGCGAATTTGTTCCGTTCTGAATTTTCACTTATACTATTGACTAAAAAGTCAGTCGTTGATAGAATCAATTTATCTGCGACTGACTTTTTAGTCAGTGAAAAGGAGAAAATATGCCGCGCACTAAAACCCAGACCGAACAAATCCGAGCCGAAAGCCGGGCCAAGATCATTGGCACCGCCCGCCGCCTGTTTGCCGAACGCGGTTTCGATGGCTGTAATGTCTCGGAGATTGCCAAACAAGCCGGGATGAGCCAGGGCAACCTCTACTGGCACTTCCCCTCCAAAGATGCCATTTTCCAGGCCGTTCTGGTGGAGGGCTTCCAAGCAATTGGCGGAACAATGACCGAGGCCGTCACGAGTGTAGGCAGCGGGTTGGAGAAGTTCAACCGCTTTCTGGGGGCTTTCCTGGCGCTGACCAGGAAAGAGGGCGGTGACGAGTTCGTGACAATCATGATCACCTTTCTTGGCCAGGCAGGTGTGGGGAAATTCGCCGAGTTTGGCATCTCCACCGAGCAGCTTGGTTCGGATTATCACCAGTCCTTGAATGCCATTTTTGCCCAGGGGCAGGCCGAAGGGTCTTTCCTGGCAAGTGTGGACCCCAACCTGCTGACCACCTTTTTCTTCTCGTTTGTCAACGGGCTGATGTTGATGTATCCACGCCAATGGCGGGACATTCCCGATGAAGTCATTCGTGAAGCGCTGTTACGCCTTTTAGGCGGGAAGTGAGTTTACTGTGTTTCAAAACGTTTTTTCTGCAATCAAGCGCCATCCAGTCTTTGCCTATTTTGCCCTGACCCTTGCCATCTCGTGGGGTGGCGTGTTCATGATCAGCGGCGGATTGGATGGCTTCCCGGCTAATGCGCAAGAAGTCGAAAACTTGCTCCCCTTTGTCGTTTTGCTGCTTGCCGTTGGCCCTGTATTTTCGGGAATCCTGCTCACCGCGATTTTGGATGGCCGCACCGGACTGCGCGATTTCCTGGGGCGTTTGATGCGCTGGCGGGTGGGGGCGCGCTGGTATGCAACGGCTTTACTGATGGCCCCCTTGTTGGCAGCAGTGACCCTTTTAGGGCTGTCTTTGTTTTCACCGGTTTTTGTACCGGGCATCCTGGTTTCAGAAGATAAAGCCGGGCTTATCATCTCAGCGCTGGCGGCGGGATTGGTGGCTGGTTTACTTGAAGAACCCGGCTGGACAGGCTTTGCCACTCCCAGGCTTCGCCAGCGGAATGGTCTATTTACCACTGGGCTGATGATCGGTTTCATGTGGGGTTTCTGGCATTTGATCGTTGCTGTGTGGGGCAGCGGCACGCCTACAGGGGAGTTTTCCGGCATTTTGTTCCTGCCCCAGTTTTTCTTTTATGCGGCTGTACTGCCCGCTTACCGGGTATTGATGACCTGGGTCTACGAACACACACACAGCCTGCTGATTTCAATCCTGATGCACCTGAGCCTGACAGGCAGCATCCTCTTTATCTTCATGCCGCTGGCCATTCCTGAACTGCCCCTGCTCACCTGGTATATCACCCTTGCTGTCGCGCTGTGGGGGTTGGTTGGGGTGGTGTTTGTGACCCAGCATAAGGAGCAACCGAAAATGACCAAGATACAATCAAAAGGCGGCATTCCGCCGGCGGTTAATCACACGATCAAATTCCTTTTGCGCTCGCCCTTGCACGGCATCCTGAGTAAAAATTTTCTCCTGATCACTTTCACCGGGCGCAAAAGCGGCATGGTATTTACGACTCCGGTCAGTTATTCGCAGGATGGTGACACTCTGTACATCTTCTCCCATGCCGCGTGGTGGAAAAACCTGCACCACAACACCCCAATCACCCTGCGCTTGCGTGGCAAAGACGTGCAGGGCCTGCCAGAAGTGGTGGCCGACGACAAAAAAGCTGTTGCTGCTTGGCTGATGGCCCATCTACGGCGCTCACCGTATGACGCCCCATTTAATGGTGTAACCCTGGCTGAGAACAAAAAACCCCGCCCTGAGGAAGTGGAAGTGGGGGCGCAGACCACTGTGATGATTCGGGTTGTGTTGTGTTGATTTGTGTAAGGTGGTTGGTATGAAAACGATTATTATCATCGGCGCGGGTATGGGCGGTTTAGCTGCTGGGATTTATGGACAATACAATGGTTTCAAGACAACCATTTTTGAAGCGCATTCATTACCTGGTGGGCAATGTACCAGTTGGAAACGCAAGGGCTATGTTTTTGACGCCTGTATTCACAGCTTGAATGGTTTTCAGCCCAACACCAGGGTGAATGCATTCTGGCAGGAGTTGGGCGCAATGCCATGTGAATTGGTCCGGCGGAATGAATTTGTTAGCGCGGTTCTGCCAAATGGCGCTTGTTTTCATAACTACTTCGATCTTGAAAAACTGGAATCCCACCTGAAGCAGCTCTCGCCGCAGGATGCGGCGGTCATTGATGAATATATCCAGGGCATCAAGTCTTTTCTACGAGCGGATGATTTGTTGGGAAAGACAAACCTGGGGAATTTCTGGGATAAGCTGTCTGTCCTGCCGTTTTTTCTTGCAAATCTAAAGTATTTTCGGTACACATTAGGCGCATTTGGCGAACGCTTCAAGCATCCGCTGCTGCGCAAAGCATTCCCCTTACTGCGTTACGCAGAGCCGGCTGTCCCATTATTTGGCTACCTGGCTGAACATTCTGCCTATATTTACGGTGAAGTTGGCTGGCCCAGGGGCGGTGGGCTGGCATTTGCCAAGAACATCTCTGCCCGTTACATTGAGTTGGGTGGGGAAATTCAATACCGCAAGAAAGTGGTAAAAATTCTGACGGATAATGACCGCGCCTGCGGAGTTGAATTAGAAGATGGCACACTGCACACTGCCGACTTTGTTGTGTCCAACGCGGATGGTCGCAAGACCATCCAAGAGCTTTTGGGCGGCAGATACATAAACAAGAAAATCTCCCAGTTTTGCGAGCCTTGTCCAGAGGATCAGGAGGTCGCCTCGGCTGTGCTGGTATTTTTAGGGGTCAAACGCGATTTAACCGCCTATCCCTCGGCCTTGATCATGTTCCTGGAGCAGCCCGAAACGATTGGCGGACAGGAATGTGAGTTTCTTCATCTGCAGCTCTATGGGTTCGATGACAGCATGGCACCGCCTGGGAAGGGAGTCATCAAAGTCGAATTGCATGGGCGGCCGTCTTATTTTTCTGGCGAACCCAATGACCAGGCTGCTTATCAGGCAAAGAAGAACAAAATTGCTGAACAGGTGATTGCTCTGCTGGATAATCAATTTCCAGGTCTGCGGGAAGATGTTGAAGTGGTGGACGTTGCCACGCTACGCACCTGGGAACGCTACATGAGGGGAACGCTGGGGCACAATAACTACCCACACAAATATACATCAGCATCAGATATTCGCCAGATTCTTGATTTTATGCTGGGGCTCAATCGTACCTTCACTTTACCAGGCTTGCAGAATTTCTTCTTCACCGGTCAATGGGTTACCTCGATGGGATCGCTATTCTCGAATGCTTTGACTGGGAAAACGGTTGTGCAAAAAATCTGCCATCAATCCAAGGTCCGCTTTCGCAGTCCAACTGACGCTGACCTCAGCTTTGGCGGTTGATCCGCTCCATCGACTGTAGAAAGCACAGCTACTGGAGTCATTGCTGATGGGCAGCGTAATGTTGAAAATGGGTATTACAATTAAAAAAATTGTTGTTATCTTTGCACTGATACACTTTCGCGGAGGAAGCACATGAAAGCGATGATTTGCACCGCCTATGGCCCGCCTGAGGTGCTCCAGTTGGGTGAACTGCAAAAACCAACCCCACAAAACAACCAAATTCTGATCCGCGTCCACGCCGCCGCCGTCACCATTTCCGACTGCATCGTGCGCAGCGGCAAGGTCAATCTGCTGTTGTGGCTGCCCATGCGCATCTTTGTCGGGTTCACCCGCCCGCGCAACCCCGTGCTGGGTTTGGATTTGGCCGGGGAGGTGGAGGCCGTTGGCAGCGCGGTGACGCGCTTTAAAGTGGGCGACCCGGTGATGGCTTTTACCGGCAAGCATTTTGGGGCGTATGCCGAATATGCCTGTTTGCCTGCTGATGGGGTGCGCGGCCCGCAAGATGCCCTGGTTGTACCCAAACCGGCCAACCTGAGCTGCGCCGAGGCCGCCGTCCTGCCTTCACGCGGCGGGTTGGCCTGGCACTTCCTGGGGCAGGGACAGGTGCAGCCCGGGCAGCGGGTGCTGATTTTTGGCGCTTCTGGCGCAACCGGAACGTTTGCCGTCCAACTGGCCAAACACCTCGGTGCGCAGGTGACTGGGGTGTGCAGCACGGCCAATCTGGACTTTGTCAAAGCATTGGGCGCGGATGCGGTCATTGATTACACCCGTGAAGACTTCACGCAACGCCCGGAGCGCTATGACCTGATTTTCGATGCGGTGGGCAAACGTTACAGCAAAAAGATCGCCTGCCACAAGGCACTGGCGCCGAACGGGAAATTCATCTCGGTAGATGATGGCACGCCCCAATTGGGAACCGATACACTGCTGCGGCTCACAGAACTGGTCGAAGCCGGGCATCTCAAGCCGGTGATCGAGCGGGTCTATCCGCTCGCCCACACTGCCGAGGCGCATCGCTACGTCGAAACCGGGCGTAAGCGTGGCAGTGTTGTGATTACCATAAATCTGGAGGCTTAACCTATGAATACTCAAATGATTCTCTTTGGAACCTGGATTGTTGTTATGATGATTTACTTCCTGGGCGACATTTTACGCATTATCAGCGGCGATGCGGCGCGAGGGATGGCGGGCCAAAATTTAAACCAATGGATGTACCTGGCAATGGCTGTTTTGATGCTCATCCCGATCCTCATGATTTTCCTGACCCTTGTGCTGCCCCAGCAGGCCAACCGCTGGGCTAACATCCTTGTCGCCAGCTTTTTAATTTTATTCAACCTGGTCGGCCTGCCCACTTACCCCTCGACTTACGACAAGTTTTTGCTGGTCGTAAGTATGGTTTTCAACGGGGTGATCATCGGGTACGCCTGGAATTGGACGTGATGTGTGCCTTCTTCCTTTCTACGGCACGGCTGCGCAAAGCAGCCGTGTTTTTTTAATGGCATTTGCAGATAGAGCCTTTCAGCCAGACACAAGCTGCTTTCAGGGTTGGGTGAATTAGAAAATTCAATGTAAATCACACTTGACATTATGTATATTTTATATTACTATATGTATATAGTTATTTACTTTAAGTAGTGTTTTCCAGACATAAGGAGAAGAAATGTCCATCCGAAAAGTGTCCACCGAAGTATCTTTGGTCAGTACCCTGGTGATTTTGGGTTACTACCTGATTGGAATAATCCCGATGTTCCAACAAGGCGATTTAATCGCAAATGATGTTTTCCGCCTGGCCGGAATTGTCATCGTTGCCTCGATTGTGCTGAACATTGTTGGCAACATCCTCGCGCATATCGTGATCAACATTGTCCACGCCATCCGGACCCAATCGGACAAAGAAGTTCGCCTGGCAGAAGATGAGCGGGATAAATTAATCAGCCTGAAAGGCACCCAGGTGGCGTATATCGCATTCTCGCTGGGCGTTTTGGCGGCGATGCTGACTTTTGTTTTGGGGCAGCCGCCGCTGGTCATGTTCAGCCTGATTCTTTTCTTCTCTCTGTTGGCACAAATCATTGGCGATCTTTCGCAGTTCTACTTTGACAGCAGGGGCAGTTAAGATGGAAAAGCGCCAGGTCCGCAACAATATCCGCAAACTGCGTTTTCTGAACGGCGAAATGACCCAGGAGCAGCTGGCCGAGAAGGTGGGCGTGACGCGCCAGACCATCATCGCCATCGAAGGCGGCAAATACGCCCCTTCGCTCGAATTGGCTTTCAAGATTGCCATGGCATTTGATACCCCCATTGGTGAAGTCTTTTCGTATGAACTTGGAGATGCGTAATGAAAGCGATGATCTACACACAATATGGCCCGCCGGATGTGCTGCGCCTGGCAGACCTCCCAAAACCGACGCCGCGCGAGCGTGAAGTGCTGGTCAAAATTCATGCCACCACTGTCACCATCGGGGACTGCCGGATGCGCAGCTTCACTGTTCCGCCGCAGGAGTGGTTGTTTGCCCGCCTGTACCTGGGGATTTTCAAGCCGCGCCGGCCGATTTTGGGCATGGAATTGGCCGGGGAAATCGAAGCGGTTGGCGCAGCCGTCACGCGCTTCAAACCGGGCGACCCGGTTTTTGCTTCTACTTTCGAGGCTGGTTGGGGGGGGTATGCCGAGTATAAGTGCTTCCCGGAAAATGGCGTGCTTGCGCATAAACCGGCCAACCTGGATTACGCCGAATCGGCGGCTGCGGTTGGGGGCGGATGGACGGCGCTGCGCTGTTTGAGACAGGCCAACCTCCAGCCGAATCAAGATGTGTTGATTTATGGCGCGTCTGGCGCGGTGGGGACGAATGCAGTTCAACTGGCGCGCAACCTTTTTGGTGCACAGGTGACCGGGGTGTGCAGCGCAGCCAATCTCGAACTGGTGAAATCACTTGGTGCAGCCCGTGTGCTGGACTATACCTACCAGGATTTCACCCGCCAGGGTCTTTGCTACGATGTGGTTTTTGACGCAGTTGCTAAATTTCCTGCCGCCCAGGCCCGCAAAGCCCTCAAACCCGGCGGCCGCTACCTGAATGTCCATCGAGACGCCCGCGTTAAAACCGGACAGACTCGCCTCCAGGAGTTGTTGGAACTGAAAGAATTGCTCGAAGCAGGTCACTATAAACCGGTGATTGACCGGGTTTATCCCTTCGAGCAGATTGTTGAGGCGCATCGCTACGTTGAACAAGGCCATAAGAAAGGGAATGTGGTCATTCAGGTAGTAAATCATTAAGGAGAAAATCATGATAACCTTGCAGAAATCTGGCGCTTTTGCCGCATTTTACCTGGCTGTTGCCTACCTGATCGGGATTGTGTTGTTCCTGGTGGTTTTGGATTACCCGGGTATCACGGATCCTGCCCAAAAAGTGGCACTGCTGTTCGAACAGCAGGCGGTGATTTTTTGGACCAACTTGCTGATGTATGTCTTCTTTGGCCTGGTGCTGGTGGTGCTGTCCCTGGCGTTATACGACCGGCTGAAAGCGGGAGCGCCTGCCCTGGCCCAGGTGGCGACGGTGGTGGCTGTTATTTGGGCAGGTTCGTTGGTTGCCAGCGGCATGGTTGCAAATGCAGGCATTGCCCCTGTTCTTGCGCTTTATGCCCAAGACCCGGTCCAGGCAGCATTGACCTGGCAGGGCTTCGAAGCCGTGGCCAGCGGGTTGGGCAACGGGAATGGTGAAATCCTGGGCGGCGTCTGGGCACTGCTGGTAAGCCTGGCAGCTTTGTGGGGTGGCGGGCTGCCCAAAGCCTTAAATTTCCTCGGCCTGCTGGTTGGCTCGGTGGGAATTGTCTCCATCTTTCCTGGCCTGGCTGACCTGGTGGGTCTGTTCGGCTTGAGTCAAATGATCTGGTTTATTGGGGTGGGCATCATTTTGCTGCGCCGCCAGCCGGTTCAGACAGCATAGAATAAAGGAGGCGGAAATGAAAAAGGTCTGTATCGTTGGGGCATCTGGCAAACTTGGCCAATACATGCTTCAACACTGTCTCGACCGGGACTACGAAGTGACGGCCGTTTGCCGGGAACGCAGCGTTGTCAAATTAGAACGCTTTAAAAATCGCATCACCATCATCCCTGGCGCAACCAATGATCGCCAGGTTATCCAGAGAGCGACTGCAGACTGCGATGGTGTGCTGACAGTGTTAGTGCCCTGGGGCCGGCAGCATTATTCAACCGGAACTGCCCAGGCCGTGCTCGATTGCGCACGCCCGGATGCGCGACTGGTTTTCTCATGCGGCTGGCATATTTCTCGTGACGGGCAGGATGTCTACCCCGCATCTATGAAGCGAGAAGAGAGATTGTATCGTTGGCTTGGCCGTCTGACTGGCATGATTGACATTGACGACCAGGTTGAAGCCTGCTGGTCAATTTTTGCCAGCCCCGCCCGATGGACGGTGGTGCGCGGCAGCGACCTTGAGGAAGGCCCGAGCCAGGGAATGCCGGTTTGGAGTCGCCACGTTGGTGACCCTGTTCTTGCCAGCAACCTCACCCGTCGGGTGGATTTCGCCTTGTTTATGGTGGCGGCGCTCGAAAATGATACGCTCATTCGCGAAGCCCCCGCCATTGTTGGCTGTAAAACGCCCTCGGCACTGGCCAATATCCCCCATGAACAATGGGTCCGATGACAGCAAACCTTTTTAAAATTGCGAAAGGTTTTGGATGCCATGCCAGGTATGCAGGAAGGTGAATAAAGCCGCAATCGCGCCATATGACCAGGAATTACATGCCAGGGAATTCCTATTGTTTATCCCCTTGTTGGTTGAAAATGGATGTGCAATACCCGGTTAATCTTCAGGGTTGGCGGGTGTGAAGTGGGTAAGGCCAAAGCGGGTAATGGAAACTGCCCCTAGCCCGATTGCTGCAAGCGTCAACCCCAGCAGCCCACCGATCACGGGAATGGATGTGAGCAACTGCATTGCCACCACAAAAAACAATGTTCCTGTAAAAGCCATTTTTGCGAGGCTGACCTTGCGTTTCATCGCATGGGCGCTGATCCTGCCCGTTGACACCCCCAAACCAATCCATCCATAGAGCACACCCATTCCCATGATAGCAATGCCCAGGAGCGTGACCGGGATCAACAGAATGGTATAGGCCATGGTCACAAAAAGGGAAACACCAACCAGCCCAACCAGCAGCCCCATTGCTGCGCTCACCCAACCGTGATGCAAAGCCGCATCGCCAACCCGGTTGACCCCATTGGGAACAAAGCGAACCAAAATCACTGCTGCCATACCCAACAAAAAACCGCTGACTCCTGAACGCAGCAGACGAATCCAAAAATTGGGTGCAGTTCGTTCGGGTAAATCGGGGATGGCAATCCCAGTTCCGGAATTTGTTCCCCCATTAATAACGGCAGTTGGGGCTATGGTGTAGCTGTCTCCGCCCAGGTTGAGCGTGCCATCAATTTGGGCGGTTGGGCCCAGGACCAGCGCACCGTTTAAATAAGAAACATCCCCAAGTACCAGCCCATCTTGTTCCAGGCTCCCTGACAGGATATGGATATTCCCATCCAGTTTGGCGCCTGCTGCCAGGTATGCCTGTCCACCCAGCAGGATCATATCGCCGGCGACATCACCTGCAATTGTATGGGTACCTTCTGTAATGAGGGTGACCCGGTACATCCCATTGGAACTGCAAGCTGAAAGCAGTATGGTTAAGGTTAGTAAAGTTGACCACAGAATTGTTTTTCTCATCCTGTCCTCTTTTGGGGGTTTCGAAAATATGCCAATAAAAGCATGGCCAGGAAAAATACGATGGCGAGCGAATCTACGACCTGGATATGACGTTGGAGTGGCAGGCTTTCATTCCAGGCAATCGCCAGCGCGGTGCTTAAGAAGGTGGCTGTCCAGCCAGAGAGGGCTACGCCAAGGGCTGAGTTCAAACTGATGGTATCGGGGGTGGATAAATCTGCCCAAATTGCAAAGTTGACCACTGTATATAGACTGACTGCTAATGCATAGAGCATTGGCATTAAGAGCACTGAAGTTTCTGCTTCGGTTCGGATGTGGAAGCTGTACTGCAGGTGGGTAAGCGCAAAAATTCCAAAAATCCACAGAAAAAGCGAGCGTTGTCGGAGCGAAGAATATAAAACCCCGGCGACCAGTGCACCGACAACATGCACGGCAGCAATAAAAACTCGAACATCAAAAACCGGCGATTGCCAGGCGCTGGTCATGTACAATGGGGTTTTAAGCAGGCGCAGAAAACCCAGGCTGTCAACAAAGTAGATTCCAAACATTACCAGGATAAACCCAATAAGGCGCGGTTTGGATGAACGCTGCTTTGAAAATCGCCCGTTGGCAAACGCATCAAGCTTATGCTGCTGGGCGAGCACATCCAGCCAGGGATGGCGGATGAAGGCCAGAACACCAATTCCCAGGGTGCCTGCGGCGAGCAGCCACAGAGAATACTGCTGGAATGTTTCAAAAATCCACTCGTTGGACAGGGTTTCGGCAGCGAAATAAGCGCTCGCTGTGACCATGGCTGCTGCGCCGCCCCGCATCTTCACCGGGATCAAGTCGACCGTCATCGAGAACATCGTTGGCACCCCAACCCCAAGAGCCAGCGATACGCCTGTCAACCAAACAAGAAAACCTGCTTCATTTGTAATCAACGGGCAAATACCCGTCAGGATCATTTGCGCCAGCACCACACCAAATGAAATTTGTAATTTCCGTTGAAAGCACCTGCCCCAGCCTTGTTTTTGCATCCACCTGCCAAAAAGAATGGCTGTGATGCAGGTTGCCAGCGCCAACAAGGCCATATCTCGAGCGACACTCGCTGCACTCAGCCCCAAGATGCGGGTACCGAAGTCTTCTAACCCAATCTGCACAAAGGTCAGGTTGTAATAATAGCCTGAAGCCATCATCCCAACAAAAAGCAGGATACCCAGCAAAGTAATGCCATTCCGTGGATTAACGCGATCAGCCATATGATTTCGTTCCCAGTCTTGTTAAAAAGTATAGCATCAGATTTTTTGTTTTCGCCCAAAAAAATCATGAAATTGCTGATCCATTCCCCCTTGCATCCCTCGATATTGGGGTGGGGGCACGTGTGGTTACCTCAAATTCTTGCGCATTGGCGTGCTTTCCCTGGGGAAACGCGAACAAGGCCAACCAGGGGATTAAGCTGACCTTTCCAGGAGGTGTGGCATCAATTCACGGAGCACCGCCTAGAACAGCTCGGTAGAAACCACTGATCGTGTGCGACCAACCATGCCAGCTGGAATTTGTTCGCCAAATTGTTCTCGAAAAATGCGAAAATAAAACAGCTCTTCGCGTGAGCGCAGGGCGGCTTCGGGGTGTTCGGCGCAGGCTTGTTCAAATTCTCGCTTGCTGATGGTGCTGCGTGCATGGATTGCCAGGCGGTCTCCGGAACCGGCCCCGGCGGAGAATTTTTGCTTGGGTCGGTGAAGGATGTTGGCAGGCAGCAGCCCGGCAAAGGCTTTGCGCAGCAGGTTTTTTTCCACCACGCCTTGTTCGCTGGCAAAGGGGCGTTTCCAGGCTGGGGGCAGCCGGAAAGCCAGGTTGACCATATCCACATCCAAAAACGGAACCCTGGCCTCAAGCCCAAATGCCATGGTCATCCGGTCGGCTCGCTGCAGGTTGGTGTTGTGCAGGCTTTGGGTAATGGTGAGCAGTTCTTTGTGCAGGTGGCTGTCGGTGACGTTGTGTAAATAAGCATATCCTGCGAATAGTTCATCTGCGCCCTCACCGGTGAGAATCACTTTGACGTGTTGTGAAGCCAGCTGCGCCAGGAAATAATTGGGAATAGCGCTGCGCACCAGGGCGGCGTCGTACGATTCCAGGTAGTAAATCACCTCTGGTAAGATGGACAGCATTTCATCGAAGGTATATTCGCGCACATGGTGTTTTGTATTCAAATAAACAGCAGCCTGCCGGGAAAAAGTCACATCCGGGCTGCCCGCCATGCCCACGGCAAAGGTTTCCAGCGGTTTTTTAACTTCAGCAGCCAATGCAGCCACCAGGCTGCTGTCCAACCCGCCGCTCAAGCTGACCCCAACGGGGACATCCGGGTCGGCGATCAGGCGTTTGTGAACGGCATTGCGCAGGGTTTTTTGGATTACAGGCAGGGCCTGGTCTTCTTGGCTAAATTCTACCGTGCTGGTTCCCGGTTGTTCCAGGGTAACCAGGTCGCTAAAATAGCGCTGCATGCCCGTTTGGGCTGTCCAGTAGTGGCCGGCAGGGAATTCCTGGATGTGTTTGCCAAGCGGCAGCAGCGCCTTGATTTCAGAAGCAAAATACATTGCGTCATCTTCTAAAATGATATACAGGGGTTTGATGCCCAAAGGGTCACGGGCCAGGAAAACCTGGTCGTTTTCAGCAATCGCAAATGCGAACATGCCATCTAACCGGGCAACCGATTCTGGCCCAAACCGGGCGAACAGTTTCAGAATCACTTCGGTGTCGCTGTCGGTCTGGAAAATTTCTTCGAAAGATTGCTGGATTTCTTTGTAGTTATAAATTTCGCCGTTGAATACAATCCATTTGTTTTGATGGGTCATAGGTTGGTGACCATCGGCGACATCCAGAATGGCCAGGCGAGCATGACCCAGCGCTAACGATTTGTTCGCCATCAGTTGGTGACCGTCTGGGCCGCGATGAATGATCGTCTGTAACCCATCAAATACCGATTGCGAAGCTGGCTTTTGCGAGAATGCAATTGAACCGACAAAACCACACATTTTAAAAACCTCCATAGATGATCAGGACTCTGGCGGAGGGTTTTAAAAGCAAGCGAAAAAGAAGGCCGGGGTTCGGTCTTAACCGGTGGCAGGTTGGGATTTCAAAAAATGGGAACAGACCCGGGCATAAACAAGCCCAAAAAACCCGCAGGCAGAGCAAAAAGCGATTTAGATTGCGATAATCATTGTTGACAGAGGGTATTATACCCCATCTTCTCGGCCAAGAAAACCTTTCAATTCGGCGAACAGGTCTTCCCAGGTAGGGGCGGGCAGTTGGGCATTGGCAGATAAGTCTATGGGGGCCTGGTATCTGTTGCAAATTTGCTGGATTTCAGAAACCTGGTCGGCTCGCAGCAATCCGGTGGCGAACAAAAAACCGGCCACCAGGCGGGATCGTTCAATTTGCCGGATTTTAACCAGCCACTCCAAAACAGCAACCAGGGCGATGACCCGCAAATTGGGGTCGTTCAGGTCGTTGGCCAGCTCAAGGCTTTCTTTTAAATAGGCCTGGCAGAGTGCCGGGCTGTTCAGGTAGCCATAGCCCAGGGCAAGGGTAACTAAAATCTGAGCAAGCCGCCAGCGGTTGCCGGTTTTGCGGGCCAGCGCTTCGGCCTGCCCGGCCAGGCGCACGGCTTCGGCCCAGTTTTCTTGTTTGGAAGCAATATACCCCATCACACCCAGCAAGTTGGAGGCCATATCATCATCCCCCACCGCGTGGTTGTATTCAAGGGCTTGTTGGAAGGCCTGGAGGGCGCGGGGATAGTCTTTCATATACAGGTATGTGTAGCCCTTGAGCTGCAGCGTGTTCAGCCGGTGGTACTGCAGTGGCAGGTCGCCAAGGGCATCGGTGGCAATATTCAGGTACATTTCCGCCTGGGTGTAATTCCCCTGCATTTGAGAAAGATATGCCAGGGCATAGGCGGCATACCAGATGCCGGTGTGAAAACCAAAAGCCTGGAAAAGCCGCAGCGATTGGACGCCGTAGCGTTCCCCCTCTTTCAGTTTGCCAGTCTGAGGGGAAATCATGGCCAGCTGCCCATCCAGGGAGGCCTTGACCCAGTTGAATTCACCCGGGTAAACCGGGGTATCGCCAGAAAGGGGCGCAGGGGAGTCGGGAAGGTTGGCCAGGCCCTGCTCCAACCACTGCCAGGCTTCGGAAAACTTGCCCGCGCGCCGCAGCGAAATGGCCCCTTGCAGGCGGGCGTAAGCTGCTTCGAGCGCATCGCCTTGGGCTTCGGCCCTGGCCAGGGCCTGTTGGGCGATGGCTGTGACGGCTGCGTAATCCACCGGGAAAAGGCTGTTTTGCAGCATTACCCACCGGTTTTGCAGTACATAGGTGGCAGCCTGGACTTCCTTGTTTTCGGGTGGGGCGTGCTGCAAGGCCTGCACGGCGTTTTCAAAAAGCAGAACGCCTTCCTGGTAGCGCGATTTGATACTGAAAAATGCCCCAGCGGTTGGCGCGGCCTGGCGCAAAAAAGAGGCGTTTTGGGTTTCTACCGCCCACATCCAGGCCGCTTTGAGGTTATCCATTTCTGGCTCCAGCCAGTTTACCAGGGCCATGAATTTTTCGGTCCCAATCCGTTCGCGTTGTTTTTGCAGCCAGTGGCGGTAATAATCGGCATGGCGGTGCAGCAGGTCGCCTAAATCCGGGTGGGCTGGCAGCATTTGCTGGTATTTTTCTTGGGAAAACTGGCTGACAAGTTCGTGGGCTGCATAGCGGGTCTGGCTGTGGGTTTGCTTTTCTACTTTGAGGAGGGCCTGTTGAATGAAGGCGCGCAAGGTTTCCAGCGTGGCGCCGGCAATCGTCTCGGCGGCCTCGCGAGTAAACCCACCGCGGAAGACAGATAGTTGGGCCAGGATGCGCTGCTCGTGGAAAGATAAGCGCTGCCACATGTGCTCAAAAACAATGGATATGCTGCCCTGGCGAGCGGGAAACTGCCCGTTGGTGTCTTTCAGGATGCGCAGCCCTTTTTGGATTTCCTCGGCAATTTCGCGGCAGCTCAGCGTGTTGGTCCAGCTTGCGGCCAGTTCGAGTGCCAGCGGCAGGCCGCCCACCAGTTTACAAATTAGGCTGATAAACGGCTCATCCACCCGGGAAATTTCCACATCTGCCCGGGTTTTGCGGGCCTGCTGCATGAAAAGCCGGGCCGCTTCAAAGCGGTTAAGATCGTCATGGGCATCTTCGTCTGCCGGGTAGGTGAGTGGGGGAACAGGGATGGCTGTATGGTTTGAGAACGGTGCTGCGTCTCGGGTGGTGACCAGGCATTTGATTAGCGGGGCCTGGTCGAGCAGGGTTTGCAAGGAGGGGCTTAGATGGGAAATGGGTTCGAAATTATCGCAAATCAGCAGCAGGCGGCGAGCATGCAGAAAATTCTTCAGCTGGGCACCAACGGTCCCGCTGCCCTGGGGCAGGGGCAGGTTGGAGGCAATGGCTCCTTCGAGGTGATAGGCTTCGCTGGAGGTTGGGAGGCCATCCAATGGAACAAACCAGACCCCATCTGGAAATTCTTGCTGCAATTGCCGCCCCAGTTCAATTGCCAGGCGGGTTTTGCCAATGCCGCCCAGGCCGGTCAGGGCAACCAGGCGCGTGTTCCGGTCTTTAAGAATCTGACTCACCTGGTTGATGAGTGCTTCTCGTCCAATAAAGTGCGAAAGGTTTTCGGGAAGGTTGTGCCCGGGCCTGGGGGTTTTGGGAGCCAGGCGAGCGGAAGCCGGCTGCAAGGTTGGCTTTGGGGAGATGGGTTTTTCTGCGGTTGGCGTGGTTTGTCGTCTGATTTTTTCGTACAAAGCCAGGGTTTGGGGCATCGGTTCGACCCCCAGCTCTTTTTGCAGCACGGCTTTGCATTTTTCAAACTGGTGCAGGGCGAGTGAGCGTTTTCCCTGGGACGCCAAAATTTCCATCATCCGGCGGTGCCCGGTTTCGTACCAGGGGTCCAGCGTGATTTGCTGCATGGTGTAAACCTGGGCTTGCTCCCAATGTTGTTGTTCAATATACCAACCTGCCAGGAAATCCAGGCCAAGAAAAACTTTGCGGTGCAGTTTTTCGCGCTGGATGATCATCCATTCCTCAAATATTTCGCTGGTGCGCCAGGCCGCGGTTTGCAGGAAAGGCCCGGCGTACAGGCGGGCTGCTTCAACCAGGTGCTGGATGCCAGTTTCGCTTTGCTTTTGCCGAGCAGCCAGGGCGTTAAAGGTGTCCAGGTGTTTTTGCAACTTCAGGTAATCGAACTCGTACGGGCTGGTGAGGTTAAATTGGATGGTTTGGTGGTTAACCAGCAGGTAAGGCGGGTTGGCGGTGCGGTTTTTCAGGGTTTGCTGCAGTTTAAAAATGGCCTGGCGCAGGTTGTTGCGGGCTTCGCTTTCGGGAGAATCGGGCCAGAACATGGCCGCCAGCCGGGCGCGCGAGTGGGGGTGTTCGCTTTCACACGCCAGGAAGATTAGCAAAGCCCGGATGTTGTCCGATTCAAACCGGGTAAGCAGGCTGCCGTTAAGCCTGGCTCGAAAATGGTTTAAGCAAGTTAATTCCAGCATGTTTGAATTGTAACGTATCTGTTGAATATTTTGAACCGATACGGGAGATGTAGGAATTCGGTTTTTATTGTCCCTTGCGTTTGGCTGGATTGTAGTAATTGGGCAATTGCATCTGAATTCAGATGTCAAAAAGGAATTTTTGGGTGTAAAAATTAGATGCGATTCCCCTGATTATAGTAACGTTTTCCTAACGCCTGCTGTTTATACTCTCAAAATGGCAAAAAACCCTTCAGGCACATATCATTCTTATATTTTGCGCATCTGGTGTGAAGACTCGGGTGATACCAAAACCTGGCGAACTTCGCTGGAGGACCTGGGTTCAGAAAAACGCTATGGTTTTGCCAGTTTACAGTCATTGAACCAGTTTCTTGAAGCCATGACCGCCATAGACTTTGAACCAGGTACGAAGAATGATGTGCCAGAAAATCGCTCGCATGAAGAAGAGGAGTAAAAACCATGGGTCGTAAAATCATCGCAATTCTTTTTTCAATTCTTGCACCGGCAGCCATGCTGGCCGCTTTGCTCTTTTTTACCGATGCCCAAAGCAAAGCCGCCCGGCTTGTGGTTCAACCTGAACCCGTTTCAATCGAAATGGGGTTGGAAGAAGCGCGTGGACAGGTTTCGCAAGCATACCCGGTGGAACAAATTCAAGACCATCTTGTTTCTTCTTTGGATGGCCTGCGCACAACCGGGTGGGATTCCATCTTTGCGTTTCCACCGGCAGGTGAAGGCGTGGTTGGAGAAGTGTATGCCATGGCGGCCGATGGCGAGGGAAACATTTACGTTGGCGGTGAAATATACCAGGTAGGAGACGTAACTGCCTATAATGTTGCCCGTTGGGATGGCTCGGCCTGGCACGCGCTGATTGACAGTGTGGAGGGTTGGAACGGGGTTGCTGGCATCGTTAACGCAATCACCATTGACCCGGACACAGGCGATGTCTATGTGGGGGGCAGCCTGTACCGGATTGATGGCGATGGCGCCGGCCCGGCGATTTGCCAGGTGGCTCGGTGGAGCGCCGCTGAGGAACGCTGGTTTGAACTGCAAGGCTCGGTGGGCAATGCTGGCGTCACCGAAGGGGTGCGTGCCCTGGCTGTTTATAACGGCAAGCTGTACGTGGGCGGCGCAATTGGCGGGGCAGCCCCCACCGAAGGCTGCGAAAATTACTCGATCAGCTCGCCCGGCATTGTGGCCTGGAATATCGCGGCGGAAGAATGGGAGAGCGTGGGCGGTGGTGTTTCTGGCGGCAGCAGCGTGAGCGGCAGCGCCGATGTGTATGCGCTGGTTCCGTTCGCGGATGTGTTGGCTTTGGGCGGTATTTTCGACACGGCGGGCGCAGTTCCCGCCAATAACATTGCTTTCTGGGCCGAAACCAGCCGCAGCAGTTTTTTTGGCGCGTTTGGCGCTGGCTTTGATGGTGTGGTCAATACCCTGGCAGTCTATAATGGCGATTTGTACGCCGGGGGTTTTACCGAAAGTGTGGGCTTCCCCTACTACCGCAGTGCGAAAATTGAATTTTGGGACGGCACGGATTGGAACGCGTTTGATGTCCCGCCACAATCTACGTACCCCGAGTGCAGCGCCGAAGTAATGTCCCTGGCGGTGCACAGCGCCACCCTGGTGTTGGGTGGTTATTTCGATGACCCCGGTCTGCGCATTGCTGGCACCACCAATGGGGCTGCCTGGGAAACCTATGACGATGGCATTGGGCCCATCCCTGCTTCCTGTTCCCAAATGGGCTCGCGGCGTGTCCTGGCCCTGGCCTCTGCAGGTGGATACCTCTACGCGGGCGGCCAGTTTGAAAGCGCCAGCGGGCTGGATTCGTACGCAATTGCCCGCTATTCCAGCGCCGCTGCTCCCGAGGGCGTGGACCTGGACTTAACCAAGACGGTTTTACCGCTTACGCCGGAAGTTTACCGCCCGATGACCTACACCCTGGTGGTGGAAAATCAGGGCACTGCCCCGGCCAACGGGGTGCGGTTGACAGATACGCTGCCGGTGACGACCCCACTTTACAGCCTGTCGAGTTCGGCAGGGTTTTGCAACGATGAAGGTGAGTATATCGAATGCTTTCTTGGAACCATTCTGCCGTCAGAAGTTGTGACAGTGGAAGTTTTTGCAACCCCCATGGCCACTGGCACAGTGACCAATGAGGCTGAGGTGACAGCGGAAGAGGCCGATATCAACCCGGCTAACAACACGGCTGTGGTGGGTTCTGTGGTCCAGCAGCCAGCTGCGCCTGTGTTGTCCATTCAGAAAGGCAACCAGGTAGGTACGGTGATTCCGGGCGCCGCGAATAGCTATACCTACAAAATCAGTGTGACCCATAACGCATGGATAGATTTGCCCGGTATTGTCACCGTAGCCGATGTGCTGCCGCCCGAATTTGTCGTAACCGGGTATTCGGCTGGGGGGATTTACTCTTCAACCATTAATACCATTGCCTGGGTTGGCAACAGCATTGTCGCCAACCAGACCCTGGTATTGGAAGTGACAGGCTACTACAGCCCCACACCCAGTTCGGGTAGTGCGGTGACCAACACTGCTCTGGCGAGCATGCCTTACCATCCGATAATCACGGCAGAAGATGTGGACACGCTCGCCAGTTATTTAACCATTGAGAAAACCAACAACCAGCTCACCCAAACCGTGGGCAGCCTGACCACCTACACCATTACAGTGGGCAATGTCACGGCTTTAACCCTGGCCAATATCACCGTGGTGGACTATTTGCCCCAGGGCCTGGTCCCTGTGGTGTATTCCCCCAATGGGGTGGTGGGTACATACAATGACCTTAAAACGGTGTTCTGGCTTTTCCAATCCATCCCCCCATCAGGTACGCAGGTGTATACCGTGACCGCCTATGCCCAGGGGCCTTTTGGGCCTACCGATGTGCTCACCAACGTGGCCTCGGCTTCGATGGCTTCGCCCAGTTTGCTGGTGTATGCCAGCGATGTGGATGAACTGATCAACCTGAAGCTGGGCAACCGGGTCTGGCACGACCTGGACGAGAACGGCTGGGATGATGCCCAAGGCCCGCGCGAGCCGGGTATTCCCGAAGTGGAAGTGGAGCTCTGGCGTGATATTGAACCAGGCGGCCTGTTTAATCCCAATGAAGACGAATACCTGGAGACCACCTTCACCGATGGCAATGGTTACTACACCTTCACCCGCCTGGCCCCCGGCAGCTTTTACGTGGTCATTACCCACACCAATTTTGCACAAAACCAACCGCTGTACCTGAAGACTTCCACCACGGGCAATGGCGTTTCGGCCCCCGACCCCGACGACGACGTGAACCTGGACGACAACGGCGACCAGCTTTTGTTAGACCTCGCCGCGTCCCAATCGGTCACGCTTGCTCCGTATACCGAGCCGGTGGACGATGGCGACACCGATAACCACACCAATTTCTCGGTGGACTTCGGCTTCCGGCTCGCCACCACCGACCTGGTTGTGACGAAAACTGCCGCAGCCAGCCTGGTTTCCCCTGGCGAGACCGTGGTCTACACCATTACAATTGCCAACCAGGGCACAGATGCCTCTGGCGCAATTGAAGTGACCGACATTTTCACCCCGCTGGCCAACCTGGCGGGCATTCCCCAACCGGGCACCCAGGGCTGTTTCAGCGGCACAGGCCCTTACCCTGGCTATGGCCAGTGGTACTGCATTTTGCAAAGCCTGAACCCGGGCCAGACCCAAACCCTGACCTATTCTCTCACCACCAGCGGCACCGGTGTTTTAATAAACGGGGTAATTGCCCTGCCCGTGTACAGCGACACGAACTCTGCCAACAACACCGATTTGTTTACCCTGACGATTGACCTGCCGACCGTCTGCCCCGTTGGCGGCATCCTGTACGTGGACGCTGACCGGGCGGTTTCCGGGGATGGCAGTTCGTGGGGAACGGCGTTTAAATATCTGCAAGATGCCCTGCGCGTCGCTCCACCCTGTGAAATTTGGGTGGCCGAGGGGCTGTATTACCCGGATGAGGGCCTTGAACAAACCAACGACAGCCCCACCGCGACCTTTGCTCTGACCAGTGGCCTGGCCCTTTACGGCGGCTTTGCGGGCACCGAAACCGAGCGCAGCCAGCGGGATTGGAACGCCAACCCCACCATCCTGAGCGGCGACTTACAGCAAAATGACGCCTCAACGGCCACAGGGGTAATTATTAACCCCACGCTGATTGTGGAACCCAATGCCTACCATGTGGCCAGGGCGGAGAACGCCAATGCCACGGCAGTGTTGGATGGCTTTATCCTCACTGGGGGCGCTGCCTTTGGCCTGGCCCGCAGCGCGTGCGGCGCGGCCTGCGGCGGCGGTCTGCACCTGGTGAACAGCAGCCCCACCCTGGCGAATCTGTTTTTCTCGGGTAATACTGCTCTTAACGCGGGCGGCGGGGTATACCTGTACCAAAGCTCCCCGGTGATTTCAAACACCCTGGCTTCAAACAACTGGGCAAATAATGGCGGCGGCCTGGCCAATGATGGCGGCAGCCCGGCCCTGACGGCAGTCACTTTCCTGGCCAACACCGTCACGCAAGACGGCGGCGGCTTGTGGAATTCGGCGGGTGCGCCCTCCCTGGTCAATGTTCAGTTTTTGAGCAACGTGGCTTTTGTTAATGGCGGCGGCCTGGCCAACCTGGCTGGCGGCACACTCGCCCTGGCCGGGGGCAGCTTCAGTGCCAACCAGGCGGGTTTTGAAGGCGGCGGTATGTACAACTTCGCCAGCAGCCCGGTGCTTACCGGGACAACCTTCAGCAGCAACGAAGCCGACCTTAACGGTGGCGGCCTGTATATCAACAGCGCGGACCTTGTTTTGACCAACACCATCTTTACCAGCAACCAGGCCGACTTGAGCGGCGGCGGCGTGTATCAAAACGGTGGGGATATACGGGCTGCAGGAACCGCTTTCAGCGGCAACAGCGGCGACAGCGGCGGCGGCTTGTTTGCCATTGGCAGTGATTTGGAATTATTGAACGCGTCCTTTGTTGAAAACAACGCGGCAGGTCCGGGCGGCGCGCTTTACCTGGAAGATGGCCGGCTGGCGCTGTCTGGTGGGTTGGTCATGTCGAACACGGCCAACCACGGCGCCGGGCTTTTTGTGGAAACCAGCCCGTTCACCCTTACCCAAACCGAGCTGAAGTACAACGCGGCTTTTAATGATGGCGGCGGCGTGTTCGTTGGGCTGAACAGCACTGCTGTATTCAGCGGCGTGGATGTGTTTAGCAATACTGCCAAGCATGGCGGCGGAATTGTGCTGGCTTCGGGCACGCTTGCAATGTCAGACAGCGCCGTTCAGGGCAACCAGGCCACCCACAGTGAGGGCGGTGGCATCGCTGCCAACGCCAATACGTCTCTGTCGCTGCAGGGCAGCACAGTGCAATCCAACCAGGCGGCTGGCCGCGGCGGCGGTATTTACGCCGGACAGGGCGTCAGCCTTACGTTCAGGGATGGGACCGTGCAATCCAATCAATCCGGAACCCAGGGCGGCGGGATTTATCTGCATGAAAACGCCGTGCTCACCCTGGCAGACAGCCTGGTGCAGTCCAATGCGGCCTCCAATGGCGGCGGCCTGTATTTTGAAGATAGCGGCGGAACCATTTCGGCTACCCAGATTCTGACCAACACAGCCTATAATGGCGGCGGCATCTATCTATACCAAAGCAGCCCGACCCTGACGGGCGTGAACATCAGCGGCAACGCTTCCACGGACCGCGGCGGTGGCATCTACGGCTATATCTATGCCAGCCCGGTGATTTCGGGCGGCCTGTTTGCCAACAACACGGCGGGCTTTGGCGGCGGCCTGGCGTTTAGCTTCAACAGCAGCGCCGCGCTCACCCAGGTCACGCTGCGCGGCAACCAGGCCACGTTGGGCGGCGGCATGCACCTGGATGAAAGCGCCCCAACCCTGACCAGCGTGGTGTTTGATTCTAATGAAGCCAACAACGGCGGCGGCCTGGCGCTGGAAGACAGCGCGCCCGTCTTTTCCAATGTCACTTTTCTGCAAAACACAGCCCAAAATTGGGGCGGCGGTTTGTTAACCGAACTGACCAACTTCACCCTGCAAGGCGCAGCCTTCACCGGCAACCACGCGGAAGTGAGCGGCGGCGGCGTGTACATCCAATCCGGCGCGGTGGTCATCACCAACACGCACCTGGAAGGCAACACCGCCGATTACCAGGGCGGCGGAATTTACCAGGGCGCCTGGGAACCGGGCAGCCTGTCGAACAGCGCCCTACTGAGCAATACAGCCGGAGAGGGCGGCGGCGTGTATCTTGCCAGCTCTGCGCGCGGCCTGTCGATTTTCAACAGCGATTTTCAGGGCAACGCGGCCCATCTGGGCGGCGGCCTGTACGCGGCTGCCTCCAGCGCCGCGCAAACCCCGGTGATCTATATTGAACACAGCCGTTTCCAGGGCAACGAGGCAGAGTATGCCCCCAGCCGCGCTGCCCTCAATGCAACCAGCACCTACACCTACGGGCTGGGCGGCGGCATTTACAACATCTCCAACACGCTCACACTCACCGGTTCGCAGTTCATTCGCAATTACGCTCAGGTTGCGGGCGGCGGCGTCTACGCTCTGGACAGCCAGGTGTTGCTGACCGCCACGCTTTTCCAGGGCAGTTCGGCCATCAAAGGCGCAGGCGTGTATGCCCAGGGCGCTGACCTGTCTGCGGCCAGCGCGGAATTTTTGGAGAACGTAGGAACTTCGGGTGGGGGGCTGTATGCCGTAGACAGCCAGCTCGCCCTCACGGGCACACAGTTTATCCAAAACTGGCAGTTGAACCCTGTTTGGGGGGCTGGCGGCGCGGGCATGTACCTGCAAGACAGCCAGGCCGCACTGACCAACACCCTCTTTGCCGAAAATGAGACACAGGGCATTGGCGGCGGGGTGTATGTGCTGACTTCGACCCTATCCTTTGAAAACGCTACCTTTCGCGAAAACCAGGCGTACAGCGGCGGCGCCCTTGTGTCCCGTGCGGCTTCCCTGTCTTTGAACCAGGCCAGCTTCTTCTCCAACACGGCCGCCCTGGATGGCGGTGCGTTGTATGTTTTTGCTGGCGACCTGCATGTTGCCAACAGCCTGTTTAAAGGCAACGCGGTTTCCGGTATAGGCGAGGGTGGCGCGTTTAACCTGCGGGAAACCCGTGGGCTGGTGGAAGGCACGCAGTTTGTGGAAAACCACAGCCCTTATACGGGCGGCGCGATTTACCAGGATGAAACCCACCTGGGTATTGCCGGGTCGGTCTTTTTGGAGAATTCCGCCGGGTATGGCGGCGCGCTGGCGCAGAGCTTCACCAGCACGGTCTCGATTACCTCGACCCACTTCCTGGGCAACGCAGCCAAATGGGGCGGCGCGCTGCTGCTTGGCGGGACTTCTGGCACAGACAGCCTCACGAACCTGCTGTTTGTGGGCAACCAGGCGGAAGAGTATGGCGGCGCGATTTTCACCAGCCGCCCTGTCCGCCTGACGAACAGCACCCTGGCCGGCAACCACGCCGCAATTGGCGGCGGTCTGTACCTGACGGGCACGGTCGCCAGTCTGGTGCAGAACAGCATCCTTTGGGGCAACACGGCCAGCGCCCACAGTGCCCAGGTGTATGCTGGCGGGGCATCCTCCACCTTCCGCTACAGCCTGCTGCAAGATGCCTTCCTGGGCGGCGCCTGGAACCTGGCTTACGGCACAGATGGCGGCGACAACCTGGATGCCAACCCGCTCTTTATCCAGAACCCGAACGCTGGCGGCGATGGTTGGGCGGATGACCCCAACACCCCGGCAGATGAAGCCGCAAACAACACCTACGGCGACCTGCGTCTGCGGGTCTGTTCCCCGGCCATCAATCAGGCCGACCGCTGGGTTGCCTTCCCTGGCGGGCTGTTTACCGCTTTAGTGCTAACCGACTTGAACAGCGCGCCGCGCCTGGTCTATGGTGGCCTGGATATGGGCGCCTACGAATTCCAGGATATCGGCCCGGTGGCCTGCGGTGACGCCTTCGATTTATTGGAAACCCAAAGCATCATTGCTTCCCTGGGCACCAACGACCTGTTCACCGGGACCTACACCATCACCCACCTCGCCCAGCCCGCCGCTGGAACCCTGACAGCCCTGGACCCGTATGGGGTGTTCCAGTACAGCGCCCAGGGCGCTTTCCCCGGCTTGCTGGCGGGCCAGAGCCAGGTAGTGACCTTTACCTACCTGCTGCAAGACAGCACCGCGCTGACCGATACGGCGGTGGTCTCGCTCACCGTGAACGGCGTGGACGATGACACGGAAATCGGCGGGCGCGCCTGGTTCGATGGAAACCAGGACGGCCTCCAGGACTCCGGCGAGCCGGGCCTTGCCAATCTCTGGGTGCACCTGTACGACGCCCTGACCAACCAGCTTGTCGCCAGCGTCCAGACCCAATCGGACCCCGACCCGGACGTGAACGGCGTCTATCACTTTGGCGGCCTGCCTTCCGGCCAGTATTGGTTGGAATTTGAGCGCCCCACGGGCTACCTGTTCACCACGCGCAACGCCGGGGTGGACGACGCCCTGGATAGCGACGCCGACCCGGCGGGGGCGACGGCGGGCTTCACCCTGGCCTATGGCGAAACCACCTTCGATTGGGACGCTGGCTTGCTCCAACCCGTCCTATCCATTGATAGTATCTCGGTCAACGAAGGCAACAGCGGCCTGGCGGACGCCCTCTTCCAGGTCACCCTGGCCCTCGCTCACCTCGACCCGGTGACGGTGACTTACACCGCAGCGGACGGCACCGCGGTCTCCGGGTTAGATTACCTGCCCGCCAGCGGCCAGCTTGTTTTCGCCCCCGGCGAGACCCACCAGACGATCACCGTGCAAACTGTGGGCGATACGGAAGTGGAAGGCCATGAGTTCTTCACCGTGACGCTGTCTGCCCCGCAAAACGCCATGCTCGCCCAGCCGTTGGGCTACGGTACCATCCTGGACGACGATGGCGTGGAGGTCTCGCTCGACCTGACCGCTACGATTACCGAATCCACCGGCACGACCCGCTGGCTGGCGCTTTTTGCCTATCTCAGCCAGCCCAGCCTGACGGCTATCACCGTCACCTACACCACCACCGACGCCCTCCAGAACCCGGCTGCTGCGGGGGTGGACTATACCCCGGTGAGCGGAACCTTTGTGTTTACGCCTGGCTCGCTCATGCAGAGCGTGCTGATTGGCATCACCGGTGACAGCGAAAAAGAAACCCCGGAACAGTTCTTGCTGCAACTGACCAGCGTAACCGGTCAGAATGCCTACCTGGGCAATGCTGCGACGGCCATCACCATCTTCGATGATGACGGCGCAGTCTGCCCGGCAGGGGGCGTCCTGTATGTCGATAAAGATGTCCCGGTTTCGGGAACGGGCGCTTCCTGGGGGACGGCATTGAAGTACCTGCAATCCGCCTTGAACGTTGACCAGCCCTGCGAAATCTGGGTGGCGGAAGGTGTGTACTACCCGGATGAGGGTTTTGAACAAACCAACAACAGCCCCACCGCGACCTTTGCCCTGACCGGTGGCCTATCCATCTACGGCGGCTTTGTGGCCACAGAGACCCTGCGCACCCAGCGCGATTCGGACAATCACCCAACGATTTTGAGCGGCGACCTGGCGCAGGATGACGTCACTACGGGCGGCATTACATACGCCCCAGGCGACATCGTGGGCACAAACGCCGATCATGTCGTCACTGCGCAGAATGTGGTTTCGGCCACGTTGGACGGTTTCATCGTCACCGGGGGCAGCGCGCCGGTCAGCCGCAGTGCGGCAAACGGCGGCGGCCTGCTGGCGCAAGACGCCAACCTTACCCTGGGCGCAGTAGGCTTTGTTGGCAACCAGGCCAGCGGAGACGGCGGCGGCCTCTACTTTGCCAGCGCCACGGGGCTGCACCAGCTTGTCCTCACCCAATTTGGGTTTATCGGCAACCACGCGCAGGGCGCGGGTGGCGGCCTGATGGCCCATTCTGGGCAGGTCAGCCTGACCTTTGGCCAGGCCGCATTCAACACTGCCGCCAATGGCGGGGCCATCTACCAGGGGATGGGCAGCCTGGCCTTGCTGGATGTTTTGATGAACAGCAATGCTGCCAGCGCCAATGGCGGCGGCGTCTACCTGAGCGGCCGCTTCACCATCAGCGCCACTGGCTTCCTCAGCAACACGGCCCACACTGGCGGCGGCTTATATACCCACAATGCCGCGGGCGAGATGACCGCGGTCACCTTCAAAGAGAACACCGCTGCCCAAAGCGGCGGCGGCTATGCGGCTTACCGCACACCGTTCACCGGCACACAGCTTACCTTTGAGAATAACCAGGCCAAGTTAGGCGGCGGCTTGTTCAATGAAGAAGGCGCGCCCACGCTGACCGGGGCCGTCTTCACCGGCAACCAGGCGAGCATAAACGGCGGCGGGTTGTATAACTATGTTAGCAGCAGCCCGACGCTGACGGGGTTGCTGCTCGAAGGCAACCACGCGGGTGAATCGGGCGGCGGGATGTTCAACTTCCTGAACAGCCACCCGGTCATCAGCGCCACGGAATTGGTAAGCAACACGGCCAAGCGGGGCGCAGGCATGCTTAACCATGAAAGCAACCCCAGCCTGCACAACGTAGTCGTGCGCGGCAACCAGGCCTCCATCGATGGCGGCGGGATCTACAACGATAACAACAGCCGCCCTGCCCTGTTCGATGTCACCCTGGCTGCCAACCAGGCTGCCACGAATGGCGGTGCGATGTTCAATTGGTCGACCAGCCCAACCCTGTACAATGTGCAGGTCTTGGGCAACCAGGCAGCTTACGGCGCGGGGTTGTATAACTACAGCGCGGCCAATCCTGTCCTGGTCAACAGCCTGGTGGCTGGCAACCGGGCCACGTTCAGCGGCGGCGGCCTGTACAGCAGTGGGACTTCGCAGCCTGTCCTGACGAATGTCACTTTGGCGGGCAATGCAGCCGGGCACCTGGGCGGCGGCCTGTTCAGCGTGGACAGCAGCCAGCCCGTAGTGCAGAACAGTATCATCTGGGGCAACACTGCTGTGAATGGCGGCAATGTCAACAACCTATCCAGCGCCGCCCCCACTTTCACCCACAGCCTGGTGCAGGGCTGCCACCCCGGCGGCGTTTGGAGCAGCGCCTGTGGCACGGATGGTGGCAGCAACCTGCCCGACGTCGCCCCGCTGTTCTCTGCTCCGGCAGCCGCCAGCAGCGCCCCGACGACTACGGGCGACTACACCTTGCAGGCCGGTTCCCCAGCCGCCAACCTGGGCGACAACGCCGCCGACCTGGACGGCTCCGGCCCGCTGACCGATACCATTGGCAGCCGGCCCGTCGACCTCTCTGGCAACCCGCGCCTGGCCTTCACCACCATTGACCTGGGCGCTTACGAACTGCAAACCTTCAGCGTGGCCTGCCCGGCGGGCGGCGCGCTCTACGTGGACGCGGATAACCCTGGCCCACAGAACGGCCATACCTGGGCCAGCGCCTTCAACAGCCTGCAAGATGCGCTGCTGGTTGGCGCGCCCTGCGAAATTTGGGTGGCGGAAGGTGTGTACTACCCGGATGAGGGCATCGGCCAGACCAACGACAGCCTCACCGCGACCTTTGCCCTGACCGATGGCCTGTCCATCTACGGCGGCTTTGCGGCCACGGAAACCCTGCGCACCCAGCGCAACTGGGAGCAGAATCTGACCATTTTGAGCGGCGACCTGGCGCAGGACGATGACCTGTCAAACGCAGACGGTAACCATGTGTCTGAGGTGTATACCGACACGGTGGGTGTGAATGCTTACCATGTGGTGGTTGGCAGCGGCGCCGCGCCTACTGCCGTGCTGGATGGGTTTACCATTACCGGTGGGGATGCCAACGGCGTAGTCGTCGGTATCTGTGGGCCGGAATGCGGCGGCGGGATGCTCAATGAAGGCGGCAGCCCCACCCTGGCGAACCTTGTTTTCAGCGGAAACCGGGCCAAATACGCAGGCGGCGGGATGTATAACAATAACGGCAGCCATCCACAGATGACCAATGTCACTTTTATTGGCAACTATGCCAGCTCCGGCGGAGGCCTGGCCAACCGTTACAACCAATCCATGCTTATCGGCGTGCAGTTTATCAACAACCGGGCGGAATTACTGGGGGGCGGCCTGGATAACGGCCCTTCGAGCACACCCGTAATCAGCGATGCACTCTTTTTGGGCAACCAGGCGGGAGTGTATGGCGGCGGGATGTTTAATTCCAGTTTCAGCGAGCCACATCTCACTGGCGTCCGTTTTGAGAACAACCAGGCTGGCAATGCGGGTGGGGGTATTGCCAATATGTATAATGGCAAACTGGTGGCAGAACAGGCAGCCTTCACAGGCAACCAGGCGCAGTCGGGGGCTGGCATCTACAACGACACGAGCAGCCTGGTGTTGACACAAACGACCTTCACAGTTAACCACGCATCGGCCAACGGCGGGGGGATTGCCAATAGAAATTCAGCGAGTGTTGTGGTAAGTGATTCTGAATTCCGCAATAACCAGGCCGACGTGAATGGCGGTGGATTATATAATGAGCAGAGCCAGGCAAGCATTGTGAACAGCAGCTTTCGTGGCAATCAGGCTGGTTTCGGGGGTGGCATTGCCAACCAATTTGACACGGTAGGCGAGTTTATCAATGTATTGTTGAGCGGCAACCAGGCATCTTTTGTGGGGGGGGGAATGTATAGCGATGGCGCTGACAACCTGGAATTGGTGAATATCACCGCCAGCGGCAACCAGGCACAGGCTGGAGGCGGTATATACAACAATGTGGCCGGGATGAATGTCCGGAATGTGATTGTTTGGGATAACAGCGCTGCTACCGGCGCTAACCTGTACAATAACTTCAGTACACTGGCCATATTCACCAGCCTGATTGGCGGCTGCAACCCTGGCGGCACATGGAACAGCGACTGCGGTGCAAACTTTGGGCCTAACCTGGTCGATGGTGACCCGTACTTTGCCGCGCCAGTGCCTGCGGCGAATGCCCCAACAACCGCTGGAGACTATCGTCTGTTGCCTGGCTCCTCGGCAGTTAACGTGGGTAGTAATACGGCGAACCCTACTTCGCTGGACCTCGCTGGCAACCCGCGCCTTGCCTTCACCACCATCGACCTGGGCGCTTACGAACTGCAAACCTTCAGCGTGGCCTGCCCGGCGGGTGGCATTCTGTATGTGGATGAAGATGCCACTGGAGCCAACAACGGTACATCCTGGGCCAATGCCTTTGTCAAACTGCAAGATGCCCTGCAGGTGAGCGGCCCGTGCCAGGTTTGGGTGGCGGAAGGCATCTACTATCCCGATGAGGGCATCGGCCAGACCCACAACAGTCCCACCGCCACCTTTGCCATCACGAGCGGCGTCAAGGTGTTTGGCGGCTTCAACGGCACGGAAACCCTGCTTTCCCAGCAGAATACCACCCTGAACAAAACCATCCTGAGCGGCGACATCGACCAAAACGACCTGACCCACAGCGGCCTGGTGACAGACACAGCCAACATCAACGGGACAAACGCCTATCACGTAGTGACCACCAGCGGCGCCGATGACACGGCGCGCCTGGACAGCGTCTACATCACCGGCGGCAGCGCCACCGGCACCGCCAGGGCCGCCCAGGGGCAGGGCGGCGGGTTGTACAACCTGTCCGGCAGCCCCGTGCTGACCGACCTGTATTTCTATGGCAACCGTGCCTTATCCAAAGGCGGCGGGCTTTACAATGAGAACGGGCAGTTTGATTTGCTCAACCTGTATTTCATGTACAACTCAGCCCAGTCTGGGGGCGGGATGTATAACCTCGGCGGCAGCGGGGAATTTGACCTGCTTGATTTCCGCGAGAACACCGCCGAACGTGGCGGCGGTTTGTATAATGAAAACGCCAGCCCAGAGGTGTCGGTCGGGTTCTTTAAGGAAAATGACGCTGAATACGGTGGTGGGATGTATAACGATGCTGGCAGCCCGGCGCTGTCTTCCACCACTTTTTCAGGCAACCAGGCCGCGTCCAGGGGCGGTGGCATGGCCAGCGACGGCTTTGGCGGTGTTCCCACGCTGGCCGAGGTTGATTTCCTGGATAACCAGGCCGAGGTTGGCGGCGGGATGCTTATCTCCAACAGCGGTGCAGCATTAACCAACGTGAGCTTTTTCCGCAATCACGCCACGTTTGGCGGCGGGTTGACGATTGACTCAGGCAGTGCAGCGTTGACGAATGTGAGCTTTGTGGGCAACCAGGCAGACAAACATGGCGGCGGGATGCAGAACTACACCAGTACGCCCTCCTTGACCAACGTGAGCTTTACCGGCAACGATGCTGCCGAACATGGCGGCGGCCTGTACAACTATGCTGGCAGCCATGCCCTCCTCACCAATGTCACCTTCTCCGGCAACCAGGCCGGGGGCCAGGGCGGCGGGATGTATAACTACACCAGCAGCCCACAGGTTCAGAACAGCATCTTGTGGGGCAATGCGGCCGCCGCCGGCCCGCAGGTATATAATTTGCTGGCTCCCGGAATCTCCCCCGCTTCCTTCAAATACAGCCTTATCGAAGGCTGCAACCCCGGTGGGGTATGGAACAGCGCCTGCGGCACGGATGGGGGGAACAACCTGCCCGACGCCGACCCGCTGTTTGTTGCTCCGGTCAGCGCCGCCAGTGCGCCGACCACCACCGGCGACTATCACCTGGAGGCGCTTTCGCCCGCCATCAATGCTGGCAACAGCGCGGCCAACAGTCACCCCACCGACCTGGACGGCAACCCGCGCATCTACGGCGGGCAGATTGACCTGGGCGCTTCCGAGTTCGCCAGACCAGTGGTGTTCTTCACCCTGTACCTGGACAACAACGCCGATGGCTACTACCAGGCCGGCAGTGATACCTTCAGCATCAGCCCTGGCGTGGTTGTGGAACTGCTGCAAAATGGAAACGTGGTGCAAAACGAAATGCTCTCCGGCAGCCGGGCGGCCCTGGTGGTTCCCACAGCAGGCGATTACACCTTGCGCTTTGTCCCGCCCACCGGATTGCTGCACTCGCCTTACCGCAGCCTGGCTTTGGGGCAGTACCCCAGCGGCTTGTTCCCGGCCACCAGCACCTCACCCGTCTTTACGGTTGGGACTGGTTTTGAACAAGTCTTTGCAGGGGTTTACCAACCGGCAGTCAGCGTGCCCTACAACCCGGCCGCCGGCGGCAGCCTGAACTACACCAACCCCCTGGGCGGGCAAACTGGCCTGTTTATTCCTGCTGCTGCCCCGCGCGCCGCAGCCGAGAGCCTTACCCTGGCCCTCACCAGCCTGGATGACCAGGGCAGTTTTGCGCTGGCTCTGGGCGACGAGGCCGGCTTTGCGCCCACGGCCCCTTACACCGTCACCGGGCACAGTTTTGTCTTCGACGCCTTCCAGGACGGCGCGCAGCAGCCGGACTACACCCTGCCCACGCCGGGCACCCTGACGATTCAATACACGGACGAAGAAGTCCAGGGCCTGGATGAGAGCACCCTGCGCCTGTTCTATTGGGACGAAGCGCAATCTGCCTGGGTAGATCCATCTTTGGCCTGCGGCGCACACCCTGCCCAGGCCGTCAACGCCAGCCAGAACACCTTCACCGCCGGGCTGTGCAGCGCCGGGCGATACGCCCTGTTTGGCATTGCTGGCCCAACAGTCGTCCAGTTTCAGATTTTCCTGCCCCTGGTGAACCGCTAAGCCAGGCTGGTTCAAACCGGCAGCCTTTGCTGCACCCCAACCCGCTGCCTGGGCGCCCCAAAGCGCCTGGGCAGCGGGTTTTCTTGTGATGGATGGGTTTTGCGGCCCGTTGATGGTTTGCCCGCTTTCATGGGTCTGTTTCGTTTTATGGCCAGGAAAACACAATTTGTTAGTATAAAATGTGCAAAAAACATGGATTATGTACTATAATAATGGGTGATTTTTGGCTTCGCAGGGCGCCCTTTTTATGAGCGCTGCTGCCCTGGCCTGGATCACAAACCACAAAACAGTTCATCAGGAGACATTTATATGAAAATCGCTGTTGTTACCGATGATGGAGAAACCATCAGCAAGCATTTTGGCCGAGCCGCCCATTACATGGTTGCTACCATAGAAAACGGACAGGTTGTCCGGCGTGAGCTTAAAGATAAGTCCGGGCACAACCAGTTTTCGCATGACCATCATGGCGACCACCATCATGTTCATCGCCATGGCGAGGGGCACGGAATGGATGCTGACTCCCATCGTAAACATATGCAGATGGCTGAACCGATTGCAGATTGTGAAGTTGTGCTTTGCCGGGGAATGGGCCAGGGTGCGTTTCAAAGTATGCAGGCAAACGGAATTCTTCCATTGTTAACCGATATTGAGGAGATTGAAGATGCAGTGCAGGCCTATTTGAAAGGCGAAATACAAAACCGCATTGACTTTCTTCATTAAGAATGTTTGCCAGGCCGCCAGGTCTGCACGAAGGCCGCTTGTCCCGATTCAAATGGGGGCCAGTTGTGGGGCAGCGGCTCACGCCAGGCGAGAATTTGCTGGATGGCATCTTCGGGGGTGTGGCCGTGCCGCACCAGGTAGCAGCCAATCACGGTGCTGGTGCGGCCATGCCCGCCCCAACAGTGGACGTACACCGGGCACCCAGCAGCATGTGCGGCGTCAATCGTATCCAGGATTTCGACCATGTGTGCCGGCGTGGGGGCCGTACCATCCGGAAAGCCCAGCCGCACCCCAGCCACGCGCAAGCTGCGCTGCGCTGCCAGCGCTTCCAGCCGGGGCAGGTAGGGTTTGAAAGGTCTGCCGCCTGCGCCGGTTTCCCCTTCGGGAATCAGGCTGATCACCTGTTGGATGCCGCAATCCAGCAATCCAGCCAGCTTGCGGTCGCGCTCGGCATCGTTCTCGGCGCCAGGGTAGTGTCCGGCGCAAAGCAGGCCTGGCACCACCCAGTAGCTTTGTGGGAAGGGAATTTTGTAATGATATTGATATGATCTTGCCACTTTCTCCGCCTTTACAAAGAACATTTGTTCCAATATAATCGGGGTAAGGTTTTTTGTTTTTAAGGTGTGATGTTTAAATTTCTACGCAGGCTTTTCTCAAACAACCGCACCACCTACCATGTGGACACTCAAATTGCGCACCGGTTGGACCAGTTGGCTCGGGTGGAACAGGTCAGCGAAGAAGAACGACTTGAAGCCCTTGCCCGGTTCAAACAACCCAGGCGTATCGAGGATGATCCCCGGTGGTCTGACTGGGTTTCGTTTACCGAACTCCAGCAAGATATTTTGGCGTTTACCTGCCTGGGGTGCACGAACAGCCAGATTGCCATGATTGTCCAGTTTTCCAGGGAGACGGTGAAATATCACCTGGCCCATATTCGCAAAAGATTGGGTGTGCACAGCAAAGACGAACTGCGCGCCCTGTTTGACGATTGGGATTTTAGCGATTGGCTGGAAAGAATTCCCCAAAACTTGCGGCGCAGAAACCAGGGCGGTGCATCAGGGCGCTGATAGGAATTTTTCCCAGGCTGCCTGGTAAAGCGCCTCGCCCGCTGCAGAAAGCGGCAAAATCAGTTCGGCATTGGCAAGCTGCGGGCTGCCAGGGCGCACAACCGGGTCAGTGGCTATGGCAGGGTCCACCAGTGCCCAGGCGGCATCGTTGGCCACCGGGTAGTAAGAAAATTCCACAATCCGGGCGGCAACCTCGGCTCGCAAAAAGAAATCAATCAACAGGCGGGCAGTTTCCGGGTTGGGGCTGCTGGCAGGGATAACCAGCGAATCGGTCCAGAGGATGGAGCCTTCTTTGGGTAATACATATTCGATATTTTCGGTTTGTTCGCGCAAGGTCCAATAATCATACCCCCAGCCCAAACCAAGCGCCGCGTTCCCTGAGGTCAGCGGCTCGACAATGGTGCTTTCATCCCGCATCCAGATGGTTTGGTTTTTCACAGTGAGTAAAACTTGCAGGGCTGCTTCCAGCTCCTCAGGGTTTTCGGAGTTCACCGAGAACCCGAGCGATTTCAGCGCCGCCCCCAGGGTGTAGCGTGGGGTGGTTTCCCAAAGCACCACCTGGTTGGCATAGGCGGGGTTAAACAGGTCTGCCCAGCTTTCGATAGATTCTGAAACCCGGTCTGTGCGCACCAGGATGGCAGTTGTTCCCCAGTTGTAGGGGATGGTGTATTGATTGCCGGGGTCGAACACCATCCCGCGAAAACCGGGCGAAATATTGACGTAATTTACCAGGTTTTCAGGCTGGATGGAGGCCAACAGGCCTTCTTCAATCAGGGTGGGGATAAAGAAATTTTCGACGTTGACAATGTCCAGCGCCATGCCGCTGCGAATGTTTTCCACAGCCTCTTCAGTAGATTCAAAGGGTACATAGCGCACCCGCACGCCGTATTCGGCTTCAAACGCATCAAAAAAGCCCTCGATTTGATCTTCATCGCCCCAGCCATGGAAGACGATTTCTTCCGGCAGCGAAGGGGCGGGGGTGGGTGTGGGTTCGGGTGCAGCCGGGGAGCAGGCTGCCAGGACAAGCAGGCCAAAAGCAGCCAGGAACCATGTTTTTGCGATTTTTTTGGGAGTAGGCATTTTTAGAATCTCTTTGTCAGGGAATTAAAATCGAGTTTTGTCTGCGAGGGGCAGCTAACGGCTGGCAAGCATTGTTTTCCAGCGGATGGCCAGGTCGCGCAGCTGGCTGAAGCTGATGGGCTTAAGCAAAATGAAATCGGCCTGAGGGTCCAGGGACTCGGCCATAACGGAATCGGCTGTGGCCAGCACCACCAGGGTTTTGTCCAGGTTGGGATCAGCCCGAATTTCGGCCAGAACCCCGCTGCCATCCATTCCCGGCAGATGCAGGTCCAGCACCACCAGGGGGGGGGTATGGGTTTTCAGGTATTCGAGAGCGAGCCGCCCGTTGGCGATGTGGGTGGGTGCAAACCCGGCAGCGCGCAGCGCTTCCTGGAAAATGATGGCAATATCGGCTTCATCTTCTACGAGCAAGACTTGAGGTTGAGGTTCTGACATGGGTCCTCCTAGGCGGCTTTCAGCGGCAGTTTAATGGTAAACACACTACCCTGGTTGGGGGTGGAATCCAGGGTGATTTCCCCTTTCATCTGTTCCACGAGCTGTTTGACAATTGCCAGCCCCAGGCCAACGCCCACATTCTGGCGGGTGGTTGAGCTGTCAATTTGTTGAAAGGGTTTGAAAATGGTGGCATGAAATTCTTGAGGGATGCCTGTTCCGGTATCTGAAACCTGGATGGCCCAATACTGGTCATCCATTTTTAGGGCTTCCAGGTGAACGTGGCCCACGCTGGTGAATTTAATCGCGTTGTGGGTTAAGTTCATCATCATTTGATGCAAACGCTGGCGGTCGCCCACAAGTTGGCTGGGCAGGGCGGGGTCTACAAACGATGTGAATTCGATTCCCTTGCGACTGGCAAGCACCTGCATGAGATGGTCCAATTCAACCACCAGTTCTTTGGGTGAAAACGGTTCATTTTGCAGCGTAATTTTGCCCGATTCCAGTTGGGCCTGTTCGAGCAGGTTGTTGACCATTTGAATCAGCCGGTTAGCATTTTCCATGATGCGTTCTACGGCGGAATCTTGTGGTTGGCTGATGGGGCCATAAACCCCCTCGCGCAGCATGTCGGCAAAGCCCAGGATACCAGTAAGGGGCGTGCGTAGGTCGTGGCTGACATTGGCGACCAGTTGGGTCTTAAACCGGTTGGCTGAGATGGCCTCATCGCGCGCCTGGGCCAGCGCTTCCTGGCGCTGTTCGAGTCGGGCTGCCATCAGGTTGAAGGTGTTGGCAAGCTGGCCAATTTCGTCATTGGCCATAGGCGGGAACTGTTGGGAGAGGTCTCCCTGGCCAATGCGTTCTGCACCACTGTCCAACTGTTCCAGTGGGTCGAGCAGCAGCTTTTGCAAATTTTGTGAGAGCTGGCGGTTGAGCAAAAACGCCAGGATGATCAGGCCGCCGCCTAACAAAGCCACCGCCAGTTGGGTGCTGGAGAGGGTTGCAATGGCTGGCACCTCAGAAAAGATGAGCCATTCTATCCCTTCTACCGGATATCCAATCCCAAACACCCATTCGTTCTTGAAATTCCGAAAGTAGCCAGACCAAAAACCATAAGGGCTGGCCTGGGTTGCCTCGAACTCGTAGGCGCCAATCGGCATGGTAAATACGGCTTCGCGCTCGGGGTGAGCAATGATGGCTCTCTCTTGGTCAACAATGTAGGTTTCGCCCAATTCCAGCATGGAAAGGTCATCGGTAAGATCCCAGAGAATTTGAACGTTGACGCGCAGCGCCAGTACACCGCCGCCATCAGTGGGTTCGGATAAGATGAGGTACGGCCCGCCAATGCTGGAAAGCTGAATATCACTGATGTAAGAATTTCCGGCAGCGGCAGTCTGAAACCAGATGGATTGGGAAATGGTGAAGAGGTTGCCCAAAACGGGTTGGCTGCTGCGGTCGCTGTTCCAAAGGATGGCGCCATTCCCGTCCAGGCGAATAAATTCCTGGTAGAAAGGGTTGTTGCTGTACAGCGTTTCGGTTGTTTGCGGGTTGGCAGCAAGGTATTCCGGGTCAACTGCGGCCAACACCTGCAGCGAATCGCTAATCCGCTTGAGAAAATCACTGGTCTGGATGGATGCGGAGGAGGCCAGTTGAATCTGGCGGGCTTCCCAATAATTCAACTCGTTGAACACGACAAAACCAAAAACGAAAACACCCAGGAATAAGAATGCCAGGATAATCAGCCGGCGAATGGATGTAATCAGTTTGAAGCGGATGGATTGTTGGGGTGCAGTCTTGGCCGTATTCATAGTAGACAAAATGCGAATGGGCATCAGGTTCCTTGTTGGTTATGGCTGCATCAATTGCGCCCAAATGTTGCGGATTAACCAGAATGTGGTGGTAACAAAGTTGGGAATGATGAAAATGCAAGAAAAGTTCATAGAGATTTTCGCAGTACGAAATTGGGGTAGATAACAAAAAATTATACCAGCATAATTGGACCTTTGTAACCGCTGGATTGGGGAGGTGTATGGCTTTCTCAAAGTCGCGTTTTGGTAGAAGTCAATAACAAGAAGGCGTCTGC
>CAZAYY010000033.1:0-39384 GCA_964489525.1 uncultured Anaerolineales bacterium
TGTGAATTCCGGTAGGGGCACGAAATTTCGTGCCCCTACCTCATTTTAGGCGCCCTGGCATGTCTGGGGCGCAGGGGTAGGTTGAAAATCACCACGAAAAAAATCTACTCCTGCGCCCCTACCGGAGGGTTTTGACCCCAATCGTGCCGTAGGGACAGGTCGCCGTGCGGTGGAGGGGGTTTGGGTAAAACCGTTCCCAATTGCGGCGAAATGATTCTCGCAGCACCCGCAGACCTGTCCTTGCCTGTGAGCGCAATTCACCCGGGGGACGGGCGGGTCAGCGAGTGGGCCGGGTGGGCTGTGCCGGAGGGAACCAGGGTGGTTTTGGGCCTGTTTCCGCTGCGCTGGGACTCGCCCCTGCCGGAGACCCTTACCCCCCTCCGTGTCATTCCGAGCGGCGCAGCCGAGAGGAATCTTTTGCGTTTTTTTGGGGGATCACACACAGTATTTAGGCAGAGGGCAGGGGAGGTTAATCGCCATAGTTTGCTATAATATGAGTATGACCGACACAACTCAACGCACGGCTTTGGATTTGTCTGCCGAAGATTGGAAGACCTATCGTCCAATTCCAGTCATTCTCCAACGGCAGTCTGCCACCCAAACTCAATTGGAGCGCCGCCGTAAGCGAGCAATGCGGCTTGCGCGGCGGGCAGCAGCATTGCTGCGCGTAGAGTTTGGCGCGAGAGATGTCAAGTTGTTTGGTTCTTTGGCGAGCAACGATGATTTCACGTTGTGGTCTGATATTGATTTGGCAGTTTTTGGAGTGCCTGCTGATCGTTTTTATGCCGCTGTTGCTGCGATTACAGGGTTAAGTGCTGAGTTCAAAATTGATTTGGTAGATGCTGAGGCTTGTAAGGCTTCGCTGAGAGAGACGATTGATCGGGATGGGATTATGCTATGAACACACTCCTGTTTGGTCTAACGAAACGTATTCGCCAAGAGTTGGTTGAAGTGGCCCAGGTTGTGGCACGTTTGTTGGAGGCCTGGCACCGCGCCCGTCGTTCAGGGGATGATATTTAGCTGGATAGCGTGGCCTTGAACTTGCATGGTTTTTATTCCGGGATTGAGCGGATTTTTGAACGCCTTGCTGAAACTTTGGATGGCAACTTACCTAAAGGTGAAAACTGGCACCAGGCGTTATTGGTTCAAATGAGCAAAGATGTTACAGGGATTCGTCCGGCGGTTATTTCGCTGCAAACCTTGAAGCGGTTGGATGAATACCGTGGTTTTCGCCACGTGGTTCGCAATGTGTACACTTTCCATTTTGATGAGGCGAAACTTGAGAAACTGGTGTTGGGGGCTGGCGATACTTTTGCCCAGGCGAGAGTGGAAATCCTGGCTTTTGCAGATTTTCTGGAAGCACAGGAATAAGCCGGAATAGACCGGGAGATTGTCAATAGACATTGCCAAACGGTGTGGCCGTATGTCCGCACCAAAATATTGATCTCCCACAATCAATCATTCTCCTTACATGTCATTCCGAACGGCGCAGCCGGAGGAATCTTTCCCGGCTCCTGGCTCTTGGCTCCCGGCTCTTCACCACCCACAATCCACTTCAAACCATCCGCCTATCATTCCGATCCGGCCAGCCGGCGGAATCTTTTCAGCGTGGTGATATACTCTTGGCATCGGTATTCGATTTTGCCATGCGTATAGAAAGGGAACACGATGCTTGAAAAACCATTTTCCCCGGTAACCCCGGCCCAGGCACGCCACAGCATGCCCATTGCCCGCCTGATCGAAATTTTCGGCCCGGAAAACGTCAGCACTGCCCGGGCCGACCTGGACTTGCACGCCAACGACCAGGGGATTTACGAACCCCACCCCGCAGACGTTCTGGTATGGGCCAAATCGGCTGAGCAGGTCAGCCAGGCGCTGGCGCTGGCCAACCAGGAGCGTATTCCGGTCACAGCCTGGGGCGCTGGAACCTCGCTCGAGGGCAACCCCATCCCGGTGCGCGGCGGTATCCAGATTTCGCTGGCCCGCATGAACCGCATCCTGGCCGTCCACGCCGATGATTTCCAGGTCACGGTCGAACCTGGGATTGGACACAAAGATTTAAATGCCCAGCTTGCTCGCTATGGGCTTTTCTTCCCCCCGGACCCCGGCGCCAACGCTTCGATTGGCGGCATGCTGGCCAACAATGCCGCCGGGATTCGCACCGTCAAATACGGCGCAACCCGCGACAATGTCCTCAAAATGGAAGTGGTGCTGGCCGATGGCCGCATTCTCACGGTCGGGTCGCGCTCGGTCAAACAATCTTCCGGCTATGACCTGGTTCACCTGTTTGTAGGCAGCGAAGGCACCCTGGGAATTATCACCCAGGCCACCCTCAAATTGGTGCCGGTTGCCGAGCACATCTGCACTGCAATTGCGGTTTTTGAATCGGTCGAAGCGGCCATTGAAGCCGTGGTGGCGGTGCGCGGCAGCGGCCTTGAACCGGCTGCCCTGGAGTTTTTGGATGCGGTTACAGTGGATCTGCTTTCGCAGCACGATCATTTGGGATTGGTGGTGAAGCCCACGCTGCTGATGGAGTTTCACACGGTCCATGCATCGTCTATGGCTGAAACCCTGGCCGCTGTGCAGGATATTTGCAAAGACCTGGGAGCGGTGCAGTTCGATTCCACCACCAGCCGTACGGACCGGCTCAAACTCTGGCATGCCCGTCACCAGACCCACGAGATTATTGTCCAAAAACACCCTGGTAAAAAGCTCACCAACAGCGATGTGGCCGTGCCCATCAGCGCCTACCCCGAACTGATTGCCTTTATTGAAGCCCAGCGCCGTGAGTGGAAAGCCACAGCCTATGTGTTTGGCCACGCCGGGGACGGCAACATTCATGTGGTGTATGTCTATGGCACGCCTGAGGAATACCAGGTGGCAAAAGCCATGAACGCGGCCATTGTCTACAAGGCCATCGAACTGGCCGGAACCGCCACTGGCGAACATGGCGTGGGCTTGGGTAAGATTGATTTCATGCGCACCGAGCACGGCCTGGCTTTAGATGTCATGCGCCAGTTGAAAAACACCCTCGACCCCAATGGCATCCTCAACCCGGGCAAAATTTTTCCCGAAGTCTAGGGGGATACCGGGCGTTTCCCTACCACTCGGTGAGCTTCCAAATTTCAGGCTGCAGCGCTCCTGCCTGCCCGCCGATTTCAGCGAACAGGCTGACCGCCTGTTTTAAGTAGCGCATCGCCTGCTCAGGCTGTTGGGCGCTGTGGTATAGATCGGCCAGGTGGTTGAGCAGCGCCGCCTCGCGGTGCACGTCCCCCTCTTTTTGACACAGCGCCAGCGCCTGGTGAACATATCCCAGGGCGTCTTCCAGCCGGCCTTCGGCTGCGGCTGGGTAGGCCAGGTTGTTCAGTGCCGCAGCCAGCGCCTGGCCCGCAGCCAGCCCGCCCGGCTGGTTCATCCGGGTGGCAATTTCCAGGCTTTGCTGCAGGTATGCGCTCGCCTGGGGATGGTTCCCGGCGTGGTAGGCCAGGATGCCAGCCACGTTGCGAACATAAGCCGGGGCCTTCAAAGTTTCTGGTGTCGCCCCCGTTTCAGGGTAGACAGCCAACTCCAGGGCAGCCTGCACCCGGTGCTGTGCCGCTTCCTGGCTGCCGGTTTGAAAAGCCGCCAAAGCCCAATGGGCCAGGATTTCAGCTCGAAAACCAGGTTCGCTTTCTTCACTCAAAATCTGCAATGCAATCTCGAAATGCTCCTGCCCCAGGCCCCAATTGCCGCGGCGAGCATGCAGCGCGCCAATCTTATACTCAATTTGGGCTTCCTGATCCGGGGAAGCCAGGGCCGCGGCGGTTTCATAGCTTGCCAGGGCCTGGTCATACTGGCCCAGCAGGGTTTGCAAATCGCCGCAGGCAAGGTGCAGGCGAGCTGGATCGGGGTGGCGCAGGGCCAGGGCGGCCTGGTAGTGGGCGAGGGCGTTCTGGTTGGCAAACAGGCTGCGGGCATGATCGCCAGCCAGGGCGTAATAGGTCGCTGCCTCACCGGCTTCCCCGGCCAGTTCAAAGTGACGGGCGATTTGCGCATAGCCTATTTGATTCGGGTTGTACTCTGAGAAACTTCTTTTCTCCCATGCCGCTGCCACACGCCGGTGCAGCAGCCGGCGGCGCACCAGCGTGGTTTCTTCATACACCAGGTCGCGCATCTTGACATGTGTAAAAGTATACGTCGGGCTGGCGGCGGCGCTGTACGCTTCCCGGTTTTCCTGGATCAGCCCGGTTTTTAACAGGGTTTCAATGGCCGTAACGGTTTCTTCTTCACTGCGTCCACTGGCCGTGCGCAGAAGATCATCGTCAAAAGATCGCCCGATTACCGCTGCGGCCTGGAGCATCTGGCGGCTCGTGTCATCCAGTGCGGTCAGCCGTATCATTAACCGGCTGCGCACCCCGACAGGAATCCCATTCCCGGCAGGAATCCCGTTTCCTATGCCGTTTATCCCGCTGACAGTTGATGGGGCAGGGGGGCTGCTCAGGTATTCCACAACAAACGAAGGCAGTCCCTCGGTTTCTTCAAACAGCCTTTTCGCCATGGTTTCGTGTTCATCTTTCCCGCCAGGTGCAAAATGAGCCAACAGGCTGGTTACGTTTTCCAGGGTCAGGCGCTTAAGGGCAATCCGGTAGGCAAGCGAAGGTGCGCCTGCGGTTGGCGCGCCTTGTTGCTGGATATCATCGGCCATGCGTGCCAAAACAAGGCTGTAAGGCCTTTGGCGGGCATGGTTTTCTTGCCAGGTGGTCAGCAGCAGAATCCCCCGGCTGTCCAGCCGCCTGGCCAGGTAGGCCACCAGGTGCAGCGTGGCTTCGTCTGCCTGGTGCAGGTCGTCTATCCATAGGATGCCTGGCTTTTCCCCGGCCAGGATTGCCCCAATCACCTGGGCCAGCGATTCGTAAAACCGGGTTTGGGAACCGGGTGATTCATGGGTTTGTGAGGCTGCCGAATGCTGCACTGGACTCAGCTCGGGCAGCAGCCGGGCAGCCTCAGACAGGTAGGCTGCTGGCAATCCTTTTCTCCAGCCTGCCGCCGGGTCCTGGTAAATTGCACTGCGCAGGCCCTCAATGAGCGGGGCAAACGCCAGGTTTTCTTCACCCGGATAGCACTTTAGGTGAATGAATTTTGCGCCCAGGCCGTGTTGGGCGTCTACAAATGCCTGGGCCAGGCGGGTTTTACCCACGCCTGATTCCCCTTCGATAACCACCCAGGCCGCCCGGCCACCCCAGGCCCCTTTGCCCGGCGCTGCCATTCTGCCAGAACCGATTTTTGGGGGCACCTTTCTGGCTGCAATTGCCTGGTAGATCTCCTGCAGCAGTGCCATTTCCTGCTCTCGCCCGACCATAAGAAACGAATTTTCTTCAGAAACGAAGGCTGTTCCAGGCCGGTTTTGGGGTATGGGTTGGGGAGATTTTTCAGCAGCCCGTTCCGCCTGCTTTGGCGGCTCCAGGCTGCCGTCGCCTGTGCCCTGCATCGCAATGCGCTGGTAAAGGCGGGTGGTTTCTTCCAGGGGTGCAACCCCCAGTTCGCGGTCAAGGATGCGCACACATTCCCGGTACTGGCGCAGCGCGGCAGTGCGCTGCCCGCTCCAGGCCAGGATCTGCATGATTTGCTGGTGAGCCGCCTCTTGCAGCGGGTCCAGCGCCAGCCATCGCCGGGCTGCCTCCAGGGCCGCCTCAAACTGCCCGGTTTGAACGTGGATATCCGACAGGTGCCGCAGCACACCGGCATACTCTCGCCGCAGCCGCTCTGCTTCATGAAACTGCCAATCGTCAAAAGCCGGGCTGTCTCTCAGCGTGAACCCGGCCAGAAAATCGCCCCGGTAAAGCGCTGCGGCTGCCTGTAGAGGTTCCAGGCAGGCCAGGCAAACCGCCTGTGCCGGGTGGCTGTGCTGCTTGCGCGTCGCCAGTTGTCCCAGGAATTCCGCCACATCCGCCGTCAACCCGCTGCCGGGTATAACGCCCAACATCTCCCGCTCAATGGTTAAGGCTTCATCGCCAATGGCTGAACGCAGCGAAGAAAGCGTGCGGCGCAGCGCACCCCTGGCGCGCTCCTGGTCCGAATCCGGGTAAAACAGCGCAGCCAGGGAATCGCGCGTGTGGGGAACGCCGGTGATGACCAGGTACGCCAGCAAGGCAATGGCTTTTCGGGTGTCCACCTCCACCGGGCGCCCATCTCGCAGCAGCCGCGGCGCACCCAATAACTCAATCCGGATTTGGGACATGGCTTACGCTCCCTCTTGACGAATTCTTCCTTTTTTATGTAGTAGCGAATTTATTCGCTATTTCTTGTAGCAGCGAATTTATTGGCCCTTTTTGTAGTAGCGAATTCATTCGCTCTTTGACTATATTCTAATGTCAAGTACGAATTCTGCACAGCGGCCAATTTCGTAACGATTTCGGAACGCCAGGTATGTATACTTGAAGAAAAATAACTACCTCAAGGTTGGTTGTCCAATGCAAACAAACCCTCAATTTTCCAATCCATACTTTATCCGGCTGATGCGCCTGCTCTGGTGGCTGCTGGCCGGCACAGGCATGTGGATAATCCTGACCACACTGCCCCTCAATTTGGAAGTGTTGGTAACTACCCCCGTTTCAATTTATGAAGACCCGGCTGAAAACCTGGCCCGGGCACAGGTCTACCAGCAGGCGTTGGTAATGTATGGCGTTTCTCCAGTGGGATACGCGGTTTTTAAGCTGTTCATGATGGGGGTGGTTCTGGTAGTTTCGTACGGAATGGGGTTTTGGATTTACCGCCTTCGCTTTGAAGAGCGCATGGGCATGCTCAGTGCGTTTACATTTACGGCATTCGGTGCGTTTTCCGCATTGTCCCCACTGGCAACCGGTGAACAACTCGGTAACTCTTACCTGGCCTGGATGGTGGCCATCGTTGCCTGGGGCGGTTTTTACCTGTTCTTGATTCTTTACCCGGATGGGCGTTTGAGGCCTCTCTGGGCGCTGATTTCTCCGGTTGTCTGGTTCTTATCGTTAGTAACGGATATTTTTGGAGATACCCCTTCAGGACAGGGGCTTCTGCTGTTTTTTGTGGGGGCATTTGGCGTTCCCCTGGCTGCCCAGGTGTACCGTTATGTACGCCTGTTTAACCCGCTTCAGCGCCAGCAGGTCAAGTGGTTTTTATATATATTGGCCTGGCTTCTGCTGGTCGTGGTTGTGATCCAGCCGCTTTGGCGCACGCTGGACCAGTCTGTCCCCGCCCTGGTTCTATGGGTAGACTTGCTGGAGAACCTGGTAGGTTTATCTTTTTTGCTGCTGCCCCTTGGGGTGGGGCGGGCCATCTTGCGCTACCGACTGTGGGACCTGGATGTCATCATCCGCCGCACCCTGCAGTACGCCTTGCTCACCAGTGTTTTGGGGTTAGGCTATTTTGGCAGTGTTACGGTGCTTCAATCCATCTCTACCAACGTCTTTGGTCAGCAATCGAACCTCTTTATCGCCATTTCCACCCTGATCATTGCCGCTCTCTTTAACCCCCTGCGCCGCCGCTTCCAGGATTTAATTGACAAGCGATTTTATCGAGAAAAATATAACGCTGAAAAAGCACTGGCAGATTTCGCTGTGGTGGCGCGCAGCCAAACCGACCCCAACCAGCTTTTTGACCTGGTATCCCACACCGTCCGGCAAACCCTCCAGCCAGAGCAGGTGGCAATTTGGATTACATCCCCAGCTAGCACCTCTCCGAATGCTGGAGGTCGAACAGGTGGGCATCCCTCTGCTTGACTTTGGCTGTGGCATAACCTTCGTTCCATTGGATATGATAATAGCAAGCAGGAGATTCAAATGGGAGATATAGGGAAAAAGGAAGACAGGCAGAATAGTACAGCGCCTCTGACTCAAACCCAATCCGTTCGCCTATGGGGAAGCGGGCTGCGGTTTGCTTACCCGCTGAGCGTTTTACTAATTACGCTCTCTGCTTCGATTTTTGTCGTTGCTGTACCGCTGCGCTGGCAGCAGTTAGTCAACCCCTCGGCAGCGTTGGCCGGGTTGTATGCCGAATTAGGTCTACCGCTGAGCAGATTTGCGGTCTTCAGTTTAGGTGGAGAAATCGTGTTCACGTTGTTTTATCTGGTCACCGCACTCATGATTTTATTGCGCCGCCCAGATGATGCCTTTGCCTTGTTGACCGCTGTCATGCTTGCGGTTTTTGGAGTAGGCAACAATACAATTACCCAAACTGGATTAGCGTTGAGGGGCTATCCGGGTGAAATATTGCCTGTGATTGTACTACCGACGCTGGGCTACATCTGCATCATAGCCTTCATGTCTTTATTTCCTAATGGGCAGTTACGCCCGCGCTGGCTGATATTCGTGCTGCTCTTAGGCGTTTATGTGAGTATCGCCTGGAACTTTCCCGATTCACCCTTCAATGTAATGAACTGGCCAATTGTTCCTCAAACTCTGGCTATCTTGTTGGTATGGATCCTTCCGCTGATTGGGCAGGTTATCCGTTTTCGCAACGACTTTAGCTTGATCGAACGTCAGCAAACCCGTTGGGTCATGTTCGGCCTGGGCATCGTGATAGGTGTAGATATGTTCTTGTGGGTCTTGATGAGCATGATTAGCCCAACCGCAATAGATGTCTACTTACAGGCCCAATTACCAACCAAAAGCCTGGACCTGGCAACTATATTGCTGGTTGAGAATGTCGAACGGCTCGTGTTCCTGGTCATTCCTGGCTCGTTAATGATGTCAATCTTGCGCTACCGCCTGTGGGACCTGGATGTCATCATCCGCCGTACCCTGCAGTACGCCTTGCTTACCAGTGTTTTGGGGTTAGGCTATTTTGGCAGTGTTGCGGTCCTTCAATCCATCTCTACGGCTGCCTTCGGTCTCCAGTCCCCGGTCATGGTGGTCATATCCACCCTGGCCATCGCCGCCCTCTTTAACCCGCTCCGCATCCGCATCCAGGCCTTCGTTGACCGCCGTTTTTTCCGCAGCAAGTATGACGCCGAGCAGGCCCTGGCCGAATTCGCCGCCGCAGCGCGCACCGAAACCGACCCGGAGCAAATCTCTGCCTACCTGGCCCACACCGTCCAGCAAACCCTCCAGCCGGAACAGCTGAGATTGTGGCTGAAGGCGGCACAAAAACAACCGGGTATTAAAACCAATCAGGATGGATATGAAAAGATCTAACACCACAATGCTTGCCTGGGCTTTGGCGTTGATCTCATTAATCGTCTTGCCCGTTTCTACCGTCTTGATCGTGGCAAACAAGGCCGGATGGGACGCAAGAGTTTGGGAATATCTTAGTGGGGCGATTGTGGGTTTGGGTGCGCCTGTCTTGGGTCTGGTCATCTTAAGAAAGCAGCCACACAACCGCATCGGCTGGTTGTGGCTGGTTATCGGCCTGGCGATTGCTTTCACCAGCCTGGCGCAGGGTCTAAAATTCTTCGAGAATACGACCCGCGTGGATGGGCGCTCGAGCCTGGTATTTGCGATGATGCTGTTCAGCGAAACAGCCTACATCGTCCGGTTTATATGCATGGTTTTGATGATGTTTTGGTTCCCGGATGGGTATCCCACCTCCACGCGTTGGCGCATCCTACCCCTTTGGGCAGTCCTATCTTTCCTTTTTCTTTTGATCCCGAATTTTGCACAGGAAGTGCCCTGGTCGGATGTTGAAGGAATGCTCCCAACATTACCACTGATTGATAACCCAATTGGGTTTATTCCGGTAAAGTTCAGTCCAATCTATGATGGGTTGGCCGTAGTCGGATTCCTCTCGATTGTTGTAATGTCCGTGCTGGCTGTATTGGTAATGCTCTCGCGCTACCGTTCAGCCGGACCGCAGGTACAGGCCCAAATTCGCTGGTTTACAGCCGGCGGGATTCTTTATGCAGCTAATTTCTTTGTTGCAATCTTCCTGCTAAGTTATATGAGCTTTGTGCCGGGTATTATGACAGTCCTGGCGATTCTACCGTTTTACCTGGCAATCGGTTTCGCCATCACTCGCTACCGGTTATATGACATTGATCTCATCATACGCAAAACTCTTCAATACACTCTGCTGACCGCGATCCTTGCCCTGGTGTATTTTGGCAGCATTACGCTGCTTCAATCCATCTCTACGGCTGCCTTCGGTCTCCAGTCCCCGGTCATGGTGGTCATGTCCACCCTGGCCATCGCCGCCCTCTTTAACCCTCTCCGCATCCGCATCCAGGCTTTCATTGACCGCCGTTTTTTCCGTCGCAAATACGATGCAGAAAGAGTTCTGGCGCAGTTTGCTGCCATTGCAAGGGATAAAGTAGATATCGATCAGCTCACTACTGCGCTGCATAATGTAATCGAGGAAGTTGTCCAACCGGACACAACAAGCTTATGGTTGAAAAAATAAAAAATCGCGAATTTGTCCGTTGGGCGCCTATCACTGCATGGTCTGTTATCACCCTGATTTTTCTCGCATATTTCTCAACCATTTTGCGGTTAGATTTCGCCCAAATGCTGGTTGCCTGTCAGGGATCCGACTGTAACTTTCTGGCTTTATCCACTGCCGAAATTTCTGTTCTCCATTCATGGGGATTATCTGTACGGATGTATGCTTATTTTATGAGTGCAGTGATCGTTTTCGTCACATCCGTTTATTGGCTTTTAGGGGGCATGATTGCCTGGCAGCAGGGTAGAACACCTGTTGGCCTGGCGGTTTCCCTGGCGTTGATCATCATCCCAATTTCCACCTTTGGGGGTTCAACAGATTGGGCTTCAAATTACCCCCATCTGGTTCTGCCTGGTATTTTTCTCAATGTGTTCGGCACGGTTGTCATACTCGTGTTCTTTTATCTGCTACCCAATGGCCGATTTTCACCCCGTTGGGCGAATATCCCCCTGGTAATCACCTGTTTGCTGATCGTTGTTTTGACTTTTCAAATCAACAGCGTGATTGTGCTCACGGAAGTGCAATCTGTAATCCTGGGAACAGCGATCATTGGGCTTGTAATCATGGGTGGAATTTTTCAAATATACCGCTACCGACATGATTCTACCCCTCTCGAACGCCAGCAAGTCAAGTGGATTTTGTTTGGGGTATTGATGTTTATTTTGGGGGTGATCGTCTGGGTGCTCGTTTTTGGTAAGGCCTTGGAAATTCCACCAGGGCAACCTCGTCTCCTGGCGATGCTGATTGCCTGGTCTTCCGATATCTTTACACTTCTTGGGTTACCAGCAGCGATTACGATTGCAATCTTGCGCTACCGGCTGTGGGATATTGACCTGGTTATTCGCAAAACCCTTCAATACACCCTGCTGACCGCTATCCTTGCCCTGCTGTATTTTGGCAGCATTACGCTGCTCCAATCCATCTCTACGGCTGCTTTCGGTCTCCAGTCCCCGGTCATGGTGGTCATATCTACCCTGGCCATTGCAGCCCTCTTCAGCCCTCTCCGCATCCGTATCCAGGCCTTCGTTGATCGCCGTTTTTTCCGCAGCAAGTATGACGCCGAGCAGGCCCTGGCCGAATTCGCCGCCGCAGCGCGCACCGAAACCGATCCGGAGCAAATCTCTGCCTACCTGGCCCACACCGTCCAGCAAACCCTTCAACCAAAGCAGGTCGCAATTTGGATTTCATCAATCGGTAAAAGTTCAAGTGAAAGGCGCAATCCATGAACTGCGTCGAATTTCAGGTTTCCTTTTTTCGTAACGCTGTCCGTAACGGTTTGGAAACGCAGAATCGGTACAATCATCATCAGTAAAGGATGCTTTTATGGCTCAAAAACAACCCAATTTTCTTCAACGATTATTTCAGCGTAAACCTGCAGTCCCAGCAGCCGCGCCAACCGTGCCGGCGGCGCCTCTCCGCCCGGCGGAAGTCAAGCAGGTGGATATTCCCCCGCACGATCCGCTGCTGGCATACCTTTTGGCCCATTCGGGCGCGGTTGAGCTGGCCCGGCTTAAGCTGGATTCCCCCACGCTGCAGCAGTTAAAAACCGAAGGGGTTAAGGTGGTGGTTCCTTTGGTCAGCCAGGGGGAACTGATCGGGCTGCTCAACCTGGGTTCCCGGATGAGCGAGCAGGAATATTCAACCGATGATTTCCGCCTGTTAAACACACTTGCCACCCAGGCGTCACCCGCTCTGCGGGTGGCCCAGCTTGCCCGCCAGCAGCTTGTGGAAGCCCAACAGCGCGAACGAATTGAGCAGGAACTGCGCGTGGCCCGGGTCATCCAACAAACCCTGCTTCCTAAAGAAATTCCCCAGCCTGAAGGCTGGTCCATTGGTGCATTCTGGCAGCCCGCCCGCGAGGTCAGTGGTGATTTTTATGATTTCCTGCATTTTGAGGATGGCCGCCTGGGCATTATTGTGGCCGATGTAACGGATAAAGGTGTTCCGGCTGCAATGGTCATGGCCACAACCCGCAGCCTGCTGCGGGCTGCGGCAGAGCGGCTCGCCGACCCTGGTGCAGTGCTGGCCCGGGCCAACAATCTGCTGCATCCCGACATTCCCCAAAAAATGTTTGTGACCTGTCTCTACATCATCCTCAACCCGGCCACCGGGCAGATGGTGTTTGCCAATGCCGGCCACAATCTGCCCTACCTGCAAACCGCTAACGGCGTGGTCGAACTGCGCGCCACGGGTATGCCGCTTGGCCTGTTGCCGGGGATGGCCTACGAAGAAAAAGAGGCCAAGATCGAGCCCGGTGAAAGGCTGCTGCTGATTAGCGATGGGTTGGTAGAAGCCCACAACGCCCAACGCGAAATGTATGGCTTTCCCCGCTTGAAAAAAGAACTGCAAAACCACAACGGTCAAATGTCTCTTGTGGATTACTTGATGGACTCCTGGCATGCCTTCACCGGTGACCATCACGAGCAGGAAGACGATATTACCCTGGTGACCATCGAGCGGCATACTCCCCCCACAAATGTGGCCACACAGGTGGAAGATATTCTCCAATTTTCCCTGCCCAGCCAGCCGGGCAACGAGCGCGATGCTGCATCCCGGGTTCTCGAAGCCGTTGCTTCCTTGCAAATTGCCCCGGCCCGCCTGCAAAAGCTGGAAACCGCCGTGGCTGAGGCAACCATGAACGCCATGGAGCACGGCAACCAGTACCAGGCCAGTAAGCCGGCAGAGATTCATGTCTTTTGTGAAACCAGCCAGTCTGGGCGCACCCTGGTGGTTCAGGTTTCTGACCAGGGCGGGGAGAGCCAGATTCCCGAATTACCCGAACCCAATCTCGAAGCCAAGCTTGCTGGGGAACAATCCCCGCGAGGGTGGGGCTTTTTCCTGATCAAAAACATGGTGGATGAAATGAACATCATCCAATCCCATGAAAAACATACCATTGAACTCCGGGTCTATTTGGATTCCTGAGTCAGAAAGGAGAACGCAATGATTGCAACTGATTTCTCTGTAACCATCCGCCAGGAGACCGATCGGGCTGTGCTGCTCATGGAAGGCGATATCAACGCCCAGGCATCTGAACAGCTTACCCAGGCCTATGTCGAGGCAACCCGCGGCCACACCCACCCGGTGGAACTGAACTTCACCCATGTGGAGTACATCAACAGCACCGGCATCGCGGTGATTGTCTCCCTGCTTGCAAAAGCCCGGGTTGAACGCCGCCTGCTTTCGGCGGTAGGCCTCAACGAGCACTACCGCGAAATCTTCAAAATCACCCGTCTTTCAGATTTTATTCAAATTAACTAACCCAAACCGTCCAAAGGAGATTAACCATGGCAAATGTAAACCTGACCGCTGCCGTTCGTCGAGCAGCCCACACGGGCATCATTGATTTACAAGGCGAAGTGACCGGCTTTGCCGAGAGCATCCTGGCCGATGCGTTTTCTGAAGCCAGCAAAGATGGGGCCAAAGCCGTTATCTTGAATTTTTCGCAGTTGGAATATCTCAACAGCTCCGGGATTGGCTTGCTGGTGACGATTTTGATTCGCGCCCAGCGCAACCGCCAGCGCCTGTTGGCCTGTGGGCTGAGCGAACATTACCAAGAAATTTTTGAACTGACCCGCCTGAGCGAAGCCATCGGGATTTTTTCGACCGAAGCCGAAGCTCTGGCCGCGGTATAAGGTATAGGTGGAGGTGAATGATGGAACCCAATGACACTGAAAAAAAGAGCAGCCCATCTTCCGGTTGGGCAAAGCCGGTGGACAAACTGCACGTCCACAATGCACCGGCGCATGCCATTAACTTGAATGTGGATGGCCGTTCGCTGACTGGCCCGCTGCGCGGCTTTGGTCAGCTGTGGCAAAAAACCTACAAAGTAAGGCTGGAGGGCGCTCCGGTTTCTCCCCAGCAGGTGATTGCCGAATGGAAAGCCAACTTTCCGCGTTTCTGGCCGAAGGGGAACGACATTTATGTTCCCCTGGCCGGTATTCAACCCGGTGAAGTGGGCTTAATTAACCTGACCGCTCCCGGCGGCATGCGCCTTTCCACCGGAATTATGGTGATTTATACGGACGATGTCTCGTTTTCCTTCATGACGCCTGAAGGGCACATGTTTGCCGGGATGATCACCTTCAGTGCAGATGAAGCCGGCGGCATTACCGAAGCCCAGGTACAGGTGCTGATTCGCGCCAGCGACCCTTTGTATGAAATGGGCTGCCGCCTGGGGGTTGTCCACTCGGTTGAAGACAAATTTTGGCACGGCACCCTGCTTAACCTGGCTCAGCATTTCCAGGTGAACGGGCAAAAGGTTTCCCAGCAAAATACCCTGGTAGACCCGCGCCTGCAGTGGAAAGAAGCCGGCAACATCTGGAAAAATGCGGGCATCCGTTCCGGCCTGTATATGCCGGTTTACCTTTTCAAACGCATTTTCCGTAGATAGCCTGTGTTCCCCGTAGTAGCGAATTCATTCGCTCCATATGGAATAGCGAATTCATTCGCCCCTGTATAATTAACCCATGCCAACTTCAAACCCCTACGACGCAATCGTCATAGGCTCCGGCCCCAACGGCCTTGCAGCCGCCATCCGGTTGGCGCAAGCGGGCAAAGCTGTGCTGGTCATTGAAGGCAAAGACACCATCGGCGGCGGAACCCGCACCCTGGAATTGACCCTGCCCGGGTTTCAGCACGATATGTGTTCGGCCATCCACCCGTTGGGCCTGGCGTCGCCTTTCCTTTCGAGCCTGCCCTTGGCCGAGCACGGCCTGGAATGGATCCACCCGGATGCGCCGCTGGCTCATGCCCTTTCTCCCGAACGGGTAGTGCTGGTGGAAAAATCCCTTGAAGAGACAGCCGCCGGGTTGGGGCGGGATGGGCGGGCTTACCAACGCCTGTATGGCCCCCTGGTGCAGCGCTACCGCGAATTAATGGCCGAGTTTTTAGGGCCATTGCCGCTGCCGCCGCGCCATCCATTTCTGATGAGTTATTTCGGCATTCAGGCTCTGCTCCCGGCCAGCCTGCTGGCAAAGTTGGCGTTTCGCGAAGCCCCTGCCCGGGCCATTTTTGCTGGCGAAGCGGGCCATGCCATGCTGCCGCTGCACGCTCCGGCTACCTCGGCTTTTGGCTTGATGCTGGGGCTGCTGGCCCACGCAGTGGGCTGGCCGATGGCCAAAGGGGGCTCACAATCTATCGCCAATGCCATGGCGGGCTATCTTCAATCCCTGGGCGGGGAAATTCAAACGGGTTGGATGGTGCAAACCCTGGGTGAACTCCCGCCGGCCCGGGCGATCCTCTTCGATCTCACTCCACGCCGGGTCGAACGTCTGCTTGGCGCACGCCTCGCGTCTGGCTACCGCCGCCAATTGGAGCGCTATCGCTATGGGGTTGGGGTTTGCAAGGTAGATTGGGCGCTTTCGGAACCCATTCCCTGGAAAGACCCGGCAGCCGGCCGGGCTGCAACCGTCCACGTTGGTGGCACGTTGGAAGAGATTGCTCAAGCAGAAGCCCAAACCTGGCAGGGCAAACAACCTGAGCAGCCTTTTGTGCTGCTGGTGCAGCAAAGCCAGTTCGACTCCAGCCGCTCTCCGGCCGGCCAGCACACCGCCTGGGCCTACTGCCACGTTCCCCACGGCAGCACAGTGGATGTTTCTGCCTCCATCGAAGCCCAGGTCGAGCGCTTTGCCCCTGGTTTTCGGGAGGTCATCCTGGCTCGCAAAGTCCATACCGCCCTGCAAATGGAAGCCTACAACCCCAACTACATTGGTGGGGATATCAACGGTGGGGCGCAGGATCTGTGGCAAACCTTTACCCGGCCTGTGCTGCGGCTTAATCCCTATCCCATTCCTGTTCAGGGGACAAACCAACGCATGTATTTTTGCTCATCCGCCACCCCCCCAGGGGGCGGTGTGCATGGCATGTGCGGCTTTCACGCCGCCGAACAGGCCCTGGCCAATTTATAGCCTCTTAAATCTACCCCAACCTTTTACCTCCCCAACTGCCGGGCCATTTGTTTCAGGGCCTCGGCCTGGTTGACGATGGGTAGGTAAATTTTCCAGCCGGGCGTTGTGGGCGTCAGCGTGGGGGGTGCTGCCTGGGTGGCGCTGGCGGTGGGGGTGGGCGTTTGCGTGGCTGTCGCTGTGGCCGTTGGCACCGCAGTTTGCGTTGCGGTGGGTGTGGGGGATTGGGTTGCGGTGGGCGTAGACGTCGGGGATGGCGTTGGGGTGGCTGTGGGGGATGGCGTTGCCGTGCCGGTTTCTGTCGCAGTTGGTACTTCTGTTGGAGGTGGTGCCGCGGTATTGGTCTCTGTTGGGGAGGGGGTAGACGAAGGCGTCCCCGTGGGGGTTTCAGTCGGTGCCTCGGTATCAGTCGCCGTCGGGGTGGGTGTGGGGGTCTGTGTTGTTGTTGGCGAGGGGGTCTCCGTATGCGTGGGTGAAGGCGCTGGAGAAGCAGTCTCTGTCGGTGTGGGGGTATCTGTGGCCGTTGGGGTTGTTGTGGCTGTCTCGGTGGGCGTGGCTGTAGGTGTTGGGGGGGCCGTTGGCTCCGCTTCAATTTCAATGCCCTGTTCAATGTCCAATGTCAGGGTGTACACCCGGCTGCCGCTGGGGTCTTCCAATGGATATATTTCCAGGATATACGCCGTTTTGTCGTCCGGTAAATCGGGGTCGAAAGATGCACCAGCCCGCTGCGCCCCGGCGTTGGATTGTGCAAAAGCAGCCGGGGAGAAGTTAAGCGCTAAAGCCTCTGTTCCTTCTGTAATTTGATGGGCAACCGTGTTTCCCTGGCTGTCCAACACCCGGCCGTACACTTTGCTGCCAATATGCAGGTTGATGCTCACGTTGAAGCCGGGGTTAATAAATGCCGGGTCGCCGCATTGCGGACAGGTGTAGTCTATGGGGATTTCCAATTGGAAGGGCAGGTCTGGGCCAATAAAGACCATTTCATTGATACTGGCGGAGGGTGCCTCAATCATGGCGCGCTCTGCAGGGTCGCAAACGTACCCCAGCCCGTTTTGATCTATGTCCAACTGGTCCGGGTTGGGTATAAGCGGGCAGTTGTCCAGCGGGTTGCCAAACGGGTCGAAGTCATTGACCCCATCGTTGTCATCGTCAGGGTCGCACGGGTTGCCCAGCCCGTCGCCATCTGCATCGCCGTTGTCAGCGTCAGGCAAATTGGGGCACAAATCGCAGGCGTCCCCATAATCATCATTGTCAGCGTTTTCCTGGTCGGGGTTTTCGATCCAGGGACAGTTGTCTCCTGGCATCAGGTATGGGGGCTGCATAATTTCATCGCCATCAATATCTACGTCACATGCATCGCCAAACGCGTCTTTATCCTGGTTGAGCTGGCCGTAATTAAAGGTAAACAGGCAGTTGTCAATATCATCCATGGCTGTGTCGCCATCTTCATCATCGCACGCATCGCCTACGTTATCCACTTCTGGGTTGAAATTGGTCTGGTTATAATTTTTGTCCAGTGGGCAGTTATCTTCTGCATTCGGAATGGAATCGTTATCTATATCATCGTCGCAGGCATCGCCCATCCCATCCCCGTCGGTGTCCAGGTTCGAGGGGTTTTTTACAAATGGGCAGGTGTCAATACTGTCGTGAACGCCATCGCCATCATCATCAAAAGTCTGGCTGTCCAGGGTGCCATCGCAGTCGGTATCGCCTGAGGGTTGAATACCCACCGCCGCGTAAGCGTTCAGCACCTGGCAGGCATCGAAGGGCGTGAAGTTATACTTGCCGCTAAGCGACCAGACATAGGCTTTGTAGTAGGCTATGTTGGCTGCGTCTTTAAAAGTCGAACTGGATCCAAGTCCATTGGTGATCATTTCATAGAATAGCCTGCTTGCTTTTACGGACCCGATGGGGTGAACCTGGTAGCCCACATGCGTATCTCCAGCAATCAGCAGGTACGCCATTTTGTTGTGGATGCCGCTGTTGGTGTGTACCCCGCCATGATCGTAATCTGGATCAAAGACGCTTTTGGTTACATATTCAAACATGTGCTCTGGGTCACCATACTCCCCCGGGTTTTGCAGAGAACGGATTGGCCCGTTTGGTAGAAATTCCCCAATCAACCAATCGTCGTCAATGCCATCACCATCATCGGGATCTATAAAATAGCCAAAAATATCCGCAAAACTCTCGTTCAACGCGCCAGATTGGTCCTGGTAGGTCATGTTTGCATATTCATGGATAAACATGTGCGTAAATTCGTGCGCGACGATATCCTTGGTGGTCCATCCTAACCCAAACGCCATGCAGGCAGACCCTACTGCTATGGCATTTTGGTAATCAAAATCGAATCCAAAATCGGTGCCGTAGTCGACATAGACAAACATCGTAATAAGACCGCCTTGATCATCATACGAATCCTGTCCGAAGCGGTTCATGTAGAAATTGTATACGGTTTGGATATGGTTATATGCCTGGTGACCATCAGAGCCGACAGAATTGGACAGCGGCCATTCGCCATATTCCGTGTACCACAGTTCGCTGTTCCACATCAGTTCAAAGCACCAGGTGCCATAGCCCTTTAAATCAGCGTCCCGTACCTCTAAATTAAATCCATCCAGTTCCGTAGCCGGTTCGAACAGCACTTTGCCGGTTTCCGCATCAATCATCAAGGCCCGCCAGGCGCTGTTGTCCTGGATGTTTACCAACCAGGCCAGGTAGGTTTCAGCCTCTGTATCCCTGAACAGGCCCAGGTTCAGGTAGCGCAGTTGGGTATCGCCAATCACCCTGGCGTTTGTGCTGGCCAGTTCCAACGCAATGGCTTCGGCTCGTTCCCGGCTCAAGCGCGGTAGTGGGCTGCGGCTGATGTGGCTGAGATAATTGCCGCCAAAATACTGCACATGCTGGCCGGAGATATGTACGCTGGCATAGGCCCCATAAACCGGGATGCCCTGGTGGCGCTGGCGGTAAAAAACCCATTCGCCATCCGGGGAAATCCGCGAGATTTGCAGTTCATCTGCAGGCTCTTCGAAGCCGATCAGGCCTTTATAGTTTTCGACAAAATAATTGGCTTTTTGCACCAGGGTGCTGCCGCTGCCTGGTCCCAGCTCCAGGTCAAAAACTGCCGAACGTAAAACCCCTCGTTGAATTTCCAGGCGCGGCGTTTGGCTGGATTCGCTTTCCAGGCGGGTCATGTCTGCAACCCGGGCGGTATCGTCTGGGGCGGCGTCACGTACCGGGGTCGGGTTGACGTCTGCGCAGTGGACAATCAGCCGGGGACCGCTCACTCCTTCCGCATTGCTTTCCCGGCTGTGGAATGTGACTTCCATGTCTTCAACAGCCGGGTGCAGCGCCAGCCCAAATACCCCATCAGGCCGAGACAACCAGGACTGCACCAGTGTGGTCACATCCAGGTGTAGAACGCCGCCCGTGTATGCCGCATTTGTACTGCGCCGGTTGAGGTGAACTTCTGGCTGATTATTCCAGGTAACGTTTGCTTCGTTCCAATCTTCCAGGATGGTGAAAGCCTGAAAGGTTTCATCGCGCGAAAAACTGTTTCCCGAGATATCCACTTCCAGGAAGACCTGGTGAATGCTGATGTCCGAAGTCAGTCGCGCGAGAGAAAAGCGCATCAGGGCAATTTCCTGCCACCCGGCGAGGTTGTCGCTGACTTCAAGCAGGGTTTGAGATGCATAATTGGTGTCAGGAAAGCGCCCGGTAATGCCCGCATCGGCCAGCGCCGGTACAGTGAAGCTGCATGGCTCTTCACTCCGAAGTCCTCCAGTTTGCGCTTCGAGCAGAAGGCCATCCTGAAGTTTGGCGCTCGGGTTTGATGTGGTTAGCCATAAGATTGTGCCCAGGCAGGGAAGCCACAATAAAAGGCGTACACTGGCAGAAATGCTCTTTTTCATAGGTAGCCCTCCTGTTACCAATAGGATTTCCTTATTGTACAACACATTTGTGTAATTACAACCCCACAGGTGCCACCAGCAGCCAGGGAGGCCGCCTGTGCCACACCTGTTTGTGTTTGTTGCACATTAGCCTGAACCGTAATCGCGTTACCCGCTGCAAACGGCCCAAAGGCAGCAACCAAAAATTCACACCACCTGGTAATAACCTGCATTTTCATCGTAATCTCTCCTGGCTGATGATTGGCTTTTCTGGCGAAGCAGCCCGATTGGTTTAACGACCTGTAAAGTACCTGCTCACCTTCTGCCTGTCCTCGCCCCAGCCTCAAGGTTGGGGCATAGGCCGGGGGGACTTGCTCATTACCCATTAAATTTTAACCAGGGGTGGTATAGGAATTGGTATAGGATTTTCAGAATACAAGGTTGGAAGGCTTAACCTTGCTTCAGCAGCCTTTGGGTTTCGATCCCATCCTTTTTCAGCCCGCCCCTGCAGGGTGGTGCTTGGGTTTGATGTGCCCAGGCAAGGGAGCCACAATGAAAGGGTTACCCTGGCAAAAAGCCCTTTTTCATAGGCAACTATCTTGTCACCAATAGGAATTTATTATCATATTTTACAGGATGTTTGCATAATTACAACCCCCCAGTTGTACGAAATGTGCGAGCAGCAGATGGGTATGCTGAACTTCTCCCCCGCTAAACGCCAACACTACACAGCCGATAATCTAGCGCCTTAGCATTTTTTGAAATTGCTGGATACCCGGGCTTTCTTGAAACACCAATGGCAGGAAAACCTGGTATGGGTAGCCTGGTTCGGATGTGTGCGAAGGGGAAGGCATGCTGGTGGCAGTTTGGGTGGGGGTGCGTGTAGGCGAAGGCGTTGCGGTGGGGGTAGCGGTTTGGGTGGGTGTATGAGTAGGAGAGGGTGTTGTTGTAGATGTCACAGTCGGCGTCTCGGTGGGCGTTTCGGTATATGTAGCCGTGGCGGTAGGGGTCTCTGTCGGTGTTGGTGTGGCGGTGGGGGTGGGCGAAGGCGTTACCGAGGGCGTCTCGGTCGGTGTCTCGGTATCGGTTGCCGTGGGGGTATGGGTCTGGGTGGGCGTTGGGGTGTGGGTGGGCGAAGGTGTCACTGTGGGGGTTTCAGTGGATGTTTGGGTATGGGTGACCGTCGGGGTGGGGGTTTGTGTCTGGGTTGGTGTCGCTGTGTGAGTGGGCGAAGGTGTCACCGTGGGGGTTTCAGTCGGTGTCTCGGTATCAGTCGCCGTCGGTGTCTCGGTATCAGTCGCCGTCGGGGTATGGGTCTGGGTCGGCGTTGGTGTCGCTGTGTGAGTGGGCGAAGGCGTCACCGTGGGGGTTTCAGTCGGTGTCTCGGTATCAGTCGCCGTCGGGGTATGGGTCTGTGTCGGTGTTGGCGTCGCTGTGAGAGTGGGCGAAGGCGTCACCGTAGGCGACTCGGTGGGCGTCTCGGTATCGGTTGCCGTGGGGGTATGGGTCTGGGTGGGCGTTGGCGTTGCGGTGTGGGTGGGCGAAGGCGTCACCGTGGGTGTCTCAGTATGGGTAGCCGTCGGGGTGGGCGTGGGGGTTTCTGTATAGGTTGGTGTAGGGCTGGGTGTATTGGATGCCGTTGCTGTGGGGGTCGGCGTCTGGGTGGGGGAGGGGGTCCGTGTTTGGGTTGGCGTGTAGGTGGGTGTGGGCGTGTTCGATGGTGTTGGCGTCCGGGTTGGCGTGGGTGTATTGGAGGGTGTCGCGGTTTGGCTGGGGGTCAGGCTGGGGGTGGGGGTAGGGCGGTTTGCCGTCCAGCCCATATCTTCAAACATCCCCAGGGTTACCGCCCCCGGATGGTGGATGGCTTCGCCATCGCCCAGGCTGTAGGTCATCAGGGCGTTATCGGTGTTGTTGAAAATTTCATCCAGGTGAGAGTAGCTTGAGCCGGAGTTCCAGGAAGATGGGGCATACAGTTTCACCCGCTGGCCCTCGTTGGCGCTGTTGGCGTAGGGGGCGTCAAAGTAGACATTGTTGCTGGTAAGCTGGTTGCGTAGGGCGACACTGCCATCGGGATAACTGAGCAGCGGCGTCCCGGCCCCGTTTTCGGTGAAGCGGTCATAAATGATTGGGTAGCACGGAAAGCCGATGCAGGAAAACCCCCAACTGAACCAGACGTCCATGGCGCCGATAAACCCCAACCCGTGCCCCAGTTCGTGCAGCACGACGGTGGCAAAGTCAATCTGGCCGGGTCCGGGATTGCCATCCAGGCCATAATACCAGTTGCTGTAATCGCTGTTAAAAACCGAGTCTATATCGGCTTCGCCCTCATCCAGGTCCGTTCCGCTGATTTTATTGGCAAGCGCAACCGGGTAATACGTTTCCGAGATAGGCGCTCCAGGGAAATCGCTAAAGAACGTCATCGGTCCTGCCCCGCCTAACACACCTGGGTCCAGCGAAGTGAATTCGGCGTTTACCTCGATAGGCACACTGGATGTGACCAACCCGCTCCAGATGCTGGCTGCGTAGGCAAAAGCGGCCTGCGCCTCAGGTGTCCACCCTGTGCCGATGTAGTTGACGTTAATGGTTGCTGTATTGGGTGTGCGCAGCCCGGGTTGAAATGGCGCCGGGACGGAAATGGTTTTTGCATCCGGGTCGTAGCGAATCCACACCCAGCCAGGCCGGGCGGCGTAGTCTATTTCGCTTACCTTGACGGCGTCAGGTGCATCCCCTGGCCCTGTGGCTTTTGCGGCAGGTGGATTGAATACCACCACAGCCAACGCCAGCAGCAAAAGTCCCACCAGAGCGGCTTTTGCTGCCCGGAGTGAGGGGGTTTGGGTTGTTTTGTGGAGGTGTTGTCGCTCAGAACGCATTTGGTATACTGAAAAATCGGAATTTCGGGTTGGTTGGATCTATGTGTTTTTTGATTATATCCAAAACATCCCAATACCTGCAGGAATCGCCATAAATAAGCGTTCTTCACACTGCTTTGTGTAAAGCATCCGTCTTCGCGCTCTTGGCGTCCTTCGCGATTCAGCACGTTAAAGCATCTTTAAATTTCTTTGCCCCGCTGCTGCACCAGGATCACCCCCAGGATCATCACGCAAATCCCGGCAATTTCCAGCCAGGTCAGGGTTTCGCCCAGGAAAAACCAGGCGAGCAGCGCCGTGCCCAGCGGTGAGAGATTAAGCATAATGTTCATCTCAACGGCCGTCAGGGTTTTCAAGGCATGGTTATACAGCATATACGCTGCGGCAGTGTTAACCACCGCCAGCCACAGCACAATTCCCAGCCCCGTCCAAGAAAACGCCGGCCAACCCTCCGCGGGCACGGCGGCCCCCAACAGCGCTGCGCCGCCAATGGCCAGGGGAATGGCCGTGAGTGAAAGTGTATCTACCTGCCGGGTCCTGGCAACGCCCCGGCCGAGTGCTCCAAAAGCGGCAAAACCAACCAACCCGGCAGCCATCCCCAGCAGCCCAAGTGGCTCGCCTGGCTGCAGCCCACCGGAGAAAAATAAGGCGCTGCCAGCCATGGTGATCCCCATTCCAGCTACCTGCCAGCGCGTTGGAATTTCTTTCAGCCAGAACAGGCTGGCCAGCAGCACCAGCAGGGGTGTGAAGCTGAGCAAGAAAGAAGTGGTTGTTGCCGGAAGGTATTTAAGCGCCCAAAAAACCGCCCCATTTCCCAGGGTGTATGCGCTCAGGCCAAGCGCAGCCAACTGCAGCCAGGTGCGCGAGGAAAGCGGTGCGGCGGGCTGGCGCCTGCGCAGCATGAACGGCAGCAGCACCAAAAAAGCGACAAAATAACGCAGCCCAGCCAGCATCAACGGACCGGTGTAGGGCAGGGCTGCCTTTACAAGGACAAATGACGAAGACCAGATCAGCGCCACCAACAGGCTTTCGGCAAGGGCAAACCAACGGGAGGTAGTATCCAGGCGCAGCATGAAGCGCTATTGTACATCATTTTTACCCTGCCCGCTTTTGAGCGTGTGGAGGTTTATTGTAAGGTGTTGAATCTAATGTATAATGCTTGTAATCACCACATTCGGATTGTAATCCACCCGTTTTTAATAGGTGCAGGAGGCTTGAGACTATCAGAAAATTCCCGCAGCAGTTCAGGGTATCTTTCCACCAAAAAGGGCGCTCTGGCAATTTTAAAGGGGAGAAAATGTCCTCATGCAAATCCTTCAGCGTTTGAGTTCGTGTAGCATTTAAAAGAACAAGCAAGACAAGCGTTCTTACTTATCGTTATCCAATTGATAAATATTTCGTTTCGAAATCCAAAGGAGATTTCCCGTGATCAATCAAATATCTAAAGTTGCCTTGCTTGTTTTAGTTATAGCAATCCTGTACCTGATATTTTCCGGAAACTTTTTCTCCCAGTCACCTTTTGTCATTGTGGGTCAGTTATTGGCAGTGATATTAAGTGCGTGGGCTCGCCGAAGTTTTCACGGCGGGCAATTCAGCATCCATGCGGAACCCAATGAAGGAACAATGTTGCGGAGTGGACCTTATCAATTCATTCGGCACCCAATGTATGCAGCCGCTCTGCTTCTTGTTTGGTCAAGTGTTTTTGGGCATTTGTCTCTGGTTACGGCAGCGATTGGCTTTGTGGTTACCTGTGTAATTGCGGTTCGCATTGTGACTGAAGACCAGTTTTTGCGTTTGCGTTTTCCTGAATATATCGAATATGCTCGCCAAACCAAGCGAGTCATTCCTTTTCTGATTTAATCACCCAGGGGTATTATTTGGCATCCCGAAAAGTGGCTAAGTATGTTCCAGGCAACCCGGTTCAACGGGGGTACGCAGACTTCGTGTAAATACCAGAAATTCATGTTCGATTGCCTCTGCCCCCTTACTTTTGGGCTACCTGGCTCCACGCGATTATCTGTTACAATACGCACGAAAACCCCGGTTTAGAACAAAAAAGTCCGCCTGAGGAGGCCAAATGATGCGGAACAAACTGCGCAAACCTGCGCTGATATTGCTTTTCTCAACGCTTGCCTGGATTGCCGTGTTGCTTCCCGCAGCGCGAGAGGTGCACAGTGCCGGGTATGTGGTGACCACCACAGCCGACAGTGGTCCTGGCTCCTTGCGCCAGGCGATTTTGGACGCCAACGCCAGCCCTGGCCTGGATACCATCACCTTTGCCATTGGCACACAAGGCAGCCAGCAAATCATCCAGCCGCTGACCGCCCTGCCCACCATCAGTGACCCGGTAATGGTAGATGGCTGGAGCCAGGGCGGGTCTGGTTATGCCGGGCCACCGCTTGTTGCAATCAATGGCGGCCTGACCAGCGGCAATGTCGTTGGCCTTAACATCACCGCTGGCAGCAGCACCGTGCGCGGCCTGGTCTTCACCGGGTTTATCGGCTCTTTTGCCAGCGGCATTCGCCTCCAAACGGGCGGGACGAACTGGATTTATGGCTGCTATTTTGGCGTAAATTTTGACGGCGTCACCCGGGCGGCCAACCAGCGCGGCATCTGGATTGAGGCTGGCTCCAGCAGCAATCGCGTTGGCACCAATGCAGATGGCGTCAATGACACGGCTGAACGCAATATCATCTCTGCCAATATTGATCAGAACATCTGGATTTACCAGCCCACCACACAGGCAAACAAAATCATGGGCAACTACATTGGCCTGAACGCTGCCGGGACGGGAGCAGTGGGCACCACCAACAACACCGTTGCCGTCTCTGGCATCCTGGTGCAGGGTGCCGCCAACACCATTATCGGTACGGATGGAGACGGGCAGGGCGATACCCTGGAGGGCAATGTGATTGGGGGCAGCACCTACAATATTCAACTGTCTGCCGCAGTCGGTGATAAGAGCACAGATACCCGCATTTCCGGCAACTTGATCGGGACCAATGCTTCAGGAAATGCCAGCGTGGGTCTTCAGGTGGATGGGGTTCGGGTGATGAGCGCCGACCATACCCTGATTGGCACCGATGGCGATGGCGTCTCTGATGCACTGGAGGGAAACCTGATCTCGGGCAACAGCGATTTTGGGATTATGCTCCAACAAACGGCTGCTTTAAACAGTGTGGTCGCGGGCAACATCATTGGCGCCGACATCACCGGGATGATCAGTATTTCGAACGGCTTCGGCGGCTCTCCCCGGGCAGGAATCTCCCTGGGTGGTTATGGCAACCGTATCGGTACCAACAGCGATGGAATTTCCGATAGCCTGGAGCGCAACCTTATTTCTGGCAACACGATGGTTTCGGTGTACGCCATTTATTTTAATAATCTCCCCAATCCAGATGCACCGCCCACCATAATTGCTGGCAACTGGATGGGTGTGGACGCCACCGGGCTGGCGGCGCTGCCCAACAATGTTGGTATTGGTGGGATGTCGTCTGTTCCAGTCATCATCCGCAATAATGTCATCTCCGCCAACACTCACGAAGGCATTCACACACACTCGGCTGGAATGGTCGTTGCGGGCAATTTCATCGGAGTTGGGGCAGATGGTCTGACCGAGTTGGGCAATGGCTATCATGGCATCTATCTTTCCAATAACGATAATGTGATTGGCGGTGTTGGGCCGGGGGAGGCCAATATAATCGCCCATAATGGCTATGCTTCTGCTAACTACCCCAATGGGATCAGGATATCCAACACGGCACTCAGGAATACCATTCGGGGCAACCAGATTTTTAATAATGCCGGGTTGGCCATTGACTTGCTCTGGCCGGGTGGAGTTAATATCAATGACGACGAAGATGGCGACACCGGTGGCAACAACCTGCAAAATTACCCGGTAATCACGCTCGCGCAAAGCTACGAGGATGGCACCACCCGCCTCCAGGGCACCTTAAACAGCAACCCCAACACAGAATTTATCCTGGATTTTTATTACAGCCCAGAAGCCGACGCCGCCGGCTACGGCGAAGGGCAGTATTACCTGGGGGAGGCCAGCCTCACCACCGATGCCGATGGCAACGCGCTGTTCGATATTCTGCTGCCGGTGACGATTCCAGCGAACCAGTTTGTCGCCGCTACCGCCACCCACACCGATGGCAGTACGTCCGAATTTTCCCAGGCTTTTGCTGCCGGGGGCATCGTAGACCGGCCGGTTGAAGGGTTGGTGGCTGCTCACACGGGGCTTGGTTATATTGATACTCCCATTACCTTTGCAGCCGCGATCACCGCCGGGACGGGTGTCAGTTTTGCCTGGGACCTGGGGGATGGCAGCCTGGTCACAGGCGCACTGGTCGAACATATCTACACCATACCCGGCACCTACACCGCGACTGTCACCGCAAGCAACAACAGCAGCAGCGCCCAGGCCCAAACGGTCGTGACCGTGATCGAACCCGCCAACATCAACGGCCTGGTCTGGAACGATCTCGACCTGGATGGCATCCTCGGCATTGGCGAAAGCGGCCTGGCCGGCGTGGTGGTTTCGGCGATTGGTCCCACAGGCACCCTGACCACCACCACAGATTCTACGGGCCACTACCAAATTTTCACCCCTTCGCCGGGCCTCTACACCGTTAACGTTGGCGCAAGCAGCACCGCTCCGGCTTACATGCCCACGACCCCCAGCCAGGTTCCTATCCCAATGAGCGCTTCTGGCGGTACGGTGGTGAATTTTGGCCTGCACGAAACTCCGCCGGAGGGCTATGGTGTGATTGCCGGGCGGGCCTGGATTGATCTGGATGGTTCGGGTTTCCCCGAGCCAGGCGAAGAGCCGCTGCCGGGGTTGGAGATATCAATATATCCAACTTGCGGCCCGAGCTTAATAACCAGTGCTACAGATCTGGATGGCCTGTTTCACCTGACCCTGCCGATCGAGTGTGCCCACATCATGTATATCTACGCCCCAGGGTATTTCCCACCCGAACGCAGGCTTGGAAGTTATTCATATACAGTTATATGGATTAAAGAAGAAGAACCCCTGCAAAACCAACATGCTCCCTTTGACCGCGGCGGCACAGTCGGTGGACGGGTGACCAACACCAGCGGTGTCGGGCTGCCCAATACCTACTTAAACATATCCAAGCCTTACAATGTGACCGCCACAGATATCCATGGGGATTACGCGTTTTTCGACCAGGAACCAGGCAGCCAAGGCCTGGGCATTTTGCCGCCTTATCCGTATGTGAATGCCAGCGGCAATGGTTTCCGCGTCTTCTCCCTGCCGCCTAACAGCTTTTGGGTTGAAAACTGGGTGGTAGAAGAACGCGGCCGGTTTGTTGTTGGGGCTCAACAACACTTAGGAAATCAGGTTTACCCGGTGCAGGGCATTTTCTTTGAATTGCAAGGCACTTTTGTGGATCAGCTGCTGATGACCAGGTTGAATGGCGAGAGTATTCCAATTTTCCTGGATGCAGGGGTCTATACGGTCACAGTCTTGCCCGAATACCTGCCCCCCAACACCATCGTCTCCCCGCTTTCGCGCCAGGTGGTGGTGACTAATGAAACCTTTGCCAGTGCGTTCTTTGACGTTTCACCTGCGCAGTCCCTGGCGGTTGGGTGTCAAGCGGGAGGCCAGGGTTTCGCCTGCACTGTAGAGGTATACGATAGTGATGGCAACCTGGTCGCTTCGGTGGATCTCACAACCACCGATCCAGAAACCGTCCTGACCGACCTGCCCCCAGGCAGTTATGAAGTGGTCATTATCCCTGCCGAACCGGGTTGGCCAGAAAGTTCCACAGTGGTCTCGCTGGATGGGAATACCCACGCTGAATTTGGCTACCCATTCAATCCCTCAAACCTGCAATCCATCAGCGGCTATGCCTACTGGGACCGCTGTTACCCATCTGGCGTGCGCTCCAATACCACCAACTGCACAGAAACCAACATCCCCAGCAACAACGATATTCCTGTTCATTTATACGACGCGGCCGGAACGCTGCTCACCACAACCGTCACTTCTTTTGGCGCAGCCTGGAACACGGGTTACTACATTTTTCCAGACCTTGCTGTCGGCAGCTACCGGGTTGAAATTGTTTTGCCCGGCGGCTTTGTGTCCACCAGTGCAGTTTCCGCCTGGCGGCACCTGGATGGGTATGCCTCGCCTGAGCAGCTGAATTTTGCTTACTCCCGCACCGAAGACCGTTTCCTGACCGGGTATGTCTTTGCCGATATTAACCAGAACTCCAGCTACGACCTGGGGCTGGACACCCCCTGGGCCGGGGCTGCCATCACCATTACCACCCTGGATGGGACCCTGCTTTCCACCCAAACCAGTGCCTCGGATGGCTCTTTTTATCTTGCCCCGCTCACCAGCGGCGAATACCGGGTGGAAATGCAGGCCCAAAACCTGTATCTTACCCGCGTTGCGGTCATCCCGGCCAGCGGAGGCATACCCTGGGTGCAGTTCCCGCTGCCGCCCAACGACACCCGCCCCCGGGCCATTGTTTTTGTGGACAGCAATCAAAACGGCCAGGTGGACCCCAGCGAGCAGCGCCTGGGTGGGGTGGAGGTCGCCTTATATAACCAGGTATGCGGCGGCACAGCCTCGATTGCCATTCCCATCGAAACCCTGGCAACCAATACCGATGGTCTGGTGCTTTTTACCAACCCGCTCAGCCGCCAGGCTGCCGCCGCCCCGCCGGGAAGTTCGGGCGGCTGTGTTCAGATTGTTACCAACAGCCTGCCTGCCAACCTGGCCCCGGCCAACCCAAATGGAGCCTCTATGCCGAAAAACAACGGCATCCCGGTGCTGCTGCCGGTCTACCCGCAGGGCACCCTGCTGGTCCAGGTTTTTTGGGATGTGGATGGCGATGGCTACCAGGACAGCGGCGAACCCTATCTTGGCGGCGGCACAGCCACCATTGCCGGCCAAACCAAAAGCTACAGCGAAAATGGCGCTCTTTTTAGCCTGCCAACCTCCTCCACTGCCTACAACCTATCCATCGTCCCCCCGGCAGGGTATCTCATCCCAACTGCCCAGCCCATTCCCGTGGTGGGGAGTTCGGGGGCCACTACCCGAAAAGTTGCAGTGCAGGTTGCAGGCGGAATTCATGGTGCTGTTATTGGACCGGATCAGGAGAGCATGGCGGCATCCCTGGCCGGGTTGATTGTGCGCCTGACCCACCTGGCAACCAACCAGGTGTATACGACGACTGCAGCCAACGGCTGCGCCGGGTGGTGCAGCCAGGCCTTTTTCCAATTCAACAACCTGCCCACTGGCCAGTACCGCCTGGGCATTGGAGAGAGTCCTCTCTCAGGCCTGCCGCCAGGCTACCTGCTGGCCAGTGAACCTGTAGTTCACTATGCTGCTGCCGGCCAAACCATCCAGCAAAATCTGATGCTCAGCCTGCTGGGATATTTGACGGGCATCGTCTACCTGGATGACAATCTCAACGGCCAGCGCGACCCGGGCGAAGCGCCGGCCAGCGGCTATGGGGTTACACTGCTCTCCAACAGCAGCCTGCCTGTGCAAACAACCGTAACGGATGCCAGCGGTGTGTACCTCTTTACCAACCTGAGCGCGGGGGTGCGCTACCTGCCCACGGTAGATTTGTTTGTCAGCCAGGCTGCCAGCCTGAGCGACAGCCTGACTGAAGCCCCAGGCTGGTTCGTGCCTGGCCAACAGCCTGTGCAGGCCAACATCGGCATATTCCAGGGCGGCACGGATCACAACTACAACACCGTGTATGGCCGGGTGATGAGCGGGGGTGCGGGTGTGGCTGGATTGCGCATAGGCTACTATCATTGGGTTCCCGGTGAAGGCTGTCAGCAGGCCAACCCTGCCTGGCAGAACCTGGAAACCACCAGCGATGTTAACGGCGATTACAAGCTGCTCACCTACATGCTGCCCGGCAGTGAGTATACCTACTGTATTGCGGCTCGCGATTCTTTCGGTTATCAGCAAAGCTACAACCCGGCCACCCCGGCGACTGGCTCCAACTTCAGCTACCAGACGACCGGGGGAGCCATTATTTACCACCCTGGCTACTGGCAGCGCAATATTTTCCTCTATCCGGTCGCTGCCTCTGGCCGCAGTGGGGTAGGGCCTGTAGTAACCTGGGCGGCATTTCGGGACGACAATCTTAATGCGGTTTGGGATGAAGGTGAACCCGCTTTACCCGTAGGAAACGGAGTTTCCTCGGTGAGCCTTGGCGGGGATACAACGGGTGTGTTGAGCGGCCTGCCAGATGCCTTGCACACCCTTGCAATTGTGCCCCCTGCTGGCTATCTTTCCGTGCAGCCTACTGATACGGTCTCCCTATGGCTGTCGGGGGCAGATGTCGCCCTGCCGCCGCTCCCGTTTTACTTTGCCGGGGCCTTCAGCGGCCAGGTTTTTCGAGATGACGATGGCGACGGCTGGCAGCGCCAGGGTGAGGCAGGGGTGCCCGGGGTGCAGATTACGCTCACCTTGCCAGGTGTGGAACGTTCTGCGCCAGCCTTTTCCGCCACAGTGCAGACCGATGCCCTTGGCCGATTTTCCTTGCCCAACCTACCAGCGGAAACTTCGTTATATACTCTAAGCGTAACCTCACCAGAAGGTTTTGCGCCTGTGGCTCCCCGCCTGGTGTCGGTTGAGGGCGGCCCGGCGGGTGGAGCTGTGATTTCATTGGCGCTGGCACCGCTCAACCAGGTTTCGGGTGCTGTCTATGACGATTGGGATGCCGACGGTCGCAGAGGAGCGGATGAGCCCCTGGTCTCTATGCCCATTACCCTCACTCTGCCAGGGATAAGTGCACAGCGCACCGCCCTGGGTGTGTTCCATTTCTGGGATGTCGCTCCCGGAGAATACACCCTCATTCCGGGTTGGTTGGCCGTGCAGCCGCAGGAAGTCCAGGCTGCGGCTGGTGGGGCGCTTGGGCTGCCTGCCGTTCCGCCCGGTGTGGTGCGCGGCACAGCCTGGTTGGACGAGAACCAGGACGGGCTGCGCCAACCCTGGGAAGTGCCCCTGGTGGGGATAAATGTCTCACTCGGAGGAAACTTCGTTTCTTCTCGCACCCAGGCAGCGGTTACAGATCAAAATGGGCGCTTTGTTTTCTACCAGGTTGCCCCAGGCCGCTACCCGCTCACGCTGGATTTGCCGGCTGGTCTGCAGGCCGGGGTTCTCGGAGAGAGTACTCTCTTTCTGGACGTGAGTGCCGAGCGCGGTGCTGCCGCAGGCTTTGCTGTGATCGTGCAGGACCGCTTCCAGGCTTTTTTGCCCTTGATTGTGCGCTAAATCCAGCCGGGCGTTTCTCAGTGGAGAGACGCCCGGCTGGGCAGACATTCTTGGCTGCCCTTGAGTGCGCCGAAAGCCAGGCGAAGGCGGTAGCGCACCTGTTCTCAAGGTAAAATGGTACAGTCTGGAGGAAAACGTGAATCAGCAATTAAAAGAAAAAATCAACCGGGCATTCAAATTAACCCATGACCTTGTGCTGCATCTCGATGAAGTTTCCTTGAGCCTGGATATACCCAACCTGCCATCCAACCGAATGGCGGGCCAATTGTGGTGCATCGTGGGTGCTCGTGAAAGCTATACAAAAGCGCTTGAAATGGGTAAATGGACAGGGTTTTCTTGCAGTCTTTCTGCGCCGAAAGTCAAAAAATCGGTTCTTACGGCCCTGGAAGAAACCGAGAAGAGGTTAAACGAAATCAACTTCACGGAATTGACGGACGGGCAAATTGACCTGGCCTTCAATCTGCTTGAACACGAAATTCAACATCACGGGCAGCTTATTCGCTTCGTTTACGCAAACGGACTGACTTTCCCAGAAAGCTGGCATGCGCGCTACACTGTATAGCGCAGTATTAGCTGCCACAGTTCCGATTCGCTTTCTTGGCGTTCTTTTCGCGCCCTTCGCGATTCAACGCGTTAAATCTTACCTCGTCACCAACGGTAGGTAAATGGACCAGCCCGTCTGCACCAGCACAAGGCCCTGGTGTCCCTGGCCATCACTGAATGGGAAACTGCCCTCCGTCTCAAATCGCCATGTGTATGATTGCCCTGGAGCCAGCATGCCCGCATCCCAGCCGTCTCCTTTTAAATGAACAACCGGCTGTTCTGCCCAGGATTGGTATTCCCCAGGGGTTGCGCCGTCGGGAATATCCACGATCCAACGCACCGCCTGGCCGGGTTGCAGGATTACCTGGCCAGGCACAGGGCCGCTTTCGGTCATGTGGATTTCTACATCCGGTGCGGCAATCTGCGGAGCCAGCGGCACAATCAGGCCCAGCGGTTGGGTGATCACTTCGCTGCGGTAGGGCTGGTAGCCCGGCGGCGGGACAACGCTGAGCATGTAGGCGGCCGGCGGGGCCAGGAAGTGGAAGGTACCGTCAGCACCAGTGAGCAGCGGGTTAGGGCTATCTCCGCCGCCCGTGGCAGGCGCCAGCCAGGGCACCCAGCCTCCCCAGGCGGTGTTTGAAACCATCAGGGTAACGGTCACCCCGTCCATGGGGGTCATGGTCACAGCGTCCACCGCTTTGCCGCCGGGACACAGTTCGCACGCCTCGATGCCAGTGTTCGCGGTGCTGGTTATTTCCACACTGTGCACAACCAGGGGGTTCTCGGCCCCTGCTGTTTCCAGCCCGCTGCGCGGCTCCGCTGGCATGCAGGCTTCCGAGAAAGTCACCTTGTAATCTCCCAGGGGCAGGTCCACATTCACATTGAAGATGTACCACGGGAAGCTGGAACTGCTGGGGTAAAAACTCTCGTAAAATCCGCTGTCCTCATCTTCAATCGTAATCCACACCCCGGAAGGCGTGCTTGGGCCGCCAATCCAGGGCGGGCAGGCCTGCACTTTCAGGTTGAGTGTGGTGTTCTTAAACGTCAGCGGTGCGGTAATCCGCCAGCCTTCCGTCACAAACCTGCCTGTCGCGTCCCGAAAACGGTAAACCACCTCTTGCCCGGCAAAAGGCCCAATCTCAGGTACATCCACCCAGGTGGAGGCCTGCGGGCAAAACATGCCCAAGGCGGTGGTCAGCTTGACCAGTGGGCTGGGGCTGCTGCATGTGTTCGGGTCGCTTTGCAGGCAGGTAAGTGCCTTCAGTACGGTTTGGGCTCGCAGGCCGCTGGTGCTAAGCGTGGCCGTAAAGTAGCCCTGGCTGTCGGCCAGGGTCGTGGCGGCCAGGGCGTTATCTTCGTAAATTTTAACCACCTGGTTGGGCATCGAAACCCCCTTAACCACCATTCCGCCCGGCTCCGGGCATTTTTCCCCGGTGCCTGGTTGGGTAATAATGGGCGGCATGATGGGTGCCTGGGTGGTTGTCTCCAGGCCAAAATCCCAGGTTCCCCCTTTCACTTCTACCTGGTTGTGAAGTGGTTGGCCGGGGGTAACCCCTTCGCCGCGTGTGCTCAAAATAATCTGGGCCGGCTGTCCGGCGGGCAGGGGGGCGGCGGTTTGCCAGGCCAGAATGCCGCTGCCTGGTTGGCTGAAGGTCATTGCGGGCGATACAGCGGCCCATTCAAAGCTCAGCCCGGTGGGCAGGGTGTCGGTTACCCGGAAGCTATATGCCGAGCGACCTGCCGGGTCGAGGCGACCTACCAGGTCCTCATGCCCAAAGACGATCAGGTACTTTTGTACAAATTTGAAATCAAGTTCACCATTGAGAGGATTGGCGCTCACCCACCACTGCGGGGCAAAGGCCGACTGTTCGGCAAAGGCGGTTGGTCCTGTGTAGTATTCATCGGCGCCCAGGTCGGAGGCTGACCCGGATGGGCGGGGTTGGTTGTCAATATCATGATCTACATCGGTTGCCGCCCCCTTGCCAATGCTGGCGTCGCCAATCGCCGCCGAGCCCGCCTGGATGCGGTAGATGGCATTGGGGCTGGGGTGCACAAACAAAGGGTCGCCGCTGAAATCGTGGCTGGTTTCAATGGTTCCAGTGCCGCCAGTGTTTGCGGTATTGTTGTGCCAAAGGGTGTTATCCACAACCCCGTGTGCCCCCAGGTCGACGTTCAGGCCCAGGCTGGTGTGCCCGGCGATGATATTGTTGGTGATGGGCAGTGGTGCCGAGCCGTTTCCCGCCAGGAAAATTCCTTCGCCCACCCCGGTGTTGTTGGCAATCGTGTTGTGCACCAGTTCAGAACCCATTTGGCCAAACAGAATATACACCCCGCTGCCAGCCCGGCTTCCGTTGTTATCGGCAATGACGTTGTTCACCAGGTGGAAAGTGCTGCTGCCCAGGTACACACCGCCGCCGCTGCCGTTATCGGGCTGGTTTACCACGGCAATATTACCGGCAATGGTGTTGCTGTCCAGGGTCAGTGTGCCGCCATGAATATAGATGCCGCCGCCGCTGCCTGAGGTCTTGGCACCCCCGATATTATCCGTGATCTGGTTTCTGTTCAACTGGCCAGTAGTGCCCTGCAGGTACACCCCCCCGCCCTGGCAGTAAGATTTGCTTGAACACAGGTTGCCCGATACCACGTTGTTTTCCATCAGCAGGCTGCTGGCAGTGGTGACCGAAACCCCGCCGCCGTAGGCGTATTCTTCCAGGCTGCCGGTGTTGTGGATAATCTGGTTGCCGGCCACGATCGCCTGTCCATTTTCAATGTACAGCCCGCCGCCGTGCCCTTTGCCCCGGGTTGCCGTGTTGCCTTCAATCAGGCTGTTGGTCAGCGTCAGGTTCGTGTTCTTAAAATGCAGTCCGCCGCCCCTGCCCGAAAAACTGGAGACGATGTTGCCTTTGGAGCCAGTGTTGTTCACAATCTGCACCGCATCCAGTGTGGCGGTACCACCGTCCATATACACAGCACCGCCATGCCCAACATAAAGCGTGGACAGGACAGACGAGGCAAAATTGCCCCGGAATTCGCTTTCTTCAATAGTCAGGCTTCCCAGGTTGAAGTACAGCCCGCCGCCAAACCCGGTGCGTAGTTTTGCGCCGGTGTTGGTCAGCACCTGGCTGGATTGTATGCTGACAGTAGTGTTGTAAAATCCCAGCCCGCCGCCATCGCCCTGGCGGGTCGAATGGCTGGCGGTGTTATTGGTAAACAGCGAGTTTTCAATCTCCACATCCGGGCTCTGAAAGACATACAACCCGCCTCCTACGGCCAGGTTCGCAGTAGAGGCCACGTTGTCCACCAGTGTGCAGTTTGCCATCTTGAGGGCGGCCGCATACACATATACCCCGCCTCCAGCGTCTGCTTCGCTCAGCCCGGTTTTGCCCCACTGGTTGCTGGCATTACCGTTTTTTACAACCAGGTTTTCCAGCCAGATTTCAACCTCCATCCCCGCTGCGTAGATTCCCCGCCCCTGGGACAGCGCATCTACCACGGTGGGGTAAAGGTCCGGTGCAGGTGTGGTCCAGTTGGTCAGGGTGTAGCCGCCCACCAGGTGGAGCGATTTAGCCAGGTAAACCACCTGTGTCACCGTTCCGCTGGTTTCCACATCAATTCGTGGGCGAACGACGACGCCAGAATAGACCCCCCCCGCAATCCGAATTTCATCCCCTGGGTTGGCAGCATCCACTGCGCCCTGGATGGTAGCGTAGCAGTTGGCTGCCCCGCCGCAGTCTCCTCCCGGCGCAACATGGTAAACCGTTCCGGCCGCCCGGGCATGTCCCAGCCCGGCCAGGCTGGTGAAAATACCCAGCAGGAGCAATCCACAAACAATCGTAATTCCAATGGAGAAAAGTGACCGGGCCTGTTTCATAATCATCCTCCTGTTTCTGAGGTGTTTAAAATGCCCCGTTTTAAAAATAAATTCACAATTAAATTGATTATCGGCTATTTCAAAACAAGTGTCAATCAGGATGACTCACCACCCTTCTCATCTCCTCCCCGTTTGCAACGCTCTTTTTTCCGTCCCCGTCCCCCGTTTTCGTTTATTTCTCCCTCCATTCTGCCGTTCATACAACCCGTTGCAGCCAAAGGAATCTATCCCTCCTAAAGCCTATTGCCTCCTGCCTCTCGCTCGAAATACTGCGCCAAGACCTGGGTGTGCAGCGGGAAAGCAAGCTCAACCGGCTCGAACACCACCAGGCATTCCTGCACCTCCGGATTGGCAGAGTGCAGCCCCTCTCCAAAGGGCGGCAGATGATCTGGCGCCAACACCGGGGCCAGGGCAAAGACCATTAAAAAAGAGCCCTGGGGGTTGCTCGCAACCAGGAAAGGCTGCAAAGTGCCTGCGGCGATTTCCAGGCCGGTTTCCTCGCGCAGCTCGCGTGCCCCGGCCTGCTGCCAGCTTTCTCCATAATCTATATACCCGCCGGGCAGCGCCAGTTTTCCAATGCCGGGTTCAATCGCCCGGCGCACCACCAACACCCCCCGGCCCACCGGCTGCAGCACCACCACAATCGGCAGCGGATTGCGAAATGTAATTTCCCCACAAGCCGCACAGGTGCGCGGCCAGGGCTGGTTAGGGGCAAAAGGCGCCCCACAATAAGAGCAGTGCGAATCTTTCATTTATTAAATCCGATTCCTTCACAAAAACGCACGAACGGTGTCGAGCATTGGTAAGCACCAGGGCTAAAATGCTGCATATTCGTAACGGCCTGGCCAATATCGAGCAGCACCTGAAACTTTTCAGCGGGGTCGGGTTGGACGATCGCCACGCCCAGGGCGGTGTTGGCTAAGTGGCCGGCCCATTCACCGCATTCCGAAAGCTGCTTAAGGATTTCTTTGTCGGTGATGGCGATGGGTTCAGGATACTGCTCTCGCGGCCCTGCGTTTAGGGTGGCAAGGATGGTTTCTTCGTGGAGAGGCTGGTATGTGAATAATCTGAACTTCGTTCAGCCTCACACGGCGCGCTTGAGGCGGATGGCGTCGGAAAAGTTCATCCAATCCCTTTATTCCAGGTTTTCAATATCAGCCAGGTCTTGGGAGCGGCCAGTGGCGCGCTTATTCTTCTTCAGGTTTTCCAGGTCAATAAAGTTGACCGCAACACCATCAATTTCTACAACCACCTTCGCTGCAAAGCAGGCCTCAAAATCAACACCCGGCAGCGTCGTCAATAGATCAATTCTGCGCGGTGGAGAACCAAGTTGAATAATCGTATCCGCTTCCAGGAAATCCCCTTCTTTAAGCCCCAATGAACCAAACCCAAACTGTTCTAAAGCCTGCACAATCCGGAGCGCATTTGCAGGGGACATTTCAATCCAGATGTTAATGTCTTTGGTGTAACGCGGATAGCCATGCAGAGCAACGGCATACCCACCCACAACCAGGTAGTGCGCCTGGTTATCGTTTAACGATTGAATAAACTCTTTGAAATCCGGATTGAGCATCGGCTTTCCAGTGATGGTATTCTTCGCGAATTTGCTCTAAAGCTTCGATGCGTTCCTGGTAAGAACAAGTGCGCCAGTAAGCAGCGTCATTCTTAGCCTCGTTCAGGCGAATCTTTTTTACAACAGGAGCAATTAAGCGGGTAGCGGAATTTGGGTTGGTCATATCCTTATTATAGCAAAATCGGCAGCGCATTGGGCCTGCCTTTTTGTAAAAGTGGTTGACGCTTCAATTGTTTTTTTAAAATCTTTTTATGATACATGGGTTGTCGCCTGGCCCAAATCGAACAGCCGCTGGAATTTTTCGGTAGGATCCTCGGTTAGCAGGGCCACGCCCAGCGCCGCGCCGGCGAGATGTCCCGCCCATTCGCCGCACTCGGAGAGCTGCTGCAGTATGGCCTTATCTGTAATCGCGATGAAGTGACAGGGCTGGGTGTTCGGCAAACTGCGTTTGCTTGGGAGATTGCGCCCTGCATTGAGGATGGCTAGGATAACTTCTTCGGGGAGGAATTGGTCTGTGAATGTGCTGAACTTAGTTCAGTCTCGCACGGAGCGCTTGAGGTGGACGGCATCGGAGACGTTCATGGTTTTCTATTCGGCTTCATCAGCATTTGGTTGCGAAAGTAAATCAGCATCAATTAAATCTTGCGGTCGCCCCGATGCCTTTTTCGCCGCTATCAAATCCTCTCGCGAAATAAATTTCACGCTAAGGCCATCAAAATCCACTTCTACGCGAGCCTGCCAGGCCGTTTCAAATTCCACCCCTGGAATGCCCATCAAAATGTCCACACGTATTGGAGGGCGACCCATTTGGTAAAAATAGCCTTCCTCGGAAAAATCGGCTTCACTCATGCCCGTCAGCGGAGCGCCAAATTCTTTAAGCGCCTTATAAACAGACGCAGCATTTTCCTCATCCACGCTAACCCAGATATCCAGGTCTTTGGTGTAGCGCGGTTCAGCGTACTGGATGACCGCATACCCACCAATAATCAGGTATCTAACGTTGTTGGCGTTGAAAAGACTCAACAGATCGCTGAAGTCGGAGTTGACGAACATCGTGGCCTTTTACTCTCCAGG
>CAZAYY010000034.1:0-18862 GCA_964489525.1 uncultured Anaerolineales bacterium
AGCCAGAAGAAAAACGCACCTAAAAGTAAACCAATAATCAGCCACCACATGGGAATTCTCCTTTGAGTAAATTAGCTCGTTTCATTCGGGGTTTGCTGCGTGTTGATGCCATATTCAGCCAGGTTCAGGCTCCACCACTCGTTCGGATCTTTCTGGGGTTCGCCCAGCGTGGTTACCGGGGTGTAGAGCAGGTCATCCAGCTTCTTGAAGGTCGAGTTCAAGAACGGGGCACTTGCAGCCATGTAGTTGCGCACCCGGTTGAAGGATGCCAGGTTCTTCGTGGCAAACGGGCATACTGCAAAGCAGATACCGCAGTTGGTGCCAACCTGGTACCAGTACGAGCGGCAGCGTGGGGCATCTTCATAGTAGGCTTTCTTGCCGGAGTTGTTCCAACCACCGCGCACTTCCCAGGTGGGCTCCTTGCCGAAGCTGAGGGCTTTGGACGGGCACAGGTCGGCGCACTTCGTGCAGGATTCGCAGAACTTCATCAGGCCGGCATCAATCGGCTTGGTTGGGGCCAGCGGCAGGTCGGTGACCATCTTGAACACGCGCAGCATCGGGCCGTATTCCGGGGTCAGCAGGCGGTTCAGGCGGGACATTTCGCCCAGGCCAGCCAGGGTCGATAAGCCCGTCGAAACGCCCAGGGCGTTGGTTTGGGCTTCGGCCAGGCCGTAGTAGCCCAGGCCCCACAGGAAAGCCTGCAGGCGCTGCTGGATGTTCTGGTTGCGGGTGTAGGTCAGGTTGGTGGTGGCGGCGCCCAGAACGGTGGGAACGCGGGCCATCGTCTCTTCCGACATTTGCACCGACCAAACAATGATCCAACGGGCTGTTTTGTGAATCACACGCTGGTTGTCATCTTCAAAGGGTACTTCATCGGTGCTGGAAATGACCACCTTTTTGCCATCGGGGTCGGTATGGTAGATCAACTTCTCAGTGGTTTCCGGTTCCATTTCCAGAAAACCCACGGTGCCAGCACCAAAATGGCGCAGGGCGGCGGTCACAATCTGCGAGGCTTCTTCGGGGGTACCCGTCCACTTGGCGACACCAAGCTTTTCAGGCCCATTCCCATCCGTCTTGGGCATAAAACTCTGCCCGGACCGGCCAGCGTTGCAGCCGGCCTGGAAAGCCACATCGCGCAGGGCGTAGCCCGGCTTGTTTTCTTTCAGCCATTTGTCCAGGTTGGTTTTTTGGGTCGCGGCCAGCTTGTCAATGTTTTCTTGCGATACGTACTTGGCAAAGCCACGGCGCACGGTGTCGCGCTCGTCAAAGCGGTTGATGTTCTTCCACTCGATTTCAATCGTGGGTTTGTCTACTTCTTTGACGAAGCCAGGGCGCTTGATGGTGAAGTTCTTGTCGGACATGTCTTCGCCGAATGGGATCATCGGCGCCAGGGCAGCGGCTGCGCCCAGCTTGCCCAGGTCTTTCATAAATTCTCGTCGGGTCAAATTTTCAGGCATTTCAAACTCCTTTGGAAATTATCTCGTCTTTTCAGATCTCACTACACTTTTTACAAAAATTTGGCTCGCTTTATAAATGGATTTACAACCTCCTCGATCAACACTATTTTTGATTTGAATCTATTTTTTCATTCAACGGTTCAGCGACGACCCGGGTTACTTCTGAAGTCAAGTCTTTGAACGCAGTCTGAATGGATGAAACAATTTCTCGCACTTGTTGAAACAAACGAGCGGTTTCCTGGGGGCCAACAGCCAACACAGCAAACAGCATGATGAGCATAATTTCGCCAGCGCCAAGGTTAAAAAAGCGCATCTTACACCTCCATCCCGGCAGCTGCGAGGGAACGCTGGCGCGCTCTACCGGCAAACCAGGCCAGGATCACCCCGATCTCAAACAAAACCAGCAGCGGGGCCATCACCAGCATCATGTTGAAAATATCCGGCGTGGGCGTGACCACTGCGGCCAGAACTGCAATTACCAGCAGTGCAAAGCGGCGGTTCTTCGCCAACTGGCGAGATGTCACCACGCCCAAACGGGCCAGCACAGCCAGCAGCAGCGGGGTTTCAAAAATCAAACCGGTGGAGAACATGACCGTGGTCACAAACCCGATGTAGCCATCAATCGAATAGGTGGGCGCAACCAGGTTCGACATAAAGCCCTGCAGATAACCAATGGCCAGGGGCAGCATAACCATACCTGCGAATGCCACACCCAGCGCAAAGAACAGCCCGATGGCCACAACCGACACAAGTAAGATCCGCTTTTCGCTTTTGGTCAGCCCGGGGGTGATGAAACCCAATAGTTCAAACAGGATGTAGGGCATGGCCAAAACCAGGCCGAAAAGCAGCCCAACCCGGAAATAAACCACGATGGATTCAGTAGGGTGCAGCGCCACCGGCCGGACATCGCCCATGGGGCTGAGAATAAAGGCCATGGCTTTATTGACAAATAACAAGCCCACCAACGTCCCCACCAACACACCGATGACAATTCGCATCAGCCGGACGCGCAGCTCTTCCACATGGGCCATAAAGGCCATGCGCCGCTGGCGATGGGCTTCTCGGGGGTCGAGGGGTTCTTGTTCGGACATGGTGTCTTACTCGGTTTTTTCTGTATTTTCTTTATCGGTCTGCAGGCCGGTGCGGAATTCGCGAATGGCAGAGCCAAGCTCTTTGCCAATTTTGCCGACCCGGCCCACCCCGAAAATCAGGATGACAATGACCAGGATAACAAGCAGTTCAGGTAAATGAATGGTAGGCATTTAGTTCTCCTTTTAGTTTCCAGACTTCTGTTCGTATGGGGTGTCCTCGTGGCACAACGCACAAGGTCGAATTTCAGGCCCAAAGTTGGGGTGGCACAGGGTGCAGCTTGCATCACCCTCGTGCTGGTCGTGCGGGTTGGGCTCAAACATACCGGTAATTTCCTGCAAACCGGCCTGGGTTTCGCCGTGGCAGGTCAGGCACTGGGCATTGGAAGGCCGGGTGGACGGCGGGAAGGGGTTGTGGCAGTCTTCACACAAAATGGGCTCCTGGCTGGTCTGGTTGGCGTGGATGCTGTCCAGGCTGGTGACTTCCGGCCAGGGGTTTAGCCAGGCAATCTGGTTGGGCATGTGCGGGAACTGCAAAATTAGCTTGGCTTGCAAAGTGGTGTTTTCCAGGGTGCGAATATCCAGGGTTTCCCAATTGCCGCTGTGGCAAAGCGAGTTGCCGCAGAAGGTGGTGTTGTCGGGCTTGTCGTAGTTGGCCACTTCGTGACAACCGCTGCAGGCATCGTTCTCATCGGCCGGGTCGTACATATACTTGTGCAGCACTGTCCAGTTTGCCTTGGCATGGCTGGTGGGTTTGGCTTTCAAGTAGTAATCCAGGTTGACCACTTCGGCTGTGGCGGCGGCCTGTACCGGAACGCTGTGACACAGGTTGCAGGACTGCGGAACGGCTTCCGCTTTCTCGTTGAAATGTTCGCCATCATGGCAGCGGAAACAGCCGGGCGCTGTCTGGTGTCCCAGGTTGTTGAAGTGGGTATTCCAATCTGACTTGGCTTCGGGGAAGACACTCTGGTCGTAGAATGCCGATAACTGTTGAGCAGCCTGTTGGAGCAGGTCGAAGCTATTGCTGTAAAAATCGGGATAGGCCTGCTGGTAATATGAAGGCAGGTTGCCAATGGTGCGCAGGGCTTCTTCTTTAGAGGCATATTCGGCGCGCAGCAGTTCGATGGCCTTGGCCTTGATCTCTGGAATCTGCGGGGAAACCAGGTTAAGCGCCATCAGCGAATCTACGGCATCTTCCGGCATGGGCACAATGTGGGTAACCCGGTTGTGGCAGGTTACACAGTCCATTTTTTGAAGCTGGGTTTCATCCAGGGAATACACATCAAAATCGCCACGCACATATTCTACATAGACTTCGTTTTCTTTATCGTAAACCTTGACGTAGGGAATATCCTGTTCGCGTTTATCGGTGGCGTAGAACAAAACCTCGTTTTGGGTGTGCCAGTGGATTCCAGTCCCCTGGCCTTCGTCGGCTGAGCCGCCGCCTGTTTTCAATTGAAGGAAGGTGATGTTGGCGGTGTTGGCCTGGTCGTCGGCAAAACGGACAATTTGCTTGGCTGTGTTAGCCGAAAACTTATCGGCATTGTGACACTGCTCGCAAACTTCCTCCGCAGGGCGCAGGGTTTTAATTTCAATCGGGAACTCATAGTTATTGGAAACGTGGGCTACCACATGCCGAAAATCGCCAGCCTTGCGGGCAATCTGGTTGCCGATGTGGTCGCGGCCGATATGGCATTCCACGCACTTGATCTCCGCATGCGGAGAGAGCAAATAGGACGTATATTCGGGGGGCATAGAGTGGCAGCCCGTGCCGCAAAATTCTGGGGAATTGGTGTATTCCCAGGTATAGGCGCCGCCGGTAAGCGCTACAAGAAAAAACAGGCTCGAAAAGAAAAGGGTTGAGGTGCGAATCCATCCTGGGGATGTTTTCGGGGGGGCAACAAAGTTTTTCAACCAACCTAGAATTTTTTTCATGCAAACTACCTTTCAATGAACAGTTTTTCTTTTTTACATCCTGAGAAACATGCCATAGGCTTAATTGCCGGGCACACCAGCATTAACATAATATTAGCAAAATACCTGAAAAGGTTGTAGAAGGAAAAACGAGGGAATTTGTAGGGTTTTTTCTTACACGCTGCGGCGTTCAGGATTGGGCGCGGGTTTGCTGCGTCCCACCAGCCAGGCTACAAACATCGCCAGCAGCAGGATGGCAAACATGATCGCAAACAAGGCGGCGGCTTTGTATTCTAATTCGTGCAGACTGGCAACAGCCCCCTGAAAAAACAGGACCTCCCCCACAAACCAAAGGAGGTAAACCGGCCATTTCCACAAGGGATAGAGCGAAATACAAATCTCCAACTGGTGATCTGGTTGGGAGACCTGTTTATTCTTCAATTGCGGTGTCGCTTGCGATTCCATATTCAGGTAAATCCAATTCCCACCACAGGTCGGGGTCTTTTTGCGCACCGTAGCTGAAGGCATCGTCCATGCTGCGCAAAAAACCATTCATCACAGGGAGGGTTGAAATCGTGGCTTTCACACATTGGTGAAGCCAGGCTTTATCTTTTTTAGAAAAGGGGCAAACTGCAAAGCAAATACCACAGTTGGTGCCGGCTTCCGTTTGCCAATAAGTCAGGCATTTGACCGAATCTTCAAAATAGGTTTTATGCCCCGGGTTGTTCCATTCACCCTGCACTTCCCAGGAGGGATGATCATCCAGGCTTAATGCACCGGGGGGGCAGGCTTCGGCACATTTTTTACACACTTTGCAAAACTCAATAATCCCGGCATCAATGGGCTGGTCTACCGCCAGCGGCAGGTCGGTGATCATGGTAAATATGCGCACCATGGGACCAAATTCCGGGGTAATCACCCGGTTCAACCGCGAAAGCTCGCCCAGGCCGCCCAACACAGCAAAAGCAGGCGCAATGGCCAGGCCATTCAAAGTCGCCTGGCCCAGTGCCTGGTAGCCCAGGCCGCGTAAAAATTCCTGGGTACGGCACTGGATGTGGGCGCCGCGATTATAAGCCAGCGAAGTGGTCTGGCTGGCCGTGACGGTGGGTGCTCGCTTCATGGTTTCTTGGGACATTTGAACGGTATACACAATAACCCAGCGCGCCTTTTCAGGGATCACCCGTTTGGTTTCGGTTTCGTAAGCCGCATCCACATCTTCAAACACCAGTTCTTTGCCGTCCGGGTCGGTTTTATAGATCAGTTTGCGGGTGTTTTCATTGAGTTCGACGAAAGCAATCGTTGCCGCGCCAAAATGGCGCATGGCCACGCGTAAAATTCGGGCGGCTTCTTCGGGGCTGCCCTGCCAGGGGGGGACATTGCGGGCTTCGGGAGTAAATGCAGTTTGTGGACCTAAAAACGAAAGGCTCTTGCGAGTGTCGAACTGCTGGGCGGCGCTGAGGGCATAATCTTTCAGGGTGTAGCCTGGCTCATTGTCCAGGATGCGCTTGCGCTGGTTTTCCTGGGCAAGCTGGCTGATGCGCACCACCTCGGTCTCCCCTACGTAGTGGGCTAAACCACCGCCTAAAACGGTGCGGCTGTAATCCATGCGCTGGATGCGCTCCCAATCAATTTCTACGGTTGGCTGTTCCACCCTACGGACCCACCAGGGCCGGGCCGGACGCCCGGCAGCTTCATCTAATTTCTTTGGATAAGGGCGGAAATTTTTGGTTTGAGGCTGGATCAACTTGTCAACTGACAGGGTTGCGCCTGCTGCACCCGCCAAACCGGCAATGCGCAAAAATTCCCTGCGAGAAAGTTTTTTTTCCGAGTCGGACATATCCAGCCCCTGAAAAAAAGGGGGGTTGGGAGCAGAACCATGCACAAACTGCTCCCAACCCGGTTTAAGGAGAAAAAAATGTCAGGCAGTTTTTCGACTGCGCAGGAAAGGCAGCACGCCGCCTACCGCAGCCAAAATCAGGCCAGGAATACCAAAAATCAACACAAGATACGTCGCTGCGCGGGGTTCAAATTCCAAACCAGACATAAAGAAGTTTTGCCCGGCAAACAGAATCAAAATCACGCCCAGGACCAACAAAATCCATTCATACCAGGTGGGTTTCATGCCAGACTTCGCCAGCCAGAAGAAAAACGCACCTAAAAGTAAACCAATAATCAGCCACCACATGGGAAATCTCCTTTGAGTAAATTAGCTTGTTTCGCGAACCGTCTTCATGCTGTCCATGCCGTACTCAGGCTGGTTCAGTTTCCACCAGAGTTCGGGATCTTTCTGCGGGGCGCCGAGCTCGTCCACCGGGGTGTAGAGCAGGTCATCCAGCTTCTTGAAGGTGGTGTTCATGAACGGCATCGTGGCAGTCATGTAATTGCGCACCCGGTTGAAAGAGGCCAGGTTCTTGGAGGCAAACGGGCACACCGCAAAGCAGATACCGCAGCCGGTTCCAACCTGGTACCAGTATGAACGGCAGCGGGGGGCATCTTCATAGTAGGCCTTCTTGCCGGGGTTATTCCAGCCGCCGCGCACTTCCCAGGTGGGCTCCTTGCCGAAGCTGAGGGCTTTAGACGGGCACAGGTCGGCACACTTGGTGCAGTCGGCACAGAAAGCCATCAGACCCGCGTCAATCGGTTTGGTCGGGGCCAGCGGCAGGTCGGTGACCATCTTGAACACACGGACCATCGGGCCGTATTCCGGGGTAATCAGGCGGTTCAAGCGGGACATTTCGCCCAGGCCAGAAAGCGTACCAAAAGCAGTCGAGATGCCGGTGGCGTTGATGCTCGATTCGCCCAGGCCGTAGTAGCCCAAACCCCACAGGAAAGCCTGCGTGCGGGCCTGGATGTTCTGGAAGCGGGTGTAGGCCAGGTTGGCACTCAGGCCGCCCAGAATTGTTGGGGCGCGGGCCATCGTTTCTTCCGACATCTGCACCGAGTAAGAAATCACCCAGCGAGCTGTTTTGTGAATCACACGCTGGTTGTCATCTTCGAAAGGCACTTCGTCGGTGCTGCTGAGCACAACTTGCTTGCCATCCGGGTCGGTGTGGTAGATCAACTTCTCGGTCGTTTCCGGTTCAAGCGCCACAAAGCCCACCGTTGCAGCACCAAAATGGCGCATGGCGGCGGTCAGCATCGAAGCTGCTTCTTCGGGGGTGCCCGTCCACTTGGCCACGCCCAACTTTGCGGGGCCTTGACCTTCAATATTGGGCATGAAGCTTAAGGCCGTGCGACCAGAGTTGGCGCCTGCTGCAGCGGCCACATCTTTGAGGGTGTAACCAGGTTTGTTTTCCTGGAGCCACTTGGACGTGTTGGCTTTTTGGGTGGCGGCCAGCTTGTCAATGTTTTCTTGCGATACGTACTTGGCAAAGCCGCGGCGCACGGTGTTGCGCTCGTCAAAACGGTTAATGTTTTTCCATTCGATTTCAATCGTGGGTTTATCTACAGTTTTGACAAAACCAGGGCGCTTAATACCGTAAGCCTGGTCGGACATTTGCTCGCCAAAGTCAATCCTTGGCGCCAGGGCAGCGGCTGCGCCCAGCTTGCCCAGGTCTTTCATAAATTCTCGTCGGGTTAAATTTTCAGGCATTTCAAACTCCTTTGAATAAAAAGCACATCAGGGTAGGATACGCGAACAGGTTAGGCTTCTTCAATAGGATCTCCTCCGAAAATTACCAATGACCTTTGGGCTGTTTTGGGTCAAAACACGGTGATAACCACCGGGGACAGGTTAAAACATGCACCGAAACGGTTAATTGCTTAAATATTAATACTTCCTGAGTTTTTTACAATCAGGAATTACCAGGGTGTTTGTAGGGAATTTTCCGACTTAAATCAGGCGTCTTTGGTGTCCAGCAGTCCCGCCTTCAACGCGAAACGAATCAGGTCCGATTTATGCTCCAAATTGAGTTTTTCCATCCCCCGCTGGCGGTAAGTTTCAACGGTTTTGGGGCTGAGGGCCAGCTTGTCGCCAATTTCGCGGCTGGTGAAGCCCAGGGCAGTCCAGCGCAGCACTTCAATTTCGCGCTCCGAAAGCGGGGTGAGCATGCGGGCTTCCTCGCTTTTGTGCATCAGCTCATCCACCACGGCGGTTGCAGCGGCCGGGTCGAGAAAACGCTGGCCGCTGTGCACGGTGCGGATGGCTTGCAGCAGGTTGTTGTGTGCCGAAGACTTGGGGACATAACCATCACTGCCCGCCTCGATGGCCTGCACCACCATATCCCTGCCGCTGTGCATGGAGAGAACCACAATCCCAATTTGGGGATGCTGGTGCTTAATAATGCTGATTGCCTCAAGACCGCTCATCCCGGGCATCCCTAAATCCATCACAACAATATCGGGCTTATAAACACCGGCTTTTTCAACGGCTTCTTTACCTGTGCCGGCTTCTGCCACCACCTCGATATCCGGCTCATCGGAAAGCAGCATTTTCATTCCTTCGCGCAGCACTTTATGATCATCAGCCAGCAAAACACGGATTGGTTCTGTCATGTTGGGTTCTCCACGGGTAAGGGAATACGCAGTTCGACTCGGGTGCCCTCCCCCGGAGCAGAATAAACCACCAATGAGCCGCCCTGCATTTCAGCGCGTTCGCGAATGCTGAGCAGGCCAAGGCGTTTGCGGCCATCTCTATAAGCCGGGTTCACCGGGTCAAACCCGGTACCGTTATCCTCAATCATCAGCGCTACGACGTGCAGCAGTGCCTGAAGTTCCACCACCACCCGGGTTGCTTGCGAGTGCCGGACGATATTGGTCAGGCTTTCTTGCGCAATCCGGTAGATCGTAGATTCCACTTCAAAAGGCAGGCGCCTGCCTTGCAAATCCAGGTAAGACTCAAATTCAATGCCCGCGTCAGAACACATGGATTGGACCAGGGATCGCATGGCAACCTCCAGCCCAAACTCCTCCAGTTCAGCCGGGCGCAGGCGATAGGAAACGCCGCGCACATGCTCGATGGTTTCCGATACGGAATCACACAGGGTGGCAATGGATTTGCGCAGATCGTCCGATGACGCCTGTTTTTCCAACCGCTTCAGGCGCACCATCAGGTTGGTCAGGCGCTGGCCTGCGCCATCATGCAGTTCGCGGGCCAACCTGGCCCTTTCATCTTCTTCGGCATGCACCAGCGCCTCTAACAGGGTCTGCCGGATGGCTTCTTTTTCCACCAGTCTTTCATGCAGCCAGGCGTTGGCCACCACTTCAGACACATGAGCGCCAATCGAAGTGAGCAGTTCGAGGTCATCGGCCCCAGGTTTTTGCTTTTCGGTGCAGTACAGGTTAATGATTCCGAAACGCTGGTTGCGCGCTTCAAGCGGAATCGAAATGTGGTAGGTTTCTTCATCGGCTGGGCCCAGGTAAGGACGCATCCGGTAACACACCCGCAGATTGGCCTGGCGGCCAATTTCGTTCGCCAGCAAATCCCGCTGGCACAGGCAAAGCCCGTTGGAGCCGGGCAAAAGGGCAAGGGTCATGGTGCTATCCAGGCCTTTGGCAGCCGCCAGGGTAAATTCTGGATCATCGCTGTCCGTAGATGCGCGCAGGTAAACCCAACCCGTGGTGAGATCCATGACATCCAGGGTGGATTGAAGCGCCGCATCCAGCACCTGGCGCAGTTCCAAAGCCCTGCCGGTCACCAAAGAAACATGGTTAATCGCCGCCAGGCGGCGGTTGTTTTTTTCCAGGTTAACCTGGTTTTGGGTCAGGGTATCCAACATTTGATTGACCGCTAAACCCACATGCCCAATTTCGTCGCGCGACTGCACACTGACCCGGGATGAAAAATCTCCTTCGGCTACCTGGGTTGCCACCTGGCTGAGTTCCATAAGCGGGTTGGTAAAAATCAACATTAAGATAAAAGTCAACAACACCGAGACAAAAGCCGCCAAAACGGTTACAAACAGCACACTGCGCGCCCCGGCCTGCATGGCTATGGCGACCCGTTCGTTGGAAAGCAGGTACGAAAGCCAATCCGACAGACCAGTGGTGATCCAGTAGTTCAACCCCAAACCCAAAATGAGCACGGGCAGCACCATAATTCCAATGATTTTGACCCGGACAGGCACAGACAGAAATGCGGACTTAACCGCCTGTAAAAATCTGTACACCGGCCTGGTTTGAACCTTATTCATATAGATCCAGCTCCGCAGCGGGTTTGGCCTCTAACAAAGTTTTTTTAATCCAAAGACCGCGCACAAAGGGGTGGTTTTCATCCATCTGGCGTTCAAGAATCACCAGAGCGCGGTCATAGGCATCAATGGCTTTGGCCTTGTCCCCAGCCAGGCCATCACAATCGCCCAGGCCGCTGAGAATCACCCCCAGGGTCAGGTGCCAGGGGCCAAGGGCCTCCAGGTGCATCTGGTAAGCCTGTTCAAACAAAGGGCGAGCCTGTGCCAATTTGCGCAGGCGGGTGAGCGCCATGGCCAGGTTATACATGGTTTCAGCCACTACCAATTGGCCGGGCATAATTTTCTGGTAAATCGCCAGTGCGGCAGAATGCGCCTCAGCGGCAGCCGGGTCCTGGTTAAGCAGGTCCATTTGCTCCCCCAACCGGGCGAATGCCTGGGCCTGGGCTTCGGAAATCACCCCGGCACTCTGCACCCCCAGGTTTTCAAAAGCACTTTGGGCGCCCGTAAAAACCAGAGCCGCAAACGGCTCATCCATCCCTGCATTTTGTTGGGTCTGGAAAAAGGCCTGGGCGTCTGGAGGCTGAAGGTAACCCCCAGCAGATAAAAGGTTAACCATCTTTTCTGCTTTGTCTGCGGGTTGACCGCGAAGCGCCCGGTTCAACATACCCGGCAAAGCGTCCCCCCAGGACAGGCTCGCAAATCCATCCACCGGAATCCCCACCAATCCTGCCCCTTCCATCACAGGCCGGATGGTGCGCACCAAATCCGGGCGATCGGCCTCGTTTGCGGCAGCATTCAGCAGCCCCCAAAATGTGCCCCAACCCACCACATCCGCAATGGCTGATGGAGAGGAGCCGTCAGGGTTTTCTGCCTGTTGGGCCGCACAAAGCCCCAACGCCAGAAAAGGAACCCCCAGGTCAAGGCCAAGGTTGGCGGTTACGCCCAACAACCAGGGAAAAGCAGGCAGCGGAGATTCTTGCATGCCCACCATTATACAATATCCCCCCTTTAAAAACCAACCCGCCAACGCTGCAAACTGCGTTGGCGGGTTTTGCTGCCTGGGCAAACCCCAGGAAGCAGGGAATTTTCAACCAGGTTCAGGGTTTGCCGTAGGCCTTTCCGCGGGATTGCTGGTTTCCAGATTCATTTGGATTGGCTTGCGGGTCGGTGTTGCCCCCACCCCCGGCCTGAGCCCCGCCAGACCACAAAGGCCGGCCAAAATCATCGCGGAATTCAAAGGTTAAGCCAGTTGCGTCCACAGTCAGGCTGCGCAGGGAAAAACCACCATTCATATCCCAAAAACCAATGACGGTGATTTCCATGCCATCTTGCAGCGCAATTCCTAAAGAATTGATGTAATTGAGGGAACCCAACTCTACAGAAACTGGCTGGCCACCATCCACCAGAAGCGTCAGGCGGTTGCCCGAATAGGCGCTGACCACACCCTGCAATGTGAGCCATTCCGACAGGCCATTTTGCGGGGCAGGCTCGCCGGTTCCGGCTCCATTCTCTCCATGCCACTGGGATGCCTGCCCGGCCTGGGCAGACGGGGCAGCGCTCTCCGGTGCGCCAACCAGGCCAGAAAACAGGTTTCCAACGGCATCTGCAACGGTGGAAGGTTCAGCGGCGTTCACAGCAGCGGCTGGCTGGCTGACTGCGGCAGGGTTTTCAGCAGCAGAAACGCTTTCGGCTCCCATTCCATTCAGCGCACTGGCGCCCACTGCAGTCACCACGATGCTTGCCAGGATCATAACGAGTACTTTTTTAATCATGAGCTTTCTCCTTTTTTGTTTGTGTAATTCCAGGGAGTGCCCGCTGGATTGCTTTCAGGATAACCCCAGGGTGTGAAGAAGTCGTGAATAAATCATAGACTTCTTATAAAGAGAAGTGCGTAAGTGTACACATTTAATTCACACAATCCTGGCAAAATCTTCATAAACCAATTTTATACTTCAGGATATCTACCAGGGCGCAGCAACCAGCCCAAACCCACCCGGCCGGCAACCCTGATACGCTGCAACGCAACACAAACAAAAAGGCAGGAAAAATGAGCAACGATAACCTTCCCCTCCCAAACACCATCATTGGCCGCTTGCGCCAGCGATTTTCCCCACCCAGCATCCCCACCGATGACCGCAGCCGCATGCGCATGGTGGTAGACAGCCTGGTACTGCACCTTCACCCAGCCAAAGTACCCGAGCGTACCTTAAAATGGACCTACACCTGGGGCTTAGGGGGACTGGCCGGGCTGCTGGTGGTTACCCTGGCTGTGACCGGCGTGTTTTTACAAATGAACTACACCCCCGCCCCCCCACAGGCCTACCTGGATGTGCTGGCCCTGCGCACCGACACCTGGTTTGGAGACCTGCTGCGCAACCTGCACCATTGGTCAGCAAATTTGCTGATTGTGGTCAGCGTCCTGCACCTGCTGCGGGTCTTTTTTACGGGAGGCCACCGGGGAGCCAGGGAATTAAACTGGCTGATCGGGCTGGTTATGCTGCTGCTGGTTCTGGCCGCTAACTTCACCGGCTACCTGCTCCCCTGGGATCAGTTGGCCTACTGGGCCATCACCGTAGGCACAAGCCTGCTGTCCTACATCCCCCTTATTGGAGAAGGTCTCAGCCGGCTGCTGCTGGGTGGGCCAGAGGTTGGCGCCGCGACGCTTCTCAACTTTTATTCTCTCCATATCAGCTTCATCCCCCTGGGCATTGTGCTGTTGATGTCTTTCCACTTTTGGAGAGTGCGCAAAGATGGCGGGCTGACCATCCCGAAATCGCTGAACGAAACTGAAGAACCCAAAATGGAGCGGGTCACCACCATCCCCCACCTGGTGCGGCGCGAAGCGGTTTGGGCTGCACTTTGGATCGCCATCCTGTTTGCCCTGGCAGCCCGGGTTCCAGCGCCATTAGAAGGCATTGCCGACCCGGCCCTGAGCCCCAACCCGGCCAAAGCCCCCTGGTATTTTATGGGCATCCAGGAACTCCTGCTCCACTTTCACCCATTGGTGGGCGCAGTGGTCATCCCTGGCATGGCGCTGGCTGGCCTGGGGCTGCTGCCCTTTATGGATGTAAACCCCCAGACGGTGGGTGTTTATTTCCGTTCTCGCCGGGGCAGGGCGCTCACCATCATCGGCATCGGATTATCGGTTGCCTCCACCGCTGCCTGGGTGATCCTGGACGAGTTTATCCTCAATTGGGCAGCCTGGCTGCCCACCTGGCCCGGGCTGATATCCAATGGCGTTCTTCCCCTGGCGATTCTTCTGCTTGGCTTAATTGGGTTGGATGAGTGGGTTAAAAACGCTCTTAAAGCCAACCTGGAGGAACGCATCCTGATTCTGTTTATCTTCATTTTCACAGCGCTGATTGTCCTCACCCTGGTGGGTGTCTTCTTCCGTGGGCCGGGTATGGCGCTGTATTGGCCCTGGAACATGCCGGCTGCTCACTAAATCCACTGATAAAAGGAAACCCCATGAACTCCGAAACCCAATCCAATCCATCTAAAGGGAAAATCAACCGCCGCGAATTTTTGAAACTCACCTGGGCATTCTTGGGCACACTGGCCGCTGTGGAAATTGGGGGCATCAGCTTTGCTTACATGCAGCCTCGTGAGGTGGAAGGGCAATTTGGCAGCACCATCACCGCCGGAATGGTGGATGATTTCCCGGCCGGGTCGGTAACCCCCATCCCTGCCGGACGCTGCTACCTGGTGCGCCTGGAAGATTCAGGCTTCCTGGCTGTGTACAAACGCTGCACCCATCTCGGCTGCAGTGTACCCTGGGATCAGGAAGCCGGGGCGTTCGTTTGCCCCTGCCACAGTTCGCACTTCGACCGCCAAGGACAGGTGATAAACCCACCCGCCCCGCGCCCATTGGATATTTTCACCGTCCGGATCGAAGATGGCCTGGTAAAAATTGACACCAGCCGGCCGGTTTCTCGCCAAAAATTTGAAGCCTCACAGGTGGTATACGCATGAAAACGCCCTGGATCACCCCCCGAACTTTTGAATATCTTGCTGGAATTGCAGCAACTTTCTTTTTGGTAGCAGGCCTGGGTTTTTATGCCCTGCAAGAACCCGTCCGACTTGAACATGCACAGACACTTCAACTCATGGTTGACCTGGACGCTGCCATGACGCTTTATGCTCAGAACTGCTCGATTTGCCACGGGTTGGCCGGGGAAGGGATTGGCGCCATGCCAGCCTTGAACACACCCGCCCTCAAAGAAATGGACCCGGATGCCCTGGCGAAAACCATCAACCGCGGGCTGTATGGCACGGCCATGCCAGCCTGGAACCTTGAGGATGGCGGCCCGTTAAGCGATTACCAGGTCAGCCAACTGGTGAGGTTGGTTCAAGCAGGCGACTGGCAGGCCACCCAGGACCGCGTGGTCAACCTTGGCCTGGCCCCATTGGTGCCATTTACCACGGAACCCGACCCCGAAATGCTCATTTCTCTGGCTGCTCTCCCAGGAGGCGATACCCTGGCCAACGGCATCACCCTGTACGCCCAACAATGCGTGGCCTGTCATGGTGCGGATGGGTTGGGAACGCCGCTGGCACCGGCATTAAATGACCCGGCTGTCCGTGAAAAACCAACGGAAGAAATCGAACGCATTATCCGTTTGGGCGTAACCGGAACGTTGATGGCAGGCTGGGAAAAAACCCTGACAGCAGAACAAATTCACTCGGTGTTGGAATTAATCGCTCGTTGGGCCGAAGTGCCAACCGGCACCCTGCCTGCCCCCGATAAACCCATTGCTGTTACGGCAGAATCGATCGAGCTGGGCAGCCAGATGTTCACATCCTATTGCAGTAACTGCCACGGACCCACTGGCCAGGGAAGCCAGCGAGCGCCTTCCTTAAATGTCAGCGGATTTTTGGCCCGCACGCCCGACCAAGCGATTGAACAAATTATCACGCTGGGGGTTCCTGGCACGTCCATGCCGGCCTGGGGCGACCGGATTGCCCCAGCAGATATCCAGGCAATTGTTGGCTTTATTCGCAGTTGGGAGCCAAATGCGCCGGAGGTGGCCGAACCAGCCCGGGTAACCGGCCCCTGGTGGCGCAGTTTGCCTGCACCCATCGGCCAATCACCCACCCCGACCCAACCCCCAACCCACACGCCCGACCCTGGGCTGACGCCCACCGAGCCAGTTCCTGCAAGCAGTGAACCCTTAACCCAGACCGCGCAAACTCACCCCTCCCCTCAAACCCAATCCCATGCCGCCCCACAAGCGGGGCAGCCCCAAACCAACAACCAGCCTGGTGCAGCCAACCAGGCCCAGGGCGGGCCACCCTGGCAGCAAACAACCCAGCCAACCCCGGACCAAGACTGGCGTCCCCTGGCTTTCTTAAGCGGCATTGGCATCTTTTCGTTGTTCATGCTCCTGCTAGGATGGCTGTACCTGCGTAAATTCACCCGGTAACCCTCTCACGGGGGGAATTAATAGGACATGGCTGCCTGGTGGTTTGGGCCTGCCGGGCAGCCATGTCCTTCTCATCTCCGCAAATTAGGCTGTTTTCAATCCCTGGTAAATCGAGTACAATCGGGACAATCAGGGTTTCTAAAGAGAATTTGATTTCCCCGCTGCGAATTCGTGCAGCCTTATAATAGGAGAAACATGACCGACCCAAGAAAGACAATTGAACGCTACCAACGCCGCCAGCACATGGCCCCATTTGTTCTGATGGGCTTTGCCGTTTTGCTGGTCATTGTTGGTTTGCTGGTGGTTGCCCTTTGGGTGACCGACCCTTCCCGTGGCGAATTCAAACTGGATATTGGCGCGCTGCTTTCCAGTGCGACCCCAACCCATACCAATACCCCAACCCTAACCCACACCCCCACGCCAACCCTTACCCCCACGCCGACTGAAACACCCACCCCCACTGAAACGCCCACTATCACCCCCACACCTACCATCTCAGGACCTTTCCTTTACCTGGTGCAGCAGAATGACAACCTGTTTGACATCGCTCAAAAATTTGGGGTCAGTATTTTGAGCATTATGCAGTCCAACAATATGGAAACTGAAACCATTTTTGTGGGTATGCAGCTTCTCATTCCCGACCCGAACGAACCCACCCCAACCCCCACACCCCTGCCGGCGAACCTGCCCAAGGGATATGAACTGGAATATCGCATTCAACCTGGCGACCTGTTGGCTTTGATTGCCATCAAGTTTAACAGCACCGAAGAAGCCATCCTGGAAGCCAACCCAACCATCACCGATGCCAACCAGATTTTTGCCGGGCAGGTGATTATCGTGCCCGTCAACCTGGTCACACCCGTGCCTGTCACCCCATCCAGCACCCCGGACCCAGCCCAGGGCAGCGCTACCCCAACCCTGGTTCCAGGGTCCATCATCACCCTGACGCCCAGCCCAACCAACACGCCCTAAAGTAAAAGATTACCAACAAAAAAGCCCCTGGCGATAACGCCAGGGGCTTTTTTCAAAACAAGGGGGATTTACAACTTGACCACTGAGACCATCACCATGGGCCGGCGCTTGGTTTCGTTGTACAAGAAAGTCTTCACAACCCGCTCAACCTCTTTTTCCAGGTTGCCATTGGCACCCCGGGCTGCTTCAGCCGCTTTGGATGCGGTGGACACGAGCAGCTGTTCTGCTTCGGGTAGGTAAACAAAGCCCCGGGTGGTGATATCTGGATGCTTAATCAGATTACCTGTGCGGTCTACCGTCAGGTTGACGAGGACAAACCCATCTTGTGAAAGCCGTTCGCGCTCGCGCACCACGCTGGGACCCACGTCGCCCACCCCAGAACCATCCACAAAAACATACCCGCCCGGCACACGTTCACCCAGTTTCATTTTGCCATTTTCAAAATCAATGGCCTGGCCGTTTTCCACCACAACCACATTTTCGGCAGGAATTCCCATCACCCGGCCAATTTCACCGTGCTGGCGCAAATGGCGCAGTTCGCCATGCACCGGAATGAGATATTTCGGCCGCACAAGCTGGATCATCAACTTCATTTCTTCCTGGCTGGCGTGTCCAGAGACATGCACCGGGGCAATCGGGTCATAGATGACATTGGCCCCACGCCGGAAAAGGCTGTTAATGGTGCGCGAAACGGTTTCTTCATTGCCAGGAATGGGGTGAGAAGAAAGAATCAGGGTGTCTTTTTCTTGCAGGGAAAACTGGCGGTTGGTGTCGCGTGCAAGGCGTCCCAAAATTGAAGAGGGTTCGCCCTGGGCACCTGTGCACATCAAAACCACCTCACTGCTGCGCATTTTCAGGGCCTGTTCCAGTGAGACAACCAGGTTGTCGGGCACATTTAAATAGCCCAGCTTGCGGGCCATGCGGGCGTTATCGGTCATGCTCGACCCCACAAAAGCCATTTTGCGGTTATGCCGTTCACAGGCGTTGGCCACCTGCTGCATGCGCGAAATCAGCGAGGCAAAAGTCGCCACAATAATCCGGGCCGGGGCAGTGCGAAAAACATCGTCCAGGGCGCCATCAATCACCCGCTCGGAGGGCGTCCAACCAGGTTCATCGGCGTTGGTCGAATCGGCCAACAAGGCCAAAACACCGCGGCCGCCAAACTCACCCAGTTTGCCATAATCCGTCGGCCAGTTGTCCACCGGGGTATGGTCGAATTTATAATCCCCTGTATGCACAACCAGCCCGGCGGGGGTGGTGATGCCCAACCCCACGCCATCGGGGATAGAATGGCAAACATGGAAGAATTCAACTTTAAACGGGCCAATTTGCAGGGTTTGACCCGCCTGGATGGTGTTGAGCTGCACATCGGGGAAGCGCCCGCGCGGCAGTTTTACATCCAACAAGCCGCGGGTGAGCGGCGTGGCGTAGATGGGGGCGTTAATGCGCTCCATAACGTGGTGAATGGCACCGGTGTGGTCTTCGTGGCCATGGGTGATGATGACAGCACGCACCTTGTCGGTTTTGTCAAACAGGTATTGGAAATCTGGGATGATGTAATCAATGCCCAGCATGTCGTTTTCGGGGAACATCAGGCCGGCATCCACCAGCAAAATATCTTCCCCATACTCAAACGCGGTCATATTTTTGCCGATCTCCCCCAGACCGCCAAGCGGGATAATTCTTAATTTTTTAGACATTAAAACAATTTACTCCTATCGTAAAAATATTTTTATCACCCGGTGTTCCAACCGGGTGGAAATTTCAAGGGATAACTCCAACCCCCCCCCTTCCCCCCCGCCCCACCCAGGGGGGGGGGGGGGGGGGGGGCACGAGGGGGGGGGTGGGAAGGTAAAATATATATTTTATAAAATAATATA
>CAZAYY010000034.1:18872-36048 GCA_964489525.1 uncultured Anaerolineales bacterium
CCCCCTTCCCCCCGCCCCAAGGATGGGGCGGGGGGAAGGGGGGACACAGGGGGGATGGGTAAGCAGTGATCTATTTCTTAATTACAAAGTTCTGCAATACGAGCGTATCCAGCTCGCTTTTCATAAACGTATTCATGGCGTTGGCCGGTGTGGTCACAATCGGCTCGCCACGTAAGTTAAAGGAAGTGTTGAGCAGCACAGGCACACCCGTTGCCTGCCCAAAGGCCTGAATCAGGTCATAATAACGGCGGTTTTCCTGGCGTTTCACGGTTTGCAGCCGCCCGGTGCCCAGGTGGTTGACCGCTTTTATGTTTTCACCCGGCTCAGGGTGAATGGGCTGCACCACCAGCATAAAGCGGGCAGGATAATCCAGGCCATCGGCGGGCATATCGAAATAGGTATGGGTGTGCTCGTCCATAATCACCGGGGCAAAAGGCCGGAAAGGTTCGCGGAACTTGATTTTAGTGTTGACAATTTCCTTCATCTCTTCGGCGCGCGGGTCGGCTAAGATGCTGCGGTTGCCCAGGGCGCGCGGCCCCCATTCGAAACGGTCCTGAAACCAGCCAATCACCTTTTGTTGGAGCAAATCGTCCACCACCCGGGCGGTAATTTGCTCATCGGAAAGCTCCTGGTAGGCAATCCCTGCGCCATCCAGGTAGGCTTTAATTTCGGCGTTGCTGTATTCCTGGCCGAAATAGCTGTGTTCCTGAACAAAGCTGCGCGGGTGAGCCAGCAAAACATGGTAGGCGTACAGGGCTGCGCCCAACGCACCGCCCGAATCGCCCGCGGCGGGTTGGATGAAGAGCCGTTTAAAAGGCGTTTCGCGCAAAATTCGCCCGTTGGCTTTGCTGTTGAGCGCAACACCGCCAGCCATGCACAGGTTTTCGGAGCCCGTGTGTTCGTGCGCCTTGCGAATCAGCGTCAGCATCGCTTCTTCCGTGGCCCGTTGAATGCTGGCCGCAATGTCGGCGTAGTGCTGGTTCTCTTTGGTTTTAGGGTCGTTCGGGTTGGCATCCGGGTTGGTTTTGGTGGTGAAAAAATGCGATTCATGCACCCGGGGCGGGCCAAACAAATCTACAAACTTTTGATTGAAGGTGTGTTCCATCGAATGATGGAAACTGAAGTAGTCCATATCCAGCCAGAAGCTGCCATCCTGGTTCATTTTAAAGAGGCGTTCTACCTTATCCATGAAGCGCGGCTCGCCATAGGGCGACATGCCCATGACTTTATACTCACCCTCATTGACATGGAAGCCCAGGTAGGCCGTAAAGGCAGAATAAAGCAAGCCAATCGAATGGGGAAAACGCTGTTCAAAGGCGATGTTAATTTGGTTTTGGGCACCGTTCTGCCACGAGGCTTTGCCCGCACCAATGGTGGTGGTGGTCCACTCACCCACGCCGTCAATCGTCACAATCGCGGCATCTTCAAATGGGGAAGCAAAGAAGGCGCTGGCGGCATGCGAAAGGTGATGCTCCACAAATAGGACCTTCTCGCTGGGTATGCCAATTTGTTGGGCAAGTTGGCTGCGAATCCAGAGCTTGTCATTCAGCCAGGTGATCATGGCTTCGTTAAAAGTGCGCCAGGATTTTGGGAAACTGCCCAGCGTCGAGGTCAGGATGCGCTCAAATTTGACGAGCGGTTTTTCGTAAAAAACCACATAGTCCAGGTCGGCACCGCTGATTCCGGCGGTTTTCAGGCAGAAGTCAATGGCCAGGCGGGGGTAGCCGCTGTCGTGCTTAATCCGGCTGAAGCGCTCTTCTTCGGCGGCGGCGATGATGTTGCCATCGTGAAGCAGTGCCGCGGCGGCATCGTGGTAGTAGCAGGAAATACCGAGGATATGCATCAGAACTCCCTCTGGGCTTTTTCGAGCGTGTCTGAGGTGTGCTGCCAGGCGAGCCAACCGGGTTTATGGCTGGCTTTCATACCCATTGGGTCTCCCAGGAAGGTTTGTGCTGCACTGAATGGAAGCAAAATCGTAAAATAGAGCAGCGAGAGCAAAATGCGGCTCTGGAAGTTGCCAATCTTAAGAGAGAAAGTCATCCAGCGCTGCATGATGGGGTTTTTATAAGCGGGCAGGTCTTCGGCAGTGAGGGGCGAGAAGGTGCCCCGACGGGGAAGAACCAGCAGCCCGCCAACCACCATGGCAATCCCAATCCAGGCCAGGTGGCGCAAAAATCCTTCCGGGAAAAGATGGGGGGTAGATAGGGCGGCAACGATCAGCGCCAACACCACAAATACATCCAACAAGACCGGGTGGGGTTTTTTGCCAGGGCTGACGAATGCAGCCCCCATGGCATACCCTACCATGGTCAATAAAACCAGAGCCAGTGCAGAAATGAAACTCATAAGCTTTTATAACGGGGTTAAAACAGGGTGTAGATAAACGGCCCCAGGACAGAACCCTGCGCCAGGATGAGCAGTGCGCCAAACAAAGCCAACACGATCACCACGGGCAACAGCCACCACTGTTTACGCTCCCACAAAAACACAAAGAGCTGCCTGAGTGTGCCTAACTGTGAGCGAAATTTTGAACCTTTCGAAGTTTTTGGTTGCATACGCGATACCTCAATACAAAAAACCAAATCATAAATGCGCTGCTCATATTGGGATGATTGCAAAGAATGAAATAGATAACCACCAATTTTTGAACAAGGAGTATTGTACCTTATTTCTGCCCAACCTGCATCCCTTACATTTAAAAAGTGCACGCAAAAGTTGTTAGAACCTGCAGTTCTCAAATTCCAACCCCACCCCGAACTGGACTTCCCCCAATTAAGGGTACAGAAAAAGCTTCAAAGATCATGTACACAAATTATCCGGGAATGGGGAACTGGAACTGGAGCTGAACGACCGCCGCTTTTTTGCCACCGGGGCGCAAGCCCTGGCCGAGCAACTTACCCAGGTGATTGCAAACAAGCCTTAAATAAGATGCTTTTCAGAGTTTGGTCGCTGCAAAAGCGTAAAAAAAACGGCAGGTCGTTGACCTGCCGTTTTTGCTTTCAAATAATGGGCCGGTTTAGTAATCCATCGGCGGGGCAGCCGGAGCAGACTTTTCTTCTTTGGGGATGTCGGTGATCAGGGCCTCAGTGGTCAGGATCATGGCAGCAATGGAAGCGGCGTTTTCGAGGGCGCCACGGGTCACTTTGGCCGGGTCAATCACGCCTGCGGCAACCATATCGGAATATTCGTTGGTCAGAACGTTGTAGCCGATGCTGGTGTTGTTGGCTTCGCGCTGGGCACGGCGGACATTTTCGAGAATGACCGAGCCATCTTCGCCAGCGTTTCCGGCAATCTTGCGCAGGGGCACTTCGAGGGCCTTGCGGACAATCTTAACGCCCATATCGGCATCTTCATCGTCCATCTTCATGCCGTCCAGGGCGGTCATGGCGTTGATCAGGGCAACACCGCCGCCAGGAACGATACCATGTTCCACCGCAGCGCGGGTGGCGGAGACAGCGTCTTCAACACGGTGCTTCTTTTCTTTCAGTTCGGTTTCGGTTGCAGCGCCCACGCGGATGATGGCCACACCACCAGCCAGCTTGGCCAGGCGTTCGTTCAGTTTTTCGCGGTCATAGTCGCTGGTGCTGTTTTCAATTTCCACACGAATCTGTTCGACACGAGCCTGGATCATGTAGGCATCGCCTTTGCCGCCGACGATCGTGGTATCGTCCTTGGTGGAGACCACTTTCTCAGCGCGGCCGAGGTCTTCCAGGGTAACGCTTTCCAGTTTGCGGCCGGTTTCTTCCGCAATCACCTGGGCGCCAGTCAGGGTGGCAATGTCCTGCATCATGGCTTTGCGGCGATCGCCGAAGCCGGGGGATTTCACAGCCAGGACGTTGAGCATGCCGCGCAGTTTGTTCAGCACAAGGGTGGCCAGGGCTTCGCCGTCTACATCTTCGGCAATAATCACCAGCTCGCGTTTACCGCGCTGGACGAGTTTCTCCAGAATCGGAACGATGTCCTGGGCAGCGGAGATTTTCTTGTCATAAATCAACAGGTAGGCATCGTTGATGGTGGCAGTCATGGTTTCGGGGTCGGTGATGAAGTAGGGGGAGAGATAGCCCCGGTCAAACTGCATACCTTCGACATATTCAGTTTCGAACTGCAGGCCGCGCGATTCTTCAACGGTAATCACGCCGTCGTTGCCGACTTTGTGGAACACTTCGGCAATCAGTTCGCCGATCGTGCGGTCCTGAGCGGAGATGGAGGCCACGTTGGCCATATCTTCTTTCTTATCCACAGGAATGGCGGTGCTGCTGATGCGCTCGGCAACGGCTTTGGTTGCAGCTTCGATACCGCGCTTAACCAGCATCGGGTTGGCGCCAGCGGCCAGGGCTTTCAGGCCTTCGGTCACAATCGAGTGCGCCAAAACGGTGGAGGTAGTGGTGCCATCGCCAGCGATATCGTTGGTCTTGGTGGCTGCTTCTTTGAGGAGCTGAACGCCCATGTTTTCATAGGGGTCTTCCAGTTCAATTTCTTTGGCAACCGTGACACCGTCGTGGGTAATGGTGGGGGAGCCAAATTTGCGGTCGAGGGCCACGTTGCGGCCTTTGGGGCCCAGGGTGGTAACGACGGCCTTCGCCAGAACATCCATACCGGCCTGAAGCCGCCGGCGGGCATCTTCGCTAAAAACAAGTTGCTTTGCCATGATTAAACCTCTTTTGTCTAAATTTGGTTAAAGGTTGGAGAAATTAGAGAATCGCGAGAATGTCGTTTTCGCGCAGGATGAGGTATTTCTTCCCATCCATCTTGATTTCAGTGCCGCTGTACTTGGCAAAAAGAACGGTATCGCCAACCTGGACATCCAGGGCAATCCGCTCGCCTTTGTCGTTGCGCTCGCCAGCGCCAACCGCCAACACTTTGCCGCGCTGGGGTTTTTCCTTGGCCGTTTCGGGCAGAACAATACCGCCAGCGGTGATTTCTTCGGCCTCAATTGGCTCAATCACAACGCGATTACCAAGGGGTTTCATAGAGATGGACATACTAGCCTCCTGTTGAATATGGATTGGTTGATTTCATTAGTTTTTGTATTTAGCACTCTAATCTTATGAGTGCTAAACCGGGGGGAATATTACCTAAACTGGATGGGAAAGTCAAGGGAAAAGCCAGGCAAAAGAGCTGCCTATTATGCGATTCTTATAAAATTCTGACAAACTGGCTGGTCAGGGGCTGCTTTGAAGGATCCGGCAAATTTCGCGGTTTTCAGCCACAATGGCAGCAATCGTGGAATCACTGCCATAGGCGGCCAACACTTCAACCAACACAGGTTCGGCTGTGTCACACATGTTCAGCGAAGCTAACACAGAAGCATAGCGCACATAATAGTAGGCCACCTCAATCGACGTAAGCGGCAGCCCCTGGACAGCCACACCCTGGCCCAAGACCAGGCTGGCTGCCTCGTTTTCTTCGGGTGTGCAGCCATATACCGCGCATTTTAACACCGGCAAAGCCCCTTCGTAGTTGCGCGCCCGGACGTAGATATCCCCCAGCTGGCCATAAGTGTTGGGGTTATATGGGCTAAGCGAAAGGGCCCGTTCGGCATTACGAGCGGCAATAAAAAATTCCCCTTGTTGAGAATAGGTTTTTGCAATCCCGATGTAGGGCAGCGGGTCGGCCACACCGTTTTTCTCATTAATTGCGGCTGCCCGGGCAAAATAGTCCAGGGCCTGGTCATATAATTCAAGTTGGCGGTAATTGAGTGCAATGTAAATATACAGAAAGGTCAGGTTGGGGGCCAGTTCTGCAGCGCGTCCATAAGCGCGAATGGCATCGCTGTACTCACCAAAGGTTTCCAAAATCAGTCCATGCACCCGGTGGGCATCCATCAAAGAAGTGCTGCGCTGCAAAACCTGGTTGATGGTCTGGCTGGCCTGAGCCCATTTTTGCTGGTCGAGCAAAATTTCGGCATAATAGACCTGTGCGAGCATATTCTGGCGGTCCAGCTGGGAAGCACGCACGGCATCCCCCTCGGCCTCATTGAGGAGACGTACCCGCTCATCCTGCGTAAAACCATAGGCCGGGTTGGCCAACCAGTTTTTGATAAAAGCCCGTACTGCATAGGCCATGCTGTTATCGGGTTCCAAAGCAATGGCCTGGGCAATGGCGTTTTCGGCATCGCGCAGGCGCTGCAGCCGTTCGGCGTCTGTGGTTAACAAAGCCGAGGAATAGGTTTGAATTTGGGCCAGTTCAATCCAGATGGAGGCTGCATCGGGGGCGAAGGAAAGTGCCTGCTGGTAGGCCTCAATGGCAGCATCGAGGTTGCCGGCCTCAAACAAAACCTGCCCCTCCGCTGCCCACGAAAAGGCTGTGCGGGTGGGGGTGGGCGTGGGCATGAAAAGCGGTTCTACCACGCCAGTTTGCACCTGGAAAAACAGCCACAAAGCAGCCACGGTTAAGCCTGCCCAGGCTAACATGCGGTATGCTGTGTAGCGCCCGGAGGTATTGCGATAATTCAGACGAGATTCATCCCGCAAATTCATGATTTAAACCACAAACTCAGGGTGTTGTCTCTTCTTCAATCGAGCCAGAACACAGGCCAATGCCATAATTGGCATTGTAAACAGAAGTTTCATCTCCAGGGACACTGGCCAAAACCAGTTGAAAAATGGGCAGAGCCTCAGCACAGCGCCCCAAACGAGACAGGGCCAACCCAAGAATGGTGTAATATTCGGGAATCCGTCCCCGCTGCACCAACTCTAACCCCTGGATGGTGAGGTTATCTGGGGTAACACCACCCAAAACTGCCAGTTTGAGCATTTCAACCGCTTTTTCTCGCTCCTGGTTGCGGTAGAGCATTAGCCCCAGGTTGCCATAGCGAACCGGGTTCAGCGGGTCGTCTTGCACAGCCTGCTCAGCATACTGAACTGCCCGTCCAAACTGGCCCACCTGGGCGTAGGTTTCGGCAATATAAGTATCAGGAATGGGGTCTTCAGGACGCAGGGCATTGGCTTTGATGAACTCTTGAACGGCCTGGTCGTAGCTGCCAATGGTGCGCAGGTTAATGCCCAACAGCAAATGCAGTTCGGGAATGTTTTCGTTAATGGCCAGGGCTGCGCGGAATTGTTCAATCGCTTCCGGGTAGTTGCTGGTGGACATTAAGACAATCCCCCGAGCCTGACGAACTTCAACCAGGTTTGGACCTTGTTCGACTGCGGTGCGCGAGTGGATGGCAGCTTCTTCAAACAAACCCTGGGCAACCAAAACCTGGGCCATAAACGCGTGGGCCAGGGCGTTGTTATCATTGCTTGCTGCCAGGGCTTCTTCCAGAACACCTTCAGCTTCCAGGTAATTTTCCAGATAGTATAAAGCCCAGCCGCGCAAGGCTAACGCCTCCGGGTCGGCTTTGCTCTTAATCAGGGCATCGCTGGTGCTGACCAGGGCAGCTTCGTAGTCCCCGGCGTATATCTGGGAACGGGCCAGCTCAACATAAAGGCGTGGGTTGTCGGGATTGACCATCGAGGCTTGTTCGAAGGCATCAATTGCCTGGATGTAGTTGCCCGAATTGTAAAACTGGCGCGCTTCGGTGATGTAAGATTCCGGGTCGCGGGTGGGTGTGGGCGTGGGTAAAAACAAAGGCGGCACTTCAGGGATAACCACCTGGTTAAAATAAAAACCAACTCCAATCAGAATTAAAAGGAAGAAAACTACCAGCGGGTTCGACCGCCGGCGGGTGCGCCGGGTCATGCGCCAACGACTGCTGCCGCGTAAGTACATGATTGCATCTTACCATTGGGATATCGACTCGGCAAGCGCTTTTATAGCGGATTAAGCGGATTATTAAGCTGGGTGGGGTGAAAAGCGAAAAATGAGTTAGAATTTGAGCTATGCAGTTTGAGATTTTCACCCTTCTGCCCGAAGTCTTTGAACCTTACCTGAATTCCAGCATCTTGCTGCGCGCTCGCGAAAGTGCGCGTTTGCAAGTAAACATTCACAACATTCGCGATTGGACTACGGATAAGCACCATATTACCGATGATGAACCATACGGCGGCGGCGGCGGCATGGTGATGAAAGCAGAGCCCATTTTCACCGCAGTGGAAAGCGTTTTGGGAGCTCCGCCTGCCTGCCCGGTGATTTTGATGTCTCCCCAAGGCCGGGTTTTCACCCAAAAAGTGGCCGAAGAACTGGCCCAACAGCCCCGGCTGGCGCTGCTGTGCGGCCGCTACGAAGGTGTGGACGAGCGGGTGGTAGAACACCTGGCTACGGATGAAATCTCCATTGGTGATTATGTGCTGACGGGTGGTGAACTGCCGGCGCTGATCCTGGTGGATGCCATTGCCCGGCTGCTGCCAGGGGTTTTGGGAGACCCATTGGGCGCGGTGCAAGACTCACACGCGACCGGACTACTGGAACACCCTCACTATACCCGCCCGGCAGAATTTCGCGGCTGGACCGTTCCGGATGTGCTGCGTTCTGGCGACCACGCGAAAATTTCCCGCTGGCGCCGGCAGCAAGCCTTGCTGCGCACCTTCACCCGCCGGCCGGAAATGCTCCAAAGCGCCCCGCTTACCCCGCAGGACCTCAAATTTCTCAAAACGCTGCCCTGGCCAGGTTCTGAAGAACCTGAACCTTAGTCATTCTTCCCTGGGAATTCGGGGAACCAATTGCCCTGGTGTTGGTTTCCTAAAACAACAAACTACAATAAAAAGGAGCACAGGATGAAATTCAACTACGGGAAAATTTTTCTTTTGGGTTTTGGTTTCTTTGGGGTGAGCGTCATCTGGAGCGTTTACAACGCTTTTGTGCCGCTCTTTCTGGCCAACAAGTTTGGCCTGTCTCCAGCTCTGATTGGCTTTTTTATGACGCTGGATAATATCGCCGCACTGTTCATCCAACCCACTGTGGGCGCCTGGTCTGATCGGCTGCGCACCCCAATTGGACGGCGCATGCCCTTCATTTTGATTGGTGCACCCATTGCTGCCGCAGTTTTCGGAATCATTCCATTGGCGGCTGTGCTGCCTTTGTTTGTCGCCTGCACAGTCACCTTGCTGTTGAGCATGGCGCTCTGGCGCACGCCCGTTGTAGCCCTCATGCCAGATATCACCCCATCGCAATTCCGTTCGCAAGCCAATGGCATCATCAATTTCATGGGCGGCATTGGGGCCATTATTGCCTTTCTGCTGGGCGCTTCGCTGTATGAAAAAAACCAGGCTTACCCATTCTGGCTTGGTTCGGTGCTGGTGTTAATTGCGGCGGTGCTGGTGTTTATTTTCATCAAAGAACCACAGGAATTCGCTGCCGACAAAGAAACCCGCCCCAGCCTGGTAGACAGCCTGAAAAGTGTTTGGGGAGATGGTGACCGCAGCGCTTTGTTGATTTTGCTGGCCATTTTCTCGTGGTTTGTGGCTTACAATGCGGTTGAAGCCTTTTTTACCCTGTTTGCGCAAAACCACCTGCAGCTTCCGGAAGCAGATGGCGCCCGTCTCCTGGGGCAGCTTTCGCTAATCTTTGTCTTGTTTGCGCTGCCGGCAGGGTATATCGGCAGCCGGATTGGCCGTCGGATTACCATCATGACCGGAATCGTCATCATGGCAGTGTGCCTGCTGCTGCTCTACAACTTGCCCGTGGCAACCCTGACCACTGAACTGACCAAACTGCCCGTCGTTGGGGTGGTGCCAGTTACCGGCTTGATTCTAATGCTTGCCGGGGCGGGTTGGGCTTTTATTAACATTAACTCACTGCCCATGGTGGTAGACATGACCACCCTGAGCCAGGTGGGCACCTACACCGGTTTGTACTATTTGTTTTCAACCATGGCCGCCATTTTTGGACCCAACATCAACGGTTGGGTGGTGCAGCTCACCGGCTCCAATTACCGGAATGTAATGTTGGTGGCCCCCGTTTTCATGCTGCTGGCTTTGCTGCTGATGATCGGTGTCCGCCGGGGTGAGGCCCAAAAAGCATAAACCTCTCAAAAACAAGGTTATAATAAAAAGAGGAGCGGTGGTTTTTCTGCCCCAAATCAGGAGCCGCCAAACCATCACAAACCAGTACGTTGTTGTAGACGCACATTTAAACCTGGAGGAACCAAGTATGAAATACCAGATTTTTGGAACACTGATGCAGTCGTTGGACATTTACCTAGGCCCTGGCGAGTCCATCTTCAGCGAATCGGGCGGGATGGCCTGGATGCGCGGCGATGTCGAGATGAACACCAATACCCGCGGCGGCCTGATGGCTGGCCTGGGACGGGCGCTTTCGGGTGAATCTCTGTTCATGACCACTTACACCTGCAAAAGCGGTGAAGCCCTGGTGGTGTTCACCCCTGAAGCCCCTGGAAAAGTGATGCCGATGATGCTTGCACCAGGCCAATCGCTCATTTGCCAGAAAGATTCATTTATGTGCGCCCAGGAAAGTGTCACCCTTGAGATGCACTTCCGCAAACGCCTGGGGGCTGGCCTGTTTGGCGGCGAAGGGTTCATTTTGCAAAAAGTAACCGGCCCGGGTGTGGCCTTTTTAGAACTCCCTGGGGATGTGCGCGAATATACCCTGGCCCCCGGCCAAACTATGAAAGTTGACCCAGGGCACATTGCGTTTTTTGAACCCACCGTAAACTACGACATTACCACCGTAAAAGGGCTGAAAAACATCCTATTTGCTGGCGAAGGGCTTTTCCTGGCCACGCTCACCGGGCCGGGCAAAGTCTGGCTGCAAACCATGCCGCTGGCCAACCTGGCTGCCAAGCTGGCTCGATACATGCCGGTCAAAAGCAGTTAATCTATGCGTTTCTGTGCTGCCCTGGTAGGCGGGTTTCCCAACCCACCGCCAGGGCAGCGGTTTTCTTCCTCCCCATCAACATGGAGCCCCTTCTATTCAATAACCACCATGTCGCAAACCAACCCGATCCAAATTCTAATTGCCGATGATCACCCCATGATCCGAAGCGCGCTCAAGTCCATCATCCATAATGAGCCGGATATGGTATTGGTTGGGGAGGCCCGGGATGGCGAACAAGCCATTGCACTCTATCGCGAACTGCACCCGGACCTGGTTTTAATGGACCTGAACATGCCCCTGCTAAGTGGTTGGGAAGCCATCCACGCAATCCTGAATATTAACCCTGCTGCTCGAATCGTCATCCTGACCAACGCCGACAGCGGTGAAGATGTGCGGATGGGGTTTGAAGCCGGGGCAAAAGGCTATCTGCTCAAAGATGCCCCACAAGCCCAATTGACATCCGTCATCCGATCCGTTTTTGCAGGAAACACATTCTTACCCCGCAGCCTTGCGGAGCGAATTACAAACCATGAAATGATTAAAAAGCTCAGTGAGCGCGAGCTTTCGATTCTGCGCCAGGTAATGTTCGGCAAAAGCAACCAGGCCATTGGGAATAAATTTGGAATTTCTGAAAGCACCGTCAAAACCCACCTGAAAAACATCCTGCTTAAGTTGGGCGTCAATGACCGGACACAGGCTGTACGTAAAGCCTTGCAAATTGGGCTGCTGCGGATGAACGACACGGATGACGATGGTTAAAAATACCTGGAATATCATTAAATGGAAGTTGTGCTGCCAGATATTTGATATTTGAGAAACCGTGATATACTTTTGGCAATCACCGCACAGCACTTCATAAAGTTTTTTGAGGAGATGTTACGAATGGAAACTCCCACCACCATAACCACCACCTTTCAACTCAACGATGGAAATTCGCTGGATATCACCGTCACCCAGTATAAACGCACCGACATCGTAAAAATGGCCGGCCGGGTAGACACCTACACCGCCCCACACCTGCAAAAACAATTTGAAACCCTCATGGAAGCAGGCCGCTACAACCTGGTTTTCGATATGAGCGAAGTTGAATTTCTGTCCAGTAAGGGGTTGTGGGTGCTGACAGAAACCCAGAAAAAATGCAAACGCAATGGCGGCAGCGAGCTAGTCCTGGCCTGCGTCAGCGAGCGCATTCGCAGCTCGTTCGACCTGGTTGGTATGAGCAGCTATTTCAAGATCTCACCCGACTTGATCACTGCCCTGGGCAGCTTTTAGCCTGATCACCATTTTGGATAAAACGCACACATCTGCTTGAAGATTCTGGGCCGGGCGAGGAAAAATTTCCATTCCCTGGCCCAGAAAATATCAATTTACTGTGAAGAACAAAAAAATCGTCACCGAAACATTCCCAGGCCAGTTTGCAAGCCTGGCAAAAATTAGTAAGTTCATTAAAGAAGCCACGCGCAGTGCCGGCTTTAGTGAAGAAGAAATGTACGCGGTTGAACTGGCTGCAGATGAAGCCGCTTCAAATATCGTTGAACATTCGTATGGTGGCGAAAATTTGGGGGATATCATCTGTACATGCGAAACCACCCCGGGGGAAATCACCATCATCTTTGAAGACCACGGCAAACCCTTCAACCCGGGCAGTGTGCCTGAAATGGTGGTTGGGGTACCGCTGGAAGACCGTCCCCCTGGGGGAGCCGGCCTTTTCTTGATGAAAAAATTGATGGACATGGTTGAGTTCGATTTCTCGCCCGACAGCAGCAACCGCCTGACCATGAAAAAGAAGGCCAAGCAGTCCTGACCCCCGCACAAACCAAAAAGAAGGCTAGTCCTCTTCGGTTACCCCGCCACCCTGAAAAATGGGCTGTGGCGGCGGCATTTCTTCTTCTCGCAGCAACACAATCAATGTAATATCGTCAACTTGCGGCGCACCTGCACTGAACTCTTGAACGGCCTCAATAATTGCTGCCTGGATTTCCAAAGCAGAGCCATCCTGGTTTTGCAGAGCCGTTTCAATCAGCCGGTCTTCTTCAAAAAATTCCCCGGACAGGTTAATTGAATCCGGAATCCCATCGGTGTACATCAAAAGCTGGTCACCTGGCTCAAAATGGATGGAAGCCGTTTGCCAGACCACATCGCCATCCATACCGATGGGCATGCCGGTCAGGGTCAGCGCTTCAATGCTGCCATTTCTGCGCACCAGGTATGGAGGATTGTGCCCGGCATTGCAATAAACCAATTCGTTCTTCACCGGGTCAAGCACGCCATAAAAAGCCGTGACATAGAGGCTGGCGCGGGCATCGGACAAAATCCGCTCGTTGGTTGCAAAAAACACCACATCTGGCTCGGCTTCATACTCCACGGCATAGGTGCGAATCAGGGTCCGGCTGAGGGCCATGTAGAGCGCCGGCCCCATTCCCTTATCGGTCACATCGGCAATCAGAATACCCAGGCGGCCATCATCGAGGGGGATAAAGTCAAAAAAATCTCCTGAGGTTTCGCGGGCGGGCAAAATGGTAACGGCAAGCTGCCAGCCATCGATCTGAGGGATTTCATCCGGAAAAAAACTGCTCTGAATTTCACCCGCCAAACGCAGCTCGGCGGAAGAACGCTGCAAGTCAAGGCTCTCAAGGTAGACCCGAGCCTGGTACAGAGTGGAAGCCACCTGGGCTGCCAGCGACTGGATCCCCGGAAAAAGGGCGGTAAGTCCGGTCACACTCCAGGGATGCACCATGGTCTGCAATTCCAGGTAGATATAGCCCACGCTGGCAGCCTGGCTTCCAGCATTGTTGGCCCCCGGGTTCCATTCATAAATTGGGGTAAGCACAACCGCAAAACGCGAGCGGTCCTGCCAGGGCAAAGGCTGGCCAGCAACCCAGGCCTGGGTTTTCGGGGACTGCGCCAGGTAAGCCCAAACAGATTGGTGTTGGGGCCAGGTCTCTTCGGGCTGGGCAACCAAAAATCCCCGGTCTTCCAAATAGATAACCACCTTGCGGTAGGTAAACATCCCTGGCAGGTGTTCGCTTAAAATCTGGGGCAAAGCCGAGGCATCGGGCGGACCAGCAATAATGGAACGGCTGAGGGCTTCAAGCTTCTGAAGCTGGCGGGTTTGCTGGCGGCTGCTTTCCGCAAGGTAGCTCAGGCGGCGAGCCACACCAGCCACCATTAACATACCTGCATGGAAAAACAGGAAACTGGCAAGCTGTTGGTTTTGGGTGTAAATTCCCGCCGCCAGGATGCCAAACAGAAAAGCCAGGTAGCGTAAGCCAAACCCTCTAAACAAAAAAACCACAATTTGCAAAGCACTCCCTAATGCACCCTGCTGAATTTGAACCCAAACCATGTAAAACGTATACAGCGAGTACACCAGCAAAATCACCCCAAAACCAAAAGCAATGGCCGCCAGGGCGGGCAAGAAATGCTCGGAGCGCAGTCCTGGCAGCGGCAGCGAGCCGCCCAGAGTGGTATACAACCAACCCGCAGCCAACAAAGAGAGCAGCCCGCCCGCGTTATTTAACGCAAAAACCCGCAGCACTCCCACCCGGCGCAAACGAGATGGGCTTTGCCGCCAATCGCGCACCAGGGGCAAAAACTCCAGTAAAAACGGCGCCAAAAACGCCACGGGCCCAAACAACAGGTAAGTTGCAAAAGTGGCCATCCCTTCGAAGGAAGATTCGAAAAAGGCAAACTGGCCCGGGCGCATTTCAAAATTAATGAAAAATGTCAGGCGGTCATACAGCACAATCAGTGCCAGGGCCGTTGCGAACAACGGCCAATCATCACCAACCAGCGCCAGGGATGAAACCTTTACCAGCCAGACCAGCGCCAACACCAAAAGCGGCAGGCTGTAGGCCAGGGCAAACGAATCGCCCACCAGGATCAGCTGCTGCTGGCGGGTGAGGGTGTCCACTGCCGGAAGACGCTTCCGGGCAGCGGCGATTAAATAATCTACCATCCTCTCAAGCATGGTTGAATTATAAGCCAAAAAGTGAAACCCGGAAAAATCACCCAGCCTCAACCTCAACTTCTTGACGTGACCTGGCTGGCATGGTATTATGCATGGATGGATACCGTTAGCACTCTCGACCTTAGAGTGCTAAATCCACAAGGATGATCGAACAAAGACCATGGAAATGCACCACCCGCTCACCGAAAGACAAAAACTCATCCTGGCGCTGATTGTGCGCGAATATTCCCAGTCTGCCCAACCCATCGGGTCGAGCAAACTGCTGGAAAAATACGCGCTTGAAATCAGTTCGGCAACCATTCGCAACGAGATGCTCGCGCTGGCTGAAATGGGGTATCTCAAGCAGCCCCACACTTCAGCCGGGCGAACCCCCACCGAAGAAGGCTATCGTTTTTTCGTCAGCCAGCTGATGGGGCAAAACGAGCTTTCGCTTTCCACCAAGCAAACCATCGCCCACCAGTTCTACCAGGTTAAAGAAGGTGTAGACCAATGGATGCGCCTGGCAGCTTCTGTGTTGGCCAACCAATCCAAAGCGGCTGCCCTGGTCACCGCACCGCATGCAACCCAGACCCGTTTTAAACATGTTGAACTCATTTCGATTCGCGGGCGGCAGGTGTTGATGGTGCTGGTGCTGGCTGGCGGTGATGTGCGCCAGCAAATCCTGACCCTCTACGAACCTGTCACCCAGGGCATGCTCAGCCTGACCGCCAATGCCATCACGGAACGCTGCCAGGGGCTGAACCAGGAAGGCATCGAAGCCATGCGCACCCAGTTTGACCCACTTGGCAGCGATATTATCAAGATGATTTCTGACTTGATGCAGTCTACCGACCGCACCCTGGCGGGAGAAATTTACCGGGATGGCCTCATCCACATGCTGGCTGAGCCAGAATTCGCCGAACCCGAAGCCGCTCGCAAGGCGCTGCGTGTGTTGGAAGAGCGCCCGCTGCTCGAAGATTTACTCTCCCAGACCGTCTTACGAGCCGATATTGGCGATGTGCAGGTGCTGATTGGCGGCGAAGGCAATTGGGAAGAATTGAGTGATTGCTCAATTGTGCTGGCCCGTTACGGCGTGCCAGACATGGCAACGGGTATGGTGGGTGTGCTTGGCCCGATGCGCATGAGCTATGGGCGCTCCATCTCGGCTGTACGCTATATTGCCGAACTGCTCAGTGAAATGATTGAAGAAACCCACACCGAATCGTAAACAAACCTGCCCCTGCTCAGGGCGCGGATCCGTTTAAAAACCACAACAAGAAGGATGAATTGTTATGGCTCGCAAGAAAAAAAACACCAATGAAGAAAACCCCGAACAAACCCCCGAAACCCCGGGTGACGAACAGGCCTCGGGCGAAGTCATGGTGGGGCTGACCATGGAAGAAATGGACGCCCTGCAGAAAAGCATTGATGAAGCCGAAGCCAAGGCTGCTGCCTATAAAACCCAGGCAGATGACGCCCGCGAGCAAATGCAGCGTGCCCTGGCCGATTTTGCCAATTTGAAACGGCGCATGGAGCGCGACCAGGCCCAAATGAAAGATAACGCAACCGGGCAGGTGGTCTTACCTTTCCTAACTGTGCTCGACGATCTCGACCTGGCGCTGCGCAACCGCCCCCTGGAAGGCGAAGGGGCCGCCTGGGCTTCAGGCATTGAACTGATTTACCGCAAGGTCAAAAACGCCCTGGAGCTGCAGGGTGTGCGCACAATGCAGGTGGAAGGCGAGTTTTTCGACCCCAACTTCCACGAGGCCATCACCCAGGAAGCCAGCCCAGACCACGAAAGCGGGCAAATTATTGGGGTGGTGCGCCCCGGCTATTTGATTGGAGACCGGGTTCTGCGCCCGGCTATGGTGCGCGTGGCGGCCTGAGCCGCAACCTTTTCATCCATAAACCGTAGGATTTATCGTTAATTAATTTGGAGAATCAATATGGGCAGAATTATTGGAATTGACCTGGGCACCACCAACTCTGTGGTTGCTGTGATGCAAGGCGGGGAACCGATTGTCATCCCCTCCTCAGAAGGAGAACGCCTGATTCCTTCTGTGGTTGCCATCAACAAAAACGGCGAACGGCTGGTCGGGCGCGTGGCGCGCAACCAGGCTGTCATCAATCCCGAAAACACCATTTTCTCGGTGAAACGCTTCATGGGCCGCCGCTTCAGCGATGCCGAAGTGTCCACCACCGTGCCGCGGGTGCCCTACAAAGTAACCGAAGCCCCCAATGGCGATGCCCGGGTGATGTTTGGCGGGCGGGAATATTCTCCGCCTGAAGTTTCAGCGATGATCCTGGCAAAACTTAAAGCCGACGCCGAGGCATTTCTTGGCGAAACGGTCACCCAGGCCGTCATCACGGTCCCGGCCTATTTCAACGATGCCCAACGCAACGCCACCAAAGACGCCGGTAAAATTGCTGGTTTGGAAGTGCTGCGCATCATTAACGAACCCACAGCCTCGTCCCTGGCCTATGGGCTGGACAAGCGCCAGAATGAAATCA
>CAZAYY010000035.1:0-33975 GCA_964489525.1 uncultured Anaerolineales bacterium
GGGCTGGAGCTGCGTGGAGCACTCCCCGAGGGTGCCACCCCGACCGACCTGACCCTGACGATCGTCCAGCGCCTGCGGCAGGAAGGCGTGGTTGGCAAGTGCGTTGAAGCTTTCGGCGACGGGCTGGAGTCCATTGCCATCCCCGACCGGGCTATGATCGCCAACATGTCCCCCGAGAGCGGTGCCACGGTCACCCTCTTCCCGGTCGATCACCTCACCCTCGCTTACCTCAAGCTGACCGGGCGAGGGCCGGAAGCCCTCCACCGGGTTGAAAGCTACTGCAAAGCCCAGGGTCTGTTCCGCGAAACCGGCGCGCCCCAACCTGAATTCACAAAAGTGATCACGGTCGATCTCGGCGCGGTCCAACCCAGCCTGGCCGGACCCTTCCGTCCAAACGACCGCGTCATCGTCCCCAACCTCAAGCCCGATTTCGAAGCCCACTTAGTAGGCCAAAAGCGTGATCGCGGCTTCGGCTTGAGCGCAGGCGAGCAGAAACCCGAGGTCCCTGTCAAGATCGACGGCCAAACCGTCACCCTCACCCACGGCGCGCTGGTCATCGCCGCCATCACCTCCTGCACCAACACCTCCAACCCCTCGGTCATGATCGGCGCCGGGTTGGTCGCTCAAAAGGCTGTCGAAAAGGGCCTCAAAGTCAAACCCTATGTCAAAACCAGCCTGGCCCCCGGCTCGCGCATCGTTACCGAATACCTCGAAAAAGCCCGCCTGGTCGAACCGCTGGCCCGCCTGGGCTTCCACGTCGTCGGCTACGGCTGCACCACCTGTATTGGCAACTCCGGCCCGCTGCCCGAAGAAGTGGTGCGCACCATCACCGAAGGCGACCTGGTCGCCGCCGCCGTCCTCTCCGGCAACCGCAACTTTGAAGGCCGCATCCACCCCTACGCCCTCGCCAACTACCTGGCCTCCCCGCCCCTCGTGGTGGCCTACGCCCTGGCCGGCACCGTAGATATTGACCTGACCAGCGAACCCATCGGCACAGGCAAAGACGGCCAGCCGGTCTACCTGAAAGACATCTGGCCCACCGAAGCCGAAGTGCAGCAGGCCGTCGCCGCCAGCATCTCCCCCGCAATGTTCATCGAACGCTACGGCAATGTCTTTGACGGCAACGAAACCTGGAACGCCATCCCCTCCGGCAGCAGCGCCGAGTTGTACAACTGGGACCCGGCTTCCACCTACATCCAGGAACCCCCATTCTTCATGGACCTGACCCCCGAAGTAAAGCCCATTCGCGACATCCAGGGCGCCCGCGTCCTGGTCAAGGTGGGCGACTCCATCACCACCGACCACATCTCCCCCGCCGGCTCCATCCCGGTCAACTTCCCCGCCGGGCAGTACCTGATCGAGCGCGGCGTCCAGCCCCGCAACTTCAACTCCTTTGGCGCCCGCCGCGGCAACGACCGGGTGATGACCCGCGGCACCTTTGGCAACATCCGCCTCAAAAACCAGCTTGCCGGCGGCAAAGAAGGCAGCTACACCGTCAAGTTCCCCGAAGGCAAAGAAACCTTCATCTACGATGCCGCCCTGGCCTACAAAGCCGAAAACACCCCGCTGGTCATCCTGGCCGGCAAAGAATACGGCACAGGCTCCAGCCGCGACTGGGCCGCCAAGGGCACCCTGCTGTTGGGCGTCAACGCCGTGTTGGCCGAATCCTTCGAACGCATCCACCGCTCCAACCTCGTCGGCATGGGTGTCCTGCCCATGGAGTACAAGCCCGGCGAAAACGCCGCCACCCTCGGCCTGGACGGCAGCGAGACCTTCGACATCCTCGGCCTGCACGACGGTATGGCCCCCTCTTCCGAGGTCACCGTGCGCGCCACCCGCACCAACGGCAGCGTGCTGGAGTTCAAAGCCATCGCCCGCCTCAACACCCCGGTGGAGGTGGACTACTACCGCAGCGGCGGCATTTTGCACAAGGTGCTGCGCAGCATGGCCAAAAGTGCGTAAATGACCCGGCCCCGGCCAGCCTCCGTGCTGCGCGGCAGGGTACCCAACCTGCCCGCACAGGGAGACTGGCCGGGGTATATTTTTTTAAACCCCTAACCCCGGACAGCCTATGGAACGGACAGCCCCGAAAAGCCTGAGCGTATTCTTCCCGATGTACAACGAAGTTCAGCATATGGATGAAGTGCTGGCGCAGGCCATCGCCGTGGTACCCACCCTGGGTTTTGAGCATTACGAAATCCTGATTGTGGACGATGGCAGCAAAGATGGCTGCGACCAGGTGGTGCGCAGGTGGATGGAGAACTACCCATCCATCCGCATGGTGCAGCACCCCAAAAACCAGGGGTATGGGGCAGCCTTGCGCACGGGCTTTTTGGAAGCGCGCGGCGATGCCGTCTTCTATACCGACAGCGATCTGCCCGTAGACCTGCGCATGATCGCAACCGCCCTCGGCTCGCTTGGCCAGGCCGACCTGGTGATTGGCTACCGCAAGCACCGCCACGAAACCCTGCGCCGGGCAGTCTATTCGCGGGTTTACAACCTGCTCATGCGGCTGATGTTTGGGGTCTATGTGCGCGATGTCAATTTTTCTTTCAAAATGGTGCGCCGTGCCGTTTTGGACCGGGCACGCCTGACGGCAACCTCTGTGTTCATTGACGGGCAAATCCTGGCCGAAGCCGTGCGCCACGGGTTTGAGATTCACGAAATCCCAATTGATTACACCCCGCGCAAGTTTGGTGTCTCCAACTTCGACAGCCTTGCTGCCGCCCAATCCACCTGGCGCGAAATGGCGCAGTACTGGCTGGAGCGGCGCAGCCAACCCTGAAGCCCATGCTCGAAACTGCCTACCACGAACTGCATGCCCTGGAAGACACCCACTGGTGGTACGTGGGCGCTCGCGCCGCCTACCGCGCCCTGCTGGACACCGGCCTGGGCGGGCCGGGCGGCGGCTTCCGGCTGCTGGAGGTGGGCAGCGGTTCCGGCGGCAACCTGCCTCTGCTAGAAGCATATGGCCCCACCGCCGGGTTGGAAATTTCCGCCACAGCGCTGCGGCTCACCCCCCAACCACCCGCCCTTGGCCTAGTGCAGGGCAGCGCGGTAGAACTGCCCTTTCCAGATAACTATTTTGACGCGGTTGCCCTCTTCGGAGTGATTGAACACCTGGAAGACGACGGGCAGGCGCTGCGCGAAGCCTGGCGCGTCTGCCGCCCGGGTGGGTGCGTGGCCCTGCTCACAAGTGCCGCACCCATTCTGTGGAGCCATCACGACGAAGCCAACCTGCACCAGCGCCGCTATACCCGTGCTGGCCTGGCGGCGGTGCTCACCCAGGCTGGTCTGGCCCCGCTCAAACTTACCCACCAGAACTTTTTTACGTTCTTTCCCACTCTGGCCGTGCGCCTGTGGCAGCGCCGCAGGCCCCAGGCCCCCCGCTACGACATGTCTGCCCCACCCGCCTGGCTTAACACTGCCCTGGCCTCGGTTTTGCGCTTCGAAGCCTGGTGGATTCGCAGCAGCAGCTTCCCCATCGGGGTAGACCTGCTGGCAGTTTGCCGCCCTCTCAAGGACACCCGCCATGTCTGATTCACAGTCCTGGCTCTCCGGGTTGTATCGCTCCACGCCGCTGCGCAGCCGCTTCCATGTCTGGCTGCGCTGGCGTTTGTTTCCTTTCGAGCGGCTGCTGTCTTATTATCCAGAACACGGTTCGACTGCCGACCTGGGCTGCGGGCACGGCCATTGGGTTTTCTACCTCGCCTCCCGTCGCCCGGCGCTGGACATCACCGGCATTGACCCCGATTGTGAAAAAATCAAGGTGGCTCTGACCCTGGCGGCTGTTCACAAGTTCAGCCTCACCCGCTTTTATTGCGCCCTTGCCCAGGAATTCGACTACCCGCCCTGCGATGTCATCAGCCTTGTGGATGTCCTCTACCTCATCCCCTACCCGGCCCAGGAAGCCATCCTGGCTCACGCTGCTGCCCGGTTGAAACCCGGGGGCAAAATCCTGCTCAAAGAAATGGGCGAAACCCCGCGCTGGAAATCCGCCTGGAACACGCTGCAAGAATCGCTTTCGGTGCGCCTGTTGGGCGTGACCTACGGCCACTCGTTCTACTTCCGCAGCGGGGCAGACTGGGCGGCGCTGCTGCAGTCGCTTGGGCTGACCGTGCAGGTGGTGCCCATGCACCAGGGCTACCCCTACCCACACCTGCTGGTCACCGGGGAAAAACGTGCATGAACGGCCGCTGGCGGGTGAACGCAGACGATTTCGGCTGGACCGATGGCCAGAACCAGGCGGTTGAAAAAGCCTACCAGCTTGGTGTACTCACACATGCCTCGCTGCTGACCACCACGCCAGGCTTTGCCGGGGCTGTCGAGATTGCCCGGCAAAACCCAGGGCTGCAGGTGGGCGTTCACCTGGCCCTGAATGAAGTTCCCCCCGCCTTACCTTCCGACAAACTGCAGGGCCTGCTCCAACCCGATGGACGTTTTCCCGACAGCCTGGGGACCCTGCTGCGCGCCTGGTTTGGGGGGCGGCTTGCGCCTGCAGTGGTGCTTGCCGAATGGCAGCAGCAAATTGAACGGGCCCTGGCTGCGGGCCTCACCCCCACTCACCTGGACGGGCATAAGCATGTCCACATGCTGCCCCCGCTGCTGGATGCGGCCATTCACCTTGCTAAAGCCTATCAAATTCCCTATGTACGCCTGCCGCTTGAAGGGTTTTCGACCCAGGCGCTGCGGCGCGGCCCGGCCTGGGGTGTGCTGTGGGGGTTGGCGCAACGGGCTCGCCCACATTTGCAGAGGGCTGGCCTGCAGTTTGCCGCTCATTTTCACGGCATTGCCTTCAGCGGACAAATGACCTGGCCGCACCTGCACAGGGCGCTGGCCGCCCACCCACCCGGCCAGGCGGAGATTATGGTCCACCCTGCTGTGCGCACTCCATCTGTCCGGGCACTGCAAACCCGCTACCGCTGGGCAGCTCAATACCGCTTCGAGGAAGAACTAGACGCCCTGCTGCACGCCAAAACCATGTTCAACGGATAACCCCATGGACGCAAAACTGCACACCCTCCTCACTTACTGGACACAGATTGCCCCTGCTGCCCGGCGCAGGTTCCCCCCCTGGCTGGCCGGGATTGTGTTGGGGTTGGTGGTGGTGCTGTTCGTGCTTCCCGGGACGGGTGTGGACGTGCTGGTTACCTATGGCCCGGCTGGCCGGGGTATGTACGACCCCGGGGTTAACCCGCGCAACCCGCGCCCGGCTTTCTGGCTGTTTTGGCTGGTGGGGCTGCTGCCCTGGAAATATGACTACCTGCTGCTTATGCTCGTCTCCATCCCGGTGTTGGCCGCGGCGGTTTGGCTGGGTAAAGGCTCGTACTGGAAGGCCTTTCTCTCTTTTCCGTTGGTCTGGTTACTGGCTTACGGGCAAATTGACGCTTTTGTCGTGTTCGGGCTGGCGCTGGCCTGGTATGCGCTTGAAAAAGAGCAGTACATCCTGATGGGACTGGGGCTTGCCATTACCTGCATTCTGAAGCCGCAAATCGGCCTGTTTCCCACCCTGCTGTTCTGGCTGTGGGCGCGCAACAAATGGCAGCCGCTGGTCATCCCCGCGGTGCTGTTTGCACTATCCCTCGTCCAATGGGGGCTGGGCTGGCCTTGGGAATGGATCCAGGGTACATTGAACCAGGTTGGCCGGCTGGAGTCGGACTGGGCCAACGGCAGCCTGGCGGCCTGGGTGGGCGGCTGGGCCTGGCTGGCCTGGCTGCCGGCGCTGCTCGTTCCAATGGACCGCTTTCACCGCATGCGCAGTGTTTTTGCGGCGATGGCGCTCAGCCTACCCTACTTCCCGGCTTATGAGCTGTTGATTTTCCTGGTTTTCCCCGTATCCATCCTGGAGTGGGCGCTCACCGCGGTTCCTTTTTTCAACCTGTACGGCCTGGCCTGGATCATGCCGCTGGTGGTTCTGATGGCATCGGTCTGGTCATCCAATTTCAAAAACCATTTGTGATAAGTTTTACAATCTAATCGCTCGAATTGAGATTAGCAAATCCAATCTGCTCTTGTGGGGGTTGGTGGCGGTAATTGAAGGCAGATTTTCCAATAATCCTGTACAATGTGATTAATTTCACAATATTTCGGGACATATGTCCCATTTCATTAGGACATATGACCCTGTATAGGGATATTCTTCCCTACTATGATTATGTATAGGCATTTCTCGGGCGATTCAGGGGGCCATCACGAGGAATGGTTTGCTGTTCCTGAAAAATGGGCTGGAAAACCCGGCCTTTGGAAACGATAAAACAGGAGGAAGCACGGATGAAAATCACAAAAAAAAGGGGGGATGCCTGAATCACTTTTTTACCACTGGTGTGTTGTAGCAAAACACCTTCGATTGTTCTCGTTTGCACCTTGGAGGAGGTGAACCTTGACTGCAGGAGTTTCTCACAACGGCAACGGTCCCCAAAACTTTAAAGAAGAAGTGATGGCGGCTACTCCAGGAATTACCCGCCTGGAAATGTGCATTCAATGTGGTACATGCGGCGGCTCTTGCCCTTCTGGTCCGGATATGGACGCGACCCCGCGGCGCATATTTGCGATGATTGCGGCGGATATGAAAAAAGAAGTCTTGAGCAGCAATACCCCCTGGTACTGTGTTTCGTGCTATTACTGCATGGTTCGCTGCCCGCAGGAAATTCACATTACCGATATCATGTATACCCTCAAAAACATGGCCATCAAAGAAGGCTACGCCAAAGCGGCCGATGTCCAGGCCTCCGACTTTTCGGGGTCGTTCATTGACTTTGTCGAAAAGTATGGGCGCAGCTTTGAATTTGGCCTGGCCACCTGGCACCGCCTGACCCACCAACCCCTGGACCTGTTCAAGAAAGCCCAAATGGGGTTGGGAATGTGGCGCAAAGGCCGGATGGATTTTACCCCCAAGAAAATTAAGAAAATTGACCAACTGCAAGCCATCATTGGCAAAGCCAAAGAGCTGGGAGGCGCATCATGAAGTATACATACTACCCCGGCTGCTCATTGGAACGGAATGCTGTTGCCTACCACGAATCGGCAATGGCAGTGGCCGGGCCTTTGGGCATTGAATTTCAAGAAGTGGAAGATTGGAACTGCTGCGGCGCAACTGAATATTTTGCCATTGAAAAACTGCCAGCCTACGCCATCGTCGGGCGCAACCTGGCAATTGCCGAAAGCCAGCAAACCAAAGGCGAAAACCTGGTTGCCCCGTGCAGTGCCTGCTACTTGAACCTGAGCAAAACCGACAAGTATATGCAGGAAGACCCGAAGCTGGCCGCGAAAGTGAATGAATCCCTGGCAGCAGGCGGCCTGCATTACGACCCCGGCAGCGTGACGGTGCGGCACCTGCTAGACATTGTCGTCAACGATGTGGGCTACGATACGATTGCCCATAAAGTGGTTAAACCGCTCTACGGCCTTCGGGTGGCGCCTTATTATGGCTGCCTGATTGTCCGCCCGGGTTTCCACAGCAAGTTTGACGATTATGAATATCCCACCACACTGGACAAGCTGATGAAGGTGTTGGGTGCGGAGGTAGTGGATTTTCCCCTTAAAGCCAACTGCTGCGGCGGGCACATGACCCAAATCAGCGAAGATGTGGCGCTGGAGATGATCTACCGGCTGCTTAAAAACGCACAGGATTACAGCGCTGACTGCATTGTGACCTTGTGTCCCATGTGCCAGCTCAACCTCGACGCTTACCAGACGGCCGTCAACGACAAATTCGGCACAAATTTCCAGATTCCAGTGCTCTATTTCACCCAAATGATCGGCCTTTCGATGGGCATGCCCGCCAAAAAATTGGGTTTCGGCAAAGAGTTTGTAGATTCAACCCCGGCCCTGGAAAAAATTGGTGCAGAGCCTCCCAAGAAAGAGGTGAAGAAAGCCCGGCCGGCCAAAGAAGCGCTGCCTATGCCGGTAATGCCGGACCAGCAGGAGGAATAAGGCCATGTCTGAAGAAAAAGAAAAAGAGAAAATTGGTGTATACGTCTGTCACTGCGGCACAAACATCGCCGGGGTCGTAGATGTTGAAAACGTTGCCCTCTGGGCAGGCGAAGAGCTGAAGGACCAGGGCGTGGTGGTGGCACGCGATTATAAGTTCATGTGCTCCAGCCTGGGGCAAGAACTGATTGAAGCCGACATCAAAGAGCAAGGGCTGACCCGGGTTGTGGTGGCTGCTTGTTCGCCCCATCTGCACGAACAAACTTTCCGCACAGCCTGCCACCGGGCCGGCTTGAACCGCTTCCTGTGTGAGATGGTATCCATCCGCGAGCAGGTTTCCTGGGTGCACACCGACCACGACCAGGCCACCGCCAAGGCTAAGGCGATGATTTCGGGCGGCGTCCACCGGGTGGTGGAGCAGGAACCCCTGCAGCAGCTGCGCGTGCCCATCAATCCCGCCACCCTGGTGGTTGGGGCGGGCATCTCGGGCATCCAGTCGGCCCTCGAAATTGCCGACAGCGGCTTCCCGGTCTACCTGGTGGAGCGCGATTCTTCCATCGGCGGGCACATGGCCCAGTTCGACAAAACCTTCCCCACCCTGGACTGCGCAGCCTGCATACTGACCCCCAAGATGGTGCAGGTGGGCGAACACCCCAACATCCACATGCTGACCTACAGCGAAGTGGAGCGGGTGGACGGCTACGTGGGCAACTTCACGGTAACCATTCGCAAGAAGCCCCGCTACGTAGTGGCGGAACACTGCACAGGCTGCGGGATTTGTATTGAGAAATGCCCGGTGAAGGTGATTGACACCGATTTCGAAGCCGGTTTAGGCTACCGCAAGGCGGTGTATCGAACCTTCCCGCAGGCAGTACCCAAATACCCGGTGATTGACACCGAAAACTGCACCTATTTCCAGCGCGGCAAATGCAAAGCCTGCCAGATTTTCTGCCCCACCCAACCCAACTCAATTGATTTCAACCAAAAAGAAGAAGTTATCCAGGTGGACGTGGGCAACATCATCCTGGCGACAGGTTACGACCTGTTTGACGCCCGGCGCATCCCGCAGTATGGCTACGGACGGCTGGCCAATGTGTTTACCAGCCTGGAATTTGAACGGATGTGCAACGCCAGCGGCCCGACCAACGGTGCGGTGCTGCTGCGCGACGGAGTGACTACACCCAAATCAGTCGGCGTGGTGCACTGCGTGGGCAGTCGCGATAAGAACTACAACGAGTACTGCTCGGTGATTTGCTGTATGCAGAGCCTCAAGTTTGCCCACCTGGTGAAGGAGCGCACGGGTGCAGAAGTCTACAACTTCTACATTGACATGCGCACGGCCTACAAGGATTATGACGAGTTCTACCAGAAGGTGCTGTCAGAGGGCGTGCATTTCATTCGCGGCAAAGTGGCCGAAGTTACCGACGCCGCCCGGCGGCCAGGCGAGGAGGGCAAACTGATTATCCAGGTGGAGGATACGCTGGTTGGCAAACAGCGGCGCATCCCGCTGGACATGGTGATTCTTTCCAGTGCGCTGGAACCACGCCGCGATTCCAAAGAAACCGCCCATAAGTTCGGCATCGCTTGCAGCGCAGCCGGCTTCTTCACCGAGAAACATCCCAAGCTCGACCCGGTTGCCACCATGACTGAAGGCATTTTCGTGGCGGGCTGCGCCCAAGGCCCAAAGGACATCCCCTCCAGCGTTTCACAAGGCGCGGCGGCGGCGGCCCGGGTTTTGGGACGCATCCAGCAGAAAGAGCTGGCACTTGAACCCGTGCGGGCCAGCGTCATCCCCGAAAAATGTTCGGGCTGCCGCATTTGCAACAACCTGTGCCCGTTCAATGCCATCAGCTTCATTGAGGACCGGGGAATCACCGAAATCAACCCGGCGCTCTGCCAGGGCTGCGGCACATGCGTGGCGGCCTGCCCATCCGAAGCCATTGTGGGCACGGGCTTCAGCAATGAGCAGATCCTGGCGCAAATTGAAGGCTTGCTGATGTTTGGTATTGATGGCTCCCCGGTTCGAGTTCTAGAACCGGCAGGCGTTTAGGAGGATGATCATGGCTAACGATGAAAAACCCTTTGAACCCCTGATCATCGGTTTTACCTGTAACTGGTGCAGTTACCGGGCAGCCGACCTGGCAGGGATGTCGCGGATTAAATACCCACCCAATGTGCGCCTTGTGCGGCTGATGTGCTCTGGCCGGCTGGACCCAACTTTCATTATGAAGGCGCTGCAAGGCGGGGCCGATGGTGTGCTGATTACTGGCTGCCACCCCGGCGAATGTCATTACCTGGAACAAAATTTCAAGGCACTGCGCCGGATTGTGCTGCTCAAACGTGTGCTGAAACAGTTTGGGGTTGAACCCGACCGTGTCCGGTTGGTTTGGGCCAGCGCTGCAGAAGGTGTGCGCTTTGCCAAGGAAGTTGGAAACTATGTTGAAACCGTGCGGGCACTTGGGCCGCTGCGCTGGCCGAAGGATTTTGCTGAAGAGCAGCCCATTGTTCGCTTAATCAAGGAGGTGGCCGTATGACCGCCAAACCAAAACTCGGTATCTATTGGGCGTCTTCTTGCGGGGGATGCGAAATTGCCATTTTGAACATTCACGAACATATCCTGGATGTGGACGCGATTTTCGACCTGGCTTTTTGCCCCTGCATTGCCGACTTTAAACACCATCACGTTGAAGAATACCCGGACGGCTACTTCGACCTGATGCTGTTCAACGGTGCCATTCGCAACTCAGACAACGAAGAAATGGCCAACCTGCTGCGCAGAAAGTCCAAAGTGTTGGTGGCGTTCGGGTCGTGTGCGTATGAAGGCTGCATCCCGGCACTGTCGAACCTGACCAGCCGCGAAGCCACTTACAATGCTGTCTACCTGAGCAACCCCAGCATCGACAACCCTAAAGGACTTACCCCACAGCATATCATCCAGGTGCCAGAGGGCGAGCTGACCCTGCCCACCTTCTACAACACTGTGCGCTCGCTCGACCAGGTGGTGGATGTGGACTACTACATTCCAGGCTGCCCACCGGAACCCCACCAGATTTGGGCGGTTTTGGAGATTGTGGTAGCGGCACTCACTGCTGGCGGGCCGCTGCCGCCGAAAGGATCGATTGTGGGAGCCAGCAAAGTGGCCGTATGTGAAGAATGCGCCCGGACCCGCAACGAAAAATCCATTGACCGCTTCTACCGCCCACAAGAGATCATCCCCGACCCCAACCTGTGCCTGCTTGAGCAAGGCCTGGTTTGCATGGGTATCGCCACCCGGGGCGGCTGTGGGGCCTTGTGCCCGCAGGTGGGTATGGGCTGCCGGGGCTGCTATGGCCCGCTCGATGGCGTAGAAGACCAGGGTGCCCGGATGCTCTCTGCGGTTGCCTCGGTCATTGACATCGGCAAACCCGGAGACGATGAACACGAAATGGAACGCCGCCTGGATGAGGCGATGGATTCCATCGTAGACCCCATCGGTACTTTCTATCGTTTCAGCATGGCCCACTCGGTGCTCCGGCGGACTCGCACCAATGGGAAGCACTAAGCCAGAGGAGCAGGAATATGAAACGGATAACCATTGACCCCATCACCCGGCTGGAAGGCCACGGCAAAATAGAAATTTTCCTCAACGATGAAGGCGATGTTCAAAACGCCTATTTACAGATTCCTGAACTGCGCGGCTTTGAACAATTCTGCGTTGGGCGACCTGCAGAAGAAATGCCGCGCATCACCAACCGCATTTGCGGCGTCTGCCCGGAAGCCCATCACATGGCCGCCACCAAGGCGCTTGACGACCTGTACAAGATCGAACCCAAATCTTCGGTCAAGAAGCTGCGCGAGTTCTTCTATAACGCCTTTTACTCCACCGACCATACCGTCCACTTTTACGCCCTGGGCGGGCCAGATTTTGTCCTGGGGCCGGACGCCCCACCCGCAGAACGGAACATCCTGGGTGTGATTCACAAAGTGGGTGTGGATATTGGAAAGCAGGTGATTGCCTGCCGCAAGCGCAACCACGAAATCATCAAGCAGTTGGGCGGGCGCGGCATTCACCCGGTTGCTGGTTTACCCGGCGGCTGGAGCCAGGCCATGACCAAAGACATGCGCGAAGAGTTCGAAAAGTGGTCGCGCGAAAACGTAGAATTTGCCCTTTTCTCCCTGAAAATCTTTGAAGATATCGTCCTCAAAAACCAGACCTACGTGGACCTGATTGTCTCGGATGTGTATAAGGACGAAACCTACTACATGGGCATGGTAGACGCCAACAACAAAGTCAACTTCTATGATGGCCTGATTCGCGTGGTTGACCCTGATGGCAAGGAATTTATCAAGTACCCGGCCAAAGACTATGCGAAGCACATCGCCGAGCATGTTGAAACCTGGTCGTACCTCAAGTTCCCATACCTCAAAAACGTGGGCTGGAAAGGCTTTGTGGACGGGCGCGACAGCGGCGTTTACCAGGCCACCCCGCTATCCCGGCTGAATGCCTCGGATGGCATGGCCACCCCGTTGGCACAGGAACAGTTTGAACGGATGTATGAAACCCTGGGCAGCAAGAAGGTGAATGGACGCTACACCCCGGTTCACTTCCGCCTTGCCACCCATTGGGCTCGCCTGGTTGAACTGCTCTACGCCGCCGAACGCATGGTTGAACTGGTCACCGACCCCGAAATCACCGACCCGAATGTGCGCGTCAAGGTAGACACCGTCCCCACCGAGGGCATTGGCTGCGTGGAAGCCCCACGCGGCACCCTGACTCACCATTACAAAACGGATGAGAAAGGCATTCTGACCGCTGTCAACCTGATTGTAGGCACCACCAACAACAATGCCCCCATCGCCATGTCGGTCAAACGGGCAGCCACCCACCTGATTAAAAAAGGGACGGTGGTCACCGAGCCGCTGCTCAACATGGTCGAAATGGCTTTCCGGCCTTACGACCCGTGCATGTCGTGTGCAACTCACGCCCTGCCAGGGCAGATGCCGTTGGAAGTTACCATCCGCGATGCCAACGGCGAGGTTGTACAGGTGCTTGGGCAAAACCTGGACTGTGACTGCCGCCTGGTTTAACCATCAACCCTGTGTGGGGGCGGAGCTGCCCGCTCCGCCCCCACATCCAACACTGCCAGGAAGAGGACTGCATGAAAACCATTGTTGTTGGCCTGGGTAACCCCATTTTGACCGATGATGGTGTAGGCGTAAAAGTGGCCTACGCTGTGGAAGACGAACTGCGTGCCCGCGGGCGCGACGATGTGTACGTCACCGAAGCCAGCGTGGGCGGGCTGCGCCTGATGGAACTATTGGAAGGGTTCGACCGGGCAATCCTGGTGGATGCCTACCTGGCCCATTCGGGTTACCCGGTGGGTAGCATGTTCCGCCTGACACTGGAAGACCTGCGCAGCGCCAACCCAACTGAACATTCCACTTCAGCCCACGATACTAACGTCTCAACCGCGCTGGATTTTGGCCGGAAAATGGGACTGCATCTACCCAGCGATGTACGCATTTTTGCCGTCCAGGTAGAAAATGTAATGGATTTTAACGATGAACCCACACCCGCAGTTGCAGCCTGCATCCCGCAGGTGACGGCGGCGGTATTAGCAGAATTAGGAGCGTAAACAGCATGATTTCCCCCGAGATTATTCGCCGCTATCCGTTTTTTGCCGGATTAGAGAACGCCCATGTCCTGGCGCTGGCCCAGGCGGGTGACAGCCAAACCCTGGACACAGGCCAATATTTTTTCCAGGAAAACCAGGAACTTTCCCATTTTTACCTGCTGTTGGAAGGGGCAGTATCCATTGTGATCCAGGTTCCCGACCGGTCCGTAGACCAGGCCGTTTCAGGCCAACTGACCGGCAGCCTGGTGATGACCGACCTGACCATCAGCACAGTAGGCACCGGGAATGTATTCGGCTGGCCTGGGTTGGTGCCGCCGCACGTGGCAACGGCTGGCGCAAAGGCCATTATGCCTTGCCGAGTGGTGGCTTTTGATTGTAAAGCCTTACGGGCTGCCTTTGTCAATGACCCGGGCTTTGGTTTCAAGATGATGGAAAAAGCTGCCCAAATGGTAGCCGAACGTCTGCGCGACCTGCGCATGGAGAACCTGGCAACCCTGGCGTAGAGTGGTTTAAAGCCAGGAGCCAGGAGCCAGGAGCCAGGAGCCAGGAGCCGGAGACTATTTTGCAGAGACTGCAGAGGTGCAGTCTCTGGGTCGGTATCTGGGTCCACTGTCCCGCCCACGGTAAGTCACTGCGAATGGACACCTGGCGGGTCCAGTTTGGCAGGTGTTGATTCTTTTGTCTTTGCAAAAGACAATTCGTAAAGGGGCTGTCCTAAAAGAAATGGACAGCCCCTTTACGAATTGCGCGCTCCCCAATAGATAAAGTGACCGCAAGCCACGGGAGAATGCTGGTAAAATAGAGAGGTTAGAGATTTTTTAACCCGGTTAAATCGAAAGGTTTTCTATGCAAATGCGCCGTCGTGAGGTACTCAGTTGGGATGATGTAGACCGTTTGATTGATCATTTGTTGGTCCAATTTGAAGGTGAATTTACTACAATGGTGATGATCACCCGCGGCGGGGTTGTGCCGGGGGGAATGTTGGCTGAAGCCATGAAAATCGAAAATGTACTGACGGCTGCGGTAGACTTTCCCGCACAGTTTGAAATGGAACAGGCCCAGCTCATGGCCTGGCCAAAATTCATCCAGTTCCCGGATGACAGCCTGCTGCGCGGCCAGCGCACCCTGGTGATTGACGATGTGTGGGGCTCCGGGCGAACCGTCACCGCAGTAAAAAACCGGGTTTCGGCTGCAGGGGGATTCCCGTTTACCTGCGTGCTGCACTTTAACCCTTACCGCAACCTCTTTGGCAGTGCCCGCCCCGATTACTTTGCCGCAAGCACCGATGCCCACATTGTGTACCCCTGGGAAATTGCCCGGGGACCCGACAAAGCCTTACTGCGCGGCTTATAGGCCACGGCCTCCCTGGCTGTCCAAAGATGGCAGCCAACTTGTGAGAGTCCAAACATGAATTTTCTAAAAAAACTGGCCCAACGCTTCTCCCCTGTTCAACAGCGGAACCGCCGCTACCTGGTTTTACAGGTGCGCTGCAAAGTTTGCGGGGAAATTATCCCCGCCCGGATCGACCTCTGGAACGAACTCGACCGGCGGTATGCCGAATCAGATGGCACAGATAGTTACCATGTACGCAAGGTGTTGATTGGCAGCCAACGTTGTTTTCGGCAGATCGAACTGGAGCTGGATTTTGACCTGAAGCACAACCTCCGCTCCAGCCATGTAAGCGGAGGGGAAATCGTGGAGGAGAAATCTCTTGGCGAAACCAGCTAAATCCACCCGGCGAAAACCGGAAACCTCAGAGAAGCATTACATTCCCTACCCCGCCGCCCCGGCAGGACTCGCAGACAGCACCCTGGTTTTTAGCGGCACAGCCCACCCGGCCCTTGCGCAAGAAATTGCCGCCCACCTCGGCCTGGAGGTCAGCCCTTCTGTGGTGCGAAAGTTTTCAAACGACAACCTTTATGTACAGCTGGGGGTCAGTGTGCGCGGCAAGCATGCTTTTATTATCCAACCCATTTCCCCCCCTGCCAGTGACAACCTGATGGAGCTGCTTTTAATGCTTGATGCTGCTCGCGGGGCAGGCGCAGCCGCTGTCCACGCCGTGATTCCCTATTTTTCTTATGCCCGTTCAGACAAAAAGGATGCCCCGCGGATTTCAATTGCCGGCAGGCTGGTAGCCGACCTGGTTCACACTGCTGGTGCTAACCGGGTGATGACCATGACCCTGCACGCTGCGCAGGTTCATGGGTTTTTCTCCGTCCCCACCGACCACCTGACCGCCCGTTCGGCTTTTGTTCGCTATTTTTCTAAACAAGACCTGACCAACACTGTGGTAGTTTCCCCAGACATTGGCAATGCCAAGCGCGCCCTGGAACTGGCCCGAGCTCTAGGGGTTTCCGTAGCCGCCGGTGAGAAAACCCGCCTGGCCGATGATTCTGTGGAAATCACAAGCGTATTGGGCGATGTTCAGGGTAAGCGCGCCATTATCCTCGACGATGAAATCGCCACAGGTGGAACGATTGTCGAGACCGTGCGGGTGCTGCGTAAACAAAATGTGCGCCGGATAACCCTGGTCTGCACCCATGGCCTGTTTGCCGGCCCGGCGGTAGAACGCTTTAACCAGATTGAAGAAATTGAAGAAATTGTGACCACAAATACAGTGCCCCTGCTGCCGCAAAACCGCCCTGAACGGCTGCGGGTGCTTTCGGTTGCCGATATTTTTGGCGAGGTCATTCGGCGTAATGTGTTGGGCGAATCTGTTGGCGCACTTTTTGAATATTGGAAAACCTTTGGCAAATGAGCCCCATTCTCGAGCGCAATGCCCTGGAAATTTTTAGCCGAAGCGCAGAACAAACCCGCCGGATTGGCATGCGCCTGGGTGCCATGCTGCGCCCGGGGATGCTCGTTGCCCTGCAGGGCGACCTGGGCGCAGGCAAAACCACCTTCGTCCAGGGTCTCGTCTCTGGCTGGGGCTCGCTCGACCAGGTGACCAGCCCCACCTTTGTGCTGGTCAATGTCTACCGCCACCCCACCGGGGCACACCTCTATCACCTGGATGCCTACCGGCTCAACTCCGCTCTCGAAGCCACCGACCTGGATCTGGAGGCTATGCTGTCCACAGGTCCCCTGGTTGTCGAATGGGCCAACCGTGTCCAGGCTGCCTTGCCCCCCGAAGGGCTGTGGCTAAAAATGCGCTGGCTGGCTGAGGAACACCGCAGCCTTCAGTTTGCCGCCTTGGGAAAAAGCTATTTAAAACTGCTCGAAAAACTCAAGCAGCAGGTTTACGGAATCTGACCCATGCTCCTTGCTGTTGATACCTCCACCCGCAACATGGGGATTGCCCTTTACGATGGGGTCACTGTGCTCAGTGAGGCTGCCTGGACCAGCCAGTTTCACCATACCGTCGAACTGGCGCCTGCCGTTCAGCAAGCCCTGCGGCGAGCCAACGCCCAACCAAACGATCTTCGCTGCCTGGCTGTGGCCTGCGGACCGGGTTCGTTCACCAGCCTGCGCACCGGGATGTCTTTTGTCAAAGGGATGGCGTTGGCCCGGCGTCTGCCTGTGGTGACTGTGCCCAGCCTGGATATTCTGGCGGCTGCCCAGCCTCTATTTTCCTCCTCTGCTGGCTCTTCCTCCCGCCAGCAGGTTTCCCTTGCTGCCGTTTTAGAAGTTGGGCGAGGCCGCCTGGCAGTGGGCTGGTACCAGCAGGTTGAAAACGCCTGGCAGCCCAAACCCGGCGGGTTAGAAATGCTCACGCCCCAGCAGCTTTCCGACCGCATCCAACAGCCCACCTGGATTTGCGGCGAGCTGGACGAAACCGCCCGCCAGGTGGTTGGGCGTAAATGGAAAAATGCCATGCTGGCCTCCCCTGCCCAGGGCCGCCGCCAGCCTGCTTTCCTGGCTGAGCTGGCCTGGCAGCGCTGGCAGTCCTGGTTGGCACAGGCAAAAGAAAAACTACCTGCCCCCGCCGAAGAGCGGCCTTCAGAACCTGCCCCTGGTGCGGTTTTCGTGGATGTGTTTGCTCCCGAACAGCTGCCTGCGCTCGCCCCCATCTATCTTTCTGAAACTCCCGCTGGTTGAGGTTCCCCGATGATCTACCACACCCGCTCCGGCGCCCCGATCAACATCCGCCCGATGAAAACCAAAGACCTGACCCGCGTTGTCAAAATTGACGAGGCCTCATTTACCTCCCCCTGGTCGAGGGTGATGTACAGCATTGATATTAAAAACAAGCCCGATACACAGGCCAATGTGGCAGAAACCTGCCCGGCCACACCGGATGAAGCCCCCTTGATTGTGGGCATGGTCGTAGCCTATTTTGTGGCCGGGGATGAAGTCCATATTGCCACCATTGCCGTGGATGCGCCTTTTCGCCGCCAGGGCATTGCCGAAATATTGATGTATGACGTGTTAAATATGTTTGCAGAAAGAGGCGCACAAACTTCCATGCTGGAAGTGCGCGTCAGCAACCAGGCCGCCCAGGCTTTATACCAAAAGTTTGGCTATGAAGTGGTGGGTGAGCGGCCCAATTACTACAGCGATAACCACGAAACCGCCCTGCTGATGACGGCTTTTCACGTGCCCGAAACCCTGCAGAAATTAAAAACGATAATTTCTCAACCCGCCAGCCCCCAGGGTGGCGAGTAGCTGCTTTCATTCTTTTCCCCTTTTTTAGGAGTTTTCCTGTATGACCCCCCAAGAAACAACCCAATCTGAATCTGTTAAAACCAACCCTACCGCCGCTTTGCTTGCCAGGCTGCAAAATCGCAGCGCCCAGGTGGCCATCATCGGCCTGGGATACGTTGGACTGCCTTTAGCTGTCGTGTTTGGCGAGGCAGGTTTCAATGTCTGCGGCATTGACGTAGACACCCGCAAGGTGGAAGCCCTTAACCAGGGTATCAGCTACATCCAGGATGTACCCACCGAAAGCGTCGCCCGGTTGGTGAAAGCGGGTAAGCTGACGGCCACCACCGACTTCAGCACCCTGGCCCAGGCCGACGCTGTCAGCATTTGCGTTCCCACCCCGCTGCGCAAAACCGGCGACCCCGACCTTTCGTTTATTGTCTCGGCTACCGAAGAGATGGCGAAGTACATGCACACCGGAATGGTGGTGGTACTGGAATCTACCACTTACCCCGGCACCACCCGCGAACTGCTTTTACCCAGCCTGAGCCAACATGGGAAGTTGGTGGTGGGCAAAGATTTCTTCCTGGCTTTCTCCCCTGAACGGGTTGACCCGGGCCGGGAAGATTGGACCACCTACAACACGCCCAAAGTCGTGGGTGGAATCACCGCGGCCTGCAGCGAAGTTTCGGCTGCCTGGTATGGTCAGGCAATCAAGACCATTGTCTCGGTCAGTTCCGCCGAAGCCGCCGAAATGGCCAAGCTGCTTGAAAACACTTTTCGCATGGTGAACATCGGGCTGGTCAACGAAATGGCGCTGATGTGCGAACGCCTGGGGATTGATGTCTGGGAGGTAATTGACGCGGCTGCCACCAAGCCTTTTGGCTTTATGAAGTTCACCCCTGGCCCCGGCTTGGGCGGGCACTGCATCCCAATTGACCCGCTTTACCTCTCCTGGAAGCTGCGTGCCCTGAACTACACTGCCCGTTTTATTGAACTGGCTTCAGAAATTAACACCAACATGCCCCGCCACGTAGTTGGTCTGGTGCAGGATGCGCTTAACCAGCATGCCAAGCCCATCAAGGGCAGCCGCGTTTTGATTTTGGGTGTGGCCTATAAACCTGATATTGATGACCTGCGCGAATCCCCGGCGCTGGATGTGATTGGCCTGCTGCGCGAGAAAGGAGCAGCCGTCAGCTACCACGACCCCTATATTCCCACCGTACGGCACGATGGTTGGGAGCTGCAAAGCGTTCCCGACCCTCTGATCACTGCAGGGGAGGTAGACTGCATGGTCATTGTCACCAACCATAAAGCCTATGACTATGAAGCCCTCTACCAGGTCGCCTCGATGATTGTGGACACCCGCAATGCTTTAGGACGCACGCACAAACAAGACCCAAAAATTGTGAGCTTGTGATGCAGCCGAATACGCTTTCTGAACCCCAACCGGGCACACCCACCCGAGAAATACTCACCCGGCGCTACCTGATTACAGGCTGCGCCGGGTTCATTGGGTCGCGGGTGGCTGGAATGCTGCTCGAGCAGGGGCACTCTGTACTGGGTGTGGACAACCTGAACGATGCTTATGATATCCGCATCAAAAATCACCGTTTAGAGCAGCTCAACCAACAGCCAGGGTTTGCCTTTGAACGCCTGAACATCGCCGATAAAGACGCCACCCTGGGGCTGGGGGCCTTTGGCTCTTTTGACGCCATCTTCAACCTGGCTGCTCGAGCGGGGGTGCGTGCCAGTGTGCTCGACCCCTGGGAATACGTGGCAACCAACACTGTGGGCACGCTCAACCTGCTGGAACTGGCTCGCCAGCAGGGCATTCCCAAGTTCATCCTGGCCTCCACCTCCAGCATTTACGGCGAAAATGCCCCACTGCCCACCCCGGAAACAGCCGACAGCAGCCTGCCGCTCCAACCCTATTCCGCCAGTAAAAAGGGCGCTGAGGCAATGTGCCATGCTTACCATTTTTTGCATGGGGTGGATGTAACCATCTTTCGTTATTTCACCGTCTATGGCCCGGCTGGTCGCCCCGATATGGTGATGTTCCGCTTTGCCCGTTGGATTCAAGAGGGTGAGCCGGTCCAGCTCAATGGTGATGGCACCCAGTCGCGTGGTTTCACTTTTATTGACGATATCGCCCGGGGCACCATCCTGGGCCTCAAGCCCTTGGGATATGAGATTATTAACCTGGGAGGGCATGAAATTATCACCATCAACAACCTGGTTGAAATGTTCGAAACCCGGATTGGACGCAAAGCCCTCGTACACTACAATGCCCGTCACCCGGCAGACATGTATGCCAACCATGCCGATGTCTCCAAAGCCGGGCGGCTTCTGGGTTGGGAGCCGCACGTCGGCCTGGCTGAAGGGATAGATCAACTTGTGTCCTGGTACCAGGCTGAGCGCAGTTGGGCCAGCCAGCTCGATCTGGGTTGAGCAGGGGCAGTAGAAACCGTGCCGGGAAAAATACTGCGTGCCTGGTTGGAGCGCCTGGTGGAAAATCCGCTGCTCCGGCGGGTGATTAAAAATTCTGCGTACCTGTTCAGCGCAACCGGGTTTGCTGTGGCAGCCAGCTTTTTTCAAAATTTGCTGGTCACTCGCCTGTTGGGGGTTTATTACCTGGGGTTATTGGGCGGCATCATCAAATTCACCAGTGTGCTCAACAAGCTGTTCTCTTTTCGGATGAACGAATTGGTCATCCGCTATGTGGGTATGTATTCTGAACAAAAAGACAGCCAACGGGCCGCGGCGGTGTTCAAGGCAGCCTGCCTGGTGGAAGGCACAACCTCACTGCTGGCGTATGGAGCAGTTTTTTTGCTGGCCCCGCTTGGGGCACGCTACTTTGCAAAAGACCTGGCCACCACGGAATGGTTCGTATTATACGGGCTGGTAGTGATTGCCAACCTGGTGTTGGAAAGCGCGACAGGGCTGCTGCATGCGCTTAACCGGTTTAAACGGCACGCGGTGCTAAGCATTCTGGAAAGCACGGTCACCCTGGTCGTCATCAGTTGGGCATTTTTCACCCGGGGTGGGCTGCTGGAAGTGCTGCTGGCATACATGGCTGGCAAAGCGGTGTTTTCCGTGGGAATCACCCTCCAGGCCTTCACAGAAGGAACCAGGGCCTGGGGGGGCGGTTGGTGGCGGGCGCCGCTTTCGCTGCTGCAAGGGCAGGGTCGCGAGATGGCCCATTTTGCCATCAGCACCAACATCAGCGCAACCATCAACCTGGTAAACAAAGACAGTGAAGAATTGTGGGTGCTGTTTTTCCGCGGCCCAATCGAAAACGGCTATTACAAACAGGCACTGGCGCTCTCAAACCTGGTGCTGCTGCCAATAGCCCCCTTGCCCCAGGCCACTTACCCGGAACTGACCCGCGAGGTCAGCAAAAAGAACTGGCAAAATGTGCGCTATATTCTTCTTCAGGGTTCTCGGGTTGCCGCGCTGTATACCGTTCCGGTTGTGATTGGCCTGGTGTTCTTTGGCCAGCCGTTGATTGAATTCTTATACACGGCTGCGTTTCTGCCTGCCTATCCGGCCCTGGTGGTGCTTTTGGTAGGTTTCCTGGCGGCCAATGTCTTTTATTGGAACCGCACTGCCCTGCTGGCGCTGGATAAGCCAGGGTATCCCACCCGGGTGAATCTTGTGGCAGCAATCTTGAAGGTGGGGTTGGCCCTGGTGCTGCTGCCCATGTTTGGCTACGTGGCCAGTGCAGCCCTGCTTTCAGGGTACTACATTTTCTCTGTCGGGCTTAACGCCCGTAAGGCTTTCCAAACCCTGCACGAGCGAGAAACCGCCCTGGCGCAGCCCGAAGAAGCCGCTGGAAAAGCGTCGTGAACATCATCCTGGCAGCTCCCTCCACCCTGCCCGCCCGCCGGGCAAACACCGTCCAGGTGATGAAAATGACCCAGGCTCTGGCCGACATTGGCCATGCCGTAACACTGCTCGTTCCCCACCCAGGCGTGCCCAAGCCCGTCAAGCTAGCCGCCATCCCCTCCACGCCTCCAGCCAGTGGGCTGGCCCTGCCTGGATGGTCGGAGCTGGCTTCACGCTACGGCCTGCCCGGCCCGCAGCAGGGTGTGGACTCCCCCCCATTCGACCTGGCCTGGCTGCCAGCCCGACCTGGCTGGCGCGGGCTCGATTTTGCATTCGGGGCGGTGCGCTGGGCTGCCCGCAGCGATGCAGACTTGTTCTTTACGCGGGTTCCCCAGGCGGCTGCCCTGGCCAGCCTGCTGGGACACCGCACCATTTTTGAAGCTCACAGCATGCCTGAAGGCCGGTTTGGCCCCTGGTATGTGCAGGCCTTTTTACGTGGACGTGGGGCGGTCCGGTTGGTTTCCATCACCCGGGCCCTGGCAGAAGACCTGGCCCGTGCCTTTCCCCTGCTGGCCCGTCGCAGCGCCGCTGCCGATTTTCTGATGGTTGCCCCGGACGGGGTGGACCTTGCCCGTTATGCCGCCCAGCCCGAACCTGCCCCGGCTCGCGCAGCCCTTAACCCACACCTGGCCCTCTCCAGCTTACCGCCCTTGCCAGAGCGCTTCACCGCCGGCTACACCGGCCACCTTTACCCTGGGCGTGGGGCAGAGATGCTCGTCCAGCTGGCCCGGCGACTGCCCCAGGTCAATTTTCTATTGGTGGGCGGGGAACCCGCCGATATCGAACGGGTGCGCCAGCAGGCCAGCGGGCTGCCCAACCTTTGGCTCACCGGTTTTGTTCCGAATGCCGACCTGCCGAAGTACCAGGCTGCCTGCAATGCCCTGCTGATGCCCTACCAGCGCCAGGTTTCGGCGTCTTCCGGCGCCGAGATTGGCCGCTATTTCAGCCCGATGAAGCTGTTTGAATACCTCGCCTGCGGGCGGGCAGTGGTTTGCAGCGATTTGCCCGTGCTGCATGAAGCCCTCAGCCCGGAAAACTGCCTTTTTGTGCCCCCCGACGACCCGGCAGCCTGGGTGCAAGCGCTCGAAACCCTGGCATCCAAGCCTGACCTGGCCGCTCGCCTCGCCGCGCAGGCTCGCGCGGATGCCCAAAACTACACCTGGCAGGCCCGCGCTGAAAAAATAACAGGCGGACTTCCCTGAGCCAAGGGCTTACGGGAAAATCCGCCTGCTGCATAAACAGGGGGGCTGCGGGGCTTTACGCTGCCCGGCGAGAAGCGGCTCAGCCGGCCTGGACTTTGAGCCGGTCAATTCGTTTTTGCAGATAGGGCGCAAAATGCCCGGCATAGCGTTCCCACAATTCTGGGCGCTTCCAATCATCCCCCGTAATTTGCCCCCGGCAGTTGGCCGAACCACAGGCGCAGACAAATTCATCATAGGGGGTGCCATCGCTGGTGGCGTAGTCAAAACAAACTTCATCCCCCGGCGCAATCGGGCGGCGGGCCACAAGCACAATCTGGCCTTCCAACCAGGCATTCGGGTCACATGAATGGTTGCCAAAATCGGAGGGTTCATCCGGGGTGAGTGAGGTTAAATAGGCATTCTCCTCCACCTGGACAGTGTGCCGCTGGTATTCATCAGGCATGCGCAGCAGTTCATCCAGCGTCACAATGCGCCCACTCCACACCGAAATCAGTTCTCCTTCATCAATCGGCGCTGTGCAAAAAAGGGCATACCCGGCATGTTCATCCCGGTAGCGGACTTCAATTTTGGGGTTCAGGTATGAGTTTTGGTTGGTGAACATTTTTCCTCCGGTAAATATTTTTTGCAAGGCGCACAGGTGCGCGGGTGAATTATAACGCTATTTTATAACTACTCTCCATGTAACCCAAACTCTCCCCTGCGGAACACGCAACAATTAAGGACCCTAGCCCCCCCGGCATCATTTTGGTCCCTAAAAACCCCTCCCTTGAAAGGGTATAATAGCCAGGAGTTCCCCGGTCATCACCCGGGAAAAACAGCATAAATTCACCTGGAGATAAACCTATGCGCTACCATTACGCAATTCTGGGCGCTGGTCGGCAGGGCACTGCCGCAGCCTACGACCTGGCCCGATTTGGCGATGCAGCCAAAATCACCCTGGCAGATATGTCGCTGGAAACAGCCCAAAAAGCGGCGGCGCGGGTCAACAGCCTGGCCGGGCGCGATGTCGCAGTGGGCATCCAGCTCAATGTGGCCGACCTGCAAGCCCTGGAACAGGCTCTAACGGGTGTGGACTGCGCCCTCAGCGCCGTGCCTTACTACTTCAACCTGGATATTACCAAAACCGCCATTAAAACAGGTACCCACCTGTGCGACATGGGCGGCAACACCGATGTGGTGTTTGCCCAACTCGCCCTGGATGCCGAGGCAAAGGCCAGGGGCATCAGCATCGTCCCGGACTGCGGTATGGGCCCGGGGCTGATCAACACCATCGGCGCCTACGTCATCGAACAATTCGACGAGCCGCTAGAAGTTCTGATTTACGATGGCGGCCTGCCGCAAACCCCGCGCCCACCCTGGAACTACGAAATGCTTTTTCACATCAACGGCCTGACCAACGAGTATTACGGCACCACCGCTTTTCTAGAAAACTATGAAATCGCTTATGTAGAAGGCATGACCGGGCACGAGTTGATTGAGATTCCCCCGTTCGGGAAGCTCGAAGCCTTTATCACCACCGGCGGCACATCCACTGCCCCCTGGACCTGGCAAGGCAAGGTCAAAACCTATCGCAACAAAACCCTGCGCTACCCCGGGCATTTTGCCTGGTTCGAAGGGTTCAAAACCCTGGGGCTGTTCGAAGAAACCCCCATCGAGGTGAACGGCCAGCAAATCATCCCACGCCAGGTTTACCATGCCCTGCTTGCGCCGCGCATTGCCAGCCCAGAGCCGCGCGATGTCTGCGTGATGCGCATCATCGGCACAGGTGTCAAAAACGGCAAACATGGCCGGGTAACCGTGGATTTGGTGGATTATTACGATGAAGCCACCGGTTTTCTCGCCATGGAGCGCCTGACTGGCTGGCACTGCGCCATTATGATGGCCTTCCAGACCTCTGGCGTGGTCGTGCCAGGAGGCGTGCCGATGGAAACGGCCGTACCGCCTGCGCTCTTTATGGCCGAACTGCCCCGGCGTGGAATCCATTTTACCGTCCGGTTTGAAAACGATTAAACTCCCGGTGCACCTAAAATACCCCATTGCAGCCCTACTGGTGGGATTATTGCTGCTGGTGGGGGGCTGCCTACCTGCTGAACCTGCCCGGGGCGAGGAGTTTCTTGCCCTTACCACCGGGCCAGACACGCTGTTGGCCGCTCCCTCCCCTACCCCCACACCAGAATCCTTGCTTCCCACCGCGCCGGCTGCGCTTATACAGCCCAGCCCCCCTGTGGTCGAAGAAGCCCGGCCAACCCCCACACCGGAGGCTTCTCTGCTGCCCCAGGCTTCCCCTGCCCCTCTGCAAACTGCCACCCCTGCCCAACCCGCACCGGAGCTCACCTACTACACCGTCCAACCTGGCGATACCCTGGCCGCCATCCGCCGCCGCTTCGGCGGTGCGGAAATCCTGGCAAGCTGCCCGCAGGCCGGGCCGGGCTGTGGCCAAAGCCTGGGCGCAGCCCCACAGGCTGGGGCCGGGCTGTTAGCCCCTGGCCAGATGTTGGTGCTGGCTGTGCCGCCTTCCGGGGTATATATGCCCTGGCTGCTGCCCGACAGCGAAGTAGTCTACTCGCCCGGTACAGCCGCATTCGACACGCTGGAATATGTGGCGCGAGCCGGTGGATTTATGCAATCCTATGAGCAGTACTTAATGCTCACCGGGCCTTCGACCGGCGCAGAAATTATCCAACGGGTGGCGGTTGAAAACTCCATCAACCCGCGCCTGCTGCTGGCGCTGCTGGAATTTCAATGCCAGTGCATCCGGGGTCATGCTGAAGACAGCCAGCCAGCATTGGGCACAACGCCCGTTCCCTTCCTCAAAGCCTATTCCCACCACCGGGCCGACCTTTATGGCCAGCTCACCTGGGCGGTCATGCGCCTTTCGGAGGGCTATTATGGCTGGCGGGAAGGAACACTCACCTCCATCCAATTTTCGGATGGTACGATTATCGACGTGGAACCAACCCTGAATGCAGGCACAGTGGCGCTGATGCACCTTTTTGCCAACCTGTATCCTCCCGAAACCTGGCAGCAAGCCCTGGACCCCCAAAACGGGTTTCCTGCGGTGTATACAGAAATGTTTGGCAGCCCCTGGGCGCTGGCCGTGCCGCTGTTTGCCGGAGATGTGCAGCAGCCGCCGCTGCAGCTTCCATTTGAGCCGGGTAAGGTTTGGGGCTTTACCGGCGGCCCTCATCCGGCCTGGGAAGGCAGCGGCCCGTTGGCTGCACTGGATTTTGCCCCCCCAGCCGAAACCGATGGCTGTTTTGAATCGCCCGAGTGGGTGGTGGCAATGGCTGATGGCGTGGTGGTGCGCTCTGAGTACGGCGTGGTTGTCCAGGACCTGGACGGCGACGGCCTGGAACACACGGGCTGGAATCTCGTTTACCTGCACCTCGACCGTTATACAATGGCTGCCCTGGGAACCGAGCTTAAAACCGGTGACCGGATTGGGCACCCTTCTTGTGATGGCGGGCGCAGCACCGGCACTCACCTGCATATTGCCCGTAAGTATAACGGGGAGTGGATCGCTGCTGATGGCCCCTTGCCTTTGAACTTGAGCGGCTGGGTGGCTCATGATGGACCCCAAGCCTACCTCGGCACCCTGGAAAAAAATGGACAGGTTGTGACCGCCTGCGTTTGCAGCGGCAGGGATTCGCTTATTGGATGGGACCGCTAAAGATGAGGTACGCAATTTGGTTCTGGTTACTCCTGTTAACCCTGGCAGGGCTGTCTGGCTGCCAGACCAGCCCCACCGTGCAGCAGGTTTCCGCTGCCAACCTGAACCTGCCTGCAGAAACCCTGGTTTCCAACGAGGCAGACATGCCCAGCGTGCCCCCCAGCGAAACACCCCGCCCTCTCTATCGTCCGGGGGAATTGGTGGATTACACCGCCCAACCCGGCGACACCCTGCCCGCTCTGGCTTTACGCTTTAACACCAGCGTAGTTGAAATTTTGGAAGCCAATTCGTTTATTCCGGCCGATGCATCCACCATGCCACCGGGCATGCCGATGAAAATCCCCATTTATTACCTGCCTTTTTGGGGTACACAATTTAAAATGATTCCAGACAGCCATTTCGTTAATGGCCCGGCGGTGATTGGGTTTGATACGGCTGCTTTTGTGGCGTCCCAACCCGGTTGGTTGGGTTCGTATACGGTCTTCGCGGCGCGCCAGGCCCGTTCGGGGGCGAACCTGGTGGAGTACGTGGCGACTAATTTTTCGGTCAGTCCCCGCCTGCTGCTAGCTTTGCTGGAATACCAGGCGGGTGCGCTCTCTAACCCCGTCCCTCCGCCTGAGCTGGATGGCGCTCTATTGGGGTTTGAGGGGCAAACCCGGGCCGGGCTGTACTTGCAGCTTACTGCGGCTGCCAATGCACTTAACAACGGGTTTTACCGCTGGCGCAGCGGCGAGCTGCTGGAATTTGAGCTGCCCAATGGCCGCCTGGAGCGCCCAGACCCCTGGCAAAACGCGGCTACGGTGGGCTTGCAATATTATTTTCTAAACTTACTGCCTCTCGATGCATATTATGCCGCGATTTCACCCGATGGCTTTGCCGCCACGTACCAACGCTTGTTTGGGGACGCCTGGCAGGACGAACAGCCCCACATTCCGGGCTCGCTGCGCCAGCCGTATTTTTTGCTGCCGTTTGAACCGGGGCGCAGTTGGGCTTATACCGGCGGGCCGCACACCGGCTGGGGCAGCGGCGCACCTTTGGCGGGAATTGACTTTGCCCCACCCAGCGTGGCCGGGGGCTGCATTCCATCCCAGGAATGGGCAACAGCAGTTGCCGATGGGGTGGTCGTGCGAACAGATGAAGGCGTGGCCATTTTAGACCTCGACCAGGATGGCGATGAACGCACGGGTTGGGTGCTGCTGTACCTGCACCTGGCCACTGAAGGCAAGGCTCAAACAGGGGATGCACTCCTGGCCGGGCAGCCCATTGGTCACCCATCTTGCGAGGGGGGCACATCCACCGGCACCCACATCCATATTGCTCGCAAATATAACGGGGAGTGGATGCTGGCAGACAGCACTGTACCCTTCGATCTGGAAGGCTGGGTAACAAAAAATGGCAGCGCAGCCTACCAGGGCACCCTGGTCCGCTTTTCAAAAACTGTGGTCGCCTGTGAATGTGCCAATGCTGCCAGCCAGGTACAGCGGGAAAAGCCGGAACCATGATGAAAGTTCTCTCCCTGCTTTTGCGCCATGGCTCTTTATGGTGGGTAGGGGCAGCGCTATTTATATTTACCGCGATGGGGTTTTCGCGCTCTGGCAATCCTGTTCAGGCTGCGAGCCCGCAGGCTGCGAACACCGGCCAGGCGGTGCTGGTGTGCAAATTCGAGACCATTCAACCTGCAACGGCAGCAAGCGGGGGAACCCTGCCCGGGCTGGGCCAACCGCAAGTGATCTATACCGCCGCACAACCAGTTTACCTGTCAGAATTCACGCCAGATGGTCGCCTCTTAACTCTGCAAGACATCCCCGGCAATTTGCAGCAGGTGGGGCTGTTAGCGATCCCCGGCGGCCAATTCACCCCCCTGGCCGAACGGCGCTACTCTGGCAGCCTACCGCGCTGGGATGCCACCCGGGGTGCACCCATTTACCTGGACTGGCAGTACAGCGACTCGCAAACATACCTGGCAACCTATACCCTGCGCAGCCCTTCCCAGGTGCTGGTGCAAAACGCCTCGCTTTCATTTGATATCACCCCGAGCGGAGAGGCACTTTACTTCGGTTCCAACCCGGAACAACCAGGCGGTGCAGCGCTGCTGACTACTGGCACACCTCCCCTTCCAAACCTTATCCCGCGGCTGCCCATCCTGCAAGAACCCGCCAGCGTTGTAACCAACGCCCACCCAGCCTACCAGGGTTGGCCCAGCCAGCCGTTTCAAATTGCTCTGCGGCCCGGAACCGGGCAAATGTTGCTTTTTAACCAGCCCAAAACCTTGCTTGCTGACCCTGGCGGCAGCTGCGCCCTGGACCTGGGCAGCCAACCCGCAGAGAATGGCCCTGCCCCGCTTTGGGCTGTCCAGGCCCGGTGGAGCCTGGATGGGCGCTACCTGGCTGTGATTGCCACATCCACCCTACCTGGCCAACCCGCCGGATTGGGCGCCGCGCTGCAGTCTACCTCCCTTTTGGTGTTCGATTTCACCCGCCAGACCCGCATGGAGTTCCCACTGGTCCCTGAAGTCCATGGCACCCGCTATGTCACCGACATGGCCTGGAGCCCAGATGGGCAAAACCTGGCGGTTTTAGGGCTGGTGGGCATCAGTCCCGAAGGCTATGAACAGCTCGGCTTGTTCCTGGTGGACCCGGAAGCGGGCACCAGCGCCCACGCTGCGCAGGCTGGGATGTTGGGTGGTGGTTTGTGGGGAACCCAGCTTGCCTGGGGAAAGGCCGGCCTGGCTGCCACCTGCCCACTGCCGGGTGTTGGACGGGTGTGCCTGCTTGAAAACCTGCCCCCCAACCTCTACCCGCCAGCCAGCCTTCCCGACCAACCCCACCAGCTCCCTGAAACCAGCCGCAGCGCCAGTGCACCCGATTTTGTCGTCCCGACCGATTTGTTCATCGAAGTATATCCACTGACTTCCAACGGCAACCGGCGAGAAGATGCCGGGCTGTGTACGCCGCAAAGCACCCAGTGGGGCTGCACCGCTTTTTGTAATGAAACCGGCATGGGCTGCGCCGCACCCACCAGCAGGGTGGTGCCCTACCCCTACAACCAGAACCCCCTGGATATCCCTTTTGAAGAAGATTACCTGTTGGATGTCGTCCCGCAGGAGATGGGCGACTGGTACGACACCGGCGCACTTTATGCGCAGGCTGTGGCCGCCCGCACCTATGCCTTTTATTTCGCTGCGAACCCACCCACCACGCTGGCCTACAACAACTCCATCAGCTTCCAGGCTTTTATCCCATTAAAATTTGAAGCCATCCGCTATTTTCTCTACCCGAACAATTTTGAAATCTGGGACAACGCCTGCACCGGCGACTATGGCGACCTGAACCCAGGCCAGAAAAAAATTTGTGACGCCACTGCCAATGTCACTTACCTGGCCTACAACGGGGCCTCGCCCATTGTGGCCATGTTCGCTGCCGATGCCTACGCCCGGACCATTGACAACGGCACCACACCCTACCTGCGCGGTGTGCCCGACCCGATCAGCACCGCCTGTGATGCCCGCGACCTCGGCCACTACCGCGGCATGAGCCAGTACGGCGCCGGGCGCTGGATTCGGGCACACGAATGCTCGTACAGTGGGGCATCTATTTATGGCGACAACCCACCCGGCGAACCCTGGCCGGTGCGCTTCAGCCCCGCCCACACGCTGACCCATTACTACACCAGTGTCCACCTGTACAACGAATTTCAAGAACGCCTGACCCCCAACCTGCGCTGGCTGCTGTTGGATGCCAGTTGGGGTGCGGCTGGCGGCTCGATGCTCACCTTATTCCGCGAAGTCCCTTACCGCGCCGTGCTGCAAATTCAAAATAGTGGAACCGCTTCCTGGCCAGCCCGTTCTGGGGAAGGCCAGGTAGCTTTGCTGCAGCGCTGGGTGACCACCCATAACGTTTTTTATCACATTGTGCCGCTGCCCGGCCCTCTTGAACCCGGCCAAACCCTCTTTTTTGAAATTGATTTCCCCACCAAATTCCTGCCCCCTGGGGATTACGAGGTAACGTTTGACATGGGACTGCTCACCAGCGGCGGATGGCAGCACTTTGGCGACCAACCTGCCCTGGATTACGACGGGTTTGAATACCTCATGCCAGCTATCATCCTCGACGCCCCATACAGAAGCTTCTTGCCCCTGGTGGGGCGCTAGATCGTTCACTCCGTCCCCATCCTGCTGTAAAGAGGGGAAATCATTGGGTAACCAGCCTGGCAATCGGATATAATCACCCTGTAAAACTCAAATTTCTAAAGAAAAGGAGTACACCCATGAACGACCTTATTAAACTCGTTGCCGAAAAAGCCAACATTCCTGAAGCGACTGCAAAAGTCGCCGTGGAAACGGTGGTGAAATTTCTCAAAGAGAAACTGCCCGACCCACTCGCCGATCAGCTCGACAGCATCCTGAGCGGCAAAATCAACCCCAACCAACTCGGCGACCTTGCCAAGGGCCTGGGTGGTTTGCTGGGTAAAAAATAGCCACTTCTGCATTCAAACAAAAAAAGCCGCCATAAAGGCGGCTTTTTTTGTTCCAGACCGGGAAAAATTACACCATGTCCTTAAAGCAAAAGCCGTCCGAGGGGATAGTCACCCGCGGCACGGCTCTTAGGGGAGGAGGATGTAGCGTAAATATATCTTTTTCAATTAAATAGGGGATGAAGGTAGGTTAAGGAAGTAATGAGAGTACCTGGGGGGTGTCTTTTGGAGGGAACGCTTCTCCCGCATGTCGTTTTGAAGGAGCATGGCGACTGAAGCAATCTTGGCCTGTTTTGCCGATGTAAGGAGATTGCTTCGCTGCCCTCGCAAAGACGTGCTTGGGGCGCCTGTCGGAGCGCCAAGGGCACAGGCCGGGCGGACGCCATCTGGCCCTACCGCTGCAAAAGGCGGGGGTTTTCAGCCCCCCATTTTGCCAATTTGTCACCCACATTCCGGGACAAATGTCCCTTGTATTTTAGACTGTTTTAGTCTTTAATTGGGACATGCACGAACTGCCGGTTACCGAATCCATTCGCGATATCGCGCTGCGCCATGCGGAGCAGGCCAGTGCGACCAAAATCACGGACATTTACCTGGTCATCGGCCAGCTATCTTCGATGGTAGATGACTCCATCCAATTTTATTGGGGCCTGATTTGCAAGGATACCATTGCCGAAGCGGCCAAACTTCATTTCAGGCGCATCCCGGCAGAGCTAACCTGCCTGGACTGCGGTCAGGTTTACCAGCCAACCGAAGGGGAGTTGGCCTGCCCAACCTGCCAGGGCGGGCGTGTGCGCATTGACAAGGGAAAAGAGTTTTTTGTAGAATCCATCGAAATTGAAACCCTACCGCTGGCAGCTGAGGACCAGGCCCAGGGTAAAACTGCAGCCAGCATGAACCCATAAGGAAGGATGAGATGAAGCAGCGTGTCCCGATTGTTGAAAACATCATGAGTCTGAACGACCGGCTGGCTGCACAAAATCGTGCCCGGCTGGACGCTGCCGGGGTGTATGCCCTCAACCTGATGGCCTCCCCCGGCGCTGGTAAAACCTCGCTCATCGAGCAAACCGTGCGTGGATTGGCAGGCCGGCTGCGGTTGGCGGTGATTGATGGCGATATTGCCACCAGCCTGGACGCCGACCGGGCTGCGGCCGCCGGTGCGCAGGCTGTGCAGATCAACACCGGCGGCGACTGCCACCTGGACGCAGTGATGCTGCAGCAAGGCCTGGAACAACTTGACCTTTCTACTGTGGATTTGCTGATTGTGGAAAATGTGGGCAACCTGGTTTGCCCGGCCAATTTTCAGCTGGGCACCCACCAGAGTGTGTTGATTGCCTCTGTCCCCGAGGGGGCCGATAAACCCTATAAATACCCCGGCATGTACCAGGGAGTAGATGCACTGGTGGTCAACAAAATTGACCTGCAGCCCTATATTGATTTTGATATGGATTACTTCCGGAAAGGGGTTGAAATCCTCAACCCTGGGGTTATCACTTTTCCGCTTTCGTGCCGGACGGGCGAGGGTGTTCAAGCCTGGCTGGATTGGATCATCAACCTGGTGAGGACCCACCAACCCTGAAGGAGCTGCATTTGAACGAACGGCTGGGCCGCCAAATCTTTGTTGGAGGGATTGTTCAGGGGGTTGGGTTCAGGCCGTTTGTTTACACCCTGGCGCAGCGCTTTGGGCTGGCCGGCTGGGTGCGCAACACCTCTGCTGGGGTGGAGATTGCCCTTGAAGGACAGGCCGCAGACCTGGATGGCTTTGAACAAGCTCTGCAAACCGAACTGCCCCCATTGGCCCGGCTGGATACATTTGATTCAAAAACAATCCCACCCTGGGGAGCGCAGGTTTTTGAAATTCTGCATTCAGAAGGCCAGCCGGGTGCCTTCCAACCCATATCAGCCGACGTATCTACCTGCCCGGCCTGCCTGGCAGAGCTGTTTGACCCGGCCAACCGGCGCTATCGCTACCCCTTTACCAACTGCACCCACTGCGGGCCGCGCTTTACCATCATCCAGGATATTCCCTACGACCGCCCAAACACCACCATGGCAGAATTTACCATGTGCCCCGACTGCGCCCGGGAATATGCCAACCCGCTCGACCGGCGCTTTCACGCCCAACCTGTGGCCTGTCCTGCCTGTGGGCCGCACGCCTGGCTGGAGGTGGACGGCAAAACACTGGCTGAGGGTGACGCAGCCATCCAGGCTGCCCGACAAATGCTCGCAGAAGGAAAAATTTTGGCCCTCAAAGGACTGGGAGGTTTTCACCTGGCCTGCGATGCTGCCAACCAGGCCGCTGTGGCCGAACTGCGCCGCCGCAAGCTGCGCGTGGATAAACCCTTTGCATTGATGGCCAGTGACCCGGAAAGCGCCGCTCGTTGGTGTTTGCTTTCTCCAGAAGAAGAACGCCTGTTGGTCAGCCGGGAGCGCCCGGTGGTGGTGCTGCGGCGCAGAAACTTGCCCGAAGGACCCGGCCAACCCGCACCCGCCGTGGCCCCCTTCCAGGATACCCTGGGGGTGATGCTGCCCTATACGCCCCTGCACGCCTTGCAGCTTGAAAAAAACCCGGGCTGCAGGGAACTGCACGACAAGACCAACGACAACCAGAGCGAAC
>CAZAYY010000036.1:0-29861 GCA_964489525.1 uncultured Anaerolineales bacterium
CGCCAATTTCTTTCCCCCCTTCCCGGCGGGAAGGGGGGAAACAGGGGGGTTGGGCGAATTTTCCACTTGCTTTTTTTACGATGCATGGTATACTCTCACCCGCGTTCCGAAAAGGAACAACAAACACGGGAATTGTTTTGAGTTTATCCGAATGGCGCCCGGCGAAGATTGGTCGGGCTTTTTTGTTGCTAACGGGCGGTTCCAACCATATTTCGCCGTAAGGCTTGTGGAACCGCATGGGAATCGGGTCATCAAAACAGCCCCCTCATTTTTAGGAGTTTTTTGATGACAACCGAATTTTCCAACCTTTACCTGAGCCAGGAGCTGGTTCAGGCCGTTACCGACCTGGGTTTTGTCGAACCCACACCCATCCAGGCAGGTATTATCCCCCTCATGATCAGTGGATTGGATGTGATTGGCCAGGCCCAAACTGGCACCGGTAAAACGGCTGCCTTTGCCTTGCCCATTCTCAACAACCTGCTGCCAGACCAGGAGCATGTCCAAAGCCTGGTGCTGGTGCCCACCCGCGAACTGGCCATCCAGGTCGCCAAAGCCTTCACCGAATTTGCCAGCGGGCAAAAAGTGCGCGTCCTGGCTGTCTATGGCGGGCAGTCCTATGGGCTGCAAATTGGCCGGCTGAAGCGCGGCGTGGATGTGGTCGTGGGCACCCCCGGCCGCCTGCTCGACCTGATGCGCCGAAACCTGCTCGACATTCACCAGGTTCAAACCGTTGTCCTGGATGAAGCAGATGAAATGCTCAGCATGGGTTTCATTGAAGATATGGAAACCATCCTGTCCCAAACCCCCGCCACCCGGCAGACCGCCCTCTTTTCGGCCACCCTGCCCACTGAAATCCGCCGCCTGGCGGATAAATACATGCGCACCCCAGAATCGGTTACCATCCAGCGTGAGCAGGTCACCGTTCTGGCCATCGAACAGCGCTACTACCTGGTTAACGAAGCTGACCGCCTGGCCGCCCTCACCCGTCTGTTTGAAGTGGAAGAGATCACCAGCGCCCTGATTTTTGTGCGCACCCGCATGGGCACCGGCGACCTGGCCAACGAACTGACCGTGCGCGGTTTCCCAGCGGAAGCCCTAAACGGCGACCTGAGCCAGGAAGCCCGCGAGCGCACCCTCAACCGCTTCCGCCAGAACCAGATTAAAGTACTGGTCGCCACCGATGTGGCGGCCCGCGGACTGGATATTGACAACATCTCCCATGTTTTTAACTACGAACTGCCCTACGACCCGGAAATTTACGTCCACCGCATTGGGCGCACCGGGCGCGCCGGAAAAAGCGGCATTGCCATTTCTCTGGTAGCCCCGCAGGAAAAACGCCTGCTGCGCATGGTCGAGCAGTTCACCCGCCAGCGACTGGAGCGCTTCCCGGTTCCCACCGAAGCCGACATCCTGAGCCGCCGGGAAACCCGCCTGATGAACCAGGTGGGCGTATGGCTGCAGCGCGGCCGCTGCCGCCGCGAGCGCGAATTGGTAGAGCAGTTGGTTGCTGAGGGCCACGACCCGTTGGAAGTGGCTGCTGTGGCCTTGAAGGTGGCGCGTGCGGAAGAAAAACAGCGCCCGGTCTGGCCGGTGAATGAAGTGGTTGAACAGGTCCCCCGCCGCGAGTATAACCGCAGCGAACGCCGCGACGACGCTCGCCCCGCCCGTTACGACCGGAACGATCGTTATGACCGTCCCGAACGCCAGGGGCGCACTGAACGCCCAGATCGGTCTGCCCGACCGGATCGCCGCGAACGCAGCGAAAGCCGCGCTCCGCTGGCGCTCAACGAACCCGGCATGGTGCGCCTCAGCCTCAACCTGGGGCGGCGCGATGGCATTCGCCCGAACGATGTGGTTGGCGCCATTGCCTACCACGCCGACATTCCCGGCAGCGTCATTGGCAAAATCCAAATTCAAGATACCCACACCCTGGTGGACGTTCCAGAACGGTTTGTCGGCCAGGTGTTGGAAAAAGCAGGTGCCGCCAGCATTCGCCGCCAGCCCATCGCCCTGCAGCGGGTCTGATTTGCCTCAGTCATTCAAATAAATCAAAAAAGAGAGCAGATTTCTGCTCTCTTTTTTTGTTTACGCTTGTCAAACTGTGTACCTATTACCCCTTCACAGCAAAATATTCAGTTGGTCTTAGGGAATCAGGGAGTACAGCAAACGATTGGGGGAATTGCGCCCGGCGCTGGTCACTTTGCCGGTGGTGGCGTTGTTGACGATTGCGCTGGTCACAGCGGAGGGGCTGGCGCTGGGGTTGGCTTCCAGGTACAGGGCAGCGACGCCGGCCACATGCGGGGAAGCCATGGAGGTGCCGCTGATGGTGTTGAGAGCCGTGTTGCTGGTATACCAGGCCGAAGTGATCGAGGAGCCGGGAGCAAACAGGTCGAGGCATTTGCCATAGTTGCTGTAGGAAGCGCGGGCATCGGAGCTGGTGGTTGCGCCCACGGTAATGGCAGCGGCGGCGCGGGCGGGGGAGAAGTTGCAGGCGTCGCGGTTGCTGTTGCCAGCGGCCACGGCGTAGGTAACGCCAGAGTTGACCGAGTTGGTGACGGCGTTATCCAGAGTGGTGTTCTTGCTTCCGCCCAGGCTCATGTTGGCCACGGCAGGTTTTACAGCATTGGCGGTTACCCAATCTACACCGGCAATGACGCCTGAGGTGGTGCCAGAACCGTTGCAGTCCAGGACGCGCACGGCAACCAGGGAAGTGCCCTTGGCAACGCCATACACACTGCCGCCGACGGTGCCAGCCACATGCGTGCCGTGCCCGTTGCAGTCCGAGCCGTTGCCGCCGAAGGCATCGAAGCCAAAGGAAGCGCGGCCGCCAAAATCGTTGTGCCCATACAGGATACCCGTGTCAATAATGTACACAGTCACGCCAGCCCCGGTGTAGTTGTAAGTATACGAAGTGCTGAGGGGCAGGCTGCGCTGGTCAATCCGGTCCAGGCCCCAGGTAGCGCCCGACTGGGTGGCTTCCAGGGTGATCACCTGGTCGGCTTCAATATAGGCAATGTTCGGGTTGCGGCGCAGGCCTTCAAGCGCCTGGGCGGGCAGGCTGGCAGCGAAGCCTTGGATGGCGCTGCTGTAGGTCATGTCCACACTACCGCCGCCGCGGGCTGCCGCTCCCATGGCTGCTTCCATCTGACCAGCGCCAACGCCGTCTTTAAAGACCACAATGTAGCGCCCGGGAATGGCGTCTGGAGAATCCGTACCGAGCAGCGGCGCCATAGAAGGGCCAGCAGCCATACCGGGTGTCACCAGCAGCAGCAGCAAAACGAAAACCAAACTGAAAACCCAAAACTTTTTCATACGAACATCTCCTTTCTATTCAATTGTAAATACTGTCAGGAATGAAGAGAATTCTAATACGATTCATTCTTGCGTCAAGGAGAATTCCGTAGATTTTGCAACTAATTTTTAACGAGTTTTCAAAAAACGAGAGGGAATTTTACTTTTGGCCTAAATAAACGGCCCAAAAACACCGCCCCGGAGAAACGTGGCGATGTGCAGCCCAAATTGGAAGACCAGCAAGGCGATCGTCAGAACCCATAGCGCCTGCGCAGCCCGCGGGTGCTGTAAAAACGCCGGGCGGCGCTCCCCCTCGGCAAGCCTGGGAAGCCAGAAAAGGCTCAGCATTAGTGGCAGCAGGACAGGTATCTGGTATTGAAAATTCTTAAGCGCGTTGAAAAACATCAGGTATCCCAGGGATACAACCACCCAACCCAGTACAAGCCGGTTTTCGTACTGGCGCCTACCCCACAAAGACCCTGCCACCATGGTTGCCAAAGCAACAAAAAGAATAGAGCGGTGGATAAACCATTCATCGCTCATTTCCAGGTAGCTGCGTGGCCCAGGCACATACTCTCCGGTCAGACCGACACCTTCATAGCCGCTGGCAAATCTTTCTCCTTGAACTGCCCAATCTGCAATGAAACTGCGGGTCATGTAGGGAATCATGAATTGGGGGGTGGTGATTATGATCGTGCCTGCCATGGTCAGGATAAAAAGCCCTCCGGCAAGGACAGAGCGCCGCAGTGTAAGCGCCTTTTGCACCAGCCCAGCCAGCAGATATCCCCCAATCGTCAGGAAGAAAAACAGGCCGAACACCTTCAGGTTGGCCGCAAACCCACAGGCCGCTGCGGCAAAGTAAAAATACTTTTGAAAGGCCAGGTTATCTTTACGCAAGAAGTAGATAGTGAGCAGCGTCAGAAACAGGATAATGCTGTCGGGATGCCAGAATTGAAAATTATAACGGGCTACTGCCGGGACGCACGCCAAAAACAGGTAGAGAGCAGCAGAATGGAGTAAATTTTTATACCCCGCAGCCAGATACACCAGGAACCACAGTGAAACCACCATCGGCAGCACACTGATAAACTGGCGCATCAGAAAAACATTGACCACCACCTGGTCGGGATAATCCGGGCCATACACCATCCTGGGCAGCAGCAGCACCGAAGCCGAAATCGGTAAGTACGGGTAGCCATACCACCAGGGCCAGTCCTTCATCGTATTGTAGATGGTTTGTTGAAAATCTGCTTGCGGCACCCAAAACCGGGCCACATCCGGGTAGATTACCGCTTCATCTTTGTACATTACCAGGCGGCCTTCGTCATCGGTTTGCAGGTTAGCCGGGATGAAAACGACAAAGTTGACCAATCCCAAGAATGCCAGCGCCAAAAATGTTTTACGCTGTACGGGCAGCCACCCCCGCCACTTCCGGCGCAGTTTTTCACACAGCGAGGGGTGGGCCTGGTATACATCGGCGTAGGCCCGTCGCAATAGCGCCCAGGCAAGGGTAGACAACCCGGAAGCCCAAAGGAACAACGGCCGGGCGGGTTCTGGAAAACCCATGTAGGTAAGCAAAAAGCACTGCAGCATAAACACAGCCAGCAAAACCAATCCGGTTTGCACCAAAAACAGGCGGGGTTGGGTTTCATCCCAACCCGTGGATGGGGCCAGCAGAAAGCGATGCATCCTGGTTTCCAGGCGCTGGCTTCCCGTTGGGCTGCGCCGCAGCCAATAAATGGCTGCAGCCGAGCCAACCAGGGCCAGCCCAAGCACTCCCGAGAAACCCACCCGCAGCGAAGCGTAATTTAGCACGCCTCCCCGCCCGGCTGAAAACTCCATCTGCCACAGCCCGAACAGTGCCAGAACACTGGCAATGGCAGCAGCAATCCAGAAAAGCAGGGAATTCATGTGAAGGCGAGTTTGTTTTTCCATGAGCGTCAGGAGAACTTGAAAGAAAAAATGGCTTCTAAAACGATTTCCTGGTCGGCCTGGCTGAGGGCGTTGTGGAAAGGCAGCCGGGCAAGCTGGTCGCTGACGCGCTCGGTAACGGGGCAGTCGCCTGGTTTTCCGCCAAACTTGCGTCCCATGTCAGACAGGTGGAGCGGCAGGTAGTGAAAAACACTGATGATTCCCCGGTCGCGAAGATGGGCCAGAAAAGCCTGGCGGTATTCAAGGTTGGGCAGCAGCAGATAATACATGTGGTAAGCCTGCTGGCAGTCTTGGGGTATATAAGGCAGACCCACGCCGTTTGTTTGTGCCCAGTTTTGCAGGTGTTCGTGATAAAAATGCCATGCCCGTTGGCGCTGCGCCTGGATTTTTTGGCGCTGCTCCAGTTGGGCCAGCAAAAACGCCGCCAGCAGGTCGGAGAGAAGGTAGCTGGAGCCGATATCCACCCAGGTATACTTGTCCACCTGGCCCCGGAAGAACCGGCTGCGGTTGGTGCCTTTTTCGCGGATAATTTCAGCGCGCTCGATGAATTGGGGGTCATTGACCAACAGCGCCCCACCCTCCCCGCACGAGAAGTTTTTGGTCTCATGAAACGATTGTGCGGCCATTTGGCCGAAGGTTCCCAAAGGGCGGCCTTTATAGCATCCGAATAATCCATGGGCATTGTCTTCAAGGATGGCAAGCCCATGCGTATTGGCAATATCTAAAATTGGGTCCATGGCACAGCCCACCCCGGCATAATGCACCGGCACCACAGCCCGTGTGCGAGGGGTGATGAGCCTTTCTAATTGGTTCTCGTCCAGGTTTAATGTATCGGGGCGCACATCGATAAACACAGGCACGGCGCCGCGCAAAACAAATGCGTTAACCGTTGAAACGAAGGTAAACGAAGGGATGATGACCTCATCTCCAGGCTGGATGTTGAGCAAAAGCGCCATCATATCCAATGCATGGGTGCAGGAGGTGGTCAGCAGTGCCCTGGCTGCACCCAGTTCTGTTTCCAGTAGGGCGGCGCAGCGTTGGGTAAAAGGCCCGTCGCCTGAAATCCGCCGGTTGGCCACGGCCTGGGCCATGTATTCTGTCTCCTGACCCACCATGCAGGGTTGGTTGAAATCTACCAAAATCGGAGGCTGCATATTATTCTTTTCGAACAATCAATGTAAAATCGTACAGGGGATAGTCGTGGAGCAAGGCCACTTTTTTTGAAAAATTGCGCTTGCAGTAATCAAATAAATCCAACGGGTCGGCATAATACAGGCCGGGGCGCATCCGCTCCGGATCAGAATAGCGGGTCAGAAAGTTGCTGGCGAAGCCGCGCCTGCTCAGCCGGTTGAACTGGTGCAGAGTTTCAAGGATATAGGCGTGCCAGGCCTCTGGCGATGGTGCCCCCCGGATGTTGAACACCCCGCTGGCCACCGTGTAATCCACTTCAGGCAGCGCGGCGGGGTCGGTTATGAAGGTTTTTCGAGGCTGGCCCGCATAAGTTTGGCGGGCTGCCGCGACGGAGCCTTCGACAATGTCATACCCATAGTAAGTGCATTGCAGCCCCACCTGGTCCAGGTAGCCGGCAAACGCACCGTACCCGCAGCCAAAATCCAACAGGCTGAATTCGGTTTGGTCAATGACCCGTAAGAGCTGGTCAAAGCGAATGAACTGGGCGGCAGGAGAATTCCAATCCACCCCGTTCGGGGAAGTTCCATGTTCTTCAAAACGCCTGGAAAAATAGGCTTTGATGGCAGAAAGGTCGGGTGAATTCATGGTTGAACCTGGTTAAGGTAGACTTTGGCTTGCGGTCCGGTCATCACCAGCAGGTCAATCACGCTGACAAATCCATCGAACGGCGGGTAAAGCTGGGGATATTCTGGATAATTGTAGTCGAAATACTGCAGGGTGATGCCGTGATCAATAAATTTATGCGGTTCAATATAGGCTCGCGCTGCTGGCCCGCTGAGATAATGGGTTGCCCCCAGCTTTTCCAGGATAGCCACCAACCGATCTGTTTTTTGGCCGGTCACCCCCAGGCTGGAAGAGCGAACAAACCGGGTATGCCGGATTTCCAATAAACCGGCCAGGGCGATGGTGAAATCAATGGTAAAGTCTGCCAGGTAAGTGTCGCGGCGCTGGTAAAATGCCGCCAGCAGGGCTTCATAGTCTTTGAAAAATGGCGCTTTACTGTAGGCCTGGGAAATGGCTTTCCAGTGTTTTTCATGCCAGGAGGTTTCCCAGGCAATTTTGACTTCACAAATCGGCAGACCATCCACAATGTTGCCTGCGCTGTGTACGGGGACGGTGAGCCATATTTTGCCCTGGTGGGTTTTAACCTGGTTGCGGTTGCGCCAGCCATGTTTGTCGTACTGTACATCGTCATAAAACACAAAAACATCCGCCTGGTTTATCTGGTCAAAAACCCCGCGCCAGGGAATGTAGGAGGGTTGGAGGATCACACACTTCATGGCGTTGGTTCCTGGGTAGTATCTCGTACACTGTAACAAGGGCGATTCATGGTACGGTCGAAGATGCGCGCCAGGTACTCGCCGATGATGCCAAGGGTGAACAACTGGGCACCGCTAAAAATGGAAATAATTGATGTGAGAAAAGGAAAGCCAGGCACAGAACCCACCAGGAAGTAAATCCACAGGGCGTAAAAAAACATCCCAATTCCAAAAAAGGTAAAAGCAAAGCCAATAAAACTCGCAAGGCGCAGCGGGCTGGTGCTGAAGGCAGTCAGCACCACCAGGGTGATGCGCACCAACTTTAAAAAGTTGTAATTGGATTCACCCTGAGTACGGGGGGACTCGTCAACCAACACTGTTCCAAACCGGGTTGTACCCCAGGAAAGCAGGACGTCCAAAATTAGCTCTGGGCTGTTGTAATCGGCAAACGCCTGGCGCAGGTGGCTTCGAAACGCCCGGAAGGCGCTCATGTTGCGAATGTTGCCGATTCCCATCACATAAGCCAGGGTGTTTTTAATGAGCCATGAAAAAGCGTTGCGCCACCAGTTGTGGGGTAGTTTGCGGGGAATGCCGTAAACGACATCGTACCCCTCTTTCATTGTTTCCAGCAAAAAGGGGATTTGTTCAGGCGGGTGCTGTAAGTCATCATCCATGGTCAGGATGATGCCAAAATGCGCAGCCCGAACACCGCACAATGTGGCGTTGTGCTGGCCGTAGTTGCGCATCAGGTTAATGCCCACCACCCAGGAAAAACGGGCCGCAAGCAATTCGATCACCCGCCAGCTATCATCCGGACTGCCATCATTGACCAGGATGACCTCATGCCTCCCGGATTGTGCTGCCAACACCGGTTCAAGCCGCTCCACCAGTTCTGTAATCGTATCCGCACCGCGATACACTGGAATGACTACAGAAATTTCAATCGATTGGTTTTCATGTGGCTGGTTTGCGCCCTGCATGAGGTTTCTCCCGGAAAAAAAGGTGAAGGTATTATAATTCAGGCGGACAACTTTTAATGGTAAGATTGCCCCTATGGTTAACCTGCCCCAGCCCACGCTGCCAGCCAATCCCGCCCCGGTGTTCCGGGTTCGGGATATTCCGGTATACGGCGATGCCATCCTTGCCCCGATGGATGGCTATTCAGATTTGCCTTTCCGCTCGCTGTGCCGCTCCCTGGGTTCGGCGATGAGCTACACCGAGTTTGTCAATGTCAAGGACATCCTGGCGGGACGGGCTTTGGCAGAAAAGAAGCTGCGCTACCTTGAAAACGAACGTCCGCTGGTGTTCCAGCTCAACGGTGATGACTCGCAGGAAATATTTGAAGCGGCTTTGCGCGTGCGTGAATTAAACCCGGATATCATTGATATCAACATGGGCTGCCCGGCAAAAACCATCAGCAACCGGGGCGCAGGGGTGGGCCTGATGCGCACACCGGAAAAGATTGCCCGAATTTTCTCGCTGCTCACCCAAAACCTGGATGTGCCCATCACCGGAAAAATGCGCCTGGGTTGGGCCGACGACCAGCGCAACTACCTTGAAGTGGCGCGCATCGTGCAAGACAACGGCGGCGCGCTGCTGGCAGTGCATGGGCGAACCAAAAAGCAGGGCTATTCCGGCCAGGCCGATTGGACCGCCATTGGTGAGGTGGTAAATGCCCTTTCGATTCCAGTGATTGGCAACGGCGACGTTCAAAGCGTGGCGGATATTGAGAAAATGAAAGCCCAAACTGGCTGCACCGCCGTGATGATTGGCCGGGCGGCCATGAGCAACCCGTGGATTTTCTCCCGTCTGGAGCGGGCTGAAGTGCCCGTGCAGCAGGTGGAAGAAACGCTGCTGCGTCATTTACAGTTGAACCAGGGTTTTTATGGCCCGGAGCGCGGCCTGGTGTTGGTGCGCAAGTTTGCATCTCGTTACCTTGCCCCTTTTGGGTTGGCACCGGAGCTGCGCAAACGCCTGCTGACTGCTGAACAGCCCACCGAGTTTATCGCCCTGCTGGCTGAAATTGTCGCGTCTGCACCCATTGCGCAAAACCCCCTGCCGCTGCCTGAACTGGCTGGCTGCGGTTTGCCCGACCCCGCACTGCTGCTCGAAATCGAGTAGTGGGAATTCACGAGAAACGCCAGAAAATCCAGGTGAGCCCTGGTTGGTTTTATCACCTTTTATTAATGTTTTCCCCCAATCTTAAGTTCTTAACAAAAATCTACGGAAAATTAAGTTGACGATTCTGTAGATTCGGGTAAATTTGTGTATTGTAGTTCAGGCTGCCTGGTTTGTATGTGGGTGGTGTGAACACTGCCACAGCCGGCAATGATAGACGTGACTGCCCGGCCCACTCCATGAAACGGAGTGGGGAGTAGTCCGGGATGAACCTGTTTTATTGGAGAAGTTATGTTCCTCAAGCGAGTCCAAATCGGTTTGCTGCACCTGGCGGCAGCGATCACCCTGGTTCCGATCAACAGCACCCTGAATCGAATTATGATTTACGATCTGGCCATCTCAGCAACGGTTGTAGCCCTTCTGGTATCTTTGCCCTACCTGTTTTCCCCTATCCAGGTGGCAATTGGTGCTTTTTCGGATAATCGTCCGCTCTTTGGCTACCGGCGTACACCCTACATTGTTGCCGGATTGATTTTGTGTGTCATCGGGGTAATGGCCTCCCCGTACCTCGCTTTTTCCATTCAGGAACACAACTGGCTGGGAATTTTGCTCAGCATCCTGGTTTTTGGTGCCTGGGGCATGGGCTTTAATTTTGCTACGGTAGCCTACTTTGCGTTGGCCACCGAAATTTCCGGCGAGAAAGGCCGTTCGGCAACCATTGCCACCATGTTCACGATGATGATCCTGGGTATTATCGCCACCTCAATTTTCCTGTCGCGCATGCTGGACCCATACTCCGTGGAAGCCCTGCACCGGGCTTTTAACCTCGTTGGTGGTTTTGCCCTGGCGCTCACTTTCCTGGGCGTGTTTGGCCTGGAAGAACGTTCCATAGCTGCGCCTAAAAACACTGAGAACTACAGCTGGCAGGAGATGTTTGGAGCCATCGTGGAAAACCCACAGGCAGCCCGCTTTTTTGTGTACCTCGTGCTCCTCCTGACCGCCATCCTGGGGCAGGATATTTTGTTGGAACCCTATGCCGCCCAGGCTTTTAATATGCCCATCAGTCAAACCACCCGGATCACCTCCATTTGGGGCGGCAGTTTCCTGCTGGCAATGATGTTTGCAGGCATCATCGAACGGCGCATTGGTAAACTCCAGGTATCTCGCCTGAGTGCCTACGGGGCAATCAGTTCTTTTGCACTCATCATTCTCAGTGGCTTCCTGGGTGGTTCTGCTTTGTTTTATGTAGGTGTGGTGTTCTTAGGTTTTGCCACCGGCTTTTCAACGGTGTCGAATCTTTCCTTGATGTTGGACATGACCACAGCCGAAAGGGTGGGGCTTTTTGTGGGCGCCTGGGGTATGGCCAGTGCTCTGGCCCGGTTGGCAGGCAATATGATGAGCGGCCTGCTGCGCGATGGGGTCAACCTGCTGAGTACAACCCCAGAGCTGGCCTACCAGGCTGTTTTTCTTGTCCAAATCCTGATGTTGGTTGGATCCCTGGTGATTCTCAGCCAGGTGGATGTCAATATTTTCTTGAAGCGCGCTCGCAGCGCAACGGAATCGTATGTAGAGCGGGCCAGCTTGATTGGAGATGTGTAATGACTGGCGAATGGATGAGCCTGAGCGAAGTTTCTGAATTTTTGGGTATGCACCCTAGCACCGTCCGGGTGTGGGCCGACCAGGGCCGCCTGCCTGTCCACCGCACCCAGGGCGGGCACCGCCGGTTTAATAAGAGCGAAATTGATTTGTGGATGCAGTCCCAACGTTTGAATGAACCTGGCCGGGAAGCCGATATGATTGTCCAAAATGCCCTGGGACGCACCCGCTTTAAAGTCAGCGAAGGCCAGCTGGAAGCAGAAAGTTGGTACCAAAAGCTGAACCAGGAAGCCCGCGATCAATACCGCCGCAGCGGTAGGGCGCTTTTGCAGGGCATGTCGTACTATTTATCCTCCGACAGCCGTTCGGGGGAGGCTGAAGCCCGCGCCACAGGTTTTGAATATGCCTCGATTGGCCGCCGCTTTGGCCTGAGTGCTGCTGAAGCGGTTAAGGCCTACCTGTTTTTTCGCAATATGTTGGTAGATTCGATGTTGGCTGTCTATGAGGCTTCTGCCATTCATTCTCCCTACGCCTGGAGCGATATGATGCGCAAGATGAACCGCTTCACCGACTATGTTTTGATGGCGCTGCTGGAAATTTACAGCCAATACCAGGAGACTGGCCGTTGAGCGAACCCCGCCCACCACAGCAGAAACGGTCCAAGCGGCAAACACCCGCCAGCCGCCGTTTTACGGCAAGTTTTCTTTCAGAGTGGCTTGTGCCAGGGTTGCTTGGCCTGATTGGTTTGGGCCTGTTGATTGTGTTGCTCCTGGTGCTGCTTGCCAGCATCGGGGTTGTTTAATGTTTTGATCATGCATAGCCCTAACCCCCCCACAATCTTGCGGTGGAGGGGATGGGTGAGCAGTAACATTTTTCGGTAAAAGAGGTTCATATGCTGCATTACCTGCCCTTTCTTTCCACCGTGGTCACGCTTATCTTCACAGGGGCTGTTTTGGGACGTTTCTTAGAGCGCCGTCGTTTATACCTGCTGTATTGGGGCATCGGGCTGCTTTTTTACGGACTGGGCACCCTGGGTGAGGTGGTGCTGGCGTTTGGGTTTAATGCGGGTGTGATGAAGCTCTGGTATCTTTCTGGCGCTATGCTGACGGCGGCCTGGTTAGGCCAGGGGACGATTCAACTGCTGGTGCGCAAGCGAGGGGTTGCCACTGCAATGGCTCTGGCGCTGCTGGCAGTCTCTGTTCTGTCTGCATTTTTGGTTTTTACTGCGCCAGTCCAGGCCGGGCCAGCGGCGGCGTATGATGTCAACCAGCCCGCTTCCGCTCAGTATCATGACATCCTGGTGCGCAGCGGGGGGATGATTTTCCTGACGGTTTTCCTAAACATCTATGGCACATTAGGGCTGGTAGGCGGCGCGTTGTATTCCGCCTTTATTTTCTGGCGCAAACGAGTTCTGGCAAACCGGATGTACGGCAATATTTTGATTGCGGCTGGGGGTTTGCTGCCCGCCATGGGCGGCACTTTTTTGAAAGCCGGGCTGCCCGATTGGCTGTATCTCAGTGAACTGCTGGGGTCAGTGCTCATGTTCCTCGGTTTTCTGGTGGCCACCTCTGCCAGCGCCGAGAAGAGCCCCGGTGGTTAGCTTTTCCACAAATCGTAATTACCATGCCCATCGGCACGCTGGCTGAAAAATCGCTGCATGCTGCGCTCAAGCAGTGGTATGTGCGTCCGGGGGATGCGCTGGAAGTGCTGGTGGATGGCTTCGTGGTAGACATTGTTCGCCCGGAAGGGCTGCTTGAAATCCAGACGCGGCACTTATACGCAATGCGCCGCAAGCTTACCCGGCTGTTGGAACGGGGGCACACCATCCGGCTGGTGCACCCGATTGCGGCGGAAAAATGGATTGTGCGCGAAACGGCGGATGGCGAAATCACCAGCCGGCGTAAATCTCCGCGGCGCGGCCGGGTGGTGGATGTGTTCCGCGAAACCGTGCGGGTTGCGGATGTTCTCTGCCTGCCAGGGCTGGTGTTTGAGCTGGTGTTGGTGCAGTTAGAAGAAACCTGGCGCGATGACGGCCAAGGAAGCTGGCGGCGCAAGCACTGGAGCCTGGCCGACCAGCGTCTGCTGGAAGTGGTCGGCCAGAAAGTGTTTGCTTCTCCGCTGGACTATCTTGATACGCTGCCCCCTGGCCTGCCTGACCCCTTCACCAACCGGATGCTCGCCGAGGCGCTGCGCTGCACCCCTGCGTTGGCAGGGAAGATGACCTATACCTTGCGTAAAATGGGTCTGCTGGCAGAGGTCGGGCGACAGGGCAAGGCGAACCTGTTTTCCATCCAGAAGATTAAAGCAAGATAGGGGTTACGGGCTGGGGGTGCCTTTAACGTGCTTGTTGAAGAATATAACCGAACGCTGTAAACTCATCGAAAAAGACACCGACAGGTTGTGGTCGTCACCTTCGATCCGGAAAAATTCCACATTCTGCCCGGCTTCGAGCATCTGGTTGAACAGGTTTTCCGAGAAAGCAATCGGCACATCGGTATCTTTATCGCCATGGTGCAGTTGGATTGGCCGGCCGTTCAGGTCGGCCAGGTATGAATTGGCCGAGATGGACGCCCAGAATTCCGGGTTTTCCTCGGGGGAGCCGTAGGTTTCAATCAGACTGGTGCGCCAGCCAGGGGTTGCCCCAGGCGTTGGGGAGGCCGCTGGCGTGGGGGTAGGCCAGGCGGAGCGCCGCCAGTTGTAGAGAATGTCCTCATACGAACCCACCACCCCGGCCCAAATCACCCCGGCTTTGATGTCTGGGTCCACAATCATGGCCCGCAGGGTGATGTAGCCGCCCATCGAATGGCCCCACATGCCGATGCGCTGGGGGTCGGCATCGGGGAACTTCTTCATTGCAGCGGTGGCGTTGAGCACATCAATGACGTAACCGGGGTTGCTGTAGGCCCCACGCGCTTCGCCTTCGGAAAAGCCGTGGCCGCGATAATCGGGCCGGAAAACAATATAGCCATTGGTAGCGAACCCGGCCTGGTATGCGCCGTAGCGCTGGGTGGGGCGGTAGATGTCGGGAGGGATGTAGCCATGGTTAAAAATCACCACTGGCCAGCCGGTTTCCGGCTTTTCACCGTAGGGAATGGTCAGCAGGGCGTAAATCTTCAGCCCTTCGGATTGGTAAGAGGCAAGGTATTGGTAGTAGTTCGGCCCATCTTCCAATTGTTCCTCGATCACAACATCGCTGCCCGGGAAGGTTTGCTGGCGCAGATATTCAATGCTCAATGGGTGCAGCGGGGTGGGGGTGGCTGTGGGCGTGGGTGTATTAGAAGGCGTTGGGGTGGGTGTGGGGGTTGGGGTAAAGGTCGGGCTGGAGGTTGCAGTTGGCGTGGCGCTGGGCGGCAGGGTGGCCGAAGGCGGCAGGGCGGTTTGGGTAGGCTGTGCCTGGGTGGGAGTAGTTTCCTGGCTGTTGGCAGCACTGCCATCCAGGGCAGCCTGGCCCGAAGTGCAGCCTGCCAGGAACACCAGAACCAGCAAAGCAGCCGCGAAGATCGTGCGTTGGACGGTGGGATGGGTTCTATTCATGGGGCGATTATACAAGGATTTCCGGTTCAAAACCTCCCGCCGGGGTTAGGGAATGGTTAGGAAATTTGATCACAATACCCTTGACAAAAACAATCACTCCTGTTATCCTTGCGCCGCTAATCAAAGGTTAATGTATGTTAAGAAACTTCTGGAATCAATCTGCAGCCCAACATGAAATGATGGCGAAAACCCTGCCGATGCCGGGTCTATTTGCTGTTGTCAGCTGTCGCACCGCCTGAACAGGCGATTTACCACGAGATGGATCAAAGTGCGGGCTGAACAACAGCCCGCACTTTTTTTGTACTTTAACAATTGAATCGTTCGCCTTTATTTTTTGCAGTATAATTAGATGCGGTGGGCCGTAGAAATGGGTTATCGACTGCTTATGCAATTCAAGGTCCCTTTTCGATCAATTTGCCCACCATTTATGGTCTTGATTTCACAAGCCGTTTTTTCAGGGGGACTGGACGCTTCCCCAACTTTCATCTATTCACTTAGCTATGGCGGGCCGTATGTTTTGGGTTAACTCGAAATATCTCCAGAACGGTTATCTTGCCCGCTTTTTTTGATGTTGGGGTTGAGCAGTTTCCCCATTTGCATTTTTCCAAGGGTCTGAAGGCTGACCCGGTTTCTATTTTGTTTTATGCGTTGTGGCGGGCCGCAGCAGGTGGGTTACCATCATGTTAGATATCCATCTGCTAAATTTTGTCTGCCACGCGTTTTGTTCTCTTCACCAGCTATCTTTGTGGCTGTGGCTCTGATGGATATCAACAGGAGGTGTGAAATGTCAGAGAAAAACGATAATAATTTCCCTTTTAACGCAGTTCCCCCGGCCCTCTGGCTGCGCGGGCGCAAGTCCAAAAAAACCGCGAACACTCCGCAAAGCCAGCCTTTGCCTGGCAGCGAGCAGGTGTTGAACAACGCAGGCGGGTTTACCTGGCAGGTGAGCCGCTGGGCGCGTCTCGACCGCTTTTTGATTTTGGGCAGTGAAGGTGGAACCTATTACGTTGCCGAGCGCAAACTGACCTTCGAAAATGCCCAGGGAGCGTTGGAATGCATCCAGGAAGATGGCCTGCGGGTGGTGCGCCGGGTTGTGGAAATCAGCGAAGACGGGCGGGCGCCCAAGAACCAGCCGGCGCTGTTTGTGCTGGCCCTGGCTGCCAGCGCGGGCGACGAAGCCACGCGCCGGGCGGCTTTTGAAGCGCTGCCCCGGGTTGCCCGGATTTCAACGCACCTGTTTCAATTTATGGAATATGTCCAGTTTGTCCGTGGGTGGGGGCGCGGCCTGCGTCGTGCTGTTGCAGCCTGGTACACCGCCATGCCCGCCGGGCAGCTTGCCTACCAGGCGGTTAAGTACCAGAGCCGGGCTGGCTGGAGCCACAAAGATGTCCTGCGCCTGGCGCACCCCACGCCGCCCACGCCCCAGCACGAAGCCCTGTTTCGCTGGATGTTGCGGGGTGAACTGGAAGGCGCCCCGGAAACCGGCCTGGATGCAGCCCTGCAGCGCGTTTGGGCGCTGGAACAGGCCCGGCTTGCTGCTTCGGAAGAAGAGATTATCCGGCTGGTGAACGACTACCAGCTTCCCTGGGAGGCTGTTCCTGCCAGTTGGCTCGGCTCTGCCGCCGTATGGGGGGCGCTGCTGCCGCACCTGCCCACCACCGCCCTGGTGCGCAACCTGGCCCGGATGACCGCCAACGGTCTGCTGGCTGAAAACACCCCTGAGGCTGGCTTTGTCGTCGAACGCCTGTCGAACGGTGAAGCCCTGCGCCAGGCCCGCCTGCACCCGATTGCGGTGCTTTCGGCCTTGCTGGTTTACACTAAGGGGCAGGGTGTCCGCGGAAAACTGGAATGGACCCCGGTAACAGCCATCCGCGATGCCTTGGACGCCGCCTTCTACACCACCTTCCAGAACGCAGAGCCGACCCAAAAACGCCTGCTGCTGGCGCTGGATATTTCGGGTTCGATGTCCGTAGGCTCCATTGCCGGGGTGCCCGGACTGACACCGCGCGATGCCACCGCCGCCCTGGCGCTGCTGGCTGCATCCACGGAACCCCACCATAAAATCCTGGGGTTCAGCGACAAATTGATAGGCCTCGACATTCACAAGGGGCAGCGCCTGGAAGAGGCAGTCCGCACCATTTCTGAGTTACCTTTTGGGGGTACAGATGCAGCACTGCCAATCATCTGGGCACAGAAAACCAAAGCCCAGGTAGATGCGTTTGTGGTGTATACGGATAACGAAAGCTGGGTAGGGAAAACCCACCCGGCCCAGGCCCTGCAGAATTACCGGGACAAAACCGGCATTCCGGCAAAGCTGGTGGTAGTGGCAATGACTGCAAACCAATTCAGCATCGCAGACCCGAATGACCCGGGGATGTTGGATGTGGTGGGCTTTGATACGGCCGCGCCGGCCTTTATTAACGATTTCATCCTGGGACGGGTGTAAGGGGAAACACCTGTTCCGCACAGCGGGGTTGTCTGAACGGGCAGTCAGACAACCCCGGTTTTATTTAAGCTCAGCCGCAGCGGCTCAGTTTTGGGATGAATCTGTGCGCTCCCATTCAGCGGCGTAGGGTTTGTTCAAGGTGCGCCATTGGGCCGCCATTTTCACTTTCCCCAGGGCGTGGACAATTTTGCGGGCAGCCAGCCCCACCACAGCGGTAAAGGTCGGGTAAGCAATTTCTAAAGCGGCAATCTGCTCCACGGTGCTGCCGGCGGCCATGCCTGCCGCCACAATGTGCACCACTTCCAGGGCCTGCTCACCCACCACGTGTGCCCCCAGAATTTTGCCGCTGGTGCGGTCCACAACCAGTTTGCAAATTCCTTCCAGCCGCCCATCAATCACAGCCCGGTCCAGTTCGCGATATTCGGCTGTGGCTGTAATCACGGCCTCATCGCCATACTGCTCCCGGGCCTGGGTTTCGGTCAGCCCCACGCTGCCATACTCCGGGTCAGTAAACCCGCCATGCGGCACAATATGGTGCTGGGTTGCCTGCTGCCTGTCGGATAGCGCATTCTCGGCGGCAATCCGCCCTTCATAGCTGGCGCTTTGAACGAGCATCATTTTCCCGGTAATGTCACCTGCCGCGAAAATGTGGGGTGCAGTGGTGCGCAGGTAGGCATCCACTTTCACGTGGCTGCCCTGGGTTTCCACCCCGGCAGCCGCCAGGTTTAAGCCAGCCAGGTTGCCGGGCCAGCCGACTGCCAGCACCACGGTCTCCACCTCCAGGTGGTGGGTTTTTCCAGCATCCATATATTCCAGCGTGAGCATATTGCCTGTTTTGTGAATTGCACTTACACCAGCGATGCCCGTAATCATTCGCATCCCCCGCCGGGCAAAGGCCTGGGCGACAGCCTGGGCAGTTTCAGGGTCTTCACCGGGCAAAATGCGCGGGGCTGCATCCAACAGCCAGGTTTTGGCGCCGAACGCCAGGAAAATGGAGGCAAGCTGGCTGCCCGTTGCGGCTGCGCCCACAATTGCCACCGACTGCGGCAGTTTTTTAAGCGACCAGATGTCGCTGTGGGTCAGGGCGAATTCAGCACCAGGAAAATCAAGCCGGCGCGCCCGGCCACCCGTGCACAGGATAAAACGGCTGGCGGAGAGTTCACCCCCGCCGGGCAGCGCCAGGGTGTTTGGGTCGCGAAAGGCCACCGGGCCCAGGCCGGTAATCACCCGCACCCCGGATTCTTCAAGGTGTTTGACCATTTGTTTTTTTTGTTGGATGGTGTAGACCACCTGTTGGGCTCGCGTCAACAGCCTTGCAAAATCCACGCTGCTTTCTGCATATGGCCGGAGCATGCTGCCCAGGCCGTAATCTTCAAGTTGGTAGGCTTCCCGTGCCAGGCGGGCGGCGCGGGCCAGCACCCGGGTGGGCACACAGCCGTCATTGGTGCAGGTGCCGCCCAGCCGGCTTTTTTCAACCAGGGTTACCTTGGCCCCCAGTTCACTGGCGCGCAGCGCCGCAGTTACGCCAGCAGGCCCGCCGCCAATCACAATTAAATCATTTGTTTGGTTCATATGCTTGCTCCTTTCTCCATCCCCAGGGATTTTTTGCTGTGGGTTTAACCGGGCAGGATGACTTCAATTCCAGCCGGAAAGATCTTGTATTCCACCGCTTCAATTGCCCGCGAAAGCAGCTCGCCATCGGTGTGGGTGGGTGAAGTGTTGTGGATGCGCACTTTGAGCCAGGTGGTGTGAATTTCGCGCACTGCCGGGTGTTCAGTGATGTTGCCCTCGGCTGGTTTCATAATCATCGGCAGCGCCTGAAAGATTTTTCTTCGGGTTGGAAGGTAGGCGAACACAAAGGAGATTTTGCCGTCATACGGGTCGGCATGCGGCACAGTGTAGAAGACCCCTCCGGTCCTGGCGCAGTTGCTGATGGACACCAGGGTGACCGGGCCGTGGTAAACGCCGCTGTCCCATTCCAGGTCCATTTCCCATTTTGGGTTTTGCAGGATGCCCCAAATGGTAGAAACCAGGTAGCGGCTGACCCCGCTGAGCCAGGAGATGCGTTCGTGAATGGTGGTGATGAGTGGCTCCAGCCCCAACCCGGCGTTGTTGACGAAGTAGCGGTTGTTGGCCTGCACCAGGTCAATCCGGCGGGTTTTGCCTTGTAGAAACACCTGGGCCAGTTGGTCGTAATCGCGCGGCAGGCCAAGGCTGTCGAAAAGGTCATTGGCCGTGCCTTGTGGCGCCAAACCCAACGGCGGCAGGTGGGGCACCCCGGATTGCAGCATGCCGTTGACCACTTCGTTAATGGTTCCATCCCCTCCGGCAGCGATGATGGGCGAATAGCCGTGCTGCACAGCCTGGCTGGCCAGCGTTTCGGCATGGCCCCGCCCTTCGGTCAGCGAAAGCTCGTATTCGAATCGAGCTGCTTTGAGCGCCGCTTCGAGAGGCGCCCGTTTTTTCTCCGACTGCCAGCGTCCAGAATAGGGATTGTAAATAATTTTTGCGGGCATGCTGTTCCTTTGGGTTAATAACCGATTGCGATAGGCTTATTTTAACAGAAACAAGTCCAGAAAAACGGGCCAATTCTTACCCCGTTTTACCCGGAGTAAAAAAAACCAATCATCCCAGGGAAATCGCTTTAAATAAAACCTGCCGATCTACCAGGCCAATGGTTTCGCCCTTCTCGTCTACCACCACCAGCCATTTACGTCGTTCGGCCAGCATTTTTTGAGCGGCATCCAGCAGAGTTTCTTCGGGGCGCACAGTCAGCATTCCAGGGGACATTAAAGAACGAGCAGTGGCCTGACTTTGGGGGGGCTGGGTCAGGCGCTGTAGTGCTGCCAATACCCCCTTTTGTTCTTGTGGCGCAACACGGGTCAGGACATCACCATCACTAATCAGCCCCAGAGGATGCCTCTGATCATCAAGAACAATCAGCCTTCTCGAACCAGTTTCCAGCAGGGTATTGATGATTGCTGGCAAAGTTTCTTCAGGTTGGATCGATGGGATCGGCTGGCGCATCACTTCTCCAATGGTTTTAGCCAATGGGTGGGCGGATGTTGGCGGAGGTGTTTTTAAAGACGACTGGACAACCTGTTCGAGAATGTCTCGGCGAGAAATGATGCCCACCAGCATCCCACTGCTGTCTACCACGGGCATGCGTTTCAGCCCCAGGTGGGCCATCCGGACTGCTGCCTGGCGCAAGGGTTCATTGGATTGGGCAACCACCACGGGTTTAACCATCACATTCGCAACCTTCTGGCTTGAAAGTTTTAAAGATTGTAGGGTTTCCTGGACCATGTTTTCCCCTAATTCTTTCGCTTGGGCCGGGCGGCCGGGTGTGCAGCACAGCAGGTCTTCATCGGTTAACATCCCCACAACCTGCCGCTGGGAATCAATTACAGGCAGCGCTTTCAGGGTATGGTTAAGCATGATTTCCCAGGCCTGGGCGATGGTCATCTCCGGTGACAGTGTCACAACTTCCTGCGTCATGGCTTCTTCAACCGTTTTTTCTGCAGGGAACGGGTTTAAACTGGTGTGGGTATAGTGCACCACCTGAACCGGCTCAAGGGTAATCAGCCCATTCGTAACCAGCGGAGCGATCCATTCCAGCGCCCGGGAAATTTTTTCAGCATCATCCACCACTTCAATGCGCAGGGGTAAATCTTCGGAGAGGCGCTCAATCGAAGCGGAGTGGATGCGCGAGTTTGCGCCGAAGCCAGCCACACCGCGCAGCACAGTTGCCCCTGCCAGGCCATAGGCCCGCAATCTTTGTAAAACCGTCATGTATAAAGGTTTTCCCTGCCACCGGTCGCTTTCCCCGATGTAAATCACCAGGCGTTGTGTGTTTTTGTGGATTTCAAGGGGTGTGGGCATATTTCCTCTCCTTGCCAGTTTACAACGACCGGCCCAATAAAACACCGATCGCAGCGGCTATTCCCCCCAATAAACTGCTGCCAAATAAATTAAACAGCCCCAGCCAGAATTGGCCTTCTTGCATCAGGTTGACACTTTCGAGGGTGTATGTCGAAAAAGTGGTGTATGAGCCTAAAAACCCCACAGCAACCAGAAGCCGCAAGTTGGGGTCAACCAGGTAGCGCCCACTGGTAAATAAGGCAACAAACAAACCTAAAACCAGGCTGCCGCTCACATTGATAATCAATGTGCCATAAGGAAACGATGCGCCAAACTGTTGAGCGGCCCAATCGGCCAGCCAGTAGCGCAAATTAGATCCCAGCACTGCACCAAGCGAGATGATCAGAAATTTTGTCATGGTTGGATTGCGAAAAAGAAAGTTTCCCATGGCCCGGTATTGTTCATCCATTCTTTATCTTATACCATATATTGGGTTTTTCCTACAAAAAGCGAGCCTTTGATTCAAGCCAAAACGTAAAACTGCAAGGGGTGGTTGAAATAGCCCGAAGACCCTATAATTAAGCTAAGACTCAAATCAAGGAGTTTTTGATGAAAACGCTCGACTTAAAGAAACAATACAAATCCTACTACCAACCCAAGCCGGGGCGGGTTGAGCTGGTAGATGTACCTGCGCTGCCATTCTTGATGATTGACGGTGAAATTGAAACTGGAAAAGCGCCGGGAACTTCACCAGGCTTTGCCGGGGCCACCCAGGCCATGTACACCACAGCATATACATTGAAATTTATGCTGAAACAGCGCCCGGTGGAAGCGGTGGACTACCCGGTGATGGCCCTGGAGGGGCTGTGGTGGGTGGAAGATGGCCTGTTTGACCTGCGAAAGCCTGACAACTGGCACTATACGCTGATGATTTTACAACCCGACCTGGTCACCCAAACTTTGCTGGCAGAAGCCCGCGAGAAAATTCAGAAAAAGAAAGATAGCCCTGCGGCTGTGGAACAGGTGCGGCTGGAGGTTTTCCATGAGGGCCTGTGCGTCCAGGCGCTGCATGTTGGTCCTTATGCCACCGAACCGGAAACGATGGAGCAGATGCAGGCCTTCCTGTCCCAAAACCAGCTTGTTGACCAGGTGGGCCTGGGCGGAAAGCACCATGAAATTTACCTGGGAGACCCGCGTAAAGCCACACCTGAAAAACTAAAAACGGTCCTCCGACACCCTGTGGCTGCTGCTTAATCCCATCATTGCCGTTCCATCATCTTGTACGGGCGCGTCCCAAACCGCCCATGAATGACATTCTCATCATTTTGGCATGTCGCTGCGATCGCAGCGAAGCAACCTCCCGTTTCTGAGCCAAACCGGCTTTGTAATCCAGTTTCCACCGAGAGCCACGGAGAGAAAATACAGAGGGCCACAGAGAAAAATAAAAAAAACTCGGTGGTTCTCTGTGTTCCTCGGTGGCCCTCGGTGGAATGTGCAGTAGGCCCTGGTTTTCGCACTTATCATGCTGCAAATGACCTATAGGGAAAAGATTTCTCGGTCGCTGCACTCACTCGAAACGACACAATAAAACGCCCCCCAGCTCCCGGCTCCTGGCTCCTGGCTCGTGACTCCTCCTCCCCCGTATCGTCTCGAACGGCGCAGCCGGAGAGACCTTTTGCAAAAGCGTAAATATCTGCTCATTTGCACCTCCCCTCGTTACCGGGAACACAACTTGCACAGTATAATTCGAGGTAAGATGACAGAAAAATTCGATTTGTTTGTGCTCCCCATTCACCGCAAGGCTGGCCAGGATTCGCCCGATTTGCCAGGGCTGTACCTGGCCAAACCTCCGCGTGGGGCTGCTCGCAGCCGCCAGGAAGACCGCCTGGCATTAAGCCTCTTTATGACGGGTACGGCAACCTTCAGCCCCGAAGCCCAACGCCAGTTGTTGGAGGGTATTGCCAAAACTTACTACCAGACGGGTGGGGCGGCAACCTCAGCCATGCGCGCTGCCGTGGAAGGCTTTAATCAATACCTGCTCGAACGCAACCTGCGAACAGCAGGCCAGGGCTTGCAGGCCACAGCCCTGCTTACGCTGCTGGCCTGCCGGGGTGACCAGCTTTATATCGGTCAATCGGGCGATACCCATCTCTTTACGGTTACCCGCGGCACTTCCCAATATCTGCACGACCCGCAAATGAGCGGGCGCGGCCTGGGTTTGGGGCGTTCGGCACAGGTTCGTTTTTCTCACCTTTCCCTGGAACCGGGAGCGTTGGTTTTGGTGACGCCCGACCCACCCGGGCCGCTGACGGCTGAAAGCCTGCGCCCGGCCGTAGGCCGCAAGCTGCACCTTGTGCAGCAGGCCCTGAACAAGTTCACCGCACCAGATTGGCGGGCTGTGTTGGTTCAGGCAGTTCCTGGAACCGAACAAACGCGTCTGTATGCTCGCCCTGCTGCCCCTCCAGAAACCGCACCACTCCAACCTGCCGGTCTGCCTGACCGGTTTAGCAAACCGCCTGCGGATAAAGCCACATCGGTTTCTCTCCCCGAACCTGAACAGCCTCGAAAGCCGGTTGGGGTTGAAATTTCTCCGCCCGTTCCTTCTTTGGAATCTCAGGCGGAAATTGTTGAGAATCTACCCGTCCAACCCGAAACGCCAGCCCCCACCGATGTGGATGCCATTTCTCCGGCGCCGGATGAGCAACCAGCCGAACCTGAGGAAATGCCCGTTGAAGAGGGGCCGGTCGATGTGATTGGCGATGCCAGTCATGCAAGCCCTGAAGTGGAGGCTGCACCTACTCCAAAAAACAGGGCATGGTCAAACTTTTGGATGGGGCGCAGATCGAGGCCAGCGCCACCCCAGCCAGAAACCCCGCCGGCTTCAACCGCCTTGCAGCCCCCACAACGCCCGGTTTTTGGGCCAGCTGTACTGGCCATTGGGCGCGCCTTCAAGTTTGCGGGTGGTCAGGTTATCCGGGCACTGCGCGCCCTGCTGGGTGGAATTTTGCCCGGACGAGAGATGTTCACCATTCCACCCACCACCATGGCTTTCATTGCCGTGGCTGTGCCGGTGATGATTGTCGCCCTGGCCAGCCTGGTATATATCCGCCGCGGGCGCATCATCCAATACCAGAATTATCTAAACTATGCCGAAGCAGCTGCTTTAAATGCCCGTGGCAAAACCGACCCGGTAGAAGAACGCCGGGCCTGGGATGCCGTGTTGTTTTATGTGGACCTAGCTGAAGAATACCAGGAGACTGATGAAACCATTCTGCTGCGGGCTCAGGCTTTTCAGGTGATGGACACCCTGGATGGCACCCAACGGATCCAGCTTGAATCGGCCCTGGCAAGCAATTCCCTGGGCGAAGTGACCATCACCCAGATGCTCTATAATGGCGATGCCCTCTATGCCCTGGACAGCGATGCCGGGCGGGTGCTTCGCTTTTGGCGCAGCGGGCGTGGCTACGAACTGGATGCGTCTTTTCAGTGTGGGTTAAATAAGTATGGTGCCTATATTGTCGGCGCTCTCGTGGATATCACCCCTTTGCCCGCGGCCAATTCGTTTGGTGCTGCGCTGCTGGCTATGGATGGCAACGGCATCTTGGTCTATTGTCCGCCCGATGGCCAGCCGCTGGCGTATCCATTAATCCCCCCGGATAACAACTGGGGCTCGCCGCGGTCCATGGTCTATTCCAATGGCTGGCTGTATATTCTCGACCCACAAACCAACGCCGTTTGGGTGTATGTTGGGGAGGATTTTACTTTTGGTTCACGCCCCTTCTTGTTTTTTGACAATGAAGTTCCCCGCCTGCAAGACGTGGTTGATATTGCAATCAATGGGTCAGAGCTATACCTTTTACATACGGATGGTTCGATGACCATTTGCCAATATCGAACCGGGGATACACCAACCCAATGCACCGAACGAGCAGCCTATACCGATACCCGGGGCAGCGTTGGCAAGGTTGAGACGATGACCGGCGCAGCGTTTTCACAAATTGTGTATGCACCTCCACCTGGCCCGGCGTTTTACATGCTCGACCCCTACCAGCAGGCCCTGTACCAGTTCAGCACCCGCCTCGTTTTTCAGCGCCAGTTCCGCCCATACAGCGGCTCAAGCCTGGGCAACGCCACAGCCTTTGCGGTGGATGGCAGCCAGCGAATTTTCATGGCCTTTGACAACCAGATTTTCGTTTCACCCTTCCCATAACCCCTTTTGACGGTTTCGGGATGAACAATCCAGCATCAAAAAGCCACCTGGCGGCTGCTTATCAGGTGGCTTTTCCCTTAACTGCACAGCCTAAACCCCATAGGTTTACGAAAAAGTTGTTAGAACCTGCGGTTCTCAACCTCCCCCCGGCTCTTGCCCCAGGTTTTGAGGCAGGCGAGAGAACGGGCAACATGATGAGGGCTTCGTTCGTTATTTCTTTTTACGAAACAGGCGAAAATATTGATCTTCTGCTTTTGGCAAAGGGCTTTTTTTCCGCAGGTAACTGCCCAGGATAATCGAAAGCAGCCCAAATATAAACAACAGGTACTGCGGCGATTGGCCGAGATCCGACGCGAGAAACAACAACATTAATGCAATACCCAAAAGCAAAAAAAAATTCCCCAGGCGGCGTACCAGGCTCATCCATGCACTCCTGAAAATTGGGGGGCCGCCCGCACCAGGCAGCCCCCCACAAAAAGGTTCAGGTTACTCAATTACCGTGCGGCTCTGTTCGTGCATGTACAGCTGCAGGTAGTGTGGGCCGCCGGCGTTTTTGCCGCTGGAGCCAGAGCCTTTCCACCCGCCAAAGGTCTGGAAACCAGGCCATGCACCAGTGGTGGCGCCCTGTGGTCGGTTGGCATAGTTTACACCCGCTTCGATATTTTCAAAGAAATACTCGGCTTCTTCAGTAGACCCGTAAATACCGGCCGTCAGTCCGTAGTCCACATCGTTGGCAATTTGCATGGCTTCTTCAAGCGTTTCAAACTTGTGAATGGTCGAAATCGGCAGGAACATTTCCTGCTTCCACAGGCGGTGTTCGATGGGCAGGTCTACAACCAGGGTGGGGGTGCAGAAATAGCCATTGGAAAATTCGCCTTCGCGCAGCACTTTGCCCCCCGTCAGGAAGCGGCCGTGTTGAGAAAGGTCCTCATTGAAATCAATGAAATCCTGGTATGACGATTTGTTGACCACCGGGCCCAGGAAAACATCGCGGCGGATCGGGTCGCCGATGACCAGTTTTTCAGTGGCTTCTTTGAGCCGGGCAATCAGTTCATCGTAGACCGGGGCCTGGACGAGAATGCGGGATGATGCCGAGCACTTTTGGCCTTGCAGCCCGAAGGAAGAGCGCACCAATCCGGCCAGGGCGCGGTCGAGGTTGGCGTTATTGGTGATGATTGCCGGGTTTTTACCGCCCATTTCCAGGATGGCAGGCCGGGGATAGCGGCCGGCAGCGAAGGCCCGCATGATGGACATGCCCACATCATACGAACCGGTGAAGGTAATGCCGTCCACTTCGGGGTGGTCAATGAGCGTTTGGCCAACCGTGCGTCCGGGTCCAGTCACAAAGTTGAATGCACCCTCAGGCAATCCAGCGTCGCGGAAGCACTCTGCCAACAGCCGCCCGGTATAGGGGGTGTCGGTGGCAGGCTTCATCACAATGGTGTTGCCAGCCACCAGAGCCGCACCCGACGGGCCGCCCAGCAGCGCAGCCGGGAAGTTAAACGGGCTAATCACCAGCCAGACGCCGTACGGAACCAGCACCGACATATTGGTTGCTGTGTAGCCGCGCAGCGGGTCGGCAGCCATCTTAATTCGGAAGCCGTTGTTGGCTTCTAACTGGTCGCAGGCGTAGCGAATGAGGTCAGCGGTTTCCGCAACGTCGCCCATGGCTTCCATGCGGTTTTTGCCCACCTCCATGCACACCACAGCGCTGATTTCAAACAGGCGCTGGTCAATGATATCTGCTGCTTTGCGCATCACAGCCACCCGTTCTTGCCAGGGGGTGCGTCCCCAAACTTTAAAGGCTTTGCGGGCTGCATCTACCGCGTCGCGAGCATCTTCAATGCCGCCTTTTTGGAAAACCCCCAACACTTGCCGGGTGTCTGCCGGGGTGGTGGATTCAAATTTTTGCTCACTGAAGCGTTCTTTGCCAGCGATGATCATGCCAAACTCGCGCGCCATGTTGGCTTTCAAATGCGCAACAGCGGCTTCAAAGCGAGTATGCAGCTCTTCGGGTGGGTCGAACATCGTGGCGTAAGTAAGCCGGAAAGTTTGTGTCATTGGGTATGCCTCCTGAAACAGAATTTACTTGTGCAGTTCTTGCACTTCATTTCACAAATCAACCATATTATAGCGCAATTTTCGCCGCTTCCTGTGGTAAAATTGTTCCTTGGTTGTTGCCAGCACAGAATTCACCGGTTTAAAAAAATGGATGGGTTCGCAGGCAGCCCCTCTGCAAATTCCCGGCAAAAGCCGGATAACACAATTTTTTGGAGGCAAAAATGTCTGATACGAAATGGGTTTATTTATTCAACGAATTGGAGCAGGCTGAAGCAAAGGTCGGTACGGATTGGGACAAAGTCAAATCGCTCTTAGGCGGTAAAGGCGCAAACCTGGCCGAAATGACCCGCATTGGCCTGCCCGTCCCGCCTGGGTTCACGGTGACCACCGAGGCCTGCAACGCTTACCTGGCTGCCGGCGAAACCTTCCCGGCCGGGATGTGGGACCAGGAACTGGTCGCCATGGCCGCTGTCGAAAAGGCTGCCGGCAAAAAGTTCGGCGACCCGGCCAATCCCCTGCTGGTTTCCTGCCGCTCTGGCGCAAAATTCTCAATGCCTGGCATGATGGACACCGTTCTGAACATCGGCCTGACCGATGAGACTGCCCGGGGCATGGTCGCTCTGACCGGCAACGAACGCTTTGTGTACGATTCTTACCGGCGCCTGGTCGAAATGTTTGGCGCTGTGGTGCTGGGCATTCCAGACGAGGCTTTTGAACACCCCCTGGCGGAATACAAAGCTTCGAAGGGATATAAAAACGACACCGAAATGACCGCCGATGATTGGAAAGCGGTTACCGAAACCTTCAAAGCAGTCATTCGCAAACATAAAGGTTTTGATTTTCCGCAAGATCCCTACGACCAGCTTCGCCTGGCTACGGAAGCCGTGTTCAAATCCTGGAATGGCAAACGCGCCATTGACTATCGCAACGCCGATAAAATCCCCCACAACCTGGGCACCGCTGTCAACATTGTGACGATGGTCTTCGGCAACATGGGTTGGGACTCCGGCACAGGGGTTGCCTTTACCCGCAACCCGGCCACCGGCGAAAACCTGCTGTATGGCGATTACCTGCTGAACGCCCAGGGTGAAGATGTTGTGGCCGGCATTCGCAATACCGATCCGATTGCCCACATGAAAGATTCCCTGCCGGAAGCATACGCAGAATTTCTCAAAGTGTGCGACATCCTTGAACACCACTACAAAAACATGCAGGATGTCGAATTTACCATTGAACGTGGCAAATTGTGGATGCTGCAAACCCGCGATGGCAAACGCACTGCCAAGGCAGCGGTACAAATCGCTGTAGATATGGTTAACGAAGGCCTGATTTCCAAAGAAACCGCCATCCAGCGCGTAAAGACCGAAGATGTAGACACCCTGCTTCACCCGCAGTTCAACCTGGAAGCCAAAACAGAAGCGGCCAAGGGCGGCAAGCTGTTTGGCAAGGGTGTAAACGCTTCGCCCGGCGCTGCGGTTGGGCGGATTTATTTTGATGCCGACACCGCCGAACACAAAGCCAAGAAAGAAGGGCAGGATGTCATCATGGTGCGCCAGTTCACCAAGCCGGACGATGTTCACGGCATGCTGGCTGCCAAAGGCATTCTGACCACTGAAGGCGGCGCAACCTCTCATGCCGCTGTGGTGGCCCGCCAGTTTGGCGTTCCTTGTGTTGTTGGCGCCAGCGGCATCAAACTGGATTTGGATCAGCGCAAAATGACCGTGGGCAGCGTTACCCTGGTGGAAGGTGATTACATCTCAGTGGATGGCACCACCGGCGAGGTGTTCGTGGGCCAAATTCCCACCAGCGCACCCTCGCTGGAAGAACAAACCGAACTGCTCACCCTGCTGGGCTGGGCTGATGAAATCAGCGCCACCCCCGGCATTCGCAAAGCCCCGGCTGGCTGGCCTTCTCGCGGTTTGCAGGTTTGGGCAAACGCCGACTACCCCGCCGATGCCCGCCGCGCTCGCGCTTATGGCGCCAAGGGCATTGGCCTGTGCCGCACCGAGCACATGTTCTTTGAACAGCACCGCTTACCCATCGTCCAGGATATGATCCTGGCCGGCACTTCCGAAGCCCGCACCGAAGCACTCAACAAACTGCTGCCCTTCCAGCGCAGCGATTTCGATGGCCTGTTTGAAGCGATGACCGGCCTGCCCGTCATCATCCGCCTGATTGACCCGCCTCTTCACGAGTTCATGCCCGACGAACATGCGCTTCTCGAAGAAGTGATTGCCATGCGTGTTAAAGGCGAAACCGCTGGCCTCGAAGCCAAAGAAAAACTGCTGAAGAGCATTGAAAACCTTCACGAAAGCAACCCGATGATGGGCCTGCGCGGCGTTCGCCTGAGCATCGTCATGCC
>CAZAYY010000037.1:0-29230 GCA_964489525.1 uncultured Anaerolineales bacterium
CAGTATCCGCCTCCACGAACCTGGACAGGCTGGCATCGTACCAGCGGGCGTTGTAGTACATCAACCCAAAATCATCGGCGTGGGAGAACTGGCCGGTGTAGGTGTAGCCGGTTTGCAGGGCGTTGCTGCCACCAGTGGTCACGGTAAACCGCTGAGCCTGGTTCAGGTTTTGGGAATAGTATTGGTTGGTGATCACAGCCCTCCTCTCCGTTTCTTAGCCGCCCCCTGGTGAAAAAACAACCCCTGGGCAGGCCCCCGCAAACGCTTGAAAAAATTCTCCCTGCGCCCAATCGTCCCCCCTGGGCTTGTTTCCACTATACCGGACGGGTTGCAAAATGCGCAAGGGTCATTTGTCATGAAAATTACAGGACGTTTGTCATTTGATGATTTGCGCTGCGCCGCATATTGGGTTGCCCGTAAGCCCACTTCGGGTAATTTTCTTCCAACCCATCTTGTCAGCCCTCCGGGCTTGTGCGTGCGCTCCTCTTGTAGTTGCGGCTTCCGCCGTGTCTCCCCTTTGCCCAGGTGACTGTCACCTCCAGGGTGGCTGTCACCTTGGGTTCCGATAATCTACGAGCCGCCTGGTGAAGCCAGGGGGGATGGGTTGAACGTGAGGGCACCCCACTGGGTTGGGTTAGCAGTTCCCCCCAACCATGATAAAATCATAAAAATGTTCTTCCTTTGGGCTGGTTTTTCGCCAAACTCCCTGGAACAAAAACCATGAAAAAAATTCTGCTGGTTGAAGATATTGAAAACAACGCAACGATTGTTCGCAAAATCGTTGAATCTTTGGGCTATGCCTTCTATTGGGCAGAAAATGCTGAAACCGGGCTGAACATGGCCCTGGAGTTGCTGCCCGATTTGATTTTGCTCGACCTGGGGCTGCCCGATGTAGATGGGCAAACCCTTTCGGTTTGGATGCGCAGCGAGCCCAGCCTGCGCGGCATTCCGCTGATTGCAATGACCGCCTGGCCGGAAGAAACCGCCCGGATGATGGTGAAGGCCTATAACCTGGATGGCTACATGGGTAAACCCTTCCGGCTGAAAGAATTGGTTGACCTGATTCAATCCTTTGTGGCAAAAACCCCGGCAGCATGAGCTTAACCCTGGTCCCCGCGAGCCAATACAGCATTGAAGAGCTGACCACAATCTACAACCACACCCGGGTAGATTACCTGGTGCCGATGCCGATGAGCGTGGATGTGCTGGCGGAATACATTCACGATTTTGATGTCCGGCTGGACCTCTCGGCGGTGGCGCTGGATGAAGATGGCCAGTTTGCCGGCCTGGGCATGCTTGGCCAGCGCGGCGATCTGGCCTGGGTAACCCGCCTGGGGGTGATTCCCGATGTCCGGCGCAAGGGCACGGGTGCAGCCATTATGAATCGCCTGCTGGAAGGCGCCCGGCAGATTAAGGCGCGGGCAGTTTACCTGGAAGTGATCAAGAACAACACCCCGGCCTACAACCTTTTCCTTAAAAATGGTTTCACCGAAACGGAAGAATACCTGGTGATGCGTCGTGCCCCAATTCCACCGACCCTCGAACCCCAGGGCAAGCTGAGCTGGCTCTTCAGGAAAGATGCCCTGGCGCTGCTGCGCACCATCCCACACCCGCTGACCTGGATCAACGCCCGGTCTTCCATGGAAAACGCCAGCAACCTGCAAGGCTTTCGAATTTCCCTGCCCGATAGTTCTAAAGGATGGTTGGTTTACCGCCACAAAAAGTTCTCACTGACCCACCTTGTGTTGTATACTGAGGAAGGTGACCCGGTTGGGGTCGCCAAAAACTTATTGATTTATCTTCACCGCCAATACCGCCGGGAAGATACCTATGCGGAAAACATTCATGTTTACGACCCCCATTTGCCTGCGTTGCAGGAATTGGGGTATTTCGAGGCTTTTCGGCGGATCGAGATGAAATTGGAGTTGTCCTGATGCCTGGTTTAACCGCACTCGTGATTGATGACAGCCGCCAGATGGCAGATGACATTTGCCGGATGCTCTCTTTTTTGGATATTGTTGCAAAGCCGGCCTATGGTTCACGGGCCGGCATCATGTCTCTGCAGCCTGCTCGCCCTGACCTGGTTTTCCTGGATATCAATATGCCGGGTGTGACTGGCTTTGATGTTCTGCACTATATCAAGCGCGACCCTGCCCTGGCTGCAATTCCCGTTTTTATCGTATCCTCGGAAAACCAACCAGAAACCATCCAGCGCGCCCTGGCTGAGGGCGCCGCAGCTTTCTTGCTCAAACCCCTCGACCTGGATACATTAGAAAACACCCTCAAGGCGCACAAAATGATCTGATCTTCACCCCCCTTTAATATTTCACCGGGTAGATTTGGTAAAATCTGCTCGGTTTAATCTTTAATCAGGAGAAAAAACATGGCCCTTGAAACTGGTATGCTCGCCCCCGACTTTACCCTGTTGGATGAAAACGGACAGCCGCACACCCTTTCTGCTTATCGCGGCAAGGCAGTTGTGTTGTATTTTTACCCCAAGGACGACACCCCCGGCTGCACCACGGAAGCCTGCAATTTCCGCGACGATTACAGCGCTTACGAAGAGGCGGGTGTGGTCATCCTCGGCGTCAGCCCGGACGATGCCAAATCCCACGCGAAATTTAAGGCAAAATTCAGCCTGCCGTTCACCCTGCTGGCCGATACCGACCACGCGGTGGCGTCTGCTTACCAGGCCTGGGGCCCGAAAAAATTCATGGGAAGGGAGTATGAAGGCGTGCTGCGTTCCACTTTCCTGATTGCCCCGGATGGCAAGCTGCTCAAGGTGTTTGAAAACGTCAAACCTGCCGACCACAGCGCCGAAGTGCTTGAAGCGCTTCGGGCAAACCTGGCTGCGTCATAATTGAATTCAATGCATGCCCGTTTGTGATAAGGGATGGTTATCCTGGAGAATCATGGACAATTTTGGTCTAAATTATCCTTTATACCTGGACAATTTGCAACCGGGCATTATAATATCTGCCACCTTTCCCTTGCATTTTCGTTTCACCGAGGTCATATTTCATAGGTACACCTGCCCGGTCTGTTCCGGGTTTTCGTGTGCCTGAGTTGATGAGGATAATCTATGAAACAACTCAAACACTTTCTGATTGTCGGGTTGATGGTTGCCGTTTTTACGGCGGCTTTGGGTTTCTTCTTTGAAACCGCGCCCATCCTGCCCCAGGCCGCCAGCCGCCAGGCCGAGCCGATTGACCAGCTTTTTGGCTTCCATTTTTGGATCATGGCCTTCTTATTCTCGTTGATCGTCGGTTTTATGCTGTACAGCATTGTCGCCTTCCGCCAGAAGCCCGGCGAGCTGCTGGACGGCGACCACATTGAGGGCCACACCGGGCTGGAAATTGCCTGGACCGTGCTGCCCCTCGTGATTGTGGTCGCTTTTTCGTTCCTGGGTGGGCAGGCCCTTTCCGATACGCTGCGGGCAGACCCCCAGGCGATTCGGATTAACGTCACCGCCCGCCAGTGGGATTGGAGCTTCTACTATCCGGAGTACGACATTACCACCGATGTGCTTGCCCTGCCGCTGGACCAGCAGGTGCTGCTGCGGCTGCGCTCTGAGGATGTCATTCACTCCTTCTGGGTGCCCGAATTCCGGGTCAAGCAGGACCTGCTGCCCGGCGACCAGGTGCGCGAGCTGCGGATCACCCCCACCGAAGAGGGAACCTACCAGTTGGTCTGCGCCGAACTGTGCGGTACCAGCCATGCCTATATGGTGAAAGATGTCCTGGTGCTTTCTCCGTCTGAATATGACGCCTGGATCCAGGCTGCTATTGCCGCCGACCCGTCCAAATCCGAAGATCCGGTCGTGCGCGGCCGCCATTGGGTCACCATTAATGGCTGCGCAGGCTGCCACAGCACCAACGGCGCCCAAATTGTTGGCCCAACCTGGAAAGGCATCTATGGCCGCACCGAAACGCTGACCGATGGCACCAGCCAGGTGGTAGATGATGCCTACATCCTCGAATCCATTCGCGAACCCAGCGCCAAGATTGTCCAGGGTTTCAATTCCCCCAGCGTGATGCCCGCCTACGGACCCGATAAACTCACCGATGAGCAGATTGCGGACATCATCGAATATATGAAGACGCTGAAATAGCCCGGCGCTTGCCGTTTGATTTTGCGGAGGTAGTTTTATGAATTTTCTGAAAAAGTTTGTCTCGCTTGCAATGGTGCGCGGCCTGGCTGCCCAGGTTGCCGGCACAGTTCTGGGCATGGCCCTCGTGATGGGCATTCGTGCCATCATGGGCCTGGAACCCTGGAAAGCCGACCCTGCCTGGGTGGTCGGCGGCATTTTTGGCACCATCGCCTTTATGCTGGGCACCGGCGTGCTGCACGATTGGATCGAATGGTCCAAAGGCAATTCCACCCCCGACCACCATGTCGAACCCCAACACGGCTGGGAGCGTTTCTTCAACGTCTCGACCGACCACAAGGTGATTGGCATCCAATACGGCTTCACCTCCATCCTGGTGTTTTTGCTGGCCGGGCTGTTTGCCCTCATCTTCCGCACCGAGCTGGTTGCGCCTGAACTGCAGTTCATTCGCAACCTGGATAACTTCAATACCTTTGTGGGCCTGCACGGCATTATGATGATTGGTGCAATCCTGCTTGGGGTGGGCGCCATGTCCAACTATCTTGTGCCGCTGATGATTGGCGCAGATGATATGGCTTTCCCTCGTCTGAACGCCTTCGCCTACTGGATCAACATCCCCGGCGTGGTGCTGCTGACGGCCACCCTGTTTGTGGGCGGCTTCGATTCCGGCTGGACGGGCTACCCTCCCCTCAGCAGCAACCTGGGCAAGGTGGGCTTCCAGACCTTTTTCATGGGCGTCTACTTTATCGGCCTTTCGTCCATCACGGGCGGGATTAACGTCATCGTCACCACCCTGCGCATGCGCACCAAAGGCATGACCATGTTCCGAATGCCCATTTTTGTTTGGGCTGCTTTTGCTACTGCCCTCATTCAGTTTTCCGCCACCCAGCTCATCGGCCTGTCGTTCCAACTGGTTATGTTCCAGCGCCTGTTCGACATGAGCTTCTTCGATGCCACGCGCGGCGGCAACCCGGTGCTGTTCCAGCATCTCTTCTGGTTTTACTCTCACCCGGCGGTGTACGTGTTCGTCCTGCCTGGCCTGGGCATCATCAGCGAGCTGCTGCCGGTCTTTGCTCGCAAGCCGCTGTTTGGGTATAAATGGATTGCCATGTCGTCCCTGGGCATTGCCCTGGTGGGCTTCTTTGTGTGGGCGCACCACATGTTCACGTCCGGCATGGCGGAATACCTGCGGGTGCCTTTTATGTACAGCACCCTGCTCGTAGCCGTGCCCACCGGGGTGAAGTTCTTCAGTTGGGTCGGCACCATGTGGCGCGGGCGGCTTTCGTTCCCCACCCCCATGCTCTTCGTCATGGGCGCCATCACCATCTTTCTGCTGGGCGGCATCAGCGGCCCGCCAAATGGCACCGTAGCCACTGACCTCTATCTGCACGACACCTATTGGGTGGTGGGGCACTTCCACGCCACCATGTTCGGCGGCTATGTCTTCCCATTTTTTGCGGCCATTTATTTCTGGTGGCCCAAAATCACTGGAAAGAAATATAATGAAACCCTCGGCAAGCTGCATTTCTGGCTGATGTTCCCGGCGTTTTATTTGCAGTCGGTCAGCCAGATGTGGGTGGGCCTGCAGGGCATGCGCCGCCGCATCGGCGACTACGACCCCGGCCTGGGTGTGGACCTCGGCCAGGTAATGGTCACGGTGGCGGGCTACCTGATTGCCCTGTCGGTCATCGTTTTCATCATCAACGCCATCCGCAGTTTGCGCTCTGGAGAGGCCGCCGAAACCAACCCCTGGCATTCCCGCTCCCCGGAATGGCAGATTGAAGGGCCGGTTCCCCAGCACAACTACGACACGCCCTTTGAGGTGGTCGGCGAACCGTATGACTACGGCCTGCCCGGCTCGGTGTATACCCGTCCCCAAACCGCTTCCGGCGATTGATTTTTGAACCAGGAGAGAGTTAAATGGTAAACCCCAAAGAATCCACCCCCGGCCCCAAGAAGGCGGATTACAGCACCAACCAGCTTGTGCTGTACATCCTGGCTATTCTGACGGTTGGTGAGTATATCCTCGGCGCAATCGCCACCACAGGCATCGCGGCCTTGATGATGTTTATTGCCCTTTTGAAGGCATATTTTATTATCAAAGATTACATGAATATCGGCCGCTTGTTCGCCGGTGATGAGGAAGGTCATTCATGAGCGCAGATACTTCAAACTCCCATGAACACGCTTCAGAGGTTTCCCTGGCGAAATACCGCTGGAAGTCGGTGAACAACCGCATGGCCCTCTGGCTGTTCATCATTTCCGATGCCCTCGTCTTTGGTGGGCTGCTGGTGGCGCGCTTTAACCTGATGGGTGATACTCGCCCTGACCTGGCCCAGGAATTGGGCCTGATTGTGACCATCGTCCTGCTCTTCAGCAGCTTCTTCATGAACCGGGCAGAGATTGCTATCGGCGCAGGCGACACCAAAGCCTTCCTGCGCAACACCATGGTTACCATCGTCCTGGGCACCCTCTTCACGGTGGGTGTGGTTGGTGTGGAATGGCCGCTGGCCGCCAGCCATGTGGAAAAGGGCAGCGTGGCCTACTCGCTGTTTTACACCATGACCGGTTTTCACGCCTTCCATGTGCTCACGGGCGTGGTCTTTTTGCTGATTGTCTGGAACAATGGCCGCAAGGGCCTGTATAACGCCGAACGCCATTTTCCGGTTGAGGCGGCCGCCATCTACTGGCATTTTATTGACGTGGTCTGGGTATTCTTCTACCCGGCAATTTATCTTATTGGCAAGCCGCTGCTCTAAAAAACTCCCGGCGGGCCGGGGTGCACCCCCGGCTGCCGGTTTTGCAGCCGCCTGCCCGGCAGGTTAAAAAATGAAACTTCGCTCCGGTATTGGGGCTGGCATTCTGGCTCTTGCGGCGCTTGCTGCGCTGGTTGTCCTGGCCTATGTGCTGCTTGCCAGGCCATATTCCTTTTATGGCTCGCTGCTCGACCCTCCTCTTCCGGCTTTCAACATCACCTTAACCGATGCAGCAGGACAACCCTTCCGCCTGGACGACCAGCGTGGGCGGGTTGTTTTGCTGTTTTTTGGGTATACTTACTGCCCGGATGTTTGCCCAACTACCCTGGCCGATTTTCAATTTATCGAGCGCCAACTGGCTGGCCAGGGGTTGGCAGACCGGGTGCGCATGGTGTTCATCACGGTAGACCCGGAGCGCGACACGCCTTCCCAGCTTAAAGCCCACCTGGGTTTGTTCAGCCCGAACATCATCGGGTTGAGCGGCTCACTTGCCGAATTGGAAGAAGTGTACCGGGCTTACGGCGTGGCACGCGTGGTCCAGCCTGTTTCTGGCGGCCAGGGCTACCTGGTGGATCACACCGCACGGGTGTATGTGATTGACTCGGCGGGCAGCCTGCGCCTGACCTTTCCGTTTGGTTTGGATAAACATCATATGCTTAACGATATCACCTACCTGGTAAACGAATGAAAAACAACTCAATTTTACGCCTCGGCTTGCGCCGGTTTATCATTGTTTTTTTGATCTCGCTGGTTTTTGTCGGCGGAATGAGCGAACTGGCCCACCTGTTTTTGCGCGAACAAACCGACCGCGCCCCCCAGGTGGTTGAACTGGTCATCCCGGCTGGCACGGCTGAAAAAATTGCCTCCGGCCAGGATGAACCCTCCATCCCCGATTCGTTGGTGTTTGTGATTGGCGATACCCTGGTGGTGCGCAATGAAGACAGCACCGACCACCAGCTTGGCCCGGTTTGGGCTCCGGCGGGCACCTCGGCCACCCTGGAAATGAAAACTGCCAACGCTTTCGACTATACCTGTTCGTTCAAAGCCAGCCGCTACCTCGGCCTGGAAGTGCGCGAGCGCACCACCCTGCAGCTCCGGCTGATTGCCCTGGGCTATGTCACCCCGGCTACGGCTTTGTTCATCTTTGTCTACAGCCTGGTGGTCTTCCCCTTGGTGCCGGCCGAGCCCAAATCTCCGGCAGCCAAACCGGGTGAGGATGCCTGATGTCTATCGTGCGCTTGTTTTTTTCCCGGCGCTGGTGGTTCACCACGCTTTTGGTGCTGGCGGCTGTGGCGGTGATGGTGCGGCTGGGCATCTGGCAGCTCGACCGGTTGGATCAGCGCCGGGCGTTTAATGCCCATGTGCTGGCCCAACAGCAGGCCCCTGAACTAAACCTGAACAACCTTGACCCCGCCCTTTCGCTGGATGACCTGTCTGGAATGGAATACCGGGCGGTGCGGGTGGAAGGGGAATACGACCCCAGCGGCGAGATTGCCATCCGCAACCAGGCCTGGAACGGCGTGCCCGGCTACACCCTGCTGACGCCCCTGCGGATCACCGGAACAGCGTGGGTGGTGATGGTGCAGCGCGGCTGGGTTCCTCTGGAGGGCTTTACCCCCGATGATTTATCCCGCTTCGAACAGCCCGGGCCGGTGCAGGTTTCTGGGATTGTGCGCGCTGCCCGGTCTACACCCGACTTTGGCGGCCGTTCGGATGACCCTTTGCAGCCCGGCGAGTTTCGCCGCCTGTGGAACCTGCCCAACCTGGAAGCCATTGGCGGGCAGCTGCCCTATGCCATCCTGCCGGTCTATGTCCAGCGCGCCCCCGAACCCGCTTACCCGGAAAACCTCGACCAGTGGCCGATGGAGATGCTGCCCTTCCCCTCCCAACCCAAGTTGGAACTGACCGAAGGCCCGCACATGGGCTACGCCATCCAATGGTTCATATTTGCGAGTATACTTGGGTTTGGCTACCCGATTTTTCTCCGCGCTACCGAGCCTGGAAAAAAGGGTGAATAACCCCCCACATCTTAAGAGAAAAGTTGCAATTAAACTATGGCAGATAATGCAATCACCACTCCAAAACGCAGCAGCCCGTTGGCCTTCCTGGCGCTGGGTTCCGCCGTACTGATCTATTTTCTGATTGTCATCACCAACCTGGCGGAACGCACCGGGGTTGGGGCGGGCTTTTCGCGCTGGCTGCTTGTGCCCACGCTGGTGTTGGTTGTTATCTCGGCGGCAGCGGCCTGGCGGTCGTTCCAGCAGTCGCGCTGGGTGCGGGCCCCGCTGCTCGTGTCCGGGGTTATTCTGGTGGTCCAGGGTGGGTTGATCCTCATCCGGCTCAATGCGCCCACCCCTCCCGAATTTTTTGCGGCCTACATTTCCAGCATCCTGCTGGTGCATGGCATGGCTATTACCGCCGCTGTGGTGGCGTTTCGCGACCGGGCCCAAACCGGCGGCAGCCTGGTTTACCAGACGCCTTTTGCCCGGCTGAGCCTGGTTGCCCTGGTGGCCACCTTTGTTTCCATTACCACCGGTGTTTTTGTCACCATGTCGGGTGCAGCTGCGGTGTGTTCGGGTTGGGTGCTGTGCAACGGCCTTGAACTTCCCCAAACTTTTTACGAATGGCTGCACATCATTCACCGCCTGGCGGTGGGTCTGAGCGGGCTTGCCATGGCCTGGCTGCTGATTTTAGCCTGGCGCCGGCAGCGCTCGCAAACCTCCATATTGGTTTTGGCAACCGCCAGCGCGATTTTATTCGCCGCCCAGGGGTTGGTGGGTGCTGCCCTCGTGACCAAGAATTTCCCGCTCGACCTGGTTGGGCTGCACACGGCCACAGCCGCAGCAGCCTGGGCGCTGCTGATTGTCCTCGTCATCGAAGTCGGCCTGGCGGGGCGCAGCCTGGCCGATGAAGCCCTGGATGCCCTTCCAACCTATCCGGCGGGCCAACGGGCACGCGATTTCCTGGCGCTCACCAAACCGATTATCGTCCTGCTTTTGTTGGTCACCACCTTCACCGGGATGGTGGTTGGGGCGCAGGCGCTCCCTTCTTTCTCGCTGCTGTTTTGGACCCTGCTGGGCGGCGCCCTGGCCGCGGGCGGTTCTGGCGCAATCAACCAGTACATTGACCGCGACCTGGACAAGCTGATGACTCGCACCGCCCGCCGGCCCCTGGCTGCCAACCGCCTGACCCCTGCAGAAGGGTTGGCCTTTGGCGTGGGCCTTTGCCTGGTTTCCTTCTACCTGCTGGCCGTCTACACCAACCTGCTGGCCGCCCTGCTGGCTGTGGTGGGGATGTTCTATTACGTCTGGGTTTATTCCATTTTGCTCAAGAAAAGCACCGTGCAGAACATTGTCATCGGCGGCGGCGCAGGGGCTGTACCCCCCCTGGTGGGTTGGGCGGCAGCCACCGGCGAACTCTCTCTGCCGGCGCTGATGCTCTTTGTCATCATCTTTTTCTGGACCCCGCCGCACTTCTGGGCGTTGGCCCTGGTGCGCATCAAAGACTATGCCCGCGGCGGTGTACCCATGCTGCCGGTGGTCCAGGGCGAAGCCGAAACCCGCAAACAAATTCTGATTTACACCGTCGAACTGGTTGCCATCACCATGCTGGCCCCCCTGGTGGGCATTGGCGGTTGGGTCTACTTTGTGGGTGCCTTCTTGCTCGGCGCTGGCTTGCTGGTGGCGGCGCTGCGGGTTTGGAACGAGCCATCCGCCAACCCACCGATGGCCCACGCGCCGGATGAAGATACCACCCCCCGCACTCCCCTGCGCGCCAAGCACGCCTGGCGCATGTACCGCTATTCCAGCATGTACCTGGCCTTGCTGTTCATCGTGTTGGTGATTGACGCCTTGGTTTGAGGGGGGTGGGGCTGAGCAGGCTGCGATTTGACAAACTCACCCATATCCTGTACATTTAAATCAACCCATCTTCAGCGTCGGTGATGGTTTTTGCCTCAATTTAACGATACCTTCGTAGGATGCAACCTGGCCAGGCAAATATCCGGCCTGCGGGGCGTGCGCCGGACAACTTCCGGGATAGGAGGTATTCAGAATGAGCCGTCACCAAAGTACAGCATACGGGGGCGTGTTTTATCGAGCTGCCTTCATCCTGGTTTGCATCCTGGCTGCCGGGAACTTTGCTTTCCCAGGTCAAATTTCCCTTGCCCAACATTCACCCGCCGCCCCCCAATTTCCCCAGGCCCCTGCCTGGCAGATTGAAATTGTGGATGACCGGATTGAGGCCGGGAACGGAACTGATCGATCCATGCGCCTCGATTCCCATAACCATCCCCATGCTGTCCTATCTGGCAGCGAGGTTCATTACGCATGGTTGGATGAAGCTGGCTGGCATTCCACCTTAATTGATACTGGCCTGGGCTTCGGAGGTGGCAAGGCCGCCCTTGCCCTGGATGCGCGCCCCGAAGCCCTCGACCAACCGCACATCAGCTACTACGACAGCACGACCAGTTCGATTAAGTACGCTGCCTACAATGGCGCGGCGTGGCAGGTGCAGGTGGTGGCAAATAACGTAGACCAGTCCTATGAAATCGGCACCTCCATCGCACTGGACAGCGCAGGCCATCCTCACATCGTCTACTACGACCAGGCGGACTATACCGCCAACAGCCCGTTGATGTATGCCGTGTACAATGGTGCGACCTGGGATATCACCGCCGCCGATGCGAGCGCGGTAGGGCGTTTTAATGTCTCTTTAGCGCTGGATGCCTTCGACCGCCCGCACATCGTTTATAACCACTATCTGGGTACAACCGGGAACAGCGAAGTGCGCTACGCCTATCACAACGGTAGTGAGTGGATTAAAACTACGCTGGATGCTGGCTACCAGGCAGGGGGGAGCAATTCCATCGTCCTGGACGCAGACAACCATCCCCACCTGGTGTATAACCATATGGATTCAAGCACCTCTGCAGAGAGTCTGCGCTACCAGTATTTTGAAGGGACCAGTTGGAGTATGACTTCGATTTGGAATGACGCTGGGTCGCGGGTATCCATTGCGCTGGATGAGGCCAACACCCCTCATATCAGCTTCTCGGCGGATGGGCTGCACTATGCCACGTTCAGCCCGGACCTGGTGGTCAGGTTTGTCAGCAGCGCAGATACCTATCATGATTTCACCGCCATCGCAGTTGCCTCCAGCGGCGCCGCCTACATTGCCAGCAGCCCGGACTTGCAAATTGCCGTTTGGAATGGGTCGGCGTTTGACATTGAGACGGGCGTGGGGGTCGGGCAGGTGGGGCAGTATGCCTCCCTGGCGCTGGACAGCAGCGACAACCCACATATCAGCTACTACCACAGCAGCCGGACCAGCCTGCTCTACACCACCCGCAGCCTCTCCCGCAGCGGGGGCTGGGTGGTGCAAGAGGTGGATAACACCGCCAGTGTCGGCCAGTACTCCTCCATCTCCCTGGATGGCAGCGCCCCTTGCATTGCCTACCGGGACGGAACGGCCAAGCAGGTCAAGCTGGCCTGCCTGGCAGGAAATACCTGGTCGGTGCGGACAGCGAGCAGCGTTAACGACCCGAAAGACCTGTCGCTGGTTGTGGCCGATGATGGCGTCCCGCATTTTGCTTATTTCAATGAGCTGAACGACCGGCTGGTCTACACTTTTGAGACCAGCCCCGGCATCTGGGTGGTAATCACCTTCAACGAGCAGCACGAAGGCCGGTATCCTTTGCTGGCGCTGGACAGCAGCGGGCTGGCGCATATTGCGTACTTCAATCCAGACTTCACCCAGGTTGAATATGCTTACAACAACGACCCCGAAGACCCAACGACCTGGCAGATCCGAACCGCTGCAACCAGCCTCGGCAGCAGCAGTGGGTATGTCAGCCTGGCGCTGGACAGCAGCGACCACCCGCATATCAGCTACCACAACTCCCTGGGTACCTCGCTCAACTACGCCTATTACGATGGTGCAAGTTGGACACGGACTGTCATTGAGAGCGCCACCAACGTGGGCAAGTATAGTTCGCTTGTGTTAGATGCCAACCAGCGCCCGCATATCAGCTACTACGACGACACCACCGACGACCTGAAATATGCCTATTACAATGGCGCGGCCTGGGTGATTCAGACAGTTGATTCAGGGGGCAGTCTGGGGCAGTATACCTCCCTGGCGCTGGACAGCGCCGGCCAGCCGCATATTGTGTACTACGACAGCACGCTGCGCGCCCTGAAATACGCCTATATTGGCGAACTGCTGCCCACGCCAACCGCCACGCCCACCCAATTCCCCACGCATACCCCCACCCAGACGCAAACGCCCACCCAAACCCTGACGCCTTCGAATACCCCGACGGCTACGCAAACGCCCACCCCAACGAACACCCATACTCCCACCTTTACGCCGCCGCCTGCCCCTACGCTGGTTTGGAAAACGATTGCCATAGATGTGGGCGGGGTCAATTCGTCTCTGAAGCTGGATGCACAAGGCAATCCACATATCAGTTATTATTCAAATATTAACCAGGATTTGCTCCTCGCCGAATATATAGCGGGGAGCTGGTGGCTGTATCCTGTGGATACCCAGGGCGCAGTCGGGACCTACCCTTCCCTCGTCCTTGACGACGCTGGAGAACCTCATATTAGCTACCACGACCAGACCAACCTGGATTTGAAATATGCCTACCGCTCAACAGACCGGAACAGTCTCACCTGGCATATCCAAACGGTGGACAGCAATGATACGGCCGGGTTGAACACTTCGATTGCATTAAATGATGCCGGCCAGCCCGTCATTATGTATAAGTTTACGTTTGGTGAGCCGGGTTTTTGGGGCTACCCAGAACGGGGTGTGCGGGTCGCTCATTTACAAGGGGTGGACTGGCAGTTTGCTGAAATCTTTCGATATGGCACTGGGATGAACGATATTTTTGATATTCGTGACCTCGTCACCGCATCAGGCAGTGATGGGCAGGTCTATGGCGGTTTTAATACCAATATGACCTCTGACCAGGGGGATACTTCTGGGGCGTATTTCAAATGGAATCAAGTTGACCCCGTTTCGTCATGGGAAATCAACGATGGCCGGCGGGCGATTTCAGATATTGCGATCACCGTAGATCATCAAAACCAGGCGCATTTCAGCTATTACATCTCTTCAGATTATTCCGCCCCGGCTGGCTTGTGGTATTCGCGGTTTACCCACACCAGCCGAGCGACCACAGAGGTTATGGAGCGCATTGTTGCTGGCGCCGGGCAAGGGCGTTTCTCTTCGATTGCCTTAGATTCAGCTGGCCGGCCGCACATCAGCTATTACGATTCCATCTCTGGCGACTTGAAGTATGCTTACCAACACGCCTATGGGGGCTGGTATTTTTACACCGTGGACACCGAAGGGCTGGTGGGCCAACACACCTCACTGGTCCTGGACGTGAATGACCAACCCTATATCAGCTACTATGACCAAACCAATAATACGCTCAAGTTTGCCTGGGTAGCCCAACTGCCGGGGGAAACCACCTCTACCCCAACACCAACCGCGACCTCATCAGAGACCCCTACCGCAACGCATACCCCAACCCCGACCCAAACGGCGACCCCGACCGCAACGCAGACGCCTACCCCCTCGGCAACGGCATCACCCACCGCTACCCCAACCCCTACCCACACCCCAACGCAGACTGGCACCCCCACACCAACCCCGACCTATACGATGACGCCCACAGGAACACCCACCCCCAGCCAAACGCCTTCCCGAACCCCCACCCCCACCGGAACCTGGGAGCCAACCGCAACCCCGACCCCAACACCCACCCATGAACCATCTCAGTTTTTCATCTATTTGCCGATGATCCTTTTCAACCATACCCGGTGATCCGGTGGGAGTGGCATGATAAAATGACAATTCTGTGGCACACTGGGTTTATTGCCCTAACCCAACCCTCCATGAATTCATGTGTTGGTGTTGAAAAATTCGTGGACGGGTTTGATTGGAAAAAAAAGAATTTTATTGAGAGGTGGGTATGCGTGCTGTACCAACAGCATCACAAAACAAATCGGAAAAAATCAAACGCAGAATTAGCCAAGCAATTCTCGTGATTCTGGTTATGATTATTCCGATTATCGTGCTCATCGAGGGAGGGGGAGAGTGGTTATCCAGAATCCTGGAAGTTCCAGAGCTTTATTTTTGCACGCCTGATCCTCTTAACGCGGAGAATTATCTTCCTGTCGGTGAAATCTCGCTAAGCAATCCCCCGGAACAACTGTACATTTGCGGGAATGCAGTTACCGATGGCCGAAGGGCAGGAATTGTCATAGTCCTCTATCATAACAAAGAACTCATAACAGACTTAGCCTACCAGCAAGATTTTGTAATAGGGTATTTTGCTTTTCCTGTTTCAAACAAACACTTTAATAAACCAGGTGTTTATACGGCAAAGGCTAGTTTTGCCCGTATTGTCATAAACGAGGCGGTTTTGGAGGTGAAGCCATGAGCATGGTTGACGGGCTGCGGTGTGCCGGCGCCAGAGGGCACGGGTAGGGAAGGTTAGTAATCCCACCCGCAGACCTTTCCTCGCCCGTGACTGCAAACCACCTGGGAGAACGGGCGGGTCAGCGGGTGGGCTGGATGGGCTTTGCCGGATGGGTTTATGGCAGGTTTGCGGTAGTTTCCGCTGCGCTGCGACCCGCCCCTACTGGATTATGGGCTGTCGCTGAGATTCGCGAATGGCGCAAGCGTCCCTTGGGTTGATAAATATGTCACGCAGTCCCTACACGGCGGGGACGCTGAACCAGAAGGTGCTGCCCTGGCCGGGTTGGCTGCTGAACTGGACTTCGCCGCCCATCAGCTCCACCAGGTTGCGCACCACGTTTAAGCCCAGGCCCCAGCCCTGCTGGTCGCGCACGGCGGAATCTTCGGAGCGGAAAAACTGCTCGAAAATCTTTGGCTGGTCTTCGGGGGCAATGCCGATGCCGGTATCGGTGACGGTGGTGCGCAGCATGCCCTGGTCGTCCAGGGTGATGGAGACGGTGATTGCGCCGCCTGGGGGGGTGTATTTGTTGGCGTTGCTCACCAGGTTGGTGAGCACCTGGGCGTAGCGGTTGGGGTCGGTGTGGGCATCTGGCAGGTTTTCGGCGGTGTGAAGGGTGAGGGTTTGCTGGCGTTCGGCAATTTTGGGGGCAAGGCTGTTGATGACGTCTTCTGCCTGGCGGGTAATGGAGAAGGGTTTCAACTCCAGTTTCAGCCGGCCGCTTTCAATCCGGTTGACATCGGATAGATCGGAGACCAGGGTGGTCATGCGGGTGACGTTGTTTTTGATGACGGTCAGGAACTCGCGCTGTTGGGCGCTGATTTCGCCCACCATGCCCTGCAGAATCAGGTCGGTGTAGCCTTTGATGGAGGTCATGGGCAGGCGCAGTTCGTGGGAGACCAGCGAGACGAATTTGGATTTGGCTTCGTTGGCTTTTTGGACATCCTGGAACAAGCGCCCGTTTTGGATGGCGCTGGCGGCGCGGTCGGCCAGGCGCAGCAGGTAGGCCTGGCGGTTTTCGGGGTAAGGTTCCGGGCTTTCGACCACCAGCACGCCAAAGGTTTCATCGGCCATGCGCAGGGGGGCGGCCAGCATGGCGGGGCTGCCGCCGTTGGGTGGGCCTGCTTTGAGCACCGATTCGGTGAGCGCCTGGGCAACGATGGAGGGCACGGGGTCCAAAATTTGGCCGGCGCCCGGGCCGGCCACCCGCATCAGGGAGGGGTTATCGCGGCTGGAGAGGGCAATCCAACCGGTTTCGGAGCCGGTGACCTGCAAAGCCCAGGACAGGCTGGTGTGGAGTATGGTTTGAAAGTCCAGGCTGGCGTTTAATTCCTGGTTGACCTTGCTGAGAATTTCCAGCTCGCCGATGCGGTCGGCAAGGTCCTGGCCGGTTTGGGTGAAAAGTTGGGCATTGTCTATGGCAATGGCAGCCTGGGCGGCAAAGGTTTTGAGCAGGTCGAGGTCGGCTTCGTTAAAGGTGCCAGCTTTGGCCCGGTTGTCCACGTAGATGACGCCGATGGTCTGGCCGCGCGAGCGCAGGGGGGCGCACATGACTGAGCGTAAGGCAAACATAACGACAGAAACCCGGGTTGAAAAGCGCGGGTCGTCCTGGGCGTTGGTGGTCAGGACGCCTTCGCCGGATTCCAGGGCGGTGCGCAGCACGGTCTGGCTGATGGACAGGTTTTGCAGGTTTGGCTCGTCCTGGGCAAGGTCCTGGCCCTGGGAGGTGCGCCCGGCGCGCAGCAGCAGAGCCCCGGTGGCGGCATCTTGCAGCAGTAAGAAGCCGCGTTCGGCCCCGGTGAGGGCAATGACAGCCTCCACGACCTGGTTGAGAACTTCATCCAGGTTGAGCGAGGTCCCCAGGCTTTGGGAAACCTGGTACAGGGCGGCCAGGCGGTCTTGCTGGTTGGCAGGCCGGGCGCTTTGTTCGTAGGTGTCGAGCTGGTCGAGGGCCTGGTCGAGGGCAGCCCGGACGGGCGGAGGCAGGCGCTGGACGAGCAGGTCTTCCAGGGTGGTGCGAAGGGCCTGGAGGTGGGGGTTGGGTATGTTCATAAAGCCTGCCTTTCAGCCAGGGACTGGTGGTAAGCACAAAGATGCTGCAGCGGGCAAACCATGCATTGCGGCTTGCGGGCCTGGCAAATTTCGCGCCCCAGGCGGATGATGTTCAAATGGGCGGCGTAGTAGGTTTCGGGGGGAAAGAGACTGGCCAGGTGGGGGTGGGCCTGTTCGGCGGTCATTTTTTCCGGGCGCAGTCCCAGGCGTCCGCTTAACCGGTGGACATGGGTGTCTACCGGGAAGGCGGGCAGGTTGAGGGAAAACTGCAGGACGATGGACGCCGTTTTAGGGCCGACCCCTTCGAAGCGCTGCAGCCAGGCCAGGGCTTCTTCCGGGGGGTAGCTGGCCAAAAAGTCGAGGTTGAGCTGACCGACTTCGGCGGTGATGGCGCGCAGCACCTGTTGGATGCGCCGGCCTTTCTGGTTGGCCAGCCCGGCTATCCGTATAGCCTGGACCACTTGCTCCAGCGGCGCATCGCGCACGGCTTCCCAGGTGGGCAGGGCGGTGCGCAGGGCGTCGAAGGCTTTGTCGCGGTTGACGTCATTGGTGTTCTGCGAGAGGATGGTGCTGACCAGTTCGTCCATGGCAGGCAGCGGGTTGCGCCAGACCGGTTCGCCGTAAAACGCCAACAGTTGTTGGTGGACCTGGAGGGCGAGTTCGGATAGGTTTTGCATGGATATGCTTTGCATGTTTGGGTCAGCCTGGGTCATCGTAGTTTACTTGGAATGTCAGCCGGGGGGATGGGTCGGCGTTCATGGGTATATTAAACCATAAACAACACCCGGATTACGGGTTAATTCCACTGCAGTTCAAAACATGGGCTGGCCTGGCCCACCAGCAGCTTGCGCCAGTTGTACACAGGCAGGGTGGGTCCAAACTTGCCCAGGCTTTCCAGGGCTTCGGGGGTGAGTGCGCCCAACTGGCGCAGCACTTCGAGCACAACCGCAGAACGGGCCTGGGCGCGTTGGTCGCCGTCTGCAATTTTCAGGGCAATGCCCAGGGCGGGAGATTGTCCACCTGGAAGGCCGGGGTGGGCATGCCGGGCGTGCTCCTGCCAGGCAGGGGCGAGCGCACCGGGGAAAATGCCGATGCCCTGGTAGCCTTCGGCGCCGCCCTTGGCCACAATGCTGCCGCCGCCCGTCTGCATCAGCAGGGTGTCGAAGCGATCGGGGCCAGCAACCATGTCGGGGTGGTGGGTCATCGCCCGGGTGATTTTGCGGCAGGCTTCCGCACGGGCGGGGGGCAAGCCAGTGGGATCCACCAGCCGGGCGTACCCCAGGGCGGCGTTGTAGAGGGGCATGGCGAAATTAGGGGCGGAGCAGCCATCGGTGCCGAGGGCAATTTGTTCCGGGGCCAGGTCAACCATCTCGGCATAGCCTTGCAGGATGGAGGTTTGTACCGGGTGGTCGAGTTCCAGGTAGGTGTCGAGCGCCCAGTGGTTGGCCTGCGCATAGGCGAGCATGCCGCTGTGTTTTCCGGAGCAGTTGTGGCGGTTGGGGGTGGGTTTTTCGCCGCGGGCAGCCATGGCTTCGGCGGTGGTTTTATCATAGGCCGGGTGGACGCCGCACCCCAGGGCGTCTTCCAGGAATTTGCCTTTTTGTTGGATGGCGCGGGCCACAGCCACGTGTTGATCCGTTCCGGAGTGCGAGGCGCAGGTCAGGGCGATTTCCTGGTCGGTCAGGCCCAGGGCTGCGGCGCTGCCGGATTCGATGAAGGGCAAAGCCTGGAAGGGTTTGGATGACGAGCGCAGGAAGGTGACTTGTTGGGGGTCACCTGCCCAGGCCAGCAGTTGGCCCTGGGCAGTAACGACTGCCACCGCGCCAAAATGGACAGACTCAACCGTTTGGCCGCGGGTAAGCTGGTACAGGGGGATGTAGCCAGTGGGTGGGTTCATAGGTTAATCGCCTTCATGGTGCGCGGCGGCGGGCATATAGTGGCGCACATAATATTCATATAAACCGTGCCGCAGCCGGTTGGTATAGTGGTTTTCTTTGTCGGATGGAAAATCGATCCGGGAGAGCAGGCCGGGAATCAGGCTTTCGGTGGCGTCTGGCGGGGCATTGCGTTCGTTGAGCCGCTCAAGCTTCTTGCCAACTTCTTTCAGGAAGGTGCGCAGGTCCCGGGCATGCTGGATGTCTACCAGGCCACCCCGGCTGCTGACAATCAAGTAGTTTTTATATTTCGCCGAAAGCAGCAGGCCGAGGGTATCAATCCATTGGGGAATATCGGCAAAAGCCAGGAAGGGCGGCTGGTCGGCCACCACAGCGTCCCCCACGAAAACCACGTGGGCATCAGGCACCATCACCCAGGCGGCGCCTGCTTGTGGGCCGGGGTGATGTTCGAGAATCACCTGGTGTTCATCCCAATCCAAAACCGCGTGGTCGCTAAAAGTGAGGTTGGGCTTGGCCCACCGGGTGCCGACGACGCCTTCCGTCAGCTCCCAATCTGCGCCGGTGTTAATTTGCGAGCCTTTGAAGATGGCCGGGCGGGGGCGAATTTCATCTGCGGTTAAATCCTGGGCGATGATCGGGCATTCCATGCCGCGCACGCCCAGGGTGCGGTCGTAATGGGCATCCAGGTTGACCAGCAGGCGGTTGGCACTGCCGCCCACCCCGCGCAGCGAAAGGCGCCACGAGCGGCTGTCGTCCGGGTGGGGCGGTGCGTCTACCAGCAGGGTGCCGTACTGCATAATCAGCGCCCCAATGGTGATGCCTGAGTAAGAGCTGTCAATATAGATTCCTTTTTCAATCTTCTGCATAATCTCTCCGTTTTTTCCGCTGATTTCCTGCGGTTTGGGTGTTCTGGATATGCCTGGTGGGTTTAATGGGTGGGTTGGAGCGGCAGGGTGAATTTAAAACTGGCGCCTTTGCCCAGTTCGCTTTCAACCCAAATCTTGCCGCCGTGGCTTTCAACGGCGAGCCGGCAAAATGCAAGGCCCAACCCAACGCCCACGCCGCTGGTTTGCAGCCGTTGGAATTTGTCGAAAACCAGGTCAATTTTGTCCTCCGGAATGCCTGCCCCTTCATCTTTGACGGCGAAAAGCAGGTGACCGGGATGTTGTTCGACCATCACCAGGATTCTGGCGTTGGATGGGGTGTATTTGGCGGCGTTTTCCAGCAGGTTAATCAACACACGCTGCAGCATGTCCGGGTCAACCGGTATTGCGGGCAGGTCGGGGTTGGTTTGAATCTCAAGTTTTTGTTTGCGGTTTTCAATTACCGGGCGCACGGCTTTAAGAGCGCCTTCCAGGATGGTGCTTACCTGGGTTGGCACCTTGTTTTGGATTTGTTTGCCCGATTCTAACCGGCGTAGATCGAGCAGGGAACTGGTCAGGCGCTGAATTCGCTCGATGGAGCGGACTGCAATATCCACCAGCTGGGCGTTGGTCGGGTCGTCTTCGGGAAGAACAGCCCGGAAAAATTCCAGGCTGTACATAACGTTGGCCAGGGGGGAGCGCAAATCATGGTACACCATGGCAATCAGGTCTTCGCGCAGGGTGTCGAGATGTTTGCGTTCGCTCAGGTCGCGCAGAATCCACTGGATGAACGGGCGAGAATCGAGGGAAATCTGACGGGCATACACCTGGATGGGTTTTTTTTCACCAATTTTTAGGGATGATTCGTAGCTGACAGGCAGCTCGTTCATTTTGCTGAAGATTCCATCCCAGGCATCGCCTTCGGGCAAGTCGTGGATGGCGCTGATGGCGCGCCCGATTAAGTTTTCTTTGCTCATGCCGGCGGTTGAAACTGCCTGGCGATTGGCTTCGACCACTGCGCCGCGTAAGTCGGTGAGCAAAATTGGGTCTATGCTGTCTTCAAACAACTCGCGGAAACTGCGGTTCGCGGCTTGCAGGCGTTCAAACAATTGGGCATGCAGGATGAGCGAACCTGCCAGGCTGCCGATGCCGTTGAGCACCTGAAGTTCATCGCCCCCCAGGTTGTGGTTGATTCCGTTAAAGGCCTGGAGGACACCAATCACTTCGCCGTGGGCAAAAATCGGTGCGCAGGCAATTTGGTTGGGTTCGATTCCGGCAAAATGATCCGTTTGTGGGTCATAGAAGGGGTGGCTGGTCAGGTCTTCGGCCACCACTGGAATTCCCTTACGGGCCACCCAGCCGGCCAACCCCTGGTTCAGCGGTGTGCGCCGCCCAATTTCGGGGTCGGATGGGCCGGTGGCAGCCCGCACTTCAAGCTCATCGCCCTGGCGCAGCAGCAGGCACACCGCTTCAACCTGCAAGGCGCTCTGCACCTGTTGGAGGATGCTCGAAAAAATGGCGTCCTGGTTTTCCAGCAAGTTGGTAATTTGCCGGGCGCTCTCCACCAGGGCGGTCATCACCCGGGCCTGGCGCTGGCTCTCGGCATACAACCGGGCGTTGAGCACAGCAATGCCGGCCTGGTCGGCGATGGATTGGAACAGCGCCAGGTGGCTTTGGTTAAATGTGCCTGGAATGGGATGCACCACGGTAAGCACGCCAACCACCCGATCGCGCCCCAACAGCGGGGCAGCCAGGGCCGATTTTGCGCCGGTTTGTTCCGGGGCGTCGTCTGGGCGCTTGATCCAGCGGTCGTCCGTGCTGGTATTGGGAATCAGCACCACCTGCTGGGTGCGTACAGCCCAGCCCGCCAGCCCGGTTTCCAGGGTGCTGCGCAGGTGCTCCACGGTGCGCGACACCACCCGCCCGCCGTGGATGATGATGGCATCCACCGGGTCGTCTTGTTCGTCCATTACAATGATGCTGCCGCTGATGGCGCCCACTGCGCCCACCGAAAGCCGTACCACTTTTTCCAATACCGTGGGCAGGTCAATGGCGGTGGCCAGTTCCCGGCTGATGTGGTACAGCAGTTCCAGGGAACTCTGTGTCTGGCCAGGGTTTTGAGGGGAGAAGGTTGGGGTGGGGTCAATCATATGCGGTTAGTTTGGGCAGGTCCATCACCAGCACTTCTGTGGCGAGACGGGGGTTGATGTTTCCCGCAAGCAGATCGCGGGTGTATTCAATTTGCTGAACCACGCTGCACGCGACCGTGGGGGAGAGTTGGCCGGCCAGGGAGGCAATTTCTGCTTTGCGATCCTGGTTGGCCAGAGCTGCTTGTGAGCCGCTGGTTTCGAGTAAGATGTCGCGCCAGTACGATGCCCAAATCTGCAAGGCCTGGCGCAGGGTGTTTTTGTCTTTTGAGAGTTTTTCGGCATACCCAAACCGGGCTGCAAGGCTGCTGGTAAGCAGGTTTTTGTGTTCATCCAGCCAGGCCTGGCGCTGATCGAGCAGGTCGGACTGTTGCAGCCAGGCCAGGGCAGCGCCGGGTCGCCCCCCGGTTAGGTGGGCAAGCAGGGCAGCCTGTTCGGGCGAAGCCTGGTGTTGTTCTTGCAACCAGGTGGTCACCAGGGCCGTTCCAGGCGGGCGCAGGCGCACCACTTCGCAGCGCGAAACGACCGTTGGCAGCAAGCCTTCAAGCGATTGGCTGGTGAGGATCAGGATAACCTGTGAGGGGGGTTCTTCCAGGGTTTTAAGCAAAGCATTGCTGGCGCTCGGGTTTGCCTGGTCAAAGTCCAGCAGCAGCGCCACCCGGTAGGGGGACTGGTACGGCGCCAGGGCCAGGCCGCGCTGGAGTTCGCGCACCTGGTCTACCTTGATGGCTTCTCCAGGGCTGGCGGGTTCCAGAATGGTCAGGTCGGGATGCTGCATTTTCTCCACCTGTTGGCAGCTCCGGCAGGTCTGGCAGCCTTCACCGGGGGCAGGTGGGTTGGGGCAGGTGAGTGCCTGGGCAAACCGAAGCGCCAGGGTGCGCCTGCCAATGCCATCCGGGCCGCTGAATAAATAGGCGTGGCGAACCCGCTGCGCGGCCAAATGGCGGCCCAGCAGGTGTACTGCCCAGGTGTGCCCAAGGATGCCCCAGTTCATCCTTAAGATTTTAGCCTGTTGTAGTGGTTTTTACAATGGTTTCGTTTATTTGGGCATGAAGGTGACAGTTATCATCCGTGACTGTCACCTTCATCGTGTCAGCAAGCACGAAATACCCTTCCCAATGCAAAATATAGATTTCTATATTTATTTATCCTTAATCTGCGATGTTTTCTTAAGTAAAACTCATCTTATTTTACTTAATAAACTAGACAAATATCATAAAAATACAGTAAAATTACGGTGCTGAAATTGGCCAACACAGCGAAACAACATTAACCCAATTTAAGGAGATTTCGTAAATGCACATCAAAACCGCTCTCACAATTTTACTGGTTGGGGCAGTATCCTTGCTGGCAGCCTGTACATCCACAACCCCGGCCACGCCGGCTTTAGAAAAAACCGATACATTGGTGATATATTCCGGGCGCAGTGAAAGCCTGGTGGCTCCATTGGTAGATCAATTCAAGCAAAACTCAGGTATCCAGGTGGAGGTTCGCTATGGAGGCACGGCCGAAATGGCTGCCACGCTGCTGGAGGAGGGGCAAAACTCCCCGGCAGACCTGTTTTGGGCGCAAGACCCGGGCGGCCTTGGGGCGGTTTCCGCCGCCGGACTGTTTGCCGAACTGTCTCAGGTGCTGCTTTCACCGGTAGAAGAGCGCTTCCGTGCCCCGGATGGGACGTGGGTGGGCGTTTCGGGCCGGGCGCGGGTGGTGGTCTATAATACCAAGGTGCTCACACAGGCCGACCTGCCTGCAGATATTTGGGATTTCACAGATCCCGCCTGGAAAGGCCGGATTGGTTGGGCACCCACCAATGGTTCTTTCCAGGTGATGGTGACCGGTATGCGCCAGGCCTGGGGTGAAGAAAAGACTCGCGAATGGCTGGCCGGAATCCTGGCTAACGAACCGGTGGAATATGCCAACAACACCGCTATTGTTGCCGCAGTGGGGGCACGCGAAGTTGAGGTCGGGTTTACAAACCATTATTATCTTTTTCGCTTTTTGAAGGAACAGGGCGAGAGTTTTACCGCCCGAAACCACTTTTTGCCGGGCGGCGGGCCGGGTTCGCTGGTGATGATTTCCGGCGCAGGCATCTTAAAGACTGCCCCAAACCGGGCCAATGCCGAGGCCTTCGTCCAATTTTTGCTTTCGCCTGAAATCCAGGGATATTTTGCCAACGAAACCTTTGAATACCCCCTGGCAGGCGGGGTGGCTCCGGCTGCAAATGTCGAGCCGCTGGCGAATTTGAACCGTTTTGAAATCAACCTTGCCGATTTGGCCGACTTACAGGGTACAATTGCCCTGCTAACTGAAACAGGTGTGATTCCTTAAGAAAACATGGCTCAAACCCAAACTGTGCCGCCCAGCGGGAAAACGCTGCTGGGCGGCATAACCCGACTTAACCGCCGAAAACGGCTTTCGCTGGCATCCCTGCTGCTGCTGTGGATTCCTGCAGGATTAACCGCGGCGGCCATCTTGCTGCCGGTGGGCTACCTGGTGTTTCGAGCGCTTGGGCCAGGGGTTGCATTGGGCAGCACGCTCTCGGCGCGCAGTTTGCAAATCCTGGGCAACAGCCTGCTGCTGGCGGGCAGCGTCACCCTGGCTTCGCTGGTTCTGGCCCTGCCCACTGCCTGGCTGACCGTGCGCACAGACCTGCCCTTCAAGCGTATTTGGGCGGTGCTGACGGCACTGCCCCTGGTGATTCCCAGTTATATCGCAGCCTATCTGATGGCCTCCTCCCTGGGGCCGCGCGGCCTGTTCCAGGGATGGTTGGAAATTTGGTTTGGGGTAGAGCGCCTGCCTTCGATTTATGGCTTTCCTGGGGCGCTGCTGGTGCTGACAGTGATTGTCTATCCCAATATGCTGCTTACCCTGCGGGCCAGCCTGGCGGGTTCGGACCGGGCCCTGGAAGAAGCCGCCCGCAGCCTGGGCATGACCGCTGCCCAAACATTTTGGAAAGTGACCCTGCCTCAGCTTCGCCCGGGCATTGCTGCCGGCAGCCTGCTGGTTTCGCTGTATGTTTTGCAAGATTTCGGCGCTGTGGCCATTATGCGCTACAACACCTTTACCAGAGCCATATACACGCAGTACCAATCGGCCTTCAACCGCCAGGGGGCAGCCTGGCTGGCGTTGGTGTTGATTGTGGTTACTTTGCTGATCCTGGCCGTGGAAGCGGCCAGCGCCCGCCGCCGGGTCTATTCCGCCAGCACCGTGATTCGCCCACCTGCCCTGGTGAACCTGGGCCGCTGGAAGATTCCCGCCCTGCTGTTTTTGAGCGGGTTGGTTTTATTTGCTTTGGTAATGCCGGCGGGGGTGCTGGTTTATTGGCTGGTGCGGGGGGTGCAGGCCGGGGAGCAGATTACCAACCTGTGGCCTGCTTTGCGTAATTCTTTGTTTGCCTCCGGCCTGGCGGCTGGGGCAGCTTTGCTGGTTTCGCTGCCGATCAGTGTGCTCAAAGTACGCCGGCCCGGGCGGTTTTCGGGGCTGCTCGAAAGGCTGGTCTACCTGGGCTATGCCCTTCCGGGGGTAGTTGTGGCGCTTGCCCTGGTTTTTTTCGGGGCCAACTACCTGCCCATCTTGTACCAAACCCTGCCGCTGTTGGTGTTTGCCTATGTCATTTTGTTTCTTCCCCAGGCCACAGGCGCGGTGCAGGCCTCGCTGGTCCAACTTCCCAAAAACCTGGAAGAAGCCGGGCGCAGCCTGGGGCAGCCCACATTGTCCATATTCAGGCGGGTGACCCTGCCTTTAATCCAGCCCGGTTTGGGCTCTGGCGCGGCCCTGGTGTTTCTATCTGTAATGAAGGAACTGCCCGCCACCTTGCTGTTGGGTCCCAACGGCTTTAGAACCCTTTCCACCACCGTGTGGACGTTTGTCACGGAGGCCTTTTTTGCCAAAGCGGCCGCGCCTGCGCTGCTGCTCATCCTGGCGGCCTCCGTTCCGATGGCCATTCTTGTGATTCGAAAACGCCTATGACTTTTCCACCCTCTTCTGTTTCTGTTGCTTTATCCTGCAGGGGCCTGACCAAAGATTTCAACGATGGGGCCGCACTCACGGCAGACGCGGCATTAATGGGCCTGGACCTGGATGTGTACCAGGGTGAAATCCTGGCTTTGCTTGGCCCCAGCGGCTGCGGTAAAACCACCACCCTGCGGCTTGTGGCGGGGTTTGAACAGCCCAGCGCCGGCGAAGTTTCCATCCGGGGTTCCCTGGTCGCCAGCGATAAGGTTTTTGTTCCCCCGGAAAAGCGTGGGGCCAGCATGGTTTTTCAAGAACATGCCTTGTTCCCCAACCTGACCGTGCTGCAAAATGTGTTGTTTGGCGTGAAGAAGGGCAGTGAGGACTACGGGCGGTTTATGCTGCGGCTGGTGGGGCTGGAAGCCCTGGCTGCCCGCTACCCGCATGAACTTTCCGGCGGTGAGCGCCAACGGGCTGCCCTGGCCCGCGCTTTGGCCCCACAGCCTGTGGTGGTTTTGTTCGATGAACCTTTCAGCAGCCTGGATGCCGACCGGCGCAGCCGGATTCGCGAAGAGGTCCGGGCGATTTTGAAAACGACCGGGTCTACGGCCATTTTTGTGACACATGATCAAGAAGAGGCCATGTACATGGGCGACCGGATTGCCATTCTCAACCGGGGGCGATTGGAGCAGGTGGGCAACCCGGAAGAAGTTTTCCACCGTCCGGCCACCCGCTTTGTGGCGGAATTTATGGGCAACACAGATTTTATCCAGGGGAAGGTTACCGCCAGCGGGATTGAAACCGAAGTGGGGTTGATTGCCCAGCCTGTCCACCTGCCGGTGGGCACCCTGGTGGATGTCGCTTTGCGGTTTGATGACCTTTCTTTTGAACCCAGGGAAGGCGAGAAGGCAATGGTGTTGGCCCGTCATTTTAAGGGTGCTTACAATATCTACCGGCTGCGGCTGCCATCCGGCCGACTGGTGCACGCCATGCAGCCGCACACCCGCCTGATTCGCCCGGGCACCCCGGTTCGGATTACGATCCAACCCGGCCACGAGCTGGCTTATTTTGAGGTAAAAAACGGGTAGCGACTCCCCCGCCTTTTTTAGGCGGTTAGCATGCTGGTAGGGTCAGATGTGCAGTTCGACCACGTCCCCTTCGTGCAGTTCGTAATCGCGGCGCACCATCTGGCCATCATGCTCGGCGCTGCCCCAAACCCGGGCGTAGCGCAGGTTTTTCTGAAAATCGCGGTGAACCCGCCCGGCAAATTCATCCACCCTGGCACCCTCTTCCAGAATGAAGGGAGCTTCCCGGTCCGGGTCTTTTCCGGGGGGCTTGGCGTACACCCGGATTACTCCCAGCCGCTGGTAGATAGCTTGTTTAAGCAGGTCCAGGTTGCGCCCGGTTTCGGCAGACACGGCTGCTATCTCCCAGCGATCCCCCAGCATTTCTTTGCAAATATCCAGGTTTTCTTCAAATTCATCGCTGTCGTATTTGTTAATCACCAGCAGCATGCGCACCGGGACGGCTGCCGGGTCGTCACTTTCGTCTTGCTCGTGTTCTGGAACAATGTGCTTTTCGCGCAGCGCCTCCAGGGCTTTGTCCACAGCATCCAGTGGGTCGCTTAACAGGTCCACAACCAGCAGGGCCAGGTTGGCCCGGCGAACCAAATCTGCAAACTCCGGCTCCAGGTAGCCCCGGTCAAGAGAGGGGGTGTCCACCAGTTGAACTTGGGTGTTTTCAAATGGCATCATACCGGGGGAAGGTTCCCAGGTGGTAAAGGGAGCAGCGGAGACTTCAGGTTCGGCGTGGGTGAGTGCCCGCACCAGGGTAGATTTTCCCGTGTTGGTGGCGCCAATCAGAACCACCTGGCCAGCGCCTTCGGGTGGGATGCGAAAGGCAGAGTCATGGCGGGCAGCGCCTTTTTTGCTGGTTTGTTGGGTGTCTTTCAGTTGGGCAAGTTTGCGCTTTAAATCGCCGCGTAAATGGTCGGTTCCCTTGTGCTTGGGAATCAGTTTAAGAAATTCTTCCAGCGCCTTGATGCGTTCCTCAGGCGCCTGGGCTTCACGGTATTTTCTTTCGGCCTCAACGGCCACGGGCGGCAGGTTCGTTGGCATGGGTTAATTATATCGAATTCGCTGGACTTTCAGGGTGTCATCGGGTGTCATTGAATTTACCCAAAAGGCTGCTGAGAAACCTTTTTAAACTCGGTGGTTCGTGCTTCTCGGCGGCCCTCTGTGGAACTGCATTTGAGTTTTCAGACGTCACGGTGTTTACTGCAGCCGCTGAATCCCCTTTGTTGTTATTTTAAGAGTTGGCGGGCCATCTGTTTGACCGGTGGGGGCTGCTGCACCAACGGCAAGAAGACCTTCCATTCCGGTTGAGTGGTGGGTGTCGGCTCCAGGGTCACTGTGGCAGAGGGGGTGGCTGTTGGGGTTGGGCTTGCAGTGGGTGTGTTGGTGGAGGTTGAGGTTGGGGTTTGGGTTGGCGTGGGTGTCTGTGTGGAAGTTGGCGTTGCGGTTGGCGTGTGGGTTGGGGTTGAGGTGGGTAGCGCTGTTGCCGTAGGGGTTGGCGTATGTGTGGACGTCTCGGTGGGGCTGGCAGTAGGCGTAAAGGTTGCCGTTGAGGTGGCTGAGGGGGTCAGTGTTGGGGTTGCCGTTGCCGTTTCCGTGGGTGTCGGTGTTTGGGTTTTGGTAGGGGTTGGTGTATGTGTGGATGTTTCGGTGGGGCTGGCAGTAGGCGTAAAGGTTGTCGTTGAGGTGGCTGAGGGGGTCAGCGTTGGGGTTGCCGTTGGGGTAGGTGTCGCCGTTGCCGTTTCTGTAGGGGTTGGGCTGGGCGTAACCGTTTGGGTTTCAGTAGGGGTTGAGGTCAGCGTGGATGTTTTGGTTTGGGTGGGGGTGGCGGTTAGCGTTGGGGTGTGGGTGGACGTGGGTGTTGCGGAGGGTGTGTGGGTTGGGGTGTGGG
>CAZAYY010000038.1:0-28769 GCA_964489525.1 uncultured Anaerolineales bacterium
AATCCCCCGCCCCAGGCCTGGGGCGGGGGATTTAAAACGATTTTGGGGCTAGCGCAGGCAGCGAAGCCAGCATGCGCTAGCCCCAAACCCCAACTTTAAGAAAGGCCTGAATCAGCGCCCCACTCCCTCAATCCCCTGTCCCAGGCTTTGGGACAGGGAGGGTGCAGGGGGATGGAGCAAGGGGTCAAATAACAACTTTTGACTGCTCCCAGACCGAGAAAAGCAGGATAGGCTTTTAAGGGTTGTGCTATAATTTCACTACATTGTGACATAAATAACAACACATCCACCCCCACTTCTCAACGAACGAAGCAGCAAAGCAGGTGATGACCTGGCTGGTTCGCTAAACCAGGGGATTGGAAAACAACAAGCAGAACTTATCTTCAGGAGGACCCCCCATGAGCGAGCAACCCTATCAGTACCTGGCTGCGGTGGTAGGCGCGGGCCCGGCAGGCATTTATGCCGCCGAAACCCTGGCCGAAAATGGCGTGCGGGTGGCTTTGTTTAACCGCGATGTCAAACCGGGCGGGCTGGCAGAATATGGCATTTACCCGGATAAGGAGAAAATGAAGGGCGGGCTGCGCAAACAGTTTCACCAGGTGCTCAGCCACCCTGGAATCAGCTATTTTGGCAACGTGGTTGTTGGACAACATGGCGACCTGACCCTGGACGACCTGCGCAGCCTGGGCTTCCAGGTGATTGTCATGAGCGTTGGGGCGCAGGGCACCAAATGGCTCGGCTTGCCCGGGGAAGATCTAAAAGGCGTTTACCACGCCAAGGATATCGTCTATCACTATAACAAACTGCCTCCATACAGCGCTAAGCCGTTCCCAGTTGGCAAACGGGTGGCGCTGGTGGGCGTGGGCAATGTCTCGCTGGATATCGCCCATTGGGTGGTGCGCGACCTGAAGGTGGACGAGGTGGTTACGGTTGCCCGGCGCGGTCCGGCAGAGGTTAAGTTCACTCGCAAAGAATTTGAATATGTGGCCAAAAATCTGGATATGGCGGCCTTTGACGCCGAAATGGAGCGGATGCGCCCCGTGATGGAGGCAGTCAACCAGGATGTGCAGGCTGCTCGCGACGCTATCCTGGCGGCTTTGAAAAAAGCCGATGAGCCTGTGTCGAACACTCGCTTCTTGTTTGACTTTTGCGCCTCCCCCACTCGAATTTTGGGCGACGAAGATGGCCAGGTGACCGGGTTGGAAGTGGAAGAAACCTACCTGGTCGCGGCTAATGGCGACACCAAAGCCAGGGGCACAGGGGTCAAACGGGTGATTCCCACTGATACCGTGGTGTTTTGCATCGGCGACCGGGTAGATGAAAGCGTTGGTTTGCCCGTTTCCTGGAACGAGTTCGCGAAAAACCCCGAGCCCAGTTTCCCGGTTGAGGGTGTTTCCTACGAGGCATACGACCCCCAAAGCAAGCAGCCGATTCGCGATATCTTCATGGTGGGCTGGGCACGCGAAGCAAGCAGCGGCCTGGTAGGCGTGGCCCGCAAAGATGGCACCCTGGGCGCCCAGGCCGCCCTGGCCTACCTGAAAACCCTGCCCGGTGCGGGTTCGCTTTCGCTCGAAGCGGTGGAAGCCCGTCTGAAAACCAAAGGGATTGTAGTTGTATCCAAGGATGATTGGCAGAAACTAAGCGCAATCGAAGCCGCAGAAGCACAAAAGCGCGGCCTGGAGTCGTTTAAATTTGGCACCAATGAGGAAATGCTTGCGGTTTTAGGACTGGGCTGAGGTTCGCTTAAGCTTCCGCACTCACATCTTTTGCCTGAAAGCCTTTGTCGCTGCGGACAAGTTCATAACTGACTTCCTGACCTTCGGCTAAGGTTCGGAAGCCTTCTACGTTAATTGCCGAAAAGTGAACGAACACATCTTCCCCAGATGGGCGGACAATAAAACCAAACCCCTTGCGGTTGCTAAACCACTTGACAGTCCCTTTTTCTCGATCAGCCATTGCAATACTCCTTTCAAAGCCAAAACAAACAGGCCAGAGGCTGGCTCTTAAAATCAAACTGCAAGGGAATCGCCCTGGATGGGTTATTTGTTTTTTTCCAAAAATGGGGTGCTTGCAGTGAATTTAATTTACTATAAGTATTAATTACTGTCAAGCATTGGAAAACAATATCACAATATCAATACAAACAGGTCAGGACTGCGGGGGCGTTTCAATTTTGGCTGGCTCTGGTTCTGAAGCAGCCTTGCGGTGCTGCCAGGGAATCAGCAGCAAAAACCCCACCGCAATAATCACCTGCCCCACCAAAACGCCGCGCAGCTGCCAGATGCCAAAGCTGGGTACTTTGGGAAATGTCTCGCTGCCAAACCCGAACACATCGGCCAGGCCCGATACCACTGCAACTACATACCCTGTGCTGACCAGGCGCATGCCGATATCGGCAAACAGGGTCTGGATGCCCCCATTCCACAGGGCTGAAAGACTGGTGTACCCCCCCAGGGAAATAAAACCCAGGCCTACCAGGAACACCGCAATTTGCACAAAACCGGTTACAGGGCTGCGGTCCAGGCCAAACCAGCCGGGCGCAGCGCCAATCACAAAAACCAACAACCCAAACAGAGCCAGGAACACCCCCAGGCGCAGCCGCAATGTGTAATTGGGCTGGCGGTCCGTAATCAACGCCGAGGGGCGGGGCCGGGATGGCGTCGGTTGAGAAGCGGGAATTGGGGATTCTGGAGTTGTCATAGGCGTTCGGGTAACGTCCTTTCAAGAAATTTTTGCCAGTTCAGGCCTAAGATTGCAGCGGTATCTTCCTGCGAATACCCCCTGGCCAGGAGCAGGTCGCCCAATTTTTGCAAATCGGCCACGCTGTCTACATCACGGGGAACAGACTGCAGGCCAAAACCGCCATCAAAATCGCTGCCGATGCCGGCATGGCGAGCGCTGCCGGCAAGCTGGCAGATGTGGTCAATATGGGCGGCAACGTTTTCAAGGCTAACAACCAGCCGCCCCTCGCTGGTGGTCCAGCCTGGTTTCAAAAACAGGTTGTAAGGCACAACCCCAATCACCCCATTTCGCTCGACGATGCCTTGAATCACCCGGTTGCTCAGGTGGCGGTTGGAAGTGGAATCTTTCAACAGCGCCAGGGCGTTGGCGTGGGTTGCCGCCAGCGGTCCTGGGTAGCCTTCCAGGGCTTGTAGGGCGGCTTTTTCATCCATGTGACTCAAGTCCAGCCCCATGCCCAGGCTGGACATCACCTCCAGCAGGGCATAACCATCCCGGGTGAGCGGGCCGGGTTCGCGAGTACCGCCGCAGTAGCGCGTGCCGGCCCAGGCCGGACCCACGATGCGCACCCCTCGCTGGTACCACAGCTCCAATTCGGCAGGCTCGCGCACTCCTTCAGCCCCCTCCATCAACACCACCAGCCCAACCGCCGGGCCGGATGGCTTTTGCGGCGGTTCATCCGGGCGATTGCTGCGGGCATTTTCTTCTGCCAGCCTGCGCTTCTCCGCTTTTTCTTCTTCGGAGAGTGGGGCGGGCGCCGGAGCGGCATCCAATGCCTGCCAGGGTTTGAGCACTTCATGCAGTTCTTCCCGGCTGCGGACCAGTTGAAAGAGGTCAGGCGCCCGGTCTACCAGCCGGTAGTAGGCGTCGAGTTGGTTCATGTACAGGCGGTGAGCCTGTTGGTAATCGGCGTAGACCTGGGTTTCCCAGTCGCCCAGGCGGCGGCGGGCCGGAGCGACAAACAGGGTGGAGAACGCCACCGCCACCTTGCCGCGCCGGTAATCGGGCCAGCCCAACAGGGTGTCGCCATTGCGAGCCGGGGCAGGCGAACCGCTTTCGGCTTCCATCCGCCGGGTTTCGTGGGCGGAGCGAGTATAGTCCCGTCCAAAAGCGATGATGTTCCAGGCTATGTCCTGGTGGGCGTCTATAACCAGCATCGGAATCTCTCTCAACTTTGAAATGCCTGGACCAGCCCACGCCAGAAGTCGTCGCGCACGCCAGGCATGAAGGGCAGGTAAATCCCCAGGCGGTCAGCCAACCCGGCGTAGCGGGTTTTCAGTGCGGCGCCAAGGGTGTCGGGCGGGGCAATCACAGCGAAGGTTTCCAGCATTTCATCCGTCACCAGGGCGGGCATCTCGCCCCACTGGCCGCGGGCTGCCATTTCTGAAAGGGTTTCAGCAGCGCTGCCCCAGCCATGGAAGTCCATCACGGCTTTATACGAAGGCGTGGAGGCATAAAACGAAATTTGTTGGCGGGTGAAGGCATCTTCAAATTCGTTGGTCACGGCGAACACTGTGGCCGAAACAGCCACCTTACCTGCCTCTCGTTCTGCTTTGTCCGCCCCGGCCTGGATGGCGGGGCGCAGCATCTCGGCAAGGTAGCCAGGCGTGTGGAAGGGGTGAACCAAAAAGCCATCAGCTTCTTCCCCTGCCAGGCGAGCCAGGCCGGCATTCACCCCGGCAATAAATATGGGGATATTGGGAAAACGGGAGGAGCCGGGGTTAAAAAAGGGCGACATCAAAGTCAGTTTATAGTATTCCCCACGGTAATTCAGGCGCTCGCCGCTTTGCCAAGCCCGCCAAAACGCCCGGATTGCCTGGGTTTGCTCGCGCAGCTTGCCCACCGGCGAATCGGGCCAGGGCATGCCAAAGCGCCGTTCGATATGGGCCTTCACCTGGGTTCCTAACCCCAGGATAAACCGGCCGTGCGAGGCCTGCGCCAGGTCCCAGGCAGTGTAGGCCAAAGTGGCCGGGCTGCGCGCAAAACTGACCGCAATTCCCGTGCCAAAGTGCAGCCTTTGGGTGTGCTCCGCTACCAACGGGCCGGGCAAAAACGGGTCGTGCTGCGTCTCTGTGCTCCACAAGGCATCGAAGCCCACGGCTTCAGCCGCGCGGGCAATCGCCGGGACTTCTACCAGGGAAACGGGGGGCAGGGCAGCGTCAAATGCAAGCCGGGACATGGTTGGTTAGCTCAGCAAGTAGGCAACCACCCAGCGGGTAGTGGCCACCAGGGCATCGGTATGGGTGCGTTCGTAGTTATGCGAAGCATCGACACCCGGCCCAATCAACGCCACGGCCACATCGCCACCCGCTCGCCAGAAGGCCTCACCATCCGAACCATAATACGGGTAGATATCTACTTTATAGGGAATGCCGTGGGCATCGGCCAGGTTGCGCAGGCGGTTGTTAAAACCATGGTGGTACGGCCCGCCGGAATCTTTGACGCACAGTGTCACGCTGAACTCATCGGAGGTCTGGCCATCACCAATCGCGGCCATGTCCAGGGTGAGCAACTCGGTCACTTCTTCTGGAATGCCGCTGGCCGCGCCGTGGCCTACCTCTTCGTAGTTGCTGATGTGGAAATAAGTGGTTTGGGCAGGCTGCAGACCCGCATCCGCCAGGGCTTTGATGGCCGCAAGGATGTTGGCAACGCAGGCTTTATCATCCAGGTGACGAGAGCGCACAAACCCGTTGGTCACTTCCACGCGCGGGTCAAACGCAACAAAATCGCCCACTTCAATCCCCAGGGCTCGGGTTTCGTCTGCAGAACGGGTCAGGGCATCCAGGCGCACTTCCATGGTATCGTCGTCGCGCTTCAGGGTGTTGACGTCCCCGCTGTACACATGGCTGGACGATTTGGCCAGCAAAATGGAGCCGCGCACGGTGCCATTTTTGCGAGTGAAGACCGTGCAGCCCTCCCCTTCCGCCGTGTTCCAGGCATAGCCGCCCAGCTTGGTCAGCTTCAACCTGCCGCTGCCTTTAATTTCTTTAACCATTGCACCCAGCGTATCGGTGTGGGCAGTCAGGGCACGGGGCGAGTCGCTTTGGGTCCCATCCCAACGGGCCACCAGGCCGCCTTTGCGGGTTTGGAGGATGGTTAAGAATGGAAAAGCCTTCAGGGCTTTCTCTGTAAAAGCAGTCGCGTGTTCAGTGAAACCCGTTGGGCTGGGGGTGTTTAACAATTCAGTCAGAAAGCCCAGCATGTAATCAACATCAATGGCTGGCAGGGGTTGAGGGTTTTGGGTCATAACAGTCTCCAAAAAATACCGGGGTACCGGCGGTTTACTCGCCTTCTGGCGAAGTCCATTGTTCAAATGCAGCAATCCGCTCGCGCCAGGCGGGGGGCACAGGAATGCTCCGCTGGGTGCGGTAATCATACGCCACCATCACAGCAACCCCACTGGCCATTTGCTGACCGGTCTGGCTGTCTTCCAAAATATATTCCGTATTCATGCTTTTCTGGCCTATCCGCGAGACGCGCACGCCAACCTGGATGTTCTGGTTGAGGCGAATGGGGGCTTTAAATTCCAGGCTGGCCGATGCCAGGATAATCCCTGAATCTTCATAGGTGAAGCCATCCCACAATCCCAGCTCCACCAGGTAGCCTACCCGGGCCAGTTCCATGAAGGTGAGGAATTTGGCATTGTTCACATGCCCCTGGGCATCAATATCGGCATAGCGGATTTGGATGGGATGGAAGTAGCGAAACTTCGTCATAGAAAAATTATACCCCAGGCTTTAAAAGAACCTGCCGCAATCCAGAGGGGGATTGCGGCAGAAACAATTTTCGGTTAAAGATGCAGGTTAGGAACCAAAAGCGCCAGCCGCAGCCGCGCCACCCAAACCAATTATGGCCAGGATGGATGAACCAATGAAGGTAATCACGAATGCAGCCACCCAACCAACCAGGATGACGATAATCGTCTGACCCCATTCCAGGTCGAGGGCTTCTTTGGCGGCGAAGGCCCAGGCCACCAGACCGGCAACTGCCGCAGCCAGGGTAATTGGGGCCAACAGGCACGAAATGAAGCCGCCCAGAATGCCCAAAACGCCTACCACATTCCAGACAAAGGCCAAGCCCAACACCCGCACCATCTCTTCAAAGTGCGTGTCGGCGTTGAACATGGTTTTTCCAACCCAGCTCACCAGGAAGGCCGCCAGGGCAAAACCGCCCACCGAAAAGAGCGCAATGACCACTGCGCCAATCAACCAACCAAGGAAACCTTCACCAAAACCCGCTGTGCCCAGGCCGCGCAAAATGGAAACAGCCACAACAAGCACCCAGGCGGTGTTGGTGAAACTCTGGTCGTGTTCAACTTCCGCGTAAATCCCCTGGCGGAAAGTAAACGCGCCAATAATCCGGTCCATCAAGTTTGAAGTATCGCCTAACATATGTTTCTCCTTTGGGTTTGGAAATATAAAAAAATAAACTTACCAGTGTTGAACACTGTGCCAATAACTATAACCCATTTCTTCGAAAATAGTTACTTTGCCTGGGTTTGTTAACCAACTGGTTACAAAGCCAGTGCTACCCTTTGCGCAGGCTGCGCAGTTGTTCAAACAGGCGTTTCTCTTCAGCATTCAGGTTGGCCGGCAGCTGTACATCAATTTTGACAAACAAGTCGCCGCGCTGGCCCGTTTTATTCAGGTGCGGCATGCCCAAACCCCGCAGGCGGATGGATTGGCCATTTTGGGTGTGGGCTGGAATCTTCAGCCGGACCGGCTTTTCGAGCGTGGGCACTTCCACCTCGCCCCCCAGGATGGCGGTATACAGGTCCACCGGCAGGTTGGTTTCCAAATCATCTCCGCGGCGGGTGAAGCGGGAGTGCGGCTGAATCTGAACCTTCAGGTAGAGGCTGCCTGCCTCGGCAGGGTTTGCCCCTGGTCCACCTTTACCCGCATAGCGGATGCGCGCTCCTTCCTTTACCCCTGCAGGAATTTTAACTTCAAAACGGCTGCCATCGGGGTGTTGGAAGGTGCGCCCGGTTCCGTGAAAAGCCTCTTCAAGCGTGATTTGCACAGCATGTTCAATGTCCTGGCCGCGGCGAGCCCGCGGCTGCGCACCGCCCATTGCACCCCCAAACAAAGCCTCAAAGAAATCCGAAAAACCACCGCCGCCACCCCGGCCAAACAGTTCTTCCAGGTCTTGCATATTCATGGTGCGCCCACCACTACCCGGCGTGCCCCAACGGCCCCAGTCGAAATCTTCCGGGCGACCCCCGCCGCGGGCATACTGCTGCCACTGCTGGCCGAACTGGTTATATTTCTGGCGTTTTTCCGGGTCAGAAAGCACCTGGTAGGCTTCGTTAATCTCTTTAAATTTCTCTTCGGCGTTTTTATCACCCGGGTTTACATCCGGGTGATATTGGCGCGCCAGATCGCGAAATCGCTTGCTGATTTCTTCCTGGCTGGCGTTCTTTGCAACACCAAGCGTTTTATAATAATCTTTGTACTCCATGAAGTATGCTCCATCCAATTACCTGGCCAAAATGGCCTATAGGCGATTATACCCGCAACTACACCGGGCAGGAACAGCCCCCAAAAAGGAAACGCCGGAGACTGGCGGTGGGCAATCCCGCAGTCTCCGGCGTTTTTAGAGGAGGTTCGTTTGCTGCTTCCGGCTTACTAGCCTTCAATCACACTGCGGACCGCAATCTTCTTGGGTTTAACCGCCTCGGCCTTGGGCACATTCAATATCAAAACGCCGTTCTCGTAAGAGGCCTCGATTTTGTCGGCGTTGATGGCCGTGGGCAGGCGCAGGCTGCGGGTGAAGGCTCCCACCCGGCGTTCGCGCAGGTGGTAGTTCGCTTCTTCGATGGTTTTGTCTTCCTTGGTTTCGCCTTTGATGATCAGGACATCATCTTCCACAGTGATATCCAGGTCGTTGGGGTCAATCCCTGGCAGGGAAGCCTTGACCACGAAGGCGTCGTTCTTCTCGGCGAGGTCAATCGCCAGATCCCAACGCTTCATCGCCGGATTGACATCCCCGTAGACATCATCGAACATGCGCTCCATTGCATTCTGCAAAGTGAGCATTTCACGAACCGGATTCCAACGAATGATTTTAGACATGGCAATTCTCCTTTCTTTGGTTAAATTTTTTCGAAACCAGCCTAGCGCACCTGTACGGCAACTTTGCGCGGCCGGACTTCTTCTGCTTTCGGAATCTCCAGGGTCAGCACACCATGTTGGATGGCGGCCTGGATGGCTTCGGTTTGGACCGGGGAATTGAAACGAAGGCTGCGGCTGAACACACCCTCGGCGCGCTCGCGCAGGTGATATTCCTCGGCTTTGATGCTCTCATCCGCTTTGCGCTCGGCCCGAATGGTGAGCACATCTTCCTGGAAGGTGACTTCAATATCCTCAACCTGGATGCCAGGCACAGAGGCTTTGACCAGGTAATTTTCGCCGCTCTCCAGCACGTCCACAGCCAGGGTCCATTCGCGGGTGGCTGCTATTGGGCGGATGTAAGAGGGGGTATAGCGTACAATTTTGACCATTTTGTTTCTCCTTTTTTTTACACAAAGTTGTGATGTTTTTTGTTTTTGTTCCGGTTTTCCGGTGTGTTTCTATGCTTGGATTATCTCCGGTGTGTATAAGAAGAACGTCTGTAAATTATCAATAAACTATAAACTTCGTGTTAGAGGAATATATACAAACCTATTCGTGATACAATTTAGCAATCCCCGCCAAGAAGCTGGTAGACAAAGACAGCCTGGCGGCCATCTATTTCTCCCGGTAAGCCCCGGAAACAAAAGAGGTGTAAAAGTGAACAGTAATCATCCACAGGCAGACACGCCCGAAACCGTTGACGATGGCGTGGTCGTCACCATTGAATATCGCCTGACCGTGGACGGCGAAATGGTAGATACAACCGAAGGCGAAGGCCCTCTGGAATATTTGCACGGATATGGCAATATTGTGCCCGGGCTGGAAGATGCCCTGTACGATTTGAAAGTGGGGGATGAGCGCGACGTGATTGTTGCCCCCGCAGATGGCTATGGCGACTATGAAAAAGACGCCGTCAGTGAAGTGCCGCGCAGCGAATTCCCGGACGAAATTCCCCTGGAAGTTGGCACCGAAATCGAAATGGAAGACGAAGATGGCGAACTCATCGAAGCCACCATCACCAAAGTGAGCCCCAAAACAGTCACCCTCGATTTCAACCACCCACTTGCTGGCAAAACCCTGAACTTCTGGGTAAAAGTTACCGGCTTGCGCGCCGCCACCGCTGAAGAACTAGACCATGGTCACGTTCACTACGAAGGCTTTGAAGAAGGCGACGATTACGACGAAGACGAGGAATAAGCCCAGGAGCTAAACCTTGCGTATTGGCGTCGTTTTTCCTCAAACAGAAATTGGCAGCGACCCTGCCGTCATTCGGGATTATGCCCAAACCGTCGAGGGTTTGGGCTTTTCCCATATTCTGGCTTACGAGCACGTGGTGGGAGCCAACCCCAACCGCCCGGAAGGGTTTCAGGGACCCTACACGTTTGAAAGCACCTTCCACGAACCTTTTGTGCTGTTCAGCTACCTGGCAGGCCTGACCCAAAAGATAGAATTTGTCACGGGTATCTTGATTTTGCCCCAACGCCAAACCGCCCTGGTTGCCAAGCAAGCAGCCAGCCTGGATGTCATCAGCAGCGGGCGGCTGCGATTGGGTGTTGGCATTGGCTGGAACCCGGTTGAGTATGTGGCCCTCAACGAGAATTTTCACAACCGCGGCAAGCGGATTGAAGAGCAGGTCAGTGTGCTGCGCCAGCTTTGGGGGCAGCCCCTGGTAAATTTCCAGGGACGCTGGCATAACATTCCGGATGCGGGCATTAAGCCGCTGCCCACGCGCCAGATACCTATCTGGTTTGGGGGCCACGCTGAAGCCGTGTTGGAACGCATGGCACGCATGGGTGATGGTTGGATGCCTGGATACCGCACTGCCGAAGCCGCCGCGCCCGACCTGGACAAGATTGCCGGGTACATGGAAAAAGCAGGCCGTAACCCTTCAGAACTGGGCCTGGAACCCCGCCTGCATTACAACAACGCCAACCTGAATGAATGGGAAAAGACGATTCTAGGATGGCGGGCGGTTGGCGCCAGCCACCTTTCCATAAACACCATGGGCTGCGGTTTTTTCACCCCAGGCGAGCATATTAAAGCACTAACACATTTTGCCGCCTGGTACGGGCTTGCGGCTGGTTAACCCCAAAAAAGGCTTTTATTCAAACATCTGCCCAACCTGGCGAACCAGGCCCAGCAGCAGCAAACTGAGTTTCACACCCTCGCCGGCGCTAAAATGCGGCGGGCTGCTGGTTTGTTCGGCACGCTGTACCAACAAATAGGCTGCACCCAACCCAGTAAGTGCACCAATCACCAACCCCATGGCCAGGGCTTTGTTCTTCCAGGTTTCATCGGGTACGATTGCGTTCGAATTCATTGAGAGTTCTCCTCAGTGTGGTCAGTTGGATAAAATACCTGGCGAATCCGCCGGGCAGCATGTTCAAACCTGGCACGGATGGGGTCCAGTTGGGCAGCAGCCGCACGCACCCGCATCACCGGCTCCACACTGCGATCGGCAGTCTGGTGAAGCCAGGCATTGATCATCCAAAAAGTTTGCTGAACCTGGTAAAACCACGCTGGCAGCGAGCGCAGCAGGCTGGTGACGCCATACGCCAAAAGCCCCACCATCAGCAGGGTGAAGGTGCCGGCAATCATCCGGTTGGTAAGCAGGAAGATGATGGACATATCCGCCCATTTGCGCACCTGCCCCCCCTGTGCCACAGCAACCACCGGCAGCACAACCGCCGCCAGTGCCAGCAGCCCAAAAAGCAAAATGGGCAGTGTTATTTGCCAGAACACCTCCTGGCGGTGTTTCTCGTGGGTTTGGGGGTTTCGGACAACAGGAGCGGGTGGTTTGGTATTCATATCCATATTTTAGCACAGCCTGTGCCCCCTTGACCCCTACCCCAAATTTTCTTAACCTGTTTCGCACCTTGACAACCAGGGATAGAAGGATAATACTAATCTTATGCAAGATCAACAAACCGAAATTAACTGGAAATTCTGGTTGGCATGGGTATTTGCAAATGCCGTGGGCTGGATCGTAGGCATGACCCTCTCGGTATTCTTAGGTTCTTTAATTGAAGTGCTTACCGATGGCTGGCTGACGATTGTGGTTTGGGCAGTGATTGCCCTCATAGCGGGTTTGAGCCTGGGCATCAACCAATGGTTTGTCATGCGGGCATATTTGCTGCCAGAAAACACCCGGTGGCTTAACGGGTGGGTCGTGGTCACCACCCTGGCCTGGGCGCCCAGCCTGGTGGTTGTGGTGGCGTTGGGGGTTGGGGAGCAGCTCAACTTTGCCAGCAGCGGTGCGATTATCGGCATGACCATGGGTATTGCCCAGTATTTCGTGCTGTTTCGCAAAGTACTGCGCGCAGAATGGTGGGCAATTGCCAACACCATCGGTTGGATGGCCGGGCTGGCGCTCGCCGATGTTATTGACCAGGCCTTGGGGTATGTCCTGGCAGGTGGGGTGAGCGGGGCGATCACGGGGCTTTTCCTGGTCTGGCTGCTTAACCACCCGATTGGGCCCTCTGCTCCAATTTCGCCAGGGGAAAGTTAAGCCCTGCGCAGCGCGGCGGCTGGAATCCAATAGGTGGATTCTTGTTCGTCAAAAAACTCGAAGTCGAATTCGCCAAACTCAACCCCAATTTCTAACCCGGCTGCTTCAAAGTCGGAACGATACACGTTCAAGCTATCCAGGAAATGGGTGGCCGTGACTGTAGCAGCAGAACCCCCTCGCTGATATTCCCAGGCAAAAGTCATCACAGGGGTTCCTGGTGGGATGAACGAACGCTGCCAGCGGCTGGTAACTTGGACCTCCTCGCCAGATGGTGGGTACTCAAAAACATCTTCCAGCTCTGGCTCACCCACTTCGGGAAGCTCAAGCAGCATGGCGGGGTTTGGCATGCTGACCACAAACCGGCCATCGGGCAGCAGATGGCGGGCAACTGCCTGCAAAATTTTGCGGCGCTCAGGCGAAGGGAAACTGCTGAATGTGTTGCAGGGCAAAATGACCAGTGAAAAGCGCTGTCCGAGCGAAAAATCACGCATATCTGCCTCGACCAGGGTCACTCGCGCAGCAAACCTGGGTGAAAGGTTGGCTTTGAGAAACGCCAGCATGGCAGGATCAATATCAATGCCCACCATATCCTTACCGCTCCGGGCAAGCGGGTTTAGCAGCCGGCCTGTCCCGCAGCCCAATTCCAGGATTGGGCCACTGTGTTCGCCAGCCAATGCTTCCCAAAAACGTAAGTCATCCATGTGGAGCGTGTGATGCAGGTGGTAATAAAGCGGATCCATACTGATTCCTCCAGCTGGCCATCGGGTTTTCAAACCTGGCCAGGTTATTTCGCACCTGTAGATTGTACCAGCCCGAAATGAGTTTCTGGCGATGGATGGATTACCAGGTGCACGGAAATGTTGTTCGAATCTGTGGTTCAAACCTTCCAACCCTACCCCAAAACACGCCCCCTTGCACCCAAAAAATCGAGCCTTGACGTAAGGACGCCAAAAGAAGTATACTCTGTGCGCAAATCGGGGTGTGGCGCAGTTGGTAGCGCGCCGCGTTTGGGACGCGGAGGTCCGCGGTTCGAGTCCGCGCACCCCGACTCGCTGCAATTCCAACCTCAACATAAATAGGTGAAACCCAATGGCTCGTAAAGAAAAGTTTGATGGTGTTCTGACAGCCGTCCGCTATACCCCCGACGGGCAGGTGGATTGGGTGCGGGCCTACGAACGGCGCGGCCCGGCATTTTCAGACCGGCTGATGCTCACCCGGACAGAACTGGTTGAAAAGCTCAAGGCTGGCAAAAAATTCGTGGTGGGTGAGCGCATTGCCTACCAGGGTGGCAACTTTGAAATCAGTGATACCCTCGCGCTGCAAGGAAACAGCGGGGGTGAGGTGCTGGTCACAGGCAAGGCTGGCCAATCTGTTCAAAAAGACAACCTGGCTGGTGTTCCCGTTTTGTAAGCGCCGGGTCTTCTTCTCATTTATTGGAAACAAAATAGGCGTCACAAGCCTCGTCAATCAGCGCCGGGGTCAATTGGGGCGGTATGCCAGCATAGCTGCAAATGGAAACGGCGGTGCGAATCAGGTCGCGCGGGTGGACTGACTGCATTTTGCGCCCGGTTTTCCGGTACCATTTGTCCACAAGATACATGAAGGTATCCCGGTCGAAAGGCACATTATAGCTTTTGCAAATCCGTAAAAAGATCTGGTAGAACATTTTCTCGTCAGGGCTGTCCAGTTCCACTTTCATTTGGATGCGGCGCAAAAAGGCATCGTCCATCAAAGTTTCGGGGTCGAGGTTGGTTGAAAAAACAATCAACTGCCGGAAGGGGATTTCAATGGTCTGGCCAGAGAGCAGGCGGAAGTAATCAATGCGGCTTTCAAGGGGCACAATCCAGCGGTTGAGCAGGTCTTGTGCTGAAACACGCTGGCGGCCAAAATCGTCAATCAGCAACATCCCACCATTGGCTTTCATCTGCATGGGAGCCTCATAGAACTTTGCCACCGGGTCGAAGCGCAGTTCGAGCGCTTCCATCGTCAATTCGCCCCCAACCATGAGTACCGGGCGGCGGAACAAGCCCCAACGCAGGTCATAATTGCGCAGCACGGCTGAGTCCGGGTTCGGCGATTCGGCCGGAATGTGGATTAACGAATCGTGGACTTTGATAATTTGCCCGCCAATGGTCACTGCATAGGGCAGCCGGATGGGATCAGCGCCTGCCACCAGCATACCAATAATTTGGGCAACCGTGGTTTTTCCGTTTCCAGGTGGACCATACAAAAAGAGCGATGTGCCCGAATTGACGGCAGGGCCAATTTTCCGGTCGAAGTTGTCGGGCAGAATCAAATGACCAAGCGCCTGTTTTAGCTGAGATGGGGTCACCTTCTGACCATCCCGGTCGGAGGTTTGCAGATTAATCGCTTCGCAGTAAGCCTCCACTGAGACTGGAACAGGCCCAATATACTGGGTGCGTTCAAATGCGCTGCGGGCGCGTTCTTCTCCAGCGTCGGTCAGCCGGTAGGTGTAACTGTAGCGACCCAACTGGCCAGCCTTGGCCACCTCAACCAGGTGTTCTCCCTGCATCCACTGTAAAACCTCGTCTACAATCGGTTGGGATATTTTCAAAATATCTACCAAACGGGGAAAGCTAACATCGCCTTCGCTGAACAGAATTCGAAAAATCAGGTCCGTTACAAGGGCGGATGGGATTGCCAGTTCATCCAGGCTGTTTTTAACCACAAATACTTTGGGTGTACGAGTCATGTCAGTCATAGGCGAACCTTTTCAATCTAACTCAAACGTAATAAGAAGGATTGGGGTTTTTTATCAAAACCTGGAACGACTCAATCTGTTTGGGTAATCGCCGAAAGGTATTTCAGAAATTTTCCGGGCACTGCTGGCGATTACCCTGAACAACCGGCTTGCACTGTCATGCGTTTCTTTACAAATATTTTAGCCCGGCTTTGTGAGCAGGTATAAAACATTATAGCCTAACCCAATCCAAATTTGCAGACATTAATTTGCGGGGGATTGGCTCACTCTCCAACAGGCGGCGCAGCTGGACCATAGTCTAAGACCTGGCGCACCTGGGTTGGCCCTTCGGGCGGGCCAACAATGCCTTTATCTTCCATCATTTCGACCAGGCGGGCGGCACGGGTATAGCCAATTCGCAGGCGCCGCTGAAGCATGGAAATTGAAGCCCTTCCCTGCCGGCGAACCAGGTCGAGGGCTTCGTTATACATCGGGTCGGTCTCTTCTTCAGGCACCAAGTCATCCCAAATCGGGATTTGCTTGAGCGGGATGCCCGGCGGAGGTGCGTCGGGCGGCAGTTCAGAATGCAGCGTTTGTGGTGCATGCGCTGCTGCGTGGGGCATGGCAGCACTGCGCCAGTATTGAACAATCCGCTGAATCTCTGTATCGGAAACATACACACCCTGAATGCGCGCCGGAGCGGGGGCATCGGGAGCCTGAAACAACATATCACCACTGCCAAGCAAGCGTTCTGCGCCGGGTTGGTCAAGAATTACCCGGCTGTCCACCCCAGAGGCCACAGCAAAGGCAATCCGGGCGGGCAGGTTGGCTTTAATCAACCCGGTAACCACATCCACAGATGGGCGCTGGGTGGCAATCACCAGGTGAATGCCAGTGGCACGGGCCAGCTGCGCCAGGCGTGTGATGGTTTTTTCGGTCTGGTCGGGCGCCAGGATCATTAAATCGGCCAGTTCATCAATAATGACCACCAGGTAAGGCAGCGGCGTGGTTCCCTGAGCCTCCATTTTTTTGTTATAGTCCAGGATGTTGCGCGCCCCAACATCATGGAACTTTTGGTAGCGGGCATCCATTTCCCGAGTCACCCACTGCAGCGCCCCAATGACCTTTTCCATTTCAACCACCACCGGGGCAAGCAGGTGTGGAATGCCGTTATACCCGGTCAGTTCAACGCGCTTTGGGTCTACCATGATCAAACGCAGGGTATCGGGTGTGTTGGTCAGCAATAAAGTGGCGATGATGGAGTTGACACAAACCGATTTACCTGAACCCGTTGCTCCAGCAATCAGCAAGTGGGGCATGCTGGCCAGGTTGGTGGATACAGGAGACCCGGCCACATCCTGGCCCAGGGCGAGGCGCAAGTTCGACTGCAGTTTGAGGAACGCTTCACTTTCCATCACATCGCGCAGTGCCACGAGGGCCACCTGTTCGTTGGGCACTTCAATGCCAATATAGCCCTTCCCCGGCACAGGCGCCTGGATGCGGATGCGTTGGGCCGCCAGCGCCAGGGCCAGGTCGTCGGCAAGAGAGGCAATCCGGCCAACGCGCACCCTTGTGCGCCCGGCGCGGGTTTCTACAAAATCGGGCTCAACCCCAAATTGGGTAATGGTTGGCCCGCGATTGACCTCGACCACATGGGCCGGTGCGCCAAAAGAAGCCAGGGTTTCTTCAATGAGCTGCACCCGTTCCCGGTCAATTTGATCACTGTGTTCCACATCGCGCCCCTGTTCCAGCATTTCTTCCATTTTGGGCAGCCGCCAGGCGTGTACTGCAGCATTTTCTGGTTGAAACACGGGCACACCCGGCAGTGGGGCGCTGCGCGCTGCCACCTGGGCTGGGGCAGCATAAGGCTCAAAAGGTGCTGGTTCGATTACCGGTTGAACCCGGCTTACACGAGCCGCCAGGCGCCGGAAAGCCAGGCGAACCCCCTGCCCCAATGGCTGCAGCCAGCGAAAGAGGTCGGTAACCGAAACATCCAGCATGAGCATAATCCCAATCACCAGCCAGGCCAGCAAAATTACTACGGTCCCCCCTGCCCCTACGGCAGCGTCCAACAACTCAAAGAGAAAAGCCCCAATCCAACCGCCGCCTTTACCCTCCAGGGCGAGTGCAAAACTATCGGCACGGGTTGGGGGATATAACACCAGGTGAAGCACTGCCAGCAGGTTAAAAAACAGCAGCACCACTCCAAGAATACGCTCAACCGCAAACGCTGGTATGCGTTCAATGTGTCGTAAAATGAGCCACAAGCCAATCCCCACCAGCCCCAGCGGGAGGACATAGCTGCCCCAACCCACAAGCCAGGCCAAAAAGTCCACCCAGACCCCCGTAATGGCACTGCGAGTGGGAGAAAGCATGAACAACAGGGTCAGAAACCCAACCAGGGCAAGAATGACGCCAACAATATCCAGTTTTCGGTCGAGCGAAAGCCCGGTCACCAGCCTTGAAGCACCCGTCCCAAAAGGGTTTTGGGGTGGTGGGGCGCGGCGGCGGGTTTTGGCACGGGTGGCAGTTGTTTTCTTCTGGGGGGTTGTTTTTTTGACTGCCGGCTTTTTCTCATCCGGCTGGGACGACCGTCCCCGAGCTGGTTCTTTCTTTTCGGACTTTCGGAAAGGGTTGGATGCAGGTGTTTGTGCTGGCATATTCGCATTATAGCACAAATGGTCAATTTTCCAATTTCGCCAAACTTTGCCCTGCAATATTTATGAATTAAGGTAAAATGATAAAGACGAGTCGGTGACTGCCGTCGGCATGCTTCCTGAGAAAGCCAGGTGCCTGCCAGTATCTACAAAACGGGCGCAGCCCGGAACTTTAACCCCATTCATTCACCGAAAGGAGCAAAAATTATGTTTCAAAAAGTTATGATCGTAGGCAACCTGGGGCGCGACCCTGAAATGCGCTATACCCCAACCGGCCAGGCCGTAACCAACCTCTCTGTTGCAACCAACCGACAGTATAACGATTCCAATGGGCAGCGGGTCAAAGAAACCGTCTGGTTCCGCGTTTCGGTTTGGGGGCGCCAGGCAGAAAGCTGCAACCAGTACCTGCGCAAGGGGAGCAAAGTGTTGATTGAAGGCCGCCTGAACGCCGACCCCGCCACCGGCGGGCCGCGCATGTACCCCCGGCCCGATGGCACCATGGGCGCTTCGTTTGAAATCACGGCGCAAAGCGTTCAATTCCTCTCGTCGCGCGGCGAAGACGGCATGATGCACGATGACATGCACGACGATGGCGGCGACGACCTGCCATTCTAAACCCATGGATAACCCACAACGCCCCATTAACCCGCCAAACCAGGCCCCTGTTCTGCATATTGCCAAGGAGTTGGTTCCGGTTTACGCCAACCTGGTGCGGATTACCCACCTGCCATCCGAACTGGTTTTTGATTTCGCGCTCAAGCTACCCGGCCCGGCACCGGCCAATGTGCTCGCCCAGGTAATGATGTCGCCGCTCAGCGCCAAGCTGTTTTATCGCGCCCTGGCCGATAACCTGTCGAAGTATGAAGCCGTATTTGGTGAAATCAAAATACCTGGCGAAGATGCCCTGGTTGAATATTCCCGCTTGTTCCGGCCAAAAGACCCGGGCGAAAAATAGCCGTTTAACCTGAATGAACCAGATTGACGAAATCGCCAACCGTATTCACCAATCTTTTGAAGCGCGCACCCTGGCTCGCGACCAGGCGCTTTCACAGGCGCGCACCCTGACAAGACATTGTTCGAACGCGATTCGTGCAGTCCACCGAGACGAAACCAGCCTGGCTCAGGATGAACTGAGCCAGGCTGCCGCGCTTGCCTCCGTGCTGCGCACCAACCTGGCCAACCACCCCGACCTTTTTTTTGCAGGTTACACCCAAGATGCCCTTAAAGAATTTGCCGAGGCCTGCCTGGTGTTTGCGCTGGTGGGCAACCAGCCCCTGCCCAGCCCTGAAGAACTCAACCTACCCTATGACACTTATCTCAAAGGCCTGGCTGAGGCTGTGGGAGAACTGCGCCGCCGCACCCTGGATATTCTTCGCCATGGCTATTCTGATGAAGCCGAACGCCTGCTGGGTATTATGGATGATGTCTACGGCGTGATGGTTTCGATGGACTACCCTGATGCCATCACCGGTGGCTTGCGGCGCATGACAGACCTGATGCGCGGCATTGTGGAGCGCACACGCGGTGACCTGACCATCGCGATTCGCCAGGAACACCTGGAACAAAGCCTTAAAGCGCTCGAACAGCGCCTGAACCTGCCCCCCGCCCCCGAAACCCCTTTCTCTCCGGACGATGAACCAGCCTGACGTCTCCCCCAGGCGTTCCCATTCCACCACCCTGCGCGCCTCTGAACTCGGTTCATACCTGTATTGCAAACGGGCCTGGTGGTACCAGCGCCAGGGCTACCCCTCTGAAAACACCAGCGAAATGCAAAGCGGCACACAGCTGCACCAACAGCACGGGCGCAGTGTTTTTGTGGCCGGCCTGCTGCGGCTGGCGGCCTACGCGCTGCTGTTGGTCGCCCTGGTTTTTACAATTTTGTACCTGGCCGATTCCTGGCTGGGTGCCGCCCCACTGCTTTTCTGAGCCCAGCACATGCCAACCCTGATTCTGATTCTCATTCTCGTATCTGCCTGGCTGTTTTGGGCGGCAGGACGGAAGCAGCGCCAGGCCGGTTTGCCCTCCGGCAAAGTGATTTATACAGATACTCGCGCCTGGGGGAAGGTGGACGACCCGCTTTACGACCCTGTTTACGACCTGACCGGTAAGCCCGACTACCTTGTGGAAGAAAATGGGATGATTATCCCGGTTGAAGTAAAAACTGGCCGCACCCCACAAGAGCCTTACGATTCGCACATTTACCAACTTGCCGCTTACTGCCTGTTGGTGGAACGCGCTTATGGTAAACGTCCATCTTATGGCATCATCCACTATGAACGGAAAACGTTTGCCGTTCCCTATACACCTGCTTTGGAAAAATCGCTGGTTGAACTGCTGGACGAAATTCACAACGCCAGGCGCAAACGCTCGCTGCCACGCTCCCACGAACAGCAAGAACGCTGCCGGGGGTGTGGTTTTCGCAGAGTTTGCGACCAACGGCTGTAACCCTGCTCACAGACAGGTATAATTTACGCATGGCACCCCTTTCCCTACCCTTTAAACGTGCTGCGGTTGCTTCGCATCCCCGCCTGCCCCAGGGCTTGCTCGAAACCCACCAGGTTGCTGCTTATTTACAAGCCCACGGCCTCGAGGCAGTCCCCGGCGAAATTTATGACCCCGCCCTGGTTTCCGGCGTTCAAAACGGAGAATTTGACATCTGGATTGCCATCGGGGGGGATGGGACCATGCTGCGCAGTGGGCATATCTGCGCACCCCACAACATCCCTATCCTGGGCATCAACATGGGCAACCTGGGCTTTTTGCTTGAAGTCCAGCGGAACGATTGGCCCAATTACCTCGACCAGCTTCTGGCTGGTAAGTTCTGGCTCGAACACCGCATGATGCTGCGCGCCGAACAATTCCGCGAGGGCCTTTCTTTGGGCTCGTGGGATGTCCTCAATGAAGCCATGGTGGGGCGCGGTGAACTCATGCGCCCGGTGCGGCTCACCACCCGGGTAGATGGCAACTTTTTGACCACCTACGTGGCCGATGGGCTGATTGCCGCCACCCCAACCGGTTCAACTGCCTATGCCCTGGCCGCAGGTGGGCCGATTCTGCCGCCCGAACTGCGCAACATTCTCATCGTCCCGGTCGCCCCACACCTTTCCGTTGACAGGGCAATTGTGCTGGCTGAAGGCTCGGAAGTTCACATCCAGGTGCAAACCGACCACAAAGCAGCCTTGTGTATTGATGGGCAGCAGCCCGTTCCCCTGTTCGACCGGGATGAAGTTCACATTTGCGCCAACGAACATTCCATTCATTTCATCCGTTTTCAAGACCCCGGCTATTTTTACCGCAACCTGACTTCACTCAACCGAAACCAACATGGAGGGCCAAATGACCGCTGAACCTTCCCCGCCTGCCAACCATCAACCAGGCATTTTTTACTGTGCAAATCACCCTGATAAGGAAACCACGCTGCGCTGCAACCGCTGTGAAAAACCGATTTGCACCCGCTGTGCCGTTCTGACGCCCACCGGGTATCGCTGTAAGGAATGTGTGCGCGGCCAGCAAAAGGTTTTTGAAACCGCCCAACCCCAAGATTACATCATTGGCCCACTGATTGCAGGCGTGCTGGCATTTTTGGGCAGCCTGCTGACTGGCTTTTTAGGCTGGTTTGTACTCTTCCTGGCGGCCGGGGTGGGAGCGGGCATTGCCGAACTGGTGCGAAGCAGCATCCGCCGGCGCCGGGGGCGCAATCTCTTTATCCTGATTGCGGCGGCCACCGCCATTGGCGGCCTGCTTCCCACCTTGCCTTCATTGTTGGCTTTGTTCCTCTTTCCAGAAACCTTCAATTTTGGCCTACTCTGGAATGCCGCTTATATTTTTATTGTCACCACAACGGTTTATTACCGCCTGGCTGGAATCCGTCTTTAAATACCTGCTATGCTCAGCGAACTGCGAATTCACAATTTTGCGATTATTGATGACCTTACCCTTAAGTTTGGGCCGGGCCTAACCACCTTCACCGGTGAAACCGGTGCTGGGAAATCCATCATTATTGATGCCCTGGAAACCCTGCTGGGCAACCGGGTGGACCTGGCCATGATTCGGTCAGAAACCGAATTTGCCAGCATTGAAGGCGAATTTCAGCTTGCGCCGCAAGCCCAGCCGGCGGTGCACGCCATCCTGGCCCGGGAGTCGCTGTTGGATGACCCCAATTACGTGGTGCTTGCGCGCGAAATTCGGCGGCAAGGGCGCAGTGTTGCGCGAGTCAACGGGCGCAGTGTGAGTGCACAGCTGCTGCGCGAAGTTGGCGAACTGTTGGTGGATGTGCATGGGCAATCGGACCATCTTTCCTTGTTTCGGGTTAAGGAACACCTGCGCTTCCTGGACAGCTACGCAGGCACCGAAACCCTGCTGGCGTCTTATCGCGAAATCTATCAACAGCTGCGCGCTGTGCGCAGTGAACTGGAAGCGCTGCGCAGCGCCGAACACGACGCTGCACGCCGGGCCGATTTGCTCGAGTATCAAATTAACGAAATTGAAAGCGCCGGCATAGACCCAGATGAAGAAGGGGAACTGCGCCAGGAGCGCACCCGCCTGGCCAATGCCGAAGCACTGGCTCGCCTGGCCAAGGCCGCCTTATTTTTGCTTGAAGAGGGGGAAGCCGAAAACCAGCCGGTTACCGACCTATTCGGTGAAGTGGTAGATTCCCTCAACTCACTGGAAAGGATTGACCCCTCCCAGGCCGAGCTGGCCGCCAAAGCCCAGGAAATTTTTGAAGAACTCTCCGACCTGGCCCTGGAAGTGCGCGACTATGCCGAGAACCTCGAATTTAACCCCCGCCGGCTGGAACAGGTGGAAATCCGGCTCGACTTGCTCAACAACCTGAAGCGGAAATATGGGCCCAGCCTGGCCGATGTGCTGGCGTTTGCAACCAGAGCAAAAGCCCAGTTAAACGACATTACACACGCTGATGAGCGGATTTCCAGCCTGCAGGGAGAAGAAAGCCGCCTGCTCACCGAACTGGCCAGGCGAGGTTTGGCACTTTCAGAAAAACGGCAGGCCGCCAGCCAGGCGCTCAGCCAGGCGATTGAAGCAGAGCTGGACCATCTGCGCATGGAGGCCGCACAGTTTGCCGTAGATTTTAACCAGGTGGATGACGAGCAGGGTGTACTGCTGCCCGGCGGCCGCCGGGTGGCCTTTGATGCCCATGGCATTGAAACCATCCAGTTTTTGGTTGCTCCGAACCCGGGGGAAGGGCTCAAACCCCTGGTAAAGGTGGCTTCGGGGGGCGAAATGTCGCGCGTTACTCTGGCCATTAAAAACGTGTTAGCCCAGGCCGACCTGACCCCCACATTGGTTTTCGATGAAATTGACCAGGGAATTGGCGGGCGGGTTGGTAGTGTGGTTGGCGAAAAACTCTGGCGGCTGGCACAGCGCCACCAGGTGCTGTGTATTACCCACCTGCCCCAATTGGCTGCCTTTGGCCAGCAGCACTACCATGTCCAAAAAGTGGTTCAACATGGGCGGACATCCACCCATCTTGAACCCCTCTCTGGTGAAGAACGCTTGCGCGAACTGGCTTCTATGCTCGGCACCCTGAGTGATGGCACCCGCCAATCGGCCCAGGAAATATTAAACCAGGTTGCTGGTCTCCAGTCCAAAGCCTGATTGAGAAAATAAGTTACAGGTAGTCGCGCAGGTTGCGGCTGCGGGTGGGGTGGCGCAGTTTGCGCAGCGCTTTGGCTTCAATTTGACGCACCCGTTCACGCGTCACCCGGAAATACCGGCCTACTTCTTCAAGTGTGTGGTCTTTGCCATCAATCAATCCAAAACGCAGTTCCAAAACTTCGCGCTCGCGGGGTGTGAGCACCACCAGGGCATTTTGCACCTGTTCGCGCAAAATGTCGCGGGCGGCGGCTTCAATTGGCTCGAGCGTATCTTCGTCGGGGATAAAATCGCCCAACTGGCTGTTTTCTTCATTGCCCACCGGAGTATCCAGCGACTTTGGCTCTTCGGCCACCAACAACGCTTCGCGAACCCGCTTGGTGGCGCGCTTCCAGCGTTGGGCCAGGTCGTCTGGAACAGGCTGCCCATTTTGTTGGGCTTCTCGAATCGCAGTGGTCTCTTCGGGTTCCAAAAAGCCGCTGTGCAAGGCCAGTTCGTCAATGGTTGGGGCGCGCCCCAGGGTTTGGGTCAGGGTTCGTTGGATGCCCACCAACCGGTGAATGGACTCAAGCAAATGGACTGGAATGCGGATGGTGCGGGCCTGGTCGGCAATCGAGCGGGTAATCGCCTGGCGAATCCACCAGGTGGCATATGTACTAAACTTAAACCCCCGGCTGGGGTCAAATTTTCCAACAGCACGCAAGAGGCCAATATTGCCCTCCTGAATCAGGTCCAAAAAAGAGCTGCCCCGCCCAATGTAGCGCTTGGCAATGCTGACCACCAGGCGCAAATTGGCTCGAATCAGGGCATCTTGCGCTTCCTGGGCACGAGTTTTAATCATCTGGATTTCTTTTTCCAGGACTTCGGCAGGCGGCATGGATTCTCGGAACCCGGCACAATCGGGCAAACCTGTGTGAGAAGCCGTGCTGTGTTCAATGATTTGGCTGTTTTTTTCTGGCAGGCAGTAGAGCTGGGTAAAAACCTGGATACCCAACCGGGCAACCTTTTCCCAGGCGGAATCGCTGCCCCAAAGCCCGTTATCCAGATAAGCGCGTAAGTACGATGGCACTTCCAGGTCCCAACTGTGACGCAGCATTCGGGCTTCGGTGAGAATCAGGTCTAAAGCAGGTGGGGCACAATCCATTTTGGCACAAGTTTTTTCAAGCAAAGCCCAGGTGGTGTTCAGAGATTCGTAAATCTGGCAATAGGTTTGAACGAAAAGCTCAAACCGCTGGGTTTTGGTATCCCCTGGTCGGGGTTTAACTTGAACCAGCTGCCCGGCCTGAATGCGAGCGGCCAACCAAAATTCATGGTCAATATCCAACAGGCTCACTCGCCCGATCTCTTTCAAGTAAAGCCGGACCGGGTCTTCGCCCAGATCTAAAGTACTCAAGTCGGGATAATGTTCCAGCATTTCCAAAATGCCGGTTTCGTCCAACTCTTCCAGATTGATTTCTTCGCTCTCGGGAGAAACCAGGTTTTCCTCTGGAAATGTATCGTCCAGGTCGGCTTTCATTTCGAAATCATCGAATGGATCTTCGCCAGGTGCACTGTGCTGCACAAGCCCTGGTTCGGGCGTTGGTTTGGGGTTGGTTTTCTTTTTAGGGGGCATATCCATTTCCAGGGATGTGCATTGGCCAGGTTAAGCAGGGGGGGCTGTGCGGTTTTTGGCCTGGCTGAGTGCCTGGTCCAGAACACGCATGGCAAGGATATAGCGCACCATGGTGGTCTGGTATTCTTGATCCACCAGGGTGCCTTCGGATTGTGATTCCTCCATCATCAGTTGTAAATGTTCCATACTCTGGCGCAAGTTGAGGTCGCGAATGCGCAGCACGGTGATATATAAATCATCCAGGAGACGTTCATTTAAAGCGTCAATTTTTTCTGTTTGGGCAAGCAGGCGGTCGGCCAGGGGCATCAGCGGCAGCGGCAAACTACCCAGGATGACATCCGTGGGCAGCGAAAAATCTTGTTTAAGCGAGGCTGAAATAATGTCGTACAAGAACTGGTGCTCGGTGTCTTGAAAATCGGATAAGCTCAGGCGCGGCAGGCGGGCATCTTGCAAAAAGCGATCGAGCCGGTAAACCATTTGCGGATTGCGCAGCAGCACTCCCAGGAAGTGTTCTTCCTGGCGGTGGATGCTGTCTTTGCGGGTGCGCCGGGCTAACGCCGGGCCAGCCGGACGAGCGGAGCGCGGGCCTTCGCCAGGGCGGGCACGGGCCGGGCGGGGCAGCGGTTGGGCAGAAACCAGGGCGCGCTCATCCACGCGCAAGAGCCTGGCCAGGCGCTGGCGGTAAGCTTCGCGCTCGATGGCGTCGGGAAGGTCTTCGATCAACGGCAGCACCTGGGAAGCCACCTGGCTTTTGACTTTGGGGTCGTCAATATCCTGCCCCTTTACCAGCGTTTCCATGACGTGTACCACAACCGGGCGGGCTTCTTCAACGAGCTGTTCCCAGGTTTTGGGGTCCTGATAAATCACCTCATCGGGGTCAAGCCCTTCTGGCAAGCTGCAAACCCGAATATCACCCTGCAAACGGGCTTCATGGCGCAGCAGGCCGCGTGCATCGAAGGCCATTTCGCCCGTGCGGTCCATGGCTTCGCGGGTTACGGCCAGGCCACGCAGCGTGGCTTTGTCGCCAGCAGCATCGGAATCGAGAGCGAGCACAATCCGGTGGGTGCGGCGTTTTAACGCCCGTACATGGGCTTCGGTGAGTGCGGTGCCCATCGGGGAAACCACATTGGTAAAGCCAAATTGGTGGGCGGCAATCACATCCAGGTAGCCCTCCACGATGACGGCCCGGTCTTGCAGCCGGATGGCTTTACTGGCTTTATCCAGCCCGTAGAGCAGGCTGCTTTTATCAAAAAGGGCAGTTTGTGGCGAATTGAGGAACTTAGGTATGTCATCCGGGTTGAGTATGCGCGCGCCAAACCCGGCCATTTTGCCGCGTTCATCCCGAATGGGAAACATAATCCGGTTGCGAAAACGATCGAAAACCCGTTCATCTTCCCGTTGTGAAAGCAAACCCGCCTGAACCAATTCATCGATCGTGTAGTTTTTGCCCTGGAAATACTCCAGGCTGGTGGACCAGCCAGAAGGAGCATAGCCAACCTCAAAGGTTTCGATGATTTTGTCATCCAGGCCGCGCTTGTGCAGGTAATCGAGGGCGGGTTTACCCGCAGGGTGGTTGGTCAGTTGATGGCGGTAATAAATGACAGCATCTTCCAGCAGGGTGCGCATCCGCTCGTGGGCTTCTTCTTGCTCGGCTTTTTTCGGGGTGAGTGGTTCAAGCCGGACACCCGCCCGTTCGGCCAGGAAGCGCAGGGTTTCAGCAAAATCCCAGCCTTCTTTTTTCATAACAAACTTGAAGATATCGCCACCCTCGTTGCACTGGCCAAAACAGCGCCAGGTGCCCGATTCTGCAAACACAGCAAATGCAGGGGTGCGCTTGTTGTCGTGAAACGGGCAAAAGCCGCTGTAGTTTTTTCCCGAACGTTTGAGTTTCACCGTTTGGGAAATATAGTCTACGATATCAATACGGGCTTTAATTTCTTCAATCGCGTCCATTGCGTGTGTGGTTATCCTGGAATGATTATAGAATCACCCGGTAGAATGGTCAATCAAAATTTGGTTAATAAACGATATCAAGGAGTACCGTTTTCAAAAACAACCCTGTCCTGGATTTGTTCCAGGCGGCTGGGGCCAATGCCGGGCACATCCAGCAGGCTTTCGGGGGTGGTGAAGGGCCCGTTGGCCTGGCGATAGGCGATAATGTTGGCGGCCAGGGTGGGGCCAATACCCGGTAAGGTTTCCAGTTCGGCCGCGCTGGCGGTGTTGATATTCACTTTTTGGGGCAAATCTGCCAGTTCCAGGGCAGCACTGCGCTCGCTGGTGGATGTTTGCGGCAAATCACTGACCGGGGCAAGCGCATTTCCCTGCACAGGGACAACGATTTTTTGCCCATCTTGCAGCAGGGCAGCCAGGTTGAGGGAGGCACTGTCTGCTTCGGGCAGCAACCCCCCGGCCACTGTCAATCCATCTTGCAGGCGGCTGCCAGGCGGCAGGGTGTATACCCCTGGTGCAGCGACCGCCCCGGCCACGTGAACCACTACGGGTTGGGCAGTGGGGGCAGGCTGCAGGGCAACCGCATCACCCACCCGCGGGCGAGACACCACAGCCAGGATGCCAGCGCCCAACAGCCCCACCAGTACAATCCAAAGTGTATTGATGAAAACTTTCTTGCGCCCTTCGGAGTCCACCGGTAACCTCCGTTACTCTGTGCAGCAACCAGGCTGTTTGCCCCAATAATTTTTCGGCTGCGGCATTCAATCTGTGGGTTAATTATATATTGTTTTGGGGATTATGTTGGGCTGTTCCCAAACCCGGCAGGGGAATCGCATCTAATTTTTTACACCCAAAAATTCCTTTTTGACATCTGAATTCAGATGCAATTGCCGTACCCGGGCTTAATCCGCCTGGATACCTGTCTGCCCGAAGACGGAGGTGACCCCAGGTGACAGTCACCTTAATGCCCTCATCTGAATTTAGTTGCAATTGCCCTACCAAACCCGTAGGGCTGGCACGATGAGGGCTTATATGGGAAATGGCGGCTGGATCATGCCATACCCACGGCATTGGCAAGTTGGCTGTACTGGGCTCTATAATCATTCCGCCCTGCTGGGGCAGGGAACATGGTTGAAACCTGTGACTACGGGAAGTGGGGAAGAAAGGTCCAACAGGGTGGTGACACGGTTGAAACCGTGACTACATGGGGAAGGAGTCAAAAATAACAGGGCGGCCCCGCAAGGAGCCGCCCTGTGAACAAAGCGAATGCAGAAACCGAAATTACGCCCGGTGGGCCAGGGCAGCCTTGGCTGCAGCAAGGCGGGCAATCGGAACGCGGAACGGGGAACAAGAAACGTAGTTCAGGCCAATCATGTGACACCACTCAATCGAATTGGGGTCGCCGCCATGCTCGCCGCAAATACCGCATTCCAGGTCGACACGGGTGCCGCGGCCTTTCTCAACGGTCAATTTCATCAGTTGGCCTACGCCGGCCCGGTCAATCGTCTGGAAGGGGTTCACAGGCAGGATACCATCTTCCACATACTTCACCAGGAAGTTGCGTTCAGCGTCGTCGCGGCTGTAGCCAAAGGTGAACTGGGTCAGGTCGTTGGTGCCGAAGGAGAAAAATTCCGCAGCGGTGGCAATTTCGTCCGCGGTCAGGCCAGCACGGGGGATTTCAATCATTGTGCCGAACTTGTATTCAAAGGTTACGCCTTTTTCTTCCATCACCATTTTGGCAATTTTTTCCAGCTCGGGCTGGATGGCTTTCAGTTCATTGAGGTGGCCGGTGAGGGGAATCATCACTTCGGGTTTCGGTTCAAAACCGCGCAGCTTGACGTCTGCGGCAGCTTCAAAGATGGCTCGCACCTGCATGGTG
>CAZAYY010000039.1:0-27656 GCA_964489525.1 uncultured Anaerolineales bacterium
CCTACCCCCACAGAGACGTTAACCCCCACGCCAACGGCCACGCAAACCGCGTCACTCACCCCCACCGAAACCCTGACTCCCACCCCGACCGCAACGCAAACCGCGACGCCAACCTCCACCCCAAGCCCAACGCCATCGCCCAGCCCAACCTTCACGCCCACTGCCAGCGCGCCGCCTGAATACCGGGTTTACCTGCCGCTGCTGTCTTTTAACACCCCCGCCCCGCTGCGGCTGGTAAAAACTCTGCCAGGAAGGTAAGGGCGGTGATATCTATCCCAGCTGTTCTGGTTGCTAAGGAGAACAACCACTGCCTGTGAGCACATTGCTGCCCCTGGTACGGGCTGGTCTCAGAGGTGCCCGTTTGAATCTATCTCAGAAAACAACAAATGCCTATAAGAGACTGTTTAAAAATTCAGGGATAAGCGTCTTAGTGGCGATTTTTAGGCACAAAGCGCGCCGATTTCTGGCAATATACCAATCCCTAAAGGTCTTTAAGACCTTTTCGGATTGAATCGTGAGACTTCTTAAATAGTCTTCCTGCCGCAAGCAAACAGCCACTGCCAGTTATGACCCTGATGTCTTTCGCAGCGGGAAAAGAGTCATAATCATCTTGTGCTTGCGTGTGCCTTATGGGCGTATTCATTCATATTCGATAGAGAGCCGTCGAGATATTATTAAAAAACTCGGTGGCTCTCTGTGGTTCTCGGTGTAAACCGAATTTCAAAGCCCGTTTGACTCAGAACCGGGAGGCCGCTTCGCTTCGCACGCGGCGACATGCGGGGGGGTTGTGTGGTTGCGAGCGAGCGCCTTTAATGTGTCGTTTCGAGCGAGCGAAGCGACGAAGAAACCTTTCCCCCTACCCCCACCAAACCAACCAGGGCAAAGCGGCGCCCCCATTCTCAAAAATACCCCTTGCCAAACCCGAAAATATGATATACTTCCGAAAATGTTTGCTTACCTGTTCTCCGCGTTGAAGCGCAGCCCTCAGCCATACCGCCAGGCGGCAGCGGGTGTTTTGTGTTTCTTGCACAGGTAAGTTTTCCCTAAAACCCAAAAACCCATCCCTTTGTTCGTTGCCCTCTGGTGAGACCTCGCCGGAGGGTTTTTTTATTTTACAAAAAGGAGCTTAAAACCATGTCCCCGATTGAATCCCCCAAAATTGCTGTGCTGTTTTCCCGCCTGCGCGTGGAAGAAAAGGCCATCTTCGCCGCCCTGGACGAGCGGGGCGTGGCCTACGACCGGATTGATGACCGCGATGCGGTGTTCGACTACCGGTATCGAGAACGTTGGACGCAGTACGATGCCGTATTGGTGCGCAGCCTGAGCTACGGGCGCGGGCTTTATGCTGCCCAGGTGCTGAACGGCTGGGGTGTGCCCACGGTTAATTCGGCGGCGGTTGCGGCGGTTTGCGGCGACAAACTGCAAACCACCGCAGCCCTGGACCGGGCCGGCGTTCCCCAGCCGCGCGCGGTGGTGGCGTTTACGCCCGAAATGGCACTGGAGATGATTGAAGCCATGGGCTACCCTGTGGTGCTTAAACCCCTGGTGGGTTCCTGGGGGCGGCTGCTGGCCAAAATCAACGACCGCGAGGCGGCCGAAGCCCTGCTGGAGCACAAAGATACCCTGGGCAGCTACCAGCACTCCATTTTTTACATCCAGGAATATGTGCCCAAACCCGGGCGGGATATCCGCGCCGTGGTGATTGGCGGGCGGACTGTGGCGGCCATCTACCGCCAGTCGGGCCACTGGATCACCAACACGGCCCGCGAAGGCCATGCGCTGCCCTGCCCTATTACCCCCGAACTGGATTTTCTCTGCCAGGCGGCAGCCCAGGCGGTGGGCGGCGGACCGCTGGCGATTGACGTGTTAGAGGACCCCGAACGAGGCCTTGTGGTCAATGAGGTCAACCACAACCAGGAGTTTCGCAATGTGATGGCCGTGACCGGCGTCAATATTGCTGGTTTGCTGGTGGAGCACCTGCTGGAAACCGCCCACCACAGAACGGTTCAACCCCCTGCGGCCAGTGGTTTTCAACCCGCTGTCATCTCGCACATTGGGTTGCGAATTAGCCCGAATGGTCTCTGAAACAGCGCCCGGAGTTTTCCCTGGATTCTTTTCGAACACGGGGAAAACCCCGGGCGCCAATTACAAACGACAAACTACTTAATCCCCACTTATTTGCTCCCCACGCTTTACGCCCCAAACTTATTCAGCCGGAGGGTGTGAGCCAGGGCTTCGGACATCACTTCGGTGGCCAGGAAGGTTCCCAGGCCGCCCTGGGCGCAGGCCCGTTCGCCGAAGCTGGTTTGGGCGTCGGGCAGGCAGGTGGCGGGCGCCCACAGCAGGAACGGTACCGGGTGCCAGGAGTGCGATTTCAGCCGTGCCGGGGTGGAGTGGTCGCCGGTAATCATCAGTACATCCGGTTTCAAGTCCAGCAAGGCGGGCAAAGCCGCGTCCACGCTCTCGATGATTTTGACTTTGCCGTCAAAATTGCCATCTTCGCCCATGCTGTCGGTTTTCTTGATATGGATGAAGAAAAAATCGTACCGGTCCCAAACGCTTTTGACAGCGGCGAACTCGTCGGCCGGGGTTTCGCCTGGAAAGTCAACCACTTCCATACCGGCCAGGCTGGCGACACCTTTATACATCGGGTAGACCGCGATGGCGGCCGCCCGCAGCCCGTAGACCTCCTGGTAAGGGGGCAGCATCGGGTCGGTGGCGAAGCCGCGCAGGGTCAGGCCGTTGGCTTTGGGGTGGTGGGCAATCACTTCTTGGGCTTTGGCAATCCACTGGTTGTACAAATCTGCCGCCCGCTGGGAGCCGGGGTGGCTGGCCACCACAGGCAGAGGGGCTTTGCCGGTGGCCTGGGGGTCGGTGTCGGCCAGGTGGGGTTCCAGCCCTTCGCCGCGCATCACCACCGCAAAGCGATATTCCTTAACGTGCCGGACTTCCATGCTGACCCCTGGAATCGTCACGGTTTTGAGCAGCTCGACCACGGGCAGGGCTTCGTCGGTGGAAATCCGCCCGGCGCGCCGGTCGCTGATCAGCCCGTTGGCGTCCAGCGTGCAGAAGTTGCCACGGGCGGCCACGTCGCCAGGGGCAACGGTCAGCCCGACGCCGATGGATTCGAGCACGCCGCGGCCGACGTCGAACACCAGCGGGTCGTAGCCAAACAGGGCCTGGTGTGCCGGGCCAGAGCCAGGGGTGACGCCCGGCCGGATCGGAATCGTCCGGCCCAGCATTCCCTCGGTGGCCAGGCGGTCCATGTTGGGGGTGTGGGCAGTTTCCAGCTCGGTTTTGCCGCCGGGCTGCATGGGCAGGCCGCCCAGCCCGTCCATCACCAGCAGGACAATTTTGGTTTTATTTGGATTTAACAGGGATTTTAAATAGGCGTGAGGCATGATCTTGTTTCCTCTAAAAATGTAGTTTGGCAAAATGCCATATTGATTATAGCCTGTGAGATGGGAGAAATGTTAAATGTTAAATGGTAAATGGTAAAGGAAAAATGGGGAATGGGGATTGGGGCAATCGCGTCAAAATTGAGATGGGACATTAAAATTGGAAGGTAAGTCAAGGGAGGACACGGTTGAAACCGTGACAACATGGGTGAAGAGGGGCACGGTAGCAGAACAGAAAAACGCCCGGCAGCTGCCGGGCGTTTTTTTATTCAAAAGAAGGAAGCCGGTTTAGCGGATGGCTTTTTCGGTCTCTTTGTCGAAGATGTGGAAGTTGTTCATGTTGAAATCCAGTTCAACTTCCTGATCCATGTGGAAGCGAGAGCGCGGGTCCACGCGAGCTACAAAGGTGTGCGGGCCGGATTTGACAAACACAAAGATTTCATTACCCATCAACTCAGTCACATCCACTTTGCCGTGTACCGGGGAAGCCTGCACGCCTGGGGGCGCAAACTTGGGGTTGTAGATGTCTTCGGGCCGGATGCCAAACACCACAGTCTTGCCCACGTGCGGCTTGTAGGGCGCGGCGGTCTCTTCGGGGATGATGACATTGAACGAACCGCAGTCCACCACAACTTTGCCTTCGCTCAGGCTGAGCTTGGCATCGAAGAAGTTCATGGCGGGGGAACCAATGAAGCCAGCCACAAACAGGTTGTCCGGGCGTTCGTACAGGTTCAGCGGGGTGTCCACCTGCTGCAGGATGCCTTTGTTCATCACGGCGATGCGGCTGGCCATGGTCATGGCTTCCACCTGGTCGTGGGTGACATACACAAAGGTCGTGCCGAGCTGTTGGTGCAGGCGGCTGAGGTTGGCGCGGGTTTCCACGCGCAGCTTGGCGTCGAGGTTGGAGAGGGGTTCGTCCAGGAGGAAGACTTTCGGCTTGCGCACAATCGCCCGGCCGAGGGCCACGCGCTGGCGTTGGCCGCCGGAGAGCTGTTTGGGTTTGCGGTCGAGCAGCGGGCCAAGGCCCAGAATGTCTGCTGCTTCGCCGACGCGTCGTTTGATTTCATCCTTGGGGGTTTTGCGCAGCTTCAACCCGAATGCCATGTTGTCAAACACGGACATGTGCGGGTAGAGCGCGTAGGATTGGAACACCATTGCAATGTCCCGGTCCTTGGGCGCCACATCGTTCACAACCTGGTCGCCAATTTTGATATTGCCTGAACTGATGTCTTCAAGGCCTGCCAGGCAGCGCAGGGCGGTGGATTTACCGCAGCCGGACGGCCCAACCAGCACCAAGAATTCCTTGTCTTCAATGTGCAGGTTGATGTTCCGTAATGCGACAAAATCACCAAATTCTTTTACAACGTTTTCGTAAGTTACACTGGCCATGAGCCGTCTTCCTCCTTTAACAAAAATATAGTTGGGCCGATTATAGTACCAAATCCGAAAATTCACAAGCGATTTGCCCCGTTTTTCTCATTTATTCCCTTGCCCATTTGTCGTCCACACCTTACAATTGACCTATGCCTGCCTCTCATGAAGATTCCGATTTCAGCCCGGCTCGCCGCCAATACCTGGACATCAAGCGCCAGCATCCTAACGTCATCCTTTTTTTCCGGTTGGGGGATTTTTACGAAACCTTCGATGAAGATGCCCAAACCACTGCCCGGGTTTTGGATATCGTCCTGACCGAGAGGCACGTGGGCAAAGGCCAAAAGGTGCCGATGGCGGGAATTCCCCACCACGCCGTCGACAACTACCTGGCCCGCCTGATTGAACAAGGCTACCACGTGGCCATCTGCGAGCAGGTTGGGGATACACCCATCAAAGGGCTTTTTCCGCGCAAGGTGGTGCGGGTGGTTACCCCGGGAACGGTGATCGAGCCAGGCCTGCTGCCCGGGGATGCCAACAACTACCTGGCCGTGATTGTGGTACAGGCTGCCGCCTCTGGAGAACAGCGGGCTGGTGTGGCGTATGTGGATATCACCACGGGCGAGTTTGCCGCCACCGAACTGCACGGGCCAGACCTGCCCGGTTTGCTGCGCAGCGAGCTGATTCGCCTGCGCCCGGCAGAAACCCTCTTTCCTGACAACCTTGCGCTGCAAAATGGCCTACCCGGCCACTTCACACCCTGGCCTGCCTGGCGTTTTGAGCAGGCTCGCTGCGAACGCGCCCTGCTGGACCACTTCAAGGCTGCCAACCTGCAGGGCTTTGGGCTTTCGAGCCTGCCCCAGGCTGCCCGCGCTGCCGGGGTGATTCTCCAATACCTTGCAGAAACCCAACCCGGAGCGCTCAACCTGCTCACCAGCCTGAATACCTACAGCCTGGACGCATTTATGAACCTGGATGCCGCCACCCGCCGCAACCTGGAATTGACCGAAACCATCCGCAGCGGCGCGGTGGAAGGCTCTTTGCTGGGCGTGATTGACAAAACGGTTACCCCTATGGGCAAACGCACCCTGCGCCAGTGGGTCAGCCAGCCCCTGCTGAACATTGAAGCCATTCACCAACGCCTCGACAGCGTGGCGTTTTTTCACCAGGATGGCCTGCTGCGCGCCGAACTACGGGCGGCCCTCAAACCCCTGGCCGACCTGGAGCGCCTGGCCACCCGCCTGGTGGGCGGCTCGGCCCAGCCCCGCGACCTGGTGGCATTGCGCGCCACCCTCCAGCGGCTGCCCGTGGTGTTTGGCTTGCTTTCACCCGACCCACCGGCCACTGCCTCGCTTTACCAGGCGGTCACCGAGTACAGCCCGGCTTGTGCCCAGGCGCTGGAATTGCTGCAAGCGGCCATTGCCGAAGAACCCCCTGCCACCTTGCAAAACACAGGTGTGATTCGCCCTGGTTTTTCGGCCGAACTGGATGGGGTCATCCAGGCTTCCAGTCATGCCCGCGAATGGATTGCCAGCCTGGAAAACACCGAGCGCAAACGCACGGGCATCAAAACCCTCAAAGTGGGCTACAACAAGGTGTTTGGCTACTTCATTGAACTGACTCGCGCCAATTCCGAATCGGCGCCCCCGGACTATATTCGCAAGCAAACCCTGGTGAACGCCGAGCGCTACATCACCCCGGAAATGAAAGAATATGAAGCCACGGTGCTCAACGCCGAGGAGCGCATCCACGAGTTGGAGCGCCAGCTTTTCCAGCGGGTGGTTGGCCAGCTTGCCGCCCAGTCTGAGGGGTTGTTGGGGGTTTCTCGCATCCTGGCTCACCTGGATATTTTTACCGCTCTGGCTGAAACGGCGGCTCTGAATGCCTACGTTCGGCCTGAAGTGGCAGCCGGGGACATCCTCGAAATTCGCGACAGCCGCCACCCGGTGGTGGAACATTTTTTGCAGGGCGAGCGTTTCGTTCCGAACGATGTGATTTTTGAGCCTGGCGAACGGGTGCGCATCATCACTGGCCCGAACATGTCGGGCAAGTCCACCCTGCTGCGCCAGACGGCCTTGATCGTTCTTATGGCCCAAATGGGCAGCTTTGTGCCAGCGGTCTCGGCCCGGATTGGCCTGGTGGATCGGATTTTTACCCGGATTGGTGCCCAGGACGAAATTCACGCCGGTCAATCTACTTTCATGGTGGAGATGATTGAAACTGCCAACATTCTGCACCACGCCACGCCCCGCTCCCTGGTGGTGTTGGATGAAATTGGGCGCGGCACCAGCACTTATGATGGCGTTTCAATTGCCTGGGCGATGGTGGAGTTCATCCATAACCACCCCAAGCTGCGCGCCAAAACCCTATTTGCCACCCACTATCACGAACTGACCCAGCTTGCCGATTTTCTGCCAGGGGTGCGCAACTACAACGTGGCCGTGAGCGAAGCCAGCGGCACAGTGGTCTTTTTACATAAAATTGTCCCTGGCGGAGCCGACCGGTCGTATGGGATTCATGTCGCCCAGCTTGCCGGGCTGCCCATGCCCGTAATCCAGCGAGCCGGGGAAATTTTACGCCAGCTTGAAGCCTCTGCGGGTACTGCCGTGAAGATTAACCCGCTCGCTTCCCAACAGCTTGCCCTCTTTCCCGAAACCAACCCGCTGTTGGATGAAATGAAAAAACTGGATATCAATGCCCTATCCCCAATTGAAGCCCTGAACAAATTATACGAATGGAAAAACAAATACCTGTCTTGAACACCCCATCGAATCCTGGATATATCGCCTTTTTTGGTTCTGGCGAAACCTCGCCCAGTGGTCGCAGGGTCTTTGAAACCCTATTTAATCTCCTTCCCCTGCCGATTCGGACAGCCGTTCTGGAGACCCCGGCGGGGTTCGAACTGAATTCCGACTGGGTGGCCGGGCAGGTTGCCGATTTTCTAAAAGTTCGCCTGCAAAATTACAACCCCCAGGTGGATGTGCTTCCTGCCCGGCGGCGGGACAGCCCCTTCAGCCCGGACGACCTCCAGATCATCGCCCCCATGTTTCAGGCCAACCTGCTTTACATGGGCGCAGGCAGCCCCACTTACGCTGTGCGCCAGCTGCGGGGTTCGCTGGCCTGGGCGCTGCTGCAGGCACGTCACCGGCTGGGCGCCATGCTGGTTATGGCCAGCGCTTCGACCCTGGCGGCGGGGGCCTATATGATGCCAGTCTATGAAATCTACAAAGTGGGGGAAGACCTGCACTGGAAACAAGGCCTGGATTTGTTTGGCCCCTTTGGGCTAAAACTGGTGTTTGTGCCCCACTGGAACAACCAGGATGGCGGGCAAAACCTGGATACCAGCCGCTGTTTTATGGGGCTGCCTCGTTTTGAAGCCTTGCAGGCCATGCTGCCTGGGGATGCGGTCATTGTGGGCATTGAAGAACATACCGCCCTGTTGTTTGACCTGCCTGGTGGAACCTGCCAGGTTATGGGTCGGGATGGCGTTGTTGTGATGCGGTCCGGCCAAAGTGCGTATTTCCCCAACGGCTCCAACTTCCCCTTGACGGCCCTGGGTACATTTCGTGCACCTACCCTGGGTGAGGGCTTGCCCGAGGCCCTGGTGCGGCAGGCAGTGGAAGAACACAACCGTCCCCCTGCCCCCAACCAGCCGCCTCCACCGCCCCAGGCCGTTTTAGACCTCGTGGCTGCTCGCCAGGCCGCTCGCCAGGAGAAGAACTGGCCGCTTTCCGATGCGCTGCGCGCCGAAATTCAGCAGGCCGGCTGGCAGGTGACGGATACGCCCGATGGGCCGCAGCTCAGCCCCCTGGGCTGAACCTGCTGCCGAAGCGGGAGGTGAGTGTTGCATTCAAGTTTAAATCAAAAGCATATCTTAATCACAGGTGCCGCCCGGCGGGTGGGCCGGGCGATGGCGTTGGCGGTGGCCCGGGCGGGTGGGGTGGTTTTGCTTCACTATGCCCGTTCCGAAGCCGATGCCCGCAGTGCCCAGGCCGAAATCCAGGCCAATGGCGGCGTCGCCCACCTGCTCCAGGCCGACCTGGCCGACCCTGTCCAGGTTCAGTCGCTCATCCCCCGTGCCCTGGAATGGGGTCCACTGTACGGGCTGGTTCATAACGCCTCGGTTTTTGAGCCGCTTTCGCTGCAGCAAACCAGCCTGGATGCCTGGGAGCAGCACATGGCGGTGCATGCCACAGCTCCGTTTTTACTCAGCCAGGCCTTTGCAGCTTCCCTTGAACCCGGGCAGCCAGGGCGGATAGTCACCATGCTCGATTGGCGGGTGCTCCGTCCGGTGGACGACCATTTTCCCTATACCATCAGCAAGGCTGCCCTTGCGGCGCTCACCCGTTCCCTGGCAGCGGCCCTTGCCCCGCATGTCACGGTCAACGGTATTGCGCTTGGCGCAATTCTGCCGCCGTCAGATGGGGGCGAAAACCCGGCTCTGCTCCAATCAGTGCCGGCGGGCCGCTGGGCGTCTTTAGAAGAAGTAAACCAGACCCTGCTGTTCCTGCTGGATGGCCCGACCTATATCACCGGGGAAATCATCCACCTGGACGGCGGGCGTCACTTACGATAGAACGCACCCCTTTCCCCTGAACCTCCAGCGGGGAAGGTTGGATGGGCATGAAAAATGCAAGGAGATTGCTGTGGATAAAGTCATCATCAAAAACCTGGTTGGGCGCGGCATCATTGGCATCAACGATTGGGAGCGTGAAAAACCGCAAGAGATCTGCATTAATATTGAAATGCAGGCCGACCTGCACAAAGCCGGAAAAACCGATGCCATTGAAGACAGTGTCAATTACCGCACCGTTGCCAAAAAAGTGCTGGCGCACACCGAAAGCATTGGCCGCGGTACGGTGGAGGCTCTCGCTGCCGATATTGCCCGGATTTGTCTCTCCGAACCTGGCGTGATATCGGTGCGGGTGCGTGTAGAAAAACCCGGCGCTGTTCGTTTTGCCGAGTCAGTTGGCGTGGAAATCGAACGCACTGCAGCAGATGGCATGCTATAATCCAGGTATGGAGCCGTGGCTCTGGAAATCATGAGCGTTTCGCCTTTTGGGTAGCTTTGTATGTCTCTTGTTTTTGAGCGCGTTTTTACTTTACTGGTAACCTTCCCTGGCAACCTTGTCTATCAACTGGTGATTGCCTTTGCCATTGTCGGGGTGTTGGTTGCCGCGCTGAATCAATGGCAGCTCAGCCGGTCTCCGAAGGCGTTCCGGATGGTTTTAGGCCTGGTTTTTTTGCTGGGTTTTCAGGGCATTGCGTTTGTGTTGGCGGCGGCTGGCGTGGTAAACCTGCTCGACCCGCGCGCCTTTATGCCTGTGCTCGATCGCCTGGTTCTGGTTGCCAGCCTGGCGCTCGTCATCTGGCTTTGGGCTTTTCCGGTGCCCTCGAAGATGGCCGATGCTGCTGCCCTGCTCCTGATTTTTTTGCTGGGCCTGGGTGGGGTCCTCACCCAATTGGTTTGGGTGGGTGAAAAAGCAGACATCTGGTTTAACCTTCACTGGCTTTCGCTGGCCTGGAGCGGCGCCGGAGCCCTGGTGGCCCTGGTGGGGCTGGGGTTGGTGGCCTCGCGCCGCCCACCGGAATGGGGGCCAGGGGTGGCTTTTTTCGCGGTGAACCTGGCAGGCTTTGGCTTTGACCTGCTTCTCCTGCCAACCAACGCTGATTATTCAGGCATTTTGCGCCTGGTTTCCCTGGTCACTTACCCGCTTTTATTCACCTTGCCTCAAAGGTTTCTCATGCCTGCCCCCCAAAAAAACACCCAACCGCACACCCCGCCGGTTAACACCCAACCAACTCGCCGGCGCTTCGGCGTTGATCCGCAGGTTTTGGATGCGTTTCTGGCCTTGTTTGAAGGGAATAAAGAACATTACCGCCTTTGCCACGACATTACCCGAGTCACTGCCCAATCCATGCTGGCGGATATCTGCTTTGTTCTGTCCATGCCCGATTTGCGAGGAGATATCATCCTGCAGTGTGGCTACGACCTGGTGCGCGAGAAATTTTTGCCCGGTGCGGCCTTCAATGAAAACTCAGCCCCCATTCTCAGCGCCGCCCTGGTAAAAGGCAGGCCGCTGCGCCTTCCGGCGGCTTCTACCTCGCCCGACCTGACGACCATTTCTTCGCTTCTCGACCTGCAGAAAAATGGCCATTTGCTTCTCGCCCCAATCCAGGTTCAGCCCGAGAGCCCCATCCTGGGCGGGTTGGTGGTGCTCTCTCCCTATTCCAACCGGAATTGGAGCCCCGACGAGCAAATTTACCTTGAAAAACTTGGCCGGGTGATGGCGGTGATTGTTCAAGAAGCCCTGGCTTCCCCGCCCGATTCTTTGCTGGACCGGCATGCCGCCCTGGCGCAGGAAAGCCACTCCCCCCTGGCCGAAGCGCTCCAGCAGGATTTACAAAATGCCCGGGCGACCATCCAGAGCCTGTCAGAACAAAATGACATGCTTTCAAAACAAATTGCCGGTCTGGGCAAATCTTCTGTTTTGGATGCAGACTCCACCGCGTTGCAGCAAGCCGTCAATGAAAAAGCCCGCGACCGAATTCGCCGCCTGACCGCTGAGGTGGAACACCTGCAGCAGCAGCTTGCTTCGAGACCAGACCCGGCCAGCCTGCAAACCCGCATTACCGAATTAGAGGGCGAAAATGCCCGGCTGCGAGCCAATACCCAGGCCCAACGCATTGCCGAAGAGCGTTCGCGGGAAATTGCCCATCTTAAAAAGGTCAACCAGGAATCGCTCCTGATTATTGAATCCCTACGGGCTGAATTAACCGAACTCGAACAATCCGCTTCTCAATCCGGGTCGGATGCTGCCAATGCGGTCCAAATGGAGCTTTTCCGCTCGATAGAGGGACAAAAAGAGCAGCTTGAATTGGATTTGCGCAAAGCCCTTGAAGAAATTGCCCGTTTACAAATCATGTTGGGTGAGTCCAAAATTCGCATGTTCACCCTCGAACGCCAGGCGGCCAATGCCATCCAGGCACAAGGCCGGCTGCAAGTTGTGCTCAATATGGCTCGCGAACTGCGCTCGCCCATGGCCTCGATTGTGGGCTACATTGATTTTTTGCTGACCGAATCGGTGGGCATTTTGGGCAATTTGCAGCGAAAATTCCTTGAAAAAATCAAGTCTTCTGTTGACCGCTTAAGTGAACTGGTGGATGGCTTAACCCAGGGCGCTGAGTTAGAGCACGGCAAACTCAGCCTTACCCCGCCGCGGATCGTTTCTCTGAATGATGTGATTGTCGATGTAACCCAAAAAACCAGGGCCTTTGTGACGGGTAAAAACCTTTCTTTGGAGCTGGAAATTCCTGAGCAGCTTCCCTTTGTCCAGGGTGATGAAGAAGCCCTCAACCAGGTGCTGCTGCATCTTTTGAACAATGCGGTTGAGGTCACTCCCCCTGGGGGCAAGGTGACCCTGCGTGCTGTTGTTGAGACCTTTGGCGATGGCCATGATTTTCTCCACCTGCAGGTGCAGGACCAGGGTCCAGGGATTGACCCGGAAGATTTGCCCCGGGTGTTTGCCAACCTTGCCGAGCATGCCAACCAACCCATTCCAGGCGTAGGTGAAAATAACATCCGGCTTTCCCTGACAAAATCCCTGGTGGATGCCCACGGGGGCCGGGTTTGGGTGGATTCTGAGCCAGGCAAAGGGGCCCGGTTTTCCATCCTTTTCCCGGTAAACGAAGACCCTGAAACGGTTGTTGCTCAACCGCCTCAGGCGGGTTGAGGGAGCCATGAACCCTTCTCGCAGCCTGTTGGGGGGCGTGCTTCTGGTTTTACTTTCCACTGCGGTGGTGCTTGGTGCTTTTTTGGTGTCTATGTCCCAAACGGGCACCAGTCTCGCTTCTCTACGGCCCACCCAGACCCCTACCCCCAACCAGGATCAGTCCCAAACCTCCCCTGGTTTTCCAACGATTTCCACAGCCACGCCTGGCAGCCAGCCTACACCGATTGTGATTACCACCCCCACGCTGGACCTGGGGTCTATGTGTGTCTACCCCCCCAGCTGGCAGCCTGTGGTTTTGCCTCCTGGGGCTTCTGCCTCAGATTTAGCCGCCCAGCATGGCATTTCGCTCCAGGCGCTGCTCGCTGCCAACTGCCTGGTGGTGGAGACCATTCCGGAGGCAAGCCTGGTTTATGTTCCCCCGCTTCCCACGCAGCCGCCCACGCCCGCGCCAACCGAAACCCAACCCCCGCCGCCCACCGAGCCGCCTGCTTCTCCCATTCCCTTTACGCCTGAAGCCACGCAGGCCGTCTGCCGCCCCCCTGCCAGTTGGGTTCCCTATGTCATCCAGCCGGGCGATAATCTTTTCCGGATTGGCCTGGCCTATGGCGTTTCGGCGCTGACGCTGCAAATCGAAAACTGCCTGTCCAGCCCGGACCGGATTGTGGCCGGCCAGGTGATTTACGTGCCTAATGTGCCCACCCGCACCCCAACCCGCACCTCCAGCCCGCTGCCCACGCGCACAATTCCGCCCACCGCCACCCCCAGCCCGACGCTTACCGCTTCATCTACAACGGTTCCTTCGCCAACGGCCACCCCGCCGCCTCCGCCTTCTTTCACGCCAACGGCAACGCCAACCGCGACCCCAACCCCTTCGCCCACCCCAACCGAGACGCCCGCGCCCACCTTCACGCCATCGGATACCCCCACGCAAACTCCGGCGGTGATTCCTGAGTCGCCGACACCCACCCCATAACCCCTGAAAATGATCGCCTGGATTCGCCGCACCCAGAAGAAACCCCAATCCATCGCTCGATGGATCCTCATCGGAGCAGGGTTGTTCCTGTTGGCTGCCCTGGTTGGGTGCAACCTGCCGGTTTCTTCCCAAACGGGCGCGGTCCTGCCGGGCGGTGTGGTTTTTGTCACGGTTGGCCCGTCGGGTTTGACCACGCCCACCCCTTTGCAGCCGCTGCCCATCACACCCACCCCCTTGCAGCCGCTGCCGCTCACCCCCCAGCCGGAGACCCCCACCCAGGCCCCCACGGAAACCAGCCTGCCAACACCCACCCCCACCGAAGCCCTGCCTACGGTGGTTGTGCCGCCCACCATGGCAACCTTCACCGCGCCCGAGGATGTTTTCCATGTGCTGCTGCTGGGTTCCGACCAGCGCCCAGGGGATTATGGGTTTCGCACAGACAGCATGCTGCTGGTTTCAGTTTTTGGCGGCAAAACCGAAAAGGTAACCTTGCTTTCTTTTCCCCGCGACCTGTATGTCTACCTGCCCGGTTGGGATATGCAGCGCATCAACACCGCAATGGGCTACGGCGGTTGGGATTTGCTTTCCTCTACTTTCCAGTACAATTTTGGCATCATTCCAGACCGCTATGTCATGGTCAATTTTCAGAGTTTTATGGCAATCATTGACAGCCTGGATGGCATCGAAGTCCAGGTGGCCAAAACCCTCACCGATCACCGGGATCAATATGGCGAATATACCGTCGAGGCGGGCTCGGTTTGGATGGATGGCGAAACAGCCTTGTGGTACGTTCGCTCCCGCCATTCCTCCAGCGATTTCGACCGCACCCGCCGCCAGCAAGAAGTGCTGCTGGCGCTCTTTAACCGCCTGGTGAGCCTGGATGCACTCGCCCGCCTGCCTGAACTGCACGAGCAGTATAAGCAAAGCGTCACCACCAACCTGACCCTGGGCGATATGCTGGGCTACCTGGGCCTGGCCGCCAAAGTGGCCGATGACCCTTCCGGGCGAATTTCTCGCTACGCCATTTCCGGCCAGCATGTCTATTCGTATCTGGTTCCGGATACCAACGCCCAGGTGCTGCTGCCCAACTGGGACGCCGTGCGCGAAGTGCTGCGCCAGTCGCAAACCCCCTAGGGGCCTTCTGGCTCCCAGGGCACATCCACCCCGCTCGTTTTTCCAAAGTTGCCCGCCGCCAGGGCAGCATCCTGCAGGTTCACCACCCCATCCTGGTTGAAATCGGCGCGCCCGTCAAAACCGGGCATCCCGCCAGTCAATCCGAACTGCCCGGCAATTGTTTGCAGGTCATCCAGGTTGATGACGTCGTCATCGTTGGCATCCCCCGCCAGCAGGGTGACCGGCGGCAGCGTCAGCACCTGGCCGGCAGATAGACTCACTCCGGTTATTTCTGCGTCCAATGCCAGCGGCATCTCCACCCGCACGGTGTACACCCCGGCGAGTAATGATGCACTATACCATCCTTCTGCGCTGCTGTACATTATGATTGGTATTGTATCATAATGATTCATAATGTAAATTACTGATTCGCTGTATGTGCAGGCGGCGCAGCCCTGCAGGGCAATCTGCCCTTGCAGCCGGGCCATTTCCAGGACCTGCAGCCGGACGGAAATTTCCACCACAGGCGCCTGGCTGGGGGCGCTGAACAGGCAGAGCCCCCCGGTGTAATCCCCTGGGGCCAGCCCGGTGGTGGCCAGGCGTACGGGCAGGCTGGCCGCTTCGCCTGGCGACAGGCTGCCGCGGGTTTGGGGCAGGCCGAGCCAGGACAAACCGGGGGCACTGGCGCAGCCATCCCCAGAGGCCGCCAGCGTCCAGGCTACCGCAGTGCTGCCCTGGTTTGCAATTTCCAGGGTTGTGGTGTGGCTTTGCCCGGCATACAGCGTCATTTCAATCTCTGCGGGGGTGTGGGTGAATGGTGCGGGCTCCAATTCTGGCAGAATGCACCACTGCTCCAGCCGCCCGGTGTCGCCAGCGGCGGCGTCGCCCAGGCTGAGCGCCCAGCCGCCCTGCAGGGGCAGCCCCTGGAAGGTCTCCAGCGGCTGTTCGGGCGCCAGCCGACCGGCAATGGCAGGCGGGGTGGGCGAACAGGCCTGCTCCACCGGCGCGGCGGCCTGGTCGTCCAGCCAGGCGGCAATGTTGTCCCCGCTGCAGCCCCAGGCGCTGGCTGGCAGGCCGGGCCGGTCCAACAGCCGGACGCTGGTGCCGCTTTGGAGGTGCTTTAAATCAAAAATCAAGTCACCCACGTAGGTGTGGCTGGCCTCCAGGTACACATCCAGCCCGGCCAGGGTTCCTTCCAGGGTGATGGTCTGCTCGCTGGATGCCTGGCCGTTGTCCGGGATGGTCACCGGGCTGGCCTGGCAGAATCCATGGGCGGCCTGGAAAAAGCCCAATGCAGAAGAAACGCTGCCACAGCCATTTTGGGCAATTACCCGCCAAAAAACCATCTCACCGGGGGTAAACTGGATGCCGGGCTGGAGGGTGGTTTGGGTGGTTTCCTGGCTGAACAGCATGGTTTCAAAATCGGGTTGGTTGGCCAGCTCCAGCCGGTAGCCGCTTGCCCCGGGGAGGGCTTCCCAGGTGAACGCCGTGGAAAAATCCACGTTAGCCGCGCCCAATCCCGGGCTGGTCAGCGTGGGAGCCGGACCCAGGGGCGCTGCCACCACCAGGGTTATGGGAACAGCCTGGGTGATGGATGGCGCCGCGGCGGTGATTGTGAGGGGGTACAGCCCCTGGTTCAGGGTGGCTGTCTCAATCTGAAGCAAACTGCTCCCAGGCGGGGCCAGTTCGGAGGGTGAAAAACCATAGGCTCCAGCCTCCGGCAGCCCTTGCAAGGCCAGGTTCACGGTTTCTGAAAAGCCCCCAGACTGGCCCAGGGCAGCGGTGAAGAAGGCAGTCTCGCCCAGGCAGGTGCTGGCTGTGGTGGGGTTGGCGGCAAGGGTAAACCCTGGTTCTCCACTGCAGGTGGGAAAGGAGAGCGCAGCAGCATAGGTGCCCCAGCGGTTGTCGCTGCGGCTGGTATCTTTGCTGTATTCCACCAGCGACCAAAAAACCAGGCCGTCCGGGTCGAGCGCCATCCCGGCGGTTTGCCCCCAGCGGTAGGGCGGTGCATCCAGCCCCACGTAAGGGGTTTCGCCTGCCTTGAATAGGAATTCGGCGAGCAGGCTTCCGGGCGGGTCAGCCGCCTGCCGCCCAGCTGCCCAGGCCGCGGGGACCATGGCGCTGCTGGATTTCGTATAGACAACGATTGCGTCGCCGCACTGGTTGGCGGCAACGGCGGGTACAAAGCGGTGTTCTTCTGCGCTGGCCAACAGCCCGGCCTGGACGATTTCGCCTGCCTCCAAGTCGATTTGCGCCCACTGGATGCAGTTCACCGCGCCGCAGCCGACCGTCATGGCAGCCCAGCCCATCCCGTCCTGGAAAGAAAATTCGCCCGGACCGTTGCCGGTGGGACGGATATCGCTTCCCCCGTTCTGCGGGGCGTTCACCGGCGGCCCGGTGACCTGGCCATGGGCCGCGGGGATGTCGAGCACAGCCCGGGTTTCGAGCAGGTTTTGTCCCCAGGGGTTGGTCCAGGTATACAGGCTATACACCTGCCCATCCACTCCTTCGGCGGCCAGGAAGGCATGCGGCCCGGCGGTGGGCCAGCGGCCATAGGCATACCCGTACAGGTGCAGGGGTTGGGGCGAGCGGCTGGCTCCCAGGCTTTTGCTGGTGTACGCCGCTGGCAGCCCCTGGTATAGGCTGGTTTTGTCGAACGCCCAGACCCGCCCTTCGGCAAAAGTGCTGCCGCTGTACAGGTTGGCGCCCAGGTAGACGGCCTCGCGCCCGATGCCAGCCCGGGGCGAGTCGAACAGCAGCCCGTTTCCCCCCACGGGAAATTCATACAAATACCAGCCGCCGGTCGGGTCGCCGGTCTGGCTGACCGCCAGGCAGTAGGCCTGGCCGCTGCCGTTGGCGCCCAGGAGAAAGCGGTCTGCGGCTTCGTCGTAACGGGCGTTGGGCTGGGTGGCCCCGCCGGATGGGCAGTTTACGCCCCCCAGCGGGGCAAAGAACTGCGAGAACAAAACTGGTCCGGCCAGTATTTGGCCCTGTTTGTTGAATACCTCAAAAGAAACGTTGGTCGCGGCCAGGATGTGGTTTAACCCAGCCGCCAGGGCCGGGTCGGGTGGGGCGGCGGTGCCCGCCCCGCAGCAGGTGGCGGCGTCTGGGCCGTAAAAGGCGGTTTCCAGGCGGATTTCTGCAGTGGAAAAAGGCTGTTCTGCCTGGGCAGGCGGCTGGATGAGGGTGAGCGATTCCAAGAAAACCAACCTGGGGGGTTGGGAAGCCCGGGCTGTGGGGCTTGCGGTTGGGGAAAGCAGGGGGGTGGGTGCAGCCTGGGCCGCAGCAAACAGCCTGACCGCGCCCACCAGCGCAGCCAGGGCCAGGCCAATCCAAAAAAATCCCTGGATTACAGGCGGTTTTTGGGCGGGCGCCATCCACACTCCCGGTTCAAATTTGCGGGTCAGGAGGGCAAAACGGCTGCACCCCCTGCCCAATGGTCCACCGCCGGTGGGTTCCGGCGGTTGGGGTGATTCGGTTGGTCTATTTGCCGCCAGGCCCGCGCATCATTTTGAGCAGCGTGGTGGCGATAAAGCCAAAAGCCGTCAGGGCGGCCAGGGCCACTTTGGTGACATCGACCACCGGTTCCACATAGACCCGGTCCGGGGTGGCGATGATGACTGCCACCGGGCGCGAGAGGGCATATCCACCCCCGCCGCCCCCACCGCCGCTGCCCTGGCCCTGGGGTTTTTCCGGAACTTCGCTTTGGGGGCCGCTGCCTTCGCCGTAGCCGCTGCCAAAGCCCATGGAGGTCAGCACCTCGGCTGCTGGGATCACGGCATAGCCGTCTTTTTCATAGGGCGCGCCGTACACCCGCTCAACGTCTGCGGTCTCTAAAAGCCGGGTCATCACCGATTCGGTGGTCTTTACGGCAATCATCGTGTCGACTGAAGGGGTGGGGTTGGTTTGGGTTGGGTTTGGGTTTTCCATCGCTTCCTCTTTGGGTCAGGTTTGCGGCCGGGTTTGCTTGAACAAAAACCAGAGCAGACCGCTGATCATGGCCAGCCCCAGGAAAAACACCTGGGCCTGGCGGGTGACATCTTGAATGGGGTGGGTGTGGTACTGGCCGGCCGGGTCCTGGACAATCAGCCGGTAGGGGCGGCTCCAGGTGAACCCGCCCGCGTTACCCGGGTAATTGACCCGGATGACCTGGGCCACCGGGTACAGGGTGTGGCGATAGGCCTGGTATGGTTTGCCGACCTGGTTGTCTATGGTGAATAATGCCATGATTACTCCGTTGGAGGTGGGGTTTCACCCGGCGTTGGGTCTGCATTTTCTGCACTGGGGGTTGGGCCGGTTTCGGCCTTGTTTACCGGGGTGTTAATTTTCACCGCCAGGTTTTCCAGTTCCTGGTTGATTCTTTTCAAAATGGCCTGGATGTCTTTGCGCAGGGTTTCTTCGGCCTGGCCGGATTCCACCTGGCTGCGCAGCTGATCCACTTCGCTTTTTACCTTCTGGCCGATATCCGAACTGCTCACTTCGTTGGCAGCCTGGCGCAGGCTGCGGCCCAGCTCTTCCATGCCTTGCTGGATTTCTTCCGTGATGGCCTTGCGTTCGGGCCGCTCCCAGGCCGACTTGAGCACCTGGGCCAGCCCGCTGCCGAGCTTCTTGAATTCATCGCCAATCGTATCCTGGGGTTGGGGGTTGGGTTCTTCGCTCATCGTTCATCTTCCTTCTGTCAGTACTTTAATTATACAATACGCACTTTCTCCCCAGGGGTTGCGAATGGTAGGGCAATCAATTTGAAAACAGGTCCGCTTATCATCCAAATCATCATCCAACCACGCCCGGCTTCGTACCAATCACAAATTCTCCTGGCAGTCCCAGCAAATGAATCCGTTCCTTGTGCTGGATCCCAAATCCAGCATCCTTAATGGACTGTTCGAGATAGATAGGCCTACAGTCGATATATTGGGGAAATCTCTGGTGTAACCACTCGTACAATCTCAGGTGTCGCGAATTTCCGCCTGCTTTCGACATGCTTATGACCCCGACCCTTCCATTGGGTTTCAAAACGCGCCGGATCTCAGCAAGCACCTTTGGGATTTCAGGTGTATCAAACAGCTCAAGTACAAAGCTTGAAAAAACCGCGTCGAATTGGTTGCTGGCATACGGCATTTTGAGTGCATCATCACAGGTTAATTCAACCCTGCGCCAAAGCCCGGCCTTTTCCAATCGCCTTCTGCTGACAGCAAGCATCCCAGAGGAAATATCGATTCCAAAAACCCTGCCTTCTTCCCCCACTGCCCCGGCGATTTGTTTCAAGCAATGGCCGGTTCCAAAACCGATCTCGAGAACGGTCTCGCCCCTGGTGATGTTCATTTGCTTCAAAGCCATTTTGTTAAATTTTTGCTCAAAGCCCCCGGCAACATAGTCATAGAACCGGCTCATGCGATTGTAGCTTTGTTTTGCTTGAGCCTTGGTTCGGGTGACTCGTGATATTGGGTCGATATCTGGGTGCATTTGGCTTTACCTGGTCGTTGTTTGGTGATAATTGAGGGTTATCTTTGAAAGCGGGGTACCGTACTTGGCATCCCCTGGGTGCTTCAATCCTTCAGCATTAGCGGTGGGAATCCTGTGCGTCAGGTGGATGCGCTTGGTGGCCCAGCGGAATCTGTTCCCTCCACAAGTTGTCTGGGTTGTCAGTCCCCTACTCTTGACCAAGGCTCGTACGGGATACCGTTGTCATCCAGGAAGGGCTTAAGGCCGGCGGCAGCGTCTCCCGAGAACCGGTCCCGGAGAGCGGCCAAGACGTCGTCGTCACAGGCCAACGCCAGCTTTAACTTCCTCACCCCGGGTGGTCGAATGATCCAGGCCCATTCGTACTCCGTCAGGCCGGGGCCAAAGAAATTTTCCACACCAGGCCCAAGGTCCTGTCCCTCGATGAGGAGTGTGCCGTCCGCTTTCAGGCGAGCGCCCAAGTAGCGACTGCCGCCTTCATCGCGGGTGTCCCGCAGTGTCACATTGGTAATCATCTTAACCTTCCATTGTTTCGCGGCGCCGGGTATAAGCGCTGGTTAGGCCGCATCAGGTCTCCAAAAAAACCATCAACCATGGGAACATATTGACCATATCGTGGGCACCGAAGGCATACTCCCAGTCATGCCTGGCAAAAATGGCCGCTAAGGGTACGCCGTAGAGGAGTCCCGTTACCAGGAATCTTTCAAGCGTAAAGCCATGCCCCATGCCGAAGGTAATCCCGCTAAAGAGTACTGTGGCAACAACAGCCACAGCGGGGCGCGAGCGAAATGCCGGTCGCAGAAAGAAGGAGCACAATCCCATGAGAAACAGCCTGAACCAGGTTTCTTCGGCGAGCGGGGGATTTTGCAGGGAAAAACTAAAAAAACGGCCCCCGTTTTTCGGGGCAGAATCCCACCGGGCGAGGGCAAAACCCCCGGCCGTCCGCTGCAAACAATGTTGGGTTGCTGCATTGCTCATCACCTCAACATTTTTTCGCAGCGGGCCCATTCGACAGCTTTGCGAAAACCCAATTCCTGATAAACTTTCTCATATACCCGGTGTTCATTGACCAGGTCGGCGATGAGAATTTGGATACCGCCATGGTCGATGCATTTACGGACCGCCTTGATTAGCAATGGTTTCAAGCTATCCTCGTCCGGTGCATAGATATAATAATTTGCCGCGGTGGACGGGCGCAGCGTGTTGGGACCGGTCAGGCAGGCGGCGACCAGGGTTTCTAGCTTGCGCACGCCCAGGTGAGCGATGAGTTCCAGTTCCGGTCGGATTGCACCCCAGGCTATCATTTCCTGGATGCGGTTGAAGCACCATTCCGAAGAACGTCCGTACCAGTGCGTGGCAAGTTCGGCACACATTTGCAGATCTTTTTCCGGATCGATCTCTTCGGTTAGATTGGCGGGGATGTCTATGATTTTCTGGGCCATTTCGTACGTGTAGTAAACCTTATGCCCCCATTCGGTAATGGCATAGCCCATCTTCTCGGCCAAGAGAATGTCGCTGGGGGCCATGGTATTCACTCGCCCCACCACGCGCGAAATTCCCTTCTTCCTGATAGTTTCGAAGGCGTACGCGAGCATCAATTCGGCAGCGGCTTCGTGCCCTGGAAGCATTCGCGGGAAGTCGACAGTGGCCGTCGCAAACTCTCCCTCAGTCGGGGGATTGGCCTGCCAAAACATACAGCCGATCATTTCATCGCCAATGTAGCAATAGAGACGGGTGTCCGGATCGAAGCCAGGCAAGGCGTTCATCTTCTCCCAGTCTTCCTGGTCATGGGCGAGTGGCCATAACCAATTCAACGCAACCTGGATGCCAATCCGGGCGTGATCGGTTTCGACACCTTTCCGATGATTCTTGATGGTATAGTCTCTCAATGATATGAGCTCTTCAGAATTTATATGTTTTCATTGCCTTATTGTGCAAGGGGCGGCCTAACGATTAATTAAACTAAAAATGTGAAGTATAGCCGTTTATTTTGGTGGAAAATTCTGATTACCAGCCTGTTTCACGGCGCATAGCCTATACCAATATTATACATCTATGCCACAAGCTAATTGTGGAAATTTTCCGATGTCCGAGCCACATCACCCTAAAAAGCATCCTTTGACTCAGTTTGCCCGGGGGCGCGTTTTGTTCACTTATAGACACGGTCGCGCAGGATGCGGCGCTGTATTTTCTTCCTTCTTGCGATTGCCATGGGTTGGCCTTGGGGTTGTATTACACCTGGGAGGTAAGCCTGCCGCAAGATGTACCGTAAAAGCACAATCCTTTTCGTAAAGGATCTGCTAGAGTTCTTTTACCGTCGGGATGATTTCCTTGGCAAAGGTGTCGAGCGGCGTGATTTGGTAAACATCAGGCATGTTGAATATCACATGGGTGAAGCCCATCTTCGAAAGGCCTTTGATCCGACGGAGGGTGCCATCTACCGTATCATTCCCGGAAAGGTTCACCGTACCCAGGGAAGTTTTCTCGATGGTATCATAGTCGCGCCCCAGTTCCTCGCAATGCGACTTGAGCGCGTCCAGCGCTTTTTGCATATTTCCTGTACCTGCTCCTTCAAATAAATTGCAGGCATCCGCATATTGTGCCACCATTCGCAAAGTTTTCTTTGGGCCCATACCGCCAATCATGATCCGTGGATGTGGCTGTGAGAGCGGGCGGGGATTATTGGTGATTGCTGGCGCAGAAAAATGCTGACCCATAAAGGATGTCTCATCACTACTCCAAAGCGCCTTCGCCAATTTCAAATTGTCTTCCAGTTGCTCGAAGCGTTCTGATGTAGAAGGGTAGGGGATTCCGTACCCTTTTGCTTCTTCTTCATACCACGCCGCACCAATGCCAAGATACGCTCGCCCGCCTGACAAAATATCCAGAGTATTGACCATCTTCATCAAAACAGCGGGATGGCGATAAATGATACCCGTCACCAAGACACCAAGATAGGCTTTTTCCGTTAGCCCGGCAAAATATCCGAGCGTGGTATAACTTTCCAACATCGGGTCCGAATAGGCTTCGCCAAACAACCCCTTGATTTGATAGTAATGATCCATCACCCACAGGCTGTGAAATCCTGCTTTTTCAGCGTTGGTGACAATGTCTTTCAACTTTGGGCGGATGGCAGCCGTGCCGCCGGGGTACTTAAAAGACGGGATTTGCAATCCAATTTTCATGATCAAGCTCCTTTTAGATATTGTTCATCGGCGAAGCCGTCCAACCAGAAAAAAGGGACAGGAATCTGCTCAGGATGCACGCAGAATCCGGTGTCCACGATGCGCTTTGTTGGGCGGTGTCTTTGACAAAATTTATGCGAGATAGTTACCATACTCTCCTTTCTTTTGCTTGAATTGCGCGGCATGGCGCTCAATGATCTCCACTGCCCGCGCCACCCCATGCTCGGCGCGGATTTTTTCGCCCAGAGCAGCGGCGCGGGCGCGCAGCGTGGCATCCGTTAGCATCACCTGAATTGCTTCTGCCAGTTTTTCAGCGGTCAGTTGTTTCAACCCGATTGCACGCGGGCCAACCCCTAGCTGCACCACACGCTCGCCCCAACTGGCCTGGTCACCCGCAAAGGGCGTAATAAGGGTGGGCACGCCGGACCGCAGGCTGGCGCCTGTGGTGCCTGCGCCGCCGTGATGGACAACGGCTGCCATGCGCGGAAACAGCCAATCATGGGGAATATTCTCAACAAACAGCACGCTGGGGGGAGCGGGCTGCCGGGTGAGGCCGCCCCAGCCGGTTGAGATCACCCCACGCTGCCCGTTCATTTCCAAGGCGCGCAAGATGAGGCGCGTTTTCTGTTCCGAGTCACCGATATTGATACTGCCGTATCCCACATACACGGGCGGTGGGCCGCTCTCCAAGAATTGCTGCACCTCAGCGGGCGGCTGCCAATTGGGGGGTGAGTCTAAAAACCAATAGCCGGTGATGTGCTGCAGTTCATCCCAATCCGCAGGCTTGGGGAGGACATGGGCGCTAAAGCCATAGAGCGAGGGGATTCCCATGCGTTTGGCGTAGGCCCGTTGGTTGGCAAATGACCCCCACGCTTTTTGCCCCAACTTTTTCCGTAAGGGGTTGGAGAGCGGGCCGCTCATGCCGCTCCACAAAATCTTGTGCATCAGCGAATGGGTGAGAAGATTGTAGCCTGCACCTAACGAGAAGCGCGGCTGGCCGAGGAAAAACGATGGAAATGCGCGGGTGGGCGCAAATGGGACAGGGTATGCATGGGCTGCAGGTACATTGCGCTGCTGGGCGGCGTCCAATGCGCCGGTGCTGGTGGGGGTGTCAATGATAAAATCCGCGTGTTGGATGGCGGCCCACACTTCGTCCATCGCCTCTGCGCCCAGCTGGATCAATTGACGCATTCTGCCGATTACCCGCACGGGATTGCGGCTCTTGAGCGCTGCCAGGGTTTCAGGGTGGAGGGTAAATTCCTGCACGTTAAACCGGGTTGGGTGCGCTTGCACACCATAGCCCTGGATCCAATCCGCATAGGCGTGGGAGGTGGCGAGAGTGACCTGATGCCCGGCGTGTTGTAAACCAACTGCCAGGGCCAAATACGGTTGAACATCACCGCGCGTACCGTGGGAAGTAATGAGGATTTTCATTGTGATGCGCTGTAGCCTCCTACGATGAATTTGTCTTCACACCATCCGGCATAAGGCGTTATCCTACAAACAGCCGGCTAACGGCTGGCGTTATCTGCGGGTGGAAGGGTGGCGCTGCTCGCGGGCGGAGCTTGTAAACCTTCTAACTCATTATCACACAAATTCCCCCGAATTGTCGCTGAATCCCCACATCGAAGTTGATCGGGTGTGCGCGATGTCAGGCCGCTTTTGATTTTTAAAACCAGACTTTCCTTATAGACACGAAGGTGGTCTGTGATTCGATATTGCCATCAAGGTGCAGTTCAGCCTGAAGAGGCTGGCTTCGTACCAATCACAAATTCTCCTGGCAGTCCCAGCAAATGAATCCGTTCCTTGTGCTGGATCCCAAATCCAGCATCCTTAATGGACTGTTCGAGATAGATAGGCCTACAGTCGATATATTGGGGAAATCTCTGGTGTAACCACTCGTACAATCTCAGGTGTCGCGAATTTCCGCCTGCTTTCGACATGCTTATGACCCCGACCCTTCCATTGGGTTTCAAAACGCGCCGGATCTCAGCAAGCACCTTTGGGATTTCAGGTGTATCAAACAGCTCAAGTACAAAGCTTGAAAAAACCGCGTCGAATTGGTTGCTGGCATACGGCATTTTGAGTGCATCATCACAGGTTAATTCAACCCTGCGCCAAAGCCCGGCCTTTTCCAATCGCCTTCTGCTGACAGCAAGCATCCCAGAGGAAATATCGATTCCAAAAACCCTGCCTTCTTCCCCCACTGCCTCGGCGATTTGTTTCAAGCAATGGCCAGTTCCAAACCCAATCTCAAGAACGGTCTCGCCCTCTTTAATATTCATTTGCTTCAAAGCCATTTTGTTGAATTTCTGCTCAAAGCCCCCGGCAACATAGTCATAGAACCGGCTCATGCGATCGTAGCTCTCTTTTGCTTGAGTCTTGGTTCGGGTGACTCGCGATATTGGGTCAAGATCCGGATACATTTGGCTTTACCTGGTCGTTGTTTGTTTGGTGAGGTCTTTTTGAAAGCGGGTTAATGGTTGGCTTCAGTGACGGGGCGGTGCAATTGAACAACTGGCTCTGCCCGGAACCAATGAACCTGATTTGCGCCGATCTCCTCGGAGCGACAGCCCCGTCCACTGAAAGCGGTGTTAGCTGCTGCTTTCAGTGAGACATCGGTCGACAATCGCCCTTAAATTGCCTTCTTCTCCAGGGATACTTACATCCGACAGAAAGTTGGCAGCCATCACTGCTTGCCAACCAGTTAAGGATTCTTTGATGTCAGGGCGTAGTTGAAGGTATGTTTTGAGATATGCTCCTAAGAACAACCTGCGAATCCATTCTAGTAGCCACCTCATTGGGGTGCCTTCCGGCGCTTTAGCAGCTTCCAGAATGGTTATCGTACGGGCTACATCTCCGCTGGCAACACCTTTCGACACCGTCATCCAATCGATAATTACAGGGCCTTTGGGAGTCAGGATGATATTACCGGGATGAAAATCACCATGGCATAGGCCATTCCCATCGGGCAATCTATCGAGTAGCTGGAGAATTCGGGTTTTTAGGTCTTCTGCTATCTTTGCTGAAGCAGGGATTCCCCCTGTGGCCCAATCTCGCTGGGTTTCCAAATTGGCAGGGGCTTGTACGTCATGAATTTGCGCATGTAATTTCGCTAGAAGCTGTCCATATCTGGCGACATTCCATGGTTTTGTGGCTAGCTCATTGAGCAGTGATGGGCCTTCGACTCTCTCATAAACAATCCCTATGCGATTATTTATTTCCGCTGTTTCATAAACTTTTGGAACAGGTAATTGTGATTCCTGAATGTATCTTCCGATTTCTATTTCTTTGTCAATCCACGCTTGGGGTATGGTTGGAAAGAAGAGTTTCAGGACTTTTCCATCAGCATAGGGATAGATTTCGGCTGTACGGCCGACTGCGATGGGTGGTTGATGGTCATTCATCTTGCTTGCCCCTGCTCAACCCTTTTCTTGAGCGCTTCTCCCATTTCTACCATCGCTGATAATCCATTCGTTTCCAGGTCTTTGGCTTGCATAGGAACCAGCAACCCTTCGAATTGCTCCCGATCCATGAACTTGACTGTATGGTTATCAATTGTTTCGATCTGAAAAATGTGGAGCCCTCGGAAAAGAACGGGATGGATTACGTAAAATTTCCAGGCAAATTGTTTGTACGGCTCCACTTCGGTAACCTTGCAAACAAATTTCATGTCTTTTGACGCCGTTTTCGCTGAGACTTCTACGGTTTCCCCTGGTTCAACTTTGCCAGTCCCTCGATAGAGCAAGGGGTTCCATTCAGAATATTTCCCTAAATCCGTCAGTACCTGCCAGACTTGTTCTGCGGTTGCTTGTAGCTCAATTTCATTTCTATTTTCTTTCATCTCTCACTCTCCTCTTTGAGTGAAAACACGTAATGAAATTCGCCTGCTGTGAAAGCACGATGGGATTTGTGGCGAGATGGTTATTTCCCGATGACGTAATTATTTAATTTTTTGTCTCTTTCCTTTCCTACGCGAGAAGATATTGGTAACATTTCCGGCAGCCAACACTTTATTATGCTGCAATCGTTCAGTTCATCTGCCCCTGTTATTTTGATTATACACGGTTTTTTAACCCACATCATCGCCTGGTTCGTGGAATGGCAATCGCATCTTATTCAAAAAAACCGCCAAATTTCGATACATTCCTGCCCAACCGGGCTTCATTCGCCTGAATATTTGAGTGCTTGCAGACGGTTATGACGCCAGTTGAGAGTCACCTCCAAGGTGACTGGCCACTTAAAACCCTTTGGAATTTCAATTGCGAAGGGAGAGCAATCGTATCGAAATCAAGTCTCCCTCTTAATGCAAATGATGATCCACCCACCGCTTGCATCGCCAAACGCACCAGAATCCCCCGCTGCCTTTCAGTCCCCTACTCTTGACCAAGGCTCGTACGGGATACCGTTGTCATCCAGGAAG
>CAZAYY010000040.1:0-22836 GCA_964489525.1 uncultured Anaerolineales bacterium
AGAGATAACCGCTGAAAGCATCTAAGTGGGAAGCTCGCCTCAAGATTAGATCCCTGTAATCCAGTTAATGGAGTAAGACCGCAGGTAGACCACCTGCTATATAGGCAACAAGTGTAAGCGCAGTAATGTGTTGAGCTAAGTTGTACTAATGGTCGAGGGCTGAAACCCGTGATGTGGAGAACTTGGAACTTTTCATAGGGAACATTCAATATTCAGAGTGCATAAATCACATTAACATCGTGAATAGAGTCTCTTGGTGATCTGAGCGACGGAGGTATACCCGGCTACATCCCGAACCCGGAAGTCAAGCCCGTCAGCGCCGATGGTACTTGGGGGGCGACCCCCTGGGAGAGTAGGTCATTGCCAAGAGGCTTTTTTCTTTTTACAAAAAACTCCCCAACCGCAAGGAAGGGGAGTTTTTGGGTTTAAGTTCGTTTCAATTTTTTTGCTTTATCCAACCGCTGCCAAAATTTGATTTAGTTCTGCGGCTGCGGCAGCCTGGTGCTCTGGGGAGAATGCCATCGCTGCCATATCGGCAATGGCGCACCCCACCCGCCATACTGCCATGAAATCCTCGCTGACCGGCCCGCTTTCCAGGTAGCCTGCCAGCACGGCTTTGCGATCTTCCGGGGCGCGGTAACGGCGCAGGTCGTTGACTGGATGGCTGAAGTATGCGTCGCCAAAGTCAATGATCCCGGTCAAATTTCCCGTTTCCGGGTCTACGAAGGTGTGTTCAGGCCCTGGATTGGAGTGCAGCGCTGCGATTTCTTTGGTGTCTGGCAGGGCGGCCATGATGATGCGGCCAATTTTTTCGGGCGGCAGGGGATGATTCCAGGCTTTGCCTTCGTTTTTAATCATCTCGGCCACGTCATCAATGATGTTGCCCAATCGCCAGCGCAAATCCACTGGCGATTGGTCGCCGCTAAACAATCCGCTCTCTCGCAGCGGGGTCTGCGGGATGCTGTGGACGCGGCGCAGCATGTGCCCCAGGCTTTTCAGGGCTTGTTGGCGGGTTTCGCCCTTCAGGTGTGCATTGCGAAAGGCGATCCCTGGCATACGCGTCATCAGGGTGTATTCAATCAACGGTTCAGGGTGTCCGTACCCAATCACGCCGGGAACGCAAACGCCTTCGATGCCTGCTAACTGCTGCAAAAAGAACACTTCTTTTTTTAGACTGGTGCGGGGGCGAAGCTGCGGTGGGCGCTGAGTCTTGAAGATCAGATTGTCATCTATGGCGTAGGTGCGCGCTTCGCCGCCAGTTTCGTCTATTCCGGTTACGGCGCGCGCTTGGGGCGCGTGTTGGCGGGCATATGCAAGCACCTGCTCTGGGCTTAATAGTGGGTCTGGGGCGTCGGGTTGAATGTAGTAGTCTTTTGGCATTGGTTTTTCTCCTCATGCGTGGGTGTGGGTAAGTGAATCATTGCGCCAGTCCCAGCCGGCTGTTTCCAGTTCCAGCAGAGCGGCAAAGCGCCCGCCTTTGCGGATCAAGTCATCTGGTGTGCCCAGTTCAAGAATGCGGCCGCGCTCCAGTACGATTACCTGGTCGGCCGTGCGGGCTGTGGACAGGCGGTGGGCCACGGTCAGGATGGCGCGCCGGCGCAGCCCCGATTCTTGCTCTAACGCCTGGCGGAAGGCGGCTTCGCTGGCGCTGTCTATGGCCGAGGTGGCTTCATCGAAAAGCAGCACGGATGGATTCCAGACCAGGGCGCGCGCCAGTGAGAGCAGCTGCCGCTGGCCCGATGAAAGCTGCACCCCGCTGCCCGACCCGCTGTTGATCAGGGTGTGATACCCCTGCGGCAGCGAGCGAATGAAACCATCCGCCCCAGCCGTGTGGGCTGCGTTCTCCACGGCATCCATAGGCACGTTTTCATCCCCCAGGGTCAGGTTGTCCAGCACTGTGCCGCTGAAAAGTTGGATGGTCTGCGGAACGACTCCGATGATGTGCCGGCGTTTATTTTCTGGCAGGCTGCGTGGGTCCAGGCTGGCCACGCGCAGTTTTCCCTGCCAGGGAGTATACAGCCCGCCCAGCAGGTGAACGATGCTGCTCTTGCCCGCGCCGGTGCGCCCTACCAGAGCCACATGTTCGCCTGGTTGGACGGTGAAAGAAACCTGGCGCAGCACGGGCTGGCCGGGGAAATAGCCAAATGTTAATTGGTTGACTTCGATACCTGCCGGAGAGGCTGTCTCGATAAAGCCGGCCTGGCCCTGGGCCGATTTTTCCCCTGCCGCTTCTACGGGTATGTTTAGCACCTGGAAGATGCGCTCCGCGCCTGAAAGGGCGCTCTGCACGGTTTGCCACTCCTCGCCTAAAGCGGTGATTGGGTCAAAGAAACGTTTGAACAACAGCACGAAGGCGGTCAGTGTTCCCAGGCTGATTTGCGAGGTGGCAAGTCTGGTCCCGGCGCCGTTCCAGAGCAGCAGGGAAATGGCCGCAGCCATCAAGATTTGCATCATGGGTTGGTAAAGCGCCGAATAGGCGGCGGCCTGGTTGTAGGCTTCCAGGGTTTGTTTGAGCACCCGGCGAAAGCGGGCTGTGAAGGCCGGCGAGCGGTCGAAAGCCCGGATCACTTCCAGCCCGCCGAGCGTTTCTTGCAGATGGGTGTTCATCAAACCCACGGCCTGGCGGTTGTGGCGCTCGGCTGCCCGGATGCGCTGACGAAAGGTGTTGGTGACCCATAAGAGCGGAGGCACAATCAGGGCCGAGATGAGCGAAAGCTGCGGGCTGAGGGTGATCATTGCGATGGAAACCGTCCCCAGGCGCAGCAGGTCGGCCACCAGCCCCGCCACCCCCGATGAAAACAGGGTGTCCAGCGTGTCCACATCCGCAGTGCAGCGGCTAATCGTATCGCCCAAGGGGGTCTGGTCATAATAGCTGAGCGGCAGGCGCTGCAGATGGCGGTATAAGCGCACACGCAGATCTTGCAATGCCCCTTGTGCAGCCAGGGCAGTCAGATAATTGGATATGAAGCCTAACCCCTGCACACCCGCCACAGACGCCAGGTATAAAAAGGCCAATGGCCACAGCCCGGCGCTGATGCCGGTTGCCAGGTGTTCATCCACAACCCGCTGCATGACCAGCGGGGGAATCAGTTCCAGTCCGGTTCCGAGTAAGATGATGGAGGCGATGCACCCAAGGACCCACCGGTAAGGAGACAGGATGGAGATGATCTGCTGGCGGGTCGCGCTCTTCAAGCCGGTTGTGATGGGAGCTGCGCTCATGGGTTTGCTCCATGCTCGCTTGAGTGTGCGACACGCGCCTGGGCCTGGTAGATGTGCGCATATAACCCACCGGCGGCCATCAGTTCGGCGTGGGCGCCGCTCTCGATAATCCGGCCCTGGTCTAATACGATAATTCGATCGGCCAGGGGGAAGGCTGCCAGGCGGTGTGAGCTGAGCAGGATGGTTGCACGCCGGGCTGGTGGAGCGGCAGGGCCAAATGCCTGGCGCAGCGAGGCGATCAATTGGGCTTCGGTATCCAGGTCCACTGCCGAGAAGGGGTCATCCAGCAGGAGCAGCCCCGGCGGGATGGGGTTGGCTGCCAGGCTGCGGGCCAGGGCAATGCGTTGGCGTTGGCCGCCAGAAACGCGCACGCCCAACTCCCCGATTTGTGTCTCTATCCCGGCTGGAAAGGTTTGCAAATCGCTTTGGAGAATGGCTGTTTGGATCGCCCGGAAAATGCGCTCGCGGCTTTCCAGGGTGCCCGCGCCAAAGGTGATATTTTCGTGGATGCTGCCGGAGAAAAGATAAGGGTCTTGGGGTAAATAGCCAATCCGGCCAGCGCGCACTTCGGGTGGGATCTGTTCGAGGGCTTGCCCATCCAGGAAGATGCTGCCTGTTTCCAGGGGATACAGCCCAAGAATGGCCCGCAGCAAGGCGCTTTTGCCACAGCCAACTGGCCCGGTTACGGCGATGAATGAACCGGCGGGGATGTCCAGGGAGACATCCTGCAAGGCTGGCTGCGCCGCCCCAGGATAGCGAAAAGTTGTGGATTGAAGCTGAACGGCCAGCGGGTGTTCTTCGACCTGGGGCAGAAGAGGCAGAAGGGTATCCAGCCCCACCACCTGCCCAGGTAGAAAGGAGGCGTATGGCGGCTCACCTTGTACGCTTTGCGCTGGGGCCAGCAAGGGTTTCAGGCGAGTGTGGGCTGCCCCGCCCCCTTGAATTGAATTGAACATCTGCGGGATGCGGTAGGCGCGGTTTGCAAAGCGCAAGAACAGTTCGATATAAGCGACAAATGCCCCGATTGTCATCACACCGCTGGTGACGCGCTGCCCGCCTAATCCAACCACCAACACCACGCCCGCCAGCATCAGCGTGGAATAGACCGGTTTGAGGCCTTCACGCAGGCGCACCACCGCCAGGTTGGCATTGGCCAGGCGCAGCGCCTGGGTTTCTACCTGCCCGGTGGAAGCAGCGGTGCGGCCAAACAGCTTGAGAACCCGGATGCCGGCCAGTTGTTCTTGCAGTGTTGAGGTCAGTGCAGCGTTTGTTTCGCGGGCAGTTGTGGTGCGGCTGCGCACCCAGCGCCCAACTCCCTGGGCAAGCAGCATGGCGAAGGGCGTTGGCAGCAGCGCCAGGGCAGACAGGCCTGGATCGTATGCAATCAGTGCGATGACCAGCGAAAGCGAGAACAGCAGCGTATCCCAGGTTTCAATGCTGAATTCGCGCACACCCACCCCCAACACTTCAACATCGCTGACAATGCGCGACATCAAGTCGCCGATGGGGGTGGTATGCAGGCGCTCCATTGGCCAGGCCAGCACCCCGCGCAGCGCGTCGGCGCGCAAATTGGCCCGGATGCGGGCATTAGCGGTCATCAACCACCAACGTTTCCCCAAACGGGGGATTTGAGTGGCCAGGGTGCCGCCTAGAAAGGCCAGGGCTGCCCAGGCGACCTCGTTCAGGGTGGCCTGGTTTTGTTCGAAAGCCAGCGTGGTATCAATTGCCCGACCAAGCATGATGGCCGGCAGCACCACCATGGTGTTCATCAGAATGCCGCAAAGGGAGCCCAGCAGCAGTTCACCGGCCACATGGCGAAAGTAGGGCCGCAGCTCCCACAGGTAGTGTCTCACGAATTCTCCGCAGCGAACTCAGCATAGAGCGCATCGTAAATCAATCCGCCGCGCTGCAAGGCTTCCCGGTCATCCTGGCTGGTGCGGCGGATGCCCCGGCAAATTAAGTCCAGGCCGGGCGCAGCGGGTTCCACCGCGGCTTCTTGAACGACATCTGCTTCATCCACAACCTGGGCGATTTGTGCCAGAATGGGGTCTTTCAGGTTGAATTCTTTGAGCAGGGTGTGAAAGGTGCAGTGGCCGCGGTGATGGGAGTAGCGAACGCCGGGGATATCGAATGGTTCTGCGCCCTCCGGCAGCGGTTTTTGCCCGGCGGGAATGAATACAAATTCCGCCTGCGGGTCAATATATTTGCGAATCAGCCAGGCCGAAGCCATCCGGTCTACGCCCACGTTCTCCCAGGTGACCCATTTCATGCCTTTTCTCCTCTGCGATCCAGGAACGCCTGGCGCAGGCGCCGGCCCAGTTTGGATTGAAAATAATCTTTCTGCAGGATTTGTTGATACTGCCAGGAAAGGGTACCAAGGTCGGCTTCTGGCTGTTCCAATTGCGCCAGGATGGCCTGGTAGCCTTCATCGGCCTGTTGTTGAAATTGAGTGACCAGTTCGTCTGCACTGGTGGAGAACACCGCTGTAGATTTCCACAGCGCCGCCTCACCGCCCATTTCAGCAATTTCGGTCGTTAACCATTGGAACTGTTCCAGGGTGCGTGGGGTGTATGGAAGTACCCAGAGCGTATCCTGGAACAAAATTGCGCCCAGGCGTTTAAGCTTACGCCAGATTGCAACTCTCAGGGCGGACGGTTGAGGGGGAAGCTTGTAGTGGAGCAGAAGCCAGGTTGTCATAATGTAACGATGGTTACATTATACCCTGTTTTTTATGGCTGCCAGGAGACTTTTGCAGTAATGTGTTGAGCTGAACTGTGCTCATAGTCTAGGGCTTAAGCGTGGTGCGAAGACGCTTCCTCCAACCAATGACCCCCAGCATCAGCAGGACAACGACAAGTCCAGCGGCAAAAAGGGCCTGGTTCAGGCCAATTTGCCTTTCGGAGGGTTGGGCTTCCAGCGTCAGGAAGGCCGCCCTGTCCACGGTAAACCCGCCGGCATCCTGCCCGACAATGCGGACCTCAAGGCTGTAAATCCCGGCCTGGTCGGGGGCAAATTCCAGGTACGCTTCGCCTTCTGCAATTTGCATGGTTTGGGTTTCTGCCTGGCCGTCTGGTTTGCGGATCACAACCTGGGCTGTTTGCATCGGGACAGGCTCATTGTCCTTGTTCAATGCGGCGCGTAAAGTGACCGTTTCGCCCTGGGCTGGAACGGTTTTATCCTGGCGGACCTCCAGGCGTGCCCCGCCATTGAACTGGGCTGCCAGGGCAAAATGGGCTCCCTGGGCCGGGGTGTCTGGCGTGGTTTTCAGGGTGACCACCCATTGGCCTGGTTTGGGCTGGTTAAAACCATACCCCAGGGTAACCAGCGTGGAAGGGTCATCCACCCGCAGCAAGCCATTTTTTACCGGGTCCAGTTCAATTTGATTGCCGCTGGCACCTGTCACAACAACCTCGAGTGAGCGGGAAGTGTCGTACAGGGCAAAATTGGCGACCGTCACATTTGCATCAATGGGGATTACCACATCCCGGGTTTCTCCCGGCGCTAAGAATCCACTAAACACTTGCGAAAACTGGGCAGAGGCCGGGGCATTAGAACCCGCCGGCGGGTCTGCGGGTGTTTCAAACCGGTTGGGGCTTGTTTTCAGCAGGGGAACCACGAAGGTGTCAAAAACCTGGCGGGAGGTGGTCATTTCGGTGTGCAAAAGCGCCATCTCTTGGACAGGCATGGGGATGGCTTTTACGCTGTCCACCGTCACAACGATATCCGACGGCACCGGTGTGCAGGGGGATTGCACTGCGTCGAGCAGCTTGGTTCCCGCCAGTGCGTAAAACGGAACACCCTGGCGGCGCACAATCTGTTGGTTGAACACATTGACCATGTAGGCCGGTTGGATTTCAATGGTTGCGGGCAGCAGCATGCCCAATGAGGCAGGCAGAACCGCACAAGAAGACCCGGCCATGGGTGTGCCCAGGATGATCAATTGGGCAACATCATCTTCTGTCATCACCCGGTCAAGATAGTAACGGGCAATCATACCGCCCATGCTGTGCACCAGTAAATCTACTTTTTTTGCGCCGGTGGCTTTTTGCACATTCCGAATGTACTCGCCCAAAATCACCGCGTTCTCAGCGATGCTGTTGGTGCGCGCAAAGGGGTCTGCAAGGCCGCCTGTATCCATCACCCCCTGAACCTGCCCATCGCCAACCGCAAAGCCGAACAAACCAATTTGTGCCAAATAGCCTTGTGGACCAAGGTAAGTATCCCAGGCGTGAAAATTGGAATTGAATCCATGTACCATGACCACTGGACGGGGGAGGACGGTCACCGCCAGGCTGCCCGTGGGTTCACCGTTGACCAAAGCCGCAATCTCCCGGCTGGGCGTGGGTTGACCGTCTGCACCCCAATACAAGCCTAGCGCGGCGAACGTTTCACTCTGGCAGGTTGTTTGCCCCGAGGGAATCGTACAAATCGCCAGGGGTGTATCCACCCCGGGGCTGACGAATGCCACTTCCACGGCGGAAGATGCAGGGGCCGGCCGCTCAATCTGCAGGCGGACCGGATTGCCATCCACAATGTAAGTTTGCGGCTGGTTGTCTTCATCCAAAAGGCGTATCTCGGTGTTTTCGGCTTGCGCCGACACCAATAACAGGGGTTGGATAAATAATGCACTGAACAAAACCGCCAAAACAACAACTTTTTTCATGGCCTTTTCCTCGCAGTCATTCGTTTTCTCAAAATACCGGCAAACCAATCTTAGTCCGAGTCTTTGAAAATGAGAAGGGAATCCCGAAAAAATCCCCCCAACTGCGCGTAAGAGGGAGTTGGGGGCTCAACCACAGGGTGGTTTTGGGGTTATGTTTTTGGGCTTGGTGTAAAATGGTAGTATATCGCCTGCTGGCGAATGGATTTTGGGAGGTCAAAGGATGCTCACTCCCATTCTTGCAACAAAATTATTTTTTCCGCAGGTGCGTTCTGCTTTTGTGCCGCGCCCCCGGTTGTTGGCGCGGCTGCAAGAAGGATTACAGGGGGGGTTGACGCTGGTTTCCGCCCCGGCTGGCTCGGGCAAAACCAGCTTGTTTAGCGAATGGCGCGTTGGGCCTGGGGCGGCATATCGGGCGGCCTGGGTTTCACTGGATGCCGGGGATAATGACCTTGGGCGGTTTTTGCACCTGTGTGCATCCAGCCTGGATGCGCTGCTTCCGGGTCTGCTGGCTGAAATTCAGCCGCTGTTGGGGTCTCCAGAAGCACGCCATCTTGAAAACGTCCTGACCCCGCTGATCAACACCCTGAGCCAGAAGCCTGGGGATATGTTGCTGGTATTGGATGATTACCATGTGATTGAGGCCCTGCCAGTCCACCAGGCGCTGGCCTTTATGCTCGACCACCGCCCCCCCAACCTGCATTTGGCCTTGCTCACCCGTTCCGACCCGCCACTGCCCCTGTCCCGCCTGCGCGCCCAGGGGCACCTGGTTGAAATCCGGGCTGCTGACTTGCGTTTTAATGAAGAAGAAGCCGCTGGGTTCCTGAACCATGTTATGGGATTAGGCCTGACCTCTGAGCAGGTCTCAGCGCTTGAAAAACGCACGGAAGGCTGGATCGCGGGCTTACAACTGGCTGCGCTTTCGATGCAGGGCCGGGAAGATGTCGGGGGTTTCATTGCGGCCTTTTCTGGCAGCCACCAGTACATCATGGATTTCTTGGCCGAAGAAGTGCTCAACCGTCAGCCGAAAGCCCTGCGCGACTTTTTACTAAAAACATCTATCTTAGAACGATTTTGTGGTCCGTTGTGTGATGCAATCACCAACCAAACCGACGGACAGGAAATGCTGATTCGGTTGGCACAATCGAACCTGTTTCTGATACCTTTGGATCATGAACGGCATTGGTTTCGTTTTCACCACCTGTTCGCTGACCTGCTTCGAAATCGTTTACAGCAAACGAGCGAACCCAAAAACATAACGCAGCTGCACCAGCAAGCTGCTGTTTGGTTTGCTCAAAATGGGCTTCTCTTTGACGCGCTCAAATATGCATTGGCAGGAGAGGATTTTGAACGAGCGGCCTCCCTGCTTGGCAACCACTTTGTAGCAATTGCCAGCGCCCACCAATTACCCCAATTCATCCAGTGGATGAAAGATATTCCTGAATCGGTGATAAGTGCTCACCCTCGTTTTTGCATACTTAAAGCGTATGTGATGGCTGCGCAGGGAAAGCATGCTGAAGTTGAACATTACATTCTGCTTGCCGAACAGTCCCTGGAAGGTCTATTGCGATCCGGCCGCCTTTCCAGCCAAAGCCCTGACTACACGGCCATCCTGGCAGAAATTCGGAGCAACCAGGCTGGTATTGCTGTGGTGCAGAAGGATTTCGCCGCTGCGCTCTCTGCAGCCGAAGAGGCCCTAACCCTGGTGCCTGGTGACGCTGGCTTCGTGCGCAGCCACACATTGCTTAACCTTGCTTACGCCTATCGTGAAATGGGAAAATTTAAAGAGGCAGTTGAGGCTTGTAAACAGGCCTTGCCCATTGCGAAAGCAGCCAGGCATGCCGGAATAATTGCCGACGCTTTTGCAGGGATCAGCCGATATCTGAAGATTCAGGGATATCTTCAAGAAGCAGTGGATATCCAGCAAGAGGCGTTGGATTATGTTGAGAGCCAGGGCATCTCGCGGGTGTCGGTTTGTGCTCCGCTTTTCTATGGAATGGCAGATCTTCTATTCGAATTGGACCGACTCCAGGAAGCCCGAGATGTGCTCCAGGTTGGGATTGAGATCAGCCAGCGAGGGGGGCGATCCATCGAAACGATTGCCGGGTTAATCCAACTGGCTCGGATACAAATCGCGAGCGGAGCATTAAATCAGGCGCTTGAAACACTTACCCAGTGTTTGATGGAGGAGCAGCAATCCGGAGTCCAACAACACCACAAAGAGGTGATGTACTATCGTTCCTGCGTCCTGGCTGCCTTCGGGGATTCAACCGAGGCGGCCAAATGGATCAGAACAGGGGATTTATCAATTGCAGACTCCCTGGGGTACGACCAGGGTCGCCATGCATTCGCGCGCGCACAACTATTGATTATCATCGGAAGCATTGAAGAGGCGCTCGAAATCCTTCCGAAGATCGCATCCATTGCGCATGCCCAGGGCTGCCTGGCATGGCAGATCGAGGCGCTTGTCATGTTGGCTGCAGCCTTTTACAGCAAGGGTCAATTGGGGCATGCTCAGAATGTAGTGAAAGAAGCCCTGGCTTTGGCCGAACCTGAGGGTTTCATGCGGGTTTTCCTGGATAGAGGTGAACCCATCCGGGAATTATTGAAAACGCAGGTTTCGGACTTAAAAAATGGGACGACCATCCCGTATTCTCACAAATTGTTGGCTGCCTTCGGCACAGCGCAAAACCACCCGCCGTTGACTAAACAACCACTGATATCACCACTCAGCAAGCGCGAAGAGGAGCTGCTCCGATGGATTGCTGCGGGATACACCAACAAACAGATCGCCGCCGAACTTGTGATTTCCATCGGGACGGTTAAAAGGCATACCGTCAATATCTTTACCAAGTTAGATGTAAAAAATCGCACTGCGGCAGTGGCGAAGGCTCGCGAGTTAAAATTGTTGTAATCAGAAACGGCTGGCATAGTTAACCCCCTACAGGTCTCTACACCTGTAGGGGGTTTTTTACACCCCCTCAATACAACTTTAATACACCTTTGGTTGGATGTTTCCTGCCGGATGTTTTTGTACAATCAAAGCATACCAACAGGAATGCCGCCGTTAAGTTGGATGCACTGGGAATATGCAGCCCATGTGGAGCAAACAGAGCATCCGGAAAATGAAGTACGGTGGGTAAAGAAAAGGTGTCAAGGAGTGTATCATGCGTAAAACAATGACTCGTTCAGGGATTATCTCAAAAGGCTGGCGTCTGCTGGCCATCATCTTTGGTGGGTTGCTTCTCACTTTGATTGGGTTGGTTGTAAACCAGCAGATTGCCCTGGGCCGTTGGCGGAAAGATACCCCGGCTCCTGGTGAGCTGGTTGGCGTTGAAGACCATGCCATGCACATTTTCTGTTCAGGCACGGGCACGCCTACGGTGTTGGTGGATGCTGGCAACGGCAGTTTTTCGGTTGAGTGGAACCCCGTACAAGCCCTGCTAAGCCAATCTGTGCGCGTCTGCACCTACGACCGCTCTGGTTATGGCTGGAGTGAAACGGGTTCACAGCCCCGCGATGGAACGCAGGTTGTATCTGAATTGCACGAACTGCTGAAAGCCGCAGGCGAAGCTGGGCCCTATGTGTTGGTGGGACATTCGTTGGGCGGGGTGTTTGTTCGCATGTATGCCATCCAATACCCCCAAGATGTGGCCGGCATGGTTCTGGTGGATACCGCGTTTCCCTTGGGAATTTCGCCAGAATATGAAAGCCAGATGCGTTCATCCATTGGTTTTTACCAGGTGATGAACCTCTTAACCCGCCTGGGTATTTTACGCATTTTAGGTCCACTGGGGGGAGAGTCTTCGATGCCCGAAACTGCGCGCAAACTAGCGCCTGAATTTCAGGAAGCCTACCTGAACCTGCTGCTAGATCCCGCTCAATATGCGACAGCCATTGCGGAAATGCAAGCACTGCCGGCCACATTCGACCAGGCAAACGCCATGTTGATGTCGGGTCCGCAGCCATTCGGGAGCCTGCCGTTGGTTGTGCTGACGGCCGGCCAGATGGCTGCCCCTGGCGCTACGCCTTTTGATGAACAGCGTGTGCCAGTGCCGGCAGAACGGATCCAACTTCAACAGGGTTTGGCAGGGTTGTCTGCCAGGGGTGAACAGCGGGTCATTTCCCACAGTGGGCATCTGATGCATCTCGACGCGCCTGAGGAAGTGGTTGCAGCCATTTTGGATGTGGTTGCAATGACGAGCCAGCCATGATCATGATCAGGATGATGGGTAGATTTGTTTCAATGGGTGTTGTGAAGTACAGATAAAAAATGGAGGATTCCCATGAACGCCAATATTCCCCTGGTCATTGAAACCCAGGCCCTGACAAAAACTTATAAAGGTGTGCAGGCTTTGAATTCGCTCAACCTAAAGGTGAAACAGCATTCCATCTTCGGCTTTTTGGGGCCAAATGGTGCCGGAAAAACCACAACCATCAAACTGCTGCTGGGTTTGGCCCGGCCTACGGGCGGTACAGCCAGGGTGTTTGGGTTGGATATCGAACGCGACAGCATCGCCATTCGCAAGCAGGTTGGTTACCTTGCCCAGGACCCGCGCTATTATGAATATTTCACGGCACGCGAAACACTCCGCTTTACGGCCCGTTTTTTCTTTCGCGGGCCGAAAGATGCCATTGAAAAACGGGTGCAGGAAACGCTGGAACTGGTTGGGTTAGATGATAAAGCAGACCGCCCGATTAAAGGCTTTTCAGGGGGTGAACGGCAGCGGTTGGGTATTGCCCAGGCCCAAATCAACTATCCCGATTTGCTGATCCTGGATGAACCGGCGGCGTCGCTCGACCCACAAGGCCGGCGGGATGTGTTGGATGTGATGGAACGTCTGCGCAAGCACACCACTATCTTTTACTCTACGCACATCCTGGACGATGTGCAAAGGGTCAGTGATACGGTGGCGATTCTCAATAAAGGCGAGCTGGTTGCCCAGGCCCCGATTGAAGAATTGCTCGCCGGATCTGGCAGTACGGTGTACCGGGTGCAGGTCCGGGGAGCGAGTGATGCGGTTCGCGCCAGGGTCCAGGCCCAGCCGTGGGTAACCTCTCTGGCCGAAAAGCAGGTCAACGGGCGTTTTGCCTGGTCTGTCAGCGTGACCGATGAGGCCGCTGCCGAAAGCCAGCTCTTGCGCCTGATTCTGGAAGACCCGGCTGTGACAGTGGCTGAGTTTGGCCGCCAAAAATACAACCTGGAAGAAGCATTCTTGAACATTGTTAAAGGAGGCAGCAATGGCAGGTAATACACACTTAATTCCAGCCAAGGACCTTGGTTGGCTGAATGGATTTGGCAATGTTTTTCGCAAGGAAAACCATGCCTGGTGGGGCACCTGGCAGTGGCTGGTGCAAATTCTTATCTGGCTTGCCATTGTGAACGGTATGTTGGCCATGGTTACCCTGGCTGCGCCTAGAATCGAGGCAGCCCAGGCCCGCCAGGAGGTCAGTGAGAGGGAAGCGGCCATTGCCATGGAAACCCTGGAGCAAACCGCCCTGATGGTTTTTTTTGTTTTCTGCGGCCTTGCTCCAACCGTAGGGGTGGTGATTCTTGCTCAGGATGCCCTGCTGGGTGAAAAACAGAGCGGCACTGCGGCCTGGGTGCTTTCCAAACCCGTGTCGCGATATGCTTTCTTGCTGTCCAAGCTGCTGGCTGATACGGCGGGTATTCTCTTTACGATGGTAATCGTGCAGGGTATTGTGGCTTACTGGATCATTAAAGTAGGCACTGAAACCTCCCTGTCCATCGGCAATTTTGTGGCAGCGCTCGGCCTGGTGGCGCTCATGTTGCTGTTTTACTTAAGCCTGACCTACATGCTCGGAACCCTGCTGCCCAAGCGGGGTGCGGTGATTGGGATTCCCATGGTATTGGTGTTTGGGAATAACCTGACCGGCCTGCTGCCCTGGCTTGGAAAGGTGATGCCTTGGAACCTGGTGATGGACCTCGGGCCAGATGCGCCTTCCCTGGCGGTTGCCTTGGCCCAGGGCCAACCGCTGCCCACCACCACCCCCATTATTGGCACACTGGTCATGTCTGTGGTGTTCATTCTGGTTGCACTGTGGCGTTTTCAACAAGAAGAATTTTAGGTAAACCGCTGAAGATATCTTGAACAACAAGGCCTTGAAAATGGCGGTTTTTTAAGGGTTTCGCCTCTTAGAATTTATTTTCTTCTAAAAAACGTTGGGTGAAACACCCAACGACCTGAAAAGATTTCGTTTTTTTTGCTGCCCTGGTTGAGGAGATTTCTATGAATCGCTTAAAGGACAAAACGCTGGCGGTTTTAGAGGTTTTTGGGATGGCATTTCTGGCGGTACCGCTGCTGACGCTTGGTATTTACCGCCTTTTTCCACAGTTCGAAACCTGGCAAACCGAAACGGTGGGCTTTGCTTTCCCGGTGTTTGTGGATGTCGTCATGGCCGGGCTGCCAATCTTACTCTTGCTGCTGCGCCGCAAGCGCCTGGCGGAGTATGGGCTGTGTTTTACCCCTGTGCGGTATCACCTTGATATTGCTGCGGCCTGCTTTATCCCCTTTGTGCTGGCAGGGTTCCCCCTGGGTATGGGGGTGGACCACAAAACCTGGGGTGGGGCGCTCATCATGTCCGCAGTTCAGATTGGATTGCTCTTGCTGCTGGCCTTTCTCTTGCGAAAAAAGCCGTCATTCCCTGTTTTTGCGCTGGGCGTGGCGGGGGTGCTCTTCCTGGCACCTGAATTGTCGGTTGGCAGAATCACCGCCCTCTTCCTGACCTATGCCTTGTTTGTGGGTTTTGGTGAGGAGGTTCTTTACCGGGGGTTTATGCAGTCCAGGCTCAATGAGGTGTTTGGAAAACCTTTTCGTTTCTTTGGTGTGGCTTTTGGATGGGGCGGGGTGATCACAGCCTTTTTCTTTGGTTTGAGCCATGCCGGGATCTTTGGTTTTGTGCTTGGCCTTTCTGCCAAAATCACGCTGGCCTGGAGCCTTTGGACCTTTTTTGGCGGGCTGGTTTTTGGGCTCGTGCGCGAAAAAAGCGGCAGTGTTTTCGCGCCAGCGCTGCTGCATGGTCTGCCGCAGGCCATTGCGAGTGTCGCCATGCTTTTTATGGTATCAAAATAGGAGAGCAGGTATGAAGCAAAAGTTGGTTAACGTGATCGTAAAATACCCCTTGCTCTCATTCTTTGGGCTTGCTTACATGATTACCTGGCTTGGTTCGGCATTCTATCTGGTTCTGCTGTCAAAGCCCGGAAGCGTTTCTCCCATTCTTGTAAACGTTCCTGGGGTCATCTGGTATTACGGGCCTTGCCTGTCTGCGCTGGTGGTGACGCGCGCCGCCGGTGGAAAAGACAACCTGCGCGGCCTGGGAAAGCGCCTGCTGCAGTGGCGGGTTGGCTGGAGATGGTACGCGTTCATTGTGTTGTATCCCCTGGGCCTGCATTTGGCTGTGGTTTACCTGGGCCACCTGCTGGGCGGCCCGACCCCCGTTTTTTTCGGGGCGGTTGAAGGCGTCCCACAAGGCAACCCGTGGATCATTTTGCTTGGGTTGGTTGTGTTCCAAATCCTGGTACGCGGTATGGGCGAGGAGACGGGTTGGCGAGGTTTCGCTTTACCGCAATTGCAATCGCGTTGGGGTTCGCTGCCGGCCAGCCTGATTCTGGGCTTGTTGTGGGCTTTGTGGCATGTTCACCCTGCCAATTTTAAAGGCTTGCTCTCGTTGAATGGCGTGTTTATCCTGGCCAACATAACCCTGACGGCAGTGATTTTTACCTGGGTTTACAACCACACCGGCGGTTCGGTGTTTATGGCCATCCTGTTTCACATGACCCTCAATGTTGTGGAATTTGTCGTGCCCATCGGGCTGCTTTCCGCCAGCCTCACCCGGTATACTTTGCAAATGGTTCTGATTGCCTTGTTTGTTCTTGGCCTGGTGTTGGTTTCGGGTTCGCGGTTGGGCGAAGACGGGCTGCAAAAAGGAGGACTGGCATATGGCAACCCAGTATGAAATCCGAGTCGAAGGTCACCTGGACCCGAACTGGTCGGAATGGTTGGATGGGTTAACCATCACTCTCTTGGAAAATGGTCAAACCCTTCTTTCTGGCCCCCTGCCCGACCAGGCAGCACTGCATGGTGTGTTGAATCGCATTCGCGATCTGAACCTCCAGCTGATTCGGGTGGAAAAAAAACCAGAGGCTTAGCGGCTATCCCTTCCCCTGGGCTTTTCCCAGCCGGGTGGGGGTATGAACCTGTCGCAAAGGAATTATTGACCGCAGTCTTTGCAAGAAGAGGTTGAATGCATGCTGCCTTCTCCCCGTGAAAACGGTAACCCGCTAACAGCTTTTAAAACGGATTTTCTCTGGTGACTTGAAGTTGGCCATATCCAGAAATGAAGAGGGGGTTTTTGAATCGTTAACCAGATATTTACAAAATTGTTTGGCGAAAAATTTCACAATCATATAGAATGATTAAGGGGCCAGTTTTATCCCACCCAAAGGTGAGGCTGGTTCAGATTGAAAAGGAGTTGGATGATGGCTGCCTTGATTCATCAGCGGGTTCATTTGGGCAAGGGTTGGTTTCGCGGTGTATGGCTGAGTGTGGTTGTTTTGGGGTTTCTTGCGGCCTGCCAACCCGCTGCGCCCCCGTATGTACCCGAATTTGTTCCCCAGGAATGTGCAATGCCCATTCCAAGTGGATACCAGGTGCGCTGTGGGACGGTAACGGTTCCAGAAGACCGGGAGAAAAACTCGGGTAATGAAGTGGCGCTGGCCGTTGCCGTTGTTGAAACCGCCGAGGGCACCTCCACCCAGACCCCGGTCATTTTTCTGGATGGAGGACCTGGGGGGGCAACCCTACCCAACTTGCCCTACCGAATTAACTTGTTCAGGAAGGTGATTGCCGAACGCCCGGTCATTATGTTTGACCAACGCGGCGTGGGGCTTACGCTGCCTGCGTTGGATTGCCCAGAAGTGGCCGGGGTGCAGTTAGAGATCTTCCAGCAGCCATTTACCGGGGAAGAGAAGACCCAAAAAGAAGCCCAGGCGCTTTCAGCCTGCAAACAGCGGTTTGTTGAGCAAGGTGTTTCGCTGGGTGCGTATACAACCGCGGCTTCTGCAGATGACGTGCACGATATCGTCACTGCGCTGGGCTACCCACAGGTGTTTTTGTTGGGCTCATCCTACGGCACCCGCCTGGCACAGGTGACGATTTTACGCCACCAGGACGATGGTTGGATTGCTGGGGCGATTTTAGATTCTGTGGTTCCCTTGCAGGTGGATGGGCCGCAGGAGTTTTGGGCCAACACACAGGGTGTTTTTAAGGCTTTGTTTGATCGCTGCGCAGTCGAAGAGGCCTGCTCGAAACGCTATCCGGATTTAGAGCAGACTTTTTATACAACGCTGGAACAACTGAATGCAAATCCCTTAGATGTGAATGCCTTTGACCCAATGACTGGAAAAAGCATGACCCTGAGGCTGGATGGCTATCATTTTTTTGGCATCCTCTTCTTGATGATGTATGACCCCTATCAAATCACCAAGGTTCCCCAGGTGATTGATAAGGTGCACCAGGGGGATGGGCGCATTTTGAAAGATATGCTGGAAGTGGGGCTGGCTGCCCACCAATTTGGCTATGAAGGGATGAACATGTCTGTCCAGTGCGCCGATGAAGCGCTGAAGATGGATCTGAAGGCGGTCCTGGCTGCAGAGGCTGCCCTTGAGCCTGCCTTTCAGATGCTGGCAGAAGGCTCTTCCGAACGCATGCTGGCGAACTGTGAGCTTTGGGGCGTCAAACCATCCAGCCCCGCTGAAAGTAAATCCATCCAAACGGAACTACCCGTGCTGATTCTTTCCGGCTCTCAGGATCCTATAACCCCTGCAGCCTGGGGCCGGCTGCTGCATGAATCGCTGCCAGGTTCGTTTTTTTACGAGTTTTCCGGTGGGGCTCATGGCATTTTGGGAACCATTGGGGCAGCAAAGAACTGCGCCGACAACCTTGCCTTGGCGTTTTTGCAAAACCCCACCACGGCTCCCGATGGCACCTGTGTCCAAACCCTAAAGCCTGCCCGTTTTGCTGTGCCCAGCCAGTAATGACAAATTAACCTATCGTTTGTCCTCCTGAGGAGTTATCAAAAAACTCGAACGAAAACCCCCGAAAAAGTTTTCTTTGTTTTAACGAACCCCAGCGGCGTGAATCGGCGTTATATCTATTTCGATGGCAGGGTTACAAATCTATCCATGCCTGCTACGGGTATACGGCGTATAATGGTACCTATACCATCCGCACAGCCCAAACCAGTATAATAGACACCGCCAATACCACATTGCTTGGGTGGCTGCCCAGATAATCACAGTACAGGAGGATTCCGTATGAGCGAAATAGACGATAATGGATTTGTTGCAACCGTTCAAAAAGAAGGCGCTTTCACCTTTGTTGCCATTCCATTCTCGCCGCGCGAAGCCTGGGGAGCGAGGCCGCGCTACCCTGTTACAGGAACGATTAATGAGGTTCCTGTGCGGGGCACGCTGGGCGTGTTGGGACAGGCGTATTTCCTGCGTTTAGGGGCAGCCTGGCTTCGAGACAGCGGCGTCGAGCCTGGTGCGACGGTAACCGTGAGATTATCATTGGAAGGCCCCCATGAAGGAAACCTGGCCCCAGACATTACAACCGCCCTTTCGAAAAACCCCAAAGCCAAGGCATTCTTCGATAGCTTACCGACGTTTTATCGCAAAAACTTCATCCGGTGGATTGAAAGTGCGAAACGTGATGAGACCCGCGCCAGGCGAATTGATGACATGGTCAGGCTTTTAGAGGAAGGAAAGCGTGAGAAATAATGAGGGTAAACGATTAGGAGGACGCACCCGCACCTGAATTTTGCATATTCCTGCTGTCGCTGATTGCAGCAAACCCATGCGAGGTATAACGAATGGCAAATTTTAACCCCAACCATAAAACGATCCTTGACAATTTGCTCCTCTCCCATCCCGTGGTGCGGGCGGGCAAGATGTTTGGCTTCCCGGCCTATTATGCCGGCAAAAAATTGTGCATTTGTCTGTACGAAAATGGTGTGGGCGTTAAACTGCCTGCGGCAACCGTCGCCCGCTTGCTGGAAACCGACGCCAACGCCATCCCCTTCCAGCCGCTGGGCAAGCCCCAAATGCGCGAGTGGGTGCAAATCAACCTGGATGCATCTGAAGGGTATGTGCAATATGAAGCGATATTCCACGAATCGATTCAATTTGTTCATGATAAGCAGCAGAAACCAGGCTCTTAATAGAACAGGCAGAGCATTATTCCGATTAACTTCAATGTAGGAGACAACAGCATGAAGATTCATCCACAGGCTACCAAAGGCCATCTGTTTGTTGGCGTCATCCTGGTATTGTTGTCGCTGGGGGCGTTCATTGTTACGCTCTTTTTCCCGCATGGAATCATCACGTTCCTGATTTTCTTTTTTGGTGTTTGGGGCGGGGTCGAAACTGGGCGTTATCTGGAATTTTGGCTGGGGCAAAGTCAAGACTGAAAACATCCTTATCATCGGTACGGGCATGGCTGGTCTGACTGCTGCCGCCTACCTGACGCAAGCCGGGCTGAAAGTGGATGTGTCCGAGCAGCACACCCTGCCCACCAATCTATCGGCTTGTTGTAAATGCGCTTTCGCGATACTCTCTTGGCGTAACCCCCAGCCACTTTTTGAAAGATTTGCGAAAGACGCTTGGTTCAGAGAAACCCAGCAGGTAAGTGATTTGTTCTACCGAGTAGTTTTCGCGCAGATATTTTTGGGCCAGCCGCTGGCGGATATCGCGCAGCAGGTCGCTGAAAATCACGCCCTCGGCCTCCAGGCGGTTTTGCAGGGTGCGCACACTGACCGCCAACTCGCGGGCAACTATTTCAATAGAAAGCGACTCATCATCCAGCCGGGAGAGGACGATGCGGGTTACAGCCTGGGTAGTGGCGTCGTTGCGTTCCATCTGGGCGATAAAATCCTGGGCGTATTTCTCAAAGTGTTCCAGCAAGGCCGGGTTCGCCATGCGCACTGGCAGGCTGCCCATGCGCATATCGAGCGTCATCGAATTCTCTTTTTGCCCAAAGCGCACTGGGCAGCAAAACACGCGTTCGTACTCGATGGTCGATTCGGGAGGTGGATAGATAAAAGTGACTTCAAGCGGGTTAAGGGGCAGTCCAGAGAGCGTCCGGGCCAGGCGTACACTGCTCGAAAAGGTGGATTCAAAGCAGTGCCGCGACATCTGTGGGGCGTGCGGCGGTGTGAAGTAAATCAGCCGGACTTTCCCCAGGCCCAACTCGGCCCGGCCAGTAATCAGATTTCCGATAATGCGCTGGTAACGCCCCGATTTCTCGAAGGCTTCGCTGAGGGTTTTGCAGTTCATCATCAGGTAGCCCAAAATAGACCAACTGCCGGGTTCGGCAAACTCGCCCATGTGCAAGCCAAAATACGGATCGTTTACATACTCAGCCGCCTTGTCCTGGATGTGCAGGTAGGTTTCAATTGGGAGGTAGGCGTCCGGTGAGCGCACAGTTTTCGGTTCAATGCCGAAAGAGAGCAACATAGCGTCAATATCCACCTGGAGTGAGTTGAGATATAGGAACATTTGCGCCAGGACGGTGGCCGATACAGTGATGGGTTCAAGCGAGGTCATACAACAATGATACCCGATTTTGCACCATCAATCACTTTATTTGCAGGAAAAGTCATAGCGGATTTCGCCCAGTGTGGCTATGATTAGGTTGACAAAAGTATGCTTTTACACAGGATGTGAAATGAACCAAGCCCCAACCTGGAAACTACTCTATCGCGCTGGCGCAGTTGCTGCCTTGACTGCTGCCATCCTCTTCCGTCGCAACATTGGCGCTGAAGTATCGCTCTTTATTGGCATTGAGGCGATCCCAACCAACGCGGCAGATTGGTTTGGCCTGTTGTACGTCAACCCGTTCGTGGGGCTGTCTCTGCTGGCCGTGTTTGACCTGGCGAATTACTTGCTGGTGGGCATTGTGTTTCTGACTCTGGCGGTGCGGTTGTGGCCGGTGAACCAAAGCCTGGCGGCGTTGGCCCTCACCGGCGGATTGGTGGGCGTTACCATCAACCTTTCTTCGAATATCTCGCTGACCATGTTCGCGCTCAGCCAACGTTACGCCGCAGCAGCTTCCGCCGCGCAAAAAGCGGACTTGCTTGCCGCCGGGCAGTTCATCCTGGCGGCCAACGACCCGTTATCGTCCATCCCCGGCACGGGCGCATTGGTCAGTTTACTGCTGGTTGCGCTGGCTGGGCTGCTCTTATCTCTGCTGCTGCTGCCTTCTCATCGTGTGACGGCCATCTTTGGCCTGCTGGCGGGCGGCTGCGACCTGCTGTATTGCCTGGTCTTTCCCCTGACGCCCCTCATGCCGGTTTACCTGCTGCTGGCGGCTGGCGGGTTGTTCTGGATGCTTTGGCATCTGCTGGTTGCCCGATTTCTGTTTCAACGCATCAAGGAGGCGTGATGAGAAAAGCGACCAAAACCGTTACTACCTGGTTGGCCGTTGTCGCCGGGATTGCCGGCCTGGAACATGGCTACTTTGCGTTGAACCAGGGTAATACGCCAATCCCAGATCTGGCCTTTCCATCCTGGGGGCCGCCCTGTGTGCCGGAGGAAATCTGGCACGCCTGTGAGCCGGCGATGAGCATTATTCCCAATTTCCTGATTACCGGCATTCTGGCGATGTTGCTCAGCCTGGCGTTGATTGTTTGGGCGGTCTGGTTTTTGCAAAGCAAGTACGGTGGATGGGTGCAGATGGCGCTCTCGGTGCTGTTGCTCTTGTTTGGCGGCGGCTTTTTCCCGCCCATCATCGCCTTTGTTGGCGGCCTGGCTGGCACGCAAATTAACCGTCCCCTGTCCGGTCAGCCCACGCCTCTGAGCCACTTTGCAGCCAGGTTATGGCCCTGGTCGCTGGTGGTTTTTGTGGCCTGGACTCTGGGGCAGTTCCCGGTTGGTCATTTCTTCAACGAGTTTTTAACCAGCATCATGTTCGTCAGCCTGTTCGTTATTTTGACCTCGCTGGCGCTGGTGGTTTACACCGCCTATGCTCATGACGCGATCCAGTGAAAGGAGTTTTTGCATGGAAACGCTGGTCAAGTTTACCCTGCCCGCGATTTTGTTTGCGCTGACCCTGGTTTTTGGCTTCTGGCTGAGCCATACCTGGAAACCTTACAACGGCCTTTTGTTCAACGTTCACAAGTTGATTGCGCTTGGCGCAGTTGTGTTGGCAGGGTTGCAGTTCTCGAAAATGCTTCAATCGCCAGACTGGCTGCTAGTTGCCTTGCTGGCTGCTGCGGCCTTGTGCGTGATTGCTCTGTTTGCCAGCGGGGCGCTGATGAGCGCAGAAAAACTGGATTATGCCCTGATGTTGACAATCCACCGCGTTGCAATGATATTCCTAGGGATTGCGCTGGTCTGGGCGGGGTTCCTGCTGGTTAAGTTGCGATGACAAAGGCTCTGCGCGTCACCACCGCTTTTCTTGGCCTGTACGCCGGACTGATTTCGATCCAGCACGGCATTTTCGAGATGATGCAGGGCAGCCGCGCCCCGGCGAGCCTGATGTTCAATGCCATTGGCCCACCGTGCCAGCCGGAGATGGTCTGGCACGCCTGTTTTCCGGCCATGACGCTGATACCCAATCTGCTCATTACAGGGATGGCCGCCATCCTGGTCGGGCTGGGGATTGCCGTCTGGGCGCTCGCATTTGACGGGCGCAGGCGCAGCGGGCTTATTCTGGCGGTGTTGTCCGGGCTGGTGCTGTTGGTTGGCGGCGGGTTTGTATCGGTCTTCATCGGGCTGGTCGCGGCAGCAGCGGCCAACGGGCTAACTACGCCGGTCAGGCCGGGCAGCCCAGGTTGGCGCATTGTCTCCATGCTGTGGCCCTGGCCGTTGGTCCTGATGGCTCTCTGGCTGCCGGGCAGTTGGCTGCTGGGATATTTCTTTGGCCCGGCCATGCTTT
>CAZAYY010000041.1:0-22646 GCA_964489525.1 uncultured Anaerolineales bacterium
CGCATCGTAATTATACGATAAATCCTGCAAATCGCCGCTGGTGGTTATTTGCGCCTATACTTTTGAGGTTGGGAAATATCTGGCCTGGGTAGCCACGCGAGCAGATTGGCACGCGCAGCTGCGCAGCCAGATCGAAGAGGCATTGCAAAGTACTGATCCCCCACGGCGCATCCTGGTTGTGGATGATGTAATCCATGAAGGCTCTACGATTTTGATGACGACCGAGATGCTTTATCGGCTTTACCCACAGGCGGAAACCTGCTTTTTGGGTATCGGCAGTTTGTTTAGCAGCGAGTATGGCGATTATATGTTGAAAAATTTCCCCAAGGTTACTGCGTTGTTCCCGGATGGGGCTGTGCCGCCGGATGAGCGCCCCCATCTAATCCGGGTTGCGATTGGGAGTGAAGATATTACGGAAGATTCGCTTGACTGGCGTCCCATTTCGGTTGACAGCCCATCTGTACAGGTTTTGAGCAAATATTTACCAGCATCTGAATGGGTGGAATTTTCGCAATCTGTTTTCGCATCTATCGCGGATTATATTAAAGCGCAATCTGGCAGCTATGAACCAGGTGAGCCGGAACCCGAATATCTCCCTTTTCGATTTAAAAAAGAATGGTATATCTTGCGTGATGTCTGGTTAGAAAACAGGATTACCCGGCGTCAGATCGAAGCGCGTTTTGGCTTATCAACCTGGAAGACAAGGAAAATCCTGAAATTGCTCCTGAAGTATGGCGACCTTACCATCGAGGGCCGCGGGCGGTCAACTCACTATGTCATTTCAGAAGCCTTGCGAGAGCATTACAGCATAAAACTTGACCGGACGAATGGTTAATGCATAGCAGTTGTTCTGATCGTTAAAAGGCTTGACCCCAGGCTCACTTGGGAAGATAATTTGAGTATCGCATTGCGCTTGCTCACTGCCGCTTTGTAATCCTCACCAACGCCCTGATTTTTTTATTCGTTTTCAGGAGGAAAACATAAGTACAGTTCTGTGGGCAACCTGCCTTCTCAATGTTGGCATCCACCTTGGCCTGAAAACCCTTGCAAAGGCTTTGCCCCATGCGCTGCGGATGGGGCAGCCGCGGCTTTTCCATAATAAAGGGCTGCAATCGAGGCATCAGCGAGTTCTGGCATTTATTAACCCTTCCAGGGTTACAATTTGCGCCTGTTTACGGGCAGATTCACGGACATCTTCCGGTACGTCTACCAACAGGCGGTTCAAAACAAGGCGGGCCGTCCAGCGGGTTTCGAGATCGCTTTTGGGATGGGCCAGTGCATACTCACTTAGCACGAGTGCGTCCATCACCCGGTTTTCCCTGGCATACAATTCACCATAGCCAGAGAGTGCCAGTAAGCGATATAGATCGGTTGAGCTTTTATTTGCAAGTTCCAGGCTTTTTTGAAGGCAGTTTTGCGCTTTTTCAAAATTACCCTGGCGGCTAGCAATGATAGCCATGTTGCGAAGTACGGCCATGAGCAACGTGGATTGGGCACCTACATCTTCTGCTTCAGGAAGCAGCCGTTCAAGGTTGGTTTGCGCCCTGGCGAGGTGGCCTTGTTCCATGTAGGCAATACTGAGATTGTGTTCAATGTAGAGTTGGTTAAGACGGTTGCCTTGGGCTTGTTGGATGGCAAGGGCCTGGCGGTGATAATCTACTGAGAGGTCGAAATTGCCTTCATATCTTTCCAACAGCCCCAACCCATCAAGCATTAAACCCAATGCATACTGATTATTACCTTGCCTGGCCAGGTCAATCCCAGCGAGATATTTCTCCCTGGCCGGGATGGTCTGTTCTAAAACCATAAGCACCGCTGCAACATCGTTATACAGGTTGGCGGCATTGTCCAGGTGATTAACGGATTCCCAGTATGCGAGGGCCGCTTCCAGGTTTTCCCGAGCTTGTGTGAAGTTCCCCAGCAGGAAGTGGACATTGCCTGCCTGGTGCTGTGCATTGCAGTGTTCGAACCGAGATTTTGGATGAGGGTCCCCACGCGTGGCTTCAAGGACATCCCCAAAGGTTTTGGCTGCTTCTTGTAGGGCCCCAGATTGCCAAAGCATTACCCCGCAGCGGTTTTGCACCCGGGCTTTGATGTGGATCGGGATGCGGGCTGCGGATGTTTCTACGAGGTTTAGTTCGGCGATGCCATCTTGAAGCCGGCCAACCGATGAGAAATAAATATAGAGGGGGTGGGCAATGATACCGATTGTTTCCCAATCTTCAACGTGTAAAAACCAACGCCACGCCTGGCGGATATCAGGCAGGTGTGCGGAAATGGCCCCAAGCGCTTCGCTGCGGCGATTGTCTTTTAACCATTCTTTGTATTCAATTAACAAATCAGCAAAGTACCGAGCGTGGGATTGCATGGTTTCAAAATAAAGCTGTTTTTCCCGGAGGGTTTCTTCGGCAAATTGGCGCATGACCGGGTGCAGGATGTGATTGCTGGGGTTTTCCCGATAGACCAGGGATTTCGCAATCAAGCTTGACAGACCTTCGAGGGTCCCTCCGGCAACGGCCTGGGCTGCCGCAGTTGTGAAACTGCCTTTAAACACAGCCAGCCGGGCAAACAATTCCTGGTGAGGTGGGATGAGGCGATCCCTGGAAGACAAAAATACAGCCTTCAAGCTAGCCTGCCTGGGGGGCGTATCCAGGTGATGTGTAGAAAGAAACCCCAGGTTTTTTTGAATTTCCTGGGCGATGGTCTCACAATCCAATATTGAGGTCATCCCGGCGGCGAGTTCGATTCCCAAAGGCAGGCCATCTACTAGTTTGCAAATAGATTGAATGGACTGCTTTTGAGCGGCAATTTTGCTACCTGGTGCCACTTGTTGAGATTGCTCGATGAACATCTTGAACGCGCCGAAATTTTCTGGGTTTGGGGCAACATCTGGGGCAACATCCAAACCGCGGAGTTGGTAGACCCATTCTTGTTTCAAACGCAGCCGATCGCGGGAAGTGGTGAGGATTTTTATATCCCGGGTTTTGGATAAGATATCTATAATAATTGGGACAATCGCGGGAAGGTGTTCCAGGTTATCCAGTACGAGGAGGAGTTCGCGTTTCTCCAGGTAAGATACCAGAGAGTCGAGGGGTTTCTGACCTGCCTCCAACCCAATTTCAAGGCCCAGAAGCATATTTCCCAAAATCGTTTCTCCAACTGCGTCTTGTGGAAGGGTTCCCATGGGTAAAAAGAAGACCCCATTAACATAGGTGTCCAGGAGCCGCTTACCGAGAGCCAGGGCCAGGGTGGTTTTGCCTGACCCGCCGATGCCTGTGATATTTACCAATCGGCACCCGGATTTTTTAAGCATAGTTTCCAATTCTGCCAGGACGGGTTCGCGCCCGGTCAGGTGGGATGCGAGTTCGGCCAGGTTTGTGCGCGGCTGGTTTTGTGCCAGCTTGATTCGTTCATAGATCAGGCGGGTCTCATAAGCAGGCTCGACCCCCAGTTCTTCTTGCAATATTTTGCAGCAGACATGGTATTGGGCAAGGGCCGCGCTGCGTTGTCCAAGCCGGGCTTTACTGACCATCAGCATCCGGTGGGCTTCCTCGCGCCAGGGGTCAAATGTTAGGAGGCGGGACGCATAATGTAGCGCCTCCTGGTAGCGACCCTGATCAATGAAATGCTCCGCCAGGACTTGTACAGCCTGGATGGCTAACTCGCGCAGGCGCAGCCGCTCTGATAACTGCCATTCTTCAAACCCGGGTGCTTCACGCAGGTAAAGCCCTTCCAGGAAATCGCCCTCGTAACCTGCCAGGGCCAGGATATTTTGTTCCGTGGCCCCAGCATCAAGGTTGCCAGTTTTTAGTTCAAGTTGTCGTTCGAAAACATTTGCATCCAGCTTCCAGGCTGCATTTGGACTGAGTGCGATTGCGCTGTCTGTCATGATATAGCCCGGGTTGACCACACGGCGTATATTGGCAAGGGCCTGGCGGAGGTTGTTCTTCGCATCTTTTTCTGGCATTTCACCCCAAAACAGGCTTGCCAGTACATCTCGTGTGTGGGGTTTTTGGGTTGCAGCGAGGTAGACCAGCAGTGCGGGCACCTTGTTCGAAACAAACGCCGTCACCGGTTTCCCGTTGAACAGGATTTCCAATTTTCCCAGGGTTTTTATTTCCAGCATATGATTTTGCGCCAATAAATGATTTATAAACGCCCGGTATATACAATAGGCGAAATTCCATACATATTCTAATCCATTTATGTTACGAGGAGAAAATATCATGGTGTGTTTTGAGGCACCCGTTAATGATGAAAAGCCAATTGAGCAGGTTTACCATCCGGTCGTCAAATTAACGACTCCTACCCACGGGTCACACTGGATGGATGGCCAGGCAGTATGAGCTACCCGGGCCGGCGGGCGCATCGTTATCATCATTTTATTTTGGCTTGTTGGACTGAGGCTGACAGCCAGTTTGATGAGACCTGGCGTTTTACCTTGCAAGAGCCATCGATTGGCAAGCGGGTTGGGTTTTCTACCCCACAGGACCTTGCCGCGTACTTACAAAGCTGGGTAAACCAGATGGAGAACCAGATGGAGAACCAGATGCAGACCCCCCTTACGAATAATGAGGAGAGCAAAGATGAAACCAATGAAACTAAAGAAGATTAGAACCCTGTTCCAGGTCACCCTCCACATAATGGTGATCTGCGGCATGCTTCTGCCGAATATTGCAGCCGCATCCGGGTTCATCACCAGTGATCTTTCCCCGATCCGGCTGCAGGAAAAACGCATGCTCCTACGGCAGGCAGATTTCAGCGAGGCGCCGGTCCTCTCGCAAGAACCACTCGTCCAGGCTCCAGAATCGCTTACAATGATTGGAAGTGATGCCCCAGGCTTTTTGCGATTTGCTGCAGAAATTGACCTGGACGGCGACCCGGCTACCAACCCGGTGCAGTCTTCCCCCGCGCCGGTGATCAACCTGGCAGGCAAGACGTATGCAACTGCTGCCTTTGCTGTCACAGTTTTCTCTGGCAGTGATCGCTTGTTATCTGAAAGCATCCCGGTAACTTTCAAGGTCTGGCATAATGACAGCCTGTACACGCAAGAGGTGGTTACCGCAGACGCCTGGGGGGCAGCGGCTTTAGAGCTTCCTTTCACAAACACCAGCGGCACATATACTTACCAGGCCAGTTCACCAGGCTTCGGGGAGACGGAAATCCGGACATTTATTTTCAACCCGTTTGACGCAGCCTACACCCTCTCAGCCGGAGCAGCTCGCCTCTCGGCAGAAAAGCTGGCGGATGGTCGGATGCGGGTCACATTGTTCTCTCCCCGGGTATTGGATCCGACAGATCTGGTGGAACTGCAGATTTACCGGTCGCCGGAGACAGTGCCGGTTGTCCCTGAGCAGCTTCAAGCAGTCGCCGAGCAAATTGTTGCCGGCCATACGCTCCTTCCACTGCCATACCAGGCCTTTCAGATTGTGGATGAGCACACCGCTGTCCTAGAGCTTACTTTGCCGAGAGGCAGCTACCGCATGCTGGGTTCGATTAACTATGATGGCCCTGGCGAAATCAGCCTGACCGATATGATGGATTATGTAACGGACGAAGACCCCGCCCCACCGCCAGATGCCCGGGTACAATGGGTCAGCCCATTGGAGCATGAAACTGGGCAAAAAATCGTGGTTTATGAAATGCCCGCTGGAGAAGCGGCACTCGGTTTGATCGATTCTGTAACCGGGGATGAGCTGCGGCTGGCATTGAATCAGCCAGTTGCAACACACACAGCGCTCCCCGGCACGATTACTGCTCGGGTGCGCACCAGCCCCTATACCTGGGTGCAAGAGTCCTTCCTGGTGGAAGAATACCTGGCCCCTGGCGTGGAGAATGACCCACCCCTGGTGTTGAACGGGATTGTCTACGACCCGGTCACCCGGAAGTTTACATTGAACTGGCAGGCTGGCAGCGAAGCAGCAGAAATTGAGGAGGCGTGGGCAGTGACAGGCCCTGGTGGAGTTGTGCTGGACAGCAGGACATGGGTTGAAAACACCCACCCTGGTGAATCCAGAACAGAGCAGATCATCGCCCCGGCTCGTCTTGGGAAACCCCAGGGACTGCTGCTGACCCTCACGAACCCAGGCACTCGGGAGGTTTTGTACCGTCTGCGGCTCTCAGCGACTCCTGATGATGTGGTAACGCTCATCTCAGAAGCTTATATCCAATATGCACCCACCCGTGCTCCAGATTTTCTGCCCCCACCCCCTGATTACAAACCTCCGTGGGGTGGTCCTGATCGGGCAGATGATACGAATAGAGATGTGTCTGAAATTGGGAGGAGATCAATTCAGAAGGTGAAGCCATTTGAACTCTCTATTAAAAACGAGGTTCTGGCTTTGGCTTTGGAGTTCGAATTTAAGTTCAGTGTAATGATCCTGACGGTCGAGATGGTCAATAAAAATTACATCTATCCACCGGGTAAGACTGGTGAATGGACATTTAAACCTATGGGAGCAGTGGTAACGGAGATTGCAGAAGCGATTTTCTATAATACTTGGACCCAGAAAAAAATCGCCCTGGCGACTGGTTCTGGTTCTGTCAAGATAGGTGCAAAAGGCACGGTAAAATTCGAAACCTGTAACAGCGAGGAGGCTAATAACATCGTCAATACCCGGCTCATTTCCCTGGCAGATAAGATGAATACAATTATTGCCAACTCTGAATTCATGAAAGAAACCGAATTTGGGGATGCCGGAAAGAAAACGGTTGGCCCATATTTCAATATATTGTTTTTCTGGCTTGATTGGGGGGTGACCGGCAAGAATTTTGAGGCAGATGCTGGTGATCTCTCGTTCGTGTTGAATGCCGGGTTTAAGGGTGAAATCTCCATTAATGTTGGCATTGCCTTACCTGAATTTATATCCTTAGAATCTGTCAAAGCGATGTATGTGATTATCGGTGGGGTGGCCTTGGCGGGTGACTTGTTGTTCCTTTTCGCGGGCTTGCAGAACCAGGCGAAATCTGGTGGATGCAAACTCCCACCGTGGCCCGACGACCAGCCGGCTGATGACCGGCAAGATGCTTACCAACAGGCTTCGGGGGCAGCCCTCGGTCGAACGACCCAGGACAGCATTAACAACCTTCACATGCTCGTTGGATTGGCACAAGACCTTGCCCTTGAACGGGCGGAACGTGTGCTTACCTTGCAGCTCCGTGAATATGAGTTGATCCAGTTTGGCAATAACCAGTCAATCTATAACGAATACCGGGCACTCCATGCCCAGGTCTATGATCATGCATATGCCCAATACCAGGCCATCCTTTCGGGCACAGTTACACTGTCTCCCACCCAAACCATCACGGAGGCTGTGACCGAGATTTACGCAGAAGCCAATGAACTGGTCAATGCTCACCCATATAACATTCTCTCCAACCAGGTGGATTGGAAGCTGAGGGTGGCCCAAGGTGCTTACGATGCGCTGTATGGCCAGGAAGCCCAGACCCAAGAAGAGATGGATTTATTATTAAACACCGCTAGCATCGGGGTACTTGCCTCCGGGATACCCTGGGGGATTGAAAAAGCGCTGAACAATATCGGGATTCCCTACCAATTCGTCAGCCTATGGGGTGCAGAGATGTATCGCAGCAAGCCTGTCTACACCGGTTCCCCAAACGAGGCCCCCCGGACGCTGGTGGTGCCCACCGCTGGGCTAGATCTGGTATCCCAGTCGATCTACGCACGCCAGTGGTTAGATGCTTATGTGGCCGGTGGCGGCACAATGCTCGTCTTTACACAGCCTTCCGGGGCCGAGTGGGAGGCTTTACCTGGCGGGGAAGTGCGCGGGATTGGCTATGCTGAAGACCAGCGCTGCGAGCAGGAAAGCGTTCGGGCCGGTGCGCCTTCCAAGTGGCTGGTCTGGATGGGTGAACCCACTCCAGATATCCAGGTGGATGGTGTGTTCACCACCTGGCCGCCGGAGGCTATCCCACTGCTTTTACGCCGGTCAGGTTTTTTTGAGGGGTTCCCGGCAATGCTGGAATATCCTTACGGCGAGGGGACTGTTTTAGCGACAACAGCTTACGGTGACTGGGCCGTCGAATCGGGCATTGCCTGGGGCGATGACTGGCAGATGACCCGCGGTTTGCTCAGCCGCCTGTTCCTGCTCAACAGCGGTCGGGATGTGGAGGACCTGGCAACCTATTCGCCAGATACCCAGATATTTCCTTCCCTGTCGTTCACGAACATGGCCTCATTTACCGCCACCCAGGTCCAAACCAGCCTGCCTATCATTCCAGCGGGGGATCCCAGGATCACTCGGAGCGGAAAAACGATCATCAGCGCTCCGATCGTGTTGGATCTTCCGCCAGACGGGTTCCAGGAGTTTGCGCCTGGAATTACGACCCCAAAGACATTGCGAGGTGTCCACAACTGGACCCAATCTGGCATCTTCCGCCTGGTAAACCTGGTGACCACAGAGGGGGGGTGGTATAAAGCCTGGGGCCCTTTTGTCCATATCCCCGGGACCGACCCCGTGCCCGATTTTGTTCTTTCTTTACAAACCCCGTTTGCAACCGTACGACCGTTTACCACCATCCCGGTTACAGCCACAGTGCAAAACTTTACAAGTCTTTCCCAAACCGTGGTGGTAAATGGGTTGGCAGTTTTGCCAGGCGAGCCTGTCACTTTAACTGTGCCCGCCAATGGCAGCGCTTCTACCACCTACCACGTCCTGGTCGAAACCAGCCTGCGAATGCAGGCAGGAGCTTATGCCCCGAACAGAACGCTGCTGGCGGAAGCGTTTTTATCCGTCCAGTTGTCGGTGCCCAACCTGCGAGTCTCGGTGCCGTTAGGCAGTGACCTCAACCTCGCTCATGACCCCCTGTTCATCAAGATTACCAACGAGCCTTTCTACCAGTTCCCATCGCGGGCTATGCTGACCAGCACGCTGGCGCTCACCCTCACCAGCCCGACTGGGGAGGATGTGTGGTCCCATTCCATGGGCCTGCCCATGATTCAGCCCGCTCTCAGCGAGATCGTGTCAGCCACGATTCAGAACTCCCAGCCCTGGCTGCCCGGCACCTACCTGCTGACTTACAGCATTCGGGAAGAGGGTGTGACGATGTCGGATGGCAGGGTAGGCATTCCCTCCAGAATCGGGATTGGTTCAACTTTCGATGCGCAGTCTTATGATGTCAGCCAACTGCCTGGCTTGACGGTCAACCTGGAAAACACCGGCTTCTTCCACCTGTCCTCGGTGCTGCAGGTGGCTGTGCCCAGCTTGAACTATGTCGAAACCATAGCGGTAGATGTTCCCGGACAACAATTACTCTCGATCCCATTCGCCTTTACGCTGCCGCTCTCTTTAACTCACGGTTCTTACCCGGTGATGATTACCCTTGTCACTGAAGGAATCACCCAGACCCAGGCCAATGCTTTCACTGTTCTACCTCCCTGGCTGGTGTGGCAGCAGCCCGAAGAAAATGCCAACCCTGGTGGGAACGAAAGGGGGGTGGCCTACTGGTCAGCCGCGCTGCAAAACCAGGGTGGCTCGCGTGGTGAAGTGGATGTGCGGTTCCGGTTGATTGACTGGACAGGGCAGGTATTGGGGATAACGGAGGGGACATTTGAAATCGGTTTTCGTGAGGAAATCACTATACCGGTCAACGCTCCCGATGTATTGATAACGGGCCGCTACAGGTTAGAGGCTCGGGCTAAAGAAACTTCAACCGGCCAGACGTTTTCGCGAGATTTTACCCTGGATATTACCGGGGCATCACCCTCAATGGTCATTGGCCCGGACAAACCGCGGTACACCAGCGGGGATATTGTGTCCATCACCGGGGCAGTCCAGCCCAACCAGGACGTGTTCACCGGAACGCTGGATATCGAAATCGTCCGGGCAAAAGCTGCCTCAGCCGAGATCGGTCCATCCATATTGCTGCCGTCCAATGAAGAGACTGGCATCATGGAGTATGAAAATGTTCAGGTAAAAATGGGGCCGGATGGAACTGCGCACGCAGTTTGGGACACGCAGATCAGCTGGGGCGAAAACCAGGTGTTTTATGCATTTCTATCTCCAGATGCCAGCACATGGAGCCCGTCGGAAAATTTCAGCATTGGAGATGGCACCGACTGGGCAGAGAACCCGGCAGTGGCGGTAGATGCCCAGGGTGGGGTGCACACAATCTGGTACCGCTTTGACGACGATTGGAACTATCCCTGGTTGTATTATGCATACCGCGACCCGGTGACCCTGGTTTGGAGCTACGAATGGCTGGTTTCCCTGCCCTATTACAACCCTGAACCGGATATTGCAGTAACCAGTGATGGGGCGGTGCACGTGGTTTTTCAGGAGTATTCACCTTCGGTAGATATCCTGTATGCTCGTCGCGCTCCTGGTGGTGGGTGGAGCACTCCAATTCGTGTAAACAGTGACAGCGGAAGCGCAGCGCAGTATTACCCGGCTTTGGCTGTGGACGACAGCGACAATGTTTATGTCATCTGGCAGGATGGCCGGAATACTGCCACTTCCTGGGATCTTTACATGGACATCCTGCCGCTGAACGGTGCCTGGGGCACGGATATCCTGGTTAACCAGGCGATTGATAATTCCCAGCAGACTCGTCCGGATATCGATGTTTCGCCAGATGGGCAGGTTTATACTGTTTGGGCAGACAACCGGAATGCGGATGTTTATTTCCGCTACCGGGCAGCCGATGGGACCTGGCAGAACGAGGTTAAGATCATCAACCGCAGCCAGGGGCAGTATGATCCGAAAGTCTCCGTGGATGGGAGCGGGGTTGCGCACGTTGTTTTTTATGAGAAACGCGCCAGCAACTGGGCAGAAGATGTGTCTTATATGAACCGGGCAGTGAATGGCACCTGGTCTGCGCTCCAGGTTGTGAATGACGATTATGCAACTGTGTTTAATGTTGCGCAGCGCCATCCAGATGCAGCCGCCCGGGCAAATGGAGAGGTCATTGCCCTCTGGCGGGATACCCGGTTGGGTTCACATGAAATCTTCTTTGGCCGCCGGCCAGCTGGGACCTGGAGCGCCAGTGCGCGGGTCGCAACCACCACTGGCGGCGCCGGCCACGACCTGCCCGATTCGGCGGGGGATGGATTGGGCGGCCTGTATGCAACCTGGCAGACGCATGACAAGTGGGTTGATTTTTCCGAACGTCCGGCTGGCGGGGCCTGGCAGCATGATGTGCGCCTTGCAAACGGCAAGATGCCCGATGTAGGTGCCAGCTCTTCAGGCAGTGTGGGTGTGATCTACTTCAACAACTATGATATCTGGGCCCGGATCAGGCCCGCAGGAGGGGCGTGGCTGGCTGAAGAAAAGGTCAACACATCCTCCGCCTATTACGGGCAGTATCCATTGATTGATTTTGATGATGCTGGCAATGCATATGCGCTGTGGCGGTTGGAAGGTTGGCAGTCTAACCCAGATGAATTGAAGTTTTCCTATCGCCCGGTTGGCGGGGTATGGCAGGCGGAAGAACGGGTGGATGAGAATGTGAATCATTTTGTGGGTATACCTCAGCTAGTGGTGGATGCCTCTGGGGCCGCCCATGCAATTTGGGCGGATAACCGCAATGGATCATGGCAGATGTTCTACGCCTATCGACCAAACGGTGGGAGCTGGCAGCCCAATGAACTGGTGTCCTCGGTGGGCATCCCAGGGGGTGATACCGGTTTGGCCGTGGATGGGTCTGGTAATGTTTATGCCATCTGGTCGGGCAGCAGCAATATCTACCTCGGCTACCGGCCGGCAGGCGGTGCCTGGGCGGAGTCTGAATTGTTTACCAGCAGCACGCTGGCTTTAAACGAATATGACCCGGGCATTGGCCTGGATGACCAGGGCAACATCTACATAAGTTATCACGCATGTGGTGCTGGTGGGGGGCTTCCCCAGTGCGGGGTGTATTCCAGCATGCGCCTGGCAGGAGCGCCGCCACTGGCGGTGGGCTGGACGGAACCGGCATTGGTCAGCAACCCTGACCTGGTCGGTGATAATAACACCATTGTCGTCACAGGTGTTGGTGAACTGCATGTGGTTTGGAAATCCGCCTCGCAAATCTATGCAGCATCGGCTGTCTTATCAGGGGGTGAATCGGTTGCCTACAGCACTTCCATCCCGGTGAACGCCATTTCAAGGCAGCTCATTGATCAAAATGTGGGTTCACTTGGCGGTGAGCCAGGAAAATATTGGCAGCAAGCCGCTTTGTGGAGCAGCCTGGACCAGCTTGCTGCCCGCAGTCGCGTACCTTTCTACATTCAGCCTGAGGGCGTTGCGTTAACCCTGGAGGTCGGGGCGCCTTATGCCTATCCCGGGCAATCGCTTTCCGCTGCTGGGGTGCTCACCAATACAGGCCAGGGTTTCATTACAGGCACATTATCCGGGATGTTGAATGGTGTTGAAGTGTATACCCAGCCCTACAATTTGGCCCCAGGTGCATCTATCAGTTACGATTTCACCCAACCGGTTGCCCAAGATGCCCTGGTTGAGGTAGAAGCCGGCCTTGCGCAGGCCAGTGAATTTGTTATTGTCGCGGAGCCGCATGTCGCGGCAGAAATCTTGGTGCCCGAATTTGTTGGCTACAGCCCGTTTAGTGCGACCCTGGTTATGACAAATACTGGCACAGTGCCTTTTGAAACACAGGCTGTTCTGGGCCAGGAGCAGCGGCTGTTGTCTCTGCTGCCTGGTGAATCGGTCAGCATCGAAGCCGATTTCACTGTTGCCCCGGGTGACATGGTTGCCGCCAGCCTGAGAGGCGATGTAATCCTTGATTTGGAGACCGTTCCTACCTGGGGCGAAGCTGGCAGTATTGGGCTCGCTCCTGCGGGTGACCTGATGGCAGGGACGGTCACAGTCCATTACGTGGTAACAGGCACCGGCTCTTTGTCCACTGGTGCCGTGGCCCAGTTCTGGCTGGATACTGTGTTCACCAGGGAGGCTGGTGCAGATTCTGCAGCATTTACCCTGCTGCCCGGCCAGGGCATCAGCGGTAGTGTCCAGCTAGATGCGCCAGCCGGTGTCCATACGCTGCATGCTATCTTGCTCGACGAGGCAGGGTTGACCCTCGCAGAAGATGCCATCACCCTCAACCTGCTGCCTTCCGGGGAGGACCTGGTGCCTGCACTGCAAATTCTAGATGTCAGCATCACCCAACCAGGGGGGCGATCTGGTGCAGCCCGGGCGGGCAGTGGTTTTGAAGTTGCCATTTTGGTGGAAAACCAGGGACCAGCGATGCCGGTAATCGCTGGTGTGCAGGTATTTGATCTGCCATACCAGTGGGTGTTCACGCCCACTGCATTTACCACTAGCCTAATCACCACAACTCTGGATGTTCCGGGGGATATGCCTTCCGGAAGTTACGTGGGATCCGTCTGGGTCTTTGACCAGTATGCCAGGTTTGAGGCCCCAGTGGTTGGCGTGGATGTGGATATGACCCTGGCCTTGGGCAGCCCTGCATACCAGCCTGGGGAGCCAGTCCATCTGAATGTCGGGCTTCAAGAGAATGCAGGGTTCAGTGGGGCATACCATCTCTCCCTGCGCTACCTGGATGTGGAAGAGTTTATTACGGTTACCCTGTTAGCCGGGCAATCTATTGCGCATAGCTTTGTGTTTACAGCCACCATGAGCGACCGGGCTAGTGTATCGCTGTCGATGATCCCTCAACCAGGGGATGAGGGCCAGCGCACCATCATGATCGACAGCTTGCCAGTTGAGGTTGTTGAACCTGTCAATGGCGTTGCGGTATCTTTTGATAAGGCCGTTTACCAGGCCGGGGATACGATGCAAATTTCGGTAACCGTATCAGGCACTGCGGAGAGCGTGCTGCTCTGGGGGTTGGAGGAGGTACTGGTGGAAACCGCCGATTTCTTGCTTTGGGCTGCCCCGCAGGATGAGAATTTGCAGGTGATCCAGGGTACTTATGTGGTCACACTCACCTTGTCGCCGTACCTCGAAACAGGCATATACACCCTAAAACTGCTTTCCAGTGGTCTGGAACAGGATATCCCGGTGGATGTTCAGGGCGTGATGGTGAATTTCTATGATATTCAACTGGATAAGCCGATATATAACCCTGGAGATATCGTCCAGGCGGTTGTTTCTTTTTGGAATGCGGGCAGTACTCCGGTTGAGGATGTGCAGTTGCGGACAGAGGTGTTTGCCCCCGATGAAAGCCAGCTGCAGGGGGTCCAAGGCCGGGCCATGAGTATGATAACTTTGCAGCCGGGCTTGAACATCATTACAACCACTGCGCTGCTTGAGACAAATCAATCGGGGCCGCATCGCTTAGGGGCTTCTCTCTATCTACCTGGTGAGTTGTGGGCTTTGTCGACAGCCGTTGCCCAGTTTGATGTAGGCATTGGGCGCATCCTGGGTTTATCGACCAACCAGGGCATTTACCAGCCCGGAGATGCCGGGTTTGGCCAGGTGGATTTGTACGGTCTTGGGCGGCTTGGACTGGTGATTACCGACTCACTCGGCACCGTTTTATTGGATGCTGAAGTAGCGCTGGGGGGCTTTCAGACGATCACTTTTGCCCTCAACACCAACACTACGGGAGAAGTTTACCTTTCGGCAAGGTCGTTGGACGAGGTTGGGGGGAAAAGTGCAGCCAGCACGTATTATGCTATGCCTCTGTCCCTGGATGTGACCGGGCCGGAAGTGAGAATAACCAGCCCCGCTACCCATTCCGTTATCCTGACCAATGTGCCCACCATTACCCTGGAGATTGCCGGCTCAGCCACAGATGAGCGAGGTGTGACTGGCGTGGTGGTCAATGGCGAACCGGCCATCCTCCAGCCAGGCGGACAGTTCACAGCCAGCATTGTGCTGCGTCAGGGGATGAATCTCGTGTATGCTGCTGCGCGGGATGCCGCTGGCAACTACACCTACACCCCGATTATGTTTGTGCAGCTTCTCCCAGAACACACCATCCATGTTTCTACTCCAGCCCAGGTAGAAGTGGGACAAGAGATCAACGTAGCAGTTACCCTTGAGGCGTGGGGAGATGTTCAGGGTGTTTCGGTTTGGCTGAAAGTGGATGCGAGCCTGATTAACGGCCTGGCTGGCACCGCAACTTCCGGGAATCTGGAAATAACCGGTGCTGAAGGTGCCACCCCCACATTAAATTGGGTTGGCAACCTGGAGGCAGGGGTACCAGTGGTGCTTACATTCCAAGGGCAGGCGCAGTCTGCTGGTGTGTTTGAACCGGGCGGATTGGTTTCCTGGAGCGGCGGTTTGGTCGAGCAAATCCCGATTCGGATCACGATTACTTCCGCCGTGGAGGGCTTCCGCATTTTTCTACCGCTGGTTTTCAGGTAGGTGATTTGAATCAGAGAGGGTGGAGTTATCCACCCTCTCTTGGTAGTCGTTCATGGATATTTCGCCATAAGAATGATCCTTCTTCCAGGAAATCGCGGCACGTGGCAGGGTGATGTATGAATCCCCTCCAGCATGATGTGTTTACTGTGTAAGCCTACCGAGGAAGATTTGTTGCCAAAAGTGTTCACAACGGGCAATTGTTGAGTGGTGTCGCTGACGCGTGAGATTCTGGACTACCTCAATATCCAAGAAGGCACAGAGGTTGAGGTTAATTTGGACCATGCGAACCGCCAGTTGATTTTGAGACCCGTGGAAATGCCGCTGGCAAGTGCCGGGGTGGACGAAAAATTTGCTCAACAAGTGGCAGAATTTATCGAACAGTATCGCCCCGCCCTGGAAGAACTGGCAAAACAAAACAATGGGTTAATAAATACCTTTTGAGCATCCATGTGGGAAGGCCTAACCTGGAATTTTCATAAGGTTTGAAACGTGAAAAGGGCCGCTTGAACTTGCTCTCACCGCCTTATTCCCGGCAGTTGGGGTAGAACTAAATACCTGTGAGCATCAAACCATCCAGGCCTCTAGGGCCTGGATGGTTTCCGAGTAATAGATTTGTGTATACTTAGGGTTATATGCAGTCTATTAGGGGGTCATCTCCCTTTACCGCAGCACCAACGGCAAATACAGCCTGAAGCTTTCCCCTTCTTCTGTTGTAAATATCCAGGTGAATTCGCTCGCAAGAGGGTTGCCTGCAAGGTCTTGCAGCCCGGTATAAACAATCACCCGGTAGTTGGTCTCCCCTTTGAGCGGAACGCGGGGCATCAGCAGAGCCTGGTTGAGCAGCGCATCAAAAGCAACGGTGGCAGCGATCTGCAAACCACCGCCGATCTGCTCTAAATAGATGGTGCTGGTAGTCAATGTTTCCGGGTTGATCGGTTCGGAGAGCCCGATGGCGACGATAGGGGCATAGACGCCGCCGGTTTCATCCATGTAGATCGGAGCGGTAGAGAAAGCCACATCCTCCGTATTCTGTGCAGGTGAAACCCAGATAATCTGCGGTGGCGTGAGATCCCCCTCGGGTGTGACCAGGATGCGTACCTGCGCTGGGCGACTGGTGACCGTCCCTCCGTTTCGATCGTAAGGGGTCGTGCCAACTTGGAAGGTGAAGGCATCTTCCCCTATGAAATTCGGGAAGGGGGTGTATGTGAGTGCCGGTGGGATGCCGCTCAGTTCACCGCCGCGCGGACCTTCAATTACGGCAAAAGTCAGGGGCAGATCTCCAACTTGATTCCCACCCAGTGTAATTCCGACTGGGGTCTCAGTGCTGGTTTCGACCTGTTGTGGGATCGCCACCACAGTACCAACCATGTTTACCCAGGTGTTTGTGGGCGTTTCTTCCGGCACGCTGGGAAAGTACACCACGGCCTCGTTGGCAATCAGCACGCCCACCGGTGCATCTGCCCGGACGCGGACGGTGTACTGACGTGCGCCTTCAGCAAGGGGGTTTCCTTTGGGTGCTAATTCGCCAATGAACCAGAAAATTTCCCGAGTTGTGGGCATGTAAATGCCCTGGCCGGACAGGTTGAGCGTGCCCTCGTCCAGCCATTCGGGCAGGGTGTTGATGACGTACACGCCAAACGCGATTCCGTCGCCTTCGTTTTCATAGGTCACGGTATAGGTCAGCAGTTGGCTGGGGAGCACATCGCCTAGCGGGCCTGAGATTGCATTCGGGTCTTTTGCCCGAACCAGTTCCAGGTCTTTACAGCGCGGTTTTTCTCCAGCCCGAACATCGCACACGGAACTGACCTGTTCCCCCGCCATGGGGACGAGGACCATCGGTTGGGCGTAAACAATCTCCCTGATGCCTGACGCAAGGACCGAGCCATCCACCTCACGGGATATCCGTTCATCACACGGCTTACAGCCGCCGCCATCATTAATGCCAGACACACATCGGTATCCAAACGCCACGCACGGGACAGCGCCTTCTGGTGACCAGGTGCCGGTGATGGCATTGCAGGTTTCTTTGAAGCACGAATTACCTACTAATCTGGCCCAAAAGCTGGATGTATAACGCACCTGACCAGCGGTGCAGCAGTATTTGCCGGGTTGGATACCGCAGTCCACATCGCACTTTTGATAATCATAGACGGTACTGCCAATTTCCCACACCGCCCCAGGGATGCCCCCGCCTCCGGTGAAGATGGCAAAGGCAGTCCAGGCAACCACACTGCCTACTTTCTTTTTGATATAGGTGACGCTCAGCAACTGCCACCGGCAGTTCTTGCGGCAGGCTTCTGGTGTACAGCCATCCGAAAACGAGGCACGCCCATCGGTAATATCCCAATCACCCCAAACGGTTTGTTCCCCGGTTAGCAGTGATAGACGCATTCCCCCAGTGGCATTTTCGATCACTACTTCAGTTCCGGTGATTGTGTACACCAACATCCCATTCCCGGCGCGCGCCAGCAGCCGGGCGGCTTTACGGGCAGCGTCTACCATCACAAATTCGGTGACCGCCTGTCCGTCAGACCGGGTGACGGACCCTGCCGAGTGAAAAGTGAAGCCGGCAGCCAGCGCAGCGTCATAGGCCGCCTGGAGCGCGGGGTCTGCAACCAGGGCGTCTGAAACCTGCTGTGGGGTCAGCAGAGTGACTTGAACCACTTCGACCGGGTTGTAAGCGGCATATTCGGCCAGGTTCAGGTCTTCGGGGTAGTAGTTGTCGGCTGCAAAAATGGTGATGCTGCTGTCCTGGTAATCTGCAGGCAGCCCCCATTCAAAGGTGACCTGCGCCGAAACGAACCCACCTGTTCCGGTGGGGATGTCTCCTAACTCCCAGAATACCTGGTCGCGCTCCGGCCAATAGATTCCTCCACCGGTGCTTCCCTGGTAGATGGCAGCCTGCGGCAGCTGCATCACCAACACTCCATTTTGCACTGTTTCGGTCAGTAAATTGAGGTATTGAATGGCATAATCCACCCCCTGTCCCGGGCTAACGCGCTGTGGCGATCCAGTCGTTACCAGCATTTGACCTGTAGTAATCGTCTCATCCTCGGCCGGTTCGGTTAACCACGGATCGAAAAGCACGTTATCCCCCACCTTATCTCCCAAGCCGCCAGGGTTTAGCGTCGCGTGATATGGACCGGTCGCGTGCCCCCAGTAATTGTGCCGGGCATCCAGCAGTGCACTTCCGCCTGTCCGCTTGACGCCCAGGTTGGTATTATTGGTGATGTTGTTGTACCGGATGACAGTGGCCGGCTTGTCTGACCCAATCCCATCGTATCCGCTGTGGTGGATAGCACAGTTCTGGATGATTGTTTGGGCACCCGTCCCAAAGACCATGATCGCATTATTGTTGAAATTACCGGCATAGCCGACATCACAATGCTGGAGGATGAGCGTACCCATGTAATTCCGAAGCCCCAGCCAGGCGCCCTGACCTGGTGCTGCTGGCCCAAATTGAATTGGTTTATTGGGCGTGCCCAATGCATACAGACTGCCCTGGTTGACGTATATATATGCATCCTGTGTGAAAAAGAGCTCCGAGCCTTCGACGATGGACACAAATCCGCCCGCATTGATGCTTGCAATTGAAGTGAAGCGCACCTGGAGATCCGTCGCCGAGAAATCCCACTGCCGCCCAGTGTCTACTGCACACCCTGGCGCAATGATCGCATCCGTCCCGTTGCCGGACCCTGTGATGCCATGAAGGGTGAGTGACCCGTTACAGCCCCAGTTCATCGCTTGCCCGACACTGTCCACGATGGCAACGTTCTCCAACATCAGATTGATGTTCGAGTCCTGCACCCGCAGCCCAACCTGATCCGCCCAATAACCCGATGCGCCGCCATTACCCTGGATTGTCACATCCTTCAGCCCAACATATACATTGCCCCGCCCGGCGAAGTTGGTGACATAAACGCCGCTCCGCCCGTTGTCCGCGATGAGGGCACCATCCAGCGAAAAATTCAGGCTGCTGCCTGTCGCATGAGAGAACTGGATCCCTTCTTCCCCATTGTCTGTGATCGTCAGGTTTTTGAACTCGTATTCATACTGCATCCCCGTGGGGACCTCGATGGATATCCCGTCATAAAAATGATCATGGATTGTGCAATCTGAGAGTTGAACATCACCTGAGGCGATTTTCAGCCCAAGATAATTTGGGCTATGTCCGATATCGCAGTGCGCCAGGCGAGCCTTGCTGCCCTGAAGCAGCTCCACAGTGCCTTTGGTGATGGTGATGGGTTGGGTAGGTGTCCCCTCTGCCAGGAGCGTCCCGCCATCTTCGACGTTAAAATAGATACGATAACCATTGATCATGTCAAAGGTACTGCCCGCACCCAATGTCATGGTATACCCATTTGTCACCCGGACCGGGCAGACATTACTTCCGCAGGCGAAGCCAAAATCCGTCCCCGCCAGAGAGATATTCCGGTCCATAGCAGTGCTGTTGCTGATGCGTACATGATTCCGGTCGTTATTCTCCAATACCAGGTCATTGAAGGTTGTTTGAATGTTGATGTTGCTCTGGTAGACCGGGGTGGCGGGATTATTGATATCGCTGCTCGCATGGTGGTGGATGTGGGAGCTGGTCAGTGCCAGGTTAGTACTCACCCCGTGCAGGTAGATCGCGGGCTTGATGCCGTATGCTAATTCCACATGGTCAAGCTGGAGGGCAGCATCCTCAACATAGATTTGGGCTTTATTCCAGCCGAGCAGGGATTGATAGGCTCCTGCTGTGCTGTAACCGATGAAAGCATGGCTGATCTGCCCGGTGCTGCCGGGCATGAAGTGCACCCCGTACCAGTCCTGGGCTGCTGGGATGCCTGTGCTGCCAGAGGCGACTGCTCCGTGGGTATTGTCGTGCTTGCTGGTGAAGGCGAGCGGTTGCGCAAGGGTCCCCTGGGCAGAGAGTGTCCCCTTTACGATCAGAACTGCCTGACCCCCGCTGAATTTGACCACCGTACCAGACTGCACCGTCAGCGTGACACCTGGTTCGATCGTCACCGCGCAGTTGTTGGCAACATACAGGTTGCCCGAAGTCCAGGTCGTGTTCGCCGCGATTGAACCGCAGGCATCTACCTCTGCTGTGGGGTGGGCGGCTGTTGGCAAAACTGTGCCCCCCAGAGTTAAGACCAGCAGGAGAATCAACACCCCCGGAATCGACCAACGATAAAGTTGGGCTGATTTGTGAAACGTAAAGGAAAGCAATTGGTGTGATTGCAAGAAGCACCTCCTATGTGTGCGATTGCGGTTAAGAGAATGGGAATTCCTGAGCGCAACCTCTGCCCAGGATACAAAGGAATTAATTGTGATATATAAATTATAGGTGTAATTTATCCTGTGTGCAACTAAATTTAGCGGGGGTTATCGAGTTAGAAGAAAAGATAAAAATTTACTGCAAGCGCTCCTGGGTTTCGCTCTGGAGCGCAAGATCCGATTTTCATCCTCCGCTGACGCTGTAATAACGTGGCATGTGTTAGTGACTGTAAAGGCTGATAGACTGGGCACAATCGCATCTGGTTAAAACAGTGGGTCAAGATGGGATCGCGCAATATCCAGTTTTCCACTTCATAAGAAGCCCTGGTTTATAATAGAAGCATGAGAGATTTGCCCTTGTATGTTCCACCGATTATGAAGCGCGAACTGATACCCATGGCGGCTATTAAAGATGTAGTTCAGCAAATTGCTGCCCGTTTTCAGCCAGAACGAATTGTTCTGTTCGGCTCGTATGCTTATGGGAAGCCGCCCGCTGCACCGTCTCAATCCTTAGCATCCGTTGGTGCGGCTCGGCCACCCGGCCCCAGGCTTCGATGGTGAACCAGTCGGTTTCTTGCGTCTGGCGTCCATTTTCGTTACGCTTACGGCGGTTGACCGCCATGCTGAAACTGACCACCCGCTCCTGGGTATCAGGGGTGAAGCGCACTTCCGGGTCGCGCCCCAAATTGCCGATGAGTTGGACTTTGTTTAAAGATGGCATGTTCGTCTCCTTTCAAGCCAAAAGATATTTGTCGGTGTATTCATCTGGAGGGATTTCCCCGGTATCAATCAGCACTGCCCGGCGCAGTCCGCCAGGGAAGTCGCGGTAATCGTCCGTGGCTTTTTGCAGGTCTGCCACCCGGAAACGAATTTGCTCCTCACCCAGGCCATACCGGTACACCTTGATTTTGCCGAGTTTGACCCACTTCATGACCACAGCCTTTGAAACGTCCAGGAACAAGGCGGTTTCAAGCACGGACATGAACTTGGGTAGTTTGGGAAGATTCAGTTTTGATTTTTTCTCCATCTTGTACTCCTTTTGAAAAAAAGTTAAACAAAAAAGGCCCGGCAGAACTTACGCTCTACCGGGCCGACCTGCTAAATCTGTATTGTTCGTTATACCTGCTGGACAAACGAAAAACCCCACATTCATGAGAAAATGTGGGGCTTTCCTAAGTTCTAGGTCGAACTTTTACATGAGGCGGTCCCGACGGGCTGGGAGTCCCTAGCGACTTGATCATTATTCCGTCTGGAACCCCCCCTCAAATTGCTATCAAGATAATTCAATTTGAATTAGAACGTAGAAGTTGTCAGAAAGACGCGGAAAAACCTGCTTCAGACTGACATTGCGATCTCACCCAATGCACCCTCATGGTATTTTGCCATGAGGGTTTTTGAGATTTTTTTGTGGTGAGGTGATATGGAGCATATCGTGAAATTGACCGACAAACAACTGCAGACCCTTACACCGCTGGGTAGATGGTTGCTGAGTTATGCCTCAACCCACGAGGTCACTCTGACAGAACTGGCTCGCCAGGCAGGGCTTTCAGATGGGGCATTGCGGAGCCTGGTGCGTTACCCTGAACGCAGTCCAACCCTGGAGACCTGCCTGCGATTATCGGGTGTTACAGGAAAACCGCCAGAAGAAATATTTGCCCTGGCTGGCATCCAGTTTACGCCGGGTCAATACTCACCAAACCTGAATCCGGAGCGCATGCAACTGCTGCGAATTTACGATCAATTACCCCCTGATTTACGCTCTTCTTTAATGGAAGTAGCCAGGGCAATGCGGTCAACTCACCGCAAATCCACAGGCGATTCAACCTCAACGACTCAAAAAGGAGGTGGTTAGAATTCGCATAGCCACACATTGAATCAAGTGCTTTGTGCATGAAATTTTTTTAAAAACCATCGTCACAGAATAACGTCGTTTAGATTTACAGGAGACGAACATGCCATCTTTAAACAAAGTCCAACTCATCGGCAATTTGGGACGCGACCCGGAAGTGCGCTTCACCCCCGACACCCAGGAGCGGGTGGTCAGCTTCAGCCTGGCGGTCAACCGCCGCAAGCGTAACGAAAACGGGCGCCAGGCACAAG
>CAZAYY010000042.1:0-21806 GCA_964489525.1 uncultured Anaerolineales bacterium
TTTTACCGAGAAGGGTCTTTTTATTTATTTGTCAAGGAACTTTGAGAAAGCCATATGGGGAGGTGCACGAATATTTTATTTGAACCTTCAGTTGTCAATTTTTACCCCCACCTTACCCTGCTTTCACCCCCACCTTACCCCATCTTTACCCCTCGATTACCCCCGGTTTAACCCATGTTTACCCCTGCCCGGTCTTTATTTCGAACTTATGTTCTGGTATGCTGGTGGTATGGATAAACGTGCTTCTGCTTCTTCTGCTCCAATTCCCACCGGCCTGTTGGTGTATGCCGGGCCAACGGCACAGCGCGAGCCGCAGGTGAACGAACTGCTGCTTGGCCTGGCGCTGGTTTCCCCGGTTTGGGTGATGGACTGCGGCAACCGCTTTAACCCGCTGCGGTTGACCCGCGCCATTCGCCTGCTGGGTGGGTCGTTCAGCGGGGTTTTGGAAAGCATCCACGTAGCGCGCGCTTTCACCTGCTACCAGGCCGCCGCCCTGGTGCAGCAGCCCGGCCTGCGGCCCGGCCCGCTCTTTTTGCTGGATGTTTTGTTTGCTTTTTCAGACGAAAGTGTGCCCTTGCGGGTGCGGGCCCGGCTGTTGGGCGACACACTGAACCATCTGCAGGGGCATGCTGCCGCCCGGCTGGTGGTGGTCAGCACACCCGCCCTGGCTGGCCTGCCGGATTTTCAACAAGATTGGCTGGTGCAGCTCCACCGCCTGGCTGGTTTACCCGTGCCGGTGGGGCAGCCGGGCACACCACGGAGGCGCTGATGGGCCGGACGATTGCCACCACCACCCAGGTGCTGCTGGAGGAACAGCAGGCATTTTCTCGCTTCCGGCGGGCGCTGCGCAAGGAAGACCAGCTTGTGTTCGATGAGCTTTTTGCCCGGGTTCACCGCCACTTGCCCGCCATCAGCCTGGCCGACCATGCCCTGCCCTTTGAGGCCATCCTGCTGGCCATGCTGGTGGAAAGCTGGGGCGAGCAGCGTTCCCTGGCCAACCGGCTGGCCCAGTTGGAGCAGGCGCTGGCGGCCATGCGCCCAAAGGATGGCGGCGGGTGAACGGCTGGTTTTTTGAGGTGTACCCGCACCCCGAAAGCGGCGTGGTGGCCTGGCTGATGGGTGAAAACGGGGAGCGCCAGGCGTTCCGCCAGAATTTTCCACTGACCGGCTACGCCGCCGGCCCGCCGGAGCGCCTGGCCGCCCTGGCGGTTTTTTTGCAGCGCCAGCCGCGCCCCGCCGACCTGGAACGCACCCACCGGCGCGATTTGTTCAGCGGTATGCTCGATGTGCTGGCCATCACCACACCCGAAACGGCCGATTTCGCCCCACTGCTTTCGCTTGCCCAAAACCGCTTTCCAGACCTGGCCTGGTACGACACCGACCTGCCGCTGCCGCTGCGCTATGCGGCCTGCTACGGCGTTTTCCCCCTGGCACGCGTGGCCGCCAGCGCCCAGGATGGCTGGCTCAAGCGGGTTACGCCCCTGGATTCTCCCTGGGACCTGGACCCCGACCCGCCCCCGCTGCGCACCCTGGCCATTCGCCCCAACTGCGACCCCCAGCGCCGCCCGCCGGGCTGGCTGTGGGTGCAGGCCGGGCAAAAACGTTGGCGGCTGCCCATCGAGCCGGTGGAACGCCTGCTCATCTGGCTCGGCGCCCTGCTGCGCCGCTGTGATCCTGACTTAATCCTCTCGCATTATGGGGATACCTGGCTGTTTCCTCTGCTGGCGGCATACGTTCGTCAGCACAACGTGCAGCACTTCAATCCCAACCGAGACCCCACCATGCCTATTTTGCAGCGTGAAGAAATGAGCTACTTCACCTATGGCCAGACGGTGTACCGCGGCGCGCAAACCCACCTGTACGGCCGCTGGCATATTGACGAATGCAACGCCATGATGTATGGCGATTATGGTCTCGAAGGGGTGCTGGAGGCTGCCCGGGTGAGCGGCCAGCCGGTCCAGGAGGCGGCGCGCAAATCGCCCGGGGCAGGCATCACTGCCTTGCAAATCATTGCCGCCCTGCAAAACGACATTCTGGTTCCCTGCGAAAAGCAGCAGGTAGAGGCCTTTAAAACCGCCCAGGAATTTATCACCGCCGACCGGGGCGGCCTGGTCTACCAGCCCATCCCTGGCCTGCACCAGGACGTGGCCGAAATAGACTTTGTCTCCATGTATCCCAGCATCATGGTGCACTTCAACCTTTCGCCGGAAACCGTGGGTGTGCAAAGCCCACAGGCGGCCCGTGTGCCCGAATTGAACATGCCGGTAGATGTCAGCGTGGAGGGGTTTGTGCCGCTTTCGCTGCGGCCCTTGCTGAACAAGCGCATTCAAATCAAGCGCCAGCTTGCCACCCTGCACCGCCGCGACTGCCGCTATGCACCGCTCAAAGCCAGGGCAGCCGCCCTCAAGTGGCTGCTGGTGGTGTGCTTTGGCTATTTGGGCTACAAAAACGCCCGGTTTGGCCGCATCGAATCGCACGAAGCGGTGACAGCCTATGGCCGCGAGTGCATGCTGCGCGCGAAAGAGGCCGCCGAAGCCCAGGGCTACCGGGTTCTGCATATGTATGTGGATGGCCTGTGGGTGCAAAAGCCGGGCGTCACCCCCGCAAGCGTCCAGCCGCTGCTGGCTGAAATTACTGCCGTGACCGGGCTGCCGATTGCCCTGGAGGGGGTATACCGCTGGATTGCCTTTTTGTCTTCGCGCCTGGATGAGCGCATGGCGGTGGCCAACCGCTATTTTGGGGTGTTTCAAGACGGCAGCCTGAAATACCGCGGCATTGCCGCCCGGCGCAAAGACACTCCGCCCTGGGTGGCCGAAGCCCAGCTTGAAATTCTGGATGCACTGGCGCACAGTCCCCAAACCACCACCTGCCCGCCGCGCCTGCCCGAAGTGGAGCGCATCCTGGCCCGGCGGCTGCAAACCCTGGAAAAACAGCAGGCGCCCTTGCGCCATTTGCTGGTTACCCAAACCCTCAGCCGCGAACTGGACGCATACAAAGTGCCCTCTGCCGCGGCCCGGGCGGCCCTGCAGCTTCGCCAGGCGGGCAAAGCCGTGCGCCCTGGCCAGCGCATCCGCTACCTGTTCACCCGCGGCCAGCCGGGCGTCACCGCCTGGGACCTGCCCCCTGCCCTCCACCCGCCCTGGATTGACACCGCTCAATACCGTAAACTGCTGCTGCGCGCCGCCGAGGAGGTGCTGCAGCCCATCGCCGCTGCCCCACCGGATTTATTCACCGAATCCAATCCCGTGGGGGGCTGAAGCCCGCGCAGCCTAGGGCTGCTCTACCAGGAACGCATCGTAGCGCACCTTTGCGTAATCAGTTTTGATCGTTCCCAAAACCACGCCGTAAGTGCCCTGGCTTAAATCCGGGTCGGTGACCTGCATAACTTGAATGTCGTTAATATAAAACGTCAGCGTTTCGCCAATGCAGTCAGCGCGCAAGGTGTTTACATTGCCCGGCGGGCGCATTGGATCCGGGTTATAAAACCAGTTTTTCTCGCCAAAAAAGGTGAATTCGTTGTTCACCACTTTTGCGGCGCTGTAAGAACCATAGCCATTAATCCGAAACATGTAAAAATTATCCAGGTCCTGGTAGCGGCATACCACGCCGTAAAACACTTCATTGTCATTGCCGGCTTCCAGTTGGGTGATATCTGCGCTGACGCGCATATCTGCAACCTGGCCGTATACTTTGGGGGTAATTACAAAAAGTTGATCGGGTGCACTCGCAAACATGGTATATCCGTCGTTTTCATAGCCTGATCCAAGTTCATCTTCTTGAACAACCGGCCAGCCGCCCGGATGAGAAAAATCATCCGCAAAATACACCCCCGAAACAGCAATCCCGGCATCGGCCAGCATGCGGCGAAACAAACGTCCGAAGGTGTCGCGCAGGTGCGTGTCAAAGAAAGCCTGGGCTGAACCATCTAGTTCTGCGTTTATATTGACCTGGACAGATATCGAGTCGCTGCCTATGGGCAGCCAGGCGATATAGCTTGAACCATCCGGCTCTACTATCAGCAAAACAGGTCCCAGGTCGCCAAATTCCAGGCCGCTTTGCAAGTCTGGCCAGTCACTCAGCCACTCTTTAATATCATTTGGGTTGTAATCTTCCCATTGGACATTGCCACACACCAGCCAGGTAACCTGGTAGCCTTGCACCAGCGAGCCGAAAACAGGGCAAAAGCCTTCATACTCATAGTTTTGTAGGGAAAGATAATTTGCCTCAGGCCCAATGATGGCCGGGTCAATGGGGTTGATCACCTCCCCTTAGGTATAATGCGCCCTGGCGTAGGCCAGCGCCATGTTCCAAACCGGGCCAGAGGGCGTGGGTTCGGATGTGGGCGTGGGTGGTATGGGGGTTGGGGTTTTGGTGGGCATGGCTGCAGCGGTTTGCGCCGCGGCAGTTGCGTTCGCGACATTGGTAGCAATGGCAGCCTGGATGGGGTCAGTGGTTGGTGTGGGTGTTTCCGTAGGCGGAGGTGTGGGTGTGTGGGTCGCCGTTGGCGCTTGCGTGGCACTGGGTGCGCTGGTTTCAGTGGGTGCCGGGGCCTGTCCTCCACTTGAACAGGCTGCACAAACCAGGAAAAAACATACCGAGAATACAAAAAACTTTTTCATACCATCCTCCTAAAAACACAGCAAAAAGTTACGCTGCTACTTACCTTCAATGTAGCGCAAATGAAACGCCAAAACCAGCAGATCAACTGCCAAAAACTGCCATATTGATCGAAGGCCTTATCCCACAAGCCTTACAGCCGCCCAAACAGGTGTTGGCAAAACGTCAACAGCTTTGGTAAATGCTGTAATTCTGCTCACCTTTCCCCCATACTCCCGGGTGAGTAAATGGTCACATTGCGACTGTTTATTTTCAGTATAGAACTGTTTTTTATGGCGTCAAGCGAAATGGAAACAGAGTTTTATTGCCAACAGAGATTGCTTTGGCACAAAACCGGCAAGCAATTGCCTTTTCCCTCCAGGGGCTTCTTCTACAACATATGCTTTTTTTCTGAATCGATCATGCTTAACCCTATCCAGTGTGTGATAAAATTTTGCTATTGTCTCCATAATCGTAATCAATTGAATAAGGAAAAAAACATGGCCCCTTCGGTATTTCTCAGCTACTCGCGGCGCGAAACGCCTTTTGTTAACCAGTTGTGCGATATCCTGGAAGATGAAGGCATTCATCTCTGGTTGGACTATAAAAGCCTGGTGCCCGCCGAGCCCTGGGCGCAGCAAATTGAACACGGCCTGGTGACTTCGGATGTATGTGTGTTGGTGGTTTCCACCGAATCGCTGGCTTCAAAATATGTCGAGTTAGAATGGAAACGCGCTCTGGAGCTGGGCAAACGGGTGGTGCTGGCAATTTTCCAGGCAGTGCCGCTGCCGCCGGAACTGCAAAACTGCGAATGGGTGGACCTGCGCACCCAGTTCAAAAAAAATGCACACCAACTGATCCACATACTCACCCACCCACAGCCGCCTGCCGCACCGCCCCCACAAAGTGGATTTCGGGCCGCCTGGCAGGTCTGGGGCGTTTTTTTGCTCAGCGGGCTGCTGGCACTGCTCTCCATTCCGGCCTGGTGGACGTTGATCATCCCCTATGTGGTAGCTCCGCTGCCGCTGCAGGCTTACCGCAGGCGTTTCAACTTTAACCTGGTGCAGTTTGCCCTGGTGCTGACGCCCTTTTTCCTGATGCTTTCTGGCGTAATGTTCGAAGCCTCTTTTCACGAATACCTGGAACCCGGGGCAGGCACCCTGGAAGAGCCCATCATGAGCATGGGCTTTTTTGCGGTGCTGCTGGTGTTTGGTTTGCTGGTGCTGCTTAATACCCCGGCCTGGAACCGTTGGGCACGCCCGGAGGCCACCCGCGCCAGTTTTGCCAACCCGCTGGACCCCAAAATTGCCCGGCCTCGCCCGGTGCGTTTTACCATTGAACATGCAGTGGAAGATGGTAAATTTGCTGAAGACTTACAGGCTGTGCTGCAGCGCTTTGGCCACCAGCTGGCTGCTGCCGGTGAACAGCCCGAAGCAGCCCTGGTGCTGGTTTCTGCTCACAACACAACCACCACCTTTAACCCCGACACCCAGCGGGTTTACCCGATTATTCTGCAGGCCGTCAACCAGATTGACCCGGTTTTGCAGCGTATTCAATGGATTGATATGCGCCGGGGTTTGCGCAATGCCGATAAACTCGCGCAGCTTTTGCCAGAACCAGCCCGCCTGCTTAAAGCCCTGGCCGTTGCGCCCACGGGCACCCAATCGGTATACCCTTTGCCTATTGCACTTGGCCTGTTGTTTTTGCTGGTTTCGGGTGTGCTTACCGGCGGCAGTATCTTGGTCTCCCTGCTCGAAATTATGCTGCGCGGCGTTGAATATGGTTTCGATGAATGGATGGGCGGGCTGGCTTTGGTCAACCTGCTTAACGGTGGCATGCTGCTGCTCACCGTTTATCTGTCGGCGCGAGCGCTGGACCAGCGCAAAGGCGGCGCTGCGGCGGTTTATCCCTTTTTGGTGCTGTTTCTGATCCAATTCATTAACCTGGGTGTGCCCATTGCGCTCACCGAGACTCAGCAAGAGCTAACCGCCATCTCTTATGATGGCGGCGGGTTTGCCCTGGTGTTCGCCTTTTTGATCTTTTTAATGGGTGGTGCAATTTGTGCCCTGGTGGCCCTGCTGCGTTGGGGGGATGTGCGCCGCTGGCTGCCACGCCGCCCGAACGGCGGGTTGAGCCAGTTGGAAAAAATTCTGCTGTTCTACACCCCTGCAAAGCCGCTGGCGATGGGCGTTCATCTTGGGTTTCATGCGATGCTGCTGCTGCTTTTGTTGATGGTTAACTTCAGCCTGGATGTAACCGACGCCGCGCGCGGCGAAGTTGCCTGGATGATCCTGCCTGTGCTGGCGTTGATGGTGCCCCTTAACCTTTGGGGGCAGCGCTTAAATCGTCAAAATTGAAGGTGCCGGGCGTCAATGCCAGGCAACCAGCACACCCGTTTGTGGATTTAACCAAAGCAAATTCCGCCCCAGAGATTGTACAACCCCTGGGGCGGCTGAAGCATGGTCATCTTAAGCTGCTGTAAGCACAGCAGGCGATGGGTTTATTTAACAGCCTGGTTTACCCAGGCCCAGGCTTTGTCTACATACACCAGGAACTGCACTCTGCCAGGCTCCTCGAATGCTTGTTCTTCATAAAAGTAAACGAGGTCGTATGCTTGGCCCGCTTGCCCGTTGACTACCACAAACCATTGGTCGCCTTCCTGGAGGGGGTAACCGTAGCGCTCAAATTGGCTTCCGGGTTCGCTTTTATAAAGGCCAGCTACATAGACCAGAATGCCTTCGGGCGTATAGTAGCGATCCTTAATTGCGTCATAAGCCTCGCCAATTTTGGCAATCTCACCGCTTTTTATGTCCCAGGTGTAAACTTGCCAGTCTTCAGCGTCTGCCTCTTGGGCCACAAAAGCAGCCTGCTGGCTGTTTGGGCTGAAAATAACTGTTTTGTACATACCTTCAAAAACTGGGCTTTCCACACCATCCACCACAACCACATACGCATTTTCTTCTTTCTGCGCAGCAAATGCCATGTGTTCGCTATCCGGGCTGAATGCAGGCCCTTCAAGAGAAAGGAAAATGTCCTGGTAGCCTGCGCTGTCTACACCATCCATCCCCAGGTGTTCCAGGCCGCTGTCGTCCTCATACAAAAACCAGATATATTTGCTGTCTGGGCTGAAATTGGGGTATCGCACCAAGTCGAACAAAGATGAGTATGACCCGGCAACGTTTCCATTTGCAACAATCACCATCTGGTTGTTTTTGCGAGCTGTATATGTATGCTGCTCTTTTGCGCTGAACTCATGATAAAGAATGTCCTCATATACTTCGCTGGCCTGGCCGTCTAACACAATCTGGTATCCGTTGGGCTCCCGGACAATGTAAGCCAGGCGCTGCGCATCCGGGCTGAAGACAATTGTATTATAGTATAAGGTGTCTTCCGGCCAGGTTTCAAACGGGCCGAGTTCTTGCCCATCAATGACATAAAATAAATCCGTTCCAATGCGAGCAATATAATACAGGTGCATTTCGGTTTGATCGTAGTCCATATACAGTATTTCATCGTATGCTTTGCCGGGTGTGCCATTCACCACCCCATAGTATTTTCCACCTGTTTTTGCAGAAAACAAAATTTGTGTACCATCGGCGCACAGTAAAAAGCCATGGTCAATATCGTCATACGGCCCGCTTTCCTCGCTTCCGTTAACCAGGTACCAATCTTCTCCCCGCCGCGCTTCGAAAACCAGGTTGTACAGGCCGTCTTTGCTGAACTCTACTGTATTGGGGTAAATCTCATCATACCGGGTCGATTCCTCCCCGTTGACCACGGCCATCCAACTTTCGCCCTCGCGGGCCAGGTAGGCATAATGCCCACCCGCTTCACTCAGCCATAGGCTTGAAGCGATCTCGTCATAGGGCTTGCCGGCCTGACCATCTACCACAAATATCGCTTTATCTCCCTGCATTATTGCATAGTACAGGTGCTGGTTATCTGCGCTGTATTTTGGCGTCAGGCCGGGAACCAGCCCAGTGCCAATCGGGCCTTCCTTGTTACCATCTGTAACGATGACAATCTCTTCTTCGCTGACAAATGCGACCATAAACCAGTGCTGGCTGTCTGGGCTGAATTCAATTCCACCTAAACCCAAATTTTGATATCCCTTGGTGACCGTATCATTCATCGTTACCACCACCTTGCTGCCGCGCACATCCGCAAAAGCAACATGCCGCATATCTGGGCTTATTTTTATCAGACCATACACCATCAAATCCCATGGGGACAAACTCGCCTGGCGCATGGAGGTAATCTCGGTGGTAATCAGGGCGGGCAGTGGGGTATGGGTAGGGGTGGGTGTTTCAGTGGGAACAGGTGTGAGCGTTGGCATGGGTGTGGGGGTTGCCGTTGGCGCCAGTGTGGCGCTGGGTGCGCTGGTTTCGGTGGGTTCAGGAGGGGCTGCATTTGTGGAGCACGCTGCGAAAATTAAACCAAAACATAGTATTATAACGATTTGCATTTTCATGACATCCTCCTCGTGGATTGTCAGCATCACACTTGTTGTGGGTTGAAATTAAAAGGCGGATGGTTTCATTCAATACGCCCTCCTGAAAGTTAAAGCTGCAATATTCACCAGGGCTCGTCCCCCCTAAATTATCTGGCGAGCGGGCGATTTAAGCGCGACTATGTTTTAATTTAACACCTTTTTGGGGATGATGTCAATCCTGAAACCGGAGGTAAAGCGGCGGCTGCGTGGGCGCAGTGTAGACACCGTGATACTGTGCAGGCATCAGGGCGGCCAACTGCTGCATAATTTCGGTTGCCATTTGCTCGCGCACTGCCCGGTTGACCGGCTGACCGCTGGGGACATCCAGGCTGAACTGCTGCCCGACGCGCAGTTTTATGGGCGTGCGGCGCAGGCGGCGCAGGTTGTCGCGGAAAAGTTCCCCCCCGTATAACACGAGCGGCAGCAAGGGCGCGCCGGAGTGCAGCGCCAGGGTGACCATGCCCGGGTGGGCTTTCTGCAGCCTGCCGTGGCCGCTGCGGGTGCCTTCTGGCGCAATGGCCACAATCCAGCCCTGTTGGAGCATTTCAATCCCTTTGCGGATGGCCTGTGTGTCGGCCTCGCCGCGATGCACCGGAATGGCTTCCCAGATGCTGAACAATTTGCCAATGATCGGGTTGTCCCAGGTCTCAATTTTGGCGTAGCCAGTCATCTTGCGCGGGTAGAGATGGCTGTAGACGAGAGGGGCGTCGAGAAAGTTTATATGGTTGCTGACCAGGATGAGCGGTCCGTGGGCAGGCACCTTGCTGAGTTCGGCATCGTCCACCTGGCAGATGATGCGGGTGAGGGTTTTGATGGATTGGGTGACAAGGGTCTTCTGGGTATACATCCGGCAGCTCCTAGGCGGGCACAACCACTTCCAGCGCCCCAGGGATGATTTCAACCTCCAGGCGTTCCCCGGCTGTGCACAGCGTTTCGCCATCGGCGTGGGCGGGCAGCGTGCCTTGAATGGCGGTGATGGTCACCCGGTGGGTTCGTCCCATGCGCACAGCGGGGTGGCTGGCCTGGGTGCCCTGCATAAAGCGCGGGATGAGGGCGAAAATTTTGGCTTTGCTCACGCTGCCGGCAATGCACAGGTCAAACTCGCCATCATCCGGGCGGCCTTGCGGGGCCATCCAGAAACCGCCGCCCATCCGCCGCCCGTTCATTACCGATACCATCAGGGCGCCCTGTTCCAGTTTTTCCCCGTTAAATTCAATGCGCACCGTGGGCGCATGGAAGTAAACAAAAATGGTTTTGAGCGCAGCGACAATGTAGGATGGAAAGCCGCTCAGTCGTTTGAGCTTGAGGGCTTCAAACCCGACCACCGCATCGAAGCCGATGCCGATGCCGTTGCCAAAATAGCGCCCTGCGGGGTAATCGCCGCCGCGCGCCAGCCCGACATCAATCCGCTGCCGCCGGCCTTGCGCCAGCGCCTGGCAGTTGGCCGCCAGGTCGTTGGGAATATTCACCCCGGCGGCAAAGTCGTTGCCCCGCCCCACGCAGATCACACCCAGGGCTGCCCCGCCGTGCCCGGCCCGGCTGGCCCGTACCAACCCGTTCAGGGTTTCGTTCACGGTGCCATCGCCGCCCGCCGCGACCACCACTTCATATTTTCCGGCGGCTTCTTCGGCCAGCGCGATGGCATGGCCAGGATGGGTGGTGCGCACCAGGTCAAATGCCACGCCCAGGGCGCGCAGTTGGGTTTCGATTTCAGCCTGGGATTTGGCGCCCAGCCCCCGGCCGGCCTGTGGGTTGAGGATGATCAGGTGTTGTTTCATGCGGGTTCCTCTTTAAAAGGGTTTCCATTCATTTTTTGTTAATTTTAACACGCTTTTGAAATGATGTTGGACGGGTTTCGGGTGTTGTCGTCACGGTTTCAACCGTGTTCCCCCCATGTAGTCACGGTTTCAACCGTGCTCCCTTATCCACCCCGTAGGGGTCAAACAATTATAGAACCGGGTGCGGCTTGCTCACAAATGCCGTAGGCATGGCATTAACCCGCTGCAATTCCCCAAACAAGCCTGATCATGCCAGCCCTACGGGTTTTGGGGAAAATCGCCGGGCATTACCTATCATCATTTCAGCCCTCCGGGCTTGAATGCTCCCCTTGTAGTAGCGGCTTCAGCCGCGTCCCCCTCCCCAGCGGGGCGTGCACGATTAAAGAACACAACCCAGCCACAATGCCAATGCCGTAGGCATAGCATGATCTCACCACCAAAGAACCTCTTTTGCGTGCGTTCTTCAGGGGAGATGGTGGGGAAAAGTGATCGCCACCGAATTCCTTTAAATTTCCTCCGTAGCCCTCTGTGGTATATACCCGTCGTCGGGCAGTTCCCGAGTATAATCCCCCACCATGCAGCGTTTAACCGGATTAATCCTGATCATCATCTCGGCGGTTACCTTTGGCACCCTGGGCATCCTGGGCCGCTATGCCTACGCTGCCGGGATGGACACCTTCACCATCCTGTTCCTGCGCTTCAGCCTGTCGGCGGTGGTGATGGCGGGCTGGTTGGGGATGCGGCGGGCGGCGCTGCCGCGCGGCGGGCTGCTTTGGAAGCTGGTGGGGATGGGCGCCGTGGGGTATGTTGGCCAGTCGTTTTGTTATTTCACCGCGCTGCAGTATGCCTCGCCCGGTTTGGTGGCGCTTTTGCTGTACCTGTACCCGGTTTTGGTGGCGCTGCTGGCCGTGATATTTTTGCGCACCCGGCTGGCATCCCCGGAAATTTGGGCGCTGGCCTTGGCGCTGGCTGGCACTGCGCTGACGGTTGGCCCGGCAGGCGGCCAGCTTTTGGGGGTGGCGTTGGGGCTGGGGGCGGCGCTGATTTATTCAGTCTACATCCTGGTGGGGACGCATGTGCTGCGCCAGGTTTCGGCGATGGTTTCTTCTACGGTCATTTTTGCTTCTGCTGCCCTTGTGTATGGCCTGGCGGCCTGGCTGAAAGGCCCGGCGCTGCCGCAAGACCCTTCCGGCTGGTGGGCGATGGCGGGGATTGTCGTTTTTGGGACGATTACCCCCGTGGTCACTTTTTTGGCTGGCCTGGAGCGGGTGGGCCCTACCACAGCTTCTACCCTGTCTACCCTGGAGCCGGTGGTTACGGTGGCGCTGGCGGCCTGGCTGTTTGGCGAAAGGCTGCCGCCGGTTACGCTGGTGGGCGGTGTGCTGATTTTGGGGGCGGTGGCGCTGCTGGCGCGCAGTGAGGCGCGGCGGAGCAATCTGCCCGTTCAGCCGGAGAAGCAGGCCCAGACCGGGTAGTGGTCGGAGGGGTAAAGCCCCTCGCCACCGCTGCGGTCTATCCCGGCGTCCAGGGGATGCAGCGCTTGCGAAGCCAGAATCCAATCAATCGAAGCCGGGGTGGCATCTGCGCCGAAGCCATGAAAGGTTTTCTCAGCCAGTGGACCGGGTAAAGTCTCGCTCGTTGAAGTGCTTGTTGGGTGCAGGGAGCGGTGGGCGTCTTGCAGGCCGGCTCGTGGGTCGAGCAGCATTTGGTAGGGGGCTGAATCTTTGTTGGCGTTGAAATCGCCGGTGAGGATGACGGGCTCGTCCAGCGACAGGATGAAATCCAGAGTCTGGCGGGCAGAAAGCGCCTGGGGGGTGGGGTCGAAATAGTCAAAATGGGTGTTGATGAACACCAGCCGGGTAAAAGGGGGTTGGCGCAGGCGCAGCCTGGCCCAGGTCAGGGTGCGGGCAAAGACGCTGCCCGGGTATTTGCTGCCGGGGATATCCGGCGTTTCACTGAGCCAGAACACGCCGCTTTGCAGCAGTTCCAGGTTTTCCCGTTTGTAAAGCACAGGCGCCATTTCCAGGTCGGGGCTGCCCACCCCGCCGCGGCGCATGGCCACCCAGCCGTACCCGGCCAGTTTTCGGTGCAGGTAGGCGGCCTGGTGGTTGTCCTGGCATTCTTGCAGCCCCAGCAGGTCGGGCTGGAAGGCCAAAATGCGTTCAGCCGCCCACTGGCGGCGTTTTGTCCAGTGGTTGGGGCTGTCTTCTGCCAATCCATAGCGAATGTTGAAGCTCATCACACGCAGCATGGGTTTATTTTAATCCATAGACATGGCTTTATCATTCGGTTTACACCGAGAACCACAGAGAAAAAATACAGAGAGCCACCGAGTTTTTTTAAAATATCTCTGTGGCTCTCCGTGTTTCTCTGTGGCCCTCTGTGTAATATGAATGATGAATATCATCAAAAGCCGCTTGCGTCATGTATGAGTCTTGAAACGACACCCTAAAACCATCCCCATCCTGTCTATCCCTGGCGTTCGCCCATTTGCCACGAATTGCGCAAATTTGCGCGAAGGATGGGTTGGATGATCCGGTATAAGGGGGTAGGGGCGCAGGGGTGAATTTTATTCCCCTGGTGGCCGCCAACCTGCCCCTGCGCCCCTACTTCATGTCATCCTGGACGGCGCAGCCGGAGGGATCTTCTTCCCAATTTAACATATGACATTTTGAATTTTCCCTTTGTTCCCCCATCCCTGACGTTTGCCCGTTTTGCCGCGAATTGCGCAAATTTGCGCGAAGGATGGTTACGCTGGTCCGATATAACACGGGGAACCCCACCGGGACGGGCGGGTCTGCGGGTAGGCGGGCCGGGTTGCACCGCAAAAAAAAACCGGGGTGGTACTGGCAGCGCTTCCGCTGCGCGGCGACCCGCCCCTACCATGATTTTTGCATATTGACAGGAATAATCGCATCCTATACACTTTCTCTTTAAGCCAACTGTGCGTGGCCGATGTGTCCCATTTCTCAATGAGGTCCGCCGATGACCCTGGAATACCCCTCCGAACAACATACAGCCCTGCTGGCCCAATTTGACCAGCTCCAACAGAAATTACCCCGGCTGTGGGCGTACATTGGCCGCTCCGATCCCGGCGGCCCGGTGCTGCAAGAGCCGAACACGGTTGTGGTTTTGCCTTCCCACACGGTGGGGGTCAAGCTGGATATCGCCTCGCAGCAGGCCTACGAAGAGCGCATGCTGTTTATGATTTTTTTGCTGCGCCAGCCGCACATTCGCCTGGTGTTTCTCAGTTCGCTGCCGGTTGCCCAGGATGTGGTGGATTACTACCTGGATATCCTTCCCAGCGTGACCATCCACAACGCCCGCCGCCGCCTGTTTATGGTCTCCCCGCAGGATGCATCCGAGCGCCCGCTGGTGACCAAGCTGCTCGACCGCCCCCACCTGATTGCGCATATCCGCTCACTCATCCCCGACCTGGACAAAGCCCACCTGGTTCCCTTTATGACCACGGACCTCGAACGCGATTTTGCTGTGCGCCTGGGTATTCCCATGTATGCCGCCGACCCACGCTACACTGCCTTTGGCACCAAGAGCGGCTGCCGGCGCATTTTTGCCGAGGAGGGCGTGTCTCATCCCCTGGGAGTGGAGAACATTTCCAGCCAGGAAGAACTGGTCGTGGCCATTTGCGCCATGCGCCGCCAGAAACCCGCCATCCGCAGGGTGGTGGTGAAGCATAACGAGGGTGTTTCGGGGTATGGCAATGCCCAGCTTGACTTAACAACCCTGCCTGCCCCTGGCAGCCCGGAGGAGGCCGGTGCGGTGCGCGCCAGCTTTTCCAGCCTGCGCTACGAGCTTCCCGAAATTAAGCTGGATTGGTTTATGCGCGAGCTGCAAAAAAATGGCGGGATTGTGGAGGAATTGATCACCGGCGAACCGCTTTTCAGTCCCAGTGTTCAGATGCGCATCTCACCGTTGGGGTCGGTGCAGGTGCTTTCCACCCACGACCAGCTTCTGGGCGGCCCCAGCGGGCAGGTTTACCTGGGGGCGCGTTTCCCAGCCAACCCGGCTTATGGGCCATTGATCACCCGCGAGGCGCAAAAAATTGGCGAACGCTTTGCGCGCGAGGGCGTGGTGGGCCGTTTTGCGATTGATTTTATTGTGGTCCAGGATGAGGCCGGTGGGTATCATCCCTATGCCATCGAGGTGAACCTGCGCAAAGGCGGCACCACCCATCCGTTTCTTACCCTGCAGTACCTGACCGATGGCCGCTACAACCCGGACACCGGCCTGTTTTATACCGCACGCGGCCAGGTGAAATACTACCTCGCCACCGACAGCCTGAAGTCGCCTGCTTATCGCCAGTTTACCCCTTCGGATTTGTTCGACATTGTCAGCCATCACCGGCTCCATTTTGACCACACCAGCCAGACCGGGGTTGTGCTGCATATGATGAGCGCAGTGGGCGCGGCCGGGCGCCTGGGCTTTACGGCCATTGCCAACAGCGCCGAAGAGGCCGAGGCAATGTATGCAGAATTTGGGCAGATTTTAGACAGGGAAGCCGTTTAGCCAGGCGCGTGTGCTCATGCGGGTGCTTATTCCGGCAGTGAGATGTTGATTTGAACGGTGGGGGCCGGTTCGAACCCGACCCGCTGGTACACCCGCCCGGCGCGTTCGTTGGCTGCGGTTAGAAACACCTGCGCCAACCCATTCTCGAACCCGCGCCGGGCAATGGCTGCGGTCACCGCGGCGGCAATGCCGCGCCCACGGTAGGCGGGCAGGGTGCCAATTCCGGCGGCTTCGGTGATGCCATCCAGCGGGTGTGTGAGCAGCCCCACACCCACCGGCAGGCTCTCCAGACGGGCCAGGGCTTTTACCATCCCGCCGTATCTTTCTCGAAACACTTCCGCCTGGCTGGGGTGAATCTCGGCGTGGTTTTTCTCGCCAAAAGCGCACTCCTGGACAAAAATATAATCGCAGAACTGGGCCAGGCTGCTTTCGGCATCTAAAATTTCCAGGGATAACCCGGCCACGGCGGGGGCGGGTATAAGCGTGTGAGGGGTACAAACCATCAGGATGGTCCGGCTTTCGACCATGAAGCCGCGCCGGGTGAGGGCTGCTTCCAGGGTGGGGGCGATGGCTTCGATGTATTCCAACCGCGGCCGCCGTTCGTATTCAGCAAACATCTCCAACAGCGCATCCAACCCGCTTTCCAGGTTTTCGAGCGGCAGGCGGGTGGGCACGGCGTAGTTGGCGTAGTGGGCGGCGTCCGAGAGATTAAAAAAACAGGTAAAAGGCCCGGCCTGTTCGACGACCGGGCTGCTGCGGGCATTGCTTGCCGCAATTTGCGCCTGGATTTTGGGGTAGTCTGGGAAGGGTTTCATGCCAGGCGGGGCGGGTTGGGCAGCAGGCTAGAGCGGGTTGAGCAGCGGCACTGCACCCAGGGACACCTGCACGGGCAGGCGGCCCTGCATGCTCCACGGGCCGGTCCAGGTGATGTGAACCGGGCGAACCAGGCCGCGCAGGTTTTCATCGCTTTCCACAAATACCAGCTTATTGGTTTGGGTGCGCCCTTTCCAGCGGCCGCGCACTTTTTCTTCAAACAGCACTTCCACCGTTTCTCCCAGGTAACGGGCGTTGATTTCGCCGACGATTTGTTCTTGCTGTTCTTCCAGCAGGCGGAAGCGCCGCCATTTTTCTTCGTCGGGAACATCGTCTTCCATGCGGCGGGTGGCCACCGTGCCCGGGCGGGAGGAGTAGCGCGCCAGGTGGGCTACATCCAGCTTGAGCTCAGCCAGCAGGTCGTAGGTTTGCTGGAACTGTTCAGCGGTTTCGCCCGGAAAGCCCACGATGATATCGGTGGCAATCGAGACGCCAGGGATGCGCGCCCGAATTTTCGCCACCAGCCGGATGTAATCCTCGCGGGTATAGCCGCGTTTCATGTTTTCCAACACTTCGTTATCCCCGGCCTGGACGGGCACTTCGATGTGCGGCATTACCTTGGGCAGGTCTGCCACGGCATCCAGCAGTTCATCCGTCATCCAGTTGGGGTGAGAAGTCAGGAAGCGGACGCGCTCCAGCCCGTCAATTTCATTGTTGATGATGCGCAGCAGCGCCGCCAGGTTGGGCCCGTCGGGAACATCCTTGCCGTAGCGGTCTACAATTTGGCCGAGCAGGGTGATTTCTTTGACCCCCTGGTGGACCAGTGAGCGAATTTCGCCCACAATTTCGCCCACCGGGCGGCTGCGTTCAATGCCGCGCCGGAAGGGGATGATGCAAAATGTGCAGGCATGCGAACAGCCATAGACCACCGGCACGTGGGCAGTAACCAGCTGGCCGCGTTCGTGCAGCGGCAGCACCAGCTCTTCATCCATCACGGCGTGGCGCTGCTGGGTTTCGGCTTCGGTCAATTCCCGCGTTTCGCCCTGGGTCAAAAAGGTCACCAGCGGGCCGGGGTCGGACGGCGGCGAGAAGACATCCACGTACGGGAAGCGTTTTTGCAGCGCTTCAGCGCCTTTAACGCCCACCATGCAGCCCATCAGGTTGATGATCAGGTTGGGGTTCTTTTGTTTGAGGGGTTTAAAGGACGAAAGCCGCCCGACTGCCTTGTCTTCGGCGCTTTGGCGCACAACGCAGGTGTTGAGCACAATCACATCTGCCTCTTGCGGCCGGCGGGTTTGTTGGTAGCCCAGGCGTTCCAGGGCGGAAGCCACTCGTTGAGAATCTGCCACGTTCATCTGGCAGCCTTCGGTCCAGATATGGTACTTGGGGTTTGTCATGGGGGCAATTTTATCTTAAACCGGGTGTTTTTACCAATCCCATTTTTTGGCGGGGTTTACGAAACCCGGGTTTGCACTCGACCTCTCTTAAATGGAGTTCCCACCCGGTGACCCTTCTTCATGTTATCCCGAACGGCGCAGCCGGAGGGATCGATTAGGATTTCTCGCTCGCTGCACTCGCTCGAAACAACACACAGGGCCGCCTATGGCTGGGGCGCACGCCGTGCGCCCCTACGGGTTGCCCGCCAGGTGGCCATTACCGTATCTTCTCTCCGCCCCAAAGCCTGGGGTGGGGTTGGACATTTGTGCGCACCCCGCATGGCGACCTGTGCCTGCGGTGTGTATGGTAGAATCCCCCGTACGTTTATTTCTGATGATTAATTGGTTTAAAAATCACGAATTGGCAAAAGGGCAGCTGTTTGCCAGGATTGGAAAGGGAATGAAAAATATCTGTATTTATTGTGGTTCTACTGACCGGGCACCGAAAGTGTATCTTGAGGCGGCGTATACCATGGGTGCCGCGCTGGCCGGGCGCGGCCTGCGGCTGGTGTATGGCGGCGGCGGCACGGGGTTGATGGGTGCGCTGGCCAATGGCGTTTTGCAGCATGGCGGGGAAGTGGTCGGGGTGATTCCGGCCATGTTCAACACCCCGGCGCTGGTACACACTGCTTTGACCAGGCTGGAAGTGACCGAGGATATGCACACCCGCAAGGCGCGCATGGCGGCCCTGGCCGATGGGTTTATTGCCCTTCCGGGTGGTTTTGGTACCTTTGAAGAGCTGTTTGAAGCCCTCACCTGGTCGCAAATTGGCTTGCACCGTAAGCCGATTGGCCTTCTGAATGTGCAGCGGTATTATGATCCCCTGATTTCATTGGTGGAACATGCCATTGACAATGGATTTATTTATGGAGAACACAAGCGGTTGTTTTTTCACCAAAGTGAAGTGGAGACTTTGTTGGATGAACTGGCTGCCTTTGAGTTCCCCCAGGGCATTGATCGCTGGGTGACTCGCGATCAATCCGACACGCGGGGTTAAGTTTCACCCTTCTTGCCTGTGATCACCCGGCCAGGATGGTGGGCAATCTACCCTGGTAATGGATCGCCCATCCCAAGAAATCCGGCGGATGGGTGCTTTGTGGGTTTATTTCTTCTGCACAACCAGGGCAACCCAATCTTCCATTTGGGCGCGGTCTAAAATCACCAGCCCCTGGCGGTCGAGGGCGGCCTGCATCATTTCCATGTGATCCAGCAAAATGCCAGAAAGCAGCACATGGCCGCCGGGCGCAGCCAGGTCTGCCAGGCCTTCATCCAGCAGGCGCACCAGGATGGTGGCGAGAATGTTGGCGGCTACCACCGGGGCGTTTTGCCGCTCAAACTGGCCGCTTCGAACTTCTTCAATTGAACCGGGGTAAAGCTTCACCGTGCTTTCCATCTGGTTGAGGGCAACATTTTCGAGGGCCGAGGTAATTGATGGCGCGTCGGTGTCTACACCCAGGGCAAAGCGGGCTCCCAGGCGCACGGCTGCAATGGACAAAATGCCTGAACCGCAGCCCACGTCTATGAAATCCTGGCCTGGCTGCACCCATTTTTCCATCAACTGCAGGCAGAGCTGGGTGGTGGGGTGGGTGCCTGTGCCAAAGGCCATGCCGGGGGTGATGATGATGGGCAGGCGGGCCGGGTTGGGGTTTTCGTACCATGAGGGCAGAATCATCAGCCTTTCGCCCACCGGAACGGGGTGGTAGTGCTGCTTCCAGTTTTCCATCCAGTTTTGGTTTTCAATGGTTTTGTACGAGGGTTCCGGCAGGGGTTGGATGCGCCCCAGGTACCACAAGGCCTGTTCAATTTGCTGGCGGGTGGCGTCGAGCAGGTCGTCTGCCGGGATGTAGCCGCACACGCGCAGCGGACCAACCGGACGGTTGCCCGTGAAGGCGTCCCAGGCAATTCCTGTGGTTTCAATCACCACTGCGCCATCCGGCAGGTAGCGGCTGAGGGTTTCTGCAACTGCCTCAGCCAGTTCGCCGTCTACAATCAGGGAAACTTCAAGCCATGCTTCAATGTCCATACCGGGGTACCTGCCTTATATTAATTGCTGCTGGCAATTTACCTAGCTAATAAAGTCTTTCAGCTTATCAAAAAAACTGCGTTCCTGGGGTTTCACTTCCGTACCCATACTGGCGGCAAGTTTTTCAAACAGCTCGCGCTGTTCATCCGTCAGGGTTGTGGGAATGTCAATGTTCACCATGACCTGCTGGTCGCCGCGCCCGCTGCCGCGCAGAAAGGGAATGCCTTTACCGCGCATGTTGATTACCTTGCCGGGTTGGGTTCCGGCCGGGATGATGAGCGGCTCCAGCCCGTTGAGCGTGGGCACGTTTACTTCGGCGCCCAAAACTGCTTGAGCAACGTTGATGTTTAAATCGAGCAGCACGTTGTTATCTTTGCGCCGGAAGAATTTATGTTGGTTCACCTTGATCACCAGGTAAACATCGCCATTTGGCCCGCCATTGGCGCCGGGCTGGCCTTCGCCGGGCAGGCGCATCTGGTTGCCCGAATCCACCCCGGCCGGGATCGTCACCTTTTTCTTGCGGGTTTGGCGTTCCAAACCGCTGCCGCTGCAGGTGCGGCAGGGGGAGGCGATGCTTTCGCCCAGGCCGCCGCAGGTGGTGCAGGCGGTAACCTGGACCATCGAGCCGAACAAAGTCTGGCGTGTGACGCGCATTTCGCCTTTACCATTGCAGGTGGGGCAAACCTTTCGGGTAGTGCCGGGTTCGGCCCGGTCGCCTTTGCAACGGCTGCACACCTCGTCACGGGTGATGGAAATCTCTTTGTCCACGCCAAAAGCAGCTTCTTCGAAGGTCAGGGTAATGGTTTGTTGGATGTCCTGGCCGCGGCGGGGTGCGTTGCGCATTTGCTGGCGGCTGCGCCCCCCAAAGCCAAAGCCGCCCAGGCCGCCAAAAATCTCTTCCAGGATATCCGAAAGGTCAATGTTGGTGAAATCGGGAGCGCCGCCGCTGCCACTTACCCCGGCATGGCCGAAGCGGTCGTACGTGGCGCGTTTTTGCTCATCGGAAAGAATGGCGTAGGCTTCGTTAAGTTCTTTAAAACGTTCTTCGGCATCTGGCTCGCTGCTCACATCGGGGTGATATTTGCGGGCCAGGTTGCGAAAGGCCTGTTTAATTTCGTCCGGGGAAGCGGTACGGCTGACCCCAAGCACTTCGTAGTAATCACGTTTTGACATAGGTGTTAACGTTTTCTCGGGTGTGGTTAAGTGGTTTTAAGATTCGCGAAATTCGCCATCTACCACATTGTCATCTGGGGGCTGCTGGTCGCCTGGAATCGTTTCTCCATCCGGGCCTTTGCCGGGTTCGTACATGCCAGCGCCAATGGTCTGGATGGTTTGGCCCAGTGCGTTCGCGGCAGCGCGGATTTCTTCGGTATCGCCTTTCTCCAGGGCGGCGCGGGTGGCTGCAACAGCCTCGGTCACCTGGGTGCGCACATCTGCGGGGACTTTGTCGCCCAGGTCTGACAGAGATTTTTCAGCGGTGTAAATTACGGCGTCGGCATGGTTGCGGGCTTCGATGTTATCGCGGCGTTTGCGGTCTTCTTCGGCGTGTTCTTCTGCCGTGCGCTGCATCTGGTCAATTTCGGTATCGCTCAGGCCAGAAGAAGCGGTAATGGTGATGTGCTGGCTGCGGCCCGTGCCTTTGTCTTTGGCGGTCACTTTCAGAATGCCGTTGGCATCAATATCGAAAGTTACCTCAATTTGGGGAACGCCGCGCGGGGCTGGGGGAATGCCATCCAGGATGAACTTGCCCAGCGATTTGTTATCCTGGGCCATGGTGCGTTCGCCTTGAACCACGTGGATTTCAACCTGGGTCTGGTTGTCGGATGCAGTGGAATACACCTGGGTTTTGCGGGATGGAATGGTGGTGTTGCGGCTGATCATATTGGTGGCTACGCCGCCCAGGGTTTCCACCGAGAGGGTGAGGGGGGTGACATCGAGCAGCAAGATATCTTTGACTTCGCCGCCCAAAACGCCAGCCTGGATGGCAGCCCCAATGGCCACCACCTCATCCGGGTTGACGCCTTTGTGGGGGTCTTTGCCAAACAATTTACGCACGGCATCTTGCACGGCAGGCATGCGGGTCATGCCGCCCACCAACACCACCTGGTTCACCTCTGCTGGTTTCAGGCCAGCGTCTTTCA
>CAZAYY010000043.1:0-381 GCA_964489525.1 uncultured Anaerolineales bacterium
GGGGTTTTCATTGTGGTCCTGGGGTTCCTTTGGGGGGGGGGGGGGTGGGGGCCCGCGGGGGGGTGGGGGCCGGGGTGGGGGGGGGGGGGGGAAATGCCCCTGCTGCCTGAAGGGTGCGCACGGCGGATGTGGATGTGGCTGATATGCTGGTTCCGGTGGCGCGGAAATCGGCTGTGGGAAAGAGGGTGGGCGTGTTTTGGGTTCCTTGTGGGGAGGGGAACGGGGTGTTTTGACTGCCAGGCGTTGGGCTGGCCAGCAGGGTTTCCTGACGGCGGGCCGGCCAGTACATCGGGTTCAGCGTGACGCCACCATAGATCCAGCAGGTGGTATCGCGGGTGAACTGGGTATTGGGCAGTGGCGGCAGGATGAAGCTGGATTTGC
>CAZAYY010000043.1:391-20116 GCA_964489525.1 uncultured Anaerolineales bacterium
GGGTGGGGCGGGCCAGCGGGGTTTCGGGCGGCGCTGGGTCGCCCGAATGGGGGGGGGGGCGGGGTACCACGGGGGGTGGGGGGCCTTCGGCGGGGCCTGGGGTGGGCTGGGTTTCAGGGGTTGGGCTTGGGTTGCCAACAGGGGTAACGCTGGGTACAGGGGTTTGAATGTCTACCAGCACCTGCCCAAAGCGTTCCTGTGCGTTTCTACTGGCCGGGTCCAGGTCTTGAATCACATCGCGAATGATGCGAATATCGACCGCCGGGGCTTCCGTGGGTTTTGGGCCGGTGTAATCAGCCTGGATTGTGGATCGGATAGACACCCCCACTTTTTGGCTGGTAGGGGCAGCCGGGCGAAAAGTGGGTAAAAAAAGCACGGCTGCCAGCCCAGCCAGGCTGAAAAGCAGCAGCAAGGACAGCAGGATCTGCACCCCTCTGCGCTGAGTCTGCTTGGTTAACCAGTACGTGTTGCCTTCATCCATGGACGATCTCGCGCAGGCGCTCACTCAGGTTGGATTTCATCCGCCTGGGGGGCTTCGGCTGGTTCCTGGGTTTTTGTCCGGCGGGTGCGGCGGGGAGGGTTGTTATCTGCTGGCAGTTCAAGGTTGGCTGCCAGTGAAGGCCCATTGGTTTCGGGTTCCTGGAGGGTGGTTTCGCCCGAGCCGGGGATTGGCTGTGCAGGCGGCGCGCGCCGGGTTCGCCGGCGCGGTGCTAATGCCGGGCTTGGTTCAGCGGCTTCCGGGGTAGGCTGGCTGCGGCTGGGTACTGGTTCGGCACCGGGTTCCATTGGTGTTTCCAGGCTTACCGCGGCGGGATGCGGTTCTGGTTCGAGGTAGGCAGCGGCTGGTTCTGTCGGACTGCTGGTGGATGTTAACGTGCCAGCAGCGGGGGCGGCTGCTGCCAGGGTAAGGCCGGCAAGGGGGTGGGTTTCAATGGGAACTGTTGGATGCAGCCTGTATACCGGAATGGCCTGGCTGCGTCCTTTGAAAACCATTTCGCCCAGGTAATTCAGATGAAATTTCGCTGCATGAGACCCAAGTGCGGTGAATGTGGCTTCGCTCAGCGCCACACCGCTCACACCAAACTCGCGGGTAAAGTCTTCCAGGCGTGCGGTTGTGTTCACCGTATCCCCAATAATCGCGTAATGCATTCGTTCGCTGGCACCCAGCGCCCCGGCTGCAACCGGGCCGGTGTTAATCCCGATGCCTGTAATCAAGGCAGGGTCGCCGCGCTCTACCCGGCGTTGGTTAACCAGTTCAATTGCCTGCAAAATTTCCACAGCGGCTTTGCAGGCTTCCAGCGCACTTTTTTCGGCAGGCAGGGCTTCGGGCAGCACACCAAAATAGGCCATCAGGCCATCTCCAACAAATTCGCTGATGACCCCTTCATGGCGGGTGACGATGGGAACAATCGCACCGAAATATTCGTTGAGCCAGGCCATGACTGTGGTTGGCGGCAAATTTTCGGCCATTGGGGTGAAACTGCGCAAATCGGTCATCAAAATTGTGGCGGTGCGGGTTTGGCCTTCCAGTTTCAGTTCGCCGCGGCTGATATTCTGGCGGAGCTGCTCGCGAACCTGCGGGGTGACTGCCCGGCTGAGCAGGTCGCGGTAAATCACGCCTTCGCGGATATTCGAAACCATATAGTTAAAGAAGTGGGAAAGCAAGGTCAGTTCATCTGCGCCAACAGGTTCAACCCGCACATCCAGGTTGCCTTCGGCAACCCGCACGGCTGCATCTACCACCTTTTCCAGCCGGTTGGTGATCAGGTTGGCAATCAGGGTGCCGACGAGCACGACCAGCACCAGGGCAGCCGCAACCAGTGTGAAAATTTGGATGCGGGTGATATCACTGGATTGAATCACAAACTCTCGGGCAATGGCTGTACCGAGCAGGCCATAATCCGCCCCATCGCGCAATTGAAGGGGGCCAAGAATTTCGGTGTATTCCAGGCTGTTGGAGCGAACCGGCCGTAAAAGACTTTCTGTGGCCTGTTTTTCGAGGACGTCCAGCGATGTGGGCGTGTCGAGCGCGAGGCCGGCGGCGTCGGGCAGGGTGCTGGCCAACGGTGCGCCGTCAAAATCGTACAGGGTGATATGGGCAAAGGTATTATCTTTACCGAGCAGGCTTTGGCGTGCATCAAACACGAGGGTGCCCAGGCTTTTGCCAATCACAATGACTCCCACCTGCCGCCCACCCGGCGTGGTTACCGGCCCGGCAATGTACAGGTAGGCGCCCCAGGGAGTGTTAGCGACAGCAGCAAACTTGTTGCCGGCGTTGTCTTGTGCCCCCTGAAGAACTCGTTGGATAAACAGCTGGCTGGCGAAAAACCCCTCGCCGGTTGTGCTGGCATATTCTTCTACGGGTGCGTCAGGAGGGTGGTAGAGGGTCAGCACACTCACTCCGCTCATGTCCAGGAAATGAACATCTTCTTCCTGGGTATTAACGATCACTGGCAGGGCGAGTTTGCGCAGGGTTTCCACATCGCGGGCCTGCAGCGCTTCGGGCAGCCTCTCGGTGTTGGCCAGGATGCGCAGCACCTCCAGCAGGCGGTTTTCTTCCAACACAACCCAATCGCTGGTGAGTTTGCCCGCTTCTACCAATTGGTTTGTAAAGCGCTGTTCGAGCGAATCGAACACCAACCGGGCGGCCACGAAAACAGCCAACGCGGCAATTAACCCGGCAAGCAGTACATAAGGCAGGGTGATTTTCAGCCGAACGGGTGTGCGCAGCCGGGGGAGTGACAGGGGCGCGGGTTGGTTTTGGTCACCTGTTTTGCGTTCCAGGCTGGTGAGTTTTTCCACTGCCTGTTCCATCCAATGCTCAGTAAAAGGTGCGCGGACGAAAACCAGTACGCCAAACGCTTTGGCGCGCAGTTCTAATTCCAGGTCCGGGTGTCTGCTGGATAGGATGACCGCCGGTGCGCGGCGTGCTCGGGCAATGAACTGCAGCACATTCAGGCAGTCTTCCTGGGGGAGGTTTAAATCAACGACCACCAGGTCGGGTGTTTGTTTTTCGAACAAAAGGCGCGCTTCTACCGAAGAACCTGCCCAACGGACCCGCGCCCCCTGGTTTGTAAAGTAATTTTCTAAAGGCCGGGCAATTTCTGTGTCGGCCTGAATGAGCAGCACATCTTGATATTTCAGCATATCTTTATTCTAACGCTTTAACCCAATTTATGACAATTGTGAACATTTTTTAACATTTCTTGAGGTGGGAACATCCTCATCCCCATTTAAGCCGGGATTTATGTGTTTTGGGTATAACAGGTACCTGTCGGTCTGCTTCAAACAGCCAGTTAATCGGTCAATAGCTTAATAAAAAATCAATGCAAGCCGAACCCAAATGATTCAAAACAAGGAGAACAACATCATGCGACGGATTTTTGCCATTTCTCTGGTTTTACTGACTTTTGCCCTGGCAGGCTGCACCTTTAATGTTGCTCGCAGCCCCGAAGGTGGATTTCTGGTCAACGCAGGCATTCCCGATAGCGTTATCCAGCAGGCGATTCAGGTTGCTTTGCAGCAAGACCTGGCCGTGAGCGCCATTCAAATCACCCTGCATGAAGGGTATATTGAGGCTGCAGGAACCCGGCCCCGCGCCCAGGGCGGTGAGGATACCCTGGCTTTTGAACTGCGCCTGGGTGCCAGCAATGGGCTGCCCATCGCAGCGATTTCCAAGGCCGTGTTGAATGGTGAACCCGTCAGCGCGGAAATGACGGATCGTTGGAACATTCAAATTGCTGAAAGCATCCAGCGCTTTGCCGAGCAAACACCGAATGCCTCGCTGGAATCGGTCACGGTGACTTCTGAAGCGGTAACCCTGAGTTTGCGCATTCGCAATATTCCGGTAACACCATAAACCTACCCAGTGTCTCTTTGCGCCATTTTGCGTCATTTTTTGCCCGGGCAAGTACCAATGAAGGACTGACATTGTTGACGGGCTGTGCTATCCTTGGGGAATCGTGATTGCTTCATGCATTCCTGGAGGTTACCATGCGCCCCAAACAACTGGTTTTCTTTGTACTTGTCATGATCCTGGGATTGGCTGCAGGCGTTGCCATGGATGCCTTGTTTAGAACCTCTCCGGCTCAGGCTGCGGTTCAGGGCGCCAGCCTGGAGGGCTGCCCGGTTTTCCCGGCGAACAACATCTGGAACACCCCCATCAGCGGCCTGCCGGTTCACCCCAATTCGACTACCTATGTCAATACCGTTGGGGCTTCGGATACCTTTCATCCTGATTTTGGCTCAGGCACGTGGGAAGGCTACCCGATTGGCATTCCCTACAATGTGGTCAGCGGCAGCCAGCCCAAGGTCAGCGTGATTTTTGATTATGCCGATGAGAGCGACCCGGGCCCTTACCCCATTCCCGATGCCCCCAAAATTGAAGGCAACCCGGCCAGCGGCGACCGGCATATTTTGATTTTGGATAAGGACAACTGTATCCTGTATGAACTCTACGATGCCCGCAAAGTAGATAACCAGTGGTATGCGGGCAGCGGTGCGATTTGGGACTTGACCAGCAACGCTCTGCGCCCAGCGGGCTGGACCTCGGCCGATGCGGCGGGTCTGCCGATTTTGCCCGGGCTGGTGCGCTATGATGAAATTGTTGCCGGGGAAATCAGGCACCCTATTCGTTTTACGGTTCAAGAAACTCGCAAGGCGTATGTCTGGCCCGCCCGCCATTTTGCCTCAAACCTGACCGCTACCCAATACCCTCCCATGGGTCAGCGCTTTCGGCTCAAAGCCGATTACGATATCTCCGGGTTCAGCCCTTCCGTTCAGGTGATTTTGGTGGCAATGAAAACCTACGGCATCATTTTGGCCGACAACGGCAGCGACTGGTACATCAGCGGCGCGCCCGATGAACGCTGGAACAACACGATTTTGCGCCAGCTTAAGACCCTCAAAGGTTCCGATTTTGAGGCCGTAGACGTTTCCGGCCTGATGCTATTTCCCGATTCGGGGCAGGTCAACCTGCCCGAACCGCCCCCCACCCCGGACCCCTATCCAATGGTGGGCTACCCTGTTTACATGCCGATGATTTTTCGCTGAGGCAGGCTCGCTGCGGGCTACCCTTTTTGTAAGAACTGCTTGCGGAATTTTGCCACTTTAGGCGCAATCACCACCTGGCAGTAGCCCTGGTAAGGGTTGCGTTTGAAGTATTCCTGGTGGTAATCTTCCGCCGGGTAAAATGCCTCGAAAGCAGTCACTTCTGTCACCACCGGCGCGCCCCAGATTTTTTTTGCATTCAACTCGGCAACCATCGCCTGCGCTGTGCTGCGTTGGGTTTCGTTGTGGTAGAAAATGGCGGAGCGGTACTGCGGCCCAACGTCATTGCCCTGGCGGTTCAGGGTGGTCGGGTCGTGGATGGCAAAGAATACCGACAGAATTTTCTCCAAAGAGATCACGCCCGGGTCAAACGTAAGCTGCACCACCTCGGCGTGGCCGGTTTGCCCACCGGTCACTTCGCGGTAGGTCGGGTTGGCCACGCCGCCGCCAGAATAGCCGCTGACCACGTCTACCACGCCTTCCAATTCATCGTACACAGCCTCCAGGCACCAAAAACAGCCGCCGCCCAGTGTGATTTTTTCGAATGTGCTCATGGTTTGTTCTCCTTATCAGGGTTAATTGATTATCCTTTAAACGGCTCAGCCTGACCGGCCCGTCTCGATGGGGAATGCGGGTTGCAATGGGCGAGGGCAGGTCTGCGGGTGGCATGGGGCCTGCACGACGGCTGTGGGGATGGTCTGCAAGCCACAGCGTCGCTGCGTGGCGACCTGCCCCTACGAGGAAATGGCAGGGATACAACCCGCCAGCCTGTTTATCCTTTCCATTAATGATAATGATGAAAAATATTATATCCCCGGTTATTTCCCGGAAAATTAATGGAAGGTATGTTTGCTGGATGCCGGTCGAGGCCCCGTCATTTTTTGGTTTCCGGGACAAAAAACAAAAACACCGCGCCCGCCGCAAAGCCGCTGAGCGCCATGACCAGCGCCGCCGGGCCAAGCGCCAGCGCCTCGCCTACGGAGCCAGCGGCCATTGGCCCCAGGGCGGATCCGATATCCCCAATCAGCCGCCACACGCCCAAAAATTCCGCCCGTTCTTCCGGCGGCGCCAGGTCTGCCCCCAGGGTCAGCATGGTGCCAGAGCCAATACCATTGCCAAAGCCAATGACCAGGGCTGCAAAGGCCAGCCCCCAAAAACTGCTGGCCAGTGGAACCAGGCACAGCCCTGCGCCCATCAAGACGAAACTGGGGACAATCGCATATTTGCGCCCGTAATTGTCCATCAGCCAACCCGCTGCCAGGAACATGAACATATCCAACACCGCCCCGATACTGATGAGAAACCCGACCTGGCCCACTTCCAAACCGAGCACATCGGCTCCATACAGGGTGATGACCAGCCGAGGTGAAGAGCGCACAACCTGGGCGAGGATTTGCCCGCTGCCCACGATGCCAAAAATCCGGCGGTAGCGCCAGGCGGTTTGTCCAATTTGGTGTAAAGAGCTGCGTCCGCTCAGGCCTCCCGCCGGGGCAGCGTAGGTTTTTTCTGGCATATACGCCAGGATTATCACCAGGGCAGCCAGGTACAGCCCTGCAACCACCCAGAATGGCAGCCGCAGCCCGGCAGCCTGGGCCAGCGCTCCGCCGGCCAGCGGCCCCAAAAAGCCGCCCAGGCGGAATACCCCGCCATACAGCGCCATCGTTTGGCCTCGCCGGTTGAGCGGCACTTCTTCGGTAATAAAAGCGTGGCTGCTGACAAAAAACACGGAGGAACCTAGCCCAAAAATGAGCCGGAATACAAACAAAGACCCCGCCGACCAGGCCAACCCGGAAGCCAGGCTGCCCAATGCCGCCAGGGCCAGCCCTGCCAGCAGCGTGCGCCGCCGGCCAAAAGCCCGCAGCAGCATCCCCCCTGGCAGCGACCCGGCCAGCATGCCCAGCGAGTGCCCGGCCACCACCAACCCTACCAGGCTGTAGGTATCGGTAAATGTGCGCACAAACAGGGGTAAGACGGGGTCCTGCACCCCCCAGGCCAGCATCGTGAAAAAAGTAGGCACAAAAAAGGGCAGCAGAAGTGGGCTGCGCCGGGGTAGAAGGGCCAGCAAGGATGGTTTCAAAAAAGGTTCCTAACCAGAACCTAACCCAGGTGCTTTGTACGCAAAGGGTTGGGCGATACTGTTTGGGGGTCGCAAGGTGACCTTGAATTTAAAAGCACCGAGGCGGTAGTGGCCCACCTGGTTTAGATCCAGCGAAGCCGTGATAGCTTCTGACAGCCGGGCTGCTTCGTCTGGCTCGGGTATTGTTTTCATTTCTACGTCCAGGTAGGCATATTGGGCGTCTTCTTCTTGAACCACCCGGACCGAAAAGCGGGGCGGGCGCACCAGTTCGGTGAATTTTAGCAGCGCATCGCCAATGCGCTGGGGATACCAGTTGGCTGCACCGACAATAATCATATGATCGGAGCGCCCGGCAACCTCTAAAAGTCGTGTGGCGGGATTGCCGCAGCCACAGCCAGGCGTTGGGTCAATCCGCACCAGGTCTTTGGTCCAATAACGCAGCAGGGGGGTGACTTCCCGCAGCGGGTAAAACGTGGTCAATACCGCCACCCCGAGTTCCCCGGGTGGAACGGGCTGGCGGGTTTCAGGATGCAACACCTCCACCATCCCTGCCAGTTCGTTAAAATGCATCACACCGTGGCTGCATTCATGGGCGGCAAAAGGCGTGATTTCGACCATGGCATAGGTTTCGTTGAGGTGAAGGCCGAAAGAAGCCCGAACCCGCTCGCGCAGTTCAGGTGAGACTTTAGCCCCACCGGTCATAATATGGCGCAGGCCGCTTTGGTGCAAATCAATCCCCAGCCGTTCGGCTTCGTTGATCAGCGCCCACAAATAGGCTGGCGATACATACATCAGGCTTACCCGGCTGCGTTTTCCGGGGATGTGCCTTTCTTCGAAAAGCGAATCCAGGTGTTCTTTCAAGGTTCCCTCAAAACCCGTGTTGATGACCAATGTGCCTGCTTTGATGGCCGATTGGGTGAGCAGGTGGGCGGCAGGGCTTACATCCACTGGAAGGTGGGTTTGTAGAATTTCTTGTGGGCCTAAAACCTGGCCCAACAGCCCGCCCAGGGCCTGGGCTGAGGAATAAAATTCAAATTCCTTCGGAGAAAGGTACACATTTAAAGATTTCCCGCTGGTCCCGCTGGTGTGAAACGGAATGGCTGGGGTAACCCCCGGCGCCCGGCTGATGAACCCGGTTTCGTTTTCCTGGAAATCGGTGCGATCGAGCAAGGGCAGCTTTTGAATGTCTTCCAGGGATTGCACATCTTCCGGGCGCACCCCGGCTGCGTCCAACCGGGCTCGGTAAGCGGGAATGTGGGTGTAGCAGTAGCGAACGGTGGCCAACAGCCGGCGTTTTTGATACCTGCGCAGCCAGGCCAGGCTGGTTTTTGGGGTGCCTACCTGGCCGCTGCCCACACGGGTGGGCTTGTGTCCGGTGGCCTGCCAACGACGTTCCGCGTGAACCATGTCCAGCATGTCGGGCAGGGTGGGCAGTTTGCCCAGCCCCAAAAATCGGATTAATGAGCGAAGAACTGGCCGTCGGTACATGGGCTATGTAATCAGGTCGGGCTGATCAACCAGATGGTTGATGCAGTTTACAAAGTGAACCCGCCAGCGTTCGCGCTGGCCGCTGCCGTCGCCCACAAATTCGACATGCGTGATGCCAGTGTTCTTAATCCAGACATCTCCGGTGCGGTAGATTCCAACGTTAAAAATGTTGTCCAAAATGGCGTTAATCACCCCGCCGTGGCTGATGGCCACCACAATTTTGTTGGCCTGGTTCAGCGCCAGGGCTTCCATCCAAACCCCGGTGCGCGCCCGGACGTGCGCCCAGGTTTCGCCGTCTGGCGTATCCAGGGTGCGGGGGGTGAACGGGTCGGCATAGAAAGGGGTGTTCACATATTGCAGCGGCAGTTCGGGCCGGGGGTAGGCGCTGTGGTCGCGTTTGGTGGTGGTGAACTCGCGCAGTACATCGTTGAATACGATGGGCATTTGGTAAGCCGCCGCGACGAGTTCAGCGGTTTGCTGGGCACGCAGCATGGTGCTGGCCGTCAGCATGTCGGGCTCAGGCACATTGTGCTTCAGCCAGCTGCCCACCAGGGTGGCCTGGCGAGCCCCAACCTCGGTCAGGTGTCCATCGGTGTCTTCGGGTTTTTCGGCAGTGTGCCCGGGCAGGTTGACCACGCTCTGCCCATGACGAATCAGGTAAAGGTGCATAAATACTCCTGAATTTCTCTTGTGAACTATGGAACTCTGGTGGCTTAACCGGCCATCAAGCCAGCGGCGAAAGTAGAAATTCCAGGGGGATTTCCACTCGTACCTGCCAGGCGGTTTCGTTGTGGTCGGCGCCTTCAAATTTTTGGGTGACCCAATCCTGGCCGCGGGTGAAGCCCCGGGCGGCCATGTGTTCATCCATGCGCCGTTGGTAGGGTTCGTACAGGCTGTCTACGCCGGCGGTTCCGTAATCAAAATAAATCCGGTGTTCGCCCGCGACGGGCAGCAGGTCGGCAAGGCCATCTACCAGCGGTTCTTCGCCGATAATCCAGTGAGTGGAAACACAGCCTGCGCCCTTGAACACTTGGGGATACTCGACCAGTGCATATAAAGACGCCAACCCACCCATGCTGGAGCCCATCACAAAGGTGGTTTCGCGCCCGGGCAGGGTGCGGAAATTGCCGTCCACAAAGGGTTTGAGTTCTTCGACCAGGAATTTTAAGTAGCGGTCGGAAAATGGCGGGCTGCCATACTGCTGAATATAGTGGGTGCGCCGGGCGGCGTTTTCCGGGCGATCCAGCGGTTTTTGGGGCATGTATTCCTGGTAGCGGAACTGCAAACTGCACCAGGCCGCGGCAATAATCACAGGCGGGATTTTGCCCGCTTCCACCAGCCGGGTCACCGCTTTGTCCATTGCCCAGACCTGGTTATAGCCAGAGGTAGACAGGTCGAACAGGTTGTGACCGTCGTGCATATACAGCACCGGGTAGCGTTCCTGTCCGCCGGGCTGGTACCCCGGTGGGAGCCAAAGCTCCACCGGTCGCGGGTGAATGTATTGGGAAGGGAAGTCCGGGTAGCGGTACAGTGTGCCCTGGAGGTAAGGTAAATTCATTTCCATGGGGAAGATTATACTCCCTCGCTGCCTGCTTTTTATCTCGGTTAACGAAGAAGGGTTGCGTAGTAAATCGCTGCTGCAATGTGGACAAATGCTGCCGAAAACAAGACAAGCCCAATCGGGATATGGACAGCATGCCACACCGACAACATTCTACGGGCCATTGCAAAGGATGCCGCCTGGCGCTCCAACCTGGCGCGCTGGGCCTGGGCTTCGCCCAACCGCTGCCCAGCGGCACGCAGGCTGGGCGGTAACCAGCGTACCCCCAATGCCCAGCGCAGCTGCCCCACCAGGCTGCCCGGGCGGCGCAGCAATGGCATGGAGACTGTGCTGGCCAGGGTCTGGATTTCGCGGCCCAGGGTCTCAACTTCCCGTTGGAGCAGGTCAATTTCAATCACGGCGCCGTCCACTGTGCGAGGGATGGCTGTGTAGATATAGCGACCGATAAAACCGCTGGCCACTACCACAGCGGTCAGCAGCATGACCACTCCGGCCAGTCCGTTAAATTTCCAGGAGGAATGCAGCAAAACCCAGTAGGGTCCTACCAGGCCGGTAAAGATGTGTGATTCCAACCAGTAGGACATGCGCCCCCAGCCAGCACCCCTTTTGCGCTTGCGCAGGCTGTACAGCGTTTCGGTCATGAGCATCATGACAAACCCGGCAATGCCCAGGCTGTGGCCAAACAACTGGCTTGCGGCGGGGATTCCCCCACTGCTCACCACAACCAAAAGATACCCCAGGGTGCTCAGGATGATTACGATAAAGGCAAGCCAAAGTTCCCGGTTAGACGGTCCACGCATGGGTGGGTCTCCTTGTTGTTTTCCATTGGGTATAGAAATTTGCCACCGTGTCGGCCAGTCCTCTGCCTCCCGCCAATATCTGCTCCCGGATGGGGCTGATGTCGGCTTGTTCTGCAACCAGGTATTGGATCGCTTGCGAAAGCGTCTGGTCACCCATCACAATCGCTCCCAGGATTGTGTTTTTGCCCACCATTAACCGCAGCCGGTTGACTTCAAAACCGGCCTGGGCAGCAATGGCGTCTGGCAAGGTGCGCCAGGTTTCGCTGTCGCCGCGCACAATGCCGGGGGCGTCCAGGTCGGGCTGCCCGGTGGCCACCGCGCCGATTATGGTGGTGGTTAGCCCCGCCAGCCGGGTGACATTAATGGGCGCGCTGCGTTCGTAATGGGCAGCCTGCCCGGCCATGTTCAGCCCGGCGGTGTGCCCCTGCCAACGGGCTGGAGACCACAGACTGTCTACCACATATTTGCCTGCCAGTGGGTCGAATACCTGGGCGCAGTCTCCGGCTGCCCAAACATTTGGCAGGCTGGTTCGAAGATATTCATCCACCTGGATGCCTTTGTCCATCAAAGCCCCAGCGGATCGGGCCAGTTCAACCCTGGGCCGAACACCGATGGCGATGGCCACCATCTGGCAGGGGATGGTTTCCCCATTTTTGAGCACTACCCCGGTCACCTGTCCTTTTTTGCCCTCGATTTCGGCAATTTCGCTGCGAAAATGGAGCCTTACCCCCTCCTTGACCAGGGCATGCTGCACAATGGTGGATTCGTCTTCATCCAAAACATTGTTCCAGTAGCGGTCTCCGCGCAGCAGGTAATGGACCTTGATGCGCCGGGCGGATAAGCCTTCCACAATTTCCAGCGCCGTGATGCCCCCGCCCACCACAACTGCCTGGCGGGTTTTGCGAGAGAGGGCAATTATCTGCCGGGCATCTGCCAGGGTGTCCAGCTTGACCACCCCGGCAAGGTCACTGCCGGGCAGGGCAGCCGGAACCGCCGAAGCCCCGGTTGCAATCAGTAGGCTCCCATAGGCAAGCCACTGCCCGGTAGAAAGCAGCACTTCCTGGCGGTTGGGGTCAAGTTTTTCAGCCCTGGCCAGGATACGCTGCAGGTTAAGCCGGGTGAAATCGGTTTCGCGAAACGGGAAAAGCATTTCCTCGGGGAGTTCGCCCGTCAGGTAATAGGCCAGGCCCGGGCGGGAGTAGTATCCGGCAGGGTCGTCTGACACCATGATCATCGGGCTGGCAGAATCTATGCTGCGAATGGCTTCAGCGGCTGCAATTCCAGCCGCACCGCTGCCAATGATTACATAGGGGGGGAGAGGGTTGTTCATCAGGTTGCTTTATTAAATACGCTGATTTCTTCAAAGCGTAAAACACCGCGAGGGCAGCGCACCACGCACTCCCCACAGGTCAGGCAGCGGCTGTCTTTAACGGGTTTGCCCAGCCAGGCGTGGCGGCGCACGTCGATCCCGATCGGGCAGTTGTAGGAGCAGATGCCGCACTGCACACACCGGCCGGGTTCTGGCATCACCCAGCCCTGGGCCAGTGCCTGCTGCCTTTTTTTTTGTTGGTTGAATAATCCTCGAAACATGTCTGAATGTTAATGCGTTTCTTCAAAAATGGCTACGGCTCAATCTTCTTGACCGGTTGGGTGGCATTCCAGGCAGCGGGTATCAATATTCACAATTCCTTCGTTGGCGTGTTCTTCTTCCATTTCAATGCGGTCGTGGCAGGTGTAGCATGTCCAGGCGCTGCCTCCGGACGGGTGGCACACGGCACACTGGTTATTTGCATCTCCGTGGTTGGTTGGAAAAGTGTGGGGTACATCTACAGGCAGCCAGGCGCTGGTGGTGTGGCAGGTGGAACACACGCCGTCGTAATGGTTGGCGGGTTTATCGGGGATGTGGCAGGCCAGGCAGTCGGTGTAGCCGGTGTGGTTGAAGGTCGCAGGTATCCAGGCGCTGGTGGTGTGGCAGGTGGAACACACGCCATCGTAGTGGTTGGTGGGTTTATCGGGGATGTGGCAGGCCAGGCAGTCGGTGTAGCTGGTGTGGTTGAAATTGGCAGGTAACCAGGCGTTGGTGGTATGGCAGGTGGAACACACGCCATCGTAGTGGTTGGCGGGTTTATCGGGGATGTGGCAGGCAAGGCAGTCGGTGTAGCCGGTGTGGTTGAAATTGGCGGGCAGCCAGGCGCTGGTGGTGTGGCAGGTGGAACATACGCCATCGTAATGGTTGGCGGGTTTATCGGGGATGTGGCAGGCCAGGCAGTCGGTGTAGCCGGTGTGGTTGAAATTGGCGGGCAGCCAGGCGCTGGTGGTGTGGCAGGTGGAACATACGCCATCGTAATGGTTGGCGGGTTTGTCGGGGGTGTGGCAGGAAAGGCAGTCGGTGTAGCCGGTGTGGTTGAAGGTCGCAGGTGTCCAGGCGTTGGTGGTGTGGCAGGTAGAACACTGGCCGGGGTAGTGGTTGGTGGGCTTATTGGGGGTGTGGCAGGAAAGGCAGTCGGTGTAGCCGGTGTGGTTGAAGGTTGCAGGTGTCCAGGCGTTGGTGGTGTGGCAGGTAGAACACTGGCCGGGGTAGTGGTTGGTGGGCTTATTGGGGGTGTGGCAGGAAAGGCAGTCGGTGTAGCCGGTGTGGTTGAAGGTTGCAGGTGTCCAGGCGTTGGTGGTGTGGCAGGTGGAACACTGGCCGGGGTAGTGGTTAGCGGGCTTATTGGGGGTGTGGCAGGCCAGGCAGTCGGTATAGCCAGTATGTTCAAATACGATGGTTTCCCAGCTTTCAGGTGTGTGGCAAAGGCTGCATTCCCCAGGATAGTGGGTTGGCATTGGGGTATCGGCTGCATGGCAGTCCGCACAAAGGGTAGGTGTTCCTTTGTAATTTCCGGTTGGATGGCAGGCGGTGCAGTCCAGGCTGGCATGGGCACCATCCAAAACAAAAACACTGCTGTGGTCGAAGTTGTGCAGGTTGTCCGAGCCATCGTGGCAGTTCAGGCAGGCATTCCCGAACTGTGCCACATGTGCTTGCATATAGGCCGGGTCTGCTTCTGTATGACAATCCAGGCAGGTTGGCATACTGGCTCCATCCCCGGGCTGTAACGGGGCCAGGTGGCAGGCGGTGCAGTTCATCGGGCTGCCCGAAAAGTCTACTACATGCCGCTCCAGGGTAAAGCCAGCGGCTGTGTGGTCGAAGGGTTGGCCATTCAGCGCTGCCGGCAGCCATCCATCCGGGGTATGACAGTCCTGGCATTGGTTCGAGAACAGGGCTTTGTGAAGGTCTGGTTCGGTGTGGCAGGCAGCGCATTCCGTTTCTAACCCGGCAAATCCGTTTTCGGCAGGGGTAAGGTGGCAGCTGCTGCACATCAAGTTGGCGTGTTTTCCCACTAATGGAAGCCGTGTTTCCACGTGATCGAAAGCAGCCAGGGTGTCCAGCCCATCGTGGCAGGCCAGGCAGGTTGGCCCGAAATCCAGGATATGATTTTGCATGAATGCTGCATTTTCCACTGTGTGGCAGTCCTGGCAGGTGTTTTCGTCAGGGCTGAAGTTGCCGCTCTGCAAACTGGTGTGACATGCTTTGCAGTCCAGTGGAGCGGCCTGGTAATCCAGTTGGTGTTTGGCCAGGCTGAACGCTGTTGCAGTGTGGTCAAAAAAGGGGATTGCAGCCAGGCCGGGGGAAAATTCTCGCCCGCGGTGGTCGGGGTGACATTCCCGGCAGGTTTGCGTGGCGGTGTCTACAATGCTGTGCAGCCCATTTTGCGAAGTGATTTGTTCGTCAATCGCGGTGTGGCAGTCCCGGCATAAAACATCCTGGGTGGTGGTGAGGGGCTGGTGGCACAGTTTGCATTGGTGTTCAAATTCGGCATGGGATTCAAACCCTCCCATCATTTCTCCGTTGGGATGGACTGAACTCAGTTTGCCCGGGCTGAACGCTTCACCGCCATGGAACCAGAGGGCTGCACCCAACCCAATGACCAGAAGGCCCCAAAGCGCCAACCCCGGGAGGGTGATTAGCGGATTTACGCGCTGCATATCCCATAATCATAGTACCAGGCCCTGTATTTGGCAACCCGATTACCCCCTCAAATTACCCTGTCCCCTCCCCAATTTATCCTACTGGAATGGGGTGAATACGGTTTTATAAGATTTCCGAATGGGTGATGAACGATGCCTGTCGTTTAGCGATGCGCCAGGTAGCAGCAGCGGGCGCAGATGGGCAGCAGGCCATCGCGTTGTAAAATTTGCCGGAAATTGCGCATCGTTTCGCCGTTCCAGATATCCATTACATGCTCGTCGGCAATGTTGCCTGCCCGCCAGGCCCGGCAGGGTTTGATATAACCATCCGGCCAGACTTTTATCCGCATCCAGGCACAGCGGGTGGAATCATACTTGACGGGCTTTTCTGGGGTTGAATACCACTCGATGATTTGTTGGCGGTTGAGCATGGGTGCCTGGGTGACCAGCATGGGCTGCCCCAGGTTGCGCCGTTCAATTTTGGCCAGGCTGTCGGCCAGGGCGGGGGCGTGGATGTTTTCCGGGCAAACTTCCCAGGCCACCTCATCGGCTTCGAACAGGTTGGGGTACTGCTGGTTAAAGGCTTCGACCACCGGGCCGGTTTGCATCCAAAGGTGGTTGAAGTTCAGTGTGTCTACACCCCAACTGCGCGCCAGGCCGTACATTGCTTCTGTGTACGAATAATTGATATCAGTGAGCGCCATCGAAACAGCCACTGCCGGGCGGTTGGGCAGGGCAAGAATGGTTTCCAGGCCGCGCGCCAGCCGTTCGAACGAACCCGGGCCGCGAATCGCGTCATGGGCGGGCTGCGGCCCGTCTACGGAAACGGTCAGCCAGTCTAAACCGGCTTCAACAAGCTGGTGGGCGCGTTTTTCCAGCATCCAGCCGTTGGTAACAAGGTTGGTGCGCCGTCCCATTTTATGCGCATAGGCGATAAATTCGTGTACCTGGGGGTGCAGTAGCGGTTCGCCTCCGGTGAAACTGACCAGCGGTTGCCCTGCAACTTCATCCATCAGTTTGTAGAACAAGGCTGGGGCCATTCTGCCCACCTGGTTGAGCATGTATCCAGGGTTATCGCTGTAAGCATAGGGGCACATTTTGCAGTGTAAATTGCACACGTCCGTAACCACCACCGTCACCTGTTCGGGTGGCGCACTGGTGCCATCGTGCCCGTTGGGGGAAAAAGAATGGGCAAGCCGGTTTTGAATGTTCTTAACGGCCACACCCAGCAGCTGCGGCCTTCTCCGCACCAGGTTGGCGATTCCGTTCAGGTTGTTGAGCAGCATGGGGATCTCCTTATTGGTGGTTGGGGGCCATAAGGCCCGTATCGGTAATCTTGGACAGCATTCTGCCTCTTGTAGAAGTCTCTATTATAATACCAACCATGGAGCCATCTTCACTTCGTAAAAAACTCGCTGCCTGGGGTTTGCTCAACGCGGCGGCTGCATTGGCTGTGTATGCTGCGGTGGTCCTGCTGGTGTCCATAGGCCTGCTTTTTAACCACACTGCCTACGGCTGGCAAGCGGTTCTAGGTTTGGGTTCCGGGGTGTGGTTGGTATATGCGCTGGGCATCCGCCCGTTTGGGCTGCGCCTCACCCTGGCCGCGCTTTTGGGTTTTTGCTTGTTTTTTGCGGCCGCTTGCCTGGCTTCCCACTTCCTGACCGATTTTTCGTGGGATGGCCGCAACTACCACGCCTACGCAGTGCGCATGCTGCGCGAGGGGTGGAACCCGGTGTATGAATTGGCTGGCGACCACGCTGCCTGGACGATGTATATCTGGCTGGACCATTTTGCCAAGGCTCCCTGGTATTTTTCGGCTGCTCTGGTGGAATTTACGGGAAGCCTGGAAGTGGGCAAAGTGTCGTCCCTGCTGCTGGGTTGGGCTGCTTTTGGTTTGTCGGCCTGGTTTCTGCTTACCTATACGGCTTTGCCTGGCCCTTTTGTTGGGCTTGCCTCCGGGTTGGTTTCCCTGAACCCGGTTTTGGCGGTTCAGTTTGCCAGCCGCTACACGGATGGCCAGGTAGGGGCCATTTTCACGGTGGTGCTGCTGCTGTCGCTTGCCGAGTTGGCCTCCCGCCGGGGGTTTGCACAGCCACCGGGCAGGTTGTTTCTGCTGGCCTGGGGGGCAGCCCTTGTCCTGGGTATCAACATCAAGTTCACCTCCGCAGTCTATACCGGTGGGCTGCTGGCGGCTCTAGGGCTGGGGCTGCTCTGGCAGGGCAGGTTCAAAGCCCTGCTTCCCCGCCTGGGCTGGTGGGCAGCGGTTTGCCTGGTTGGGATCTTGGTTACCGGGTACAGCCCCTATGTGCGCAACACGCTGGAGTATGGTCACCCGCTTTACCCTACTTTTGGTTCAGAAGGCAAGGTGGAAGATTTTTCTATCCAAATGCGCTTGAACGCCCCGCCAGGCTTTTCGGAAAATCCCCCTGTTCATAACCTTTGGGTTTCCCTGGCTTCGCCTTCAATGAATTACAACACCAACCCGGATGATACTCCCATCAAAGTTCCTTTTACGTTTACTCGTGCAGAATTTGCAGCGTTTACTTCCACCGACGTCCGGTTGGGAGGCTTTGGCCCGCTGTTCAGCGGCGCATTAGTTTTGGCGTTGGCGGGGTTGGCGTTGGTTCGCCTGCCCCGCGCCCAGGCCTGGGGTTGGGGCTGGGCGTTAGCCCTCACTGCCGGCCTGACCCTGGCCAACCCCGAAAGTTGGTGGGCCAGGTACGTGCCTCAATTCTGGTTGTTTCCCCTGGGGGTGGCCTGCGGGCTGCTGCTCAGCGCCGATCCGCCCTGGCTTTTGCCTTTTATTAAAAATTCAACCCGGGTGGGTTGGCTGCGCAGGCTGGTGGGGTGGGGGATTTTAGGGGTGCTGCTGGCTAACTCGCTGGGGGTTGGCGGGATTTCATTGGATCGTACAATTCAATCAACCCGCGCCGCCCGGCAGGTTTTCGCCAGCCTTGCAGCCAGTGGAGAAGAAATCATGCTTTATCGCGGGATGATGCTCTCTACAGAAGAAACCCTGGCAGCGTACGGCATCCCATTCCAACTCGTTCGCACACTCGAAGAACTTCCCTGTGAACCTCAATTTCTCACCCCTGGGGTGACCTATTCCCTGGCCATCTGCCCGCCATAGCCGTATATCTCGAGTATACTTAACGCTTGATGCCCCTGTTATCCCGCTCTTTGTTCACACGCCTGTTGGGTTTGTTGGCTGTCCTGGCCCTGGCCGCCGGGCTGCTGCGCCTGCCTGGAAACACCCTGCGGGCCCGCGCCGCCGTTATGGACCAGCCCTCCAGCCTGGACCGCCCTCACGACCCGATTGTCCTCAACGGGAACATGCTCCTCCACCTGGGCGGCTACCCCCTGGACGACATTTACGTCTACGCTTATGCCGGAACCAGCCCTTACCAGGTGCCTTTCCAGATTGATGAACGCCGCGCTTCCGACAATCGCTATGTTTCTTTTGAAGATGGCCTGTTTGACTTAAACGATGAACTCGTCTTCATGGCTTTTGATGCCGGCGACCGGGTGAACGCTCCCTCCCTGACCGTTGGCCTGGATACGCTCGAACCCACCCATGTCATCACCCTCACCGACCCGATTGAAGGTGGGCTGGCCTGGGTATATATCTATCTTTCCGCCGTAATTACCCCGACTTTTACCGCGGACTACATCAGCTTTAACCCCGGTCTCGACCGCATTTCCAGCGCCTGCTGCTATGCCGATGGCTACAACGCCACCCAAAATATTCGCGATTATATGTCCCTCGGCGCCAATCCCGCCAACCCCGACCTGCTCGACCGGGATAAAACCCGCCTGCGCTTTTCCACCTTTTTCGGCACTTCAAACGTCAATGAAGAAAACACCAAGGAAGACGTGATGGCCATAGATGGGCCTGTGCGGGTCACCCGGGTGGTTACCAGCACTGTCGTCGTGGCTGGTAACACATCCACAGGCACAACCTCCAGTGTGTTTTACCGTTCTCTCGTTCCCTCAGCCAGCCAGGTCACCCTGCCTTCGAGCGTAAGCGGTTTTCCGATTACCTATAATTCTTTCCGCTCCTCCACCGACTTCTCGCCGGATGCTGCTGGCTACGTGTATTTTGACGCCAACAACCCTGCCGGGGTAACCATTGACGGGGTATCAGACAGCCTGGTGGTTTCCCCTGCTGCAACCTGGTCCCTGGTGGCGGGTCCGCATGGTGCCATGTTTCGGGCCTGGTCGATCACCCCTTCTATGGGAGGCACTTCAACCACCTACTATAAAGACGACAGTGCGATAGACCCCACCGACACAGGCGACCAGATGTCGTATGGAGATTCGGGATACGCCATCAACAACCCCCAACCCGGCACTTACAGCGTGGCTTTTCAGCGCTACTATATTACCGAGCCGGTTGCCTATTCCGGTGAAGTCACCGGAACCCTCCCGGCAGACATCGCCGCCCGTTACAAAGCCTATTTTGATAACCCGATCCAGGTGAACATCGAAACCCGCATCCAACCCACCCACACGCCCACACTGACGCCATCCCTGACGCCAACCAACACCCGGACACCCACCCCCACGCGCACCCCCACAAATACCCGCACCCCCACGCGCACTCCCACTGTGACCTTTACCCCCACCCATACCCCCACGCCCACCGAAACGCCAACGCCGTCCAACACGCCCACATCCACGGCCACGCCCACAGACACCCCCACGCCTACGGTGACGCAAACCGCATCGCCAACTGCCACACC
>CAZAYY010000044.1:0-16783 GCA_964489525.1 uncultured Anaerolineales bacterium
GTGCTGGCCTGGACAAACGCCACGGCGGTGTACTGGGCTGCCTGGGCGGTGGCGGATGCGTGCAGGTTTGCCTGCCCTGCCGTGGCTGTGGCAGCCTGGGCCTGCTCGGTTTGCCGGGCCAGCGCTACCTCCGTTGCCGCCGAAGCGGTCATCTGCAGCGCCACCAGGGTGCTTTCAGCGGCCAGTTCGGCCATCCGGCTTTCGCCCGCCTGGCGGGTGGCGCGGGCTTGCAGGGCTGCCACCTGGTCCGTTGCCACATACGCCGGCATCGGCGTGGGCAGCTCGCTCCACCCGCTCCCTGGGGCTGGGGCGCAGGCAGAGATGGAAATAATCAGCAAAAGTAAACAAACCATTAAGAATAGATTCCTTAAATTGGTTACCACAGTTACCACGTTACCACTCATTCAAAGCCCCACCCTTCAAAAATATCTTCCCTCTCAGCCTGAATAACCTCTTCGGCATCGCCCTCAATTGCAACCGCATGGGACGGCAGCCGGTAAATATAGGTCCCAGGGTGCGTTTGCAGAGAAGAACGGCCGTCCACGTCGGGGTTTCGCATCCACCGGGCATTGGGACCAGGCAGCCAGCGCCCGGAATGCGCTTGCTTTTGAACCGCGTGCCTGCGCCGCAGCATGCCAAATACCGCAGCAGCAAACCCAATGCCGGCGCCAGCAGCCAGGCCCACGACCACCAAAAACACCGTGGTCACCTGCCCGGCAGCATTTGCAGACGCCTGAAGCATGTTTGCCTGCGCCTGCACCACATTCGCCTGCGCCATCATCAGCGAAACCCGCATCAAAAAGAATAAAAAACTGCCCATCAAAAAGAGAATCAGCGCCAAAAGAAAAGATTTCATGCGTAATCCTATTGATAAACACAACAAGTAGCGTTATACAATAGGATAGCAGATAAAAAAAGCAAAGTCAAGGGGAAAGACCCTCTCGACTTTGCTCAGTTGGGCAGCGGAGATGGACTATGGTTTTTGCCCACACTGTGGAACATCACAGGCTTGACAGCTTAAGGTGTTCCTTTTATGTTTTTTTTAGTAAAGGGAGTTCTTGTCAGGCGGCAGCGAAGTCACTCAGTGACAGATTATCCGTTGATTTTTGGCTGAAAACCATGTGCGCCAGAATTACGTGGGCCAAAGTGCCAGGATATTTCCTGACGTCTATTTTCGTCCCCGTTTTGGATCATACTTACCCATATTCTGGGTAAATTCCTGGTACTTGCGAATGGACTCCTTTGACACCAGCCAGGTTTTGCCGACCTTCAAACCTTGTAGATCCCCTTCACGCAGCATTCGCCGGACATGCTCGATGTGGAACTCGAAAATCTTGGCCGCTTCTTGCGTGGTTACATAATCATCCAGGTCTGGCATCGTACCCTCTTGCATTTCACAACAGGTTTTCGTGAGAAAAAAGGGCACTGGGTACCAGTACCCTCTCGACTCTTAAACAATTCTACATAGTGTGCCCCCAAGGGGACTCGAACCCCTGTTTTGGCCTTGAGAGGGCCGCGTCCTGGGCCACTAGACGATGGGGGCGTCTAAGCGGTCATGATTGTATCACGCCCTTTCGATTATCGTCAACTCTTTTAAAACGGGCATAAAACTGCTATAATACCCCCTGCATCCATTCTTCAGGAACTTTCAACCCCATACCAGGACGGCGAACCCGCCCCCTGCCATTCTATTCAGGAGTGTGCCATGTACGACCGCGAGAAACTTGAAAAGCTTCGCCAGGAACAAGAGAATTGGGAGGAAACCAACCTCAGCAAAACCCTTGCCCGCTTCCCCGAACGCCGCAAGGATTTCATTACCAATTCCTCTGAAACCATCAACCGGCTCTACACCCCGCTGGATGTGCAGGGCATGGATTATTTAAAGGATCTCGGCCTGCCTGGCGAGTACCCCTATACCCGCGGTGTCCACCCCACCATGCACCGCGGCAAGCTGTGGACCATGCGCATGTTTGCCGGGTTTGGCACCGCCGAAGAGACCAATCAACGCTTTAAATACCTGCTCGACCAGGGCCAAACCGGCCTTTCGGTGGCCTTCGACCTGCCCACCCTGATGGGCTACGACACCGATGCCCCCGAATCGCTGGGCGAGTTTGGCAAGTGCGGCGTGGCCATTTCATCCCTGAAAGACATGGAAATCCTGTTTGATGGCATTCCGTTGGACAAAGTGTCTACCAGCATGACCATCAACTCACCCGCCGCCATCATCTGGGCCATGTACATTGCCACTGCCGAAAAACAGGGCGTGCGCCTGGACCAACTGCGTGGCACCATCCAAAACGATATTCTCAAAGAATACATTGCCCAAAAAGAGTACATCTTCCCCCCCGAACCCTCCATGCGCCTGGTAACCGATACCATTGAATTTGGGGCGCTGCGCCTGCCGCAGTGGAACACCATCAGCATCTCCGGCTACCACATCCGCGAAGCAGGTTCCACCGCTGCCCAGGAACTGGCCTTCACGCTGGCCGATGGCCTGGAATATGTGCGCTGGGGGCTGGCTCGCGGCCTGGACATTGACGAATTTGCCCCACGCCTGTCGTTCTTTTTCAACGCCCACAACGACTTTTTTGAAGAGATCGCCAAGTACCGGGCAGCCCGGCGCATTTGGGCCCACGAAATGCGCCACACCTTCGGCGCCAAAAACCCGCGCTCCTGGCTGATGCGCTTCCACACCCAGACGGCTGGCGTTTCACTCACCGCCCAACAGCCCGAAAACAACATCGTCCGGGTCACCCTGCAGGCCCTGGCAGCCGTCCTGGGCGGCACCCAATCGCTGCACACCAACAGCATGGACGAAGCCCTGGCCCTGCCCTCGGAACATGCCGTTACCATTGCCTTGCGCACCCAGCAAATCATCGCCGAAGAGTCGGGCGTGGTCAACACGGTGGACCCACTGGGCGGCTCGTTCTTCGTTGAAGCCCTGACCAACCAGATGGAACAGCAAGCCTACGAATACTTCCACCGGATTGAAGAACTGGGCGGCGTGCTGCCTGCCATTGATAAGGGCTTTTTCCAGAGCGAAATCTCCGATGCAGCCTACCGCTACCAGCGTGAAATTGATGAAAACATCCGCAGCATTGTGGGTGTTAACGCCTACCAGGACGACAAGCCCATGCGCATCCCCATTTTGGAGATGGACCCCCAGGGCTACGAACGCCAGGTCGGGCGGCTCAACGCGATCCGCTCCCAGCGCGACCCGGGTGCGGTGGGCCAGGCACTGGATGCCTTACGGCTGGCTTGCACCAACCACCAAAATGTCATGCCCCCGCTGCTGGATGCCGTGCGGGCCTATGCCACCCTGGGCGAAATTATTGATGTGATGCGGGTAGAGTTCGGAACCTACGAAGAACCGACCTGGATTTAATTAAAAAAGAGGTAAAATTATTCCTTGTGTGCCCGGAACAGGGGGCAGCCTGGTTTCGGAAAACTGACCTGGAAACATACGGCTGCCACGAACCTACCACACACAAAGGCAAGCATCACCGCGGTCAGACCGCGATATTTTTACAATCAAAGAAGGATAATCACAATGGCAAAAAGAAGAATTGGTATCTTAACGGGTGGAGGCGACGTACCCGGCTTAAATGTCGCCATTAAGGCGGTGGTTACCCGCGCCCAGTCGCACGACGACGTGGAAATCATCGGCATCCGGCGGGGTTGGTACGGCCCCTTGGGGATGAACCCGGATGACCCCCAAAGCACGATAGACCTGACCATGAAGCTCAACCCCCAAACTGTGCGCACCATTGACCGCACCGGCGGCACGGTGCTGCACACTTCGCGCACCCGCCCCAGCCACATGAAAGCCAGCGAAGTTCCCGCCCATGTGCGCGCCGAAGACCAGGTTACCAACCCCGATGGCACCATCGACTGCACCAAGCACGTGCTGCGCATTTTTGATCATCTCAAGCTAGATGCCCTCATCCCGATTGGCGGTGACGACACCCTGAGCTACGCAGCCCGCCTCGACCGCGAGGGCTTCAACACCGTGGCCATCCCCAAAACCATGGACAACGACGTCTTCGGCACCGACTACTGCATTGGCTTTTCTACCGCCGTCACCCGCTCGGTCGAATCCATCGCCGCCTGCCGCACCCCGGTGGGCTCACACGAACGCGTCGGCGTGGTGGAATTGTTTGGCCGCAACTCCGGCGAAACCTCCCTCTTTGCCGCTTACCTGGCCGACGTAGACCGGGCGGTCATCTCCGAAGTACCTTTTGACATTGAAAAACTGGCCGACTTCCTGGCGCGCGACCGGGCTAACAACCCCTCCAACTACGCCATTATGACCATCTCCGAAGGCGCCCACCCGATTGACGGCCAAATTATGGAAACCGGCGAAGCCGATGCCTATGGCCACAAAAAACTGGGCGGCATCGGAAGCTGGGTTTCTGAAAAAATCAAAGAACTCACCGGCATTCACATCATGTACCAACAGTTGGGCTACCTGATGCGCTCCGGCGCACCCGATTCGCTCGACCGCATGGTGGCGGTTTCTTTTGGCAACCTGGCCTTCGACCAGACCATCATGGGCCACACCGGCCGCATGGTGGCCTTGCAGCAGGGCATCTACACCACAGTCCCGCTGAACATGGTCGCTTCCACCAAAAAGTACGTGGATGTTTCTGCACTCTACGACAAAGCCAACTACCGCCCCAAAGTGCGCGACATGCTGGGCAAACCCATGTTCCTGTACTAAAATCCTCGCGCGTCTACCCATTCCAACACACCACGGAAATTGTTAACACAGGGTCGCGTTGGATTATGATAGAATAAGGAAACTACCACTTCAGGAAAACCTGGGGTGAGGCACAACCAGCCCAAACAAGGTTGACCCTGTGCTTTTCAAAAGAACCCTCCAGCTGGAGGGTTCTTTGCTTTTCTCAGGCGTAGGATAGGCTTTCAACGTGGACGTTTTCACGCCCCACGATCTCGGCCAGTTGAGATACCAGGTTTTCGTTAATCCCTGTCGTTTCGTTGGGAAACTCCACCAGGTAATAATGGTCGTTTTCAAACAGGTAGAGCGCAAAGCGATCGCGGCCCGGGGAACGGATTAACTCACCATGGATGCGCTTAATTTTCAGGATATCGCGCATCCGGTCGCCATTGGCTTTTACGGTCACGGTGAGCATGCGAGCGGGTTCGCCATCGGCTTCATCATCCCCTGGCAAAGGCGACAGGAGATAACCCAGGGGGTGCTGCAAGTCGGGTGGGCGCAAGGGAGCCTGCGCAGGCGGGTCGTCGTTGGCTTCATCTTCAACCGGTTCCTGGGGAGGCGGCAAAGCACTTTCCAGGGGTTCGCGCTGCAAAAGGCCTGCGCCGCCCGGCAGCCCAACCCCAGGCATTGGTTCAGACGGCGTTTCTGAAGCTTCGCCGGTTGGCAAACCGGGCGCCGGGGGAACAACCACCGCGGCTTTTTCGGCTGTATCCAGGGGTGATGCCCCGGTAGGGGAGGCCGGCGGGCGAGTTTCTGGGGGATCATCGGGCTCGATAATATCGTCCATCACCCAATCGGCAGGAGCAGAATGAACCTTCTCCCAATCGTCTGGAAAGGACTCGGGTGGGGGCGGCCCATCACCCCGGCTTTGCGTCCGGGAGGGTTCCGCCACGCGGCGGGGGGCAGGCTGGGCAGGCATCGAGACCGGGGGAGCACTGCGCAGCTGGGGCAAAGGCGTTTTCGGAGCCGGGCGGTTGGACGGCTGAGGCGCGGCGGCTGGTTGGCTGGTGGGCCGCTCCGGGCGCGCCTGCGCGGCTGGCTGGCGAACATAAGGGCGTTCGGCCCCGGCCTGAGCCTGGGAGGGGGCTTCCAGCGGGGTCAGATAGGTGAATTGCGTGGTCAGCCGGTCTACCAACACCTTGGGGTTGGTTTCATTGGCATCCAGCGTCCCTTCTGCCAGAATCACTTTTTCAGGCTGGGCCAGTTCACCAAACTGCCGCCAGGTGCGAGGGAAAATCACCAGTTCAACACTGCCCTGGACATCTTCCAGGGTGACAATGGCCATCGCATCGCCTTTTTTGGTGGTCATCCGCCTGACCTGGGTCACCAACCCGGCAACTCGCACCCGCTCGCCTTGCTCGCCATTTTTGAGTTCAGCCGAGTAGTGGGAAATCGCCCGGCTGAGCTGCTCCATGTATGGGGTGAGTGGATGATCGGAAACATACAAACCGAGCAGTTCTTTTTCCCAATCCAAAAGCTGGCGGCGGGGAATTTCGGCAGTTTTTGGCAGTTGAATTTTGTCCACCAGCTGCATCGTTTCGCCAAACAGGCTCATTTGCCCGCTTTCAGCCGCCTTGAAAAGGGAGGCGCTGACGGCCACAATCCGGTCCAGGGCTTCGAGAAGGGCGCTGCGCGGGCCAAAAGCATCCAGCGCGCCCACCTTAACCAGGCATTCCAAAGGCCGGCGGCCCACAGAACGCAAATCCACCCGGTTGGCAAAATCGTCCAAATCTTTCAAAAGGCCGTCCTCTCGAGCGGCGCAAATTACATCCACCGGGCCTGTGCCCACGTTCTTCACAGCGGCCATGCCAAAACGGATGGCCGGGCGGCCTTCGGGCCGGTCTTCGATGCTGAAGCCCAGGCCGGAATAATTCACATCCGGTGGAAGCACATCAATCCCCATCCGGCGGGCATCAGCCACATAAAGCGCCACCTTGTCCGAGTCGCTGGCCGAGGCCGTTAGCAGCGCGGTCATATACTCCACCGGGTAGTGGGCTTTGAGGAAAGCCGTTTGCACCGCAATCACGCCATAGGCAACCGCGTGGCTTTTGTTGAAGCCATAACGGGCAAACTCTTCCCAGTCTTTAAAAATGGCATTCGCCAGGTCTTCTGGAATGCCGTTCGCCTGGGCACCCGCAACAAACTTGTTGTGATGCTGCTCCAGCTTTTCTTTAATTTTTTTGGAAATGGCCTTGCGCAGCTCATCCGATTCGGAAGGGGTATACCCGGCAAGGTCCACCGCTGCACGCATAATCTGTTCCTGGTAAACCGGAATGCCATAGGTTTCCTGGAAAATGGGCTCAAGGGATGGATGAATATATTCCACCGGCTCCTGGCCATGCATGCGGTTGATGTACTTTGGAATAAACTCCAACGGGCCGGGGCGATAGAGCGCAATCATCGCCACCACGTTGTCGAGGTTGTGCGGGTTCATCTGCATCAGGTAGCGACGCATGCCCGAACCTTCCACCTGGAAAACCCCGGCTGTATCCCCACGCCCCATCAGTTCGAAAGATTTCGGGTCGTCCACGGGGATGTTGTGCAGCTTATAATGCACCCCATGCCGTTTTTCAATCAGCGCACAGGCTTCGGCCATAATGGTGAGCGTTACCAGGCCGAGGAAATCCACTTTTAACAGGCCCAGCTGCTCAATAATGGACATTTCAAACTGGGTGACGGTTTTAATGGGCAAATCGTCCGCGCCATTGCTGGTGGGGCGGTGGAGGGGAATGTACTCCACAATCGGCTTATCGGTAATCACCACCCCGGCGGCATGGGTTCCGGCGTTGCGCACCACCCCTTCCATCTCTTTGGCGGTGTCGAGCAATTCCCGAATTTGTGGGTCGGATTCGTAAATGTTTTTCAAATCCGCGACCTGCTCCAGAGCCTCATCAATGGTCACTGGCTTCCCGGGGATGGCCGGGATGAGCTTGGCCACCTGGTCCACCCGGTCGAGCGGCACATCCATCACCCGCCCAACATCGCGCACCGCAGCACGGGCTTTAAGCGTACCAAAGGTGATAATTTGGGCAACCTTGTCGTGACCATACTTGTCCGCACAATAACCCATCAGTTCAGCCCGGCGGTCGTCGGGAAAATCCAGGTCAATATCCGGCATCGAAATGCGGCCAGGGTTGAGGAAGCGCTCGAAAATCAGACCGTGCGCCAGCGGGTCTACCGTGGTGATCGCCAGGGTGTACGCAATGATAGACCCGGCCGCCGAACCGCGCGCGTTGTACCAGATGCCGCGTTTTTCGGCATACTGGCAGAGGTCCCACACAATCAGGAAATAGGCGTTAAAACCCATCTTATCAATCACGTCCAGCTCATAAAGCAGGCGGCGCTGGACAGGTTCAGAAGAAGCGGCATCGCCATAACGCCATTGGGCGCCTTTTTGGCACAAATCGTACAGGTACGATTTGGCTGTGTACCCTTCGGGCACATCAAACACGGGGAGCTTATAGCCCTTAGACGCCAGGTCGAGCTGGCAGCGCTCGGCAATTAAGAGCGTGTTTTCAATGGCACCAGGAATATGGCCGAACAGGTCGGTCATCTCCTGCGGGGTGCGCAGGTAGTAATCCATGCCCGACATGCGCATGCGTTTGGGGTCGTTGAGCACACACCCGGTCTGCACGGCCAAAAGCACATCCTGCAGCCGGGCATCTTCGGGGTTCACATAGTGAACGTCGTTGGTGGCCACAAAATTGGCCTTGTACCGTTTGCCCAGGTCCAGCAATGCCTGGTTTAGCGCGGGCATTTCATCAATGGGATGAGACTGCATTTCAATAAAAAAGCGCTCCCGCCCAAACACATCGAAATACCAATCCAGGCGGCGCTGCGCTTCGAGCAAATCGCCGTTAAGGATTGCCTGGGGCACATCGGCTGCCATACAGCCTGTGGTACAAATCAGGCCTTCGGAATGAGCCGCCAGCAGGTCGCGGTCCACTCTTGGCTTGTAATAAAAACCGTCCAATTGGGCCGCAGTTGAGAGCTTAAGCAAATTGCGATAGCCCGTTTCGTTTTCCGCCAACATCAGCAAATGGTATGGCTTTTTATCCAAGACCGGGTCGCGGTCTTGCATCGTGCGCCCGGCCATGTACCCTTCTACCCCGATGATGGGCTTAATACCCGCTTTTTTGGCGGCATTGTAAAAGTCAATGACCCCATACATGGTGCCGTGATCAGTCAGGGCAATGGCGGGCATGCCCAGTTCACTGGCGCGCTTAACCAATTTATCTAATTTGCTGTAGCCATCCAGCAGCGAATAAACAGAGTGCACGTGAAGATGAACAAAAGACATGGGGGTTCTGGTTTCCAATGGATTCGAGTTTTAGAAGACACACAGGTAGACTGCGGTATTGATGTTGAAAATTATAGCACGGATGTCCAAATGTTTAACCAACGCTTAACTTAAAAATTTGAGAACACGGGTAAATTTTAAGGGAGTGGGGTTGGTAAGTGAGAACCGCAAAAGTTAACGGCATTTACGCGTACCTGTGAAGGATAACGATAAGGCGAGGCGCAACCGCTTATGCTATAATCACATCCGCAAAAGGAAAAAAGAGATGCTAAAGAAAATCGTTCAAATCTTCGGGGGCGACCCCAACAAACGAAAAATCGAAAAACTTTCCATCGAGGCCGACGAGGTGCGCGAGCTTGAGAAAAACACCCAGTCACTCAGCGACGAAGCCCTGCGAGGCAAAACCACAGAGTTCCGGCGGCGGCTGGCGTTAGGAGAAACCCTGAACGACATCCTGCCAGAGGCATTTGCCGTTGTGCGCGAAGCCAGCAAACGAACCATTGGCCTGCGCCATTACGATATTCAGATGGTGTGCGGCATGGCACTGCACGAAGGCGTCGTGGCCGAAATGCGCACCGGTGAAGGCAAAACGCTGGTGGCTACGCTGCCCATTTACCTAAATGCCCTGCCCCTCAACGAATTGTGGCAAACACTGGCCAGTGAAAAATGGGGACCCAATCCCGCAGAATGGTTTTTTGAACCACTGGATGGGGTGCCCGTTGGCAAAGGGGTGCACCTGGTCACCGTTAACGACTACCTGGCGCGGCGCGATGCCCGCTGGATGGCCCCAATTTATAACCTTATGGGCTTAAGCGTAGGCGTTCTGCAAATGGCCGCTCGCACCGAATATGGCAAAAAGGCCTTCCTGGTAGACCTCTCGAAAGAATCACCCCACGAAGACCAAAACCAACTCGTCATGGTGAACCGCAAACTGGCTTACGACGCCGACATCACCTACGGCACCACCAATGAATATGGCTTTGACTACCTGCGCGACAACATGACCCTGCGCCTGGAAGAACGTGTCCAGCGCAGCCCGCAAACCGGCGGCTATCATTACGCCGTCATCGACGAAGTAGACAATGTGCTGATTGACGAAGCCCGCACGCCGCTGATTATCTCCGGCCCATCGAGCGACCAGGGCGAGGCCTATGTCCAGATGGCCCAGGTCGTCCGGCTGCTTAACCCCGAAGACTATATCGTCGATGAAAAATCGCGCGCCGTTGCCCTGACCGAAGTGGGTGAAATTCACGTTGAGCAAATCATCGGCGAACCCCTGCGCGACCCGGAGCGCCCGGAAGATATCACCCCCGAACAGGCCCAGCGCCTGGGCTACCTGGAACAGGCCTTGCGCGCCCAACACCTGTTTAAACGCAACAAAGATTATCTCGTCCAGGGTCGCAAAGTCATCATCATTGACGAAAGCACAGGCCGCCTGATGCCCGGCCGGCGCTGGTCCGACGGGCTGCACCAGGCCGTGGAAGCCAAAGAAGGCGTGCAGGTGCAAAGCGAAAACATCACTTACGCCACCATCACCATCCAGAACTACTACCGCAAATATGCCAAGCTCTCCGGCATGACCGGCACCGCAGCCACCGAAGCCGAAGAGTTCTTTAAAATTTACAGCCTGAATGTGCTTGAAATTCCACCTAACCTGGAGTTTGAAGCCTCTCGGGCCAATGCCGCCCTCCAAATTCAGACCGGCAAGGACGAAGAGGGCTACACCTACACCTATTACGTCAGGAAAGACAGCTCAACCAAAGCCCCGGCCTATTTCAAACGCAAAGACTACCCCGACGTGGTCTACCGGACAGAAGAAGCCAAGTTCAGGTCAATTGTGCGCGAAATTTTGCGCTACCACACCCTGGGACGGCCCATGCTGGTGGGTACCACATCAGTCGAACTTTCCGACCGGCTGAGCAACCGGCTTAAAGCAGAGCCCATCCGCCAGCTCGCCCTGCTGATGCTGCTGCGGCAAACCTGGTTGGAAAAAAACAACGTCGAAGAAGATGGCCGGGTGATTCCCCAGCTCGATTTCTTAAACAAGCCTTTCGAAGAAATCCCCCAAAAAGAACGCAACACCATGGCTCGCGACCTGGGCGTGCCCATCAGCCCGTTGGACAACGACAACCTCACCAAAATGCTGGAAATTTTGGGGCTGCCGTTTGAAAGCCGCGACCGGCTGAAAACCGTCTTAAGCAGCGGTATCCCCCACCAGGTATTGAATGCCCGAAAACACACCGAGGAAAGCAAAATCATCGAAACTGCGGGCGCTTTTGGTGCGGTCACCATTGCCACCAACATGGCCGGTCGTGGTGTAGACATTGTGTTGGGCGGCAGCCTGGAAGATGAAGTTCTTAAACGCATTTCGCGTGTCGCCCGCGACACCTACACCGAGAAAGGGATGCTCAAAGAAGCCGAAGAAATGCGCGCCGCCCTCAACAAAGGCGCCGCCGGCGGTTATGGACGTACATCCCATTACGAACGCCTCAAAAAATGGCGCCAGGTTTTCCCCAACCTGACCCGCGAACAAATGGGCATCTACGAGGCCGATATCCGCGCCTTCGACCAGTTCCTCGAAGACCACCAGCGCATCCTGGCCCTGGGTGGGCTGCATGTCATCGGCTCCGAACGCCACGATGCCCGCCGGATTGACAACCAGCTGCGCGGCCGTGCGGCCCGCCAGGGCGACCCCGGTTCTTCGCGTTTCTACCTTTCCATGCAGGATGACCTGATGCGCCTGTTTGGCGGCGCCCAGGCCGAAGGGCTGATGGGACGGCTGCGCATTGATGAATCGCTTCCGATTGAAATGGGCGTGGTCAGCCGGATTGTCGAAAGCTCGCAGTCGCGTGTGGAAGGCGCAAACTTCGACACCCGCAAACACCTGCTGGAGTATGATGACGTACTCAATGCACAGCGCGAAATCATCTATGGCCAGCGCGACCGGGTTTTTGGCAAAGAAGACCTGACCGAAGATGTTAACGAAATGCTGCGGGCAGAAATTGAACTGCGCATTCCCACCCGCCGCAAAGACGACGACCAGGCCTGGCGCCTGGTGGCCTGGCTGGGACAAATCCAGCCCAGTCTCACCCTCGGCAGCCAGGTGTTCCCCTCTTTTATGTTCCGGCTGTTGGTAGATCACCTCGTCGCCGAAGGCGTAGAAAACCCCCAACAGTTAAAGGAAGCCCTGCTGCAAATCGCCCGGCAATCCATCCTGGCCGAAAAAGACCACCTACTCAACAGCCTGGCCGATTTACTGGCGCGCGCTCGCCCTGCGCTGGCCGAGCAAATTGAAGAGCGCACCGAAACCCTCGAAGCTCTGCTCGAAAACCTGGCCGATACTGAAAGCGCCGGGGAAGAGGGCAGCCTGGCCGGGCTAAACGACCGCCAGCTGCAAGAAGAACTCACCGCCCTGCTGCGCATGCAGGTGCGCCTCGTCCCATCTGAACTGCGCACCCTGCGCTCGGACCCCAAAGAAGGATACGACATCCTGCACAGCCAGGTGGTCAGTACCCTCTCCAGCCAGACCCTGCGCCGCGTCATCACCTACACCGACCGCTTCCTGGGCCAGGAAATCAAGCTGGATATCGAAACCCTTAGCCTGGACACCTGGGACGAGTTTACCGAGATGCTCGAAAAAGCCATTGAAGAAGTATACACCACTCGCCTGGCGAATCTTTTGGACCCCCAAACCGGGCTGATTGCCAAAGACATAGACACCGCCTTGCCCCAGGTTTCGGCACCCTACAGCCGCGGGCTGCTGCTCCAACTGGTGATGAACATCAGCACCGGGGCCAAAGCCATATTCGACCAACGCACCAAACAGCGCGTCTGGCAAAAAACCAACCGTCTGCAATATGTTTACTTCACCGGTCAGCTTTTGCAGCAAAAAAGCCAGGAAGAAATCCTTGAAACCGTATCCGAACACCTCGACCAGGCAATTGCCACCCTGCAAGATGCCTGGGGCAACCTGGAAATCAACCGGCTGGCAAACCACCGCATGGCCGATTTTTCCAATAAAACCCAGGCCGGGCTGGTGGCCGCATTTGAAGATGAAGACAAGTTCAACCAGGCCGCCGAAACATTACTGCGCGAACTTCCCCAGGAACAACTCCGCCTGGTGCGGGATGAACTCGGCCGCCAGGCAGTCACCGAAATCTATCGCCAGCTTCTGGTGGGAGTAATTACAGAGCAGTGGGTGGAATACCTGACCCAAATCGAAGCGCTGCGGGTGTCCATCGGGCTGGAAGCCTACGCCCAACGAGACCCGCTCGTCCAATACAAAAGCCGGGCTTCCGAAATGTTCCAGGAACTTCTCAAAAACATCCGGGTCAGCACAGTCAACCGCATGTTCACCTTCCAACCACGCGACTTGAGCAGCATCCAGGCTGAAGCCGCCTCAGAAGCCCGTCCCGGCCCCTCTGCTGGTGAACCAACCGACCTTCAGGAAGGAAGCCTCCGGCCCGAACGCGGTCCCAACGAGCGCACCCGCGGCCGGCGCAAGCGCAACCGCTAATCATCGGTTTAATGGTTCAACTGCGCTGCACAAATATCGGTTTTATGCTACACTTAGGCGAAATTCGCATGTAAGTTTCAAACCAACCTCACCTCAGGTGGAGATTAGATCTTGCAAGCCCACGCCCAACGACCCGCCACGTTTTACCAGTCGCTCCCGAAGGTGGAACTCCACCGCCATCTGGAGGGGTCTTGGCGTTTAAAAACGATTTACGAAACCGCCCAAAACCATACCCCGGGGCTGGCAGCCATCACCGAAACAGAATTGAGCAAACTGGTTCAAATTCAAAAAAGTGACCCTACCACAATGGAGAACTTCCTCTCCAAGTTCGACACCATCCGGATGCTGTACCGCACACCCGAAATCATCCACCAGATCACCTATGAAGCCATCGCCGACGCTGCCGCCGATAACATTCGCTACCTGGAACTGCGCTTCACCCCGGTTGCCCTCAGCCGCCAGCAAGATTATTCGCTGGCCGATGTGATGGACTGGGTAATCGACAGTACCCAAAAAGCCTCGGCAGAATTCGGCATCCTCACCCGCCTGATTGCCAGCGTAAACCGCCACGAAAGCGTCCACCTTGCCGAGCAGGTTGCCCAACTGGCCGTAGACAGGCAAGCCCAAGGCGTGGTCGGGCTCGACCTGGCAGGCAACGAAGGCCAGTATCCAGCCGCCCCCTTTGCTGATGTTTTCAAACAAGCCAGCCTCGCCGGACTTAAATTAACCATTCACGCCGGAGAGTGGAATGGAACCCACAACATCCACGAAGCCATCGAAACCTTTGGCGCTGCCCGAATTGGCCACGGAGTGCGCATCCTGGAAGACCCCGCTGCAGTGGCCCTGGCTGTGGAACACGGCACAATTTTCGAAGTCTGCCCCACCAGCAACCTGCAGTCGGGGGTCTTTACCCGGTTTGAAGATCACTCCCTCCGCCAAATGGTAGATGCCGGGCTAGCCGTCACCCTGAATACCGATGACCCGGGCATTTCCAATATTATGCTCTCCGGCGAATACGCCCTGGCATGTGAAAAACTGGGGCTGACGCTGACCGAATTAGAAGCCGCCGTCACCCGGGCAGCCGGGGCCGCTTTCCTGCCTCTTGAAAAAGCCAAAACCCTTGCCACAAGCATTGGCCAGGAATTTCAAACCACCACCAGCGCCTCAGCGTAAACCGCTGCCCCGAACCCCAAAAAGAAACGCCCTGGCGATTTTGCCAGGGCGTCATTTTAATCATCCCTCCGGAATCAGAGGATAGGCCTTCTCGCTCAATCGCCAGCCACCGAAGCAGCCTGGCCTTCTTGAATGGCCTTGTCCACTTTCACAAAGGGCAAAATGGCCAGACCCACACTAAAGAAGAAAATGAGCGAAAGAATGCCCGCCCGCATCGAACCCGTGTTGTCGTTCACCAGGGCGAAGATAAACGGGCCAAGCCAGGATGTACCCCGGTCGCTCACCTCGTAAAAGCTGAAAAACTCCGCCTCCTGGTTCTTGGGCACCATCTGGGAGAACACACTGCGGCTGAGCGCCTGGCTGCCGCCCAGGATAAGGGCCACCACAAACGCCATCAACCAGAATTCCAGCTCGGCCTGGGACATTCCCAGGCTCTCCACAACTGCCTGGCTCTTCATCCCAAAATAGGCGTACACCGTCACCACACTCCAGATGAGCAGGCTGATGATGATCGCATTCTTCGCCCCAATTTTCCGGGCAAACCAACTGAACAAATACGCCCCCCCAAACGCCACAAACTGGATCATCAAAATCACCAAAATCCGGTTGGTGGCTTCCATGCCCAGCTCCACCGCAGCAAACACCGCCGCCACCACAATCACGGTTTGAATGCCGTCATTGTACAGCAGGTAGGCCACCAGGTACTTGATGACCTCCGGCATGGTTTTGGCTTTTTTAACCATGAAGATAACCAGCACGACAATCGGACCCAAGGCAGGAAGATAAACCGAAGAAACCGAAAACAACCCAAACACACTGACAGTGGGGAAATTGAGCAAAACCAACACAGGAATGAGCAGCGGCAGCAGCAGCAGAATGGCCACCGTGCGGGTGGGCACCTGCAGCAGGTGGGCAAGCTGGCTGAAACCAATCGTCAGGTAGGTTTCGCCAGCAGGCAGCGGGCGGGGCGCCCGGCGAGACTGGAGGGTTTTAAAGGTGAACATCGAAAAACCCAACCACCACAACCCCGCCGATGCCAGGCTGATCCGGGCAACCATCTCGCCCGTCAGGCCCAGGCTGTCGCTGAACATGTACATCACCAGGTTGAGCAGCAGCAGCAGCCCGCCGCCTGCGTAGCCCATCCCGAAACCACTGGCCGATACATGGTCACGATTCCCAGGGCTGGCAATGTCAGGCAAATAGGCGTTGTAAAAAACCATCGAAGCCCCAAAAGACAGGTTGCCAATGATGTAAAGCAGCGCCCCAAACCAGTGCAGTCCCGGCGTGATGAAAAACATCAGAACCGTCGCCAGCGAACCCAGCAGAGCAAAAATCATCAACAAACGTTTGCGCATGTGGCTGTAATCTGCCAGCGCCCCCAACACGGGCAAAAAGGAAACCTGGAGCAGCACGGACGCCGAAACCGCATAGGTAAACAAAGACTCCGGTCGCATCGAAATTGGCCCTAAATGCAAAAAGCCGCTGGCATCCGCTGCGGCCTCGGCAATGCTGGTCAGGTACGGGCCAAGGAACACGGTGCCAACGGTGGTGCTGAAAGCCGAGTTGGCCCAGTCGTACATCGTCCAGCCAAAAATTTCGCGTTTATCGTCTACAGGTGGGTTTTGAACTGCTGCCATTTTGCCATCCTTTGGATTAAATTTTAAAAAAATCGTGGAAGGAAAACCTCGATAATCATAACACACTCTATAACCCCGCCCGGCCCAATTCGACACGCAAAGCAGGGGAACGGCCAAAAATCAATTGAGCCCAACGGTTTCAGCCCCACCCTCTCTCTTTTCAGGTGACAGTCACCTGAACATCCACCCCCCCCAGGCCTTTCTTAAAGTCGGGGTTTGGGACCAACGCAGGCAGCGAAGCCAGCCTGCGTTGGTCCCAAAATCGTTTTAAAGTCCCCTGCCCCAGGCCCGGGGCGGGGGATTTCGGGGGTGGGGACCTGGACTTTCACAGGAGTTTCTGACTTTAAGAAACTCCTGTCCCCCCCTATGGCTTTCTCAAAGTTCCTTGACAAATAAATAAAAAGACCCTTCTCGGTAAA
>CAZAYY010000045.1:0-13621 GCA_964489525.1 uncultured Anaerolineales bacterium
ATCACCTATTCAAGAATCTTCGTGATTACGCCAGCGCCAACCGTCAGGCCGCCTTCGCGAATCGCGAACTTTGAGCCCTGCTCCAACGCCACCGGTACGATCAGTTCGACCATCAGGTTGACATTGTCTCCAGGCATTACCATTTCCACGCCTTCTGGCAGCGTGATTTTTCCCGTTACATCCATCGTCCGGATGTAGAACTGCGGCCGGTACCCGTTGAAGAACGCTTTGTGGCGTCCGCCTTCGTCCTTGCGCAGCACGTACACTTCGCTCATTAAATTCGTGTGCGGCGTGATCGATCCCGGCTTGGCGACTACCATGCCCCGCTCCACATCTTCGCGCCCGATGCCGCGCAGCAGCAGGCCCAGGTTGTCGCCCGCTCGCCCTTCATCCAGCAGCTTGTGGAACATTTCCACACCCGTTACCACCGAGCTCATGCTCTTCTCGCGCAAACCAATGATTTCCACCGGCTCGCCCACTTTCACGATGCCCCGATCCACACGCCCCGTCACCACCGTGCCGCGGCCTTTGATCGAGAACACATCTTCCACCGGCATCATGAACGGCTTGTCCGTCTCGCGCACCGGCTCGGGAATGTATTCGTCCACCACCCGCATCAGTTCTTTGATCGGCGCATACTCCGGCGCATCCGGGTCTTTCGAGGCGCTTTCCAACGCATGCAGCGCACTGCCGCGCACAATCGGCGTCTCATCGCCCGGAAAACCATATTCCGTCAACAGCTCGCGCAGCTCCAGCTCCACCAGCTCCAACAGTTCCGGGTCGTCCATCTGGTCCACTTTGTTCAAGAACACCACGATGCTCGGCACTTCCACCTGGCGGGCCAGCAGCACGTGTTCACGCGTCTGCGGCATTGGGCCGTCTGGCGCACTCACCACCAGAATCGCTCCGTCTACCTGCGCCGCACCCGTGATCATGTTCTTGATGTAGTCACGGTGCCCGGGCATGTCCACGTGGGCGTAGTGCCGGTTCTCGGTCTGGTATTCCACATGGGCAATGTTGATCGTAATCCCGCGCTCGCGTTCTTCCGGCGCATTGTCAATCTGGTCATACGCCCGGTATTCGGCCATACCCCGGAATGCACACCATTTGGTGATCGCTGCCGTCAGCGTCGTTTTGCCATGGTCTACGTGCCCCATGGTCCCTACGTTCAAGTGCGGTTTATTTCGACTGAATTTTTCCTTTGCCATTTTTATCCTCTCAAAAAAGAATACAATTGCTTCTTATGATTAACGAGTTTGCACTCAACCGGCCTTGATGATGGCTTCGGCGACTTTCTCCGATACTTTTTGATAGTGATCGAATTCCATCGTGAAAACGCCTCGGCCCTGGGTTGAAGAGCGCAGAACAGTGGCATAGCCGAACATTTCAGCCAGCGGAACCATTGCCCGCACAGCCTGGGCGTTGCCTACGCGCGGCTCAATGCCACCGATCTCGCCGCGGCGAGAGTTGAGCTGGCCAATGGTGTCGCCCAGGTATTCTTCGGGGACCACCACTTCTACTTTCATCATCGGCTCCATCAGAACGGGCGAGCCCTTCTGCATGCCTTCTTTGAAGGCCATCGAAGCTGCCATCTTGAAAGCCATTTCGCTAGAGTCCACTTCGTGGAAAGAGCCATCGTAAACTGCGATGTGCATATCCACAACCGGGTAGCCTGCCAAAACGCCAGCTTCGGTAGATTCTTTAATGCCTTTTTCAATGGCGGGAATGTATTCTTTTGGAATTGCGCCGCCAACAATTTTGCTTTCGAACACAATGCCTGTGCCCGGTTCGCCGGGATTTATTTGGAGGACCACATGGCCATATTGACCACGCCCGCCCGACTGCTTGGCATATTTGTGTTCGGCTTTTTCAACAGAACGAGTAATGGTCTCACGGTAGGCCACGCGCGGCCGCCCCACCCGGGCTTTCACGTTAAACTCGCGCAGCATGCGGTCTACCAGCACCTCAAGGTGCAGCTCGCCCATGCCGGAGATAATGGTTTGGGCGGTGGCTTCGTCAGATTTGACTTTGAAAGTGGGGTCTTCTTCGGCCAGTTTCTGCAGGGCGATGCCGAGCTTATCCTGGTCGGCTTTGGTATTGGGTTCAATGGCAACCGAGATGACCGGTTCGGGGAAGGAGATGGTTTCGAGAACAATCGGGTTCGAAGGATCGCACAGGGTGTGGCCGGTGAAGGTGTTCTTCAAACCCAACACAGCGCCGATATCTCCAGCACCAATTTCGGTCACATCTTCGCGGCGGTCGGCATACATGCGCAGCAGGCGGCCAATTCGCTCGCGGCGATCATCGGTGGAGTTATACAGCATGGCGCCCTGGGTCACCTTGCCGGAATACACCCGGAAATAAGACAACCGGCCAACATAGGGGTCGGTAACAATCTTAAAGACCAGGGCGCTGACCGGGGCAGATTCGTCCGCCGGGCGAGTGAGGGCAACTTCACTGTTGCGGGGTTCGAAACCACGCACAGCCGGAATATCGAGGGGGGAAGGCAGGAAATCAATCACCGCATCCAAAACGGGCTGGATGCCGCGGTTGCGCAGCGCACTGCCGCAGTATACCGGGGAAGCCCGGTTGGTCAGCACCGCTTTACGCAAAGCGACTTTCAATTCATCCAGGCTGATTTCTTCACCTTCGAGGAATTTGACTGCAACATCGTCATCCACCTCTGCAATCTGCTCTACCATTTGTTCGCGGCGCAGCTGGGCTTCTTCGAGCATATTGGATGGAATGTCGGTGACCTCCACCTCAAGGCCAGCAGTGTCGCGCCAGTAGATGGCCTGCATGTTGAGCAGGTCAATCACGCCGCCAAAATCGGCCTCTTCACCAATCGGCATCTGCACAGGTATGGGGTTTGCGCCCAAACGTTGGCGAATGCTCTCAATGGTGCGGTCGTAGGAAGCACCGACGCGGTCCATTTTGTTGACAAAACAAATGCGCGGCACCTCATAGCGGTCAGCCTGGCGCCAAACAGTTTCACTTTGGGGTTCAACACCCTGAACGGCGTCAAAAACCACCACACCACCATCCAACACGCGCAGCGAGCGCTGCACTTCGGCGGTAAAGTCAATGTGGCCGGGGGTGTCAATCAGGTTGAACTTATAGCCCTTCCACTCTGTGGTAATGGCCGCTGAAACAATCGTGATTCCGCGTTCGCGTTCTTGCACCATCCAGTCGGTAACCGTTGTGCCTTCATCCACCGAGCCAATCCGGTAGGTTTTCCCGGTGTAGAACAAAACACGCTCGGTGGTGGTGGTTTTACCGGCGTCAATGTGGGCAATAATGCCAATATTACGATAGCGAGTCAGCGGTTGTGGGTCCATAAGATACCTGGGTAATTTAAAAATCTTTCCCGTTCAACCACTACATGCGGTAATGCGAAAAAGCGCGGTTGGCTTCGGCCATTTTGTGGGTTTCTTCGCGTTTGCGCACAGCAGTACCCGTGTTGGAGGCCGCATCGAGCAGCTCGGAAGCCAGCTTCTGGGCAAAGGTCTTTCCAGAGCGGGAGCGAGCAGCCTGGATGATCCAGCGAGTGGCCAGGGCAAACTGGCGAAAAGCCGGGACTTCCATCGGAACCTGGTAGGTGGCGCCACCAACGCGCCGCGGCCGAACTTCCATTACCGGCTTAACGTTGTTCAGCGCCTGGTGAAACACTTCAATCTGCGGTTTGCCAGTTTTCTGGGCGGCGATATCCAAAGCATCGTATACCAGGGTGGTAGCAATGCTTTTCTTGCCGCTGCGCATGATGCGGTTAATGAAAGATTGGACCTCACGGCTGTTGTAGCGTGAATCCGGTATAATCTCGTGTTTTTCTGGGGCATTACGTCTAGTCATTCTCGTTCTCCATATCCACTAGGTGTGTCCTGTTCGGACGAGAATAATCGCCGGAGACCGGCGATTATTCGGTTATTTCTTCGTCTTGGCCCGCTTGGCACCGTATTTGGAACGGCCCTGCTTGCGGTTGTTCACCCCGGTTGTATCGAGGCTGCCACGTACAATATGGTAGCGGACGCCGGGCAGGTCTTTCACACGGCCGCCGCGCACGAGCACCACGGAGTGCTCCTGCAGGGAGTGGCCTTCGCCAGGGATGTACGCAGTCACCTCGATGCCATTCGAAAGGCGAACGCGGGCAATTTTCCGCAGGGCGGAATTGGGTTTTTTGGGCGTGGTGGTTTTGACCACGGTGCAAACCCCGCGTTTTTGTGGGGAGCCTTTGTCCAGGCGCAGACGACGCTGCTTCATTGAGTTCATGATGAATTGCAGCGCAGGTGCTTTGCTTTTCATCCGCTTCGACTCTCGACCTTTGCGAACAAGTTGGTTGATGGTTGGCACTTTAGCCTCCAATAAATAAATCGTTTAATTCTATTTTTTTCGACATAGCGAGGCCATCTTTGCGTTCGATGGCCTCACTTCATCGATGTTTGTATTCAATTCGCGGGCATAGTCCTACCCGCTGGTTAGGGTCACGGAGGATTATTTTACACGCGCGAGCGCCAACCGTCAAGAGAATTGGTGCCCTGTTTGCGAAAATTCCTTCGCGCAATTCCCAAAAATTACTTTATCTCTCCCAAATCCATCAGGCCAGTCTGGATCTTCTGCGGACGGGCCCGTTCTTCTTCCTTGCCAAACTTCACCAGGCCGCTGTCCGTCACGGCTTCCACAGACAGGCCCAGGCTTTGCAGCTCTTTCACCAGCACGCGGAACGAAGCCGGGATGCCAGGCTCTTCAATCGGGTCGCCTTTAACAATCGCTTCGTAGGTTTTCACACGGCCCTGGACATCGTCCGATTTGACGGTGAGCATTTCCTGCAGGGTATAGGCTGCACCATAAGCCTCGAGCGCCCACACTTCCATTTCGCCGAAGCGCTGTCCGCCAAACTGGGCCTTACCACCCAGCGGCTGCTGGGTAACCAGGCTGTATGGGCCAGTGGAGCGGGCGTGGACTTTATCTTCCACCAGGTGGTGCAGTTTGAGCATGGACATCACGCCCACGGTCACCGGCTGGTCGTAGGGCACGCCAGTTTTTCCATCGCGCAGCACCTGCTTGCCCAAAATCGGGTTGGGGGTGTTGGTCTGGAACATCACCTCGCTGGCAATTTGCATCAGTTCCGGAGTTTCCACACCCGAAACCGGCCGTCCTTTTTCGGCCAGCCAAATTTCCAGGCAGGCTTTAATCGTCCGTTCGTCCTGGTCGGGGCGGTCAAAGGGGGACAATTTATCGTTGTTGAAAGCCAGAATGCTTTCAGGGTCATAGCCTTTGTCTTTCAGCCACTCGGTCAGAACCGCGCGGCGGGCAAAGGTGCGGTCAGAAACCAGGTCATAAACATCGTAGCCGCGTTCGCCCAGCCATTCTTCCAGGTAAAGCTTGCGCACTTCGTCATCGTCCCGTAAACCGTTGGGGTCGTATTCGAAACCGCTCAGCCAATCCCAGGCGTTTTCTCCAATTTGCTGCCAGGCATATTCAATCATCCATGAGCGGGCCAGTTCGGCTTCAATTTCGCGCTCGGTGGCGCCATCAAACACCGGGGTAACCGCCCGGAAACCCAGCTGACGGGCAGCCCAGCCCAGGTGAACTTCCAATACCTGGCCAATGTTCATACGGCCTGGCACGCCCAGGGGGTTGAGGATGATGTCCACCGGGGTGCCATCATCCAGGAAGGGCATGTCTTCCACCGGAACCACGCGCGAGATCACACCTTTGTTGCCGTGGCGGCCAGCCATTTTATCGCCTGCGGTGGCTTTGCGGCGTTGGGCAACATACACCCGCACCATCGTATCCACGCCCGCCGAGAGGTCGCTGTTTTCTTCACGGGTGAAGACCTGCACATCAACCACTTTGCCGCGCTCCCCGTGCGGCATGCGCAGCGATGTATCTTTCACATCGCGCGATTTTTCGCCAAAGATGGCGCGCAGCAGGCGTTCTTCGGGGGTCAGTTCCTTCTCACCCTTAGGGGTAATTTTGCCCACCAGGATGTCGTTCGGGCCAACCTCGGCGCCCACGCGAATGATGCCGCCTTCGTCAAGATCTTTAATCGCTTCTTCGCCCACGTTGGGGATGTCGCGAGTGATTTCTTCGGGGCCAAGGCGGGTGTCGCGGGCTTCAACTTCATATTTTTCGATGGGCACCGAGGTGAAGCGATCCTCCTGCACCAGGCGTTCGGAGATCAGGATGGCATCCTCGTAGTTGCCGCCTTCCCAGGAGAGGAACGCGACCACCACGTTCTGGCCGAGGGCCAGCTGCCCGCTCTCGGTCGAGGAGGAGTCGGCAACGATATCGCCCTTGTGCACGACCTGGCCCTTGACCACCGCCGGGCGCGGGTCAATGCAGGTGCTCTGGGTCGAGCGGTGATATTTGCGCAGCGAATAGACATGCTCCAGGCCGGTTTGATGATCGCGAATCACAATCCGGTCACCCGTTACCGAGACCACTTCGCCATCCACATCCGACATGATGACCTGGCCGGAGTCCACCGCGGCATAGTATTCCATGCCGGTGGACACCAGGGGTACATCCGGGGTGATGAGCGGCACAGCCTGGGCCTGCATGTTCGAACCCATCAGGGCCCGGTTGGCGTCGTCGTGCTCCAGGAAGGGAATCAAGGCAGCGCTGATGCCCACCACCTGGTGGGGCGCCACATCCATATAATCAATGTTATCTGGCGAGGCAAACTGGAAGCCAGAGTGGTAGCGGGAAGAAACCCGGTTGCGGACAAATTCCCGGTGAATGGTAATCGGGGTGTTGGCCTGGCCGATGTAGAACTTGTCTTCGGCGTCAGCGGAAAGGAATTCGATGTCTTCAGAGACATACGGCTTTACTTTAATTTGGTGGGTGCCCAGCTGGGCAATTTCGGCAGCCATGGCTTCGGTCACCCGGGCATCTGCAGCGGCAATCACTTCACCCGAATCGGGGTGGACGACATCATCCGCCAGAGAGCGGCCCACCAGGCGGGGGTCATCGGCTGGCAAAGAGCGCATCACCCGGCGGTAAGGGGTTTCAATAAACCCATATTCGTTCACCCGGGCAAAGGTAGCCAAACGGCCAATCAGACCAATGTTGGGGCCTTCGGGGGTTTCAATCGGGCAGATGCGCCCGTAGTGCGAGTGGTGAACGTCGCGCACATCAAAGCCGGCGCGCTCGCGGCGCAGACCACCCGGACCCAACGCAGAAAGCGTGCGCTTGTGGCGCAGTTCGGCCAATGGGTTGGTCTGGTCCATGAATTGGGAAAGCTGGCTGGAACCAAAAAACTCACGCAGCGCAGCCACAACCGGGCGAATGTTGATGAGGGTAACCGGGGAGGTCTGGTCCTGGTCGCGGATGGACATGCGTTCTTTAATCACGCGCTCCATCCGGCGCAGGCCAATGCGCAGCTTGTTCTGCACCAGTTCGCCCACAGTTTTCACCCGGCGGTTGCCCAGGTGGTCAATATCATCGGCTTGCTCTGCGCCATTGTTGATCAGGATCATCCGGCGCAGCAGGTTGACAATGTCCCAACGGGTAACCGCGCGGTGGCTCAGCGGAACCCGCCCGCTCAGTCCCAATTTCTGGTTGAGTTTATAGCGGCCCACCCGTTCCAGGTCGTAGTGGCGGCGGTCAAACAGCTGCTCTTGCAGAAAATCGCGCGCGTTTTCCAGGGTGGCCGGGTCGCCCGGGCGCATGCGCCGGAAAAACTCAATCAACGCTTCTTCAGCAACGCTGTTCGGCCCGTCTTTCTTCCACTCGGGTTCCTGTTTGAGGGTGGAAGCAATATACATCCGGTCGGGGTTGTTATCCACGTCATCAAACATCGAAAGAATTTCTTCATCGGTGCCGGCTTTCACGGGGGAATCCACCAACCCATCATCCACAGCTGCCAGGGCACGCAGGAAAATGGTCACTGGAACAGTGCGTTTGCGGTTAAATTTGAGGGTAAGGTATTCGGTTTTGCGGGTTTCAAACTCCATCCAAGCGCCGCGATCGGGAATAAGCTTGGAGGTGGAAAGCGGGCGGCCGGTAGAGCGGTCGGTTTGGGCTTCAAAATAAACGCCAGGGGAGCGAATCAGCTGAGAAACCACCACACGCTCGGTGCCATTAATAATGAAGGTACCTTTCTCGGTCATCTCAGGAAAATCTCCCAAGAAGATATCTTGCTTAATCGGTTCGGGCACTTCGGTGCCGGCCAGCAGCACCGAAACATACAGCGGGCTGGCATAGGTGAGGTCGCGCTCAACGCATTCCTCGATGGTATGCTTGGGTTCACCAAACCAATAGGTAAGACCCCACTGCTCTGCTTCCGGCGAACGGCCAGGGAAGTAAAGCTTCATACCTTTGTTATACGATTCAATTGGGGATACTTCGTGGAACAGGTCACCCAAACCCTCTTTCTTGAGCCGCTGGAAAGATTCCAGCTGGACTTCAATCAGGTTGGGCAGGGGCAACGTAACCGGGATGCGGGAGTAAGTTTTGGTGGGCGTGCGCGCCATGGACACTCTCCATTTTTTGGGAAAAACCCAGATTTTAGAACATTACAGCACTTAAAAACAAAAAACAACCTGATGCAGGCAACAGGCGAAAGAATATTATATTCTATCTTTTCGGAAAATCAAGAGATTGCTCCACCCAAAATATCGCTTTAGCATATAATTAATACTACGCTAATCTTTCAGGAGGATTGAGATGGAGCAGCAAACCAGGTTTATCCGCCTTCGGGGAATTGCGGCCGTTGCACTGACGCTTGGTTTTTATGCGTCGGCCATTGGTATTGCGTTGGGGTTGTTATATATTCCTTATGCCGAGGTGGTGTATGCCAATACCCTGCATATTCGCCTGGCGCTTTTATGCCTGGCCGGAGCCGGGCTGATTCTTTGGGCCATTTTCCCGCGGGGCGAGCGCTTTGTTTCGCCAGGCCCGCGCCTGGAAGCCAGCGCCGCACCGCGCCTGTTTGACCTGATTCGTTCTGTGGCCACCCAAACCGGGCAGCGTGAGCCTGCCGAGGTGTACCTGCTGGGAGAGATGAACGCTTTTGTGACCGAAGTTGGCGGTTTTTTGGACTGGGGAAAGCGGCGGGTGATGGGCCTTGGCCTGCCCTTGCTGCAGGTGTTGGACCAGGACGAGCTTAAATCCGTGATTGCCCACGAGTTCGGCCACTACCACGGAGGCGATACGGCCATTGGCCCGTGGGTGCACAAAACCCGGGCCGCGATTGGCCGGACGATTATCTCACTGGCCAAGGCGAACAACCTGCTGGCCTACATGATCAGCCTGCCTTTCCAGGCGTACGGCCAGTTGTTTATGTATATCACCCAGGCCATTTCGCGCTACCAGGAATTTGTGGCCGACCGGCTGGCCGCCCAGGTTGCCGGGCCGGGGAAAACCATCCAGGCGCTGCGCACCATTCACGGTGCGGCGCCTGCTTTCCGTGCCTATATCAACCAGGAATACGAGCCTGCCCTGAAGAACGGCCTGCGCCCACCGCTTGGGGCGGGGTTCAGCACTTTTCTTTCTGCGGAAGTCATTCAAGAGCAGGTGAACCGGATAATTGTCCAGCAGGAAACCGAGGGTGCTTCCGATAAATTTGACTCGCACCCCTCTTTGCGCGAGCGAGTGGAGATGCTGGAAAGGCTGCCCGGAATGCACACCGCCCCGCCTGGGGCGCCGGCTGCCGAACTGTTGGGCAAGATAAGTGTGCTTGAAAACGCTTTGCTGATGTATTTAATGGGGCCTGATAAGTTTCATACGCTCAGAGAAGCCCCCTGGACAGTGGTGAACCAGGAAGTCCCACGCTCGCGCTGGCTGGCTGTCCAGGACAAATTTGGCTTCCTGCTGGAAGGCGAGGTGTTATCCAGCCTGCCCGGCTGGATAAACACCCCCGGCCCAATTCAACAGAAGATGGCCAGCCAAAACATGCCCTTACAGGCTGAACATGTGGCGCCTTTCAGCAAAGAGGTTGCTTTTTCGCTCTTCAGCCTGGCGCTGCTGCAGCAGGGTTGGACAATCCAAACCGACGTGGGCCAACCGCTGCACATGCAAAAAGGAGAGCAGCACATCAATTTACAAGAGCTGCTCGAACAAGGGGTTTCAACGCCGGCTGCTTTTAAAGAAAGGCTGGCCGCCCTGGGCATTGAAGACATCCGCCTGCCCGTCAGGTAATCCTCTGCCGGGCTGTGCCCATAATCGGCAATCTAATGGTAAGATACCCATACCCCAGGCCGGTCGGGCAATCGCTGGTTCAGCTCTGCTGAACTGGAGGAAAGTCCGTACTCCACAGGGCGCAATGCCGGGGAAACCCCGGGGCGGGGCAACCTGCCGGACAGGGCCACAGAAACAGGTAGCCACCTCACCCCCAACCCCTCTCCTAAAAAGAGAGGGGCGCAAGGCGGGCTGGTGATAGTGAAAAGGTGGTGTAAGAGACCACCGGCGCAGGTGGCAACATCTGCGGCCAGGCAACCCCCATTGGGAGCAAGGTCAAGCAGGGACAAGGCGCGGCTCGCGCCGTTTGAGTTCCGGGTAGACCGCCTAGAGAGATGATTGCCCACGGGCAGCGTGGGGACGAAGCCGGGCCTCGCCCGGTGTAAACCCACCCCCTGCCCCGGACAGAATGCGGCTTACAGACCGGCCTGGGGTATGAGATCACCAAACGGAAACATTCGCGATTTCTCGACATGATTTCTCGAATCGTGGGTGAATTTTTCCAGGTCAGCTCCAAAGGAAAGCCCATGCCCAAATTGTCCAAGGAAGAAGAGGAATATGACGGCATCGAAATAGGCTTCGACGACGACGAGGAAGATGAGTTTTACGATGATGATTTTGTTGAGGGGAAGAAGTAGATTGGGGCTGTTGGCCACCGCTTTTGCAGCAAGCTTGCGGAGTGATTACAAGGCCATCAAAACAGCTTTATCATTTTGCTGGAGCAATGGTCAAGTTGAAGGCCGGGTGGATTACCCGTATTCGATACTGTCCAATGCATCAAACACTTCATCGGCGCGGTAAACCTGGTTGCGTGCGTAGCCTGTCAATTCACGCACAATCCCGGGTTGGACGAGTTTCTCAATATACTGGCGCGCGGTTTTGAAAGGCATATCTACACCATCTGCTAATTGTTTTGCATTGAAAATGGGACGCCCAAACAGGAAATCCACCACCATCCCCATGCGTTTCGCATTCTTTTCGGAATTGACCACAGGCTGGTATCTGGTGCGGATTGCTTCGAGCCGTTCCATGCGGACAAGGCTATCTTTTGCCTGGGCGCTCACCCCGCGCAGGAAAAAGCGCAGCCAGGCTTCCCAATTACCTCGCTGGGAAACCGCCAGCAGGTGGTCATAGTACTCCTGGCGGTACCGCTCAAAGTAGACACTCAGGTTTAGCAAGGGTTGTGGGAGCACTTGCCATTCGGCAAAAAGGAGCGCCATCAGCAAACGTCCCACTCGCCCGTTACCATCCAGGAAGGGGTGGATGGCTTCGAACTGATAGTGAATCATGGCAGCACGCGCAAGGAGGGGAATATCTGTGCCTTCGTGAATGAATTTTTCCAAATCACCCAAAGCCACATGCATATCGTCCACGGGTGGCGGAATATAAGTAGCGGTTGACAGGGTACTGCCCGCCGCACCAATCCAATTTTGGGTGCACCGGAATTCACCGGGCGTTAAGTTCCCACCGCGCACGCCTTGCATCAACCTTTCGTGAATCTCGCGGATAAAGCGCAGGCTGAGGGGGAATTGTTGCAAGCGTTCCAACCCATAATCCAGCGCCGAGACATAGTTGTGCACTTCACGCACATCATTGTTCGTTTCCAGAAAAGATAGCTGGGCCGACTCATAAGTATATAGTTCTGCTAATGTTGCGCGAGTGCCTTCAATGCGGGAGGAGAGTACCGCCTCGCGCCGGATGAAAGCCTGGGTGAGCAAGCGTGGAAATGGGAATGCTCCTGCCAGGGTTGCAAGGCGGCTCAAGTCGCGCTCTGCTTCGGAGAGTGTCGAAACCAGTGGCAACGTCCAGTTTAGTTTTGGCGGCAAGGGGGCGGGCAGAAAAGCATAATAGCCGTGCTGCGTCAGGATAACTTGGCCTGTATCAGGAGAGCGAAAATCATGGGGGTTCATAAGCTTGGTTTACCAGTCAATATCCGACCTCCATAATAACATTTTTGGCAACAAGTGTAAATAGAGGCGGCTTTTATTTACACATGGTTCTTTGCCCAGGCGCAATCAAAAATTGCATACACCCCTATTGCTGGTTCAGGGATAATCTGAAGGTCTTCGCTTCTTGTGAAACGAGCCTGACCACGATCCAGTCTAAACCAGACAGCAAAATGCACGCAGCCATTCGCCAGTTGCTCCAGTGGGCCGACTTTGGCATCGCCGATTTTGTGGTTGACGATAAACCGCACCTAAATGTCAATATGCTCTACCATCCAAGTCCAGATGTGAGCGTATCAATACCGATCGAGGAAGAGTCCAGCGGCCTTAAGCGCCTGTTTGCTCTGGCCATACCATGGATCGAGACCCTGCGCCAGGGCTGCTCGCACCTCTACCCGCTGCTCGATTACAGCCCACGCAAGGATGAGGCATTGGCGAAAGGATACTTGCTGGGCCGCTATGGGGCCATTCCGTTCCTCAGCGAGCCGCAGTGGGGAGAGCCGCAGCATGTCGAAGCATAAGCCGGATGGCCGCAAGCCGCGCCGTCACGAGCGGGCAATGAATTCTTATGATCGCCGGCCGGGCAGCCGCGAACCTGGCCGCTGCATTCTGATCTTTTGCGAAGGCGCAGAAACTGAGCCGAACTACTTTACCAGCCTCCGGGATCATCTCAAGCTTCCACCATCAGCGTCAAGATCAAAGACCGAGCCGGCGCCCCGATCAGCGTGGTGGATGAAGCCCAGGCCCAGGTTGAGAAACGACAGCAGGATATCCGGGATGGGCGCACCACTCTTCCTCAGTTTGAAGCCGTTTGGTGTGTCTTTGATGTCGAAAACCCACACCACAACCAGACCTTCGACCGGGCAGTGCAGCTCGCCGATCAAAAAGAGTTTCAATTGGCCATCTCCAACCCGGCCTTCGAGTTCTGGTATGTCTTGCACTTTGAACGTACCACCCGCCCATTCGCGGATGGCGACGAGATCAAGGAATACTTGAAACGCCATATCCCAGGCTATCATCCCGCCATGCCGGTTTTTGATAGTCTGTTTCCATCAACACCAACCGCCATCCGCTCTGCCAGGAGCCTCCTGGAGAACCATCCCCAGGGCGAACAGCGTTTTCCCAACCCTTCCACACGCGTGCATTTGCTGGTGGAAGTAATGATCGAGATGAGCCCCAGCGGGCGTGAGCATCTTAAAAGGTCCAGCTCCTCATACCCCGCACGGCGGTGAATTGTCCCTGAATCAACTCAACTGCGCCAGGGTATAGCCCTTGCGCAGTTTGCGCTGGGCGATGGATTAGGCAAGCTGAACGGCGCTTTCCCAGGTTTCGCAGGGGAGCACCCGAAAGCGGGCATAGCGGGTGACCAGGCTGCCCCAGGTGCATACCACGCCACAGGGGACAAACAGGGCGGCGCGCACTTCCACCCGGTACCCGCGCGCCATGCGGCAGGCGGGCCGGATTTTTACCAGGGTTATCACCCATCCTTCGGGGCA
>CAZAYY010000046.1:0-11526 GCA_964489525.1 uncultured Anaerolineales bacterium
ATCTGCTCTGCCATGCAGGGTGAAGCCGAAGCAGAACAGTGGGTCAGCAAGCTCCATCTGGCCCAGGCAGTTACCCTGATGCCCAAGGTCAGCCGGGATGAAATGGTCAAACAATTCCAGCAAGCCCGGGTGGTTGTCTCTCCCTCAATTCACGATGGCACCCCCAACACCCTGCTGGAAGCCATGGCCTGCGGCTGTTTTCCGGTTGCCGGGGATATCGAATCCATTCGGGAATGGCTGGTGGACGGGGAAAACGGCCTGCTGGTGGACCCAACTGACCCGCAAGCCCTGGCGAATGCAGTCCTTCGAGCGCTGGATGACGATAATCTGCGCCGCCGGGCAGCGCGAACCAACCAGGATCTGATTGCCAACCGGGCGGCCTACCTGCCCGTAATGGAAAAGGCAGAACGGTTCTACCAGGGGCTAATCGCCTAGCCAGCTTTGCAGGTCCGCCGGGCTGCGCGGGAAAGCAGCCCTTTTCCACTCCCCCGGCTGAAGTGCGCCCAGTTCCCATGGACCGACAGCCACCCGCACCAGGCGCAATGCGGGAAAACCCACCGCCGCCGTCATCCGGCGGACCTGGCGTTTTTTCCCTTCTTGAATGGTCAGCTCAATCCAGGTCGCAGGAATGTTTTTGCGGTAGCGGATGGGTGGGTTGCGTGGCCAAATTGTGGGCTCAGGCAGCAAGCGCGCCCGAGCAGGACGAGTCACTCCATCCTTCAGCGGAACCCCACTTTCTATAGCGGCCAGCGCAGCAGGCGTTGGCACTCCCTCCACCTGGACCCAATAGGTCTTGGGCAATTTATGTGCTGGGTCGGCAATCCATTTTTGCAGCCAGCCGGCGTCGGTAAGCACCAATAATCCCTCACTGTCATAATCCAGCCGTCCAGCCGCATAGATTCCAGGCAGGGAAATAAATTCTGCAAGGGTTTTCCGGCCTTCCGGGTCGGTAAACTGGGTCAGAACATTGAAAGGCTTATTGAACAAAACCAGGGTTGGCATCGCGTTTAAGAAAAGAAAGGGCAGGGAATTTCCCTGCCCTTTCTGGCAAATCATCAAGAATGGATAGCATGACCTTCGGCGTCGTGAGCAGCCTCCATCAGGGCTTCGCTCAGGCTGGGATGAGCGTGGACATTGCGGGCAATTTCTGCTGGGGTAAGCTCCATCATCTGGGCCAGGGTGAGTTCAGGCAGCAGTTCGGTGACTTCCGGGCCAACCAGGTGGGCACCAAGAATTTCGCCATACTTCGCATCGGTCACCAATTTGACCCAGCCACCGTAATCGCCCAACCCAAGGGCCTTGCCGTTTGCCTGGAAGGGGAAACGACCGATTTTGACTTCGTAACCCTCGGCTTTCGCCTGGCTTTCCGTTAACCCAAAGGAAGCAATTTGCGGCGAGCAGTAGGTTGCCCGAGGCATCATCTGGTAATTGAGGGGAGTTACTTCATGACCAGCCATGGCTTCTGCACACAAAATGCCCATTGCAGAGCCCACATGAGCCAACATCAGCTTACCGGTGACATCTCCAATGGCCCAGATTCCCGGAACATTGGTGGACATACGGTCATCAATCTCAACAAAACCTCGCTCGCTCAACGCCACACCTGCTTCTTCCAGGCCGATGTTGCGTGAGTTGGGTTTAAAACCCGTCGCCACCAAAACCTGCTCAACTTCCAGATCGCCAGTCAACTTCGGGCCTGAGACCTTTACTCTGGCGCCGCCCTCCGTGGCTTCCATGGCTTCCACCTTGTGGCCTGGCAGGCACTTGATACCCCACTTTTCATAGGCCTTCTGCATCTCTTTGCTGATTTCTTCGTCTTCATTGGGAACCAGTCGATCGAGCATTTCAATGATGGTCACCTCAACCCCGTAGGAACGCCAGATGGTGGCAAACTCCATCCCAATCGCCCCTGCGCCAATGATCGCCACAGATTTGGGCAGCTTCTCTTGCAAAATGGCTTCCCAATAGGTGACAATTTTTTCACCATCAATTTTCCAGACGGGTGGAACGGCCACGCTGGCACCGGTGGCGATCACAATGTTCTTCGCCTTCAAGGTTTCAACCTTGTTATCTTTATCCGTAACCTGAACGGTATCTTTGGCCAGCAAGCGGCCTTCGCCCAGGAAAACCTTGATGTTGTTCTTTTTCATCAAAAAGCCGACACCTTTGGTCAGGCGGTTGGAAACCTGGCGGCTTCGCTTGACCGCTTCACCAAAATCCAGGGTCAGACCTTCGATTTTAAACCCAAATTCTTTACCACGTTCGCGCAGGGTATGAGCCACCTCAGCATTCTTCAACAGGGATTTGGAAGGAATGCAGCCCACATTGAGACACACCCCACCCAACCACTGCTTATCCACAATGGCCGCTTTAAGCCCAAGCTGGGAGGCCCGAATCGCCGCTACATAGCCGCCTGGCCCAGCGCCAATCACAATTACATCGAAGTCAGACATATCACTCCTTATGAAAAGTTCTGCATATTTTGGACAATCCCAGCCAGGAAGCGGTCCCCAGATGCCCCATCCAGGATGCGATGGTCAAAAGTCAGCGACAAGTATACCATCGGGCGGATGGCGATGGAATCACCACTGCCTTCATTGATCACAACCACCCGCTTTTGAATCGCGCCCACCCCAAGGATGCCGCACTGCGGCTGGTTAATCACCGGTGTGGCAAACAAGGAGCCAAAAATCCCGTGGTTGGTAATGGTAAATGTGCCATGGGTAACTTCATCCGGGCGGAGCTGACCCACCCTGGCTCGGGCGGCCATATCATTGACCGAGCGAGCAATCCCCAACAGAGAAAGCTCATCCGCATTTTTGAGAACGGGCACAATCAGGCCATCATCCAGAGCCGTGGCCATACCAATATTGATCTGCTTGTGAACCAAAATTCCATCATCCGACCAGCTTGAATTGACCATCGGGTGTGCTTTGATGGCCTGAACGACAGCAGAAACAAAGTAGGCGGTAAAAGTCAGGTTGACCCCACTCCGGGCAAAGGCATCTTTATTGGCACTGCGATGAGCCACAATCCGGCTGAGGTCCACCTCCATCACCGTGGTAACATGCGGAGCCACGGTTTTACTGCGCACCATATGCTCGGCAATTTTGCGGCGCATGGTGTTCAGCGGAACCAATTCGCTCTGCAGTCCACTACCAGGCGTTGGCTGAGGAGCCGCCGCCCGGGTTGGGGGTTCTGAGGCAGGCTGTGGACGGGCTGCCGCCTGTGCAGCAGCAGTCGCCTCTGAGGCTCGCTTGAAAATCTCTTCCGTAGGCCGGAAAAGGTCGCCACCGCTGTCTGGTTGGGAATCCCACGGGCTGGCGGAAACTGGCGGTGCCGTTTTTTGTGCATCCAGGTAAGCCAACACATCTTTTTTGGTAATCCGGCCGCCCATACCCGTTCCGGTAACTTTCTGCAGATCCACATTGTGCTCTCCGGCAATTTTGGCGACCACAGGCGAGATGAACCCCAGGTCACGGGCCGGGCCGGCAGCAGGCACCGGAGCAGGCTGCTGCACCGGGGTTGGCACCGTCTCCGCAACCCCTTCATGGCTATGCGAAAGATACCCAACTTCTTCTTCCAACTTGTCGCCGGGATTTCCAATCCAGCATAGCGTCACACCGGCTTGAACCGTGGTGTTTTCTTCAATTAAGATTTTTAATAGGATACCGGAGGCCGGGCTGGGGATTTCAGTATCTACTTTGTCAGTGTTTACTTCCAACAGCGCTTCAAACTCCTCAATACGTTCCCCTTCTTTTTTTAGCCAGCGTGTCACGGTGCCTTCCACAACCGATTCGCCCAACTGGGGCATGATTACTTTGGTTGCCATTTGCTCTCCTCTTCCTGTTTAGTACTTTGCAAGGCTGCGGATGGCATCCGCAATCTTGGCCGGGTTGGGCATAAACCACTCTTGCATCGGGTGGCTGTATGGCATGGCGGGAACATCTGGCCCGGCCAGCCGTCGCACGGGTGCATCCAGGTACTCAAAACATTCGCTGGCGATGATCGCGGCAATTTCAGCGCCATACCCGCCGGTCAGGTTGTCCTCGTAAACAATCAGCGCCTTGCTGGTTTTGCGCACCGATTCCAGGATGGTTTTCTTGTCCACGGGGTAGATCGTACGCAGATCCACCACTTCCACATCAATGCCCTCGGCAGCCACTTGCTCAGCAGCCTGCAAGGTGTAGTAGTGCATCATCCCGTATGCAAACACCGTCAGGTCGCGGCCGGCCCGGGAAACTTTTGCCGGGCCTATGGGCACGGTATATGGCTCAGTTGGAACTTCGCCCCGGATCGCCCGGTACCCTTTTTTGGGTTCAAAAAACAACACCGGGTTGGGATCGCGCACCGCCGATTTTAACAGACCCTTGGCATCATAGGGATTGGATGGAATGACCACCTTAAGCCCGGGCACGTGGGCGAAAAACGCCTCAACACTCTGCGAGTGATACAACCCCCCACCAATCCCACCGCCATACGGTGCACGAATCACCATGGGAACTGTCCACTGCCCATTGGTGCGATAGCACATTTTGGCCGCTTCACTGACAATCTGGTTGAAGGCCGGGTGGATAAAATCCGCAAACTGGATTTCACAAATCGGGCGCATGCCATAAAGCGCTGCACCAATTCCAACCCCGGCAATTGAAAGCTCGGCAAGCGGGGTGTCAATTACCCGGTCTTTGCCATACTTATCATACAAGCCAAGCGTGGCTCGAAACACGCCGCCGCGCGGACCCACGTCTTCGCCCATAATAAAAACTTTGTCATCTGCGGCCAATTCTTCGTCCATCGCCTGGCGCAGGGCCTCAATTAAGGTGATTTCAGGCATGTTTCACGTCCTCCACATAAACCGGGTATGCACCTTCTTCCGGGTCAGGATAGGGTGCGGCTTCCGCCGCCTGAACAGCAGCATTCACTTCGGTTTTGGCTTTTTCCTCTAAAGCATCGGAATATGCCTGGCTCAGGATGTTTTCGCTTTCGAGGTAGGTCTTGTAACGAGTCAGGGGGTCGTTGCGCCGGTATTCTTCAACTTCTTCCCGGGAGCGGTAGGTACGGTCATCATCATCCGATGAGTGGGGTGTAATGCGGTAGGTCAGCGCTTCAACCAGGGTGGGGCCTTCCCCGGCCCGGGCCCGATCCGCAGCCTGTGTGATCACTTCATACACGGCCAATAAGTCGGTACCATCCACGGTCACGCCCGGCATGCCCATTCCCTTGGCCCGGTCGGCCACGTTGGGGACGGCCATTTGCTGTTCCTGACGCACCGAAATGGCGTAGACATTGTTTTCCACCAGGTAAATCACGGGTAGTTTATGAACTGCGCCCCAATTAAGCGCCTCATACCACTCACCCTGGGAGGTTGAACCTTCGCCAATGCTGGTAAGAACAATCGCATCACTTTTTCTCATCTTGATTCCCAGCCCAATCCCTGAGGCATGCGGGGTTTGGGTGGCTACCGGGGAAGAGTGGCTGACCACATTGGCGGAGCGCAGGCTCCAGTGGCTGGGCATCTGGCGGGCACCCGAACTGGGCTCTCCTTTTTTGCCCATCAGCCCCAAAATAAATTGGGTGGGTGTAAGGCCAAACGCAAGCAGCATACCCAGGTCGCGGTAATAAGGCACCAGAAAATCTTTCCCGCGCTGCATAGCAAAGGCTGCACCAATATGGGTGGCTTCATGACCAATTCCTGAAATGTGAAAAGCAATTTTCCCCTGGCGGTGCAGCACCCAGGCACGCTCGTCCAAGCGGCGTGCCAGGAGCATGTACCAATACATGTCCAACAGTGTATCGTGAGACAGGCCCATGTTCAAAAAAACCTCCTGAAGTGGATTTAGGTTGCTCCTGATGTGTAGGGAAACACCTGCCTATTGTAATCGTTACGAAGGCGAATGACTACAGATAATGGAATTTTAATAAAAAATTAAACAAAAGCTGCCTCCAGATTGGCTGGAGGCAGCTGAAAACACCGCAGAAATCTCCGATTTATACGAGGGTTTCGAGGACGATTTCGGCAACGTCCTTAACTTCAATGGGGCTGTTCAAGTCCTTGCCAGCATCGGTAAGCATGACCATGCAGAAAGGACATCCAACCGCCAGGGTTTGGGCTTCAGTTGCCTGAGCTTGTTTGAATCGAGCCTGGTTAACCGGCGCTGTGCCGTGTTCCTCTTCCTTCCAAAACTGAGCGCCACCCGCTCCGCAGCAGAAAGATTGCTTCGCATTGGCGGCCATCTCGACCAATGCTGCCCCAACCGAAGCCAGCGCCATCCTGGGCGCATCCACCTGTTCGTTCTGACGCCCCAGGTAGCACGGATCGTGGAAGGTCACTTTTTGTAGGAACTTCTGCGCATCCAATTTTAACTTCCCGGCACCTACCAGCTCGTTAATCAGCTCAGTATGGTGAACCAGTTCGTAATGACCACCAAACGCCTGGTATTCATTTTTGAGGGTATGCAGGCAGTGTGGGCAGGTGGTTACAATCCGCTTGGGCGATACTTCATTGAGCAGTTCCACGTTGGCCTTGGCCAGTTCGTTGAACAAAAACTCATTGCCCGCCCGGCGGGCAGAGTCCCCTGTACACTGTTCATTTTGACCCAAAACTGCATAGTTGACCCCTGCTGCCTGGAGCAGTTGGGCAAAAGCCCGGGCAGTCTTTTGGGCACGAACATCGGTAGCAGGTGCGCAGCCAACCCACCACAGAACCTCTGGTTCAGGGTTGCGTTCGATTGTGGGCACATTCAGCCCCTCTGCCCATTTCAGGCGCTCAGCCGGAGAAATATTCCAGGGATTGACATTGCGTTCCATGCCCTTGAATGCATTTTGCAGTTGGGCCGGGAATTCGTTTTCCATCAATACCAGAGAGCGGCGAATGTCTAATATGTCGCGCATTGGCTCATTGCCCACCGGGCAGATATCCACGCAAGCGCCGCAGGCTGTACAGGCCCACACCGCTTCAGGGGTAATGGCAAATTCAAGCAGCGTCTGGCTGCTGGTCTCTCCCGCTGCCATACGGGTGCCTTCCTGGTTGAGGAAGTATCGCTTGTTAATCTCAAGCGCAGCGGGTGAAAGCACTTTGCCTGTGTTATAGGCAGGGCAAACTTCCTGGCAGCGGTAGCACATGATACAAGCATAGGCGTCAATCAACTGTTCGTAGCCCAGGTCTTCCAGGCGGGTTGCACCAAATTGTTCAATCGATTCATCATCGAAATTCAAGGCGCTCAGCTCACCCATTGAGCGGCGTTCTGGGCTGAGCAAAAAATTGATTGGGGTAAAAATCAAATGAATATGTTTCGAATAGGGAAAGTAGGGAATGAACAGTAGAATCAGGCCGAGCGCCAGCCAGAAAGTCACATGTTCTCCCACCGTCAGGAAGGTAGGACTGGCCGAACTCCAGACGGATGAAAGGGCACTGGCAAAGGGCTGCCAGGAGTCCACACCTTCGTGGGCCAGTTTGAAGGACTCGCCGACAAACCGCGCGCCAACATGTAGCATAATAAATGTACCCACAATCAGCGAATCGCGCTTGATGCCAAACCGGGCTTTAGGGTGGAGCAATGTGGATTCGCGAGTGGTCAGGATGGCCGGTTTCATGACAAACCGGCGCACCAGCAGCGCCACCATCCCAACTAAGACAGCGACGCTGAGCAGGTCGGCACCAAAGCGGTAAAGATTTCCCAGCAAGCCAGTGCCTAAAAAGACCCCGCCCTCAACATAAGCCTGGTAAACATCGCCAACATTAACCAACAGGTAATAAATAAAGCCCCAGGCAACCATGCCGTGCAAGATGCTGGAGCCAAGGCGAATTTTGAACGTGGGTTGGAGTGAGATGGTTTTGGCCAGGGCAGATACCAGGCGTCTGCGTGCCAACGCCCAATCTGGGCGCCCCTGGCCGCGCAGGATGATTTTGATCAGACGATCAGCAGCCTTATACCCTGCCCAAAGCGATGCACCGAAAGCCAGGGCAAACAATAATTTTTCAATTAACGTTAGCATCGAACCTCTCCTGAAGATTAAACAATTTTAAGGTACAAAAAAATTATACCTTATGCCGCTCAATCTTAACGGTCAAAATAGGTCAAAGCCGCCATGATTGCAGGATCGGTCTCAAAGGAATATAAATCCCAGGGGGAGATGACTTCCAGGTCAGGAACTATGCCCTCTTCTTCCCAATTGGCATCTAAATTATGGGCTGGGCGAAATGTGTCGTGGGCAATCCAGGCCCGTGAACCATCCTCAAAGTTATAGCCATACAGAGCTTCAACATTGCCCAGCGTTGTCTGTCCGATCAGGTACGCCCGGTCCAGGCCCTGGAGAACTCCAGCGAAAACTTCGCCAAAGCTGATGGTCTCTTCACCGACCAATACGACCAAAGGCACCTGCTGGGAACCGTTGATATCTACCCCGATCACCCGAAGGGGCTGTTCTTGCCAGCGATTGACAAAATAACCAACAGTACCTCGGGTAAAAAACCCAAGGGTTTGGGAAAGCATCGAATCTACACCACCTTCATTGTAGCGGTTATCCACAATGACCCCGTCCAACGGCCCTTCAGCCGTCATTTCGCCCAGGGCTTCAGCGACCTGGTTGGCCGTGGTTGTGTCCAGAAAAGTGGTGATGAAGATATAAGCAATCCGCTTACCTTCAGGAGAAAGAAAAGTCTGGTACAACACGGGCAAAGAGCCTGAAATTCGGCGGCGGGTGATTTCAACTTCGCGAGGAGCCTGGCCTGGGGTTTCAATAAGAAGACGGACGGATGTCCCTTCCGGGCCGCGGATCAGGTCTTGTTTTTGGCCTTCTTCATCAAGGATAGGCTGCCCATCAACCGCCAGAATACTGTCGCGGGACTTCAACCCGGCCTGCTCAGCAGGGCTGCCTGGAAAAACCAATAAAATCACTGCCCTGCTTCGTTCTGGAACAGAAGATACAAGAATACCCACTCCAACATAGTCCAGGTTGCCAGCCATGTCCTGATCTTCCTGAGCAGCCTGCTCTGGCGAGAGAAATACCGAGTGTTCATCGCCCAAGGAATAAATCATCTCATCCATCGCCAGATAAAACTGCTCGTCCGAAAGACCCGCTTGAATTTTCGAGCGATATTCGCCATAAACAGCCTGCCAATCCAGACCGTTGAAATCGGTATACAAATATTCCTCGTTGACAATGTCCCACAATTCTTGAAAAACAGCAAGCTGCCTGGCCATATCACCCGGTACCTCGGTTTGCGGTACCGGGGTGGTGGTAACGGTTACCTGTGGAGTACAGGGCAGCGGCAAAGTTGGAATTGGGGCCGAGGACTCCTGACGATTGTTATTCTCGTCCGACTCAGAAACCTGGTCGAACAAATCCACAACCACCACTTGAGGTCCATAGGCATATCCCAAAAACCAGAGCGAACCAAACTCACCCGGTTCGAGCCCATCCAAATATTCTTTAGAAGTGCCATTGGTCTCAACCACAAAAGGACCTGATGCGACCTGACCTTGATTGGAGACATACACCTCTACCCCCAAACTTGTTGAGGTGTAATCACAGGCATCCCCCGTTTCAAGCCGGATTCTTATCCCTGTAATGATCAGGTCGGGTAATGGGACCGGTGATCCTGGATTTTCGGGAATATCGGTTATCCCTTCAGATTGGTTTGGGATACTGGTCCAGGTTGGAAGGGGAAGATCATCCGCAACCTGGGGAAATGGTGGTTCACCCGAAAAGACCCGGGTGACCGTCTGGCAGGCAAGTAAGGCAAGAACCATTACCCCCATAAGGCTTAGCAAAGCAAATTTTCGCCGGATGGTGTAGACTGGCTGCATCAATCAAGCGCCGCCTTCGCCATAAAAACTCGGGTCAGTTGGGGTCATTCCGGAGGGGTCGTGGACATAGACCCAATCCCCGACTTCTGCCCAGCGATAGAGCCAGTTAGAATCCCCCGGAGAGAGATTGACACATCCATGCGAGCGGGTGTAGCCAAAAAAGGTATGCCAATAAGCTCCATGGATGGCCCGCGCCTGATCAAAGTACATCGTCCAGGGAACATCCATCAGAAAATAGTAATCGGACCGGTCAGCAGCAAAGGCCCCGGTCATTGGGGTCGTATCTAATTTTTGATATATCTGGAACAAGCCGGGCCGGGTCCAATATGGGTCTACCCCGGTCGAAGTCACTGTGGCAAAAACGAGCCGATTGTCATCATAGACAGCAACGGTTTGTTGTTCAAGGTTAATGTCTATCCAGCGGCTGCCGTCCACACCTTCAGGTGGGTTATTCATAGGGATGATGTGAGCAACCATCGGGAAGGGCAGCCAATCCGTCGGGGAAACCTGAACCCACCGATAGTTATCCATTTCAACCGTGTCATAAACCTGAACCATATCAAACCGGTTGTAAATGTTGCCATTAGCGGGTGCTGCCCAGCCAGGTCCCCGGCGAGCTTCAACCGTTTGCAACACCCAGCCAAAGGGAGCGCGAGGATGGTTGACAATTTCGACCCCTTGGAAATAGGGGATTCCAACCCGGTGAACATCCAGGGCATTCATCCAAACCCCGGGGGCAAGATTGTAGACCCGAATTTCGTTTACGATATCCGTATAGGTGTAAGAGATGTAGTTAAAACCAGGTTCCAGCCGGTAGAGCACCGGACCCTGGGAGGCTGCTGCTTCTGCGCTCCCATAAACTGGTGCACCGGGGGTGACCACCCGCCCATAGTTGAATGGCAGCGCGCCCAGCATTGGGTCTGGTTTTTTGACGGATAATTTTCCATAAGGAAGCTGCACACCCTGTGCCACCATTTCCTGGTTGTAGGCGGCTGGCCCCAACTGTGGACAACCTTCCGGGATAGGGGGGCTGGTTGGGGCGCATAAGGCAGAGCCAAAATCCAGGGACACATCAACCAGCAGCGGCGCCGGAGGCAATGCTGGCTCCGTGGCGGCCTGGACTGGGGACGGAAAAGATGCCACAAGGCTTAAGAAAATCAGCAGCAAAAAACGAGTCAATATTTTCATCAATCACCATTATAACTGCTCTTTTCAGCTTCAAGCTAAGAAGAACCTGAGGGGCGCCCGGAAATCCATCATCAGCGCGAAGGCCTCTGCGCGAGCGTTTCCAATGATTTCAACATCTGGTTCATGTTGTGGTCTCGCCATGTAAAGACCACGGGAAGGAAGATCCTGAAAGATCGTTCGGGTATGGCTGTAATCCCCACCGTAGCAGTAGGTGTGAAAGTAAGGGTGGGTCCAGGGTTTAAAGTGGCGGTTGCCGTTGGTGTAGCGGTATGGGTTGAAACGGTGGCATTCGTCTGCGTTGGCGTGGGGGTTGGGGTAAAGGACGGCTGTAGGGTTACAGTCCCTGTGGATGTGGCCGTTAAAGTTGGTTCCGGGGTCGGAGTGGCTGTCGCGGTTGGGGTTGCAGACGGCGGAAGGGTTGGGGTGCTGGTCCCGGTTGAGGTTGAGGACGGTGCCAGGGTTGCAGTCGCAGTGGACGTGGCCGTTGAAGTTGGTTCCGGGGTCGGAGTGGCTGTCGCGGTTGGGGTTG
>CAZAYY010000047.1:0-11095 GCA_964489525.1 uncultured Anaerolineales bacterium
GCATGTATTAGGCACGCCGCCAGCGTTCATCCTGAGCCAGGATCAAACTCTCCGCTATAACTTTTTCACACTGTTGTGTGGATAGTTCTTTTGGATTTCTGGAATGACTTATATTTTATGCATGCTTTCCTATCACTATTCAGTTGTCAAGGTGCTGTTCTCAGAGCGGGCTAGATATTACCAGTCCTTCCGGAGAATGTCAAGGCCTTTTTTGCCCGACTTTCGAGACTAAAATACCGATGCACTTTTTAGCACTCACTTTGCATCGGTACTCTTTCATTGCCAGTTCAACCTGGCCTGGGAAGTCTCGTTGTAGTTGTTACCGGTCTGCCGTTTTTACCGGCGAAACCTCTTGTTTCTGAATGCTGTGTAATTATACGCCGCTTGCTTTTATTGTCAAGAGGTTAACAAAGGAATTTTTCAAATTCGTAAAATCATTAATTTTTTGTTCGATTTTTCACCATTTCATAGAACGCGACGGCTATTCCATCTGCTGCCGGCCAGCCAGCGCCCGCAGCAAGGTGCCCTGGTCGGCATATTCCAGGTCCCCTCCCACCGGCAATCCGCGTGCCAACCGGGTTACCTGCACCCCCTGGCCCTGCACCTGCCGCTGGATGTACATTGCGGTGGCATCTCCTTCCATGCTCGGGTTGGTGGCCAGGATCAGTTCGCGCACCTGCCCGGTTTTGACCCTGGCCAGCAGCTCCGCAATGCGAATGTCTTTGGGTTCAATTCCTTCAATGGGGGAAAGCAATCCATGCAGCACGTGGTAATGGCCCCCATAGCCGCCGGTGCGTTCCAACGCCAGTACATCCATCGGGTCTTCGACCACGCATATCACCGCACCATCGCGGCGGGGGTGGTCGCAAATTTCGCATAACGGGTGGCCAACGGTGGTGATGTTATGGCACTGCTGGCAGTAGCCGATTTGGGTTTTTAACGCCAGCAGCGCTTCGGCCAATTCTTGCGGCAGGGTTTCGGGGGCGCGCAGCAGGTAAAAAGCCAGCCGTGAGGCACTTTTGGGGCCAATGCCCGGCAGCCGGGCAAATGCATTCACCAGGTTCTGAATGGGCGCGGGAAGCAGCATGGGCTTGGCCGTTAGAAAGGCAGGTCCAGCCCACCAGAGGCCGGGCCCATTTTTTGCTCTGCCAGGGCGCGCGAGGCATCCAGGGCGTTGTTGATGGCGCTTAAGAGCAGGTCTTGCAAAATGTCCACATCCCCATCTTCAAGCAGTTCTTTGGCAACTTCAACTGCGGTGCAGCGCTGGTCCCCGGTGACGGTGATTTTTACCACGCCACCGCCAGCGGTGCCCGTGACGGATTCCTGGGAAAGCTGTGCCTGGGCTTCTTCCATTTGCTGCTGAAGCATTTGCAACCGGGCCATCATCCCGGAGGGGTCTGAGCCACCCGTGCCGCCAAAGGCGGGGGAGCCTTTTCCTGGGCGTTTAATTGCTTTTCGTTTGGCCATATGGTTCTCCTTTTTTCTCCTTGTTGGAGGGGTTATTTTTGTTTGCGGGGTTTGCTTTTGGGGGTTTCAGCCAGCGCACCGCCCAAACTGAGGGCGGCGGCCACCATTCCATCGCTGGCAACGTCGGGCGGCAGCCCACCCTGGATTCCGGCGGCGATCACACAGTGAATGCGCAGCCGGGTTCCCAGGATGGCCGTGAGGGCTTTTTCGGCAACGGTGATGTGTTCACTGCTTTCCATACGCTCTTTAATCAACTCGCTGGCAAAGCCCAGGTAAAGGTCGTTGCCGCGCAGCTCTAACAAGCCGCAGGAATTGAGCAGGGGCTGGGTCATTTTGTTGTATTTGCGGGTTTCAGCGGCAATGTTTTTCCATTGGTCCTGAATGGTTTGCAAACTCAGGCCGCCCGCAGGAGGTGGCGCAGCCGGCTGCGCTGGCGGGGGTGTGGCTTTGCGGGCTGGTTCGGATGGTGCGGCCGGGCGAGGGGCTGCCGGAAGTGGGTGAACCGGAGCAGCCTCAGTGGGGGTGGGTCGGGGCTGTTCCACAGCCTCGACCACAGCCAGTTCGAGCGGCAGGCCGGGCTGCCAGGCGGAGCGCACGTCGTTGGCGGCCTGGTTAAACACCCGAATGATGTGCAGCACAGCCGGCACGTCTAAAGCCTGGGCGTGCTGGCCCAGCTGTTCGCGGGCTTCGCGGGGCAGGTCAACCTGGTCGCCACTACCAAATTTTAAGAGCAGTACCTGGCGCAAATAATCCACCACCTGGCGGGCAAGCTGGCGCGGGTCGGCGCCGGAATCGAGGGCGGTGTGCAGGTGGTCTAAGGCCTGAGCAGGTTGGTGTTCGGCCAGGGCACTGACCACATCCAAAACGGTCTGGCTGGTGGCCGTGCCGAGCACATCCTGGGCCAAGGCCAGGGTCACGCGCTCGCCAAGCGAGGCAAGCTGGTCGAGCAGGGAAATGGCATCGCGCATGCTGCCTGTGGAATGACGGGCAATCAGCAGCAGGGCATCTTCATCCACCTGGAAGTTTTCGGCGGTGACAATGGTTTGCAATCGCGATACCATCTCTTTCGAGGTGATCCGCCGAAATTCATGCCGCTGGCAGCGCGAAGTGACGGTGGCCGGAATTTTGTGAGATTCGGTGGTGGCAAGGATGAAAATGGCGTGGGGGGGCGGCTCTTCCAGGGTCTTCAGCAAGGCGTTGAAAGCCGCGGTTGAGAGCATGTGCACTTCGTCAATGATATAGACTTTGTACTGCCCCTGGTTGGGGGCAAAGTTGATTTTATCGCGCAGGTCGCGCACATCGTCCACGCTGGTATTTGAGGCAGCGTCAATTTCAATCAGATCCAAAAAACGGCCCTGGTTAACGGCCAGACAGTGGGCACACTCGTCACAAGGGCGGTTGGCCGGGTTAGGGTCCAGGCAGTTGACGGCTTTCGCCAGAAGGCGGGCTGTGGTGGTTTTGCCGGTGCCGCGCGGCCCCGGGAACAGGTAGGCATGCCCCACCCGCCCGGCTGCAACCGCGTTGCGCAAGGTCTGGACAATGTGTTCCTGTCCAATTACCTGGTCCCATTTCTGGGGTCTCCATTTTCGATAAAGTGCCTGGGACATAGTCACCTCTTACAGATGGGCCGATGCACAACCATGGGGTTTTCGCGCGAAAACGGGCACAGCGCGGCGAAATTCCAGGTTAAAGTGTATCAAATGGCGGGGTTTGGGTCAACCTTCCCACACCACCCGCGTTGCTTCAGGGCGCCTGGGCAGAAACCCGCACATTTCCTTGCGGGTCGCGCAGCAGGGCAATGTCGCCCGGCTGCCAGGCGGGTTCCTGCCGGCCCCAGTAAAGTTCTACCACAGAATCAGTGCCCGCCCGGGTATACACGGTAATGGCGCCGCCGGTATACAAGGTAAACTGCGGGAATATGTAGGCTTCGCCGCCGGCGTTTTCAAGCTGCCAGCCTTCCAGGCGAAGCGGTGCATCGCCATTATAGCGGAGGATGACCCGTTCGTCTTGCAGGACGCCTGCCCCCACAATGGTGACAATTTCAACCAACACCTGCACATCCGGTGGAATGGGGGTTGCCTGCCCGGCCAGGGGCAGGGTGGGCAGGGGGGTGGGGGGGTCGCCAGGTGTGGCGGAAGGCTGCGGTGTGGCCGAAGGGGGCGGCGGCTCGGTTGGAATTAACAGCACCTGGCCAACTTCTAAAACATTCGGGTTGGCCAGGCTGTTCAGCCTGACGAGTTCTTCAACGCTGGTGTCAAAACGAGCCGCAATGACCGCCAGGGTGTCGCCAGACTGCACCTGGTATTCCAACCAGGGCGGGGCGGAGGGCAGCGAAATTGGGGGAAGGGTTGGTTCAACCCCGGAAGCAGATGGGGCTGGTTGGGCTGTGGTTTGAACACCAGGTTGAACAGGAGTCGCCACAGCATCGGGCGGAGGCATGGTCACCACCGGGACGCCGTGGGTGCGGTCCCACAAGGTGAGCACTGCCAACACCGTGCAGGCCGAAACAGCTACGTTAATCATCAAATAGTAAAAAAGGCGCACCCAGCGTTTCATGAATAACCCAAAAAACTCTCTAAGCCCAATAGAAATCCGCGAAGACTATGGGTATACTATAGCATATTCCGTGCCAGATGGGAAAAATTATGCCCTATTTAATTGATGGACACAACCTGATTCCAAACATAGCCGGGCAGCGGCTTTCCGACCTGGACGATGAGCATGCGTTGGTTGGCTTGCTTCAAGCCTTTTGCCAGGCCAACGCCCAATCGGTTGAAGTGTTTTTCGACAAAGCCGCACCGGGCCAGGAAAGAACCAGCCAATCGGGGCGGTTGAAGGTTGTTTTCGTTTCTGCTCGCAGCAGCGCCGATGCGGCCATTCGCAACCGGCTGCACCAATTAAAAGGCGAGGCCCGCAACTATACCGTGGTTAGTTCGGACCGGCAGGTGCAGGCCGAAGCCCGGGCAGCGAGGGCAAAAGTGCTCACCAGCCCGGAGTTTGCCCGCCTGCTGTCTACCCAAACCAAAAATACCACCCCACCAGGCAGCGAACCCAACCTGGATGAGGCCGAAATTCAGGACTGGCTGAAGCTGTTCAAAAACGCTCCTAAAAAATAAACTACACCCTCCCGGCCAGGAAAGGCACCAGCATTTCTTCCGGGTGCAGGCCGCCATGCCGCCCAAAAAGCGGGTTGGGTTTGCTGCCCCACCAAAAATAAGCCGAACCTTTCGCCAGTGCCAACAGGTCGCCAATTCGTTCAGCCAGGCGCGGGTGGGGTGTGCCTGGGCCAAACAGCCCCTGCTCCAGGGCATACAGCGGGTCGAGCTGGGCAAACTGGTTCAGAAAGGTACGGGCCAGGTATTCGCGCACGGCTTCGGTTTGCCCGGGGCGAATATAGAAATAGGCAGCGCGGTTCTCCCCGGTTGGGTTCAAATGCAGCCGGCGCAGCAGTTGGGGGTGGTTGTTCAGGTCGTAGTGGGGGTCTTTGGGGGTAAACACCTGGCCGTGGTCGGCCATCAGCATCACCAATGTGTCGTTCAGGCCACCCGCGGGCAGCTTGTTTAAGAACATATCCTCGAATGCCTGGCTGAAATGCCAGAATTCGGCTTCGCAGCGCTCATCATCTGGCCCATAGACATGCGCAAAGGTGTCCACATTCGACCAGTAAACCCCAATAAAGCGGCGTTCCCCCGGTTTGCTGAGCGCCATTTGGCGCACGTTGGCCCACAGTTCCACTGCCGAACCAAAGGGGTGAACATCCACCCCCTTCATGAAGATGCGCGACATGCCCGAACGGGCAATTGTGTAATGCTGGTAGGCATGGGCTTTGATTCCGGATGCAGCCAGGTGTTCGCCCAGGGTTGGTCCGGGCAGCAAGGTTTCCGGTTCAAAACCGGCTTCTTCGAGCAGGCCAGTATGGCCAGGGATGGCAAACGGGGAGTGGGTGATCAGGTTTGTCACCATGCCATATTCTTTCAAAAAACTTTCGTACCCGGCCATGCCATGTTGGGCCGGGCTGAGGCCGCTCCAAATGCTGGGCAGGCAAGAAGAAGTGGTGCTGGGAAAGATGGAAGTCAGCGGCGCTAGCAGGCCGTTTTGGCCGACACGCTGCCAGGCAGGGACCCGCCCGGCGCTCAGCCAACGCTGCAAACGGTGCAGCGCCAGGGCATCTACCAACACCAAAATCACCTGGCGCACACCCCCTGGCACAATCGACTGCAGCGGCTCCAAAATGTCCGGGCGCAGCGGCGGGGCAGACAGGGACGGAATGCCATACAACGCGCTCAGCGTAGAGGCAATGTTCAAAATCGATCCGCCGGCATAATCGGGCAGTTGAAAATCGTCGCCCAGGTTCAAACCTTCAATCCGGGTTGCTTTGAGTGCGGGCAGCAGGTTGGCAGTCAGGTCCAGCATACAAACTCCTCATTTCACAAATTCGGGCATACTGCCCGGCGGCATTCACCCCGGCTATGATAACAGAAATCCCCAAAAGTTACACAAAACCAGCCAAAAAAGCTAAAATGAATGGGGTATGGGCACGAATAACCGCATTTTCAGACCATCTGCAAGCAACGATTGCGTCATGGACGAATCTCGAAAAAACCACCCGAAATTCTCCATCTTCTGGCCAGGGCTGGCAGTACTCTGGCTGGCTTTGGCGGCATTGATGCAGGCCTGCACGGCGCCGCCCGTCCAACCCACACCGCAGCAGCCCAGTCCCACAGGCTCCCCTGCCCCCGGCGCAACACCCCTCCCTACACCCAACCCGACACCCGCAGCCACCCTGAATCCGGAGGTTTTTGGCATTCGCCTGGACGACTTAAGCGGCCAGGTTGTGGTTTTCTGGCATCCCTGGCAGGGCCAGGTCGAAATCACCCTGGCAGCCTTGGTCCGTGAATTTAATCAAAACAACCCCAACGGTATTCGCGTCCAGGTGCAGGCTTACGGCGGCTACAGCGAACTGCACGGCGCCATGCTGGATGGCCTGCGCAGCGGCAGCCTGCCCTCCCTGGTGGGTGGGTTGAACAACCAGTTTGCCGCCTGGGAACAAGCCGGCGCAGCCTGGACCGACCTGCAAGGCTACGCCAACCACCCCGCAGTGGGTTTTTCAGCGCAAGAAACAGCCGCCTTTTACCCGGTGTTCTGGGAACAAGAACAGGCCGGTGGGCAACAAACCGGGCTGCCCCTGCTGCGCAGCGCCGAGGTGCTTTTATATAACGCCAGTTGGGCACAAGCATTGGGCTTTTCAAACCCACCAGCCAGCCCGGAAGCCTTCGCAGAGCAAGCCTGCGCGGCAGCCCAGACCCTGCGCCTGGATGACGACCCTGCCAATGACGGGGGCGGCTGGCTGGCGAGCACCAACCCGGCCACCACCCTGGGTTGGCTGGCTGCTTTCGGCAGCCCGGTTGAATTGGCAGCAGGTGGATACGACTTTGAAAACACCCTGGTAAATACTTCGTTTACATTTTTGAAAACCCTTTTTGCGAACGGCTGTGCTCGCCAACCCAACAGCCTGTACCCCAACCCAGAGTTTGCCACCCGCCAGGCGCTGTTTATTACCACCAGCCTGAGCGGGCTGCCTTTCCAGGAAGAGGCATTCCAACAAGCCCAAAGCAGTGATACCTGGACCGCCCTGGCCTTTCCTGGCCCTGGTGGAAGACAAGCCATGCCGGTTTATGGCCCGACGGTGGCCTTGCTGGGCCAAACACCCGAAGAAAAACTGGCAGCCTGGTTGTTTGCCCGTTTTTTGGTCGAACCCGCCAGCCAGGCCCGCCTGGTTGAAGCCAGCGGCTGGCTGCCCGTTACGGCAGATGCCCTGCCATTGTTGGTGAACTACCAAAAAACCCATCCCCAATGGGCCAGCATTCAACGGCTTTCAGCCCAGGCCTACCCCGAACCCCGCCAGGCATCGTGGAGTGCAGTGCGTGGGGTGCTGCGCGATGCAGCAGCCATCTGGTATGCTGATTTTCCTGCTGAGAATTTATCGTTTTTGTTAGAAGAACTGCAGCGCTCTGCAAACGAACTGCACGCCCTGGAAGACCAATAAAAAAACACCGGAAAGGGATTTCCCGGTGTTTTCATCAGAGGCGTCGACGGGATTCGAACCCGTGAATGAAGGTTTTGCAGACCTTTGCCTTACCACTTGGCCACGACGCCAATTTATTCAGCCTGCTGGGCTAACCAGCTATCTAACAAAACGGCTGATAGCTTCCGTGCTATCAGCCATTTTTATTCAGAGCGGGCGAAGGGACTCGAACCCTCGACCTTCTCCTTGGCAAGGAGGTGTTCTACCAACTGAACTACACCCGCAGTAGACTGAATTTTAACGGAGAGCTGCCAAAATGTCAATCTTCTTTTTGGCACCCAGTGCCGAAGGCCGGAATCGAACCGGCGACACGCGGATTTTCAGTCCGCTGCTCTACCGACTGAGCTACCTCGGCGTTCCACGTCAGTCAAACCGAACGCCGGAACATTGTACACCGTCCCTGGGGGATTGTCAAGAAAACGAAAACGGTTATTCCTCGAAAGGTGTTGCGAAATCATTGGGTTTGTTGTAAACTTGACCCATATGGAAACGCGTGAAACCATTTACACCGTTGATGGGCAGCCCATTTACACCGTGCAGGCAGGCAAGCCAAACCGGCAAATCGCCTTGCTCATCCATGGCTGGTCCAGTTCTTCTTATGCACTCAACCCACTGATGGGCCTGCTTGCCCAGCGGTTTAATACGATTGCCGTTGACCTGCCCGGCTACGGGAAGTCTCCCCCCTTTCCAGAAAGAGTCACCATCAAAAAATACGCCGAATTTCTGGCAGACTTACTGGAAGAAATCAGCGATGGCCCGGTGGTGCTGGTGGGTCACTCGATGGGCGGCATGATCAGCCTGACCCTCTCCCTGCTGCACCCGGCCCTGGTGGAGCGGATGGTGCTGCTCAACCCAACCATCACCGGCAAACTCAGCACCTCGATCAATGTGTCCATTGCCCCCATCACCCTGCTGGAGCGCTTCGGCCTGGGCAGTATGATTGTCTCGGCGGTCGAAGGCCTGTTTGTGGGCATTACCGACCGGCTGATGCGCCCGGTCTCTTTCTCCACCCGGACGGGCATCACCGAACAAGATTATGTTCGCCTGCGCGCCGACGCCCGCCGCCCTGGGCAGGGCCGGGTGCGGGCCGAGTGCTTTTTTGCCATGCGCGAAAACAACCTTTCCGGGCAGCTCGGCAAAATTGAAATCCCCTCCCTGGTCATTTGGGGCGCAGAAGACAACACCGTACCCTTGCGGGATGCCAGCATCATCGCCGACGAGTGGGGTCTGGCCGACCTGCGCATCTTCCCCAAGGCCGGTCACTGGCCGCACTTCGAGACCCCAGACAACACCCGGCGCCAGGTGGCTTCCTTCCTCGGCCTGCCGCTGCTCAGCGACCGGCTCTACACTCCGGTAGACGACGATGAATTAAACCGCATCAGCGAAGCAGCCGCTTTCCTCACCCACTCCGAAATTGGCAACAACCTGACTCAGGCCCAACGCCTGCGCCTGGCTGCCCAGTTTCGCCAACAAACCTTCCCCCCGTATACCAACATCGTCAACGAGGATGAAACCGGAAGTGAGATGTACATCATCCAAAGCGGCACGGTTGAAGTCTGGCAAGACCCCGAAAACCCTGGCGAGGCCCCCAAGCAACCCCGGCGGGCTGCCACCCTCAAACCAGGGCAGATGACCGGCGAACTTTCGATGATTGACCAGGGTTTGCGCACCGCAGACCTGATCACCGGCCCCGAAGGCGCCACCGTGCTGGCTTTGTCTCGCGAAAAACTGTTGGCACTCACCCAGGACGACGCAGAACTGGGCGTTCGCCTGCTGTGGAACCTGGCCACTTCCATGTCTCAGCGGGTGCGTTTTATCCTCTGGCAGCTGCAGCGTGCCACCCAACGGGCCAGTGCTGAAGGCCGCCAGGCAAGCCCGCGAGTTCAATCCACCATCATCGAGCGCTGACCCAGCCGTTCCCAACCCCAATTACCCAGGAGACAGCCAAAACCCGCTGGCGATTTGCATGTCTGACCCGAAAAAGATTTCCATTTTTGGCAGTGCCCGCCCTCGACCCGGCGATGCGCACTATCAACTTGCTTACCGGATGGGGCAGCTCCTCGCCCAGGCAGGGTACGTTGTGCTCACTGGGGGATACATGGGCACCATGGAAGCCGCTTCGCGAGGAGCCGCCGAACAAGGGGGCCATGTCATTGGGGTGACCTGCGATGAAATTGAAGCCTGGCGCCCCATTGGGCCAAATGCCTGGGTACACGAGGAACACCGCCATGCCACGCTGCGCGACCGTCTGAATGCTCTGGTTGACCAATGTGACGCCGCACTGGCCTTGCCCGGGGGCGTGGGCACCCTGGCTGAAGTGGCCAGCATGTGGAGCGGTATGCAAACCAAAACCATTCCACTCCGCCCCCTCATTTTCGTCGGTGCAGAATGGGAAAAGACCCTTACAGTCCTTTTCGAACAGATGAACGGGCACATTCCCGAAGACTATCGCAACCTGGTAACCTTTGCCCCCTCCCCCGAAAATGCCCTGTCGCTGTTAATCAACCTGCTCCCTTGAGCCCCAATGCCAGCCATCCAACCCGCCCGCCTGAAAAAAGACACAAGCGCTCTGGCCGAAGTGTATGCCCGGCCAGAGCATTTCATGCAGGCGCTGAATGACTTTTTTGAATTCTATGCCGATCGCGTCCAACGCCCCGGCACCACCAGCTCCGCCGCCACCATTCTGCCCACTTTCAACCTGGCGGCCCCGGTCATGCGCCAGTTAATGGTCAGCATAAAACCGGCTGCCGCCCAATCCTGGGAATATACCCTGCAGCTAACCCAAAAACTCTGGTCAGCGGGCACGCTTGAACACCGCCTGGCTGCTGGGGCACTGCTGGGTGGCTTGGGCGCGGCGCACAGCGAAGAAATCATCGCCCGGCTCAACACCTGGATCCAATCGGGGATTGACAACCTGCTGCTCGAAACGCTGCTGCGCGATACACTCTCTGGCCTGCCCCCCGCAAGCCTGGACCGATTTTTTGTTGTGGTTGAAGGCTGGCTGGCCGATAAAGAGCCTGCCCAGCAAATTCTGGGGCTGCGGGCGTTAAGCGCCATTACCCGCCTGCCCCAATTCCAAAACATTCCGCGCATTTTTCAACTACTCAGCCCCTTTATGCACAGCCTGCCCCCAGCACTTCGTCCCTATCTACTCGAGCTGGTCGAACTGCTGGCCCGGCGCACGCCCCAAGAGACTGCCCATTTCTTACAGCAAAACTTGCTGCTCAAAAGCAACCCGGCCACAGGCTGGCTGCTGCGCCAGGTGCTGCCGGTGTTTCCACCCGATTTACGCGAACAGCTCAAACCGCTGGCCAAAAGCTAAACCTGCCTGAGTGACCCACACCCCAGAAAGCAGGTGTGGATTCACCCTAATCGTTTCTTTTGAGAGGGGATCATGCCATGCCGACGGCATCGGGGAACTGGCTGCATCAGGTTCTATCATCATTCCGCCCCAACCAGAGAGCTTTGAACCCCCATCATTTGCCGCAGGGACAGGCCGCCAATACATCGCCCACCCGTTTCCGAACAGATATCGCAAAAAAC
>CAZAYY010000048.1:0-7029 GCA_964489525.1 uncultured Anaerolineales bacterium
CGGCTTTATTGGCAGCGTAGATGCCCTGGCGGTGGAAGAGAGCGTGTAAGGCTGCAAAGCGGCTGAAGCCGCAGCATGGGACCTTTGTGAATTCCGGTAGGGGCACGAAATTTCGTGCCCCTACCTCATTTTAGGCGCCCCGGCATGTCTGGGGCGCAGGGGTAGGTTGAAGATCACCACGAAAAAAATCTACCCCTGCGCCCCTACCGGAGACCCTTACCCCTCCGTGTTATTCCAACCGTCGCAGCAACTGAGAAGCTTTTTGCCAGATTGTCAGCACACAATAGTGGGCCGCTGCAGTCCACTCGAGCAACAAAAAAGGGCTGGCATGGCCAGCCCTTTTTTGTATTGTTTTTTAAACCTTATGCGTTGAACATGCTGGCGTTGATTTTCGCCAGGCTGGCGGCGGAGGGGCGCAGCTTGTCTTCGCCCAGGCGGTTGAGCGGGGTTTCGATCATACCGTACAGGTCCGTCATTACGGGCTGCTTGTCGTTGATGTAGAGCAGGCCAGTAACCCAAACGTCTTCGCGGGCCGACTGTTCGATCAGGTTGATGGCGGCCTGGCGGTCAGTTGGGTCGTGGTCAATGTTCACTTTCTTCAAAACAATGGTCGAGCCGTCGTGAAGGGCCACTTCTTTATAGCCACCGGGTTCAATCTCTTCGTCCAGCATAATTTCATCTTGCAGCGGGATGTAGGTGATGTCGTGGATGGGGCTTTGATTTTCTTTGGCCCAGCCGTACGAGTGGCGCGCTTCATCGTGGTTGTTGAAGGTGACGCACGGGCTGATGATGTCCAGGATGGCAATGCCACGATGGCTGATGGCGGCTTTGATCAGTTCTTTGACCTGGCTGGCATCCCCGGCAAACGAGCGGGCTACAAAGGTGGCGTTGGATGCCATGGCTTCCAGGCAGATGTCAATCGGGCGGTACATATTGGTGCCCTGGTATTTCAGGTGCAGGCCTTCTTCAGCGGTAGCGGAAAACTGGCCTTTGGTTAGGCCATAGACGCCGTTATTTTCAACAATGTAGACCATGTCCAGGTTGCGGCGCACGGCGTGTTTGAATTGGCCCAGGCCAATGCTGGCGGTGTCGCCATCGCCGGAAACAGCAATGCCTTTCAGGGTGGTGTCGGCAAACAGTGCACCCGTTGCCACCGAGGGCATGCGCCCGTGCAGGCTGTTGAAGCCGAAGGTGCGGTTGAGGAAGTAGGTGGGGCTTTTGCTGGAGCAGCCAATGCCGGAGAATTTAAGCACATTTTCAGGAACGATATTCATCTCAAAGCAAGCCGCGATGATCTGGTTTGCAATGGAGTTGTGGCCGCAGCCGGCGCACAGGGTGCTGGGCGCGCCGCGGTAATCGTTTTTGGTCAGGCCAACGGTGTTTTCGCCGCGGGCGGGTTTGCGTTCGGTATCGACAACCATGTTTACTTTGCCTCCTGAGTCAGGGAACCATTTTCAATAACCTGTTCTACAATCCATTTCGCGGTGATGGGCAGGCCGGTGTTGTGCGGCAAGGAAACCATCTTCGCGCCATATTCCGGGTATTCCATTTTGAGAAGCTGCCACATCTGGCCGGTGTGGTTCATCTCCACCACGAAAACCTGTTCGTACTGTGCCAGGAATTCGCCCACCTCTTTTTGGAAAGGCAGGGCGCGGATGCGCAGGTAGTCGGTAGCCACGCCTTTTTCGGCCAGGAAATCGCGGGCTTCGGTGATGGCCTGGTCGGTGGTGCCGTAGGCCACCAGGGCAACCCGCGCGCCGGGCATGGTTTTCACATCCGGCTTGGGCAGGAACGCTCGGGCGTTATCAAACTTTTGGTGCAGCCGTTTTTGGGTGCGGTCCCAAATTTCGGCGTCTTCGGTGTAGCGGGCGTACTCATCGTGGCCGGTGCCGCGGGCAAACCAGGCGCTGGCCGGGTGGCGGTTGCCGGGGGCGGTGCGGTAGGGGATGCCGTCGCCGTCCACATCCAGGTAGCGGCCATAGCGTTCGGTCAGCTTGGCCAGCCCATCTTCCCAGAGCAGTTTGCCGCGGTCCATGGGCCTGTCGGGATAGTCGAACGGGCGGGTCATCCAGGTGTTCATGCCCAGGTCGAGGTCGCTGAGCACAAAAACCGGGGTTTGGAAGCGCTCGGCGTAGTCAAAAGCCTGCCAGCCAAAATCGAAACATTCGTTGGCGTCGCCAGGAATCAGAATCAGGTTGTGGGTGTCGCCGTGGCCGAGGAAGTAAATCTGGGTCAGGTCGCCCTGCGAGGTGCGGGTGGGTAGGCCGGTGCTGGGGCCCATGCGCTGGACGTCCCAGATGACCACCGGGGTTTCAGAGTAGTAGGCCAGGCCGGAAAATTCGGTCATCAGGCTGATGCCAGGGCCGGAGGTGGAGGTCATGGTGCGCAGGCCAGCCCAGCCGCCGCCCACGGCCATGCCGATGGCTGCCAGCTCGTCTTCGGATTGGACGACTGCAAAGGTGTTTTTACCGGTTTCGGGGTCTTTGCGCAGTTCGGGCAGGTAGTGGTTCAGTTCTTCGCCCATGCTGGAAGCCGGGGTGATGGGGTACCAGGTGACCAGCTGCACGCCGCCATAGACCGCGCCCAGGGCGCCCGCTGCGTTGCCGTCAATCAGCATGTGGCCTTTGGTCAGGTTCAGCGGTTCCACCTGGAAGCGGGAGGGAGCACCAATGGTCTGCCTGGCCCATTCGTAGGCCAGGCTAATGACTTTGTAGTTCAAATCCACTGCCCGGGCTTTGTTGTCAAAGTGGTAGTTGAGCGATTCTTTAATGGCGCCCATGTCCAGGTTGATCAGGTACGCCAACACACCCACATAGGCCATGTTGGCCACATAGTCGCGCAGGCTGGGCGGGGCTTCGGCTTCTTTTACCAGTTTGTTCGCTGGGAAGGCGTAGGCAGTGATGTCCGTGCGGTTGATTTCATAGCGCAGGTTGTCGGCATAGAGGAACAGGCCGCCCGGCGCTACCGAAGCCAGGTCTTTGGCAAATGAATCGGGGTTCATGGCAATCACAATTTCTTGCGATGCCCGGCGTGCCAGGTAGCCGTGTTTGCTCACCCGGATGGTATACCAGGTGGGCAGGCCCTGGATGTTGGAGGGGAAGAGGTTTTTGCCCGAAACGGGAATGCCCATTCGGAAGAGCGTCCGGATGATGGTGAGGTTTGAGGTCTGGCTGCCCGACCCATTTTTGGTCCCCACGGTGATGGAAAAATCGTTCACAACAGTATCCGTTTGCAGCGCTTCTTGAGATTGAACCAGAGGTTCTACAACAGACATGGATGGCTCCTTTTAAAATAATTGCCAGCAAAAAAGTTCCATTTAATCGGCTGCTGGCACAACCGACTCTGGATGGTGATATAACAAATCGGTATGTTCAATAAAAGCCTGGTAGCCCTGGGCAACCTGGCCGGCGCAAAGGGCGTTCACCATTTTTTGATGGTAGTTCCAGACGGTTTGTAAATGTTCGTAATCCGCATACAGGTTGAGGCCCACGCTTTCATAGGCATCCCAAAACGCCTCCAACATACCCAGGACAAAAGGATTCTCCAGGCGGCGAAAGACGAGCATATGCAGGGAGCGGTGTTCGGGGTGGGGAATGATGATGGGCGAGCCGCGCAGTTTTTCCCAGGCGCGCTCCATCAGGGCTTGCAGTTCCAGATGGTCTTCCGGGGTGAGCAGGCGGGCGGCTTCTTCCCAGTAGGCGGCTTCAATGTGTTTGCGAAAACTGGCGAAGCTTTCAAAATGGTGCCAATCCATGGCAATGGCGTAGTTCAGGCTTTGCTGCACAGCCGGGTAAAAGCTGTAAGGCAGGCGCTGGATGCCGGTGCGCGGGCGCACTTCGACAAAACCGAGAACACGGGCCACTTCCAGCTGTTCGCGCAGCTTCGAAACGCTGATACCCAGTTCCGTGCTCAGTTCATCCAGGGTGGGCAGCCGGGTGGATTCCGCCTGGCCGTTTTCGGTCTTGGCCAGGTAATCCATCAGGCTGGAGTAAAGGGGTTTTTGTGCCATGGGTATCCGGGTTTCTCGAATTGTTTCTATTAATCAGATGATTCCGACCATTAATCTCATTCTACTCGCGCGCAGGGTGCATGTCAATAGAGAGGAAGATTAGAGCCCCGAGGCAGGTGCGCGCAAATGTTGGTAGAATTTGCGGTTCTCACTTTCCAATCCCACCCCCAACCCCGCCCCAGGCTTTGGGGCGGGGAGTAAAAAAGGTAGTAATCACCTGGCGGGCAGTACCCACCAGGTGACTACTACCTAAGAATTCCCCCTTCCCGCCGGGAAGGGGGACAGGGGGATGGGGAATGGATGCAATAACAACAATTGTGTGCGCCTGCCACCCCAAGATATCCTTCAAAACCCAAATTATATGATAAACTTATTTTCGTTCTTTTCAACCCAAAACAGAATATGCCGGTGGAAACTGCAGTTTCATTTCCCTTGCGCCGCGCGGGTGGTCGCGGTATTTAAAAGCTGCCCCCAAAAAGGAGAAATGATGCTGTCCAAAACTTCCCCTGTTGTACGTTGTTTGTTGTCCCTGTTCAGTGCGGCCGCCTTCCTGGTTGTTGTAGGGTTTTCCCTGGCCCTGCCCACCCCCGTGGGGGCGACTGTGGCGGCCTGTGAATACTACGTCGACGCCGCCAGCCCCGCCAGCACGCCCGACGGCCTGGGCTGGGCCACGGCCTTCACCAATGTGCAGGATGCCCTGGCCCTCGCCACCAACCCCTGCACCATCCATGTTGCCGAGGGCGTGTACTATCCGGACGAGGGCGCCGGTCAGACCGCTGACGACCGTGCCAGCACCTTCGCCCTGAAGACCGGCGTGACCATCTACGGCGGCTACCCCACCGGCGGTGGGACGCGAAACTGGCAGGCCAACCTCACCATCTTGAGCGGCGACATTGACCAGAACGACACCAATACTGACAGCAACTTCATCAATGAAACCTGGGCCGATATCCAGGGCAGCAATGCTTACCACGTGGTTGTGGGCAGCGGCACCGACAGCTCCGCCATTCTGGATGGCTTCATTGTTACGGCTGGAATGGCTGGCGATTCTTCCTGTGAGGATACGGATGCACCGAAGTGCGATGGCGCCGGGATGTATAATGTGGCAGGCAGCCCAACGCTCACGAACCTGGTGATCTCTGGGAACCATGTCTTTTATGGGGCAGGCGGCGGGATGTATAACTATCCCAACAGCAGTCCGACCATTACCAATGCCATCTTCTCTGGCAACAAGGCTCGCAGCGGCGGCGGCATATATAACCATACCAGCAGCAGCCCAACGCTGACCAACGTGATCATCCGTGGAAATGAGGCAGTGGAAGGTGCTGGGGTAACGAACTATCAAAACAGCAGCCCAACACTGACCAATGTGCTTATCAGCGGCAACAAGGCCACGAGCACGGCAGGGGGCATGTTCCATTTCTGGGCAAGCAACCCGACGCTGACCAATGTAACCATTAGTGGTAACACAGCGCCCGTTGGCGGTGGATTATTTTCCTGTCCCGACTGTGCCTTGAACATTCGGAATAGCATTTTGTGGGGAAATACTGCTACGTATGGAGAACAAATCTATATCCAACCTTCGGCCCCCAATTACGTTCCCACCTTAACGTACAGCCTCGTGGAAGACTGTCCGGTAGATATGACCGGCTGTGGGACGAATGGCGGCGGCAACCTGGACGGCACGTTGAACCCGGGTTTTGTCAGCCCCGTTGCGGCCAGCAGCGCCCCCACAACGGCTGGTGATTATCGCCTGCAGGCAGTTTCTCCGGTGGTTGATGCCGGATTCAATGGCTACAATACCGCTCCCACTGACCTCGGCGGCCTCACTCGGATTTTTGACGGAGATTTTAACAACACCGCCACCATTGACCTGGGCGCATATGAGTGGCAGCTGCTCACCTGCCCGAATGGCGGCATTCTGCATGTGGACCTGAAATCCAGCGGCGCTAACGATGGCTCTTCATGGGCCGACGCTTTCACAAAACTGCAAGATGCCCTGGCGGTAACCGATGACTGCGAAATCTGGGTGGCAGAAGGCGTGTACTACCCGGATGAGGGTGCAGGGCAAACGAACGATGACCGCGCCAGTACCTTTGCACTGAAGAATGGCGTGGAAATCTACGGCGGTTTTGCCGCCACCGAAACCCTGCGCACCCAGCGCGATTGGGTCACCAACGTCACCATCCTGAGCGGCGACCTGGACCAGAACGACGCCGGCAGTCCCGCGGGGAACAACGCCTACCATGTGACCACCGGCAGCGGTACGGACAATACCGCCGTGCTGGATGGCTTCACGATCACCGACGGGCTGGCGGATGGGAGCGGTCCTTTCGAAAACGCGGGTGGCGGGATGTACAACAACAACAGCAGCCCGATGCTGACCAACATCACCTTCACCGGCAATATGGCCAGCAGCACAGGCAGCAATAGCTACAGCTACGGCGGCGGGATGTTCAACAACATCAGCAGCCCGACGTTGACCAACATTACCTTCACCAGCAACACTACCAGCGCCACAGGCGACGGCACAGGTTTTGGCTACGGCGGCGGGATGTTCAATAACAACAGCAGCCCGACGCTGACGAACGTCACCTTCTCCAGTAACACCGTCAGCGGCACAAGCTCCGGTGCCGGCTTCGGCTACGGCTACGGCGGCGGGATGTTCAATGACAACAGCAGCCCTACGCTGACGAACGTCACCTTCTCCAACAACACCGCCAGCGGCACAGGCTACTACAGTTTCGGCTACGGCAGCGGGATTTTCAACCACTTCAGCAGTCCGCTCATCCAAAACAGCATCCTGTGGGGCAACAGTTCGAGTGATGGTAAACAGATGTTCAATATTTCTAGCGCCCTTACCTTTGATTACAGTCTGGTGGAGGGTGAAGACTTGGCCGGCGTAGGTACAGGCAACCTGGATGGCACAAATCCGGCCAACAACCCGCTCTTCGTTAACCCGGCGGGCGACTACCGCCTGCAAGATACTTCTCCGGCGCTCAACGTGGGTAATAACGCCT
>CAZAYY010000049.1:0-6287 GCA_964489525.1 uncultured Anaerolineales bacterium
TTCCAGGCAAGGTTTAACCCGCCTGGAACGCCAGGTCGCCGTCTTAATGCCCACCTGGGGCCTTTCTTTAGCCTACTTTTTGGGCGGTTTGAAAATGACAAAGACGGCATTCAGCAAAATGCCTGCAACTGCACCGGTAGCAATCGCCGGCCAGCCGTTCGGAAAGATCCCTTGCAGCAGCGGAATGGGCAAAAAGCCGTTGGGAAAGCCGATATGCCCGCCAATGCCCACCACCATGATGATGGCGCCAATGGCCAGTTGGGCGGGGTCAAACAGGTCTACTTTTTCCTGAATCATCAGGGCGATGCCTTGCATGCCAATGACGCCAAACAAGTAAATGGCCAACCCGCCGCTCACGGCTGTGGGCACGCTTTGAATCACCCCTGCCAGGGTGCCGCTGAAGGACATCAGCACCGCGATGATGCCCGCAGCAATGAGTGCCGGGCCAGAATAGTTGCGGGTGATGACCATGAGGGAGTTGTTTTCTCCGTAGTTGGTTCCGGCTGCGCCGCCCAGCAGGCCATTAATCATGTCGCCAATGCCATCCAACACGAGGTTAAAGCCAACATGCTCATCCAGTTTATAGCGCGGGCGTTTGAGTTCATCGGCCAGGTGGTCCACATACAGGCTAATCTGGTAGAGATGGGCGGTAGATTCCGGGATGGTGGCAATGGCCATTACGGCGATTCCGAAAATAGCGGTGGCAGCCATTTCTCCTGAAAAGCTCGGGAAGGTGATGTGGGGTGCTGTGACCAGCTTGGCGTTGGTAATGACGCTGAAATCCACCATGCCCAACAGGGCGGCAACGGCATAGCCGGTAACTGCGCCCAGCAAGATGGGCAGCATGCCAATAAACCCTCTGTTGCGCAGGTAAACCGAGAACATAATGGTGGATAGCAGGGTGACCAGGGCCACGCCCCACCATTTTAAATCCCCAGCCGGAATGCCGCCCGCCACGCCGCTCGACATATCGAGGGCTGCCTTTCCCAGGGAGAAGCCAATTACAGTGGCAACCGACCCGGTGATAATGGGCGGCAGAATGCGGTCAATGACTTTTTTGCCCCCGGCAAAGCGAATCAGCAAGCCAATGAGCACGTTGATGACGCCCGTGACAACAATGCCAGCCTGAGCCGCGGAAATCAGCTCGTCGGAAGCGGGCTGGCCAAAGCTGGCGTTGGTAATGGCCAGGGTTGCCGCAATGTAGCTAAAACTTGAACCATAATACAGGGGAATAAATTTGCCGATGCCCCAGCGTGACCCTAAAAGGGCAATAATCGTGGCCAGGCCGGATGCCAGCAGCACGGTGCTGACATGGAAGCCTACCAGCAAGGCTACCAGAGCTGTGGCGGGGAACATGGTGAGGGCGTGTTGGAAGCCCAACAGGATAATTTGACCCGGGTTGGGGACGTCGTTGGGCAGGAATCCCAACATGGTCGGTTGTTTGGTTTTGGCGGTCATGGTTTGCACTCCTTTAATCAATCTACTATTAAGAAAATAAACAGGCTGCACCAATACTGCTCGCTGAAACGGAAGTCCGCCAGGCGAAAAAAGCCAATCAAACCGAATGTGCCGGTTCACCATCCTTCCGGGCTGTGGGCGCGAAAGCCGACAGCCCGTTGCAAATTTGCTGCACCAACCCCGGCCCGTGGTATACCAACCCGGTATACACTTGGACGAGGGCTGCACCGGCATCGAGCATCCGGCGAGCATCATCTGGGGTCATAATTCCACCTACCCCAATGACAGGCAGTTTGCCGCCAGTTTGGCGCACGATGTGGGCAACCATCGCCCGGCTGCGCCCGGTGAGCGGGGCGCCGCTTAAACCACCCGCTTCGGCCTGCAGCCGGGAACGCAGCAGAGAAACCCCACTGCCGCTGCGGCTGGTGGTGGTGTTGGTGGCAATCACGCCATCCATGCCTGTGTGCAGAATGGCCTCCAGGGCATCATCCAACTGGTTGGCATCCAGGTCGGGCGCCAGTTTGACGAGCAGGGGGACCTGCCGCCCCAGGGCAGCCGACTGCCGGGCGCGCTCTTCGGCCAGTCCTTCCAGCAATCCTTCCAGCGCTGCCCGTGCCTGCAGGCCGCGCAGCCCTTCGGTGTTGGGCGAGCTGACGTTAACCGCCAGGTAGTCGGCCAGCGGGGCGAACATTTGCAGCAAAACCCGGTAATCTTGCAGGGCGGCTTCGTTGGGGGTCTCTTTGTTTTTGCCGAGGTTAACCCCAAGCACCAGCCCGGGCGGGCGCGGGCCTTGCAGTTGTTTGAATAAAAAGGCCGCACCCCTGCCTGGAAAACCCATCCGGTTGATGACAGCCTCATCTTCCACCAGGCGGAAAATGCGCGGGGTGGGGTTGCCGGGCTGCGGTTTGGGGGTTACGGTTCCAATTTCCAGGTGACCAAACCCCAGGCAGGCCAGGCCGCGCCAGGCGAGGCCATCTTTGTCATAGCCGGCTGCCAGCCCAACCGGGTTGCGGAAGTGCAGGCCGAACAGGTCTGTGGGGTGATCAGGACAGGCGTACATTTTTTGCAGGAGCGCCCGAGTTGGGGACATTGCACCGGCCAGCCGCAGCAGGTTAACCGTCAGGCTGTGGGCGCGTTCCGGGGGCAGCCGGAAAAGAAGGGGGCGCAGTGCATTGTACATTGCTATGCTTAACCCCGCAGAAAAGCGCGCGCTTCGCGGATTTTGGCCGGATCCACTTTTTCGCTTTTTTCCCAGTGATCCAACAAATCGGGCAGGCGGAAAACGGCGTGCAGACGCAGGCCGCGTTCGGCCAACTGCACCCCACCGCCAGACTGGCGGTCTATCAACACAACCACATCGCTGACCTGCAAACCGGCTTCATCCAGTTTTTCAATGCCCTCAAACTTGCTTTCGCCGGTGGTAATCAGGTCGTCAATGACCACAGCCCGGTCGCCTGAGGAGAAAACCCCTTCCACCAGGGTTTTGGTGCCGTAGGTTTTTGCTTCTTTACGCGGGTAAATGAGCGGGTAGCCCCCTTGCAGGCCGATGGCGGTGGCAATGGGCAGTGCGGCGTAGGGCAGTGCGGCCAGATGGTCGAAAGCCAGTTTGCGCAGAATGGGGAGATATGCCGCTGCTGCTGCCGCCAGCACGGTTGGGTGAGCGGCCAGGCGGCGCAGGTCAATATAGATGGGCGAAACCAGGCCGGATTTCAAGGTGAACTCCCCAAAACGCACACAGCCAATTTCCAGCAGGGCGTTGGCCAGGGCAGTTTGTTGGGGGTTGAGTCTGGAGGTTTCGGGTTGTTGGCTGGATATTTTGCGTATAGCCGATTGGGTGTGCTGGATGGTCGCAAGGAGGGCCTGGGCTGCCTGGCGAGGGTTGGCGGCGCGGGAAATGCCGCGTGACACCGGGATGATGATGCCCAAGCCATCGGCTCGCAGCCCCGCACGGAGGGCGGTTTCAAGGTCGCCGCCCTGGGCTCCCACACCCGGGGAAAGGAACCACAGCCCTGGCGCAGCCTGGCGCACCCGCTCCAGGGCATCTACCTGGGTGGCCCCCACCACCAGCCCGATGTTGTCGTGGGTGTTCCAGGCCTGGGCGAGGTGGGCAACATATTCGTACACAGTGGCCAACCCGCTTTTACCCAGGGGCAGGTCTTGCAGGTCGGATGCGCCCGGGTTAGAGGTTTTGCACAGCAGGAAAGCGCCTCGTTCTGGCTGGCGCACAAAAGGTTCAATGGAATCATGCCCCAGGTAGGGGCTGAGGGTAATGGCGTGGGCGCCGAGGCTGTCGAATGCAGCCCGGGCATAGGCATCGGCTGTGGAAGAAATATCGCCGCGCTTTGCATCGAAAATCACCGGGATTCCCTGTGGTATCACCGCAATGACCTCATGCAAAACCTGCAAACCCACCGGGCCAAAGGCTTCGAAAAAGGCGGCGTTGGGTTTGTAGGCCAGGGCCAGGTCGTGGGTGGCTTCTATCAGGTCCAGGCAAAACTTTCGGGCTGCTTCGGGGGTGTTTTCGGGCAGGTCTGCCGGGTGGGGGTCCAGCCCCACGCACAGTAGGGACCCGGTTTGCCGGGCGCGGTTTTCTAAAGTGGTAAAAAATCCCATGAGTTATCCTTTTTGGCTTGGGGTTTCTTCGCTTTCGAGGTCTTGTTCTGCTGTGCTGTCGTTCGCACTGTCCAGCAGTTGCAGCGATTCAACCGGGGTTTGAGGGTCTTGCAGCCGCTGGAAAAATCCGTGCCAGAACGATTGGGTGCGCTGTTGGAAAAGCCCCAGGCGCCGGTTGAAGTAATGGTCGAGTGCTTTCATTTCCTCTGGCAGCAGTTTGCGGATTTGCTGGTCAAAGGCCTCGGCGCTTTGCTGCACCAGGCCGCGCACCTCGAACGCTCTCAGGCCTGAAGCGCTCAACCGCGAGAGCGGGTTGTCAAACCTGCCCAACTGCCTGCGCAGCCAGGCAATATCCATCAGGCGCCGGCTGCTGGAAACAGGTTCGGGTTTTGACGGGCTGAAAGTGCCAAATTCATAAACGAAGGGCATTGCCCGCACCGGTTTTCCCGTCAGGGCGTGCATTTCGCAGTAGGCATATTTCAGCGCCAACCGCACTAACCCTTCTTTTTCCAGGCGGCGCAGCGAAACAGGAATGGCAACCTGCGACAGTACTGCAAACTCGCTGAAACGGGCTGCCCGTTGGATGTATTCGTGATCTTCGGCCATGATCGCGCTTTCATCAAAACCGCCAATTCGGTTGTGCAGTTTGCGCTCAATCAGAATGCAAAAACCGGGTGCGTGGGGCGATATTTGTTGAATGGCCTGCAGGTAGACGTTGGTCGCCTTGCAAAGCAAGGAATCTAGCTGGGTTTGTTCATCCGGTATGGGGGCGATCAGGCAGGTGGCGGCATTCAACCGGTAATAGGTTAGCCCACCAACAAAGCGTTCAATAAAATCTGGCTCTGGCAGCACATCCGCGTCCAGAAAAAGCAGCAGCGAACTGGTTGCGGCTGCTGCCCCGGCATTGCGTCCTGGCCCTGGTCTCCCGCCGGGCACCACGCGTGCCCCGGCAGCCTGGGCCAGGGCAGTTGTGTGATCAGTTGAACCCGCGTCTGCCACGATGATTTCATCCGGCGGGCGGGTTTGCCCCTGGAGGGCCGCCAGCAGGCGGGGCAGGCTGCTTTCTTCGTTCAGGGTTGGAATAATGACGGATAGGGTTTCCATAGGTTGTAATCAGGCTTTGCCTAACACCATAGCCAGCAGCGCCATGCGGACATAGAGGCCATATTCCATCTGGCGGAAGTAGGCAGCCCGGGGGTCGGCATCCACATCCGTGCTGATTTCGTCTACACGCGGCAGTGGGTGCATGACGATCATGTTTTCTTTGGCCTGGGATAACACCCCGGGGTTAATCACATAGGCACCTTTGACCTTGTCGTAGTCTTCAGGTTTTTCAAAGCGCTCTTTTTGAATGCGAGTAACATAGAGTACATCGGTTTCGGCCAAAATATCTTCCAGGCGGGTGGTCTGGTGCTGCGAGATTCCGCTTTGGTGGATTTCGGCGATGATTTCAGCAGGCATGGCCACGATTTCTGGGGCCACATAGTTTAACCGCACGTTGTACAGGGAAAGCAGGCGGGAAAGCGAATGGACCGTGCGGCCATATTTCAGGTCGCCCAGCATGGTGACGGTCAATCCATCCACCTGCCCCAACTCTTCCAGGATGGTGAACAGGTCGAGCAGGGCCTGGGTGGGGTGTTCCCCCACACCATCACCCGCATTGATGATGGGTTTTCGGGCATATTGGGCCGCCAGCGCTGATGCACCCATTTCGGGATGGCGCAGCACAATCACATCGGCATAACATTCCAGCGTTCGGATGGTGTCGGGCAGTGATTCGCCTTTTGACACCGAAGAATAGCGCACTTCGTTGATGGGAATCACACTGCCGCCCAGGCGCTCCATGGCTGCCGTGAAAGAAGACGAGGTGCGGGTGGAGGGTTCATAGAATAGACTCGCCAGGATTTTTCCTTTCAGCAGGTCAAAAGAACCAACTCGTTCCACCATCTCGCGCATCTCATGCGCCACACCGAAAATATACTCCAGGTCCTGCCGGGAAAACTGTTTTACAGAAAGAATATCTTTTCCATAGAAAGGGGCGTTGCGTTGGTCTCCAAACGGAAGATAAGGATTTTGCTGACGGTTTGGGGGAAGATAAGTAGCCATTGTTTACACTCCTTTGGTATGTTTGATTACGGAAACCCTACCTGTTCGACTTCGTCACGATCAGGTTATTAGGCCCATGTGCGCACATTCCGGCCCGTCCCGGGCAGTGC
>CAZAYY010000050.1:0-5628 GCA_964489525.1 uncultured Anaerolineales bacterium
ACGAAAATTTGATAAAAAAGAATGTGCGGGAAACCCCAGGGTCCCAGGGCCGGGGTGATCAGAACCTGAGCGGCGGCGGGGATTCCAAGCAGGTAAATGAAATCATAGCCTAGCTGGCTGTGAGTAAGCAGGGTGAAAGCGCTGAGAAAGACCATCAGATTGCATAAGTTGAGGGGCAAGAGAGTCTGGACCGTCCACAGACCATACGCGGCATGCCAGATATGCCAGAAAAGCTCGTTGGTCAACAAGAAAAGCGCCAGCCCCACCCGCACCACCCGGCCAACCTCCACCCGGCGGCCCACCAGCACCCCCCGCCCAATCGTAACCCTCGGACCTACTTCCACCCGCACACCTACCCGCACACCTACCCGCACGCCATCGCTAACCTTTACCCCTTCGCGTACGCCAACCATCACCCTCACGCCAACGGCAACGCGCACACCAACCATCACCACAACCTTTACGCCCACGCCTACGGCATCTCCCACCGCGTCGCCAACCCAGACCCCAACCGCAACCCTGACGCCCACACTTACGCCAACCCCCACCGCAACCCAAACCGGACAGGCGACAGCAACCCAAACCCCCACGGAAACCGGGCTCGCCCCAACGGCCACCCCAACCCCCACACCTACCCCTTCATTCACGGCTTCGGCGACTACCACACCCACCCCAACCACCACGCAAACTGCGTCGTTAACGCCCACGGATACCGCAACGGCAACCCCCACAAGCACGTCTTCGCCTACCCATACAGCCACACAAACCCCGTCTTCAACGGCCACCCCCACGGAAACCCAAACCCCCACCCCAACCGCAACCCAAACCGCGTCGCCAACCGCCACCCCTACGGAAACGCAAACCCCCAGCCCAACGCCCACCTGCCCAACACCCGACCCCACCCAGGGGTATGTCAGTGAAGTCTATCCACCGGATGGGGCCACCAACGTTAACCTGCTGGTTTCTCCGGTCATCACCTTCACCACACCCATCACGCCATCGTCCTTCCTGTACGATCGGGACCACCTGCTGCTCTGCACCAATAATGGCTGCGGTCAGTTCGTTGAGGCTTCGCTTACCATCGCGCCAGATCTTAAATCGGTAGAAATTGTTCCCCTGCTGATGCTCCAACCCGATACCACCTACTACATTTGGACTGCCGAAAACATTACCGCGCAATGCAGCAGCGTTCCCCAGGGAGTCCTTTACCAGACCCGCTTTACAACCGGCACAGCAACCCGAACCCCTGTATGGTACAGGCTGCTAACCTTGCTGCCTTTCCGGTAAATTTACCAAAAACTCAATAGAGGAGGTTTCCAATGGCTTACGATCAGCGAGTTTATGTCTCTTATGGGTGGGGTGGTGAAAGCGAACGTATCGTGAATGAAGTGGAAAACGACCTGGCAGCCCGGGGCATTGTGCTGGTACGCGACAAAAAAGCCCTGGAATACCGCGGCTCGATTCGCGAATTTGAAGAGCGCATCGGCAGGGGTGCCTGCGTGGTGGTGGTACTCAGTGATAAATACCTGCGCTCAAAAGACTGCATGAATGAGCTGATTCTGGTGGCTGAAAACAAAGCCCTGGAAGAACGCATTTTCCCAATCGTGCTGGCAGACGCCGACATCTACAACCCGGTGAACCGCTTGAAATACATCAAGCATTGGGAAGACAAAACCCGGGAACTGGAAGAAGCCATGCGCACCGTAGGGCTGGCCAACCAGCAGGGCATTGTGGATGATTTAAACCTGTATACCCATATCCGCAACAACATCGCCCGCATGATGGACGTGCTGAGGGACATGAACACGCTCACCCCCGAAATGCACGAAGGCAGTGATTTCCGCATACTGATTGATGGGGTGGAAAAGACCCTGCAAAAAGGTTCGGTCCCCCCCACCTCGACAGCACCTGCCGCAGCCCCAGCCCAAAACGGGCTGCCCACCCCAGGCGAGCCATCCGGGCAAGCAGCCCGAAAAATCCTTTTCCTGGCCGCCCAACCTACCACTGAAAACCAACAGCGCCTGGGCAAAGAGGCCGCTGAAATCGGGCAGGCCCTGCGCGGCGCAGAATTCCGCAGCCAGTTCCAACTGGAAAAGGAATTTGCAGTGAGCGCAAAGACGCTGCAAGAAACCCTGCTGCGCCACAAACCTAACGTCCTCCATTTTACCGGTCACGGTGATGAAAACGGCATTCTGCTGGAAGCCGATGACGGGCAGGCCCAACGGGTACCCCCCACCGCCCTGGCTAACCTGCTGGCACTGTTTGGTAAATCCATCCAGATTGTGGTGCTCAACGGCTGCTACTCCGCACCCCAGGCCGAAGCCATTGCCGGGCGGATTGGGCATGTCATCGGGATGAAAGAAGCCCTGGCAGGCGATGCCGCGAGAGCATTTGCCGCAGCGTTCTACCAGGGCCTGGGATACGGTTTGGATGTTGAAACCGCTTTCGAGCTGGGGGTCAATCAGCTAAGCCTGATTGGGTCAAGCCAGGCAGATGCGCCCATTCTGCTGCGCAAAGCGGGTTAGCCCCATCAGGGCAGCGGACGAACATCCAGCTGGTTTGCCATAAAAGACGGGACATAAACCAGGTTTATCTCCGGGGCATAGGCAAAATCAGCCGGGCCATCAAATCCATCCATCACCAGGACCCCCTCCTGGCCCTGGGTGCAGCGGTAAACCGCATTGGTTTGCCAGCTTGAAACCAGCAGCGAGCCATCTTCCAGGTAAACCAGGCCATCCAACCCACCTGCAGGCAGGGTGCAGTAGGTCACCGCTTCGCCGGCTGCGTCAGCAGTATCCGTGGAAGGCAGCAGTTTTACCGAACGGGTGCTGTCATCCGTCCAGAACAGACCCACCCCAAAAGCGAAGGTAATGCCATTGGGCGAGCCAATTTCAACCCCCGGAAATGCCTCGCTGGCCACCAGGTCGGGGAAGCTGATTTGGAAAATTTTGCCAGCACTGGAATCGGTCACATAAAAAGCCGCTTCCCCGGCAGTGATATCATTCAAAAATTGTGCACCGGGCACCGGAATATCTTGGGCAAACTCGCCGTTGGCACGGTTAAAAATCCGTACCGTATCAATATCGGTTACAACCAGGGCGCCGCCCACCAACAACATGCCTTTGGGGGCGTTCAGCGTATAACCCTCGTTCGCACCATCAATAAACTTCAACGGGGAAAGCGTGCCGTCCAGGCGAACCCTGGAAATAAAACCATTGTCATCCTGGGCAGTTGGGCTGCCGTTGATGTTCGATACCAGAATCCAGCCATTGAAATCATCCACACTCACCGATTCCGGCGAAGCGAACCCAACATCCGCCAGCAAAAATCCACCCGACGGGGTTGGTGTAGGTTGTGGGCCTGCTGTGCGTTGGGCATCTATGGTGGCGCGCACGGCTTCTGCAGTAGCCTGCACCGAGCTGGGTGTCCGGGTGGGTTCCGGCGTTTGGGTTGCGGTGGGCGGCATTGCCGTCGGGCTGGGGTCAACAGGCAGCGGGGCAGTGGTTTCAGTCGGGGCAGCCGGGCTGGTTTGGGAAGGGCTGGCCGCAGTTGGGGCCGGGGTGGTTTTTGGGGCGCAAGCAGCCAGGCCAAGCAAGGCGACTGCCAGCAGTGTGAGGATGAGGGCGCTTCTGCGCATGGGGTTTTCTCCTTTGTGAAAGTTTGCTCGCAATGGGTTGTTGCCAACGCGGCTGGATTATACACGACAAAGATGAAGGGAATATAAGGCGAAATAGAACTGTATTATAATCGGAGGTAACCGTAATCCCCTCAAAACCAGGCCGGAGGTTGGTATGAACGATCAACAAAAAGAAATCGAACGGCTGCGCCGCCTGCGCGAAAAGCAGCTCAGTGCTCGCGATCCCCTCAAGCAAACCCGCCGGGATATGAGTGGGCTGACCCGGCGGGAAAAGCAGCGGGCTGGCTTCACTTTTAGCAAACTCTACCAGGAAATGGACCACAAGTGGCAGGGATTGGTGATTGGCTTTTTGATCGGGCTGCTCATTGCCGTTGTGGTTGGGCTGGCTGTACCCACCACAACCGGAGCATGGATTGCACTGTTGGGGTTGGTTATTCCTCCCGTATTTGGATTTGTATTTGGCGCGTCGCTGGATTGGCGGGATGATATTCGCCGATTTTAAGATCAGGAGGATTTTCAATGAGCATTCAAATTACGCCCCTCACCTTAGCATGGTATCCCGAAGTAATGGCCTTGTGGAAAGGCATGCCGGGAATCGGGTTGAGCAGCGCCGATGAACCAGAGGCAATTGCCCGCTACCTGGCTCGAAACCCCGATATGAGCTTTATTGCGCTGGATGGGGATTCGTTGGTTGGTGCAGTGCTGTGCGGTCACGATGGGCGGCGAGGGTTTATCCATCACATGGCCGTGCGCAACTCACACCGAGGCCAGGGGATTGGCAAAGTGTTGGCCAATGCGTGCCTGGCGGCGCTGGAACGCGAAGGAGTGAATAAATGTCACCTGTTTGTCTATTCTGGCAATACCGAAGCCCAGGTTTTTTGGGAGCGCCTGGGCTGGAGCCGGCGGGCAGATTTGCTGGTGATGTCTACGCTCACCGAAGTTGAGGAATACGAGGGGTTAAAGTAACCGCGACATCCGTCGCTTTTCCCCTGTAGTCGCGACTTCAGTCGCTTTATCCCCAAAGAACGACTGAAGTCGTCACTCCACAAAGGAACCCCATGTAGTCTCGGCTTTAGCCGTGTCTTCCGCCCCAGCGGGGCGGCATGATTATAGAACCCAGCCCAACCAGGCTGCCAATGCTGTAGGCATGGCATTATCTCCCTTTTCGGCCACAAACATAGTGTCAGCCCTACGGGCTTTGGGGTATGGTGCGGCATTATCTATAATCATTTCAGCCCTACGGGCTTGAATACCTCCCTGTGTAGTTGCGGCTTCAGCCGCTCTCCAACCCCAGGACGACTGCGTCGTCACAACAAAACGATTTCAAGCAGCCGCACTTCAAACGGGTGAAGCACCCCATTCTGCAGGTTGGTGAACTCGCGCCCAACCTGGTTGGCAGCGCTGCTGAACAGCACCCGGGCCGGGGAATACGGGTTCGCGGTGATATCCAAAGACACAGTTTGAATTTGATTGGAAAAATTCAGCGCCACCAGGCAAGTTTGCTCGCTGGCCAAATCCTGGCGTAAAAAGGCCAGGACATGCTCGTGCGCTGGCAGAAGAGGCACATACTCCCCGGCGACCAGTGCGGGTGTGGCCCGGCGCAGGTGCAGCAGGGAGCGGTAGAAGTTTAGAAGCGAGGCCGGGTCTTTGTCCTGGTCCGCGGCGTTCACGCCGTGAACATGGTTGGGGTGGGCAGGCAGCCAGGGGGCAGCCTCTGCCGGGCAAAAACCGGCGTTGGGTGCGGCGCTCCACTGGAAGGGACTGCGGCAGCGATCGCGTGTTTTGGCAGCCGCCACCTGGAAAGCCTCTGCCGGGGTCATGGCCGTGTGGCGCAGCAGCCAGTTGTAGATATTGGCAGCAGTGGTGTCGCGCAGCTGGCTGGCTTCGGAGAGCGAAAGGTTTTCCATCCCGATTTCTTCGCCATAATATAAAAAGGGCGTACCCTTCAGCGTAAGCATCAGAGCCAGGTGCAGGCGGGCCAGGGCGGCGTC
>CAZAYY010000051.1:0-3501 GCA_964489525.1 uncultured Anaerolineales bacterium
TGGCATATATCGGCTACCGCCTGGCCGGGTTGTTCAACCTGGCGTCCCAAAGCCGCACCGAAAAGCACCTGGAAGATTTCTTCAAAGCAGAAAGTGAACAGCCAGAACAAGCCGAAAACGCCGACCCGTTGGCCGACCCCAATTACCGGGTGCGGCTGGCTTTCAGCAGCTATGGGCTGGATGTGCGCGGGCGGGAGAACATCGCCCAGTATGGTGCAATGGCACTCCTGGCAGTTGCCCTGGCGATCCCGGCATACATCCTCGGTCTGCCGCTGGTGCTGCTGGCCGCCATGCCGCTGCTGGCTTATGTCGCCGTCAGTGGGGTGATCCAGTCGCGCTGGGACAAGCTCAAACTTGACCTGGAAAAAGAACTGCCGGTCATGCTCAGCCGCTTGAGTTCGTCCATCAAAACCACCCCCAACATGATCGGGGCGCTCGACCAGGTCTCCCAAACCCTTGACCCGCAAAAGCCGCTCCGTCACTGGCTGATGCGCCTGGCGGCAAAACTCAATTCCGGGGGACGCAGGGGCCTTGAAGAAATGAAAGCCGAAGCCAATGCCATCTCGCCCGCCCTGACCCTGGCGGTCATCCAGATTGGGCGCATGTGGGAGACCGGCGGGCAGGGCTATGTCGAAGCCCTGCGTATGTCGGCCGAAAACCTCTCCGACCTGCTCGAAACCCGCCTGGCTGCCAGCGCAGTGGTTTCGGGGGCCTGGGGCACCGCCCGCACCATCCTGATGACGATGGGCTTTACCCTGTTTGTGGTGCTGACCTCCAGCGCCAGCGGTTCGTTTTTCAATGCGCCCATCATCCAACTGGCTTTCCTGGCGCTGCTCGCCTGGGCGGTCATGGGCTACTGGAACATCCAGGACGCCATCAACGAGGTGCTTGAATGATTGCCTATGCCCCCTTTCTGGCTGCAGCCGCCCTGGCTGCGATTGCTTTTTCACTGACCAAAATCCTGGCGGAACCCAAAGACCGTCTGGGACGGATGGTTGAAGATTACCGTTCGACCGAAGAAGCCCGTGAGCCGCTGCAAGGTAGCCTGGGTGATGCGCTGCTGCGCCATTTGCCCATCAACCTGCATACCTGGCAGGAGCATCTGGAATGGGCCCAGCGCGGCGGCCACTACTTCCTCGACGCGGCCAAAACCCGCAAACAGACCCTGGGGGCGGTGGTTTTCAACGGGCTGCTCTTTGGCGGGGCGGGACTGCTGCTCTGGCTGATGCGCCCGGCGCCGATCATGCTGCTGGCTCCGCTGGTGGCCGGGGCAATTCCGTTCATTCGCCTGCGCAAGCAGGCCAACAAAGTCCGCAAGAAAACCGTGCGCGCCCTGCCCGAAGCGGCTGCCATGATTGCCGCTGAACTCTCAGCTGGTTCGAGCGTGGACCAGGCCCTGCGCCGGGCAACCGAGTTGGGTGGTCCGCTGGCCGATTGGATTGATCAGGTCATGCAGTTTGGCAAAGACACCGGCAGGCCGGTCATCTCGCGTTCCAGCGAAGTGCGCGGGGCGTTGGTTGAGGTGTTTGGCAGAAGTGGACTGTCCGAACTCCGAGCTTTTGCCATGCAGCTCGATGAGGTGGGCAAGAAAGGCGGGGATGGACCAGAGATGATGAACACGGTTGCCAGGGGCTTGTCCAGGGACTACCGGGAGACCGTCATGCGCCAGAAGGAGCTGCTCTCTGGCAAGCTGACCAAGATTGTCGCCCTGCACTTTCTTTTCCCGACGATTGTGCTCATCCTGGCAGCTTTCTTTATCCCCTTGATTGCGGTGCTGACCTGATGGAAATCTTGCTGTATTTGTCCGGATTCCTGGTTGGCCTGGTGGTGGGGTACACCCTGGCGCTGTTAACCTGGCCGTCCACACCCCCCAAGAAGGAGTGAGTATGCAGAAATTATTGTATTTATCCGTGTTTCTTTTCAGTATTTTCGGGGTATTGCAGGTTGCCCAGCCTGCCGCTGCCCAGGAGGACTTGCCCTTCAAGGTCTATTTGCCGCTGGTGATTGGCGGTGACCCGGACTACATTCTGCCGGCATCCACGCCGACTGCGACCGCCACCCTCACGCAAGAGCCAACCCCAACCCCGACGCCAACCCCCACGCCCACGCCAACCCCGACCTTGAGCGCCGCTGAGCCTTCCGCATTGGGGATTGTGGCCGAAGCCTCAGCCAATCCGACCCAAATGGCTGAAATCGCCAACGCGGGCGCCCACCAGGTGCGGCTGCGGCTGGACCTGTCCTGGTATATCGTTGAACCCCAACCCGGCGAGCGCAACTGGCATTTGCTTTACGAGCTGGAGAGCCAGATTTTGACGGCCAGGGGGCACGGACAATCTGTCACCCTGGTAATTGGCGATACCCCGGCCTGGGCGTTGATGTTCCCTGATTCGGGTAAGTGCGGTCCGTTGGGAGCAGGCAAACTGGCTGATTTACAGGCGTTTGCCGCTGATGCCGCCAGCCGGTACAGCCAGCCGCCGTTTGAAGTTCAAACTTTTGAACTGTGGGACAGCCCCGATACCCTATCCTGCTGGGGCAGCGAGGATTTCGCTTCTGGCTACGGCGGGGTGAGCTACGCTGCTGCCTACCAGGCGGCCAGGAATGGAATCAAGAGCGCCAACCCGGATTTGACCGTCCTGGTGGGTGCGCTCGAACTGCGCTGCGACCCCCGGCTGTTTGACTCCCCCGATTGCCTGTTCAGCCGCTTCATCGAATCGGTTATCTTAGGGTTGCCCTCTGGCGAGCTGGACGGGATTGCCTTCCAGGCGGGAGACTTAGCCCAAACCGAAGATGGGCTGGAGTACACCTACTTCAACCCGCTCTGGGAAACCACCTGGCAGGATGGGCCAGTGGTGGAACACAAAATCACCTACCTGCAAAGCAATCTGACTGGCGTCCAAAACGGCGCAAAGCTCTACCCGCAAATCCTGTTTTGGAACACCGGAACCAGCCGCCCTGGCTTTGAAACCGCCAAAGCCAACTACCTGATCCAGGCGTTTGGGGCTTCGCTGGCTGCCAATGCCCCGGCAGTCCATTTCCGCAGCTACGCCGGGGAATATCACAGCGCCCTGGCCAATCTGCCCGCCTACCAGGCGTACCGGGTGATGGCAGAATCCTTGCGGGGAATGACCTCTGCTCAGGGGTATTCGGACCCATCAGACCCCGCCCTGCACGGGTACAGTTTCAGCGTGCTGAATGGCAGTTTGCTGGTCCTGTGGTACAGCGGGGAAGGCAGCTATGTTCCAAATTTTGGCACGCCGCCAATTGCAGCCTGGGATGTGCTGGGTGAACAGATAGTGGTGGAGACCCTTGAAATCAAATGCAGCCCCCTCTACATCCTCTTTCCAGAAGGGGGTGCGCCATGAGCAGCCTGAAAATTCTTCGTGAAATTCGCGAAATTCGTGTCTCGGTCAGCCGCCCGCCTGTCCTCAAATGGCTTTTGGTGCTGGCGCTGTGGGGCTTGATTGCCCTGCTGGCTGTGTCACCTGAGCAAGCCCAGGGTGC
>CAZAYY010000052.1:0-2268 GCA_964489525.1 uncultured Anaerolineales bacterium
GTCTGTAATTGTCCTGACCAACACTCCCGGTATAGAAGACCAGGTAAGCGCTGGCATTGGTTGAACTCAAGCGAAATTGAAATTCGCCAGCCTGTTCAGGGCCAATCGTTTTGCCGGAAGGTCGGGTGAGATAATTGTTCCAACTCCCCGCACCCGTCAGGCGTACTACCCCATTTGTGGTTGTGATACTACCGCTGCCGGTGGTCACGATAGACCACTGCTCTGCGTTCAGGCTTTGGGAAAAGTGTTTCTTGATGATCGCAGCCCTCCTGTACGTTTTCCAGTCGCCCCCCTGGTACAAAAGCAACCCCCCGGGCAGGCCCCCGCAAACGCTTGAATAAATTCTCCCTGCACCCAATCGTCCCCCTGGGCTTGTTTCCACTATACCGGATGGGTTGCAAAATGCGCAAGGGTCATTTGTCCCGAAAAACCCAGGACATTTGACCCCTAAAATTCCTCATCATTCTTGTTTGGAACCCGAGCAGGTTACCCACCTGGTCGGAACACACCCACCCCCACATCCACCACATTGGCGGAGGGGGGTGTTGGCGCGCCCCTTTCCGCCCTCCCCACGAAAGGAGGCGCCGCATGTCCCGTTCCACCGCTCCCCGCCTGGCCCAGCCGGGCATCTACCGCGGGTTTGTTCTGCAAACCCCGCTAGGACACCTGACCGGCGCGCAGCAAAGCCGCCTGGTCCAAACCCTCCTGGCACAGGCTTCCCGCCAGACCGCCCACCAGGTGCGTTTGGTACTCGAAGGCCGCGCCGGAATTGATGCGCTCACACCCTCAGCCCTGGCCGAACTGCGCAAGCTGACCGCCCAGGCTTTGGCGTGATGCGCCCCCACCCTTGCCGGACCTACCCCGTCCGGCAATTGTAAGAGGTGCTCAGGTTTGCTGTTTGAGCGCCTGCTGCAATTGCCTGACCCAACTCAAACGGAGGAAATCCCTTGCCTGAATCTCCCACCCTCACCGCCCGCCTGCGCCCGGATGGCCGCTACAACCTGGTCGTTACCTGGCTGACCGTAGCCGTGATTGACCAGGCCACCCTGGACGGGCTGGGCAAGTACAAAGCCCAACTGCTCGGTGCAGGCAGCAGCCTGGATGTTTTTGGGCTGCTCTCGATCGCGGCTGCCGCCAGCGGCGGGCAGGTGGAATACACCGCCCATGCCCGGCGTGTATTTGGCGAGCAGTGACCTGTTCCCACCCCATTCACTTTACCCACACGGAGGAAAAAATGTTAGCCGTACTTTTTACCGCGGCTGTGCTGCTGCTGGGCGGCTGCGCCCTGCGCGCCGCGCACAAACGCCGCGCCAAAGCCGAGCGCGAAGCCATCTTCTGGGACCTGCGCATGCTGCGCGGCCAGGGGTAGCCCAACGATTCCCTTTACCTGTACAAAACGGAGGAAACACCATGACCCTGAAATTGTTCACACCCCGGCCCGAACCTGAACCGGAGCCGGATAAAAATCTACCCCAGGACGACGATTGGGTGGTCATCAGCACCTACACCCGGGCAGAAGCCCTGGCCGACGGCGCACTGGTGGACGTCAGCGATGAAGCCCGCAAGGCGCGCTGGAAGTTCCCGGTAGCCATCACCCAGGCACTGCGCACTCGGCTGGAACCCAACGACCTGGAAAAAGCCTACGGCCAGAGCTATGCGGGTCGCCTGTGGGACGTACTGTGGATGGCGGTTGTGGCTGCGGTGCGCAGCAAAGACACCAGCCTGATCGAGTATGGGTTGTACATTGCCGAGCAGCAGCCCGGCACGAAACGCCTCAAGCAAAACCTGGTGCACCTGTGGGCGATGATTGGCCCGGGTGACGAAGCCGAGCCGGTGGTCACCATCGGCTTTCCCAGCGATTTCTAAACGGAGGAAACCATGAACCCAACTTGCTCATATTGCGGACGTTCAGTCGCCCCTGGCTCTGGACTGTTCGCCAACCGTATCCCCGACGTGGGACACAAAACCCGGCTGGAAGCCGCCCGCCCTTTCCCGGACGGGGAGTTTGTCTGCTGCGAATGCACGGCCACGATCTTCAGCCCCAACCCATCTGAACTGGCCAAGGAGATTCTCGCCCGCCTGGGCGGGGACCCGGAGGAAGTTCTCTACTCCGTCTGCCGCCAAGACGTTGCCAACACACTGGCTGAAAAGCTGGTGGAGTGCGAAGCCGAGCTGGACGCCATGTCTGACGCCGAATTGAGCGCCCTGTTTGACGAGGGTGTCTCTGGTGCAGAGGAAATTGACTGGCAGGGGCCTATCCGCTGCCGG